>NZ_JAJHPU010000034.1 GCF_020831405.1 Pseudomonas oryzagri | reverse complement strand
GGAGATCCGCAGCGGCCTGATGCGCCTGTGGCAGGCCATGCGCGACTGCGTGGACAACGGCCTCAAACACGAGGGCATCCTGCCCGGCGGGCTCAACGTGCAGCGCCGCGCGGCCAAGCTGCACCGCAGCCTGCAGCAGCTGAGCAAGCCCAACGTGATCGGCTCGACGCTGAGCGGCATGGAGTGGGTCAACCTGTTCGCCCTGGCGGTCAACGAGGAGAACGCCGCCGGCGGGCGCATGGTCACCGCGCCCACCAACGGCGCGGCGGGGATCATCCCGGCGGTGCTGCACTACTACGTGCGCTTCAGCCCGGCGGTGAGCGAGGCCGACGTGGTCGACTACCTGCTGGCCGCCGCGGCGGTGGGCATCCTGTGCAAGAAGAACGCCTCGATCTCCGGTGCCGAGGTCGGCTGCCAGGGCGAGGTGGGCTCGGCCTGCGCGATGGCCGCGGCGGGGCTGGCCGAGGTCTTGGGCGCCAGTCCCGCGCAGCTGGAGAATGCCGCCGAGATCGCCTTGGAGCACAACCTGGGGCTGACCTGCGATCCGGTCGGCGGGCTGGTGCAGGTGCCGTGCATCGAGCGCAACGCGATCGCCGCGGTGAAGGCGATCAATGCGGCGCAGATGGCGCTGCGCGGCGACGGCGAGCACTTCATCTCGCTGGACCGGGTGATCCGCACCATGCGCGACACCGGTGCCGACATGCACGACAAGTACAAGGAGACCTCGCGCGGGGGCCTGGCGGTCAGCGCCATCGAGTGCTGAGCGCCCTCTCATCATTCAGGAGAACCGCCCCATGACGGCCATGTTGCAGCGGGTGGCCGCGCCGCCCGCCCTGGAATCCATCGCCTTCCTGCTGGTCGAGCAGTTCAGCCTGGTCGCCCTGGCCGCCGCACTGGAGCCGCTGCGCCTGGCCAACCAGCTGAGCGGCCGCGGTCTGTTCCGCTGGCACACCCAGAGCCTCGACGGCCGTCCGGTGCGCGCCAGCAACGGCATGCTGGTCGCCCCCGACGGCGCCGCAGGCGGCCAGCCGGCGGACGCCCTGATCCTCTGCGGCGGCGGCGGCGACGGCGGCGCGCGGCTCGACGACCCGGCGCACGCCCGCCTGCTGCGCGAACAGGCCGCCCGCGGCGTGCACCTGGGCGCGCTCGGCTCGGGCAGCTGGACACTGGCGCGCGCCGGCCTGCTCGACGGCTACCAGTGCACCACCGCCTGGGAGTGCCGCGCCGACCTGCATGCGGATTTTCCGGCCGTGACCCTCAGCCCGCAGAGCTTCGTCATCGACCGCGACCGCTACACCGCGGCTGGCGGCACCGCCGCCCTGGCGATGATGCTGCAGCTGATCGGCCGCAACCACGGCCCCGAACTGGCGGCGGCGATCGACGAGACCTTGGCCGGCGCCCACCTGCCCGCCGCCGAGGCACCGCGCCTGCCGGCGGCGCGGCTGCGCCGCATCGGCCATCCCAAGCTCCGGGAGGTGATCCAGCTGATGGAGAACAACCTCGAGGAGCCCATCGACCTCGAGCTGCTGGCCGGCTACATCGCGCTGTCGCGGCGCCAGCTGGAGCGCCTGTTCCAGAAGCACCTGTGCTGCTCGCCGTCGCGTTACTACCTCAAATTGCGCCTGCTGCGCGCCCGCCAGCTGCTCAAGCAGACCGACCAGCCGATCGTCGAGGTCGCCAGCGGTTGCGGCTTCCTGTCGGCGCAGAGCTTCTCGCGCTGCTACCGCGAGCACTTCGGCATCCCGCCGAGCAACGAGCGGCCAAGCCGCGCGCGGTCCAGCCGGGAGCGGGTGCACTAGTTTATCGGTCGGGTGCGACCACCTTTGGGCCCGCCTGCGCCTAGTGCGCGGTGCGGGCTCTTTTTTTGCCCGCCCGGCCTGCCGCTTCAGCAACCTTATGGCCGGCGCTGCTTAACAGCGTACGGGTAAAGCCTGTCCGCGAAACGACCCCTGACCTGCCCCCCAGCTGGATTGGCTTGCATTCGGCCTGCGCCACACACCCCTCTCGCGACTGGTAGCAAACCGACCGGCTGGAGACGCTCAGAAGCCCCCATGGAAACGGGGCTGTTTCACCCGGACACGGGCCTGTGCCATGATCCGTCGCCTTACCGAACGGACTCAAAAGTAAGCATCCCATGCAGTTCTCCCGTGAACTCATTCTTCAGCAGGCGCCGGACGATGCCTCGGCCAAAGCCGCCCAGGGCCTGCGCAACGTCGCCAAATGGCAGAGCCTCGGGGCCAACGAGCTGGCCCTGTGGGGCGAGTGCAAGGGCAGCGGCAGCAAGCCGTATCAGGTGCAGATCGACCTGAGCGCCCTGGCCTTCAAATGCAGTTGCCCGAGTCGCAAGTTTCCCTGCAAACATGGCTTGGCGCTGGCGCTGATTCGCGCCGAACAGAGCAGCGCGTTCACCGACGCCGAGCTGCCGGTCTGGGTCGGCGAGTGGCTGGAGGGCCGTCAGCAGCGCGCCGAGAAACAGGAGCAGAAGAAGGCCACCGCCACTGCGCGCAAGAGCCCTGAGGACGCGGCCTTGCCTACCAAGCGCCTGGAGCGCATGGCGGCCGGGCTGGACGAGCTGGAGCGCTGGCTACAGGATCAGGTCGCCCAGGGCCTGGCCGGACTGCTCGGCAACGAGGGCGCGCTGGAACGACTGGCCGCCCGCATGATCGATGCGCAGCTGCCGGGCGTGGCCTACCGCCTGCGCCAGCTCGCCGGCGTTCCCGGCAGCGGCATGATCGATGGCGTGGACTGGCCCTTGCGCCTGCTCGGTGCATTCGGCCGTTTGCAGCTGATGATCGACGGCTTTCGCCGCTTCGACAGTCTGCCGCCCGACGCGCGGGCCGACCTGTCCCAGGCCCTCGGCCTGCCACTGAGCAAGGACGAGGTGCTGGGCCAGGGCGAACTCTGCCGCGATGAGTGGCAGGTGCTCGGCCAGCGCGTGGAGGAAGAGGAGCGACTGTGGCTGCGCCGGGTCTGGCTGCTCGGCCTGAACACGGGGCGCGTCGCGCTGGTGCAGGATTTCGCCCACGGATCCCAGCGCTTCGAGCAAGTCTTTCTCACCGGCTCGGTGATCGCCGCCGAGCTGGCCTTCTACCCCGGCGCCCATCCCCAGCGCGCCTTGCTCACCAACAGCCCGGAACTGCGGGAGCGCGCCATCGAGGCGCCGCCCTCCCCCGTCCGGGTCGCGCTCGCCGAGCTGGCCGCGGCACTGGCGGCGAACCCCTGGCAGCCCCTGCGCCCGCTGCGGGTCGATGACGGCGTACCCGAGCGGACGCCGGACCACGGCTGGGTACTGCGCGTTCCCGGACAGGACGCCGATGGCGCCATGCCCCTGCGCCTGGACGAGCGTGACGGCTGGGTGCTGTGTGCCCTGGCCGGTGGCCGGCCGCTGCGCCTGTTCGGCGAGTGGCACCTGGGCGTCGACGGCTGTCATCTGCGCCCCCTGACCGCCTGGCAGGAACGGGCACTGGTCTGGGCAGTACAGGAGAACGCCGAATGAGTCGACTCGAACCTCTCGCGGTCACCGCGCTGCTCGGCACCCGCAAACAGAAGCCTGCGCCGCTGCCGCTCGACGGGGAAATCGCCACGCTGCTCGCGGCCATCGCGGTTTCGCCGGCAAGCGATGAAGCCGGCGTTCTGCGCACGGCGGCGGTGCTCGACATCTGTCAGCAGGCCGGCTGGGTCGCCCCAGATGCGACGACCCGCGCAGCGCCTCCCGCCCCCGCGGACGCGCAGGCGCTGCCACCGGCGGCTGTCCTGCCCCTGCTCCCCCAGATGTTCGCCGAAGGCTACGAGCGCCTGGGCCAGCTGACCCTGCTCGAACTGGCGCGCCATCGGCTGCGCCTGCCGCCTGTCCTGCTCGCCGATCTGCTCGAGAAGGCGCGCCGCGACGACGCCTGGCGCGGTCTGGTCGCGCCGGTGCTGGGCGAGCGCGGGCGCTGGCTGGCCGAGCGCAATCCGGCCTGGCAGGTACAGGCCAGCGACCCGACCACGGCGCCCGATGACGAGGCCTGGGAATTCGGCAGCCTCGATCAGCGCGTGGCCTACCTGAGTGCACTGCGCGTGCGCGACCCCGCGGCTGCCCGCGAGCGCTTCGCGGCTGCGCTGAAGGAGCTGGATGCCCGCGAGCGCGCCACGCTGGCACGCGCGCTTGCCGCCGGCCTGGCCGCGGACGACGAAGCCCTGCTGGAGAAACTCCGCGGCGACCGCAGCAAGGAGGTGCGCCGAGTCGCCGTCGATCTGCTCGCGTGGCTGCCCGGCTCGGCTTATCGACAGCGCATGAACGCGCGTCTGGCCCAGTGCATCGCCTTTGCGCCGCGGGAGCCCGGGCCGGGCGGGCTGAAGGGCCTGTTCAAGCAACTCGCGCAGGTCGTCTCGAAAGAGCCGGCGGTACGCATCGAGCCGCCGGAGGCCTTCTTCGCCGATGGCAAGGAGGACCAGCTGGAGGAAGCCGTACCCGGCGGCGAGGGTCTCGGCCAGCGCGCCTGGTGGCTGTATCAGGTGGTGGCCGCCACGCCGTTGCAGTGGTGGCGCGAGCACGGCGCCCTGTCTTGCCGCGAACTGGTGGCGGCAGTCGGCGGCAACGACTGGGAAGCGGCGATGCTCCGCGGCTGGTACCAGGCCACCCTGCGCGAAGGCGACGCCGAATGGGCGGCGGCCCTGCTCGATCGCCTGTCCGCCAATGGCACGCAGCTGGCGCGCAGCTTTCTCGACAGCCAGCCGCTGATCGCCCTGCTGCCACTGGACGAGCGCGAACGGCACTGGCTGCACATCGCCGCGAACATCGACGAGCGCAACGGACCGAGCCTCTCCGAGCTGCTCGGTCAGATCGTCGACGCCATTCCCATCGAGGCGCAGCCGGGCGCCGACTTCTGCCGCCAGTTGCTGCCGCACCTGCGCAACGGCATCGGCCTGCCCCGCAGCGCCTACGACTACAACCTTCGGCAGGCCATGCGGGCCTTCGCCACGCTGCTGCCCCTGGAGACCTTCACTGAGGCTCGCCAGGGCTGGCCGGATGGCGAGTCCCTGGGCCGTCATCAACGCGAAGCCGTGGACGACTGGCGACACACCCTGACCCTGCGCGAAAACCTGCAGCAACTTCTCGATTAAAGCGGACGTAATCATGGAAACCAGCCTGGTACTGCGCCAACACGCCGAACAGCAATTCGCCGAGGAACTCGACCAACTGCGCAAGCAGGACAACCGCCAGCGCCCCGGCAACTGGGAGCTGTCGCCCTGGGCGGTGGTCACCTACCTGCTCGGCGGCAAGCTGGACAACGGCTTCGAGGTCAGCGCCAAGTACATCGGCAGCCGGCGCCTGATCGAAACCGCCGTCGCGACCCTGGCCACCGACCGCGCGCTGCTGCTGTACGGAGTGCCCGGCACGGCCAAATCCTGGGTGTCCGAGCACCTGGCCGCGGCCATCAGCGGCGATTCCACGCTGATCGTGCAGGGCACCGCCGGCACCAGCGAGGAACAGATGCGCTACGGCTGGAACTACGCCCAGCTGCTGGCCAAGGGCCCCTCGCGCGAGGCGCTGGTCGAGAGCCCGCTGTTGCGCGCGATGGAGCGCGGCAAAACCGCGCGCATCGAGGAGCTGACGCGGATTCCCGCCGACGTGCAGGACACCCTGATCACCCTGCTTTCGGAGAAAACCCTGCCCATTCCCGAGCTGGCCAGCGAAGTCCAGGCGGTACGCGGATTCAACGTCATCGCCACGGCCAACAACCGCGACAAGGGCGTCAACGAACTGTCCTCGGCGCTCAAGCGCCGTTTCAACACCGTCGTGCTGCCGGTGCCCGCCAGCGAGGCGGAGGAAGTGGCCATCGTCAACAAGCGCGTGGCGGAAATGGGCCGGGCGCTGGAGCTGCCCGCGGAGCCGCCGGCACTCGCCGAAGTGCGCCGGGTGGTGCAGATCTTCCGCGAACTGCGCAACGGCCTGACCGAGGACGGCAAGACCAAGCTCAAGTCGCCGAGCGGCACGCTGTCGACCGCCGAAGCGATATCCGTGATCAACAGCGGCATGGCGCTGGCCGCGCACTTCGGCGACGGCCTGCTGCACGCCAACGATGTGGCCGCCAGCCTGCTCGGCGCGGTGATCAAGGACCCGGTGCAGGACGCGGTGGTCTGGCGCGAGTACCTGGAGACCGTGGTCAAGGAGCGCAGCGACTGGAAGGACCTCTACCGCGCCTGCCGCGAGATCGAGTGAGCGCACCATGTCCGACGCGATCCACCTGTTCGGCATTCGCCACCACGGCCCCGGCTGCGCGCGCAGCCTGCTGCAGGCCCTGCAGGCGCTGCAGCCCGACTGCCTGCTGATCGAGGGACCAGCGGACGCCGAAGCGATACTGCCGTTCGTGCTGCACGAGGAACTGCAGCCGCCCGTGGCGCTGCTGCTGCATGCCGAAGACGACCCGCGGCAGGCCTCGTTCTACCCGTTCGCCGAATTCTCCCCGGAGTGGCAGGCCCTGCGCTTCGCCCGGGAGCGAGGGATCGAAACCCGCTTCATCGATCTGCCGGCCGCCCACCAGTTCGCCCTGGAACAGGCCTGGCGCGAAGAGGACGCGGCGGCGGCCCCTGAAGCAGCGGCCGCAACACCCGAGAGCGACGCCGGGCTGAGCGGCGACCCGCTGGGCTGGCTGGGGCAGGCCGCGGGCTACGCGGACGGCGAAGCCTGGTGGAACCACATGGTCGAGGAGCGTTGCGACGGCCAGCAGCTGTTCGCCGCCATCGCCGAGGCCATGCAGGCCCTGCGCGAGCAGGCCCCGGCCGAGCGTTCGCCGCGCCGGGCCCGGCGGGAAGCCCTGCGCGAAGCGCACATGCGCAAGTGCCTGCGTCAGGCGCTCAAGGACGGTTACCAACGCATTGCCGTGGTCTGCGGCGCCTGGCACGTGCCGGCGCTGGCCAGCCTGCCGGCGGCCAAGGTCGACAACGAGCTGCTCAAGGGGCTGCCCAAGACCCGGGTGGCAGCCACCTGGGCACCCTGGACCTACCGCAATCTGTGCAGCGCCAGCGGCTACGGGGCGGGGGTCGATGCACCCGCCTGGTATGCGCACCTCTGGCGCAATCCCGAGCCCGGGCAACGCGCCGTCACCTGGCTGGCGCGGGCGGCAGGACTGTTCCGCGCGGAGGGGCTGGACTGCTCCTCGGCCCAGATCATCGAGGCCACCCGCCTGGCCGAAGGCCTCGCCGCCCTGCGCGAACGCCCTGCCCCCGGCCTGGAAGAACTCTGCGAAGCCCTGCAGACCACGGTATGCATGGGCGATGCCGCCCCCATGCGGCTGATTCGCGACCGCCTGATCGTCGGCGATCGCCTGGGCACGGTACCGGCCGACGTACCGGCCGTACCGCTGCAGCGCGACCTCGAGCAGCAGCAGAAGAGCCTGCGCCTGAAGCCCCAGGCGGCGCAGAAAACGCTCGATCTGGACCTGCGCGAGCCGGGCGGACTGGCCCGCAGCCATCTGCTGCATCGCCTGAACCTGCTCGGCATTCGCTGGGGCGAACAGACCCGCGGCGTGGTGTCGAGCAAAGGCACCTTCCATGAGGTCTGGTCGCTGCAGTGGCAACCCGAGCTGGCCGTGGCGGTGATCGAAGCCAGCCAGTGGGGCAGCACCGTCGAATCGGCTGCCACGGCCCGTGCGGTAGCCAGGGCCAGGAGCAGCGAATCGCTGGCGGAGCTGTCGGAGCTGGTGGACGACGTGTTGCTGGCCAATCTGCCGCAGGCGGTGGCGCCGGTCACTCGCGCGCTCGAGGATCTCGCCTCGCTGGCCACCGATGTCACCCAGTTGCTCGACGCGGTCCCGGCGCTGACCCGCATCGCGCGCTATGGCAACGTGCGCCAGACCGATACCGGCATGGTCCGTCACGTGCTCGATGGCCTGATCACCCGTGCGGCCATCGGTCTTTCCGCCGCCTGCGCCGCGCTGCACGAAGATGCCGCCAGCGCCATGCGCGAGCGCATCCGCGCCGCCGACGCCGCCATTCGCCTGCTTGACGACCCGGCGCGCAGCCAGGACTGGCAGCAGGCTCTGGGCCGGATCGCCGCCTTCGGCGCCAGCCACGGGCTGATCTGCGGACAAGCGGCGCGCCTGCTGTTCGATGCCGACGCCGAGGATCTCGACGCCTGCGCCGTGCGCATGAACCTGGCCCTGTCGCGCAGCGTGGAGCCCGCCGCGGCCGCCGCCTGGCTGGAAGGCTTCCTCGACCAGAGCGCGCTAATCCTGATGCACGATCCGCGCCTGTGGTCGATGGTGGACGGCTGGCTCGCCGCACTCAGCGACGACCACTTCGAGCGCATCGTGGCGCTGCTGCGGCGCACCTTCAGCACCTTCTCGGCGGCCGAACGCCGGGAACTGGGCGAGCGTGCCCGCCGCCCGGCGGCGGCGACCGTCGCCGCGCCGGCGGCGACCCGCTGGGATCCGCAGCGCGCTGCCCTGCCGCTGCCACTGCTGGCTCGACTGCTGGGCCTGAGCAATGATGGAGCGTTCTCGTGACCGACCACAACGACTCTCAGCTGGACGCCGCGCAGCGCGTTCGTCTCCGCCGCTGGCGCCTGGTGCTCGGCGAAGCGGCGGCGGAAAGCCTCGGCGATTGCGGCCTGGACAAGGCCCAGCAGGAAATCGATGCCGCCCTGACGGCACTCTACGACCCCGACGGGCCGGGTGGCCTGCGCCGTGGCGGCAGCGGCAAGTCGTCGCCGAAGGTCGCGCGCTGGCTGGGCGACATCCGCAAGTACTTCCCCAGTCAGGTCGTCCAGGTGATGCAGAAGGACGCCCTGGAGCGCCTGAACCTCAAGAGCATGCTGCTGCAACCCGAGATGCTGGAGTCGGTCCAGCCGGACGTGCATCTGGTGGCATCGCTGGTGTCCCTGTCCGGGGTAATCCCGGCGGAAACCAGGGACACCGCCCGGCAAGTGGTGCGCAAGGTGGTCGACGAGCTGATCAAGCGCCTCGAAGAGCCGATGCGCAGCGCCGTGAGTGGAGCGCTGAACCGGGCGGTACGCAACAACCGGCCCCGCCATGCCGAGATCGACTGGAACCGCACCATCCGCGCCAACCTGCGCCACTGGCAGGAGGACTACCGCACCATCGTGCCGCAGACCCTGGTCGGCTATGGTCGCAAGGCGCAGCGCAGTCAGCGCGACATCATCCTGTGCATCGACCAGAGCGGTTCGATGGCGGCGTCGGTGGTCTATTCGAGCATCTTCGGCGCGGTCATGGCGTCCTTGCCGGCGGTGAAGACCCACCTGGTGGTCTTCGATACCGCGGTGGTGGACATGACCGAGCAGCTGGACGATCCGGTGGATCTGCTGTTCGGCGTGCAACTGGGCGGCGGCACCGATATCAACCGCGCCGTCGGCTATTGCCAGGGGCTGATCCGCGAGCCGCGCAACACCATCCTGGTGCTGATCTCCGACCTCTACGAAGGCGGCGTGGAGAAGAACCTGCTGCAGCGTGCCGCCGAGCTGGTGGAGTCGGGTGTGCAGGTCATCGCCCTGCTGGCGCTCAGCGACGAGGGCCGGCCGTTCTACGATGCCGAGCTTGCCGCCAAGCTGGCCGCGCTGGGCGTGCCGTCCTTCGCCTGCAGTCCCGACCAGTTTCCCGCCCTGATGGCGGCGGCGATTCGCAAGGAGGACATCGGCCTGTGGGCGGCGCAGCAAGGCATCGCGACGGCCCGCGCCAAGGGCTGATAGCGGCCCGCTCGCCCTCGCGCTGCCGATCAGGCGCCGATTCGGGTTTCTGCGTCTGCCAATGATTGGTTGCCTCCCGGCCTCTTGCCGGAGACGCGCGCGGGTCGGAAACGTGCAAACACCTGCAGAAACCGCCCCCAGGCGCCAAGCCCCTGCCAGACGCGCAAACGAAAATGCCGCTCCCATCGGGAACGGCATCTTTTCGTCTGCGGGCAACCGCCCGCCGTCAGGGCTCGCAGGCCGAAAGCCGGCTCAAGTCTCGCCGCGTACCGCAGGCACGAACGGCTGCGGCCAGTTGAGCAGCTGGCTCGCCCGGGCCAGCTGGCCGCTGACCATCTCCAGCGCCTCGCTGCCGCGTTCGCCACCGAGCACCTCACGGATCAGGTGGTGCGCCTGGTCCACCAGTTCGGCGATGGCGATGCGCTCCTGCGCACGCCACTCCAGCTCCAGCGCCCGTTCCGCGGGCGTCGGGCTGCGCTCGCCAGCGCACTGGCCGCAGCATTCGTGCTGATCGTCTGGATTCACCGTGGTCTTGCAGTTCATTCGAAGTCCCTCTCCGTCGTGGCTCGCCATCGAGCCCAATCGCCCGCACAGTGTCGCTCGCGACGGCGCGGTGGCCGTTGACCGGCTTAACACTTCGCCCACCCGACCAGGCCCGGAACCTTGATCCAGAGCAAGCCCGCGGCTCGGCCGGCGAGCGCCCGCGCTACTCGCGCCGATCCACGCGCCGGAACACCTGCGCCTCGTACTTCGGATACAGGTGGCTGACGCTGCGGACCAGCTCGTAGCGGGTCAGGCTGATGGTCGCGAAGCGCTCGGGGATCGGCGTGTTCATCGCCTCGTTCATGTCCTTGCCGGCGGCCACCGCCTCGCGCAGCAGGCCGTCGAGCCAGCCGAGGTAGTCGCGCATCTGCGCGAACGGCTCGCGCCCCGTGGCGACCGGGCCGTGGCCGGGGACCAGCAGGGTGTAGGGCAGCTTTTCCAGCTCGGCCAGATCCGCCAGCCAGACGTCCAGGCCAGGCGTCTGCGGGGTGGTCAGGGCGCGCTGGTAGAACACCAGATCGCTGGCGAACAGTACGCCGGTGGTCTCGTCGAAGATCGCCAGGTCGGCGCCGGTATGCCCGCGCAAGGCCAGCAGCCGCAGGCGATGGCCGCCGATCTCGCGCACGCCGGGCTCCAGCGTCTGGGTCGGCAGCAGCACCTCGGTGCCGCGCATCCAGTCGCCCAGCAGGCGGTACATGTTGTCGGCGAACGCCGCGCCCTGCGCGGCGAGCAGTTCGCGGGTGCCGGCCAGCGACGCGATCGGCACGTCGGCGAAGGCCTGGTTGCCGAACACGTGGTCGGGATGGTGGTGGGTGTTGATCACCAGGGCGATGGGCCGCGCGGTGATCCGGCCGATGGCGGCGCGCAGCGCCTCGCCGTAGCGCCGCGAGATGCCGGTATCGATCAGCACCACGCCCGCTTCGGTGACGATGAAGGCGACGTTGACGATCTCGCCGCCGTTGTCCGCGGCGAAGTTCTCGGTGCTGCCTTCCACCAGCCAGGTGTCCGTGGCGATCTGCCGCGGCTGGAGGTCGTAGGCCAGCTCGCCCGCCGCCAGCGGCAGGCTGAGGAAGATCGCCACAAGCATGCAGCACAGACGCATGGTGCCTCCTTTCGCGCTACGGCGCGGCGCCGGCGGGCTCAGAACGCCGCTTCGAATTCGTTGCCGTTGTTGTCGCGCAGCCACAGCTGCTGGCCGGCGTCCCGGCCGTCCAGCTGCAGGGTCAGGGTGGGGTTTTCGCTGACCGAGGGGTGCAGCTCCAGGCTGGCCAGCACCGCCCCGTCGCCGCCGCGCAGCTCGGCGCGCTCGATGAAGAATTCGGGGACGCCCGCGGTCAGGCCGTTGTCCATCGGGTGGGCGATGCGCAGGCGCAGGCGGCTGCCGTCGCCCTGGGCGAAGCGCGCGCCGAACACCTCGCCCAAGTGTTCCTCCCAACCCTCCTGGGCGCGCACCGCGCTGGGCGCCGTGCAGCCGCCGCCGGCGGCGTCGATGCGCGTCGAGCCGACGTGCCAGGCGCCGTCGCGGGTGAGTACCGCAGCGCGGATCGGCGTGGCCTGCTCGACGCGGATGTTCAGGGCGATGCGCGGCGCCACCGGGCCGGTGGGGAAGAAGGTGAATATGTGCGGGATCGGATTGAGTTCGGCCCAGGCGACGATGCGCACCACCTCCTGGCCCAGGGCGGTGGCGTCGATGGTCACCGGCACCTGGCGCGAGTCCTCGGCGAACGGCGGTGCGCTGAGCACCACGCGGTCGTCGAACTCGTAGGGCGCCTCGCCGAGGAAGCGCGTCTGGTGGAAGCTCCACATCGGCGACTGCAGCGGATCGGCGTCGCCGGCCCACGCCGAGTTGCTCAACAGCAGCCAGCCGAGGGCCAGGCCCATGCTACGGATCGTCATGCCTTGCCTCCTGCACCTGTCGGCCCCGCTGATGGCACCCGAACTCCGGCGATCCGGCGCGCGGCGCGTTCCCGCCGACGCTGCCAGGCGAGCGCATGGCCGCGCTCACGGACAGCACGGGGCGGACCGTCGCCTCACTCGCCGGTGCGGCCCTGCGCCTGCACCTCGCCCTCGTACAGCTCGGGCACCTCGTAGCGCAGGCCGTAGTTGGCGTAGATCTTCGCCAACTCGCCGGAACCGATCAGCTCGATCAGGCTGCTCTCCAGCGCGTAGGCCAGCTGGCGATTGCTCTCGTGCACCGCCATGCCGATCTCCCATTGCTGGCGCCCCATCTCCGGGTAGGCGTTTTCCGCCGCCTTGAGCTGCGGGTCATTGGCCTCGTGGAGCATCCAGTCGATCTCGCCGCGCATGGCCATCACCGCGTCCACCTTGCCCTCGCGCATGGCGGCGAAGGCCAGCGGCGGATTGGCGTAGTGGTGGGTGTTGCGGCTCATCCGCCCACCGAACACCGAGCTCATGTAGAACGAGGGCACGCTCTCCACCTCGACGCCGATCGGGTGGTAGGCGAACACCGCGACACTGGGCACTTCCTTGAGACGACGGGTGTCGTGGGCCACCTGCCAGCGTTCGTTCTGGTAGGGGCCGAACATCACCACCAGCTCGTTGACCAGCTCGCCCAGCTCGTTGCGCTTTTGCGAGTAGTTGCGGTCGTAGGGCACCCGCAGCATCACGTCGGCGAGTTCCTCGGGACGCAGGTAGTGACCTTTCCAGATGAAGTTGCGCAGGTCGTCGTCGAGCTTTTCGCCCGCCGCCACCCACATCAGCTCCAGCTTGAGGCCCTGGCCGTCGGCCAGCTTCTGCGCCAGTTCGACGTCCACGCCGCGCGCCTTGCCGTCCTGCTGGAAGCTGTAGGGCGGGAAGTTCTCGTACACCGCCACCTTGAGCACCCCGGAGGCGACGATGTCGTCGAACGGCCGGACCTGCGCCTGCGCGCCCTGGACGAGCAGCAGCAGGCTGGCGAACACCAGGGCGATCAGGCGCATGGCGGCTTACTCCTCGATGGCGACGCTTTCCAGGTAGCTGCGGATGGCCCATAGGGCTTCCTGGCTCAGGTAGTCGGCCATCTTCGGCATGTACACGCGACCGTCACGCACCGCGCCGTTGATCACGCGCTCCTTGAACCACTCGTCACCCTCGATGCCGGCATCGAGCTTGCGCAGGTCGGGAGCGATACCGCCGGAGATGGCGTCCAGACCGTGGCAGCGTGCGCAGTTCTGGGTGTAGGCCGATTTGCCGATTTCCACGGCATGGGCATTCTTCTCGTAGGGCGCGCGGTAGGGGTTCTCGTCACGCCATTCGGTACCGAGCTGCTCGAGGCCTTCGGTGTTCACCGCCTGCGGGGTGACGTCACCATGAGCCATTACCTGGGAAGCGGCGCCGAGGGCCAGGGTAGCCAGCAGGGCGTGCAGGAATTTCTTGTTGTTCATGATGGGAACCTCGTTTCGATGCGGTGCAAGGCGATGCACTCCGGGACGTGAGTGCGTTGATGGAATATTAGGGAGACAGGGGCCAGCGCCAGTATTCTGCTTTGGTGCCCGCACCCTCCTCCCTTGGTAGGAGATGCCCGCGGAGGCCTGTCGACCGCCCTCCGACCCCATGAACAAACCCTTGTTTCGAAAGGGATTTTTTCCCGGACTCAGCGGGAAGGCTTCCCTATCGCGGCACATCGCCGGCGGACCACCATCGGGCCGAGCGGCTGCTCCCGCAGCCATCCACCACCGATCAGGGATACCGCCCCCATGACAACAAGAACCCTCCTGCCCTCCACTCCCCGCCCGCTCGGACGCGTCATCCACGGCCTGGTGCTGGCCGCCGGCCTCGGCCTCGGCCTGCCGGCGCTGGCCAAGCCGGTCAGCTGGGAAGACATCGCCAACGACCACCTCAGCACCCAGGACGTGCTGCAATACGGCATGGGCACCAGCGCCCAGCGCTACAGCCCGCTGGCCCAGGTCAACGTGGACAACGTGTTCAAGCTGACCCCGGCCTGGTCCTACTCCTTCGGCGACGAGAAGCAGCGCGGCCAGGAATCCCAGGCCATCGTCCACGACGGAGTGATCTACGTCACCGGCTCCTATTCGCGGGTGTTCGCCATCGACGCCAGGACCGGCAAGCGCAAGTGGACCTACAGCCACCGCCTGCCCGACGACATCCGCCCGTGCTGCGACGTGGTCAACCGCGGCGCCGCCATCTATGGCGACAAGATCTACTTCGGCACCCTCGACGCCGCGGTGGTCGCGCTGAACAAGGACACCGGCAAGGTGGTGTGGAAGAAGAAGTTCGCCGAGCACGGCGCCGGCTACACCATGACCGGCGCGCCGACCATCGTGAAGGACGGCAAGACCGGCAAGGTACTGCTGATCCACGGCAGCTCCGGCGACGAGTTCGGCGTGGTCGGCCAGCTGTTCGCCCGCGACCCGGACACCGGCGAGGAGGTGTGGATGCGCCCGTTCGTCGAGGGCCACATGGGCCGCCTCAACGGCAAGGACAGCACGCCGACCGGCGACGTCAAGGCGCCGTCCTGGCCGGACGACAAGAACCACCCGACCGGCAAGAAGGAAGCCTGGAGCCACGGCGGCGGCGCGCCCTGGCAGAGCGCCAGCTTCGACCCGGCAACCAACACCATCATCGTCGGCGCCGGCAACCCGGCGCCGTGGAACGGCTGGGCGCGCACCAGCGATGGCGGCGATCCGAAGGACTACGACAGCCTGTACACCTCCGGCCAGGTCGGCGTCGACCCCAGCACCGGCGAAGTGAAGTGGTTCTACCAGCACACCCCCAACGACGCCTGGGACTTCTCCGGCAACAACGAGCTGGTGCTGTTCGACTACCAGGACAAGTCCGGCAAGACCGTCAAGGCCACCGCCCACGCCGACCGCAACGGCTTCTTCTATGTGGTGGATCGCGCCAACGGCAAGCTGCAGAACGCCTTCCCGTTCGTCGACAACATCACCTGGGCCAGCCACATCGACCTCAAGACCGGCCGCCCGGTGGAGAACCCGGGCCAGCGTCCGCCCAAGCCGGAAGCCGGCGAGAAGCACGGCAAGAGCGTCGAGGTCTCGCCGCCGTTCCTCGGCGGCAAGAACTGGAACCCGATGGCCTACAGCCAGGACACCGGCCTGTTCTACGTGCCGGCCAACCACTGGAAGGAGGACTACTGGACCGAGGAGGTCGCCTACAAGAAGGGCTCCGCCTACCTCGGCCAGGGCTTCCGCATCAAGCGCATGTACGACGACCACGTCGGCATCCTGCGCGCGATGGACCCGACCACCGGCAAGGTGGCCTGGGAGCACAAGGAAAAGCTGCCGCTGTGGGCCGGCGTGCTGGCCACCAAGGGCGGCCTGGTGTTCACCGGCACCGGCGACGGCCTGTTCAAGGCCTTCGACGCCAAGACCGGCAAGGAGCTCTGGCAGTTCAACGTCGGCACCGGGATCATCTCGCCGCCGATCACCTGGGAGCAGGACGGCGAGCAGTACATCGGCGTGACCGCCGGCTACGGCGGCGCGGTGCCGCTGTGGGGCGGCGACATGGCCGAGCTGACCAAGCCGGTGGCCCAGGGCGGCTCGTTCTGGGTGTTCAAGCTGCCCAGCTGGGATGCCAAGACCGCCCAGCGCTGAGCTGATGGCGCCCGCTCACCGCCTGCACCTGTCGGCCATCGCGCAGGCCCGGTGAGCGGCGCCGCCACCGGGCTCCCCTCCGCGGCCCGGTTCCTTGCGGAGGCGCCAGCGCCTCCGCCTTTTTTGTCCCGCACCGCCGCTGCGCCATGCCCCCTGCGCACCGCATCCCTTTCCCCGGTGCGCCCGGCGCACCCTACAGGAATGCCGCCATGCCTCGACTCCTGCTCCCGCTCCTGCCTCTCGCCCTGCTGCTGAGCGCACCCCTCGCCCAGGCCGACGACGACGGCGCCCCCCTTATCAATGGCTGCCGCCTGCAAGCCGACAGCCGCTGTCCGGGTGCCGATCTGCGCGGCGCCGACCTGCGCCACCTCGATCTGCGCCGTATCGATCTCTCCGGCGCCGACCTCACCGGCGCCGACCTGCGCCACGCCCGGCTGGATCTGGCCAACCTGGAGAAGGCCAAACTGGCCGGGGCCGACCTGACCCGCGCCAGCCTGCAGCAGACCAACCTGCGCCTGGCGGACTTTTCCGGCGCACGACTGGTCGCCGTCAACGGCTGGAACCTGCACGGCCAGGCCGCGCGCTTCACCGGCGCCGACCTGACCGCCGCCAACCTGGAATTCGCCCGCCTGTCCGGTGCGCGCCTGCACGAGACCAACCTGACCGCCGCCAACCTGGAGATGGCCTGGCTGAACAAGGCCGACTTCAAGGGCGCCAGCCTGCGCGACGCCAACCTGCAGGAGGCCAAGATCAACGATGCCAATCTCGAAGCCGCCGACCTCGCCGGCGCACGCCGCCACTACGCCACCTTCCAGGGCACCAACATGGAAGGCTGCAAGGAGTGTCCGCTGGATTGGGAGAAGTGAGGGCCGCGACCGACCAGCCGGCCAATCGCAGGGGGACAACTCGCGCAGCGCTTGCCCACCGAGCCGGCCCCACTTGGGCGGGTAGAAAACCGCTGCGCGGGTTTTCTACCCCACGGTCCTGTCGCGCAGCCCCACGATCTGTAGGGGCGAATTCATTCGCCAAGCAGGCCAAGGGCCTGCCCTTGCGGGCTCCGGGGGGCGCTTCGCACCCCTTGGCGAATAAATTCGCCCCTACAGCGGATCGCCGCGCCCAGGCGCCTGCGTGAGCACGCCATCCACAGACGCTCCGCGTCCGCCGGAGCCCGACTCCCGCGTGGGAGCGAGCCGTCGAGTCAGCGTCAGGCCCCCACCTGCCCCACCCGCAACAGGCCGGTGTCGATCGCCAGGTGCACCAGCTCGCTCTGGCTGCCGACCTGCAGCTTGTTCTTCAGCTGCGTCTGGTAGTTGGCCACCGTCTTGGCGCTGATGCACAGCTTGTCGGCGATCTGCCGTAGGCCGACGCCGCGGGCGAGCAGGACGAATATCTCCAGCTCGCGCTGGGTCATGCCGCCCAGCCGCGGGTCCTGGCCGTCGCCGCCGGTGCAGGCCAGCGCGGTGGCCAGGCCGTGCTCGATGTAGGTGTGCCCGGCCAGCACCTTGCGCACCGCTTCAAGCAGCACCTGCGGCGCTGCGCTCTTGGTCAGGTAGCCGCTGGCGCCGGCCTCCAGCGCCTTGCGCACCACCGGCAGCTCGTCGTGCATGCTGAAGAACAGCACGCGCAGTTGCGGCTGGCGTGCCCGCAGGCGCCGCGCGGTCTCCAGCCCGCTGATGCCGGGCAGGCCGACGTCGAGGATCACCAGCTCCGGGCAGCCCTGCGCCACCCGCTGCAGGGCCTCCTCGCCGCTGGCCGCCTCGCTCACGGTCACGCCCTCGAGCAGGGTGGCCAACAGGCTGGCGTAGCCCTGGCGCACCACCGCATGGTCGTCGACGATCAGGATGTTCATGCAGTCCACTCCCGCCATGGAATATCCACGCACAGGCGCAGGCCGCGGGGCTCGGCGCCGTGCAGTTGCAGATCCGCGCCGAGGCAGCGCGCCCGTTCGCGCATCGAGCGCAGGCCCACGCCCTCGCGCAGGTTGTTGTCCGTAAGGCCGCGCCCATCGTCGCTGACCTCCAGGCGCAGGCTGGCGCCCCGGCAGTGCAGGACCACCCGCACCCGCTGCGCGCCGGCATGCCGGGCGACGTTGGTGAGCGCCTCCTGGAGCAGGCGATAGACGTGCGCACGGGCCTCGGCGCACAGCACCGGCAGGGCGCTGTCCAGCTCCAGCTCGCAGGGCACGCCCTGGTACTGCTGCCACTGCTCGCCGAGCTGGCGTACCGCCTCGGCCAGCCCCAGGCGTTCGAGCATCACCGGGTAGAGATCGCGCACCAGGCTGCGGAAGCTCTGCTGCATCTGCTCGCTGGTGTCCAGCAGGCGCTGGCTGATCGTCTCGACCTGCTGCGGCTGCTCGCGACAGGCGCCGAGCAGGTAGAGCTGGGCGCGCATGCCGGCGAGGATCTGCCCGAGGTCGTCGTGCAGGGCGTGCGCCAGGCGGGTGCGCTCGGCCTCCTGGAGGGCCAGCAGGGCGCGGGTCAGCTCGTCGTTGGCCTGCTGCGCCTGCTGCAGGGACTGCGCCATGGCGTTGACCTGGCCGGCCAGGCGCCGCGCCTCGGGCTGGGCGCAGTCGGGCAGGCGGGTTTGCAGGGCGCCGCCGGCGATGGCCTGCAGGGCGCGCAACACCGCGTCGAGCAGGCCGAGGCCGCGGCGTACCAGCCAGCCGCTGGCGCCCAGGCACAGCAGCCAGGCCGCGGCGAACAGCGCGAGCAGTTGCAGCAGCGACTCCCAGACCTCCTCCAGCTCGTCGGCGGGGCTGACGCGGATGCTCAGGCCACGACCGTCGGCCAGCGCCACCCGATAGTGCGGCAGGTCGGCAAAGCGCCCGGCGGCCCAGCCCGCCAGCGGGTTGGCGGGCTGGGCGGGGGCGCCGGCGTCCCAGTCGAATTCGAGATGGCGCAGGTTGGCGGTCAGGCTCTCGTGGAGCAGCGATGGGTCGTCGGCCGCGCGCTGGGCGAGAAAGCGCGCCACGCTGTCGGCCGCCTGCAGCTCGCGGCGGATGTCCAGTTCGGCCTGGCGCAGCATCAGCAGCAGGCAGACCAGCAGCACGCCGACAAACAGGCCGCTGACCAGCAGGCTGGCGCGCCCCAGGGCGGAAAGCGGGGTAAACATGCTGGGGATCCCTGAAGGCTCGGAGCCTGTTCACGATCTGGCGAGCCAAGGCCAGGCAAGACCGTGGCGGCCCCGCAAAACCGGCCGAGGCGAACGACTGGCTCGCAGCCGATCGACTCGCTTCGCTCGCCCTGCGGGCCGGCCTGCGGCGGTTACTCCGCTGCGCTGCGTTTCAGCGCGGCATGGCCGACGCGCAGCTGATCGTGGACGGGCGCTCAGCGCACCACGAATACGCCGAGCATGCCCTTGCCTTCCAGGCCCTTGGCGTAGAAGCGGTACTTGCCGGGCTTGATCGGCACGAAGAAGATCTCCGCCTCGCCGGCGTCCTCGAACTCCAGCTCGTTGAGGGTGGTCGCCTTGACCTCGACGCCGCCGGCCTCGACCTTGCGCAGGTAGATGGCGCCGGCGAACTCCGGCGCCTGGAAGGCGTACTCCTTGCGCCCGCTGGCGATAATCTTCAGCTGGTAGGCCTTGCCGGTTTCCAGGCGGTACTCGGTCTGCGACAGGCTGTAGTCGCTGGCTTCCGAGCCCATCACCAGGTCGGGCAAGGCTTCGGTGCGGCGGGTCAGGTCGCCGGCGGCGTGGGCGCCATCGAAGCCGAGCATGGAGAGGATCAGCACGGCAGGCAGGGCCAGGGTTCTGAGCGGGGACATGGGCAAGGCTCCTGTACTTGTTGTTGTCGGAGTCCATGCTAAGAGCAGCATCCCGCCGCCGAATCAGTACCTTGGTACCGGTCCGGCGGTACTTTCTGCATATTTGCCTGCCCCCACTCCCTTCCTAAGCTGGCAGCAACCCCATCGGAGGCTGCCATGCGTACCCTGCTGCCCTGCCTGATCACCACCCTCGGCCTGCTCGCGGCCGGCCCGGCCAGCGCCGCGCTGGAAGTGCGCATCGGCTACCTCGGCTACACCCCGGAGCGCGGCCCGGTGCTGTCCAACGTCATCCCCGAGCCGACCGACGCCGGCCTGCGCGGCGCCGAGCTGGCCATCGAGGACAGCAACAGCACCGGGCGCTTCCTCAAGCACAGCTATCGCCTGGACAGCGTCGAGGCCGCCAGCGGCGCAGCGCTGCTGGAGCAGGCGCGCGCCCTGCACGAGTCCGGCCTGCGCCTGTTCGTGGTCAACGCCCCGGCCGACAGCCTGCGCCAGCTCGCCGCGGCCATGCCGGACAGCCTGCTGCTCAACGCCGGCAGCGCCGACGACAGCCTGCGCACTGACGCCTGCGCGCCCAACCTGCTGCACACCCTTCCCAGCCGCGCCATGCTCGCCGACGCCCTCGGCCAGTTCCTCGCCGCGCGCAAGTGGCAGCGCGCCCTGCTGATCCCCGGCCCGACCGCCGACGACCAGGCCTACGCCGACGCCCTGCGCCGCGCCGCCAGGCGCTTCGGCGTGAAGATCGTCGCCGAGAAGCCGTGGACCTTCGACAACGACCAGCGCCGCAGCGCCCAGGCCGAGATGCCGCTGTTCACCCAGACCGCCGAGTACGACGTGGTGCTGGTCGCCGACGAACGCGGCGACTTCGGCGAGTACGTGCCCTACCACACCTGGTACCCGCGCCCGGTGGCCGGCACCCAGGGCCTGACCCCGACCGGCTGGCACAAGACCGTGGAAACCTACGGCGCCGCCCAGCTGCAGAAGCGCTTCGAGGAACACGCGAAACGCTGGATGAACGACCGCGACTTCGCCGCCTGGATCGCCGTGCGCAGCATCGCCACCGCGGCGAACAAGCTGAAGAGCAGCGATCCCGCGGCGATCCGCCAGCTGGCGCTGTCCGCCGAGCTGCCGCTGGACGGCTTCAAGGGCCGCAAGCTGAGCTTCCGCGACTGGAACGGCCAGCTGCGCCAGCCGATCCCGGTGGTGCAGCCGCGCGCGCTGGTCACCACCTCGCCGCAGGACGGCTTCCTGCACCCGGTCACCGACCTCGACAGCCTGGGCTACGACCGTCCGGAAAGCCGCTGCCGCCTCGCCGAGTCCTGACCGGCCCCATCGACAACAACAAAGATCCGGAGTACTGCCCATGCGCCATCTGCTGCTCGCCGCCACCGCCGCCGGCTTCCTGCTCGCCGGCCACACGGCCGTGGCCGCCACCGCCTACGTGTCCAACGAGAAGGACAACAACCTCAGCGTGATCGATCTCGACAAGCTGGAGACGGTAGCGACCATCGACGTCGGCATGCGTCCGCGCGGCCTGGCGCTGTCCCACGACAACAAGCTGCTGTTCATCTGCGCCAGCGACTCCGACCGCGTGCAGGTGATGGACCTGGCCAGCCGCAAGATCGTCAAGGAGCTGCCCTCCGGCGCCGACCCCGAGCAGTTCGCCCTGCACCCCAACAACAAGTGGCTGTACATCTCCAACGAGGACGATGCGCTGGTCACCGTGGTCGACGTCGACAGCGAGCAGGTGCTCGGCCAGATCGACGTCGGCGTCGAGCCGGAGGGCATGGCGGTCAGCCCGGACGGCAAGTGGGCGGTGAACACCAGCGAAACCACCAGCATGCTGCACTGGATCGACACCGCCACCAACCAGCTGGTCGACAATACCCAGGTCGACCAGCGCCCGCGCCACGTCGAGTTCAGCCAGGACGGCAAGCTGCTGTGGGCCTCGGCGGAGATCGGCGGCACCGTCACCGTGGTCGACGTGGCCACCCGCCAGCCGCTGAAGACCCTCAACTTCCAGATCAAGGGCGTGCACCCGGACAAGGTGCAGCCGGTGGGGGTCAAGCTGACCGCCGACGGCAAGTACGCCTTCGTCGCCCTCGGCCCGGCCAACCACGTGGCGGTGGTGGATGCCCAGACCTACGAGGTGCTCGACTACCTGCTGGTCGGCCGCCGCGTCTGGCACATGGCCTTCACCCCCGGCGAAAAACAGTTGCTGACCACCAACGGAGTCAGCGGCGACGTGTCGGTGATCGACGTGGCCAGCCGCAAGGTGACCAAGTCGATCAAGGTCGGCCGCTACCCGTGGGGCGTGGTGGTGACGCCATGATCGGTCTCGAGGTATCCGGGGTCAGCTTCGCCTACGGAGCACGCCAGGCGCTGGTCGACCTCGACTTCGTCCTGGTGCCGGGACGCTTCAATGCGCTGCTCGGCCCCAACGGCGCCGGCAAGTCGACGCTGATCGCCCTGCTCACCCGCCTCTACGACCTGCAGAGCGGCGACATCCGCATCGGCGCCTGCTCGATCCGCGAAAAGCCGCGCCAGGCGCTGGCGCAGATCGGCGTGGTGTTCCAGCAGAGCACCCTGGATCTCGACCTCTCCGTGGAACAGAACCTGCGCTACCACGCCGCCCTGCACGGCCTGCCGCGCGCCCTGGCCGAGGAGCGCATCGCCCTGGAGCTGGCCCGCCAGCAACTCGCCGAGCGCCGCCGCGAGCCGGTGCGTGCGCTCAACGGCGGCCACCGCCGCCGGGTAGAGATCGCCCGCGCGCTGCTGCACAAGCCGCAGCTCTTGCTGCTCGACGAGGCCAGCGCCGGCCTCGACCCGGCCAGTCGCCAGGCGCTGAATGCGCACGTGCGCCGGCTGTGCGTCGAGGACGGCCTGACCGTGCTGTGGACCACCCACCTGTTCGACGAGGTGCAGGCCGACGACCCGCTGCTGATCCTCCACCGCGGCCGCCTGGTCGCCCGCGGCACAGCGGCGAGCCTGGCCGAGGCTGGCGAGGACCTGTCCGCGTCCTTCGCCCGGCTGACGGAGGTCGCCGCATGAGCTGCCGCCACCACCCGGTGAAAAATCGCTGCGCGAGTTTTCCACCCTACCACCGAGCACGCACCGCGAACTCCGCAGGGTGGAGAACGGCCGCAGGCCTTATCCACCATGCTTGCCGCGCCGCCACGAGGGCATTGCCATGACCGCCTACCTGGAGTGCCTGCGCGGCATCGTGCTGCGCGAATGGCTGCGCTTCGTCCAGCAGCGCTCGCGCTTCTTCAGCGCGCTGGTGCGTCCGCTGCTGTGGCTGCTGGTGTTCGCCGCCGGTTTCCGCGCCGCGCTGGGCATCGCCATCATCGAGCCCTACGACACCTACATCACCTACGAGACCTACATCGTCCCGGGGCTGGCCTGCATGATCCTGCTGTTCAACGGCATGCAGGGCTCGCTGTCGATGGTCTACGACCGCGAGATGGGCAGCATGCGCGTGCTTTTGATGAGTCCGCTGCCACGTCCCTTCCTGCTCGCCGCCAAGCTCGTGGCCACCAGCCTGCTGTCGCTGCTGCAAGTCTACGCTTTCCTCGCCATCGCCTGGCTGTACGGTGTGCAGCCGCCGGTCTGGGGCCTGCTCTACGCCCTGCCCGCGCTGCTGCTCGCCGGACTGATGCTGGCCGCGCTGGGCCTCTTGCTGTCCAACGGCATTCGCCAGCTGGAGAACTTCGCCGGGGTGATGAACTTCGTGATCTTCCCGCTGTTCTTCCTGTCCTCGGCGCTCTACCCGCTGTGGAAGATGCGCGAGGCCAGCGAATGGCTGTACTGGCTGTGCGCGCTCAATCCGTTCAGCCACGCGGTGGAACTGGTGCGCTTCGCCCTCTACGAACGCCTCAGCGTCACCGCCCTGCTGGTCTGCCTGGGCGTCACCGCGCTGTGCAGCGTGCTCGCCGTGCTTACCTTCAACCCGCAGCACGCCGCGCTGCGGCGCAGCGCCTGAGGCCCGCCGGGCGCCTCGCGCCCGGCAAAACTACTACTTTGGTACTGCCTTCCGCCCCCCTATCGCAGGATTCCCAAAGCACTGCGTCTGACCGATAAATAGTCGCAAATAACAAGGGATCCCCAGCCATGTCGCGCCTGCTCGCCGCCGCGCTCTGCCTGCCGCTCTTGCTGGCCCTGTTGCCTGTCCAGGCCGCCGAGGAGCAGCTGTTCTCGGCCGACGGCTATCGCCTGACCCGCTACCGCAGCCCCACGCCGCCCACGGTCGAGGGTGCGCAGACCATCGATACCGCGACCCTGCAGAAGATGCTGGCCGGCCAGCAGCCGCCGGCGCTGATCGACGTGTTCCGCCGCCCCTGGCTGCACGGCCGCTTCATCGACGACGAGACGCACGAGAACATCCCCGGCAGCCTGTGGCTGGCCAACGTCGGCGAAGGCGCCGCCGAGGCGCAGTGGCTCGCCTACTTCGCCCACTACCTCAAGCAGGCCAGCGGCGGCGACCACGCCCGCGCGCTGGTGCTCTACTGCAAGTCCGACTGCTGGCTTTCGTGGAATGCCAGCAAGCGCGCCGCGGCGCTGGGCTACACCCGCCTGTACTGGTACCGTGACGGCATCGACGCCTGGCGTCAGGCCGGCCTGCCGGTGCAGACGGCCACCCCCGAGCCGCTACCCTGAGGCGCAGTCCGGGTTCGCGCCAGCCTAATCGACAAATACAAAATCCAGGTAAAGGCCATGTACAAGATCCTCATTGCCGATGACCATCCGCTGTTCCGCGAGGCCATCCACAACGTCATCGCCGACGGCTTCCCGGACAGCGAGGTGATGGAAACCTCCGACCTCGACAGCGCCCTGAGCCTGACCCAGGAGCACGACGACCTCGACCTGATCCTGCTCGACCTCAACATGCCCGGCATGCACGGCCTGAACGGCCTGATCACCCTGCGCAACGAGGCGCCGACCATTCCGGTGGTGATCGTCTCCGCCGAGGAGGACAAGCAGATCGTCCTGCAGGCCATCACCTACGGCGCGGTCGGCTTCATCACCAAGTCCTCGCCGCGCGCGCAGATGACCGAGGCCATCGAGCAGATCCTCAACGGCAACGTCTACCTGCCCTCGGACATCATCCGCGCCAGCAAGCAGACCCCGCGCCGCGCCAGCCACGAGGAGTCGGGCATCCCCCCGGAACTGCTGCAGGCGCTGACCCGCAAGCAGCTGCTGGTGCTCGAGCGCATGACCAAGGGCGAATCCAACAAGCAGATCGCCTACAACCTCGACATCGCCGAAACCACGGTGAAGGCCCACGTCTCCGCCATCCTGCGCAAGCTCGGCGTGCACAACCGCGTGCAGGCCATCCTCAGCGCCGGCGACATCGACTTCAGCGCCTACCTGCGCCGCTGAACCGCCGCTGCCACCCGCGTTTTCCCTGCCCACATGGATGTGGGTCCCCTGCCGCAACGCCCCCTCCGCCCTTCGCGCGCGACGACGAGCCGACAGCCCCCAAGCCCCCCGATGGACAAGCCTGCGTGGGCTCGAGTAGCGTTTGCCGCTATCCGCTCGCGCAAGGCAGCGGACGGCAGGGACGCGCCAGGTCCGGCAGCGAATCGCAGGGAGCCCAATGATGACTTTCCGATCCTTTGTCACGCTGGCGGTCCTCGCTGGCGCGCTATTGGTGCTGTACCGCATCCACACCGACCCGTATGGCACCCGCTTGCCCATCGGCACCAGTGATTTGGGCAGTGTGCAGGAAGCGCTGGCGAAACTGCCCGACGACGAGCGCGCGCTGGTCGAGGCCTATGCTCGACGCAGTCGCGGCGATGTCCTGCCGGTGCAATTCGCCGACCCGGACGATCCGCTGACCGCGCGCACCTTCGCCGAGGCCATCGAGCTGCAACGGGTCTGGGAAACCAAGCGCAAAGCCCAGGAGGCGCAGCTGGCCGAGCTGCGGGCGCAGCACGAGGCCCGGCTGGCGCCGCTGCGCGCCCAGGTACGGGCGAGCGTGGTCAAGGCGGAGATCGTCACCCGCAACGAATACCAGGCGCGCCGGAATCCGTACTTCTATCAGCAGCCCTATCAGGTCGACACCAGTCCGACCTTCCTGACCCGGATCCGCGTGGAGAACCTCGGCAACCAACCCATAGTGGCGCTGCGCGGCTCGCTCGAAGCCTCGGACAGTCAGGCTTATCTGTCGATGGACCTATGCTGGATCGATCTGGACAGCGACGAGGCGATTGCCGCCGGTGACTTCCTCGAGTTCTACTGCGGCCACGACTATCGCGGCGCCTCCCAGCAGCAGCGGGACTTCGTGAATCGCCCTGAGGGCCGTTTCGAGGTCAAGTGGGAGCCGCGCTACGTCAAGCTGGCCAGCGGCGTGGAGCTGAAAAGCGAGTAGCGCCCCGTGGCGGGGAGGCCGCGCGACTGCTGCTGCCGAGCGCAGAAGGGCAGTCGAGCGCAACGCAGACCACACAGCCGGGCGCTCACCGAAAGAACCAGCGCTTGCGCTCAGGGAGGCTTCCCTGTGCGCATCACCCAACCGCTCCGTCTGTCGTTCCTGCGTCGCCGCCTGCCGGGCAGCAAAGGCACCTCGACTATCCTCTTGATGAGCCCGCCCGCCAGTGACGGGCAGGCGTCGCGCCGCCATTCGGTGGCGTCCCCTGAAGCGCCTTCGTCCCGGAGCTTCGCCATGCCGACTTCCACTGCAGCCGTCCTCGAACACCACCTGGAGGCCTTCTATCAAGGCATCGACGCCATCATGGAGGACTTCACCGACGTGTCGGTGATCATCACCGCCAGCGCCACCTACCGCGGCCTGGGCGAGATACGCGCGTTCTTCTCCGCACTGCTCGACGGCCTCCCCGCCGGCTTTGACGAGGCGGTGAAGATCACCCGCCAGGAGGTCGTCGGCGAGGTCGCCTTCCTGGTCTGGGAAGCCAGGCCCTGGTTTCCGTTCTGCACCGATACCTTCGTGGTGCGCAACGGCAAGATCGCCTATCAGACCTTCGCCGCAGCCGGCGCGGCCTGACCATCGCGGCGCCCGCAGAACGGCCATGGGAGCCGAGCCATGAAAGTGATCGTCGACATCGACGTCCCGGAGCTCGCGCCGGCGATCGACTTCTACTGCAGCGCGCTGGGCCTGCAGCTCAGCCGCCTCCTCGACACGGATGTCGCGGAACTTGCCGGGGCGAGCTGCACAATCTATCTGCTGCGCCACGCCGCCGGCTCGCGCCCCGTGCATGCGCTCGCGCTGCAGCGCCAGTACTCCCGGCACTGGACGCCCGTGCACCTGGACCTCGTGGTGGACGACCTGGCCGCCGCCACGCGCCGCGCCCTGGCGGCCGGGGCCGTGCAGGAAAGCGCCTGCGTCGAATGGCGCGGGTCGAAATGCATCAGCTTCGCCGATCCCTTCGGCCACGGCTTCTGCCTGATCGAGTTCGCCGGGGAAAGCTATACCGCCGACGACGCCTGAGCCCGCCGACACCCGCAATGCTGCGCAAGCCGTGCGGCCGGCCGCGGCGCAAGCCCCGTTGCGTCGGCCGGCTGCCGAGCTGTGCTGGACGCTCAGTCCGCCGCGAAGCAGTAGAGCAGGCCCGCCCCGCCGGACGAGGCCAGCGCATCCACACCGCAACCGCCGCGCGAGGAGTGCGAGGAGTTCCACGAATGCGCCGCCGCGCTGTCGTCGCGGCCCACGCGGTCGTGGTGGCCGACCATCGCCGCGCCGGTGGTGCTGCTGGTCCAGTTGCCGCAGGTCTGGTCCTCGGTGCCGGCGAAGGCGGTGCCGTCGGGCTGCGAGCCGGTGAGGATGTCGTGCATGTTGGGATTGTCGCCGCGGCCCTTGACCGGCATGCCGCGCTCGTCCAGTGCGGTCTCCTTGGTGAGCAGGTTGTCGCCGTGCAACTGGTCGACGTCCTGGGCGATCAGCGCGCCCTTGGCGTTGTGCCAGGGCCCCTTGCCGATGCGCTCGCGGGCATTCACCGCCGCCTGGCCGTCGCGGGCGCTGGTGCTGAGGTAGGCGCGCCAGGTGTGGCCGCCGGCCCCGGCGGCGGTGGCGAGCTTCTGGCAATGGGCATCGGCGCCGGCCAGGCCACCGAGGTCGGCGCCCTTGCCCATGCCGACGCTGGTGACGAAGAAGGTCATGCCGGGCTGGGCGACGGCGCTGCAGCTGAACGCCAGGGCGGCCAGCGCCAGAGCACGCTTGAGGGGAGTGGGGAACATGGGCGGCTTCTCCTGTGGACGAGTGCACCGTCGGGAGACGGAGAACGGGTGGCCCATTCAGCCTAGTCGAGCGCGCCGGGCCTTCCGTTCCCATTGGTCGCGCCTGCCCCCAGCCGCGGCCCCCACGTGCCCGTCCCGGCAAAACCGCGATCCCGCCATGGACGGGCGCGCCACCTTGGGGTAGCGTCATGACATCACCGTGCCCCTTTCGGACGCGCGGCAAGGGCTTGCCAAGCCTGGCTCTCCACTGCGGCGGTCGACAACGGATCGGCCGGGCGGTACGCCAGGATCGCCAAGGGCAAGGGAATGTCATGCAGCAGAGAGGACGTTCGCGCCTCCTTTGCTACCGAATGGAGTTGTCCCGCCACCATGCACGAAATTGAGCTCCGCCTCATCGCCATCGCCAAGCGCCATGCCCTGGTCGGCATGCAGGCCGCCCAGGCCCTGAACGACGAGCAAGGCAAACTTCAGCTCGAGCGGGTACTGTCCCAGGAGCGCCTGGCCAGCGTCGCCGGAACGGCGCAATCCCGGGCGACCCTCGAGCAACTGGGCGAATTCATGCATATGCACAAGGCCGCGTTCGAGCACCTGGCCCTGGTCTGCAGCACCGAGCTGGCCGAGGTGCTGGCCGAGCTGCCGGCGCACCGTCAGGAGGAGTACCGCGCCGGGATCGTGGCTTCGATCAACTGGCAACTCGGCGCGCAGAGCCTGCTCTATCGCAACCGCGAACGCTGGATCGCCGCAGCCCTGGATATCTGCCAGCTCATCGACGACTGCCGACACACCGTGCTGTTCGACGACGACGGCATGGGCTTCGCCAACGATGACGACCTGGAGCGCTTCCAGGCACTGTTCGCCATCATCGAGGAGGTCCACCAGAGCGAAGTGGCGCAGCTGAGCGAGCGTCACCAGCGACTAACCGAGTCCCTGGCCATTCTGGAACAGGCCGTTCCCGCCTGATGACGCGCCGCCGGCCCCGGCTGGCGGCGGGTCGCCGATGTCCGCCAGCCCGACGGCGGTATGCGACGCTCCCGCAACACCCCCTGACCGGGCGGAGGAGGCACTCTGCAGGCTATCGGAACCTCCCCGGGCAGGACTGCGGCCGAGCACCAGGCAAGCGCACATCGGCTCACCTCACCTAGGGAGCCGACCCGACTTAAACCCCGATTACAGAGAGGAATATCCACAACCCCCAAAGCAGCACCCATACATGGACAACACGGCAAAGGGAATTTCCATGCAAAAGACCACCCCGCTCACCAGCGCAGCGATCTACAACCGCAACAACGAACTCGTCCTCGACAATGCCCAGGCAGTCCACACACTGTCCCTGCAGGACGGCCGGATAACCGCCAGCCTGAGCATCGCCTGCACCGACGACAATCTCTTCGCCATTGGCGAAAGCTACTATGCATTCAGCTTCTCTGCGGAGCACGGACCGTTCCGCAGCGAACTCGTCGAATGCATCAGAAGCGGAGAAAATCCGTACTTCGAATGGACCGCGCAACTTCCGGCCGAACACGGCGAAGCCGGCGCGTCAGCACCCGCTACCGTCGGCGCCGACGAGAAGTACATCTCCATCCAGTTCACCAACTACTCCTCCCAGGCATTCCAGAGAAGCACCTGGGGCGCGAACCTGTGGGATGGCTTCAGCTGGCTGAGCACCTCGCCGGGCGACACGCTCGACGCCCACAGCGGCCAACAGGCAATTGCCGCCAGCCAGAATTTCGATGCCTTTATCGCCTTCAACTCCGGCATCTGGCTGTGCTGGGCCGGAAGAGGAACGAACTTCGGCGTATGGGTGCACTTCAACTACCAGATCCTGGGCCTGGGCGACGCCCCGGTCTGGTACGTGAGCACCGATGGCGGTGAATGGACGCTGGCAGGCAAGATCCCCGCCGAACCCTACACCTGGGACGCCGCAAAAGTTGGCTTCAAGATCGTGGCGCGACCCACTGCAGGCCATTCGTCGCTGTTCGTGGACGTCATCATCGAAGACACAAGGAAGTAATCATGCCAGCAACATTGATCCATATCGTCGACGGCAACTGGACCGCCGAAGTGGCCAACACCAGCATCAGCTATACGTTCCAGGGCGGAAGTCTTTCCGCTCAACGTACTTCCGTCACCGAATTCGCGGGCAACCTGTTCAACCACGGCCAGCAGAACATGAATGACTTCTTCGAGACGACCGACTCCGAAGACCTGGTGGCGGAGCAACTATTTGCGAACACCGACACGCTGGTTTACCAGGAGGCCGTCATCTTCGTCGCCGAAACAAGCGGCCCTGAGGTCCCGGTGTTGATCGACTTTCTGGAAGAAGTTGGCGACGCACTTCTCGTAGCGATATAGGCATTATCGACGTAGCGCGAAAGCAGGCGGGTCGCACGCACAGTTGCGACCCGCCTGCTGAAGAACCTCGACCTATCCGAACGCCCCCCTCCACCAGCGAACGCATTTGGCGCAGAGCAGCCCGCGTCAGGCGCGCACTCCGGGGCAGCGGCTGGCGCCAGCCGGAGCGGTGGCCCCTACCCCCGCCCGCGCTCCAGCAGATGACTCATCGCCGTCTTCAGCTTCATCGGTCGCACCGGCTTGTGCATCAGTACGTGGCCGAGTTCGCGCATCTGTTGCTTGAGGTCGTTGCTGTAGTTGGCGGTGATCATCAGTACCGGCAGCGGCGTGCTGCGCCGGGCGTTGAGTTCCTGGACCAGTTCGGCGCCGGTATGGCCGTTGTCGAGGTGGTAGTCGACGATCAGGATATCGGCCACGCCCTGCACGGTGTCGACCTGGCTGGCCAGATCCTCGCCGGATAGCGCGGTGACCACCGCGCAGCCCCAGCCTTCCAGCAGGGTGCGCATGCCGGCGCAGATGGCGGCGTCGTTGTCGACCACCCAGACCCGCGCGCCCTGCAGGTGCTCGCCGGGCGGCGGCAGCAGCTCGCTCTGCTCGCGCGGCCGCGACACGCTGCGCGCGTAGGGCACCTCGACGGCGAAGCAGGAGCCGAAGCCTTCGCGCGAGTGCACGCGGATGCGGTGGCCGAGCATGCGCACGATCTTGTCGACGATGGCCAGGCCCAGGCCCAGGCCGCGGTCCTGGGTGGTGCGCACCGGGGCGCCGCGCTTGAACTCCTGGAATATCTCGCCGAGCTTGTCGGCGGCGATGCCGGCGCCGGTGTCCCATACCTCGATCGACAGCCCGCTGGCGCGGCGCCGGCAGCCGAGCAGCACGCGGCCGCTGGCGGTGTAGCGGATGGCGTTGCTGAGGAAGTTGCGCAGCACCCGCGCCAGCAGCTGCATGTCGCTCTTGACCAGCGCCGAGCTGGGCACGAACTCCAGGGTCAGGCCTTCGCTGGCGGCGATCTGGTGGTATTCGGCGGCGAGGTTGTCGAGGAGGTCGGCGACCGCGAAGGCGCCGACGTCGGGCTTGATCACCCCGGCGTCGAGCTTGGAGACGTCGACCAGGGTGCCGAGCAGGCCTTCGACGTCCTCCAGCGAGTTGCTGACGTTGCGGATCAGCCCGGCGCTGGGCGCCGGCACCGGCTGCTCGAGCAGCGCGCTGGTGAACAGCCGCGCGGCGTTGAGCGGCTGCAGCAGGTCGTGGCTGACCGCGGCGAGGAACTTGGTCTTCGACAGGTTGGCCTGTTCGGCCTCGCGCTTGGCCTCGCGCAGGCGCGCCTCGGCGCGGGCGCGCTCGGCGATCTCCTCGCGCAGCTGGCTGTTCACCGCGGTCAGTTCGGCGGTGCGCTCGCGCACGCGCTTCTCGAGGTTCTGGTAGGCCTGGTGCAGGGCCTCGGCGGTGCGCCGGCGCTCGGTGATGTCGCGGATCAGCACGAAGATGCCGATCACCTCGCCGCCGGGCTGCCGGTTGGGCACGTAGGAGCGCAGCATGTAGCGCTCCTGGCCGGCGCGGTTACGCTCGGCGACCTCGAAGGTCACGCATTCGCCGGCGAAGGCGCGCTCGATGTACGGCTCGAGCAGGCGGTAGTGCTCCTCGCTGTGCACCTCGTGGATGCTCTGGCCGAGCATGGCGCCGCGCGGCCAGCTGTACCACTCGTCGTAGACCTTGTTGGTGAATTCGTAGGTGAGGTCGCCGCTGATGTAGGCGATCAGCGCCGGCACCTGGTCGGTGATCAGGCGCAGCCAGCGCTCGCTCTCGCGCAGGGTCTCGGCGTAGTGGTAGCGCTCGGTGATGTCGGTGTAGGTGTTGACGTAGCCGCCGGTGGGCATCGGATGGGTGCGCACCTCCAGCACGCGGCCGTCGGCCAGGCGCTGCTCGCGCTCGTGCAGCGGACGGCCGCCGGCGTCGCGGCTGCTCGGGGTGAGCAGGGCCACCTCGCTGTCGGCCATCACCTCGGCGAACGGGCGGTGCGCCTGGACCGGGGCGAGGCCGGTGAGTTCGAGGAAGCGGCCGTTCCACAGCTCCAGCTCGCCCTCGGCGTTGATCACCGCGACGCCCTGCGACAGGTTGTCCATGGTGCGCTGCAGCAGGTGCGACTTCTGCGCCACCGCTTGTTCGCGGCGCACGGTCTCGTTGATCTTCACCTCGGTGATGTCGGTGTAGAGGATCACCAGGCCGCCCTCGCGGGTCGGCCGCTCGCTGACCTGCACCCAGCGGCCGTCGTGCAGGCGGTAGAGGACGCGTTCCTGGTCGGCGCCAACGTGCTCCTCGACCACCAGGCCGGAGCTGATCGCCAGGCGGCGCACCTCGGCGAGCCGCATGCCGCGGCGGATGCGGTTCTGCAGCTGGCCCCAGAGGGCCTGGAAGCGGCGGTTGAACAGCAGGATGCGCTGCTCGGCGTCGAACAGCACGAAGGCATCGGAGATGCTCTCGATGGCGTCGATCAGGTGCTGGTGGGCGGTCTCGGCGCGCCCGCGCGCCTCGCTGAGCAGCGCATTGCTGGTGCGCAGCTCGGTCATCGCGCGGTTCAGCGCCTCGGTGCGCTCGCGTACCTGCTCGGCGAGCACCACCGAGTGCTGGAAGGCGGCGTAGGCGTCGGCGCCCTGTGGCCCGGAGGATTCGACGCGCTCGACCAGCGCGGCGTTGATGCGCTCCAGCTTGCGGTTGCGCGCCTCCAGTTCGGCGAGCTGCGCGCGCAGCTCAGCGACACAGGCCCCGTCCGGGTCGTCCGATGGCGACGCCGGTGAAGGTCTGGTTGATGTGCATGCCATTGAACTGCTCCCCGTAGGTGTTGAAGCCGATCACCCGCTGGCGCACCAGCAGGGCGGCGGTATCGGCGACCATGCCGCGCGCTTCCACCTCCATGCGGCGCAGGAAACAGTCGCAGCCGATGGTCAGGAGCAGCGGCCCGAGGCGCTGCTCCAGGCCGTCGAACAGCGCCTGCAGGTTGGGCAACAAGGGACCGGGCTGCATGGCGGTGAGGACGATGCCGTTCTCCACCGCACAGTAGAAGGTCAGGCTGAGGTCCGGGTTGACCCGCTGGATCGAGCGCACGTAGTACTGCTCGCCGAAGCGCACCGCCAGCGGGTGCAGGGCGAAGGTGGCGAGGTCGAGCTGCTGCGGGTCGACGCCGAGCAGGCGGGCGTACTCCAGGGCCGCCGGTTCGGCGTTGAGTTCGTACACCGTCCGGCTGGCCGGGTCGGCGGCGGTCACCACCAGCTTCTCGCCGAGCGGCAGGATGTGGTGGGTGGTGAACACCTCGAAGTCCAGCGTGGTATGTACCAGCACCACCACCGCCGAGCCGGTGTGGAAACGGCCGTCATGGTAGACGTGGGTGCGCGTCAGGTAGTTGTCGTCGCCGGCCGAGCCGCCGAAGTGCGGGATGCTGCCGAAGGCGGCGTTGAGCGCCGAGAGCACCAGCTCCTCGCGGGCGGACAGGCCGTCGAGCAGGGTCAGCGCGAAGCTGTGGCCGACCACCGGGTCCAGGCGGCTGCCGCGGCACTCCTCGACCAACTGGGCGACCACGTGCTGGGCGTCGAGCAGGCTGAAGCTGTCCAGCGCATCGATGCGCGTGGCGGCGATGGAGAAGCGGCGGTGATCGAAGCCGACGGCGCTGACGCAGCCGCGGCCGTAGCCGTGCGGGGTGATTTCGCCGGCGGTAGTGCAGCCGACCAGGCGCACGCCGCCGAAGTACTGTTCCAGCGCGTTGGCCAGGGCGGGCAGGTCGTATTCGGCGCTGCAGAAGAACAGCACGCAGCCCAGGTGCGGGTGCATCAACTGGCGCGCCAGGTCCTGCGCCACGGTTTCCGGGTCGGTCGACTCGGACAGGGCCATGCGGACGGCGTCGTTCAGATCCTCTTCCACGTCGCCTCCAGACCGGTAGAACAGACACGGGATCATTCTAAGAAGAGGGCGGCGGGCAGCTAATGCTACTTGGGTACTGGCTACCCCCGCCTTTGGGGGTACGGAAGGTGGCGGCACGAGGGCCGTGCCGGCCGACGGGCGGGGACGGCTGCAGAGACCTACGGCGCTCTGCACGCTGCCCCGTCCGTTGCTTACCGGGAATTCGCTGCCGTCCGGGGGATGGCGGGGACTGCTGCCCCGCCACCGCTGCGCATCGACTGGAAAGCACCCACGGTCGCTTTCCAGCCGTCCCCCGGCCGGAGCCGGCTGTGCTTAGAAGCTCAGCGCGGCACCGAAGGCGATGGTGCGGGTTTCCTCGTCGAGAGCGTCGGTATCTTTGCCTTCGATCTCGAACTGGTTCAGCTCGGCGACCAGCTTGAGGTTGTCGTTGACGTCGTGGAAGAAGGCGATACCGCGGGTCTCGTAGTCGGCCGCAGTACCCAGGCCGTTGCCGTCGTCCTCGGTCTTGCCGTAGGACAGGGCCACGCGGTTCTTGCCGAAGCGGTAGGAGCCCTGCAGCAGGTAGCCTTCGCTGTCGACCTCACGCAGCAGCGCCTCGCCGGCGTTGTTGGTGAAGAACGGGTTGATGCCCTCGGCCTGGAAGCCCGACGCGGTCAGCGACAGGTTGCCCATCTTGGCCTGCACGCCGTAGCCGACGCCGGTGGAGTCGACGTCCTCGACGCTGTCGTCGGTGTTGTCCGAGCTCTGCTGCATGCCGTTGACCCAGGAGTAGATCTGCGCGCCGGCGGCTTCGAACTGGTAGGTGATCTCGGTTTCGAAGCGCGGGGCTTCCTGGTAGGCCTCGTTCAGCGGGGCGCTGGCGTCGTCGGTGGTGTCCACCGGGTCCATGATGCCGGCGGCGATGCGCAGGCCGCCCATCACCGGCGAGCGGTAGGTGATCTGCGAGGTCGGGAACGGGTACGGGTAGCCGGTGCCGATGTTGCCGAAGGACACACCGCCGCCGTCGACCAGGCCCAGGGTATCGCTGACCTGGCCATAGCCGGTCAGGAACTCGTCGAGCAGGATGTTGGAGCGGGCGAACAGGCCGAAGTCCTTACCGAACAGCACTTCACCCCACTCGGCGCCGCCGGCGGTGCCGTAGAACTGACGAACGTCGATGGCGGTGGCGGTGCCGTTGGTGTCGCTGTCGTTGATGGTGATCCAGAACGAGGAGCGGCCGCCCAGCTTGAGGTCGTCGACCTGCTTGCCGAAGTTGAAGCCGATGTAGTTGGGCAGGAAGCCCATCTTGACGCGCGACTGGTCGCGGTCGAATTGCTCGCCGGCACGGTCGACGTCGCTGTTGACGTAGAAGGTGTTGAAGTAGCCGTCGGTGGAGAAGGTGACTCCATCCTTGTCGTACAACTTGATCTCGGCCGAGGCCGGCAGGCTGATTGCCAGGGCGGTGGCAGCCGCCAGGAGGGAGTAGCAGGCTTTGTTCTTGTTCATCATTGTCTCCGCTTGCGTCAGGACGACTGCCTGATCCAACAGTCGAGCGGATTATCCGAAGCGGGCCTGCACGCCCCGTATTCTGCGCTAGCGCCGGATGAATGATGCTTTGGCACGCCAGTACGACCCGACTCCAAGGCCGCTCATCCGTACCGGGCCAAAGTCGTGCTACTAACGCAGGGGGATCGATGCTTTAGGAGTAAACGGTAGAAGTTAATCGCTAGTGGAAATATATCGGTCGGTGCGACCGCGGAGACTTGGTCACTTATAGGGACCGCGTTGTTGAAGAAAAGTGATGAAAATGTTGAAAAAATCGTTGCGGGGTGGGGATAGGGCCGGACACGTGCGGGTGAGCGAGCCCGCGAGTGGAGCCGCTGCGCCCCTGTCGGTCCAGCCCTGTGGGCAGTAGAGGGAGCACGGCGGATAAAGGCCGACGATTGCCTCCCGGCGGGGGGGCCGGCGCGTTTTTCGTGCGCTGATCGAACGCAAACGCCCAGGGCCGTTCCCTTGGCGCGGGGCGCTGCCGATAATCCAGCGACACCCGCCCATCCGCGGCCCAAAGCGGCCGCCCGCCGGATCGCCCCATGCTCGACATCCTCGCCATCACCACCCCCATCTTCATACTCATCGGCCTGGGCTTTTTGTCGGCGCGCGCCGGCCTGCTCAGCCGCGAGCAGTTCCGTGGCATCGGCACCTTCGTCATCTCCTTCGCCCTGCCCGCCCTGCTGATCAAGGCACTCGGCGAGCGCTCCATCGGCGAGGTGCTCAATGCCGGTTACCTGCTGGCCTATGGCCTGGCCTCGCTAGCGGTATTCGCCGGCGGTTTCGCGCTGTCGCGCCTGCGCGGCGACAACCTGCAGGGCGCGGCGATCAGCGCGATGGGCATGTCGGTGTCCAACAGCGGCTTCATCGGCTATCCGGTGGTGGCCATGGTGCTGGGCACGCCGGCGGCGCTGGCCATGGCGCTGGGCATGCTGGTGGAAAACCTGCTGATGATCCCGCTCGCCCTGGCGCTGGCCGAGGCCGGCCGGCAGCACGGCGCCAGACCGCGGGAGATGCTGGCGCAGACCGCGCGGCGGCTGGCGAAGAATCCGATGCTGGTCGGCATCGTGGTCGGCCTCGCGCTGTCGCTGCTCGAGCTGCGCCTGCCGCCGATCCTGCTGCGCAGCGTCGAGCTGCTGGCCCAGGCCTCGGCGCCGGCGGCGCTGTTCGTCATCGGCGGCTCGCTGTACGGCCTGCGCCCCGGCGGCATGCTGGCCGAGGTCGGCCAGGTCGCCCTCGGCAAACTGGTCCTGCATCCGCTGGCGGTATTCGCCGCCTTCGCCCTGGTGCCGTCGATGGACCCGACGCTGAAGGTCGCCGGCCTGCTGTTCGCCAGCGCGCCGATGATGAGCGTCTACCCGCTGCTCGGCCAACCGTTCGGCCTGGAGCAGCGCTGTGCGGCGGCGCTGGTGACGGCCACGGCGCTATCGTTCCTGACCATGAGCCTGCTGCTCGGCGTGCTGCCGCACCCGCTGGCCTGACCGCCAGGGCGGCGGCCCGCGCGGCGCGCAGGGACTATCCTTGCAGGACTCCCTCGCCGCACAGAGGCCCTGCATGCACGCCACTCCGCCGCCGCAGCCCCCGGGCTGGCCGGCACTCGCCCGGATCCCCGCTCCCCGCCCGCGCGCTCCTCGCCGCGGCGCCCGACGCCACGAAGGCCGCCAGGACTGAGGCGGTGGACGCACGCCGGCTGGCGCTGCTCGCGCTGATCCTCGGCCTGGTCGCGGCCTTCTTCGTCCTCGGCCTCGGCCAGTACCTCGACCTCGCCCACCTCAAGGCCGCCCACAGCCGGCTCGCCGACGCGGTCGCCGCCGATCCCTGGCGGGCGGCCGGCTGGTTCTTCCTCGTCTACGTGGCGGTGACCGCGCTGTCGCTGCCCGGTGCAGCGCTGCTGACCCTGGTGGCCGGCGCGCTGTTCGGCCTGATCCAGGGCACCCTGCTGGTGTCCTTCGCCTCCACCGTCGGCGCCACCCTGGCGATGCTGAGCAGCCGCTTCGTGCTGCGCGACTGGGTCGCGGGGCGCTGCGGTCCCCTGCTCGACGCCATCGACCGCGGCCTGGCGCGCGACGGCGCCTTCTATCTGTTCGCCCTGCGCCTTGTGCCGGCGTTCCCGTTCTTCCTGATCAACCTGGCCATGGGCCTGACCCGCCTGCCGACGCGCACCTTCTACTGGGTCAGCCAGCTCGGCATGCTGCCGGGCACCCTGGTCTACGTGAACGCCGGCCGCGAGCTGGGCCGGCTGGACAGCCTGGCCGGCATCCTTTCGCCCGGCCTGCTCGGCGCCTTCGTGCTGCTCGGCATGCTTCCGCTGCTGGCCCGCCGCCTGGTGGACGCCCTGCGCGCCCGCCGGGTGTACGCCGGCTGGGAGCGGCCGCGGCGCTTCGAGCGCAACCTGGTGGTGATCGGCGCCGGTGCCGGCGGGCTGGTCAGCGCCTACCTGGCCGCCGCCCTCGGCGCGCGGGTCACCCTGATCGAGAAGGGCAAGATGGGCGGCGACTGCCTGAACCGCGGCTGCGTGCCGTCCAAGGCGCTGCTGCGCTCGGCGCGCTTCGCCGGCGAGCTGCGCCAGGCGGCACGGCTGGGCTGGCGGGCCAGCGGCGAGGCGGACTTCGCCGCGGTGATGGAGCGGGTGCAACGGGTGATCGCGGCGGTCGAACCGCACGACTCGGCCGAGCGCTACCGCGAGCTGGGCGTCGAGGTGATCGAGGGCGAGGCGCGCCTGGTGAGCCCCTGGGCGGTGGAGGTGGCCGGCCGCAGGCTGACCAGCCGCGCGATCGTCATCGCCAGCGGCGGGCGGCCGCTGGTGCCGAACATCCCCGGCCTGGAGCTGGTCGAGCCGCTCACCTCGGACAGCGTGTGGAGCCTGCGCGAGCGCCCCGCGCGCCTGTTGGTGCTGGGCGGCGGACCGATCGGCTGCGAGCTGGCGCAGGCCTTCCAGCGCCTGGGCTGCCAGGTGAGCCTGGTGGAGATGGGCGAGCGCCTGCTGCTGCGCGAGGACCCGGAAGCCAGCGCGGCGGTGCAGGCGGCGCTGGTCGAGGACGGCGTGGCGCTGTACCTGCACCACCAGGCGCTGCGCTTCGAGCGCCGCGACGGCGAGCGCCAGCTGGTGTGCCGCGACCTCGGCGGCGGTCACCCGCTGACGCTGGGCTTCGACCGCGTGCTGCTGGCGCTCGGCCGGGTGGCCAACGTCGAGGGCCTGGACGTCGAGGCGCTGGGTCTGGTGCGCCGCCCCAACGGCACCCTGGAGACCGACGAGTACCTGGCCACGCGCTTTCCGCACCTGTACGCGGTGGGCGACGTCACCGGCCCCTGGCAGTTCACCCACGTCGCCGCCCACCAGGCCGGCTACGCGGTGCTCAATGCGCTGTTCGGCGGCTTCTGGCGGCTGCGCGCCGACTACCGGGCGATTCCCTGGGCCACCTTCACCGCCCCGGAGGTGGCGCGCGTCGGGTTGAGCGAGGCGGAGGCGCACGAGCAGGGCATCGCCTGCGAAGTCACCCGCTTCGCGCTGGCCGAGCTGGACCGCGCCATCGTCGAGGAGGCGACCGAGGGATTCGTCAAGGTGCTCAGCGCGCCGGGACGCGACCGCATCCTCGGCGCGACCATCGTCGGCGAGCATGCCGGCGAGCTGATCGCCGAGTTCGTCGCGGCGATGCAGCACGGCCGGGGTCTGAAGCAGCTGCTGCGCACCATCCACGTCTACCCGACGCTGAGCGAGGCCAACAAGTACGCCGCCGGCGCCTGGCAAAGGGCCCATGTGGCGCCCTGGCAGCTCCGGCTGCTACGCCGCCTGCACGCGTGGCAGCGCGGCAAGCGACGCCACCGGCGGGAAAAGCCGCCGCAGGGCTGAGCGGTGGCCGGTTTGCTTGCGTCATCGGGTCGATTTCGGCGCGCGGAGCCACGCTACCGCGTGGTCGCTGCTCGCCATGGCCGCCCCATGACGCGTCGCGGCCTCGGCACCTCGGTCATTCGCAGTGGAGTCAAGCAACCCAGCGTACCGCCCATCAGCCGCTGACCAGCCAGCGCCACTCGGCCTGCGCCAGGTCGGCGGCGGCCTGTTGCAGATCCGCCCGGCTCAGCCCTGTCAGCGCAGCGCGCACCGCCGCTTCATTGCCGGCCTCACGCCCGCCCAGCCAGTCGCTGCAGGCGCGCAGCAGGCGGGCACGGCGGTTGTCGGGGCCGAGCAGGCCGTCGAGCGCCGCCTGCCGGGCCTGGGCCAGACGGTCTTCGTCCAGTGTCGCCAGGCTGGCGGCGGAGCGGGCGAGGAACTCGCGGATCGCCTGTTGCAGGCGCGCGCCGTCGGCGTGCGGCGACTGCACGCCGAACTGCAGCTCGGCGCCCTGCTCGCCGGCCTGGAAGCGACTGAACAGCGCGTAGCCCAGACCCTGCTCGACACGCAGCGCCTGGTAGAAGGCGCCCTGCTGCAGCACCGCCAGCAGCCGCCAGGCCGCCTCCTGCTGCGGCTGGTCGGGCGCGGCCAGCACGCGCAGCAGCACGGCGTGTTCGTCGCCGCCCAGCTCGAGCTGCAGATGCCGCTCGCCGCCGGGGCAGGTCCGCGACTCGCGCGGCGGCGCCTGCCGAGCCGGGGCGAAGCCCGCCGCCACGCCGGCCGGCAGCGGGCCGAACGGCAGGGCCTGGCGCGCGGCGCCGGCCACGAACGCCTCGACCAGGCGGCGCAGTTCGCCGTCGTCCAGGCCGTCGAGCGGCAGCTCGGCCAGCTCATCCGCCTCGCGCCATTGCGCCGCCGGATGCGCCAGCAGGCGGCGCAACAGCATCTGCTGCGCGACCTGGGCGCGCTGGCGCTGCAGGTCGACGCGCCACTGCGCCGGCTCGCCCTGCGCCAACCCCGCCAGCAGGCGCTCCAGCACCGCCGGCAGGCTGGCGGCCGGGCCGCTCAGGCAGCCGCGCAGCCAGCCGGGACGCGGCAGCGCCTGCCAGACATGGCCGAGCCGCGCGGCGCCGTGCAGCGCCTGCTGCCAGTGTCCGGCCAGCGCCGCCTCGGCCAGTTCGGCGGCCAGGCGGGTGCCCGCATCCAGGCCCGGCGGCTGCCAGAGCAGCAGCAGCGCGGCCTGGCCGGGGCGCAGGCCGGGATGCTCGGCCACCGGCGCCGCCGGGGCGCTGGCGGCCAGGAACGGATTGGTCGGCGCCGGCAGCCAGCGCACGCCTTCCGGCGGCGGCAGCAGCAGCGGGCGAACGCGCCGGCGCACCGGGAACCAGGGGGTCGGCGCGCCGTCGTCCAGCGCCGTCCGGGCGTCCTGGACGATCAGCCGGGACAACTGCAGACCTGCCAGCGCGGCCAGCAGCGCCGCCGGCGCACGCGGTGGCCGCCCCACCGGCAAGATCCCCTCGCCCTGGCGCAACCAGCGCGCCAGCCACAGGCCGGCGCGCTCCATCGGCGCCAACTCGGCCTCCTGCCAGGCCCGCTCGCGACACAGCGCCCGCCACTCGACCTCGCCCGGCGCCAGCGCCGGGTCGCTCGCCAGCCGGCCCAGCCAGTCGACGCAAAGCGCGGCGACGACCGGCGGCGGCGCGGCGACGACCGGCGGCGGCGCGGCGCCGATCGCCGGACGCTCCAGGCGCAGGCCGAGCAGCCCCTCGCCACCGCCGCCCGGCAGCCAGTCGATCGCTACCTGCTGCGCCCAGCCGCGGCTGCGCAACTCGGCCAGCAGGCCACCGGCCGCCGGCTGGCTGGCGGCTTCGCCGAGCAGGGCGAGCAGCTCGTCCTCGTCCTGCGCCGCCACCGCCAGCGGCAGCCACAGACTCATGCGTTGCAGCGCCTGGGGCTGCTCGAGGGTCAATTCCCGCGCGCCCTGCCCGGCCGGCCACAGTGCCGGCCAGGACGCCGCGGCCGGCGGCTCGCCCGCCGGCAGGGCGCCGCCCAGCTCGCGGGCCAGTTGCTCCAGTTCGTCCAGAGATTGCGGACCGCTGAGCAGCAGGCGCAGGTTGCCGCCGCGATAGTGGCGGGCGTGCCAGGCGCGCAGGTCGGCGAACAGCTGCGCATCGTTGCCGTCCAGGCTGGCGCGGTTGCCGGCGTGGAAACGCGCCAGCGGATGCTCGGACTGCAGCAGCCCGGCCAGGGCGCCGTGCAGCTGGCAGTCGCCGTCCGCGCAGCGCGCGCGGTATTCGGCCTCCAGCACCTCGCGCTCGGCGGCCAGGCGATCCTCCCTGAGCAGCGGCCGGCCCAGCAGGTCGACCAGCCGGCCTGCTGCCTGCGCCAGCTCTCGCGCCGGCACCTCCAGGTAGTAGAGGGTCTGCAGACCGAGGGTGCGGGCGTTGTAGCGCCCGCCGCAGCCGTGCACGTAGTCGGCGAACGCGGCGACGCCGGGGTGGGCGGCGCTGCCGAGGAACAGGCCGTGCTCGAGAAAATGCGCCAGGCCTGGCCAGCGCGGCGGCTCGTGGAAGCTGCCGACCGCCACGCCGGCCGCTACGGCCGCGCGGGACGCCGCGGCATCGTGGAGCAGGGCGACCTGCACGCCGTTGTCGAGACGCAGGGTGCGCCCGGGCAGGGAGGGGAATTCGCAATCCATGGGGCCAGCTTGTCACAGGGCAGAGTTCGCAGCATCCCCCCAGGCCCGACGGCCGGCAACCCTGCGCGAGTCGCAGGCGCCTGCGACCAAAGTACCGCACGCCCAAAAGGCCGTGCAGCGCCTCTTTCCAGTCTCGCCCGCGCACCGGCAACCGGCGCCAGCAGGCGTCCTGCGCTGTTGCCGGTCCGAGCACGCGGCAGCGGGCACAAGTTGATTTCCATGTAGCAGTTCTGCTGGTGGAAAAAGAATAAGGACAAACAGAAGAATAAGCCGACCTTTTTCCGCCCTTCCTTAGCGCAGGCCCCACCACCGGTATGAAGTAAGGTTTATGCCGAAATGGCAGAACAGCACTACCCCCATCGATTCTCCACCTGTACTACCGTTTCTATCGGCGTTCGCAGGTGCAAAGCGAGGAGGTCGAGGGGAAATACCATGAAGGCAAGACTCGTTATATGTCCGCACGCCCTTCCCACTGCGCTGGACGCTTTTCCATGCGATCGCCTGAAGCGGGGTTGCGCGTTACAACCTTAGCACTCGTACCCGGGCGGTGAATCAAAACCAACTATCAGGGTGTGGAGATGGAACAATTGATTCTGGCTTACAGCGATGGCGGCTATGAATTGCTGATCAGCGACCTCGAGGGCCCGCAGAGCGTCATCCAGTTCATCGCCAATGCGGACGACGAGGCCGCCGGCGTAAAGCTGCTCGCCGAGTCCATGCAAAATGGCGTGGAAGATATAGTCGCCAACGCCGACTATATCTTCCAGGATAGCCAGACGGTGAACGAAAGCTGGGTTGAAGCGGTATTCAGCAGTACCGACTCGCTGGTATTCGCCGGCGAGGAGATCTTCGGAATCTATAGCGCCGAGGAAGGCGAAAGCTTGCTGGACGTACTCCCAGAGGCCGGCGAAGCCTTGTTCGACTTCGCGCTTAGTCTGTAACGGCTACATATCGCTATTTCATACACGACCCCTGTTATGGGCCTGCACTCTCAGCATACTGAATCTTCCAACGCGCAATGGAAGCGCGAGGTATGGGAGATCGGCACCGCGCAGTCCAGCGAAGCCAATGGGACTGATGAGATATACCCGGACAGCGTCCCTCATACTTGTCTCGTATATACCGGCGGCGCCCCTGTGGCAGCGACCGTGGTATACGTTTCCTTCTGCGTGCCGGACGCCCGGGATATGAAGTCAGGCTATACCTCGCCCCACGGGAGCTTTGCCGTTCGCGTACAGCGGTTGCTTCCCAGGTTCTATATCGGCAGACAAGATCGATGGGCGTATTTCCATGGCAAGTGGAGCGAATCCACCGCCCATACCGATTCGCGCCCATAAAAAAGGCGCTGCAGCTGTGCAGCGCCTTTCTCCCTCCTCGCCCGCGCCGGAAACCGGCGCGATCGAAGGCGTTTCTTACTGCTGGGTGGTGCCGGTCTGGGCACCCGGCAGCGGGCGCAGGTTGATTTCCACGCGGCGGTTCTGCTGGCGGCCGGCGTCGCTGGAGTTGCTGGCGATCGGCTGATCCGGACCGGCGCCGCGGGTGGTCACGCGGCTCGGGTTGACGCCCTGCGACAGCAGGTAGTTGGCCACGCTCTGCGCACGACGCTGGGACAGGCCCATGTTGTACTGGTAGCCGCCGACGTTGTCGGTGTGACCGACGATCTCGATGCTGTTCTGGTCGAACTGCTTGAAGGAGTTGGCCAGGTTGTTCAGCGGGCTGTAGAAGTCGCTGGAGATGTCGGCCGAAGCGGTGGCGAAGGTGATGTTGCCGGGCATGATCAGCTTGATGTCGTCGCCCTGGCGCTGCACTTCCACGCCGGTGCCCTGCATCTGCTGGCGCAGCTGTTCTTCCTGCTTGTTGGCGTAGTAGCCGTAGCCGGCACCGGCGGCGCCGCCCACCGCGGCGCCGATCAGGGCGCCCTTGCCGCGGTTGTCGTGGTTGATCAGCGCACCGGCGGCAGCGCCGGCCAGGGCACCCAGGCCGCCGTACTTGGCGGTCTTGTTCATGCCGGTGGATTCGGTCTGGCCGGTCTGGGCGCTCTGATCGTAGGGACTCTGCGAGGCGCAGCCGCTCAACATGGCGATGGCGACGGCGGACAGGATCAGACGACTCGACAGTTTCATTGAACTCTCCTTGGACGATTCAGGCCCCTGCAATATGGGGCAACTGGCCATTAGAGGCTGGCGGCGGCGAGAAATTCCCGCCGCGCTCGCTCGTCAGGCACGGATGAACGGATTTTCGCGCATTTCTTCCCCCAGCGTCGTCTGCGGGCCATGACCTGTGATCACGGTCGCATCCTCGTCGAGGCTGTACAGGCGTTGCTTGATCGAGCGCTCGATGGTGGCGTAGTCGCCGCCCCACAGGTCGGTGCGGCCGATGCCGCGGCGGAACAGGGTGTCGCCGGCGATCAGGAGCTTGGCATCCTCGAACCAGAAGCTCATCGAGCCCGGTGTGTGCCCCGGGGTGTGCAGCGCCACGCCGCAGCCACAGGCCAGCTCTTCGTCATCCTGCAGCCACTGGTCCGGCGCCGGCACCGGGGTGTAGGGCACGCCGAACATGCGGCATTGCAGCTCGAGGCTGTCCCACAGGAACTGGTCCGCCTGGTGCAGGTGCAGGGTGGCGCCGGTGCGCTCCTTCATCTGCCCCGCGGCGAGAAAATGGTCGAGATGGGCGTGGGTATGGACGATGCTGACCACCTTGAGGCCGTGCTGGTCCAGGCGCGCCATGATCAATTCGGGATCGCCGCCCGGGTCGACGACGATCGCCTTCTTGGTCACGGGATCGCCGATGATGGTGCAGTTGCACTGCAACGGCCCGACGGGGAAGGTTTCGCGGATCAGGCTGGGTTGGGGGCTCATGGGCAAAGAGGCTTGAGAGTCGATGACCGAGCAATTCTGGCACACCGCATCGCTTTTCGGGGCGATCGTCGATGCGGGCCAGGGGCAGCCGTCAGTGGGCGTGCTTCGTGTAGCCCCGCAGCTGCATCAGATCCTCGTCGCGCAGCGCACCGACCGCGGCCTTCAACTTCAGGGAATAACTCAAGGTGTCGTAAAAGTTCTTCGCCTGCTCGCGCAAGGCCTGGGACAACTGCTCCTGGGCGTTGAGGACATCGACGGCGCTTCTGACACCCACGCCATAGCCAAGCTTGCTGGCGCGCAGCGAATCCCTGCTCGACGACACCGCGGCACGGAAGACATCCATCTTCCTGGCACCCACCGTGGTATTGATGAAGCTTTCGCGCGCCGACTCCACCGAGTCCTTCCTGACCGCATCGAGCTTGTCGCTGGACGCCAGCATCGCGTACTTGGCCTCGCGCACCCTGGACATCACGTAACCGCCCTCGAACAGCGGCACGGTCGCCTGCAGTCCCACATAGGACTCGTTGGTGTTCTGCCCCGGACCTTCCTCCGAAAAGCTGGACATGGTCGCGGACTGGTCGTTGAGGTCCAGGCTGGCGGTAAATTCGAGCTTGGGATAGTGCCCGGCCTTGTTGTAGTCGACCTCGGCCGAGGCGATATCGACTTCGTAACTTTGTACCTGCACATCCAGATTGGAGCGGGCCGCCTGATCCAGCCAGCCTTGCAGCTCACCAGGCACCGGCGGCTGCAGCTTGATGGACTTGCGCAGCGGCGACAACGTATCGACCGGCTCCCCCGCCAAGACCCACAGCGCCTTGCGCTGCACCTCGAGATCGACCTCGGCCTGCAGGACCTTGGCCGAAACCAGCTCGTAGCGGGCCTGGGCGTCGTAGACATCGCTCGCCGTCACCGTACCGATCTTGAAGCTTTTTCGGGCCTGATCCATGAAGTCGTAGGTGGCCTTTTGCTGGGCACGATAGGTGTTGAGCGTATCTTCGGCGTACAACGCATCGAAGAAGGCCTTGACCACCCGCAGACGCAGGTCCTGCCGAGCGGTTTCAAGGGTCAACTCCGCCTGCAGGGCCTTGCGTTTCCCGCGGTCGTAGAGCGCCAGCTTCTCAGCGTCGAACAAGGGTTGGGTCAGGCGAACGTCGTAGTCCTTGCGCGTGAAGTCGACTTCACTGCTGGTGCTCTGGGAGTCGATTTCCTTTTCCTGGGAAACCCGATCCAGCGCCGCCCGCAGCTCGACCTTGGGCAACAGGCCGGCAACCCCCTGCGGCTTGGCCTCGCGGTCGGCAAGATAGGTATTCACGGCCTCGCGATACTGCGGGTCGTTCAGCAGTGCCTTTTGATAGACCTCCACCACGTCCATGGCGCCGGCCCAGCCAGGCAGCCCCAACAGCCCCGCAACGAGCAGTTTCAAAAGTCGTTTATTCACAACCTCGCCTCGATATAACCGCACGCGATCTCGCGCTCGCCGCGTACGGGTGTTGCTGCCGAGCAAATGCGCCGCTTCAGTTCCATGGCATCGAGCCCCGGCTCCTTCTGCAGGATGCCCGCGGCCAGCGCCACGATCTGCGGGGCGGCAAAGCTGGTCCCGCGCAGATCGCGGGGCCGCCAGTCGAAGCCGCGTCCGGCCACCGGATCGGCCAGCGCGGCGACATCGACCCCCGCGCCATGATTGCTGAGCCGCGACACCGCACCGGAAGCATCCACCGCGCCGACCACCAGGACATTGGCCGGCCGGGAGGTGGCGGCAGCCGCGTCCCCCAGGTCGCGCCCTTCGTTGCCGGCGGCCAGCACGAAGAGGACCTCCGGCACCGACGCCATGGCCTGGACGATCTCCTGCCAGTTGCGCTGGCCACGCGGATCGGTGTTGCCGATGGACATGTTGACGATGCGCACCTGTTTGCGGCGCAGATCGTCGACCAGCATCCGGAAGCGGCGGAAATCGTTGCCCGGGAAGCTGTAGGGCACCAGGCTGAGGCGCCCCTGGGCGTGGGCCAGCAGCACGCTGGCGACCGAGGTGCCGTGCCGTACCGGCGCGAAGGGTCCGCGCTTGAGGGGATCCACGTCGAAGGGACGGTCATCCATCTCGCGGAAGTCGTAGCCGAGGCTGCGGCCCTGCTCGTCGCGGGCCAGGGCGCGCGCCACCTCGGGGATGAGGTAGTTGACGCCGGAATCGACCAGCGCCACGCGAATGCCGCCGGGATCGCTGCCGGCGGGAACCGGCGGGTTAAGCAACTCGCGCCGGCCGGTCCGTACCAGGTTCGCGCCGAGGTGCTCGATCGCCTCGGCACGACCGGACGCCAGGTAGTGGATCTCGCGCCCCTCCACCGCACGGCAATCGGCATCGAGCCGCCCTGAAAGCGCGGCGCGCAGGCCCCTTTCGCTGCGATTGAACAGCTCGTAGATGCGTGCTCCGGAGCGCGGGTCGGGGTCGTAGGCGCGGAGGATATCGCCGTTATCCTGGGCGAAGTCGGCGAATCCGGCGAAACGATCGCCGCCCAGCGGCAGGCGCCCGCGGGCGACCGGCCTGTCGGCTCGCACCGCGCCGGAACACCACCCCGCGGCCAGTTCGAGAAAATCCCGGTGCGGCGCATCGTCCCCTTGCGCCAGCAGTGGCGCCAGGCAGACGACGGCAACCACTGGCCAGCGCCAGCGCATGGACAGGCGGCTCATCATGGTTCACGCAGCCCCTCGTTGACGACGCGCATGACCGGGAACAACAGGTACTCGACCAGACGCCGCTGACCGATCTTGATATCGGCCTCGACGCTCATGCCCGGCATCAGGCGGAAGGCCTCCGGCAGGTGCTTGAGTTCGTTCTGGGTGATCTCCACCCGTGCCAGGTAGAACTGCTCGGTTTCCGCGGCGACCCGGGAGACGTTGCTGGGAATATCCTTGCCCCGGCTACTGCTTGACTGGGAGTCCTTGTCGAACGAGTCGTAGGTCACCGACTGCAGGGTGCCGCGCAGGAAGCCGTGCTTCTGGAACGGCGCACTGTCGAGCTTGATGTCGACCGGCATGCCCGCCCCCACCATCGACACGTCGGTGGCACTCAGGCGCACGTCGACGAAACGGGGCAGGCGAGCCGGCACCAGCTTCATCAGTACGTCCGTCGGCGACACCGTGGTGCCGACCGCGGTATCGGACAACTCGACCACAATCGCGTCCTCGGGAGCCACCAACTCCACCGAGGCATTCTCGTAGGCCGCCTTGGCAACTTCCTGGCGGGCTTCCTGCAGATTGCGTTCGGCCTGCAGGCGGCTGTCCATCTTGTCGAAGCGCCACTCTTCGGCGAAGCCCTTGCGCTCGGCCACGAGCTTCTTCAGCTCGCCGCGGGACTTGAGCATTTCCCCGCGCACCTCGGAGTACTGCGACTGGGCCTTGATGCGATCCTGACTGGCCTTGTACCAGTTCAGTCGCGAGCCGTAGTTCTCCTTGTTGACCAGGTCGTCCCACATCTTCTCGATGTCGCTGGACAACTTGAGCTGCTCCTGCAGCATCGGCAGGCGCTGGGCAAGCTCATCGAGCTTCTCCTGCAAGGCGCCCTCCTGCTCGCGATACTTCTGCATCTTGTATTCGAACTCGCGCATCTCCGAGACGAGCATGTCGTCCTCGGTGGAGCCGGCCCGCTGCAGATCGGCTGCGGTGTGCCGGCCCTCGAGCACCATGTCGAGGCGGCGGACCTCCGCCGCATAGGTTTCCACCTTTTGCCGGTACTTGTTCAGTTCGGACTCGGAAACCGTCGGGTCCAGGGTCAGTACCGGACTGCCCTTGCTCACCCGGTCGCCGACACGGACATGGATCTCCTTGACCTGCGACTTGACCGAGGGCCGCAGGACGATGTTGGGCTCCTGCAGAACGGTCTTGCCCCGCCCGGACACGACGCGATCCACCTGGACCATGGCGACGAAGACGAGGACGACCAGCAGCAGGCCACCGAACGCATAGAGCATGCGTGTCCCGGGGTTCTTCAAGCGCGCACCCACCCCCAAGCTCTCAAAGCGATCGCTCATCTCAACCACGCCCCCACAGATTCCGGTAGGCGGCATTCTCTCTCAGCAGCCGCTCATGCTGCCCCGCCGCGACCAGGCGGCCGTCATCGAGGAAGAACACCGCGTCCATCCGGCTGGCGACGAACTCATGGTGCGTGAAGAAGATCGTCGTCCGTCCGCGCCGGCACTCGATGATGTTGGCGATCAGCCCCTGCTCGGTCAGCGGATCGAGGTCGCCGGTCACCTCGTCCAGCAGCAATAGCGCCGGGTCACGGACCAGGGCGCGTGCCAGCGCCAGGCGGCTCTTCTGCCCCGAGGACAGGTTGGCGCCATCGTCGCCGATCAGGGTTTCGTAGCCCTTCGGCAGGGCCTGGATGAAATCGTGAGCCAAGGCCATGCGCGCGGCGGCCTGGATGCGCTCCAGCGAAATGCTCCGGTCCCAGGCGGCGATGTTGTCGCTCACCGTGCCCCGGAACAGCCCGACGTCGTGGGATACCACACCGATCTGCTTGCGCACGTGCTCGATGTCCAGCTCGCGCAGATCGCTGCCATCCAGGCAGACCAGCCCAACCTGGGGCTGGTTCAGGCCCAGCATCAGGTTGAGAACCGTGGTCTTGCCCGCCCCGGACCTGCCGACCACGGCCAGGGTTTCACCGCGCGGGAAGGTGGCATCGACCATCAGCTGGAACCGCGAGTCCCGGCCATGGCGGAAATAGATCTTCTTGAACTCCACGGCGCCGAGAAGTTTCTTGCGCTCTCGCCTTGCCGCGGACAGCGGCGGAGCACCGCGCAGGATCTCCTGCCAGCGCCCGTGGATGTTCTGCAGCTCCTTGAGGTCGTGCAGCAGTACCGGCAGACGGGCCAGCGGTCCGGTGAGGCGCCGCATCAGAATGTTGCACGCCACCAGGGCCCCCACGCTCAGGCTCGACTGCATGACCATGGCGGCACCCACCGCGAGCATCACGATGTTGCCCAACCGCTCGATGAAGGTGGTCACGGAGCGCACGAAGGCTTCGGCATCGTCCCGCTCCTGTCGGGACTGCTCGGCCTCGGCGACCTTCTGCGCATATTCGTCCTCCCGCCGACCGAGCAGCCCGAGGATCTTGATGGTGCGCAGGTGGGTCAGCGTCTCGACCAGGAAGGTCTCCCGCCGCTCCAGCCCGGCCCGGCTCTCGCTGGCCTTGCGCTCTTCCTGCCCCCGCCAGTAGAAGGCGAAAGCGATCTGCAGGACGCAGGTGGCCACGGCCACGCAGGTGAGAATCCAGTTGATCCACAGGAGCACGGCGAAGAACAGCAGGGCGAACAGGTAGTCGGTAGACGACATGGCGATCTGCCGGAGCATCCTGACCATTCGCTCGGATTGCCGGTTGTCGCCGATCCACGCGCCGAGCGGCCGGCTCTCGTAAATCTCGGCCGGCAGCGATGCGGTGTGCCGGAACATGAGCGCAGAGGCATCGGTGCCGACGGATTTGGTCATTCGTCCCAGGAACTGGGCGCGGATGTATTCGAAGGTGCTTTCGAAGCCGAGCAGGAAGGCCGCGCCGATGACCAGCGTGGTCAGCGTCGACCATGCCTGGTAGGAAACGACCTTGTCGAGCACCAGCATGAGAAAGAATGGGCTCGCCAGCGACAACAGGCTGACCAGGAACCCGGCGAACAGAATGGGGCTGAGGAAACGCTGGTAGTCCCGGAATATCCTGGCGATGTCCGCCACGCCGGGTGCCCCGCGAACCACCTGGGCAGGCTGAGGCGCCACCTCCTGGGGTTCCTGCAACTGCAACAGCGTTCCCGACCACTGCCGCATGAAGGCTTCGTGCGGCACGCTGATCATTTGCTCGCTGGCCAGGGGATCATGGAGCTCGACAGTCGAGATTTCGCCAAGCTCGTACTTGAAGGCCACCGGCACAACCCAGTTGCCGTTGGCCAGCTGCGCCACCACCTTGCGCTCGTCGGCGACTGCACTGGCAAGACCGTCGAGATCGACGTCCGAAATGGCCACGGCCAGACCATCGGTCGAGAGTGGAAAATCGCCAATCCTTGCCTTGACTGCCGCAGACAACTCGTCAATCAACTGCTCATCGAAACGTTTCGCCGGATGAATGAAGACCAGGCAATCCTGCAAAGATTTTTTTTCAGCCAACTTGCCACTTCCTGCATAAAAACGGGGGGCAAAGCCCCCCGCCAAAACCCTGATTCATCAGTTGAAGTTCGGCGAACCCAGCTGCTTGGCATCCCGAGTCTTCAGAACGCCATCCTTGACCAGCTTGTCGATGAGACCTTGCAGGGAGGGCATGCTGTTGGCGAAGCCCTCCAGCGGGATATTCAGCGAAAAAGTCTGCTGCAGCTCCGGCTTGGCATCCTTGGAAGCCTTGCGCTGGACGCCGAACACGATACGAACCACGCCACCGGCGATCGAAACTTCACTCACTGCATCGGCAAAAAGATGTTCCATCAAGCTCACCTCTAACTTCATTTTATTAAATCGTTTAAACCCGCCAGAATACGAAACATTAAAGCCCCGCCATTCCGATCACACACTCGGAAATGGCCACTCACGGTTCCCCGCGAGTGGCCACCCCTGAACAACTATGCGACTACTTAAACTACGGAGACGTCAGCCTCGTAGTAGCCGTAGCCGAAGTCATCCCAGTCCGAATAGCTCGAGTTGTAGCCGTAGCCATACTCGTTACCCAGACCGTAATACGACTCGCCGTACACGCTGCTCAGATACTGCCCAGCCTCGGCGTCGTAGTACTCGTAGACACCTACATACTCGTCGTAGCCGTAGCTGGCATAACCGTCATAGACCGCAGTGATGTAGTAGTAACCGTAGTTACCGGTCTCGTTGTAGGTGTACCAGTACTGGCCGGCGTAGTAGGTGCCAGCATCCTCGAAGCCGTAGCCCGAGTAGCTGTCGCCGTTGCCGTACACGTAGGTGAAGTAGTACAGCTGGTCGCCCGGATTGCTCAGGTCGGCCTCGTAGTAGCCATAGCCGAACCAGTCGTAGCTGCTGTAGCTGGAGTCGTAGGCGTAGCCGTACTCGTTGCCCAGACC
>NZ_JAJHPU010000033.1:6209-6919 GCF_020831405.1 Pseudomonas oryzagri | reverse complement strand
GTGCTGTCGTTGGACGCGACGGTGCCGGATACCGGAGTGTCCTCGGCGGTGCTGATGCTGTCGGCCACGGCCACCAGGTCGGTCGCCGCGATGACGGTCACGGTGACCGTGCGGGTCAGGGACTCGCCCGAATCCGCATCGGTGACGGTGTAGTCGAAGCTGTCGGCACCGCTCCAGTTGGCGTCCGGGGTGTAGGTGTAGGTGCCGTCGCTATTGACCACCACGCTGCCGTGGGCCGGGTCGCCGGCCTTGGCGAAGCTCAGGGCGCCGCCGGAGCTGGTGCTGTCGTTGCTGGCGACGGTGCCGTTGACCGGGGTGTCCTCGGCGGTGGTGGCGGTGTCATTGACGGCCACCAGGTCGGTCGCGGCAGTCACGGTGATCGTGACGCTGCGGGTCAGGGACTCGCCGGAGGCCGCATCGGTGACGGTGTAGTCGAAGCTGTCGGCACCGCTCCAGTTGGCGTCCGGGGTGTAGGTGTAGGTGCCGTCGCTATTGACCACCACGCTGCCGTGGGCCGGGGCGCTGGCCTTGGCGAAGCTCAGGGCGCCACCGGAGCTGGTGCTGTCGTTGGACGCGACGGTGCCGTTGACCGGGGTGTCCTCGGCGGTGCTGATGCTGTCGGCCAGGGCGGTGAGATCCACCGCAGCGGTCACGGTGATCGTGACGGTGCGGGTCAGGGACTCGCCCGAATCCGCGTCGGTGACGGTGTA
>NZ_JAJHPU010000033.1:0-6129 GCF_020831405.1 Pseudomonas oryzagri | reverse complement strand
ACCACGCTGCCGTGGGCCGGATCGCCGGCCTTGGCAAAGCTCAGGGCACCGCCCGAGGTGGTGCTGTCGTTAGCCGACACATCGCCGGATACCGGAGTGTCCTCGGCGGTGCTGATGCTGTCGGCCAGGGCGGTGAGATCCACCGCAGCGGTCACGGTGATCGTGACGGTGCGGGTCAGGGACTCGCCCGAATCCGCGTCGGTCACCGTGTAGTCGAAGCTGTCGCTGCCGCTCCAGTTGGCGTCCGGGGTATAGGTGTAGGTGCCATCGCTATTGACCACCACGCTGCCATGGGCCGGGTCGCTGGCCTTGGCGAAGCCCAGGGCGCCGCCCGAGCTGGTGCTGTCGTTACCCGAGACATCCCCGTTGACCGGGGTGTCTTCGGTGGTGGTGGCGGTGTCATTGACGGCCACCAGGTCGGCGGCCGGGGTGACGGTCACGGTCACCGTGCGGGTCAGGGACTCGCCGGAGGCCGCATCGGTCACGGTGTAGTCGAAGCTGTCGGCACCACTCCAGTTGGCGTCCGGGGTGTAGGTGTAGGTGCCGTCGCCATTGACCACCACGCTGCCGTGGGCCGGATCGCCGGCCTTGGCAAAGCTCAGGGCGCCGCCGGAGCTGGTGCTGTCGTTACCCGAGACATCCCCGTTGACCGGGGTGTCCTCGGCGGTGCTGATGCTGTCGGCCAAGGCGGTGAGATCCACGGCCGGGGTGACGGTTACGGTGACCGTGCGGGTCAGGGACTCGCCCGAATCCGCATCGGTCACGGTGTAGTCGAAGCTGTCGCTGCCGCCCCAGTTGGCGTCCGGGGTGTAGGTGTAGGTGCCATCGCTATTGACCACCACGCTGCCGTGGGCCGGATCGCTGGCCTTGGCAAAGCTCAGGGCGCCGCCCGAGGTGGTGCTGTCGTTGCTGGCGACGGTGCCGTTGACCGGGGTGTCCTCGGCGGTGGTGGCGGTGTCATTGACGGCCACCAGGTCGGTCGCGGCAGTCACGGTGATCGTGACGGTGCGGGTCAGGGTCTCGCCCGAGGCCACATCGGTCACGGTGTAGTCGAAGCTGTCGGCACCACTCCAGTTGGCGTCCGGGGTGTAGGTGTAGGTGCCGTCGGCATTGACCACCACGCTGCCGTGGGCCGGGTCGCTGGCCTTGGCGAAGCTCAGGGCGCCGCCCGAGCTGGTGCTGTCGTTGCTGGCAACGGTGCCGTTGACCGGGGTGTCCTCGGCGGTGCTGATGCTGTCGGCCACGGCGGTGAGATCCACCGCCGCGGTGACGGTAATGCTGAGAGTGCTGGTGTCGTCGCTGCCGGAACCGTCGGTAACGGTGTAGCTGACCAGCGGGAAGCTGCCGTTCCAGTTGGCCGCCGGAGTGAAGCTATAGCTGCCGTCGGCGTTGACGGTGAGCTCGCCCTGGCCGGCGACGGTATAGGCGCTGCCCAGCACGAACGGACCGGTTTCGCCGGCAAGGCTGAAGCTGGCGATCGACAGCGGGCCATCGACGCTGGAGCTGCCGGTCAGCAGGGAGCCGTTGGTGACGCCGCTGTCCTCGGCGACGGTCAGGGTTTCACTGGCGTCGGCGAAGTCGTCGTTGGCCGGGGTGACGGTGATGGTCAGGGTCGAGCTGTTATCGGTGCCCGAGCCGTCGGTCACCACATAGGAAATGACCGGGAAGCCGCCGTTGTAGTCGGCGGTCGGCGTGAAGCTGTAGCTGCCGTCGGCATTGACGGTGATCTCGCCCTGGCCGGTCACGGTGTAGGCGGTGCCCAGCACGAACGGACCGGTTTCGCCAGCGAGGCTGAAGCTGGCGATCGACAGCGAGCCGTCGACGCTCGAACTGCCGGTCAGCAGGGTGCCGGTGGTGGCGGTGCTGTCCTCGGCGACGGTCAGGGTTTCGTCGGCATCGGCGAAGTCGTCGTTGGCCGGGGTGACGGTGATGGTCAGGGTCGAGCTGTCGTCCGTGCCCGAGCCATCGGTCACCGTATAGGTCACGACCGGGAAGCTGCCATTGAAGTCGGCGGCCGGGGTGAAGCTGTAGCTGCCGTCGGCATTGACGGTGATCTCGCCCTTGCCGGTGACGGTATAGGCGCTGCCCAGCACGAATGGACCGGTTTCGCCGGCAATGCTGAAGCTGGCGATGCTGAGTGCCCCATCGACGCTGGAGCTGCCGGCGAGCAGGGTGCCGCTGGTGGCGGTGCTGTCCTCGGCAACGGTCAGGGTCTCGTTGGCATCGCCGAAGTCGTCGTTGACCGGGCTGACAGTCACGCTGACGGTGGCGGTATCGCTGCCGCCATTGCCGTCGCTGACGGTATAGGTGAACGAGGTGGTGCCGTGCCAGTTGGTGTCCGGGGTGAAGGACACCACGCCGCCGACCAGGCTGACGCTGCCGCCGGTGGCCGGCTGGGTCACGGCGGTGACGGTCAGGGTTTCGCCGGCATCCGGAGCGCTGGAGTCATTGCCCAGCACGTCGAGCACGGTGGCGCCGCTGTCCTCGTTGACGGTGAAACTGTCGTTGACGGCATCCGGGTTGTCGTTGGCCGCGGTGATGCTGGTGGACAGGGTCACGGTGGCCGCCGAGATGGCGGTGGTGCCGCCGTTGCTGCTGACATCGACGGTGGCCCCGTTGCTGACGCTGGTGCTGCTGTCGATCAGGCGTACCGTCAGGTCGGGGGCAGAACCGTTGTAGTCAGCGGCCGGCAGGAAGCGCAGCAGGGCGCTGGCCTGCAGGGTCAGGGCGGTGCTGTCGTCGGAGATGGAGCTCAGGCTGGTCCAGTTGTTGCCGCCGTCGGTGCTGTACTGCCACTGGCCCTTGCTGGTGTCCTCGGTGTAGTCGGTGATGGCGATGCCGGCCAGGGTGTTGGCGCTGCTGCCGCCGGTTACCTGGTCGGTGCTGTCGTCGAAGTTGCCGGAGAACAGGTTGTCGACGCTGTCGCCGGACGGATTGGGGGTGTCCTCGGCCACGGCCGGCAGGCTGGTGGTACCGGAGGCCAGCGGGGCGTCGTTCGCCGGGCTGACGGTGACGCTGATGGTATCGCTGCTCTGGCTGAACGCTTGAGTCGAAATGGCGGTGACCAGATCCAGTGTCCAGCCATTCAGGCTGCCGACATCGCCGCCGGCATCGTCAGTGATATATAGCGTCCACGTACCGTTCGGATCGGTACCGTTGAGCACGGACAGCAGAGTATCCCCTGGGATGTCGGCCGAACCGTAGTTAACCGGGCGCCAGGTGCCGGTGAGCAGGGGAGCGGTGGGCTGGCTGGCAGCAGCGTCGTCGAACGTCAGGCTGATGGCGGTGACATCGTCGCCATTACCCGTATCGGACAGCAGCGCCACGACCTGGCCTTGGGGGCCGACCAGCCAGATGTCCAGGTCAGCCGGCCAGGTGTGGGTCAGGCCATTGAGCGTGACATTTACATCGGTGATGAGGCCCGCAGCAGACACGCTGAGGCTGGAGCTGATGGTGCTGAGGTTATTGATGGTCACGCCGCCGCCGGCGTAACTGCTGGAGATGCTCGTAAGAGTATCGACCTTGCTTCCGGCGGTGCCGGTGCTCTGATCCCAGGCCTTGAAGGTCAACACATCGGCCAGGTTACCGTTGAAGTTGGCCGCAGGGCTGAAGTACAGGCGGGTATTGCCATCGTTGGCCAGTAGCAGGGCGCTGCTGTCACTGACCGCACCCACGGCGCTCCAGGTGGTGCCGTTGTCCAGCGAGTAGTACCAGGTGCCCTGACTTTCATCGACGGCAGTGATGGCAATGCCTGTTGCTGCGGTGCCATCGACATCGCTGATACCGCCGGTGTAGTCGCCGATCAGTGCGCCCACGGTCCCGACGGGCAGGCCGGCGTCTTCGGCGACGCTCAGGTTCAGGCTGGTATCGGCCAGCGAAGGCTGGTCGTTGACTGGGTTGACAGTCACGCTGACGGTGGCGGTATCGCTGCCGCCATTGCCGTCGCTGACGGTATAGGTGAACGAGGTGGTGCCGTTCCAGTTGGCGTCCGGGGTGAAGGACACCACGCCGCCGACCAGGCTGACGCTGCCGCCGGTGGCGGGCTGGGTTACGGCGGTGACGGTCAGGGTTTCGCCGACATCCGGAGCGCTGGAGTCATTGCCCAGCACGTCGAGCACGGTGGCGCCGCTGTCCTCGTTGACGGTGAAACTGTCGTTGACGGCATCCGGGTTGTCGTTGACCGCAGTAACGCTGGTGGACAGAGTCACGGTGGCCGCCGAGATGGCGGTGGTGCCGCCGTTGCCGCTGACATCGACGCTGGCACCGCTGCTGACGCTGGTGCTGCTGTCGATCAGGCGCACGGTCAGGTCGGGGGCGGCGCCGATGTAGTCGGCGGCCGGCAGGAAGCGCAGCAGGGCGCTGGCGTCCAGGGTCAGGGCACTGGTGTCGCCCGCGATGCTGGACAGGCTGGTCCAGCTGTTGCCGCTGTCGGTGCTGTACTGCCACTGGCCCTTGGCGCTGTCCTCGGTGTAGCCGGTGATGGCGATGCCGGCCAGGGTATTGGCCGAGCTGCCGCCGGTCACCTGGTCGGTGCTGTCGTCGAAGTTGGCGGCGAACAGGTTGGCGACGCTGTCGCCGGACGGATTGAGGGTGTCCTCGGCCACGGCCGGCAGGCTGGCGGTGCCGGAGGCCAGCGGGGCGTCGTTCACCGGGCTGACGGTGACGCTGATGGTGTCGGTGCCGGCACTGAAGGCCGTCGGGGTGGTGCCGGCGGTCAGCGTCAGCGTCCAGGAGGACAGGCTGCCGGTATCCATAGTCTGATCATCGGCCACATACAGCGTCCAGGTGCCGTTCGGATCCGTGCCATTGAAGCTGGACAGCAGGGTGCTGCCGGTGAAGGGGTCGGTGCCGGTGCCAATGTCCTCGGCCAGATTGGTCGGCTTGTAGCTGCCGCTGGCAATCAGCGTGGTGCCCGGAAGGTTGCCGCTAGCGCTATCTACGAAGGTCAGCGTAATGGAGTTGATGTCACTGCCCCGGCCAGTGTCCGACATCAGCATCACCTGCTGGCCGGACGGGCCGACCAGCATCATGTCGATATCGCCTGGCCAGGTATGGCTGAGGCCACTCAGGACGACCTTGACGCTGGTGACCGTGCCGGTAAGGCCGGACACGCTCACGCTGGAGCTGTTGGTGGTGTTGTCGACGATGGCAAGTCCGGCGCCACTGTAATTCGTGGTCGTCGAGGAGGGCAGGGTGCTGACCTTGTCGCCTGCCGTGCCGCTGCTCCGATCCCAAGCCTTGAAGGTCAGCGCATCGGCCAGGCTGCCGTTGAAGTTGGCCGCCGGGCTGAAGTACAGGCGGGTATTGCCATCGTTGGCCAGCAGCAGGGCGCTGCTGTCGCTGACCGCACCCACGGCGCTCCAGGTGGTGCCGTTGTCCAGCGAGTAGTACCAGGTGCCCTGACTTTCATCGACGGCAGTGATGGCAATGCCTGTTGCTGCGGTGCCATCGACATCGCTGATACCGCCGGTATAGTCGCCGATCAGCGCGCCCACGGTCCCGACGGGCAGGCCGGCGTCTTCGGCGACGCTCAGGTTCAGGCTGGTATCGGCCAGCGAAGGCTGGTCGTTGGCCGGGTTGACGATGAGGGTCAGGGTGCCGACGTCGCTCAGGCTGCCGTCGGTGACGGTGTAGTCGACCGAGTCGGTGCCGTGGAAGTTGGCGGCCGGGGTGTAGGTGTAGCTGCCATCGCTGGCCAGCACCAGGGTGCCGCCCTGGGCGGTGGCAAAGGTGCCGGCCACCACGGACAGGCTGTCGCCATCCAGGTCGGAGTCGTTGGCGTCCAGCTCGATGCTGGAGCTGAATGGGGTGTCCTCGGTGACGGTGACCGCATCGTCCACCGCGACCGGGGCGTCGTTTACCGGGGTGATAAAGATGCTCAGGGTGCTGGTGTCGTCCGTGCCGGAGCCATCGGTGACGGTGTAGCTGATCACCGGGAAGCCGCCCATGTAGTCGGCCGCCGGGGTGAAGCTGTAGCTGCCATCGGCATTGACGGTGATCTCGCCCTTGCCGGTCACCGTATAGGCGCTGCCCAGCACGAACGGACCGGTTTCGCCGGCAATACTGAAGCTGGCGATCGACAGCGGGCCGTCGACGCTGGAGCTGCCGGTCAGCAGGGAGCCGTTGGTG
>NZ_JAJHPU010000032.1 GCF_020831405.1 Pseudomonas oryzagri | reverse complement strand
TAAACTTGGACAACCAACGCCAAGCTGGCCTAGCCTTCTCCGTCCCTCCATCGCAGTAACTAGAAGTACAGGAATATTAACCTGTTTCCCATCGACTACGCTCTTCAGCCTCGCCTTAGGGACCGACTAACCCTGCGTCGATTAACGTTGCGCAGGAACCCTTGGTCTTTCGGCGTGCGAGTTTTTCACTCGCATTGTCGTTACTCATGTCAGCATTCGCACTTCTGATACCTCCAGCGAGCTTCTCAACTCACCTTCACAGGCTTACAGAACGCTCCTCTACCGCGCATCTTGCGATGCACCCGCAGCTTCGGTGTGTGGTTTGAGCCCCGTTACATCTTCCGCGCAGGCCGACTCGACTAGTGAGCTATTACGCTTTCTTTAAAGGGTGGCTGCTTCTAAGCCAACCTCCTAGCTGTCTAAGCCTTCCCACATCGTTTACCACTTAACCACAACTTTGGGACCTTAGCTGGCGGTCTGGGTTGTTTCCCTTTTCACGACGGACGTTAGCACCCGCCGTGTGTCTCCCACGCTGACACTTCCAGGTATTCGGAGTTTGCATCGGTTTGGTAAGTCGGGATGACCCCCTAGCCGAAACAGTGCTCTACCCCCTGGAGTGATACGTGAGGCGCTACCTAAATAGCTTTCGAGGAGAACCAGCTATCTCCGAGCTTGATTAGCCTTTCACTCCTATCCACAAGTCATCCCCTACCTTTTCAACGGGAGTGGGTTCGGTCCTCCAGTCAGTGTTACCTAACCTTCAACCTGCTCATGGATAGATCGCCCGGTTTCGGGTCTATACCCAGCGACTAAACGCCCTATTAAGACTCGCTTTCGCTACGCCTCCCCTATACGGTTAAGCTCGCCACTGAATATAAGTCGCTGACCCATTATACAAAAGGTACGCAGTCACCTAACAAAGTAGGCTCCCACTGCTTGTACGCATACGGTTTCAGGTTCTATTTCACTCCCCTCTCCGGGGTTCTTTTCGCCTTTCCCTCACGGTACTGGTTCACTATCGGTCAGTCAGTAGTATTTAGCCTTGGAGGATGGTC
>NZ_JAJHPU010000031.1 GCF_020831405.1 Pseudomonas oryzagri | reverse complement strand
GGCTTGGGATGCTTCAGCGGGGGGCGGTGCAGGGTGTCCCAGGGCGTGGCGACGAAGCGGTTGCGGTAGCCCTGCTGGAAGCCGTCGCCAGCGGCGGTATCGCTGGTCACTGCCTCTTCGAGCACCTGCGGCTGGCGGCCCTCATGGTGCACGGCGCGGATCAGCCAGAGGTCGTTCCACTCGCGGCGCGGATGCTCGGTGAGCTCCAGGAAGTGGCCGCTGCGCAGGCTCGGCTGGTCGCCGTCGCCCTCGGCCAGCCGGTAGTCGCTGCGATGACGCTCCAGGGCACGACGGGCCAGCTGCTTGCCGCGCGTGCGCTCGGTGAAGCGGCCGGGGTAGTCGTAGTCCTCCAGATCCGGTTCGAACGCGCTGGTGGCGGCGCTTTCCAGCTGCAGGCGCGGCTGCTCGAAGTCGTAGTCGCGGCGGCTCACCCGGCTGGTGCGGGTCTCCAGGCGCACGGCGAAGTGCTTGATCACCGGCTGGTCGGCCACCAGCCCGCTGTCCGGCAGATAGGCGGTGGGACGGCCCAATTTGGGGAACGCGGTCTGGTCGTCGCCGAACACCAGCACATGGCCGTCCGGGCCGTGGCGGAAGTGGTAGTGGATACCTTCCTCCTCGCACAGGCGCTGCACGAAGTGCAGGTCGGACTCGTCGTACTGCACGCAGTAGTCGCGCGCGGGGTAGTCGGCGCCGAGCTGGAAGCGGTGACCGTCGCCTTCGAGGATGCCGTGCTCCTCCAGCACCCGGGCAAGGATCTGCGGCACGGTGAGGTGCTGGAAGATGCGCTGGTTGACCCGGTGGGCGAGGTAGGCCAGACGCGGCACCAGGCTCAGCCGGTAGCGGGTCAGGCGCTGGCCGGAGTCGCCCTGGGCGATGCGGTAGACCAGACCGTGCACGCCGCCGCCGTCCGCGGCGAAGGTCAGCCAGGCCGGGCGGTTGAGCAGGCTTTCGAGGTCGAGGTCGGGTCGTTCGCCGACCAGTTCGAGCTCGAAGCGGTAGGGAGTGTCGAGGGCTTCGTGGCCGTCGAAGGCGAGCACCTGCAGCTCGGTGTCGATACCGTCGATGTGCAGGGAGAAATGGGCGGCGTTGGCCGAGGCGAACATCCGTTGTTCCTCGTCGGGTCTTCCATCCATGGACAGTCGCCGCTTTTACGTCATCCATCCCGGTGAACGCGGGACGCATTCGGCATTTCGGGCGGGAGGCTGCCCGGGAAACGGCATCGGCCAGACAGGCTGGCCGATGCGCGGGCGGTGCGGGACGGGCGGATCAGGCGGCGATCGGCGCGCGCCAGTCGTCGGAGCCGGAGGTGCCGGAGACCTCGTGGGTCCAGACGATCTTGCGGTAGGTGAAGTAGACGTCCTCCAGGTGGGTGAAGTGCGCCATGTTCGGGTCCTGGCAGTTGGGCATGCGCGACTGCACGTCGACGATGATGGCGTCGTGCAGTTCGATGGTGAAGTAGTGCTCCTGGGTGCCGGTGGCGGAGGTGCGGTACCACTCCAGGCGGCACTTGCTCAGGCGCTCGCCCGAGGTCAGGGCGTTGAAGATCAGCGGCGAGGACTTGTCGAACACCTTGGTGATCATCAGCGGCTTGTGCACGCGCTGGCCGGTGGGTTGGCCGGACTGCGGGTCGCGCGGGATGATGACCTGGTGCTGGAAGGCTTCGACCAGGATCTGGTCCTCGTGGCCTTCCTGGTAGATGTTGCCGACCGAGTCCTCGGTGAAGGTGCCTGCGGTGATCAGGCCTTGCTTGGTGCCTTCGAGGGACAGGTACGCGGGGGTTGGCATGGGGCTCTCCTTTGCCGGGATCATGGACCGCAGCGGTCCGGGAGCCATGCCTGTCGCAACTGCCATGCCAGTCATATTTATTCCTTACATAACAATGACTTGGCGAGGTCGGACGGATGGCCGGCGGGCGCGTTGTGACGGTGGTCGCCAAACTCTGCGCCAAATCCTGCGCAGCGCCGGGCAGGATCTTGCGCAAGCCGCGCGAAGCCAGGCGGGGCGAGGGTCCGCACGGATTTCCCGCGCCCGCGCCCGGCGCCGGTGGGCAACGAGTTGCGCAGTCGCCGGCCCGCCCGCCGGCGGCAAACGCGATGGGGCAATGGGCGTCAAGTCGCCTGCTTTGCTGCCCCGACGGGTACAATGGCCGCCCTGTGCAATCGCCGGAGAACCCCGTGGAGAAGATCAAAGGCGCCCTGGTGGTGGGTGCGCTGCGGCTGGTCGCCGCCCTGCCCTGGTCCGCCGTGCAGCGCCTCGGCGCGCTGATCGGCTGGCTGCAATGGAAGCTGCCCAACCGCGCGCGCGAGGTGGTGCGCATCAACCAGGCCAAGTGCTTTCCCGAGCTGAGCGCCGCCGAGCGCGAGGCGCTGCTCCGGCGCACCCTGCGCGACATCGGCAAGACCTTCACCGAGAGCGCCTGCGCGTGGATCTGGCCGCCGCACAAATCGCTGCAGCTGGTCAGGGAGGTCGAGGGCCTCGAGGTGCTGCAGGCGGCGCTGGCCAGCGGCAAGGGCGTGGTCGGCATCACCAGCCACCTGGGCAACTGGGAGGTGCTCAACCACTACTACTGCGACCAGTGCAAGCCGATCATCTTCTACCGGCCGCCCAAGCAGAAGGCGGTCGACGAGCTGCTGCAGCAGCAGCGCGTGCAGATGGGCAACCGGGTGGCGCCGTCGACCAAGGAAGGCATCCTCAGCGTGATCAAGGAAGTGCGCCGCGGCGGCGCGGTGGGCATCCCCGCCGATCCGGAGCCGAGCGAGGGCAGCGGCGTGTTCGTGCCGTTCTTCGCCGTGCAGGCGCTGACCAGCAAGTTCGTCCCCGGCATGCTCGCCGGCCACAAGGCCGAGGGGGTGTTCCTGCACGCCATCCGCCTGGAGGACGGCAGCGGCTTCAAGGTGATCATCGAGGCGGCGCCGGAGGACATGTACAGCAGCGATCCGGCGGTCGGCGTGGCGGCGATGAGCCGGGTGATCGAGGGCTACGTGCGGCGCTGGCCGAGCCAGTACATGTGGAGCATGAAGCGCTTCAAGAAACGTCCGCAGGGCGAGCCGCGCTGGTACTGAAGGGACGTATCGCGCCGGCCGGCGATCCGCGTCGGTCGCTCGGCGTCGCGCAGCCGGGCCTGCCGGATTGCGGCCGCCGGCCTGCCCCGTCCGCCGCGGGAGCGTCAGTCGGCATCCCGGGGAGGAAGGCGGGGACGGCGCTTTTCCTGCGCGCCGGGCAACGGCGGAAAAGCCCGGCGGGTGGGCGAGATTCAGCGCACCGGCTTGTCCAGCTTCCTGAGGAACACCGTCATCTCCTTCTCCGCCTGCTTGTCGCCATGGCGGCGGGCGGCCTCCAGGCCCTGTTGCCAGGCGGCGCGCGCCGCCTCCGGCTCGCCCAGCGCGAGGCGCGCCTTGCCGAGCAGTTTCCAGGCGGCCGAATAGTTGGCATCGAATTCCACGCAGCGCGCGAGGTGCAGCGCCGCGTGTGCGGCATCGCCGGCATCCAGGTAGGCATTGCCCAGGCCGAAGCGCAGCAGGGCGTTGTCGCGGCCGGCGGCCAGCAGTTTTTCCAGGGCGGCGACTGTGGTCATGATTACCTCCGCAAGGTCCGTTGACGCTCCCGCCAGCCAGGCTCAGGCAAGGCAGGAGTGGCCGAGAGGCGCAGTTTAGTGCCCATGCGCCTGCGCAGCCGATCCCGACGCGCCGCGGCGCGTCGGCAGGCTTCTCAGTAGCGCCAGAAGGTCGGCGACAGCAGCACCACCAGCGAGAACACCTCGAGGCGGCCGAGGATCATCGCCAGGCCGAGCAGCAGCTTGGCGCTGTCCGGCAGGGCCGCGTAGTTGGAGCTGGCCGCGCCGAGCGAAGCGCCGAGGTTGTTCATGCACGAGGACAGCGTGGCGAAGGCGGTGACCGGGTCGAGGCCGGTGCCGAGCAGCAGCAGCAGCAGGCCGAAGAAGGTCACCATGTACATGGCGCAGAAGCCCCACACCGACTCGAGCACCCGGTCGGGCACCTTGCGCCGGCCCATCTTCACTCCGAACACGCCGCTGGGGTGCAGCAGGCGCTGGATCTCGCGCTGGCCCTGGCGCACCACCAGCATGGCGCGCATCACCTTCATGCCGCCGCCGGTGGAGCCGGCGCAGGCGCCGATGAAGGTGGTGTAGAGCAACAGGAACGGCAGAAAGCTCGGCCAGGCGCTGAAGTCGTCGACGCCGAAGCCGGTGGTGGTGAACACCGAGACGACGTGGAAGGCGGCGAAGCGCACCGAGTCGAGCGGGTCCTCGTGGTGGCCGTAGACCAGCAGCACCAGGGTGGTGATGATGAACACCGCGGCGAGCAGCTTGAGGTAGGTCATGCACTCCGGGTCGTGCAGGTAGGCCTTCAGCGAGCGGCTGCGCAGGGCGAGGAAATGCAGGGCGAAGTTCATCCCCGAGGCGGCCATGAAGAAGATGCAGATCGCCTCGATCAGCACGCTGTCGAAGAAGGCGATGCTGGCGTCGTGGGTCGACAGGCCGCCGATGGAGATGGTCGCGAAGCTGTGGCCGATGGCATCGAACAGGCTCATGCCGGCCGCCCAGTAGGCCACCGCGCAGGCGACGGTCAGGCCGCAATAGATCAGCCACAGGGTCTTGGCGGTGTCGGCGATACGCGGCGACAGCTTGTTGTCCTTCAGCGGGCCGGGCATCTCGGCGCGGTACAGCTGCATGCCGCCGATGCCGAGCATCGGCATCACCGCCACCGCCAGAACCACGATCCCCATGCCGCCCAGCCACTGCAGCTGCTGGCGGTAGTAGAGGATCGAGCGCGGCATGTCGTCGAGGCCGGTGAGCACGGTGGCGCCGGTGGTGCTGAGGCCGGAGACCGCCTCGAACAGCGCATCCACCGTGGCCATGTGCGGCCGCTCGCCGATCAGGAAGGGGATGGCGCCGAAGGTGCCGAGGACGAACCAGAACAGCGCGGTGATCAGGTAGCCGTCGCGCACGCGCAGCTCGCCGCGCGCCTCGCGGTTGGGGAACCAGATCAGCGCGCCGGTGACCAGGGTGATGGCGAACGACCAGGCGAAGGTGGGCCAGGTGTGGTCGCCGTCGTGCATGCCGAGCAGCATGGGCGGCAGGTGGGTGACGCTGAAGATGGCCAACAGCAGGCCGAGGATCCGGCAGATGACGGCGTAGTGCATGGGTGGGTCCAGACGCTGGGCCGACCGGCCACGCGCCCGAGGCGCGGCCGGTTCGGGGTGAGACTCAGAAGAAGGTCAGGCCGGCCTGGAACAGGCGCTCGACGTCGCGGATGTGCTTCTTGTCGACCAGGAACAGCAGCACGTGGTCGCCCGACTCGATGCGCGTCTCGCCGTGGGCGATCAGCACCTCGTCGTCGCGGATGATGGCGCCGATGGTGGTGCCCGGCGGCAGCGGTACCTCGGCCACCTTGCGGCCGACCACCCGGCTGGACTTGGCGTCGCCGTGGGCGATGGCCTCGATGGCCTCGGCGGCGCCGCGGCGCAGCGAGTGCACGGCGACGATGTCGCCGCGCCGCACGTGGGTCAGCAGGGTGCCGATGGTCGCCTGCTGCGGGCTGATGGCGATGTCGATCTCGCCGCCCTGGATCAGGTCGACGTAGGCCGGGTTGTTGATCAGGCTCATCACCTTGCGCGCACCGAGGCGCTTGGCCAGCAGCGAGGACATGATGTTGGCCTCGTCGTCGTTGGTCAGGGCGAGGAAGATGTCGGCGTCGCTGATGTTCTCCTCGACCAGCAGGTCGCGGTCGGAGGCGCTGCCCTGCAGGACGATGGTGCTTTCCAGGGCGTCGGACAGATAGCGGCAGCGCGCCGCGTTCATCTCGATGATCTTCACCTGGTAGCGGGTCTCGATGGCCTCGGCCAGGCGCTCGCCGATGTGCCCGCCGCCGGCGATCACCACCTTGCGGTAGCTGTCCTCGACCCGGCGCAGCTCGCTCATCACCGCGCGGATGTGGCTGCGCGCGGCGATGAAGAACACCTCGTCGTCGGCCTCGATCACCGTGTCGCCCTGCGGGAGGATCGGTCGGTCGCGGCGGTAGATGGCCGCCACCCGGGTGTCGACGGTCGGCATGTGCTCGCGGATCTGCTTGAGCTGCTGGCCGACCAGCGGACCGCCGTAGTAGGCGCGCACGCCGACCAGCTGGGCCAGGCCGTCGGCGAAGTCGAGCACCTGCAGGGCGCCGGGATACTCGATCAGGCGGCGGATGTAGTTGGTCACCACCTGCTCGGGGCTGATGAGCACGTCGACCGGGATCGCCTCGTTGCTGAACAGGCCGGCGCGGGTCAGGTAGGCCGCCTCGCGCACCCGGGCGATCTTGGTCGGCGTGTTGAACAGGGTGTAGGCGACCTGGCAGGCGATCATGTTGGTCTCGTCGCTGTTGGTCACCGCCACCAGCATGTCGGCGTCGTCGGCGCCGGCCTGGCGCAGCACGGTCGGGTAGGAGCCCTTGCCCTGGATGGTGCGGATGTCCAGGCGGTCGCCGAGATCGCGCAGGCGCTCGCCGTCGGTGTCGACCACGGTGATGTCGTTGGCCTCGCTGGCCAGGTGCTCGGCCAGGCTGCCGCCGACCTGTCCCGCGCCGAGAATGATGATCTTCATCCGACTACTCCTTGAGGGCGGGTCGTGGCCCGTCGCCTTCTTGTTGGGGTCCAGCCCATCCCGCCGATCCGTCAGGCCCGCGGCGTCGCGGCGATCTTGATCAGCTTGGCATAGTAGAAACCGTCGTGGCCGTCGACCTGGGCCAGCAACTGGCGTCCGTACGGCTGCTTCACGCCGAACGGCCCGGGGATGTCCAGCTCGCGCGCACCCGGCGTGCGGGCGAGGAAGGCCTGGATCACTTCGCTGTTCTCGGTCGGCAGGGTCGAGCAGGTGGCGTAGAGCAGCACCCCGCCGACCTCGAGGGTCGGCCACAGGGCGTCGAGCAGCTCGCCCTGCAGGCTGGCCAGCGCGGCGATGTCTTCGGGCTGGCGGGTCAGCTTGATGTCCGGATGGCGGCGGATCACCCCGGTGGCCGAGCAGGGCGCATCGAGGAGGATGCGCTGGAACGGCTGGCCGTTCCACCACTGGTCGACGGCGCGGGCATCGGCGGCGACCAGCTTGGCGTCGAGCTTGAGGCGCGCGAGGTTCTCGCGTACGCGGGTGAGGCGGCTCTCCTCCAGATCGACGGCGGTGACGTCGAGGGTCGGCTCGGCCTCCAGCAGGTGGCAGGTCTTGCCGCCGGGGGCGCAGCAGGCGTCCAGCACGCGCAGCTTCGGCTTGAGCTCGAGCAGGTCGGCGGCCAGCTGGGCGGCTTCGTCCTGCACGCTGACCTGTCCTTCGGCGAAGCCCGGCAGGCTGGTGACGTCGCAGGGGCTGGCCAACTGCACGCCATCCGTGCTGAACGGGCAGGCGTGCGCGGCGATGCCGGCGGCGGCCAGCTCGGCGAGATAGGCGTCGCGGCTGCCGTGGCGGCGGTTGACCCGCAGGGTCAGCGGCGGATGGCTGTTGTTGGCGGCGCAGATCGCTTCCCAGTCCGCCGGCCAGTGCGCCTTGAGCGCCTTCTGCAGCCAGCGCGGATGGGCGGTGCGCGCCGCCGGGTCCTTCTCCAGCGCGGCGAGCAACGCCTCGCCCTCGCGCTGCACGCGGCGCAGCACGGCGTTGAGCAGGCCCTTGGCCGAGGACTTCTTCAGCTTGTCGACGCAACCGACCGTCTCGCCGATCGCCGCGTGGGCGGGAATCCGTGTGTACAGCAGCTGGTAGAGGCCGATCAGCAGCAGCGCCTCGAGGTCCTTGTCGGCGGCCTTGAACGGCTTGTGCAGCAACTGCTCGGCGAGCAGGGCCAGGCGCGGCTGCCAGCGCGCGGCGCCGAAGGCCAGCTCCTGGGTCAGGCCGCGGTCGCGCGGCTCGACCTTGTCCAGCTGCGCCGGCAGCGCGCTGCCCAGCGAGGCCTTGCCGGCGAGCACGGCGCCGAGCGCGCGGGCGGCGGCCAGCCGCGGATCGAGGCTCATCAGGCCAGCACCAGGCCGGCGGCGAACTGCTCGCGGCGGCTGTTGTACAGGTCGGCGAAATCGAGCGGCTTGCCGCCCGGCAGCTGCAGGCGGGTCAGGCGCAGCGCGCCCTCGCCGCAGGCCACGGTGAGGCCGTCGCGGCTGGCGTCGAGAATGGTACCGGGCGCGCCCTGTCCTTCCGCCAGCGCGGCGGCGTAGACCTTGAGCGCCGCCTCGCCGAGCGTGGTGTGGCAGATCGGCCAGGGATTGAAGGCGCGCACCAGGCGCTCCAGCTCCACGGCCGGACGGCTCCAGTCGAGGCGCGCCTCGTCCTTGTTCAGCTTGTGCGCGTAGGTAGCCAGGGCGTCGTCCTGTACTTCGCCCGTCAGGCTGCCGGCAGCCAGCTGCGGAATGGCCTCGACCACCGCGGCGGCGCCCAGTACCGCCAGGCGGTCGTGCAGGCTGCCGCCGGTGTCGCTGGCGGAGATCGGCGTGGTGACCTTGAGCAGCATCGGCCCGGTGTCCAGGCCGGCCTCCATTTGCATCACGGTGACGCCGCTCTCGGCGTCGCCGGCCTGCACCGCGCGCTGGATCGGCGCGGCGCCGCGCCAGCGCGGCAGCAAGGAAGCGTGGCTGTTGATGCAACCGAGATGCGGGATGTCGAGCACCACCTGCGGCAGGATCAGGCCGTAGGCGACCACCACCATCAGGTCGGGCTCGAGAGCCGCCAGTTCGGCCTGGGCGGCCGTATCGCGCAGGGTCTGCGGCTGGTGGACGGCGATGCCGTGGGCGACGGCGAGCTGCTTGACCGGGCTGGCCATCAGCTTCTGGCCGCGGCCGGCCGGACGATCGGGCTGGGTGTACACCGCCACCGGCGTGAGGCCCGCATCGAGCAGGGCCTGGAGGTGAATGGCGGCAAATTCCGGGGTACCGGCGAAGACGATGCGCAGGGGCTGGCTCATGGGGCTCGCTCAAGAAAAAAGGCTTGCCGCGGGCAAGCCTTCCGGTGAATCAGGAGTGTTGCAGGCGATGCTGTTTTTCCAGCTTCTTCTTGATGCGGTCGCGCTTGAGGCTGGACAGGTAGTCGACGAACAGCTTGCCGTTGAGGTGGTCGCACTCGTGCTGGATGCACACGGCGAGCAGGCCCTCGGCGACTTCCTCGAACGGCTGGCCGTCGCGGTCCAGCGCCTTGATGCGCACCGCGAGCGGGCGGTCGACGTTCTCGTAGAAGCCGGGCACCGACAGGCAGCCTTCCTGGTAGGGGCCGAGGTCCTGGGTGAGCGCTTCCAGCTCGGGGTTGATGAACACCCGCGGCGCGCTCTTGTCCTCGGACAGGTCCATTACCACCACGCGCAGGTGCACGTTGACCTGGGTCGCCGCCAGGCCGATGCCGGGCGCGGCGTACATGGTCTCGAACATGTCGTCGATCAGCTGGCGGATGGAGTCGTCCACCGCCGTCACCGGTTTGGCCAGGGTGCGCAGCCGCGGATCGGGGAATTCGAGAATGTTCAGGATCGCCATATGCGTTTGTGATGCACTTGTGGAATCAATCGAAAACCGGCTGATAAGATGGCCGGCAGCCCGAAAACCGGCCTGAAACCGCGTATTTCGCCGGCCTGCGCACTGCGGCGTCTAGTCGGCACATGATAAAGGGATTCACCTCATGAGGAAATCATTAGTCGCCCTGCTGCTGATGGCGGCTGGCAGTCTGGCCCAGGCCGAAGTCCAGCTCAAGGACGGCCATCCGCAAGCCTACACGGTAGTGCGCGGCGATACGCTGTGGGACATTTCCGGCAAGTTCCTGCGTCAGCCGTGGAAATGGCCGGAAATCTGGCAGGCCAACCCGCAGGTACAGAACCCCAACCTGATCTACCCGGGCGACGTACTCAACCTGGTCTACGTCGACGGCCAGCCACGCATCGTGCTCAACCGAGGCGAGTCGCGCGGCACCATCAAGCTGTCGCCGAACGTGCGCAGCACCCCGCTGGCCGAGTCGATCCCGACCATCCCGCTGGAGAAGATCAACAGCTTCCTGCTCAGCAACCGCATCCTCGACAGCGACGTCGAGTTCAGCCAGGCCCCCTACGTGGTGGCCGGCAATGCCGAGCGCGTGATCAGCGGCGCCGGCGACCGTCTGTACGCGCGCGGCGACTTCGTCCACGGCGGCGAGGGCCAGGTCTACGGCATCTTCCGTCAGGGCAAGGCCTACACCGACCCGCAGACCGGCGAGGTCCTCGGTATCAACGCCGACGACATCGGCACCGGCGAGGTGGTCGCCGAGGAAGGCGACATCGCCACCCTGGCGCTCAGCCGCACCACCCAGGAAGTCCGCCTGGGCGACCGTCTGCTGCCCACCGAGGAGCGTTCGATCAGCTCGACCTTCATGCCCAGCGAGCCGGCCAGCCAGATCGACGGTGTGATCCTCGACGTGCCGCGCGGCGTGACCCAGATCGGCCAGCTCGACGTGGTCACCCTCAACAAGGGCCGTCGCGACGGCCTCGAGGAAGGCAACGTGCTGGCGGTGTACAAGACCGGCGAGACCGTGCGCGACCGCATCACCGGCGAGAGCGTGAAGATCCCCGACGAGCGCTCCGGCCTGCTGATGGTGTTCCGCACCTACGACAAGCTCAGCTACGGCCTGGTGCTCAACGCCACCCGTTCGCTGTCGGTACTCGACAAGGTGCGCAATCCGTAACCCGCTATGCTCGACACCAGCGCCCCCACCTGGGGGCGTTGTCTTTTGGGCGGTGAACTCCTAGTCTCCTGAGCTTCCCTTCTTTCCCGATCAAGGATGATCGCCATGCCCTGCCCCGCCGCCCTGTCGCCGGCCGAGACGGAAGCCCGCCTGCGTCTGCACGCCCTGCCGGAGATCGGTCCGCGGCGCTTCCGTCTGCTGCTCTCCGCCTTCGGCTCGGCCGCCGCCGCGCTCAGCGCCCCGGCCAGCGCCTGGCGCGCCCTCGGTCTGCCCGAGGTCGCCGCCGTGGCGCGGCGCAGCGCAGGTGTGCGCGAGCAGGCTGCCACCGCCCTGCGCTGGCTGGAGCAGCCCGCCCGGCACCTGTTGTGCCATGACGATCCGCGTTACCCGGCCCTGCTCGGCGAGCTGGGCGATGCGCCGCCTTTGCTGTTCGTCGCCGGCGCGGCGCAGCTGCTCGAGCGCCCGCAGCTGGCGATGGTCGGCAGCCGCCAGGCCAGCCGGCCGGGGCTGGATACCGCCGCGCGCTTCGCCCGCAGCCTGGCCGGCGGCGGCTTCGTGGTCACCAGCGGCCTGGCCCTGGGCATCGACGGCGCCGCCCACCTCGGCGCCCTGGAGGCCGGCGGCGCCACCGTGGCGGTGCTCGGCACCGGCCTGGAGTGTCTGTATCCCAAGCGGCACAGCGGCCTGGCCCAGCGCATCCTCGCCGAGGGTGGCGCGCTGGTCTCCGAACTGCCGCTCGACGCGCCGCCGCAGGCCGCCAACTTCCCGCGCCGCAACCGCATCATCAGCGGCCTGTCGCTCGGCGTGCTGGTGGTCGAGGCCAGCCCGTCGAGCGGCTCGCTGATTACCGCGCGACTGGCCGCCGAGCAGGGCCGCGAGGTGTTCGCCATCCCCGGCTCGATCCATCACCCCGGTGCGCGCGGCTGCCACCAACTGATCCGCGAGGGCGCGCAACTGGTGGAGACGGTGGAGGACATCCTCGCCGCCCTGCGCGGCTGGCAGCACCAGCCGGCGATGCCGGCGCCGCACCCGGCGGGCGACGCGCCGGGCGCCGAGCACCCGCTGCTCGCCCTGCTGCGCGCCGCCCCGCAGAGCAACGAGGCGCTGGCGGTCAGCAGCGGCCTGGCGCTGCCCGAGCTGCTGGTCCAGCTCACCGAACTGGAGCTGGACGGACGGATCGCGCGCGACAACGGCTGCTGGGTCTGCTGCAGCTGAGGCGGCGCCGGCTGGCCGTCGTCGCGAGGCTCGCCTCTGCACCGCCAGCAGGTAAACTGCGCCGCAGTTTTCCTGGTAGGCGGAGAGGGGCATGGTCGGAGAGTGGCGGGTGCGGCGGGCGGCGCAGGTGGTGCGCCAGGGCGGAGTGATCGCCTATCCCACCGAGGCGGTGTGGGGCGTGGGCTGCGATCCGTGGGATGCCGCGGCGGTGTATCGTCTGCTGGAACTCAAGCAGCGACCGGTGGAAAAGGGCCTGATCCTGGTCGCCGCCGATATCGGCCAGTTCGACTTCCTGCTCGCCGACCTGCCGGCGGCCTGGCAGGCGCAGCTCGCGCGCAGCTGGCCGGGGCCGAACACCTGGCTGGTGCCGCACCAGGGGCGCCTGCCCGAGTGGATCAGCGGGATGCACGACAGCGTGGCCCTGCGCGTCAGCGACCACCCGCTGGTGCGCGCGTTGTGCGCCCACACCGGCCCGCTGGTGTCGACCTCGGCCAACCCGGCCGGCCGCCCGGCGGCGCGTTCACGCCTGCGCGTCGAGCAGTATTTCGGCGACCAGCTGGATGGCGTGCTCGGCGGCGCCGTCGGCGGGCGCAAGAACCCCAGTCTGATCCGCGACCTGCGCAGTGGTCAGGTGATCCGTCCCTCGTAGCCGAGCCTTCGTCCCGGCCGAGCGGCGAAGTCGGCTCGGGCTGCGCCGGCTCGCGCTTCAGTCGTCGGAGCGACGCAGCTTGGTCCAGCCGTGCCGACTGAGGAAACGACCGGTGCTGCCGAACAGGGCGAAGCGGGTCGCGCGCCAGGCCGCCGTCAGCGGACCGCACTCCAGCGAGCGTATCTTGTGGTATGCCCAACTCCAGCGCCTGGCGGAGCGTTGCGCGCTGGCGGGGGTGTGTGGATCGGGCGCAACGGCGGGGCGGGCGCCCTTCGGGGTGCGGATCGAGTCTGCCATGACGAATCACCGAGGTTATGGGCGTGTGGAAGGCCGGTGCGGACTTCCCGGTCCAAAAATGCGAACTCGGTCAAATCTAGCCGTGCGTGCTTTGCAATGCCATGAATTTTGTAAGGCATTTGCTTGAATGGGCGGGCTTGCAAGAGCGGCCATCCGCTGGTCCCCTGCCGGGCTGGCATGGCCCGACAGGGGCGGCCTATCAGGGCAGCAGGATGGTGGAGCCCACGGTCTGCCGCGCGCTCAGGGCGATCTGCGCCTGGGCGGCGTCGGCCAGGGCGTAGCGCTGGCCGATGTCCACCTGCAGGGTGCCATCGGCGATCAGCCCATACAGCTCGGCGGCCATCGCGCGCAGGCGCGCCGGGGTGTCGGCGTAGCCGGCCAGGGTCGGCCGGGTGACGTACAGGCAGCCCTTCTGGGCGAGGATGCCGAGGTTGACCCCGGTGACCGGCCCGGAGGCGTTGCCGAAGCTGACCATGAGACCGCGCTTGGCCACGCAGTCCAGCGAGGTCTCCCAGGTGTCCTTGCCCACCGAGTCGTAGACCACCGGGCATTTCTCGCCATTGGTGAGCTCCAGCACCCGCTGCACCACGTTCTCGCGGCTGTAGTCGATGGTCGCCCAGGCGCCCAGCGCCTCGGCGCGCGCGGCCTTCTCGGCCGAACCCACGGTGCCGATCAGCTTCACCCCGAGCGCCCTGGCCCACTGGCAGGCCAGGCTGCCGACGCCGCCGGCGGCGGCGTGGAACAGCACGGTTTCGCCGCCCTGGAGCTGGCCGATCTGGCGCAGCAGATACTGCACGGTCAGGCCCTTGAGGGTCGCCGCGGCGGCCTGCTCGCAGCTCACCCCGTCGGGCAGCGCCACCAGCACGTCGGCTGGCACGCAGTGCAGTTCGGCGTAGGAGCCCTGCGGGCCGGTGCAGTAGGCCACCCGCTCGCCGACCCGGAACTCGTGAACCTCGGCGCCGACCGCCTCGACCACCCCGGCACCCTCGCTGCCCAAGCCCGCGGGCAGGTTCAGCGGGTACAGGCCGCTGCGGTAGTAGATGTCGATGAAGTTGAGGCCGACGGCCTGGTTGCGCACCAGCACCTCGCGCGGGCCGGGCGCGGCCGGGGTGAAATCGACGTACTCGAGCACTTCGGGGCCGCCGGTGCGGCTGAGCTGAATGCGTTTGGCCATGGCCGGAATCCTCGTGGGAGAGCAAGGCGCCCATCCAACCCGGCGCACCGACCTGCGTCAAGCGCGAGGCGCCGGCGGCGGTGGTATGCTTGCCGCCTGTTTCGCGCCGCAGGCCACGCGCTGCGCGGCCCAGTCTGGATTCGAGGTGACTTGTGACTGATCGTATCGCCGCCGTGAAGGCCTACCTGCTCGACCTGCAAGACCGTATCTGCGCCGCCCTCGAAGCCGAGGACGGCGGCGCGCGCTTTCGCGAGGAAAGCTGGGAGCGTGAGGGCGGCGGTGGCGGCCGCACCCGGGTGCTGGAAAACGGCGCGCTGATCGAGAAGGGCGGGGTCAACTTCTCCCACGTGTTCGGCGACGGTCTGCCGCCGTCGGCCAGCGCCCACCGTCCCGAACTGGCCGGGCGCAGTTTCCAGGCCCTCGGCGTGTCGCTGGTGATCCATCCGGAAAACCCCCACGTGCCCACCTCGCACGCCAACGTGCGGCTGTTCTGCGCCGAGAAGGAAGGCGAGGAGCCGGTGTGGTGGTTCGGCGGCGGCTTCGACCTGACCCCCTACTACGGCGTCGAGGAAGACTGCATCGAGTGGCACCGGGTGGCGCGCGCCGCCTGCGAGCCGTTCGGCGCCGACGTCTATCCGCGCTACAAGGCCTGGTGCGACCGCTACTTCCACCTCAAGCACCGCGGCGAGCCGCGCGGCATCGGCGGCCTGTTCTTCGACGACCTCAACGAGTGGGACTTCGACACCTGCTTTGCCTTCATCCGCGCGGTGGGCGACGCCTACATCGACGCCTACCTGCCGATCGTCCAGAAGCGCAAGGCCACCCCGTTCACCGAGCAGCAGCGCGAGTTCCAGGCCTACCGTCGCGGCCGCTACGTGGAGTTCAACCTGGTGTTCGACCGCGGCACCCTGTTCGGCCTGCAGTCCGGCGGGCGTACCGAGTCGATCCTGATGTCGCTGCCGCCGATCGTGCGCTGGGGCTACGACTGGAAGCCGGAGCCGGGCACCCCGGAGGCGCGCCTGACCGAGTACTTCCTCCAGGACCGCGACTGGCTGGGCGAAAACGCCTGAACCCCGTAGGGTGGAGGACGCGCGCAGCGATCTTCCACCGCAATGCTCCCAGGTGGACAAGGCTGCGCCGTTGTCCACCCGACGGTTTCCGCCTGCTTCGAGGATCTCCATGGACCGCTATTGCGTGTTCGGCAACCCCATCGGCCACAGCAAGTCGCCGCTGATCCATCGCTTGTTCGCCGCGCAGACCGGCGAGCAGCTCAGCTACGAGGCGCTGCTGGCGCCGCTGGAGGATTTCACCGCGTTCGCCCGCGAATTCTTCGTCGAGGGCCGCGGCGCCAACGTCACCGTGCCGTTCAAGGAGGAGGCCTACCGCCTGGTCGACGAGCTGACCGCGCGCGCCGCCCGCGCCGGCGCGGTGAACACCCTGAAGAAGCTGGAGGACGGCCGCCTGCTCGGCGACAACACCGACGGCGCCGGCCTGGTGCGCGACCTCAGGAATGCGGGAATCGAGCTGCGCGGCCGGCGCATCCTGCTGCTCGGCGCCGGCGGCGCGGTGCGCGGCGTGCTCGAGCCCTTCCTCGCCGAGCAGCCGGCCGAGCTGGTGATCGCCAACCGCACGGTGGCCAAGGCCGAGGAGCTGGCGCGCCTGTTCGCCGACCTCGGCCCGGTGATGGCCAGCGGCTTCGACTGGCTCGACGCGCCGGTCGACCTGATCGTCAACGGCACCTCGGCGAGCCTGGCCGGAGAGCTGCCGCCACTGGCGCCGACGCTGATCCAGCCCGGCCACACCCAGTGCTACGACATGATGTACGGCAAGGAGCCGACCGCCTTCAACCGCTGGGCCGCCGGGCAGGGCGCGGCGCGCACCCTGGACGGCCTGGGCATGCTGGTCGAGCAGGCCGCCGAGGCGTTCTTCGTCTGGCGCGGCGTGCGCCCGGACAGCGCGCCGGTGCTGGCCGAGCTGCGCCGCCAGCTGGCGGGCTGAGACGATGGCCGACTATCTGGACAGCGCGCGCATCCGCGGCTGGCACGCCCACGTCTACTTCGACGCCGGCACCCTCGAGCAGGCGCGCGCCCTGTGCGAGGCGGCCGCCGCACGCTTCCCGGGGCTGAAGATGGGCCGCGTGCACGAGAAGCCGGTCGGCCCGCACCCGGACTGGAGCTGCCAGCTGGCCTTGCGCGCCGAGCTGTTCGCCGAGGTATTGCCCTGGCTGACGCTCAATCGCGGCGGGCTCACCGTGTTCGTCCACCCGATCACCGGCGAGGACCTCGTCGACCACCGCGACCGCGCCATCTGGCTCGGCGAGGTGCGTCCGCTGGATCTCTCGGTACTGCCGGAAACCTCGGTGGTCTACGACCTCTGAGGGCTGTCTCCCTCCCTCAGCCCGGTCTGGGGGCGCGCTGATCGCTCGAACGTCGCCAGCCGGCGCTCCCGCCTCTGGTCTGCCCTGAAAAAAACCGGGCCTATGGCCCGGTTGCAGTACCTACCGCGTGAGGTAAACCGCCTCAGATCACCCCGCCGGCGCGCAGCGCGGCAATCGCTTCGCCATCCAGGCTCAGGCGCTCTCTGAGCACCTGCTCAGTGTGTTCGCCGAGCAGCGGCGGCGCGTTGCGGTACTCCACCGGGGTGGCCGACAGGCGCAGCGGGCTGGCCACCCCCGGCGCGGTGCCGCCGAGCGAATGCGGCAGGTCGACCTTGAGGCCGCGGGCCAGCACCTGCGGATCGGCGAACACCTGGGCCAGGTCGTTGATCGGCCCGCATGGCACGCCGGCATCCTCCAGCGCGGCGACCCACTCGGCGGTGGTCTTGAACACCGTGGCCTGGCGGATCAGCGGGATCAGCTCGGCGCGGTGGGCGACCCGCGCGCTGTTGTTGGCAAAGCGCGGATCGTCCGCCCACTCCGGATGCCCGGCGACCTCGCAGAACTTGCGGAACTGGCCGTCGTTGCCGACGGTGAGGATGAAGTCGCCATCCGCCGTCGGAAAATCCTGGTACGGCACGATGTTCGGATGGGCGTTGCCCAGGCGGCGCGGCGCCACGCCGGTGGTCAGGTAGTTGAGCGCCTGGTTGGCCAGGCAGGCCACCTGCACGTCGAGCAGCGCCAGGTCGATATGCTGGCCCTCGCCGCTGGCGTGGCGGTGGTTGAGCGCGGCGAGCACCGCCACGCTGGCGTGCAGGCCGGTGAGGATGTCGGTCAGCGCCACGCCGACCTTCACCGGGCCGGCGCCCTCCTCGCCTTCGCTGCGCCCGGTCAGGCTCATCAGCCCGCCGAGTCCCTGGATCATGAAGTCGTAGCCGGCGCGCTGGGCGTAGGGCCCCTGCTGGCCGAAGCCGGTGATCGAGCAGTAGATCAGCCGCGGGTTGATCGCCTTCAGGCTCGCGTAGTCGAGGCCGTAGGCGGCCAGGCCGCCGACCTTGAAGTTCTCCAGGAGGATGTCCGACTGCGCCGCCAGCTCGCGGATCAGGCGCTGACCTTCCGGCTTGGTGAAGTCGACGGTCAGCGAGCGCTTGTTGCGGTTGGCGCACAGGTAGTAGGCCGCCTCCGCGGTGTCGCGGCCCTCGGCGTCCCTGAGGAACGGCGGGCCCCAGTGGCGGGTGTCGTCGCCCGAGCCCGGGCGCTCCACCTTGATGACGTCGGCGCCGAGGTCGGCGAGCATCTGCCCGGCCCAGGGGCCGGCCAGCACGCGGGACAGGTCGAGGACGCGGAGATTGGCCAGGGCGCCGGACATGGCGGAACTTCCTTGCTGGGGCGGAACAGACCTGCGGTCCGTTGCACCGGAGGGGGATGGAGGGGGGATGGCGCCCGGGCCATCCCCCGTGGCGATCAGTAGAAGGCCTGGATGCCGGTCTGCGCGCGGCCGAGGATCAGTGCGTGGATGTCGTGGGTGCCCTCGTAGGTGTTGACCACCTCGAGGTTGACCAGGTGGCGGGCCACGCCGAACTCGTCGCTGATGCCGTTGCCGCCCAGCATGTCGCGCGCCAGGCGGGCGATGTCCAGCGCCTTGCCGCAGCTGTTGCGCTTCATGATCGAGGTGATCTCCACCGCCGCGGTGCCCTCGTCCTTCATCCGCCCCAGGCGCAGGCAGCCCTGCAGGGCCAGGGTGATCTCGGTCTGCATGTCGGCCAGCTTCTTCTGGATCAGCTGGTTGGCGGCCAGCGGACGGCCGAACTGCTGGCGGTCCAGCACGTACTGGCGGGCGGTGTGCCAGCAGGCCTCGGCGGCACCCAGCGCGCCCCAGGCGATGCCGTAGCGCGCCGAGTTCAGGCAGGTGAACGGACCCTTGAGGCCGCGCACCTCGGGGAAGATGTTCTCTTCCGGCACGAACACGTTGTCCATGACGATCTCGCCGGTGATCGAGGCGCGCAGGCCGACCTTGCCGTGGATCGCCGGGGCGCTGAGGCCCTGCCAGCCCTTCTCCAGCACGAAGCCGCGGATGTCGCCGGCGTCGTCCTTGGCCCAGACCACGAACACGTCGGCGATCGGGCTGTTGGTGATCCACATCTTGCTGCCGGTCAGGCGGTAGCCGCCGTCGACCTTCCTGGCGCGGGTGATCATCGAGCCCGGGTCGGAGCCGTGGTTCGGCTCGGTCAGGCCGAAGCAGCCGATCCACTCGCCGCTGGCCAGCTTGGGCAGGTACTTCTGCTTCTGCGCCTCAGTGCCGAACTCGTTGATCGGCACCATCACCAGCGAGGACTGCACGCTCATCATCGAGCGGTAGCCGGAGTCGATGCGCTCGACCTCGCGGGCGATCAGGCCGTAGCACACGTAGTTGAGGCCGCTGCCGCCGTACTCGACCGGGATGGTCGCGCCGAGCAGGCCGGTCTCGCCCATCTCGCGGAAGATCGCCGGGTCGGTCTGCTCGTGGCGGAACGCTTCCAGCACCCGCGGCGCCAGCTTGTCGGCGGCGAACTTCTGCGCGCTGTCGCGCACCATGCGTTCCTCGGCGGTCAGTTGCTGGTCGAGCAGCAGCGGGTCTTCCCAGTTGAAGCGGGCGTTGGCAGCCATGGGGGCATCCTCGAAATTGTGGTTATGGCGCGCTAGGGCGATGCATTGATCCTAGGCGTCCATAGGACACCCGGCAACCGAGGATTTCGCACGCTGTTGTGCTGTTTGCGCACTCCGAAACTGCTGTAAAGTGAGCTGTACAGCTTATGCAGTGAGTCTGTCGCACATGCGTCGCAAGATCCCCAGCACCGCCGCGCTGGTCGCCTTCGAGTCGGCGGCGCGCCACCAGAGCTTCACCAAGGCCGCCGAGGAGCTGGCGCTGACGCAGAGCGCGGTGTGCCGGCAGATCGCCGCGCTGGAGGCCTTCCTTGGCGTCGAGCTGTTCCGCCGCACCCGCCGCGGCGTGCGTCTGACCGAGGAGGGGCTGTCCTACGGCCGGCGCATCGCCGCCCAGCTCGACGCGGTGGAGCGCGACACCCTGGCGGTGATGGGCCAGCAGGGCAGCACCAGCCTGGAGCTCGCCGTGGTGCCGACCTTCGCCACCCAGTGGCTGCTGCCGCGGCTCAAGGACTTCCAGGGCCGCCACCCCGAGGTCACAGTCAACCTGACCAACCGCACCCGGCCGTTCCTGTTCGCCGACACCGAGTTCGACGCCGCCGTGTACTTCGGCGACGCCGACTGGCCGGGCACCGCCGCCGACTTCCTGATGCGCGAGAACCCGGTGCCGGTGTGCAGCCCGGAGCTGGTCGCTCCGCACAGCAGCCTCGACGCCCGGGCGATCGCCGCCTTGCCGCTGTTGCAGCAGAGCACCCGGCCGTACGCCTGGCGGCAGTGGTTCGGCTCGCTCGGCCTGCAGGTCGAGGGCGATATGCGCGGGCCGCGCTACGAGCTGTTCTCCATGCTCGCCCAGGCCGCCATGCACGGCATGGGCGTGGCGCTGATTCCGCCGCTGTTGATCCAGCGCGAGCTGGCCGAGGGCCGCCTGATCGTGCCCTTGCAGCACGCCTACCTGAGCGACAAGGCCTATTACCTGATCGTCCCCGAGCGCAAGGCAGAATCGGCGGCGCTGCGCGCCTTCCGCGACTGGCTGCTCGACCAGGCGCAAAGCTATCGTGCCGAGATGGGACTGGAGTGAGCCTCCGAGGACATCCGCCTGCTGTTCGCGCAGCTTGCCCGCGAGGCCGCTGCCCGTCACGGCCGCGAGCCGCGTCCGCTGGCCCCCGCCGAACCGGCCGCCTGATTACCTATAGCTGGCCGAACAGCTGAACGCCTTAGAGGCCCTGTGCCTGCCCAGGCGCTGCAGCATGGCCGCGGCAACATCGCCGAGGCCATGACCCTGCTGCAGCTATCGCGGCGCACGCTGAACGAGAAGATGCCGCGGCGTGAGATCAGTCGGGGGAGTTTGTCAGAGATGAAGAGAGCTGAGTGACGCCGTTCAGACTCTCCGGATTGGCGAAAGAGGCCGTTGGCCGGGCAGGTGGTGAGTTCTGTTCATATATGCCCCAACCTTCTGGCTACGACGTAAGTGATGCCGCGCGAGAGCAACAGGCCGGAAATGGTCGGAATAACCAAGATGATAAAGAGGTGGCTCCCGAAGACTCCTGCGATCGACGGGAAGAGCAGAGCGACCAGCAAGACTATGATTAGCGCCGCCACATCGGCGAAAAGGGCCAATAGGATGCCGAATAGCGACAGCCCGCCCATGGTGACCACGAAGAGCAGGATGCTGACTATCCCGGTCGCCAGCATGCTCAGGACGGCGGTCCACTCTCGGCCGGTATGCCAGTAATACATTGGGCTCTTGAATTTTCTGAGCTTTCCAAGCCAGTTATCGTATGGGAGCTGGCTATTCTTTGGGCTATTGGTTTGGTTTTCTGGTGAGTTCATGGCGGCACATCTCCAATGTTGAATATTCGAAGTCTTGTTTGAATTTATTGGCTGGTAACACTGAGGCTGCGCGGGTTGTCGGCCACTTATCTCGGAGGGCTGAGTTGTTCTCAACTCTTCACGATTCACGGCACCCCGAATGGTGCCACCTAGCGAGAGTGCCTGTAGCTAGAAACACTCGCTTTGGCGCAGGGCTCCATCGAGCGGGAGGAAGTATCACTTGCCGGTGCGACACAGCGTGTCGTACGGGAGTGAGATGACGAACCTCTCGCCGGTTCAGGCGGCCACAAGGAACCACAGGCCATGTCATCCATCTCGGCAACTCATCGAGTAGCCGTTTATGGAACCCTGAAGTTTGGCCTCGCTAATCATGGCCTGCTTCGGAATGCCCGCTATCTGGACGAGGCGCTGCTCTAACATCACCCTTTACCATCTCGGCTGGTTCCCGGGGGCCAAGTTGGAGTCATCAGGTGGCATGCTGGCCGAAGTTTATGGTGTGGATGAGAGCACCCTGGCGATACTCGATCACCTGGAAGGCTTTCGGTCGCGAAATCCGGAGCACAGCCTGTTCCTGTGCCAACCGGTGGAAACTCCATTGGGTGAGGCTTGGGTGTATGTCTACCATCACCCGGTTGACGCGTTCGAGTCGATACGCAGCGGCTCTTGGTGGCCGGATCATTGATCGTCTGGATCTCGAGCCGGAGTATCGTGGAGCAGCAGTGTGTTCATGGTCCGCCAATGCCCTCGATTTCCCCCGCTCTCTCCCCGCTCAGCTCAAGCATTTAAACAGCGCCATTGAGCCAGTCGATCGTGTAGTCGCTCAGATTGCCTACCGCTGGCAATTGGTATCCCGGTACTTGATTCAGGGCCGTCGGGCAGGTGCGTGGAGCGTGTCCGGCGCGGGCCTGAGGGGCGCCGTCCGCTCCGTCAGGGCTTGGCGGGTGCGGCGGTCTTCAGCGGCTTCTGCCACTTGCCCTTGCTCTGCTGCTCGCAGAACGGCTGCAGGTAGCGGGCGTCGCTGGCCACGCCGTAGTAGTGGATGTTCTGCCGGTAGGCGGCGTTGCCGGCCTGGGCGCCTTGGCACACGCCGAAGGCGCCGCCCGGGCACTGCTCGACGAACTCCACCTTGACCTCCTGGTCCTTGAGCTTGGGCTGGCAGAAGCCACTGCGGAACAGCTCCTTGGGCAGGCTGACGTTCTCCTGGCAGACCTGCACGGCCACGCCCTGGCCCTGGCTGTGCACCACGCAGGCCTCGGCGAGGGCCGGCAGCGGCAGGGCGGCGAGCAGGAAGGACAGGATCTGGCGCATGGTCGGGCTCCGGGTGGACAGGTTGCAGCTCCGCGCGGAGCCGGCGCGCAGTTTACCCGCCGGCGGCGACGCTGGCGCGGGCGGCCATCGCGCTTTGCCGGTAAGCTGGCGGGAATGACGCTCGCAGGTAGTTGTCCACAGACCCGCACAGCTTACCCCCAGGCTTATCCACAGGAAGGCCATGCTCCAGCAGATTCCCACCCACCTGATCGCCGGCCCGTTGGGCGCCGGCAAGACCACGCTGATCCGCGAGCTGCTGGCGCAGAAGCCGGCGGACGAGCGCTGGGCGGTGCTGATCAACGAGTTCGGCGAGATCGGCCTGGACGCCGCTCTGCTCACCACCGGCGCGGACGGCATCGCCCTCGGCGAGGTGGCCGGCGGCTGCCTGTGCTGCGTCAACGGCGCGCCCTTCCAGGTCGGCCTCGGTCGCCTGCTGCGCCGCGCGCGGCCGCAGCGTCTGTTGATCGAACCGTCCGGTCTCGGCCACCCGGCCGAGCTGCTGCGCCAGCTGGGCGAAGCGCCGTGGCGCGGGGTGCTCGCCGTGCAGCCCGCCGTGCTGGTGCTGGACGCCGCCGCGCTGGCCGCCGATCAGCCGCTGGCGGACGCGCAGCAGGCCGCGCTGGAAGGGGCCGGACTGCTGGTGCTGAACAAGAGCGAGAGCCTCGACGCCGAGGCCCGCGCCCGCCTCGCCGCCCGCCTGCCGGCGCGGCCGCTGGTCTGGACCGAACAGGGGCGCCTGGCCATCGGCGCGTTGCCGGGCGTCGACGCGCGGGCACAGGCGGGCGACGGGCAGGAAAGGTTACCCACAGGTGCTGGCCCACTGCCGGCAGTGTGGAGCGACCCGACGCAGCCGCTCTGCCAGCTCCACGAGGAGGCCGGCGGCTGGAGCATCGGCTGGCGCTGGCATCCCAGCCAGCGCTTCGACCGCGCCAGGGTCGCCGCCTGGCTGGCCGGCCTGCCCTGGCGGCGCGCCAAGCTGGTGCTGCACGGCGCCGACGACGGTTGGCACAGCGCCAACGCGCTGGACGGCGCACCGCTGGAGTGGCGGGCCAGCGAGTGGCGCAAGGATTCGCGGCTGGAGCTGATCTTCGTGACCCCGCAGGACGCCGCGGCGCTGCAGGAAGGATTGGCAGCCTGCCACGCGCGTTGACGGGGCCGTAGGGTGGACAACGGCGCAGCCTTGTCCACCTGGCCGGGCGGCCGTAGAAAACCGCTGCGCGGGTTTTCTACGCTACCGCTGCAACAAAAAAGGCGCCCTGCTCACGCAGGACGCCTCGTTCGGGACCACTCAGCCTTACTCCGGCTTCTTTAGCTTCGGATTGGGGAAGAACTGCACGGTCTGCACTTTGGGGTCGGCGGCCTTGGGTTTCAGCGCGCTGACGTTGACCCGCGTCGGCAGCTCCTTGGGTATCGAGTTGCCGTTGGCGTCGAGGGTGTCGGCGAAGCCGCAGACCACGCAGTGGCGGTGCGGGGTGCCGTCCTCGTCCCACATCTGCACGGTGTCCATGGCCTCGCAGGCCGGGCACACGGCTCCGGCGATGAAACGCTTCACCGGCGCGCCCAGGTTGTACTCGCTCATGCCGCCTCCTCGCTCAGGCCGCTGTGACGCAACAGGGCGTCGATGGAAGGTTCGCGGCCGCGGAAGTCGACGAACAGCTGCATCGCCTCCTGGGAGCCGCCGCGGGCGAGGATCGCCTCGCGGAAGGCGCGGCCGGTGGCCGGGTTGAGCACGCCCTCCTCCTCGAACTTCGAGAAGGCGTCGGCGGACAGCACCTCGGCCCACTTGTAGCTGTAGTAGCCGGCCGCGTAGCCGCCGGCGAAGATGTGCGCGAAGCTGTTGGCGAAGCGGTTCCAGCGCGGCGGTTGCATCACCGAGACCTCGTCGCGGATCGCCTGCAGCACCTCGAGCACGCTGCGGCCGTCGCCGTGGCTGGCGTGCAGCTCGAAGTCGAACAGCGAGAACTCCAGCTGGCGCAGCATCATCAGACCGGACTGGAAGTTCTTCGCCGCCAGCATCTTGTCGAGGACGTCCTGCGGCAGCGCCTCGCCGCTCTCGAAGTGGCCGGAGATCAGCGCCAGGCCTTCCGGTTCCCAGCACCAGTTCTCCATGAACTGGCTGGGCAGCTCCACCGCGTCCCAGGCCACGCCGTTGATGCCGGACACCCCGGCGTAGTCGATGCGGGTCAGCAGGTGGTGCAGGCCGTGGCCGAACTCGTGGAACAGCGTGGTGACCTCGTCGTGGGTCAACAACGCCGGCTGGCCGCTCACCGCAGGGGTGAAGTTGCACACCAGGTTGGCGACCGGGCTGACGCGCTCGCCGGCGGCATTGCGCCAGTGGTCGCGGGCGCCGTCCATCCAGGCGCCGCCGCGCTTGTTGGCGCGCGCGTAGAGGTCGAAGAAGAAGCGCCCGACCTGCTCCCCGTTCTCGCGGATCTCGAACAGGCGCACGTCCGGGTGCCAGCTATCGAAGCCGGACAGCTCCTCGATCTGGATGCCGTACAGGCGCTCGACGATGGCGAACAGCCCGGAGAGCACCTTGTCGATCGGGAAGTAGGCGCGCAGCTGCTCCTGGGAAATGCTGTAGCGGCTCTGGCGCAGCTTCTCGGCGAAGTAGCCGACGTCCCAGCTGGCCAGATCGGTGACGCCCTGCGTGGCGGCGAAGGTGCGCAGCTCGGCCAGGTCCTGCACGGCGAACGGCTTGCTGCGCACCGCCAGATCCCTGAGGAAGCCGAGCACCTGCGTAGTGGATTCGGCCATCTTGGTGGCCAGGCTCAACTCGGCGTAGTGGGCGAAGCCGAGCAGTTGAGCCAGCTCCTGGCGCAGGTCGAGGATCTCGGCCATCAGCGGGCCGTTGTCGTGCTGGCCGGCGTTGGGGCCCTGGTCGGAGGCGCGGGTGCTGTAGGCGGTGTACACCTCCTCGCGCAGCGCGCGGTCGTCGGCGTAGGTCATCACCGCGTAGTAGCTGGGGAACTCCAGGCTCACCAGCCAGCCGTTCTGGCCCTTGGCCTGCGCGGCCTGCTGCATCTGCGCCTTGGCCGACTCCGGCACGCCGGCCAGTTGCGCCTCGTCGGCGATCGCCTTGGTCCACGCCTGGGTGGCGTCGAGCAGCTGGTTGGAGAACTTGCTGGACAGCTCGGCCAGGCGCATCTGGATGGCGCCGTAGCGTTGCTGCTGCTCGGCCGGCAGATCGATGCCGGAGAGGTGGAAGTCGCGCAGGGTGTGCTTGACGATGGTCTGCTGGGCGACCTCGAAGCCGGCCGCCGCGGGGCTTTCGGCCAGGGCGTGCCAGGCGTCGTAGAGCGCGCGGTTCTGTCCCAGCTCGGTGTAGTAGGCGGACAGCTTGGGCAGGCAGGCCTCGTAGGCGGTGCGCAGCTCGGCGCTGTTGCACACCGCGTTGAGATGGCTGACCGGGCTCCAGGTGCGCGCCAGGCGCTCGTTCAGCGCGTCCAGCGCCAGCACCAGGCCGTTCCAGTCGGGATTGGCGCCCTGGCTGGCGAGGATGCGTTCGATGGCGGCGCGGTTGTCGGCCAGCACTTGGTCGACGGCCGGCTCGACGTGTTCCGGGCGGATCGCCGGATAGGGCGGCAGATCGAAGGCTTGCAGCAGCGGGTTGGTGGCGGTCACGGCAGAGTCCCTGGATTCGACGGAGTCACATGCAGCCATGGTAATGAGAAATGGCCGTGGGTGCAGCCGGCAGGCGGTCTTGGTCGTCTAGAACAGCGCGAGCTGCCGCCCCGGCGGGGCGAAGCGCGCGCAATCGAGGGCGGGCAGTTCGCTGCCGCGCTTGAAGCCCAGCCGCCGGTGGGCGACGGCGAAGCGCTGGGCGAGCAGCTCGGCGAACGGCCCCTCGCCGCGCAGGCGCTGGCCGAAGCCGGCGTCGTACAGCTTGCCGCCGCGGCACTGGCGAATCAGGCTGAGTACATGGGCGGCACGCTGCGGCAGGTGGGTTTGCAGCCACTCCTCGAACAGCGGGGCGACCTCGTGGGGCAGGCGCACCAAGGTGTAGGCGGCGCTGTCGGCGCCGGCCGCGCGGGCGGCGGCGAGCAGGCCCTCCAGTTCGGTGTCGTTGACCTGCGGGATGATCGGCGCGCACAGCACGCCGACCGGCACGCCGCTCTCGTGCAGGCGGCGGATCACCCGCAGGCGCGCGGCCGGAGCGGCGGCGCGCGGCTCGAGGATGCGCTTGAGCCCGTCGTCGAGGTTGGTCAGGCTGACGAACACCCGCACCAGATTCTGCGCGGCGAGCGCCTGCAGCAGGTCGAGGTCGCGCAGGATCAGCGCGCCCTTGGTGACGATGGTGACGGGATGGCGATAGCGCAGCAGCACCTTGAGGCAGCCGCGGGTCAGCCGGTACTGGCGCTCGATCGGCTGGTAGGGATCGGTGTTGGCGCCGAGGTTGATCGGCGCGCAGCGGTAGCTGGGATGGCTCAACTGCGCCTCGAGCAGCTCCACCGCGTTGGTTCGCGCGATCAATTTGGTCTCGAAGTCGAGGCCCGGCGACAGGTCCCAGTAGGCGTGGGTCGGCCGCGCGTAGCAGTAGATGCAGCCGTGCTCGCAGCCGCGGTAGGGGTTCAGCGAACGGTCGAAGGGGATGTCCGGCGAAGTGTTGCGGCTGATGATGGTCGTCGAACGCTCCTCCTGGATCTCGGTGGCGATCGAGACCGGCACTTCCTCCTGCCACTGCGCGTCGCTCTCGCTGCGGGTCGGTGCGAAGCGGTTGGCCGGGTTGCTGGCGCTGCCGCGGCCGCGCAGCGGGGCGGTGATCGGCATGGCGGGCTCCTCGATAACTGTATTTGCATACAGTATAACGAGCCTGAAATGGCGCAAGCGGCGGCCGACGCACGGCGGCCTGGAGGTCGCCGGCGCGTGCGGATCGTGCTAATTAGCACGCTTGCTCAAGCCAATCAGAGAGTCCGCCATGACCATCCGTACCTTCCAGGGGCATACCCCGCAGCTCGGCGCGCGCGCCTTCGTCGACCCCAGCGCCGTGGTGCTCGGCGACGTGAGCCTCGGCGACGACTGCTCGGTGTGGCCGCTGGCGGTGATCCGCGGCGACATGCACCGCATCCGCATCGGCGCGCGCACCAGCATCCAGGACGGCAGCGTGCTGCACATCACCCACGCCGGGCCGTTCAACCCGGACGGCTACCCGCTGGAGATCGGCGACGACGTCACCGTCGGCCACAAGGTGACCCTGCATGGCTGCAAGATCGGCAGCCGCGTGCTGGTCGGCATGGGCGCCATCGTCATGGACGGCGCGCTGGTCGAGGACGAGGTGGTGATCGGCGCCGGCAGCCTGGTGCCGCCGGGCAAGCGCCTGGAAAGCGGCTACCTGTACGTCGGCAGCCCGGTCAAGCAGGCGCGCCCGCTCAGCGACAAGGAGCGCGCGTTCTTCACCTACAGCGCGGCCAACTACGTGAAGTTGAAGGACCAGCATCTGGCCGAGGGCTACGCGGCGCAGTGATGGTTGGGAGGACGGGAAATGACCGCAGGTCTTTCCCACCAGCGGTGCGGAGGGTTCGGTAGAAAATTGCTGACGCGAGCTTTCTACCCTGCGCATTGGCGACTCTCACGCGGGAGCCCCGTAGGGTGGAAAACGACCGCAGGTCTTTTCCACCATGGCGGCGCAAGAGCCGGTGGAAAATCGCTGGCGCGAGTTTTCCACCCTACCCACTGGGCGAGGGCTACGCAGGCTGACGCTCCCGTGGCTGGACGCGGAGCGTCCAGGGCTCCGGCGCCCATGCGGCAGCGTGGGCGCCATCAGGTGGATGAGGCTTCAACGATTGACGTCCACCACCACCCGGCCGCGCACCCGGCCGGCGAGCAGTTCGCCGGCCACCGCGATGACCTCTTCGAGACCGATGGTGCGGGTGATCGGCGCCAGCAGTTTCTTGTCCAGATCGCGGGCCAGGCGGCTCCAGGCCTCCAGGCGGTCGGCGCGCGGGCGCATCACGCTGTCGATGCCGGCCAGGGTCACCCCGCGCAGGATGAACGGCGCCACCGTGGCCGGGAACTCCATGCCCTGGGCCAGGCCGCAGGCGGCCACGCAGCCGCCGTAGCGGGTGGACGCGCAGACGTTGGCCAGGGTGTGGCTGCCCACCGAGTCGACGGCTCCGGCCCAGCGCTCGCGGCCCAGCGGACGGCCGGGCTCGGCGAGCGTGGCGCGGAGGATGATCTCGGCGGCGCCCAGCTGCTTGAGGTAGTCGGCCTCCTCGACCCGGCCGGTGGAGGCCACCACCCGGTAGCCGAGCTGCGCCAGCAGGGCGACGGCGAAGCTGCCTACCCCGCCGCTGGCGCCGGTGACCAGCACCTCGCCCTTCTCGGGGCTGACGCCATGGCGCTCCAGGGCCAGCACCGAGAGCATCGCGGTGTAGCCGGCGGTGCCCACCGCCATCGCCTCGGCGGCGGAAAAGCCCTGCGGCAGCGGGATCAGCCAGTCGCCCTTGAGGCGCGCGACCTGCGCCAGGCCGCCCCAGTGGGTCTCGCCGACGCCCCAGCCGTTGAGCAGCACGGCGTCGCCGGCCTTGAAGTCCGGGTGGCTGCTCTCCTCCACCACGCCGGCCAGGTCGACGCCCGGCACCATGGGGAACTGGCGCACCACCGGGCCCTTGCCGGTGATCGCCAGGGCGTCCTTGTAGTTGAGCGTGCTGTGGCTGACGCGTACCCGCACGTCGCCCTCCGGCAGGCGGGCCTCGTCGAGTTCCTGCAGGCTGGCGCGGTAGCCGGAGTCGTCCTTGTCGATCAGGATGGCGCGGAACATGGATCACACCTCTCTGGTTTTAGACCGATCGTCTAGAAATGGGCGATAAAAAACTCAGCGCGGCAGCAGGGCGAGAAAGCCACGGATGAAGGTCGCAAGCGGCGCGTCGTTCTGCACCAGGCGGGCGCGCAGCACGGCGCCCTCCCAGCCGATCCAGAAGAACGCCGCCAGTTCGTCGCAATCCACCGTCGCCGCCAGGCTGCCGTCTTGCTGGGCGGCGCGCAGGCAGGCGGCCAGGCGCGCCTGCCAGTCGCGCAGCACCGCTTCCAGTTGCTCGCGGAAACCTTCCGGCAGCTGGGTCACCTCCTGGCCGAGGTTGCCGACCAGGCAGCCGCGCCGGTAGCCATGGCGCGCCATGCCGGCGCGCGCGTCGGCGACGAAGTCGGTGAGCCGCGCCAGCGGCGGGCGCGACCCGTCGAGCAGCCAGCGGTCCAGCTTGGCGGCGAAGTAGCCGGCGTAGCGCTCCAGCACGGCACGGCCGAAGGCCTCCTTGCTGGGAAAGTAGTGATAGAAGGAGCCCTTGGGCACGCCGACCTCCCTGAGCACGGTGTCGATGCCGGTGCTGAGGAAGCCCTGTTCGGTGAGCAGGCGCATGCCGCAGTGGACCAGCGCGTCGCGGGTCTCGCGGTTGTCGCGGTCGAGCTTGGGCGGGCGGCCGCGGCGCGGCGGGGAGGCGGGAAGGTTCATGAGACGAATATTAGACCGGTCGTCTCTAAAGTCAATCGCGCCCGAAGGCGCGATCGCGGGGAATAAAAAAGGGGAGCCTTGCGGCTCCCCATTCAGGACTTAACTTTCAATCTCGATGAGCACTTCACCGGGATTGACCCTGTCGCCCTTAACCACATGGATGGCGACCACCTTGCCGGCGATCGGCGCCTGCACTTCGGTCTCCATCTTCATCGCTTCGGTGATCAGCACCGCCTGACCGGCCTTGACCACGTCGCCTTCCTTCACCAGTACGTCGACGATGTTGCCCGGCATGGTGGTGCTGACGTCGCCCGGCCCGCGGGCCTGCTTGCGGCCGCCCGAGCCGCCGCCGACGAAGGCGTTGAGCGGCTCGAACACCACCTCTTCGGGCATGCCGTCGATGGCCACGTAGAAGTGGCGTTTGCCGTCGGTCTTGACGCTGACGCCGGTGATGTCGATGCGGTAGCTCTCGCCGTGCACGTCGACCACGAACTCGGTGGGCACGCCTTCCTGGGCGGCGGCCGGGCGGCCGGCGGCGTCCGGTTGCGGCAGCAGCACTTCCGGCTTGAGGGCGCCGGCGGCGCGCTCCTCGAGGAACTTGCGGCCGATGTCCGGGAACATCGCGTAGGTCAGCACGTCCTCTTCGGACTTGGCCAGGCTGCCGATTTCCTCGCGCAGGCGGGCCATTTCCGGCTTGAGCAGGTCGGCCGGACGCACGTCGATGACCTCTTCGCTGCCGATGGCCTGGAAGCGCAGCTTCTCGTTGACCTGGCCCGGCGCGCGGCCGTAGCGGCCCTGCAGGTACAGCTTCACCTCGTTGGTGATGGTCTTGTAGCGCTCGCCGGCCAGCACGTTGAACACCGCCTGGGTGCCGACGATCTGCGAGGTCGGGGTGACCAGGGGCGGGAAGCCGAGGTCCTCGCGCACCCGCGGGATCTCCTCGAACACCTCGTTGATGCGGTGCAGGGCGCCCTGCTCCTTCAGCTGGTTGGCCAGGTTGGACATCATGCCGCCCGGCACCTGGTTGACCTGCACGCGGGTGTCGACGCCGGTGAATTCGCTCTCGAACTGGTGGTACTTCTTGCGGATGTTGTAGAAGTACAGGCCGATCTCCTGCAGCAGCTCGAGGTCCAGGCCGGTGTCGAACGGGGTGCCGCGCAGCGCGGCGACCATCGACTCGGTGCCCGGATGGCTGGTGCCCCAGGCGAAGCTGGAGATGGCGGTGTCGATGTGGTCGGCGCCGGCCTCGATGGCCTTGAGCTGGCACATGGCGCCCATGCCGGCGGTATCGTGCGAGTGCACGAAGATCGGCAGGTCGACCGCGCCCTTGAGCGCCTGGACCAGCTCGGCGGTCGAGTAGGGGGTCAGCAGGCCGGCCATGTCCTTGATGGCGATCGAGTCGACGCCCTTCTCCTGCATGCGCTGGGCCAGCTCCACGAACGCGGCGGTGGTGTGCACCGGGCTGGTGGTGTAGCTGATGGTGCCCTGGGCGTGCTTGCCGGCGGCCTTGACCGCCTCGATGGCCACGCGCAGGTTACGCACGTCGTTCATCGCATCGAAGATGCGGAACACGTCGATGCCGTTGACCGCGGCCTTGGCGACGAAGGCCTTGACCACGTCGTCGCTGTAGTGGCGGTAGCCGAGCAGGTTCTGGCCGCGCAGCAGCATCTGCAGGCGGGTGTTGGGCAGCGCGGCCTTGAGCTGGCGCAGGCGCTCCCACGGGTCTTCCTTGAGGAAGCGCACGCAGGAGTCGAAGGTGGCGCCGCCCCAGACTTCCAGCGACCAGTAGCCGACCTGGTCGAGTTTGGCGCAGATCGGCAGCATGTCCTCGAGGCGCATGCGGGTGGCGATCAGCGACTGGTGGGCATCGCGCAGGATGGTATCGGTGACGGTGATCTTCTTGTTCATGCTCAATTCCTCACAGGCCGGCGTGGGCGGCGATGGCGGCGGCGATGGCCAGGGCCAGCTCTTCGGGCTTGCGCTTGACCGAGTAGTTGATCAGTTCCGGGTGGGCTTCGACGAAGCTGGTGTTGAACACGCCGCTGCGGAACTCCGGATTGCGGAGGATTTCCTGGTAGTAGAGCGCGGTGGTCTTCACCCCCAGCACGCGCATGTCGTCCAGCGCGCGCAGGCCGCGGTCCAGCGCCTCTTCCCAGGTCAGTGCCCAGACGATCAGCTTCAGGCACATCGAGTCGTAGTACGGCGGAATGGTGTAGCCGGTGTAGATCGCCGTGTCGGTGCGCACGCCGGGGCCGCCGGGCGCGTAGTAGCGGGTGATCTTGCCGAAGCTGGGCAGGAAGTTGTTCTTCGGGTCCTCGGCGTTGATGCGGAACTGGATCGCATAGCCGCGGTGGATGATGTCTTCCTGCTTGACCGACAGCGGCAGGCCCGAGGCGATGCGGATCTGCTCGCGGACGATGTCGATCCCGGTGATTTCCTCGGTGATGGTGTGCTCCACCTGCACGCGGGTGTTCATCTCCATGAAGTACACCTCGCCCTCGGCGAGCAGGAACTCCACGGTGCCGGCGTTCTCGTAGCCGACCGCCTTGGCCGCCTTGACCGCCTGCTCGCCGATGTAGGCGCGCTGCTCGGGGGTCAGCTGCGGGCTGGGGGCGATCTCGATCAGCTTCTGGTTGCGGCGCTGGATCGAGCAGTCGCGCTCGAACAGGTGCACGGTGTTGCCGAAGCTGTCGGCGAGGATCTGCGCCTCGATGTGCTTGGGATTGACGATGCACTTCTCGAGGAACACCTCGGCGCTGCCGAAGGCCTTGGTGGCCTCGGAGATGACGCGCGGGAAGTTCTGTTCCAGCTCCTCGGCGCTGTTGCAGCGGCGGATACCGCGGCCGCCGCCGCCGGAGGTGGCCTTGAGCATCACCGGGTAGCCGATGCGCTCGCCTTCACGCAGCGCTTCCTCGAGGTCGGCGACGTTGCCTTCGGTGCCGGGGGTGACCGGCACGCCGGCGGCGATCATCGAGCGGCGCGCCTCGGTCTTGTCGCCCATGCGGCGGATCACCTCGGCCGACGGGCCGATGAACTTGATCCCGCGCTCGGCGCAGATGTCCGCCAGTTCGGCGTTCTCGGACAGGAAGCCGTAGCCCGGGTGCAGGGCGTCGCAGCCGGTTTCCACCGCCAGGTTGACCAGCTTGCGCGGGTTCAGGTAGCCGGCCAGCGGCTCGGGACCGATGTTGTGCGCTTCGTCGGCACGCTTGACGTGCAACGCATGGCGGTCGGCGTCGGAGTAGATGGCCACCGAGCGGATGCCCATCTCGGCGCAAGCCCGCACGATACGCACGGCGATCTCGCCACGGTTGGCGATGAGGATTTTTCTTATCACGGAGGTCTCCCTCGGCTGGACTGGCTGACCCGGCCGGTCAGGCGGCAGGTGCAAACACCCTAGCGCCGAGGGGTGAATTAAGAAAAATGAATATTTGTTAAGTTGAGCATAAACTACAACTTATACTTGGGCGGAAGCCCCGGATTTACTGGGCTCCGGCCGGTCGGTCAGCGGTGGCGGGGCGTGCGTCGCTACATGTTGCCGCCCGACGGGTGGGTGTTGCGTCCGCGTGGCGCCCCGCTCGGCGCCCCGTTCCGCCCCCTGTCAGTCCCCGCGGAGAGCTTTCCATGCGCAAGTCCCTGATGCGCCTTACCCTGCGCCAGCTGCAGGTGTTCCGCGCGGTGTGCGAGACCCGTTCGTACAGCCGCGCGGCCGAGGAGATGGCGCTCACCCAGCCGGCGGTCAGCCTACAGATCCGCCAGCTCGAGGAGCTGGTCGGCCAGCCGCTGTTCGAGTTCGTCGGCAAGAAGCTCTACCTCACCGACGCCGCCGAGGCGCTGCGCCGCGCCGGCGGCGACATCTTCGGCCGCCTGGAGAGCCTCGACATGCAGCTCTCCGACCTGCTCGGCTCGCTGCAGGGGCAGCTCAGCCTGACGGTGGAGTCCAGCGCGCAGTACTTCGTCCCCCACCTGTTCGGCGAATTTCGCCGCCAGCATCCCGAGGTCGGCCTGCAGCTCACCGTCGCCAGCCACGCCCAGGTGCTGCGCCGCCTGGGCGTCAGCCGCGACGAGCTGATGATCCTCTCCCAGGTGCCGACCGGCATGAACCTGGAGTTCAACCCCTTCCTCACCAACCAGATCGTCGCCGTGGCGCCGCCCGAGCATCCGCTGTGCCAGCGCGAGTCGCTGGCCCTGCAGGAGCTGACCGCCTGGCCGCTGCTGCTGCGCGAGCCGGGCTCGGGCACCCGCCAGGCCTGCGAGCGGTTCTGCCACGACAAGCGCGCCCACTTCGCGCAGACCGTGCAGCTCGGTTCGCTGGAGGCGCAGCGCGCCGGCGTGCTGGCCGGCCTCGGCCTCGCCCTGCTGCCGCGCCATGCGGTGAGCCTGGAGCTGGCCAGCGGTCGCCTCCGGGAGCTGCCGGTGGTCGAGCTGCCGCTGCAGCACAGCTGGTGCGTGGTGCATCCGCGCGACCGCCGGCTGAGCCCGGTGGCCAGCGCCTTCGTCGAGTTCATCCGCGCCAACCGCACGGCGGTCAACGCCCTCAATCTGCGCCTGTGAGCGCTGAGATTGCGTAGGGTGGGTAACTCGCGTAGCGAGTACCCACCAGACCGGGGCGGGCACGGGCGCGGTAGAAAATCGCTGCCGCGAATTTTCCATCCTGCCTGCGGGCAGGTAGGCGCAGCGCGAGTCGGCCACCCTACGCCCCGGCCTGGCGGCGCGCCTCGGCACGCAGCGAACGTACGTAATTGACGGCGATCAGTTCGGGAAAGTCGTGGATGTCCTGGTCCAGGCGGCGCTCCTCGTTGTAGCGCTCGATGGCCCGGCGGAAGGTCATGCGGCGCTGGTCCTCCAGCTTGCGGCGGGCCTTGGCATCCAGGTGCGGAATTGCGGTGACGACGTTGACAGCATGGTGGCGGGGCATGGCGTCTCTCCCATCGCGAACGATCCAGGGAGTTCGAGCATGCCGCGCCAAGGGTGACGGCTTGACGGCAGGGCGGTGACGCCGGCGTGACAGCGCGCCGCGCGCTCCCGTGGCGGGAGCGGCGCCGCGGCAGGGGCTCAGGCGCTGCCGTTGCCTTCCTCGGCGGGCTTGGCGGTCTTGGGCGACAGGCGCAGGCTGCGCAGGCTGCGCTTGACGCTTTTCAGGTGGTTGACCAGGTCCGGGCCGCGGGCCATGGCCACGCCCATCGCCAGCACGTCGATCACCACCAGGTGGGCGATCCGCGAGGTCAGCGGGGTATAGATCTCGGTGTCTTCCTGCACGTCGATGGCCAGGTTGACGGTGGCGAGGTCGGCCAGCGGGGTCTGGCTCGGGCACAGGGTGATCAGCGTGGCGCCGCTTTCGCGCACCAGGTTGGCGGTGGTCAGCAGGTCCTTGGAGCGGCCCGACTGCGAGATGCAGATGGCCACGTCGCCGGGCTTGAGGGTCACCGCGCTCATCGCCTGCATGTGCGGGTCGGAGTAGGCGGCGGCGGTCAGCAGCAGGCGGAAGAACTTGTGCTGGGCGTCGGCGGCCACCGCGCCGGAGGCGCCGAAGCCGTAGAACTCGACGCGCGAGGCGTTGGCGATGGCGTTGACGGCGCGCTCCAGCGCCCGCATGTCGAGGTGCTCGCGCACCTCCATGAGGGTGTGCAGGGTGGTGTCGAAGATCTTCAGGCTGAAGTCGGCCAGCGAGTCTTCCTCATGGATGGCGAACTGGCCGAAACTGGCGCCGGCGGCCAGGCTCTGCGCCAGCTTGAGCTTGAGATCCTGGAAGCCGGTGCAGCCGATGGCGCGGCAGAACCGCACGATGGTCGGTTCGCTGATTCCCACCTCGTGGGCGAGGTCGGCCATGGAGCTGTGCATGACGGCGGCCGGGTCGTGCAGCACGTAATCGGCGACCTTCAGTTCGGACTTGCGCAGCAGCGAGCGGGACTGGGAGATATGTTGCAACAGATTCACGGTGCGGACTCGGTTATGATCGGCCAAAGCCGGAGGTAGTGACGTTGTAGTTATACTACAAAAACTGCGCCAGCGCCCAGGCAATCCGTGTCGGAGACTACCCGTGCCGTCATCTTCCCGCGTTCTTCCCTGCGACATGCTGGTGTTCGGCGGCACGGGCGACCTGGCCCTGCACAAGCTGCTGCCGGCGCTCTACCACCTGCACCGCGAGAAGCGTCTGCCCGCCGACCTGCGCATCCTCGCCCTGGCGCGCACCGTCCTCACGCGCGACGCCTACCTGGCGCTGGCCGAGCGCCGCTGCCGCGCGCAGATCGCCCGCGCCGACTTCTCCGCCGAGGTCTGGCAGGCGTTCGCCGCGCGCCTCGACTACCTCAGCATGGACGCCTCGCAGAGCGCCGACTTCGGCCGCCTGGCCCGTCATCTGGGCGATTCGTGCACGCGTGCGCGCATCTACTACCTGGCCACCGCGCCGCAGCTGTTCGCGCCGATCGCCGCGCATCTGGCCACCGCCGGGCTGGCCGGCGACAACACGCGGATCGTCATCGAGAAGCCGATCGGCCACTCGCTGGAGTCGGCGCTGGCGATCACCAGCGCCATCGGCAAGGTGTTCGCCGAGTCGCAGGTGTTCCGCATCGACCACTACCTGGGCAAGGAGACGGTGCAGAACCTGATGGCGCTGCGCTTCGCCAACGCGCTGTTCGAGCCGATCTGGCGCGCCGGGCACATCGACCACGTGCAGATCAGCGTGCTCGAAACCATCGGCGTGGAGAACCGCGGCGCCTACTACGACGAGGCCGGGGCGATGCGCGACATGCTGCAGAACCACCTGCTGCAGCTGCTCTGCCTGGTGGCCATGGAGGCGCCGGTGCGCTTCGACGCCGAGGCGGTGCGCAACGAGAAGGTGAAGATCCTCCAGGCCCTCAAGCCGCTGACCGGCCTCGACGTGCGCGACAAGACCGTGCGCGGCCAGTACACCAGCGGCAGGATCGGCGGCCAGGAGGTGCCGGCCTACTACTTCGAGAAGAACGTCGACAACGACAGCGACACCGAGACCTTCGTCGCCGTGCAGGCGGAAATCGACAACTGGCGCTGGGCCGGGGTGCCCTTCTACCTGCGCACCGGCAAGCGCCTCAAGCGCAAGTGCTCGGAAATCGTCATCCAGTTCAAGCCGGTGCCGCACCGCCTGTTCTCCGGCGCCGCCGAGCAGGCCAACCGCCTGCTGATCCGCCTGCAGCCCGAGGAGCGCATCAGCCTGCAGCTGCTGGCCAAGACCCCGGGCAAGGGCATGACCCTGGAGCCGGTCGAGCTCGACCTCAACCTGGCCGCCGCCTTCTCCCGCCAGCGCCGCTGGGACGCCTACGAGCGCCTGCTGCTCGACGTCATCGAGGGCGATCCGACCCTGTTCATGCGCAGCGACGAGGTGGAAGCCGCCTGGCGCTGGGTCAGCCCGATCCTCGACGGCTGGGGGGGCTACTACCAGAAGCCGCGCCCCTATCCGGCCGGCTCCACCGGCCCGGAGCAGGCGAACAGCCTGCTCGAGCTGTCCGGGCGCGCCTGGCACGACTGAGCCGTGCGGGACGCGGCGCCCGCAGCATGCTGAAATGCCGCAGAGCTGGATGATCTGCCCATGTGCCATGGCCATCAGGAGTGCCATCGATGATCCGCACCATCCTCGCCCCCACCGACCTCTCCGCCCCGGCGCATCGCGCCGCCGAGCGCGCCGCGCTGCTCGCCCGCGCCTGCGCGGCCCAGCTCACCCTGCAGCACGTGGTACCCGTCGGCGCGCTGGAAAGCCTGCGCCAGCTGTTCGCCAGCGCGCCGGCCGACCTGCGCCAGCGCCTGCTCGACGAGGCGGGCGAGGAGCTGCGCGCGCTGGCCGGCGAACTCGCCCGGCATGGCCCGGTGGCGGACCTCCACCTGTCGGCGGGGTCGGTGACCGCGGCGATCGTCGCCCAGGCCAGCGCCCTGGACGCCGGCCTGCTGGTGCTCGGCGCCCGTGGCGCCAGCCTGGTGCGCGACCTGGCCGTCGGCTCGACCACCGAGCGGGTGCTGCGCGAAAGCGCCCGCCCGCTGCTGGTGGTGCGCCAGGCCGCGCACCACGGCTATCGCCGCGTGCTGATCCCGGTGGACTTCTCGCCGCGCGCGCTCAAGGCCATCCGCCTGGCGCTGCTGCTGGCGCCGCACGCCGAACTGGTCCTCCTGCACGCCTTCGAGGTGCCCTTCGAGGGCCGCCTGCGCCACGCCGGGGTCGGCGAGGACGAACTGGCCCTGCTGCGCGCCCGCGCCGCGCGCGAGGCCGGCGAGCAGATGGGCGAGCTGCTCGCCGCCGCCGGCCTGGAGGCCGACAGCGTGCGTACGGTGGTGGTGCACGGCGATGCCAGCCTGCACATCCTCGACCAGACCCAGCTGCAGGGCTGCGAGCTGGTCATCATCGGCAAGCGCGGCCTGGGGCCGTTCGAGGAGCTGCTGCTCGGCAGCGTGACCCGCCACGTCCTCGCCCAGGCGCAGAGCGACGTGCTGGTGGTCTGAGGCACCTCCCTCGCGCAGCTGCCGCTTGCCCGGCGCTGCCGGTGCCGCGGTGGGCTGACGGCGAGCAGGTCCGCGCCCGAGGCTCCCGTGCGGATCCGCCGTCGCCCGCCTCCCCGCCGTCTGCTGGCGCGCTCCGCCCCCGGCGACCCCGGGCCGATCGTGAGCCGCTTCGCGCCCGCCGTGCGCCACGCATGGACGGCGCCCCGCCCGGCCGGCTATCGTGCGGCTAACCCCAAGGACGCCCCCGGCACCGGAACCCGCCATGCCCTCCATCTACCAGCTCAAGCCCCGCTTCCAGGCCCTGCTGCGCCCGCTGGTGCGGCGCCTGCACGCACGCGGCGTCACCGCCAACCAGGTGACCCTGGCCGCCGCCGCCGTCTCCGTGCTGCTCGGCGCGCTGATCGCCGCCTTCGCCGGCTATCTCTGGCTGTTCGCCCTGATCCCGCTGTGGATGCTGCTGCGCATGGCGCTCAACGCCATCGACGGCATGCTGGCCCGCGAGTTCGGCCAGCAGTCGCAGCTCGGCGCCTACCTCAACGAGCTGTGCGACGTCGTCGCCGACAGCGCGCTGTACCTGCCCTTCGCCGTGCTGCCGGAGGTGTCGCCGCTGTGGGTGGTGCTGGCGACCCTGCTGGCGGTGATCGTCGAGTACGCCGGGGCGATGGGCCCGCTGGTCGGCGCCAGCCGCCGCTACGACGGGCCGCTGGGCAAGAGCGACCGCGCCTTCGTGTTCGGCGTGCTCGGCGCCGGCGTGGCCAGCGGCCTGCTGCCGATCGCCTGGCTCGACGGCCTGTTCATGCTGATCGCCGCCCTGCTGGTCTGGACCCTGGTCAACCGCGTGCGCCAGGGCATCGCCGAAGCCGGGCCGCAAACGCCGTCCGCCTGATCGCCCCTCCCCGACCACCGGGAGGGGCCGCGCCGCCTTCTCCCCAGCGCCACGCGCCAGGAGCCCGCCGATGCACGACACCCCGATCGAAGACCTGCCGCCCGCCGCGCCGTCGCCGCGTCCACGCCGCGGCCTGGCGCAACGCCTGCTGGCACGGGCGATCATCGGCTTCGCCCGCCTGCTCACCGGCGCGCGCAGCCTGTGGCGCGGCTGCGCCCCCACCGGCCGGCAACGCATCTACTTCGCCAACCACAGCAGCCACGCCGACTTCGTGCTGCTCTGGTCGTCGCTGCCGCGCGCGCTGCGTGCCCGCACCCGCCCGGTGGCCGGCGCCGACTACTGGCAGCGCGACGCCGCCCGGCGCTTCCTGATCCACCAGGTGTTCCACGGCGTGCTGGTCGACCGCGAGTGCCGCGACGCCCACCACAATCCGCTGCAGCCGCTGCTCGACGCCCTGCACGCCGGCGACTCGCTGATCCTGTTCCCCGAGGGCACGCGCAACCGCGAGGACGGCCTGCTGCCGTTCAAGAGCGGCCTGTACCGCCTCGGCCGGGCCTGCCCGCAGGTCGAGCTGGTGCCGGTGTGGATCGCCAACCTCAACCGGGTGATGCCCAAGGGCCGCGTGTTGCCGCTGCCGCTGCTGTGCACCGTGACCTTCGGCGCGCCCCTGACCGTCGCGGCGGACGAGAGCAAGGAAGCCTTCCTCGCCCGCGCCCGCGATGCCCTGCTCGAACTGGCGGCGGAGGCCGATTGAGATGGACCGTGACACCCTTGCCCTGTTCGCCGGCATCGGCGCCCTGCTGGCGCTGGCCTCCCTGGTCGGCTTCGTGCTCAAGTGGCGCAACCGCGGCGCAGCCAGCCCGGTGATCGACAACCTCAACGCACGGATCAACGCCTGGTGGGTGATGGTCGGCGTGCTCGGCGGCGCCTTCTGGCTCGGCCAGGGCGCGGTGATCCTGCTGTTCGCCGCGATCTCCTTCTTCGCCCTGCGCGAGTTCATCACCCTGGCGCCGACCCGCGGCAGCGACTACCCGGCGCTGGCGGCGGCCTTCTACCTGGTGCTGCCGGTGCAGTACCTGCTGATCGCCTCCGACTGGTACGGGCTGTTCTCGATCTTCATCCCGGTCTATGTGTTCCTGCTGCTGCCGATCCTCGCCTCGTTCGGCGGCGACACCACCGCCTTCCTGGAACGGGCCGCCAAGGTGCAGTGGGGCATGATGCTCGCGGTGTTCTGCATCTCCCACGTGCCGGCGCTGCTGACCCTCGACATCCCCGGTTTCGAGGGTCGCAACCTGCTGCTGATCGCCTGGCTGGTGCTGGTGGTGCAGATCAGCGACGTGCTGCAGTACGTGTGCGGCAAGCTGCTCGGCAAGCGCAAGATCGCCCCGCACCTGTCGCCGTCGAAGACCGTGGAAGGCTTCGCCGGCGGCGTCGCGCTGGCCACCCTGGTCGGCGCCGCGCTCTACTGGATCACCCCGTTCAGCGTCTGGCAGGCGCTGGCCATCGCCCTGCTGGTCACCCTGCTCGGCTTCTTCGGCGGCCTGGTGCTGTCGGCCATCAAGCGCGACCGCGGCGTCAAGGACTGGGGCCACATGATCGAAGGCCACGGCGGCATGCTCGACCGTCTGGACTCGGTGTGCTTCGCCGCGCCGATCTTCTTCCACGTGTTGCGCTATGGATGGACCTGAGGGCGCAGAGACGCGTTGATCCGCCGTCGCCCCGCAAACCTGCTTCAAGGAGGAAGCTCGATGCCCGACCCTTCGCCCAAACCTCCCTTCGCCTGGCTTGGCGACCTGTCCAAACTGCACTGGCGCGAACAGCGCCTGCTGCTGCAGGGCGGCCTGGTGCTGGCGGTCGGCGGGATAGTGCTGGCCTGTGCGCTGAGCCTGTTGCTGTTTGGCCTGGGAGTTAAGGCCGTGGCCTGGTGGCAGCTCAGGGAGTCGCCCTGGCCAGGCATGACGGACCGGGACTTCACCCGCTGCGTGGATCGGGCCGAGGAGCTGCTGGACGCGGCGCAGGCGGTGCGGCATAGCGAGCAGCGCCGTGTCGACACCGGCGATGCCGCCCGGCGTGATTACCAGGGGCTGGCCGAGGTGTTCTCCGCGGCTTGCGGGGAGGAGCGCTGGGGCGCGGTGTTCGCCGCGAGCGGCCAGGCACCGCTGAAGCACCCGGCCGACTGGCTGCCGTTTGCCGGGCTGAGCCGCGACAGCTGGCCGGCGGGCGTGCAGTGGCCGGTGAGCGGTACGGGGTGGCTGTCCGGCCCCGACGCCTTCCGGGGCCCGGGGCGCTGACGGGGACGCAGCGCGGTCCCGGAATCAGGCAGCCGTGCCGAGATGCTGGTTGCGCGCCAGGGCGCGCAATGCGGCGCCATCGCGGCCGGGCCGGGTTTCCCCGCCTGGCGGTCAGCCGCGCAGCCAGGGCGGCGTCGGCTCGGCGTGCTGGGCCGGGGCGTCCGCGGCTTCCAGCGCCGCGCGGCGGCGCGCCTCGTCGGCCAGCGTGGCGTTGATCTCGCGCATCACCGCGTCGAGGTCGGCGGCTTCCTCGGGTTCGTCGAAGGTGCCGGTCAGTTCGCTGCTCGGGGTCAGCTTGCCGGCCTCGTACAGCGCCCACATCTCCTTGGCGTGCTTGCAGGCGAGCAGCTCGGGCGCGAAGTAGCCGAAGTAGGCGTTCATGTTGGCGACGTCGCGCTCGAGCATCTTGAACGCATGGTTGTTGCCGGCGGCGTCCACCGCCTGCGGCAGGTCGATCACCACCGGGCCGTGCGGGCCGAGCAGCACGTTGAACTCGGACAGATCGCCGTGCACCAGGCCGGCGCAGAGCATCAGCACCACCTGGCGGATCATGAAGGCGTGGTATTCGCGCGCCTGCTCGGCGCTCAGCACCACGTCGTTGAGGCGCGGTGCCGCATCGCCGTCAGCATCGGCGACCATCTCCATCAGCAGCACGCCGTCGAGGAAGTCGTAGGGCTTGGGCACGCGCACGCCGGCGCTGTCCAGGCGGTAGAGGGCGGCCACTTCGGCGTTCTGCCAGGCCTCCTCCTGCTCGCGGCGGCCGTACTTGCTGCCCTTGGCCATGGCCCGCGCATCGCGGCTGTTGCGCACCTTGCGCCCTTCCTGGTACTCGGCGGCGTGGCGGAAGCTGCGCTTGCTGGCCTCCTTGTAGACCTTGGCGCAACGCAGCTGGTCGCCACAGCGCACCACGTACACGGCTGCTTCCTTGCCGCTCATCAGCGGACGCAGGACTTCGTCGATCAGGCCGTCCTCGACCAGCGGCTGAAGGCGTTTGGGGGTTTTCATCGTTGCTTGTCTGGCTCGTGCGGTGCGGAAAAGTCCAGCCACCTTATACGGCAATCCGGCGCCGCCGTGCAGCCCGGCGCGACCGGGAGCGAGGTGCACGGCGGTTCCGGCGGATGGCGGTGGGCGTCTTCGCGACAGGCAAGCGGAGCGCGGCGGACCTGCGGCATCGAGGCTCCTGCGCCGAGCAACCGGCGAGCGTACGGGCATCCGACAGACGCCCGCTGGCGAACATCGGGCGTCGGCGGAGAAGGTTCTGCTGCGATACGCGATTCACCCGGAATCCGATCTTCGGATAACGGCGATAGGGATATTTATTGCCCGGAAGTATTAATACTTTGCTGACCAGGACAGTTCTTTGGTTTCGCTGGATTATTATCAGTTTGACAGCGGCCGCTTTGCTCGACAACTTTCCAGACTTGCTATGTAGGCATATATCCCGGTCACAGGCATGTGACCGATCACGGATCGATAAGACAGGAGTCCAGCAATGCTCGGCTATTACGCGCAGTACAGCAGGGAATACATTACGACCCTGATGGTCGTGACGACCCTATTCTTTGCCCTGCCCATCTTTTTCGCCCCCCTCGCCTGGGCCCGCCTGATGCGCTGGGAGGTTCCCGCGCAGCAGCACCTGGCCATCTACTTCGGCCGCTGCCTCGGCGCCTTCATCCTGGTGGTGGAAGCCGCCATGCTGCGCTCCGCCACCACCGGCACCAGTTTCAGCTATGCCTTCGACATCCTCTTCATGGTGTTTGGCCTGATGTTCGTCGTGCATGTATATGGCGCGGTGCGGCGTATCCAGCCGATAACCGAAACTCTGGAAATCGGCTTGTGGGTGACGCTCTTTATATTGAATGTCCTGTTCTATCCGGCGACCACCATCAACTTCTAATAACACTCCCGATCAGTGGTGGACGTATGAATCGCAGACTATTTGCCGCGGCGCTGGCCGTGGCCGCCGCGTGCGCAAGCCTCCCCGCCAGCGCGGACGATCTGAGCTACCAGGGCTTCGTCGACAGCGACAAGCGGATCAAGTGCCTGTACGGCTACGCGGCGAGCAAGACCGGCGACCACGCGGCGGCCCTGAAGATCTTCAACGACTGCATCGAGCGCTGGAACGATGTCTATTCGATGATCTGGCTGGCGCAGATGTACGAGGCGGGCAGCGGCGTGCCCAGGGACCTGGGCAAGGCCGCGGCGATGATCAGGCGGGGCGCCGAGCAGCCCGACGGCACCGCCTACGTCAGCCTGGCGCGCTATCACTGGGGCGTGGCGCTGTGGGAGGGCAACGGCGTCGAGCGCGATCCCGCGCAGGCGCGCCTCTGGCTGGAGCGGGCGGCCGCCGAGGGCGAGACCGATGCCAGCGACTATCTGCGCCAGCACCTCGACTGAGCCGCCCCCCGTGGACGGGTTGCCGGCCGGCCCTTGCGGGGGCGGCCGGCGCGCGGACTCAGAACTCCAGGCAGATCTTGCCGAAGTGCTGGTTGCTTTCCTGGTAGCGGAAGGCCTCGACGATCTCCTCCAGGGCGAAGCGGCGGTCGATCACCGGGCGCAGGCCGTTGGCGTCGATGGCGCGGACCATCGCCTGCTGCTGGGCGCGGCTGCCGACCAGCACGCCCTGCAGGCGCAGCTGCTTGAGCAGCGCCGGCACCAGCGGCAGCTCGCCGGCCACCCCGCTGAGGATGCCGATCACCGCGACGTGTCCGCCGACCCGCGCGGCGGCCATCGACTGGGCGAGGGTGGCCGGGCCGCCGACCTCGATGACGTGGTCGACGCCGCGCCCGCCGGTCAGCCGGCGCGCCGTCTCGCCCCAGGCCGGGTCGCTGCGGTAGTTGATCAGGTGGTCGGCGCCCAGCGCCTCGAGGCGTTCGAGCTTGGCGTCGCTGGAGGAGGTGGCGATCACCGTGGCGCCGGCCAGCTTGGCGAACTGCAGGGCGAAGATCGACACGCCGCCGGTGCCCTGCACCAGCACGGTGTCGCCGGGCTTCAGCGCGCCGTCGGCCATCAGCGCGCGCCAGGCGGTCAGCCCGGCGGTGGTCAGGGTGGCCGCCTCGGCGTGGCTCCAGCCCTGCGGCGCGCGGGTGAAGGCGCTGGCGCGGGTGGTCACCACCTCGCGGGCGTAGCCGTCGACGCCGTCGCCCGGCACCGTGGCGAAGCCCTCGACCAGCGGCGCGCCGTCCAGCCAGTCGGGGAAGAAGGTGCTGACCACGTGGTCGCCGACGGCGAACTCGTCGACCCCGGCGCCCACCGCGATCACCTCGCCGGCGCCGTCGGCCATCGGGATGCGCGGCTCGCTCGGCCCCCACATGCCGCTGACCACCGCGAAGTCGTGGTAGTTGAGCGAGTTGGCGTGCAGGCGCACGGTGATCTCGCCGGGCGCCGGCGCGGCCGCTTCGCAGCTGCCGACGGTGACGTTGGCGTAACCGCCGCCGGGTTGAACGTAGATGGCTTTGCTGTGCATGAAGGCGCTCCTGGCCGGTGGGTGGTGCGAAGGTGCGGAAAGTTCGCATCGTGCGGGATGGCTCGCCGCATTCGGCGAGCGCCCGGACGGCGCGCGGCATGAGGCGACATTACGAGTTTTTGCCTGGCGAACAAGAGGGGGCGGGCCGCGCGGGTGGTTTTTGCCCGCGCCGGGGCGGCATGACGCCGGTCAATGCCGCGCCGCCGGCGCGGGTGCCAGTATGCGATCAGGATGTCCGTCACGCTTTGCCGGACGCTGCCGCCCGCTGTCGGGGGCGGCGAGTGCCGGTCCTTCGCTGCCCATGAACAAGGAGTTCCCATGTTTCCCGAATACCGCGAACTGATCACCCGCCTGAAGAACGAGGATGCGCACTTCACCCGCCTGTTCGACGAGCACAACGAGCTGGACCAGCGCATCAAGAACCTGGAGGCGCGCATCGAGCTGGGCACCGACGCCGAGATCGAGAACCTCAAGAAGGCCAAGCTGTGCCTCAAGGACCAGCTCTACGTGATCCTCAAGGACGCCGCCGCCTGACCCCACTACCCTGCGCCTCCCCGCCGCCCGGCGGGGAGCCTCCTGCTCCCCCGTCCTGGCCGCCCCGGCCAACCCCACCCAAGCCACGCCTCGGCCCGCGCCGCCACTGGTCGGCGCCCTCCACTGGCGTTAGGCTGCCGGTTCGGGCACCCCGCCCGTTCCCTGCTACGAAGGAATCGAGCATGCTGCCAAGGATTGGTATTGCCCTGTTGCTGTTCGTCGCCGGCGCCGCGCTGGCCGGCGAGGTCTACACCTGGAAGGACGCCAACGGCCGCACCCACTTCAGCGACAAGCCGCTGAACCAGGCGGCCCGCGCGCTCACCGTCACGCCGCCGCCGGTCGCGCCCAGGCAGGCGATCGACCTGACCGGCACCTGGCAGTCGCAGGGCGACAAGGATGGCCGCAGCGTGCTGGCGACCGTCACCTTCAAGGCCGACCAGAGCTTCGCCGGCAAGGTGCAGCTCGACGGCCAGGACTTCATGACCACCGAGGGCCAGTGGCGCATCGACGGCGACCAGCTGCTGTGGACCTACACCCAGACCAGCATCCCGCTGCCCGACAGTCTGAAGAAGGACAGCGACACCATCCTCTCGGCCTCCGCCGAGCATCTCGAGCTGCAGTCCGCGCTGAGCGGCGAGGTGCGCCTGTTCAGCCGGGTGGCGCCGGCGGCGGCGAAGCGCGACGGTTGAGCCCGCCGCGGCACCGCATCCGGTCTACCGACCGACCTGCAGCACCACCCGCCCGCGCGGCGGGCAGGTTTCCATCAGGCGGTGCGCCTCGACCACCTGCTCGAAGGGCAGCACCCGGCTGATCTGCGGGCGCAGCTGGCCGGCGACGGTCAGCCGGTCGATGTCCTGCAGGGCGCGGGCCACCGCGGCGCGGTCCTGGGGGATGCCCAGTTCCTCCTTGCCGGTGAAGTTGCCGATGCAGTGGACGAAGAAGCGGATGTTCTTCTGGAACGCGGCGCAGGCCGGGAAGTGGGTGTCGTTGCCGCCCTGCAGGCCGTACAGCACCAGGCGTCCGCGCGGCGCCAGGGCGTCGCCGAGCAGACTCATCTGCGGGCCGCCGAGGGCGTCCATCACCACGTCGACGCCGCGGCCGTCGGTGAGCTGGTTGATGCGGGTGACCAGGTCCTGCTCCTCGGTGAGGATCACCTGGTCGGCGCCCAGTTCGCGCAGGTAGTCGCGGTCCTCGGCCAGCTTGGTGGCGGCGATCACCCGCGCGCCCAGGCCCTTGGCCAGTTGCACCACGCTCGGTCCGCAGCACTGGCTGGCGTCGGTGACCAGCACGCTTTCGCCTGCCGAAAGGCCAGCCAGCTCGACCAGGCCGAACCAGCCGATCAGCGCCGGCAGGTAGTGGCCGCAGGCCTCCAGGGCGCTCAGCTGCGCCGGGTAGCGGTGCAGCGACTGGCGCGGCAGCAGGGCTTCCTCGGCGTAGCCGGGGTAGTGGTTGGCGCTGTGGGCGGGGAAGCTCGCCACCCGGTCGCCGACCGCCAGGTCGTCGACGCCCTCGCCGACCGCCAGCACCACGCCGGCCAGCTCGTGGCCGAGGCCGGCCGGCAGCTGCGCCGGCGTGCAGGCCAGGTTCTGCCGCCAGAGCACGTCGTACCAGCTCACGCCGATCGCCTCGACGCGCACCAGCACCTCGCCGGCGCCCGGCCGCGGGCACGCCTGCTCCTCGAGCTTGAGCACATCGGCCGCGCCGAACTGGTGGAATCGAATGATGCGGGACATCGCCTACCTCGCCTGCAACCTTATGGCCGGGACTTTAGCCGGGCTCGTCCGGCGATACCACCTGCATGCGGACGATAGTCACCATGCCTGGCGCTGATGGAAGCGCGCCGCTCGCATATTGGCGAGGGCGGTATTAGCCTGATGCGGCCCTGTAAGGAATGGATTCAGCATGAACCGCAACGACCTGCGCCGCATCGACCTCAACCTGCTGATCGTCTTCGAGACGCTGATGCACGAGCGCAGCGTGACCCGGGCGGCGGAGAAGCTGTTCCTCGGCCAGCCGGCGATCAGCGCGGCGCTGGCGCGCCTGCGCGGCCTGTTCGACGACCCGCTGTTCGTGCGCAGCGGCCGGCAGATGGAGCCGACCGCGCGCGCCCAGGAGATCTTCGCCCTGCTCACCCCGGCGCTCGACGCCATCTCCACCGCGGTCAGCCGCGCCGCCGACTTCGACCCGGCGACCAGCACGGCGGTGTTTCGCATCGGCCTGTCCGACGACGTCGAGTTCGGCCTGCTGCCGCCCTTGATCAAGCGCCTGCGCGCCGAGGCGCCCGGCGTGGTGCTGGTGATCCGCCGCACCAACTACCTGCTGATGTCCGGCCACCTGGCCTCCGGGGAGATCTCGGTGGGCGTCGGCTACACCGAGGAGCTGCCGGCCAACGCCAAGCGCAAGGTGCTGCGCCGCGCCTGGCCGCGTCTGCTGCGCGCCGACAGCGTGCCGGGGCGCCTGGACCTCGACGAGTTCTGCGCCCGCCCGCACGCGCTGGTGTCCTTCGCCGGCGACCTGGGCGGCTTCATCGACGACGAGCTGGCCAAGCTCGGCCGCCAGCGTAGGGTGGTGCTCGCCGTGCCGCAGTTCAACGGCCTGACCGCGCTGCTCGCCGGCACCGACATCGTCGCCACCGTGCCCGACTACACCGCGGCGGCGCTGACCGCCGCCGGCGGCCTGCGCGCCGAGCCGCTGCCGCTGGAAAGCGGTCCGTTCGAGCTGCACATGGCCTGGCGCGCCGCCCAGGACCATGACCCGGCCGAGCGCTGGCTGCGCTCGCGCATCCAGATGTTCTGCGGCGACCCCGACAGCCTGTAAGCCGCGTCCCAGGGCTCCGCCATCCCCTAATCATCACTGTCGCTGATAGTTGCTTTCGGCCCATTCGATTCGTCGATGGGAGGACCGCGCCGCAGACTTCGCCTATCCACAATTCCGACTGGCGGAGTCACCCATGTCCCTCTTCCCTTCCTCCCGCCGCCTGCCGCTGCTCCTGGTCGCCCTGCTGGCGCTCGGCGCCTGCGGCAAGGCGCCGCAAAACCCGCAGGCGCTGGCGCCGGCCCAGGTCAGCGTCGCCGCCGTCATCGAACAGCCGGTCACCGAGTGGGACGAGTTCACCGGGCGCCTGGAGGCGCCCGAGTCGGTCGAAATCCGCCCCCGCGTCTCCGGCTATATCGACCGGGTGGCCTTCGCCGAGGGCAGCCTGGTGAAGAAGGGCGACCTGCTGTTCCAGATCGACCCGCGGCCCTTCCAGGCCGAGGTCAAGCGCCTGCAGGCGCAGCTGCAGCAGGCCCGCGCCGCGCAGACCCGGCTGGCCGGCGAGGCGCGGCGCGGCGAGCGCCTGCGCGCCAGCAACGCCATCTCCGCCGAGCTGGCCGACGCCCGCGCCAGCGCCGCCGCCGAGGCCCAGGCGGCGGTCGCGGCGACCCAGGCCGAGCTGGACAACGCCCAGCTCAACCTCGCCTTCACCCGCGTCACCGCGCCCATCGACGGCCGCGTCAGCCGCGCCGAGGTCACCGCCGGCAACCTGGTCAACGCCGGGCAGAGCCTGCTGACCAGCGTGGTGTCCACCGACAAGGTCTACGCCTACTTCGACGCCGACGAGCGCGCCTTCCTCAAGTACCAGGCGCTGGCCCGCCAGGCCGGCGGCGACGCCCGCGGCGCCAGCCCGGTTTACCTGGGCCTGAGCGGCGAGGACGGCCATCCGCACGAAGGCCGCCTGGATTTCCTCGACAACCAGGTCAACCCGCGCACCGGCACCATCCGCGGCCGCGCGGTGTTCGACAACCGCGAGGGCCGCTTCACTCCGGGCCTGTACGCACGCCTCAAGCTGGTCGGCAGCGCCAGCTACGCCGCCACCCTGATCCGCGACGAGGCGGTGGGCACCGACCTCGGCAAGAAATTCGCCCTGGTGCTGGGTGAAGGCAATCGCGTGGAGTACCGCGCCATCGAGCTGGGGCCCAAGCTCGAGGGCCTGCGCATCGTGCGCAGCGGCCTGGCCAAGGGCGAGCAGATCGTGGTCAACGGCCTGCAGCGCGCCCGCCCCGGCAGCAGCGTCGCTCCGCAGAGCGTGCCGATGGCCGACGAGGCCACCCTGGCCCAGCTGGCGCGCCTGCGCCGGGCCGTGGAGAGCGCCGGCGCGCCGCGTCTGGTCGAGCAGAACGCCCAACCGGCCAGCGCGCCGCGCGGCTGAGGGAGTACGCGATGAATTTTTCCCAGTTCTTCATCCGCCGGCCGATCTTCGCCGCGGTGCTGTCCCTGCTGATCCTGATCGCCGGCGCCCTGTCGCTGTTCCAGCTGCCGATCAGCGAATACCCGGAAGTGGTGCCGCCCACCGTGGTGGTGCGCGCCAACTTCCCCGGCGCCAACCCCAAGGTGATCGGCGAGACCGTCGCCGCGCCGCTGGAGCAGGCGATCACCGGCGTCGAGGGCATGCTCTACATGTCCTCGCAGGCCACCGCCGACGGCAAGCTGACCCTGACCATCACCTTCGCCCTGGGCACCGACCTGGACAACGCCCAGGTGCAGGTGCAGAACCGCGTGACCCGCACCCAGCCGACCCTGCCCAGCGAGGTGCAGCGCCTGGGCGTGACGGTCGACAAGGCCTCGCCGGACCTGACCCTGGTGGTCCACCTGACCTCGCCGGACAATCGCTACGACATGCTCTACCTGTCCAACTACGCCGCGCTCAACGTCAAGGACGAGCTGGCGCGGCTGGACGGCGTGGGCGATGTGCAGCTGTTCGGCATGGGCAACTACTCGCTGCGCGTGTGGCTCGACCCGCAGCAGGTGGCCTCGCGCGGCCTGACCGCCAGCGACGTGGTCGCCGCGATCCGCGAGCAGAACCGCCAGGTCGCCGCCGGCGCCCTCGGCGCGCCGCCGGCGGGCGCCGACAACAGCTTCCAGCTGTCGATCAACACCCAGGGCCGCCTGGTCAGCGAGGAGGAGTTCGAGAACATCATCGTGCGCGCCGGCGAGCACGGCGAGATCACCCGCCTCAAGGACATCGCGCGCATCGAGCTGGGCTCCAGCCAGTACGCGCTGCGCTCGCTGCTCAACAACCAGCCGGCGGTGGCCATCCCGATCTTCCAGCGCCCCGGCTCCAACGCCATCGCGATCTCCGACGCGGTGCGCGCGCGCATGGCCGAGCTCAAGGAGCAGTTCCCGCAGGGCGTCGACTACCAGATCGTCTACGACCCGACCATCTTCGTGCGCGGCTCGATCGAGGCGGTGGTGCACACCCTGCTCGAGGCCATCGCCCTGGTGGTGCTGGTGGTGATCCTGTTCCTGCAGACCTGGCGCGCCTCGATCATCCCGCTGGTCGCCGTGCCGGTGTCGCTGATCGGCACCTTCGCGGTGATGCACCTGCTCGGCTTCTCGCTCAACGCGCTGTCGCTGTTCGGCCTGGTGCTGGCCATCGGCATCGTGGTCGACGACGCCATCGTGGTGGTGGAGAACGTCGAGCGCAATATCGCCCTGGGCAAGAACCCGGTGGAGGCCACCCGCCAGGCGATGCGCGAGGTGACCGGGCCGATCGTCGCCACCGCGCTGGTGCTGTGCGCGGTGTTCGTGCCGACCGCGTTCATCTCCGGGCTGACCGGGCAGTTCTACCAGCAGTTCGCGCTGACCATCGCCATTTCCACGGTGATCTCGGCGTTCAACTCCCTGACCCTGTCGCCGGCGCTGGCCGCCGTGCTGCTCAAGGACCACCACGCGCCGAAGGATCGCTTCTCGCGGCTGCTCGAACGCCTGCTCGGCGGCTGGCTGTTCGCCCCGTTCAACCGCCTGTTCGAGCGCGCCAGCCACGGCTACGTCGGCGCCGTGCGCCGCGTGCTGCGCGGCGGCTCCATCGCCCTGCTGCTCTACGCCGGGCTGATGGGCCTGACCTGGCTGGGCTTTGCCAGCACGCCGAGCGGCTTCGTGCCGCAGCAGGACAAGCAGTACCTGGTGGCCTTCGCCCAGCTGCCGGACGCCGCCACCCTCGACCGCACCGAGGCGGTGATCAAGAAGATGTCGGAGATCGCCGCCCGGCATCCGGGCGTGGAGAACACCGTGGCCTTCCCGGGCCTGTCGATCAACGGCTTCACCAACAGCCCGAACAGCGGCATCGTGTTCACCCCGCTCAAGCCGTTCGATGAGCGCCGCGATCCGTCGCTGTCGGCCGCCGCCATCGCCGCCGAACTGAACCAGCAGTTCGCCGGCATCCAGGACGCCTACATCGCCATCTTCCCGCCGCCGCCCGTGCAGGGCCTGGGCACCATCGGCGGCTTCCGCCTGCAGGTGGAGGATCGCGGCAACCTGGGTTACGAGGAGCTCTACAAGCAGACCCAGAACGTCATCGCCAAGGCCCGCCAGTTGCCGGAGCTGAACCCGATGTCGGTGTTCACCAGCTACCAGGTCAACGTGCCGCAGGTCGACGCCGACGTCGACCGCGACAAGGCCAAGACTCACGGCGTGGCGATCAGCGACATCTTCGACACCCTGCAGGTCTATCTCGGCTCGCTGTACGCCAACGACTTCAACCGCTTCGGCCGTACCTACCAGGTCAACGTGCAGGCCGACCAGCAGTTCCGCCTGGCGCCCGAGCAGATCGGCCAGCTCAAGGTGCGCAACGACCGCGGCGAGATGATCCCGCTGTCCACCTTCGTCAACGTGCGCGACAGCGCCGGCCCCGACCGGGTGATGCACTACAACGGCTTCCTCACCGCCGAGATCAACGGCGCCGCGGCGCCCGGCTACAGCTCCGGGCAGGCCCAGGCGGCGCTGGAGCGGCTGCTCGCCGAGGAGCTGCCCAACGGCATGAGCTACGAGTGGACCGACCTGACCTACCAGCAGATCCTCGCCGGCAATACCGCGATCTTCGTCTTCCCGCTGTGCGTGCTGCTCGCCTTCCTGGTGCTGGCCGCCCAATACGAGAGCTGGAGCCTGCCGCTGGCGGTGATCCTGATCGTGCCGACGGTGCTGTTCTCGGCGCTGGTCGGGGTGATCCTGACCGGCGGCGACAACAACATCTTCACCCAGATCGGCCTGATCGTGCTGGTCGGCCTGGCCTGCAAGAACGCCATCCTGATCGTCGAGTTCGCCAAGGAGAAGCAGGAGGCGGGCCTCGACCGCGTGCGCGCGGTGCTGGAGGCCTGCCGGCTGCGCCTGCGGCCGATCCTGATGACCTCCATCGCCTTCATCATGGGCGTGGTGCCGCTGGTGCTGTCCTCCGGCGCCGGCGCCGAGATGCGCCACGCGATGGGCGTGGCGGTGTTCTCCGGGATGATCGGCGTGACCCTGTTCGGCCTGCTGCTGACCCCGCTGTTCTACGTGCTGATCCGCGCCTTCGTCGAGAAGCGCGCCGCCCGCCGGGCGCAACCGACCGCTATCGAGGTGCACGCATGAAGCCGCTGATTCCCGCCCTGCTCGCCCTGGCGGCCGCTTTTACGTTGAGCGCGTGCGCCGTCGGGCCGGACTACCGGGCGCCGCAGACCGCCCCGGCCAGCCTGGCCGCCAGCGAGGCCGGCGCCTACGACCGCACGCGCTTCGAGAACGCCTGGTGGCGGCAGTTCGACGACCCGACCCTGAGCCGCCTGGTGCAGCAGGCGCTGGAGGGCAACCGCGAGCTGCGCGTGGCCTTCGCCCGCTTCAAGGCCGCCCGCGCGCTGCGCGACGACGCCGCCAACGACCAGCTGCCGGTGGTCACCGCGCGCGCCGGCGCCGATATCGGCAAGGCCCAGCAGCCGGGCTTCACCGAGCAGCGGGTGAACATCGACCGCTACGACCTGGGCCTGGACATGGCCTGGGAGCTCGACCTGTTCGGCCGCATCCAGCGCCGGATCGAGGCCAGCGAGGCGAACAGCGAGGCCGCCGAGGCCGAGCTGTACCAGCTGCAGGTCAGCCTGGTCGCCGAGCTGGTCGACGCCTACGGCAACCTGCGCGGCGCCCAGCTGCGCGAACGCATCGCCCGCGACAACCTGGCCAACCAGCGCGAATCGCGCGCGCTCACCGCGCAGCTGCGCGACGCCGGGGTCGGCAGCGAGCTGGACGTGCTGCGCAGCGATGCCCGCCTGGCCGCCACCGAGTCCAGCCTGCCGCAGCTGCAGGCCGAGGAGGCGCGCGCCCGCCACCGCATCGCCACCCTGCTCGGCCAGCGTCCCGAGCAGCTCGACGCCGACCTCTCGCCGCAGCCGCTGCCGGTGATCGCCAAGGCCCTGCCGATCGGCGATCCCGCCGAATTGCTGCGCCGCCGCCCGGACGTGCGCGTCGCCGAGCGCCAGCTGGCCGCCGCTACCGCCAACGTCGGGGTGGCCACCGCGGACTTGTTCCCGCGGGTCAGCGTCGCCGGCTTCCTCGGCTTCACCGCCGGGCGCGGCTCGCAGCTGGGCGCCGCGGCGGCCAACGCCTGGAGCGTGGCGCCGACCATCAGCTGGGCGGCCTTCGACCTGGGCAGCGTGCGCGCCCGCCTGCGCGGCGCCGAGGCCGACGCCGAGGGCGCGCTGGCGCAGTACGAGCAGCAGGTGCTGCTGGCGCTGGAGGAGTCGGCCAACGCCTTCAGCGACTACGCCAAGCGCCAGCAGCGCCTGCTCGCCCTGGTGCGCCAGGCCGAGGCCAGCCGCGGCGCCGCCGCGCAGGCGGCGATCCGCTACCGCGAGGGCGCGGCGGACTTCCTGGTGCTGCTCGACGCCGAGCGCGAGCGCCTGGCCGCCGAGGACGCCCAGGCGCAGGCCGAGGTCGAGCTGTACCGCGGCATCGTCGCCATCTACAAGGCGCTCGGCGGCGGCTGGCAGCCGCGCGCCTGATTTTTCCCCCTGGGTCGACGATTGCGGTCGACCATTGCGCAACCCACGGCGCCCCGCGGCCCGTGGGTTTTTTTTCGCCATCCGTCCCAAGGCCGTGCGCGACCGCGCATTCGCCGCCAATCCACAGTAAAATGCTGCGTTTTTACCGACGCCCTGCGAGTCGCGCGCCATGACCACCGCCTTCCGTCCCGAACTGCTCTCTCCCGCCGGCACGCTGAAAAGCATGCGCTACGCCTTCGCCTACGGCGCCGACGCGGTGTACGCCGGGCAGCCGCGCTACAGCCTGCGGGTGCGCAACAACGAGTTCGACCACGCCAACCTCAAGCTCGGCATCGACGAGGCCCACGCGCTGGGCAAGCAGTTCTACGTGGTGGTCAACATCGCCCCGCACAACGCCAAGCTGAAGACCTTCATCAAGGACCTCGAGCCGGTGGTGGCGATGGGCCCGGACGCGCTGATCATGTCCGACCCGGGGCTGATCATGCTGGTGCGCGACCACTTCCCGCAGCAGGTCATCCACCTGTCGGTGCAGGCCAACGCGGTCAACTGGGCGTCGGTGGAGTTCTGGCGGCGCATCGGCGTCAGCCGCATCATCCTCTCGCGCGAGCTGTCGCTGGAGGAGATCGGCGAGATCCGCGAGCAGGTGCCGGGCATCGAGCTGGAGGTGTTCGTCCACGGCGCGCTGTGCATGGCCTACTCCGGGCGCTGCCTGCTGTCGGGTTACCTCAACAAGCGCGATCCCAACCAGGGCACCTGCACCAACGCCTGCCGCTGGGAGTACAAGGTCCACGAGGGCAAGGAGGACGAGCTGGGCAACGTGGTCCACGTCCACGAGCCGATCCCGGTCATGCAGATCGATCCCAATGCGGTGGAGCCGACCCTCGGCATGGGCGCGCCGACCGACCAGGTGATGCTGCTCGAGGAGAGCAACCGTCCCGGCGAGTACATGGAGGCGTTCGAGGACGAGCACGGCACCTACATCATGAACTCCAAGGACCTGCGCGCCGTGCAGCACGTCGAGCGGCTGACCCGGATGGGCGTGCACTCGCTGAAGATCGAGGGGCGCACCAAGAGCCACTACTACGTGGCGCGCACCGCCCAGGTGTACCGCAAGGCGATCGACGACGCGGTGGCCGGCCGGCCGTTCGACATGTCGCTGATGGATACCCTCGAATCGCTGGCCCACCGCGGCTACACCGAGGGCTTCCTGCGCCGCCACGTCCACGACGAGTACCAGAACTACCAGCACGGCTACTCGCTGTCCGAGCGCCAGCAGTTCGTCGGCGAGTTCACCGGGGTACGCCAGGACGGCCTGGCCGAAGTGGCGGTGAAGAACCGCTTCCAGGTCGGCGACCTGCTCGAGGTGATGACCCCGCAGGGCAACCTCAACATCCGCCTCGAGCACATGCTCAACAAGAAGGGCGAGGCCACCGAGGTGGCGCCGGGCGACGGCCACATCGTCTACCTGCCGGTGCCCGAGGGCGTCGAACTCGACTACGCGCTGCTGATGCGCCACCTCGACGGCGGCAGCACCCGCGGCTGAGTGGCGTTTCCGCCGCCGTCGGGGACGCCGTAGGGTAGACAACGGCGTAGCCTTGTCTACCGCCACGGGCCCCGCTGGTGGGCAATCGCTGCGCGAGTTGCCCACCCTACGTTCTCGCCCTCGCGCCTCAGCGCCGTAGGGTGGATGGCCACCCCGTAGAAAACCCGCGCAGCGGTTTTCTACCGGTTTCTGCGCCGTCTCAGGCTGGCACCCCGACTTCCCGGCCCTGCGCGCGCAGCAGCGCGGCGAAGGCGCCGGCCTCCACCGGCCGGCTGATCAGGTAGCCCTGGATCTCGTCGCAGCCGTGGCGGCGCAGGAAGTCCAGCTGCGCCGGCTGCTCGACCCCCTCGGCGACCACCTCGAGGCCCAGGCTGTGGCCCATGGCGATGATCGCCCGGGTGATCGCCGCGTCGCCGCCCTGCTCGCTGCCGTCCAGCTCGCGGATGAAGGTCTTGTCGATCTTCACCACGTCCACCGGCAGGTGCTTGAGGTAGCCGAGCGAGGAATAGCCGGTGCCGAAGTCGTCGATCGCCAGGCGCACGCCCAGCGCGCGCAGGCGGCGGAACTGCGCGGCGACGTCCTCGACGTTGTCCGACAGCTGGGTTTCGGTCAGCTCCAGCTCCAGCAGCGGCGCCGGCAGCTCGGTTTCCGCCAGCACGGCGGCCACCCCGGCGACGAAATCGGCCTGGCGCAGCTGCTGCATGGAGATGTTCACCGACACGCTCAGCTCGGCCAGGCCCTCGCGCTGCCAGGCGCGCGCCTGGGCGCAGGCGCGGCGCAGCACGAAGTCGCCGATGGCGTTGATCTGCCCGGTTTCCTCGGCCAGGGCGATGAAGCTGCCGGGCGCCAGCAGGCCGTAGTCGGGGTGGCGCCAGCGCACCAGCGCCTCGGCGCTGCGCAGGCGCTCCGCGCCCAGGGTCAGGCGCGGCTGGTAGAACACTTCCAGCTGGCCGCGCGCCAGCGCCTTGTCCAGCTGCGCCTCGAGCAGCAGGCGCTCGCGGCTGCCGCCCTGCAGGCTGTCGCGGTAGAACTGCACGCTGTTGCCGCCCAGCTGCTTGGCGTGGCGCATGGCGATGGTCGCCTGGTTGAGCAGGCGGGCCGGATCGCCGCCGGCGCCGGACAGCAGGGCGATGCCCAGCGAGGCGCTGATCACCAGCTCCTGCTCGCCGACCGCCATGCCCTGGCGCAGCAGGGCGAGCAGGTGGCGGGCCAGCGGCTCGAGGCCGTCGCCGTCCGCGTGCACCTCGAGGAGGATGGCGAACTCGTCGACGGCGATGCGCGCGATCAGCTCGGCCTGGTGCAGGCAGCCCTCGATGCGCCGCGCCGTCTCGCGCAGGATGCCGTCGGCGGCGGCCAGGCCCAGGCTGTCGTTGAGACGCTTGAAGCGGTCGAGGTCGAGGTGCAGCAGGGCCACTTCGCGGTCGTGCTGCGGCGGCCGCGTCGCCACTTCCTCCAGGCGCTGCAGCAGCAGGCTGCGGTTGGCCAGCCCGGTCAGCGCGTCGTGGTCGGCCAGGTAGCGGCGCTCGGCCTCCTCCTGGCGCCGCGCCAGTTCGCTGGCGGTCAGCGCGCGGGTGCGCTCGCTGACCCGTTCCTCCAGCGCGCGCTGCGCGGTGCGCAGCTCAGCCTCGACGCGCTGGCGCTGGCGCACCTCGCCGGCCAGCTCGAGGTTCGTCTGTACGCTGGCGCGGCGCGCCTGCTCCTGGTACTCGAGCAGCGCCTGGTTCTGGAAGCGGCGCAGCAGGTTGCGCTGCCAGCCGCGGTTGATCTGCCAGGCGCTGACCGAGAGCGCCGGCAGCAGGATCAGGCCGAGCACCCCCCAGCCCTGCAGCTCGGGATCGCCGTGGCGCAGCAGAAACAGGCTGGAAGGCAGCAGGCCGGGGATGGCGAAGGCCAGGAAGGTACGCAGGCTGGCGGCGTAGGACACGCTGGCGGAGATGATCGCCGCCGCCAGCAGGCCGTAGATCAGCGCCTGCAGGCGCGGTCCGGCCAGCGGCATGAGCAGCACGCCGACCGCCGCCAGGGTCATCCCCGAGGCGGCGGCGCCGAGCAGGAAGGTGTGCCGCCAGTTCGGCGCGGCCTGTTCGGCGGCGCTGGCGCGCTGGAAGGCGACGGTCTGCCACAGGCGCAGCAGCGCCAGCAGGGTCAGCCAGCCGAGCAGGGCGCCGAGCAGGAGATCGTGCGCGTGGCCCCACAGCAGGCCGACGCAGCTCAGACCGCTGAGCAGCATCAGCAAGGTGGGCGGGCCCGAGCCGCGATAGAGCTGGCGGGTCAGCGCCGCCTCGATCTGCGCGGCGTACTCCCGACGCACCGCCGCCGGCTCGAGAGCCGGCGGCTGGACGTCGGGCGAAAAGAGAAAGGTCATGGACGCCTGCGGCCGCTGTCGGAGTGGGCGGAAGGGGTGCTTGCCGGCCTGCCGGGCAGGGCCGGCGGGCGGTGGACGAGAGTTTGCCCCGTCTTCGCGCCGGCCGCTAGAATGCCGCGATGCGCGAAGACCTATCCTTTCTGCTTAGTACTCTCAACGACGCCCAGCGCCAGGCGGTCGCCGCTCCGCTCGGCCGCCAGCTGGTGCTGGCCGGCGCCGGTTCGGGCAAGACCCGCGTGCTGGTGCACCGCATCGCCTGGCTGATCGAGGTGGAGAACGCCGGGCCGCACGCGATCCTCGCCGTCACCTTCACCAACAAGGCCGCCGCCGAGATGCGCGTGCGCATCGAGCAGCTGCTCGGCGTCAGTCCGGCCGGCATGTGGGTGGGCACCTTCCACGGCCTGGCCCACCGCCTGCTGCGCGCCCACTGGCGCGAGGCGGGGCTGGCCGAGAACTTCCAGATCCTCGACTCCGACGACCAGCAGCGCCTGGTGAAACGGGTGATCCGCGAGCTCGGCCTCGACGAGCAGCGCTGGCCGGCGCGCCAGGCGCAGTGGTTCATCAACGGCCAGAAGGACGAGGGCATCCGCCCGCAGCACATCCAGCCGGCCGGCGACCTGTACCTGGCCACCATGCTCAACATCTACAGCGCCTACGAGGCGGCCTGCGCGCGCGCCGGCGTGGTCGACTTCGCCGAGCTGCTGCTGCGCTCGCTGGAGCTGTGGCGCGACACCCCGGGCCTGCTCGAACACTACCGCCAGCGCTTCCGGCACATCCTGGTCGACGAGTTCCAGGACACCAACGCCGTCCAGTACGCGTGGCTGCGCCACCTGGCGGCGCCCTCCGGCACGCCCGGCGCCAGCCTGATGGTGGTCGGCGACGACGACCAGTCGATCTACGGCTGGCGCGGCGCGCGCATCGAGAACATCCAGCAGTTCGGTCGCGACTTCACTGACGCCGAGACCATCCGCCTGGAGCAGAACTACCGCTCCACCGCCAGCATCCTCAAGGCCGCCAACGCGCTGATCGCCAACAATCAGGGGCGCCTGGGCAAGGAGCTGTGGACCGAGGGCCACGAGGGCGATCCCTTGAGCCTGTACGCCGCCTTCAACGAGCACGACGAGGCGCGCTTCGTCGTCGAGCGGATCATCGACGGCGTGCGCAAGGACGGCCTCAAGCGCAGCGAGATCGCCATCCTCTACCGCTCCAACGCGCAGTCGCGGGTGCTCGAGGAAGCGCTGCTGCGCGAGAAGATTCCCTACCGCATCTACGGCGGCCAGCGCTTCTTCGAGCGCGCCGAGATCAAGAACGCCATGGCCTACCTGCGCCTGATCCGCCAGCGCGACGACGACGCCGCGCTGGAGCGGGTGCTCAACCTGCCGCCGCGCGGCATCGGCGAGAAGACCGTCGAGACCCTGCGCGAGGTGGCCCGCGCCCAGCAGCTGTCGCTGTGGCGCGCGCTGCACCAGGCGGTCGGCCAGAAGCTGCTGCCCGGCCGCGCCGCCGGCGCGCTGAACGCCTTCGTCGAGCTGATCGACACGCTCGCCGTGCGCGTCGAGGACATGCCGCTGCACCTGCTGACCCAGACGGTGATCGAGCAGACCGGGCTGATTCCCTTCCACCTCGGCGAGAAGGGCGAGAAGGGCCAGACCCGCGTCGACAACCTCGAGGAGCTGGTCAGCGCCGCGCGCTCGTTCGAGAACGAGGAGGACGAGCTGTCGCCGCTCGCCGCGTTCATCGACCACGCCGCCCTGGAGGCCGGCGACGCCCAGGCCGACGAGGGCGAGGACAGCGTGCAGCTGATGACCCTGCACAGCGCCAAGGGCCTGGAGTTCCCGCTGGTGTTCCTCGCCGGCATGGAGGAGGGCCTGTTCCCGCACAAGATGAGCCTGGAGGAGCCCGGCCGTCTCGAGGAGGAGCGCCGCCTCGCCTACGTCGGCCTGACCCGCGCCATGCAGCGTCTGGTGCTGACCTACGCCGAGACCCGCCGCCTGTACGGCAGCGAGACCTACAACAAGGTGTCGCGCTTCGTCCGCGAGATCCCGCCGGGGCTGGTCCACGAGGTGCGCCTGGCCGGCAGCGTCAGCCGGCCGATGGCCGCGCCGCGCAGCGTGGCCAGTCCGTTCGCCGGGGCCGGCGTGCCGGAGACTGCCTTCGCCCTCGGCCAGCGCGTGCGCCACAGCCTGTTCGGCGAGGGGGTGATCCTCAACTACGAGGGCAGCGGCGCCCAGGCGCGCGTGCAGGTCAACTTCGTCGACGAGGGCAGCAAGTGGCTGATGCTGTCCTATGCCAAGCTGGAAGCCCTGTAACCGCAGCTTGCCCTGGCGCGCCGGGATGGCTCCAGGAGGGAGGTCACCGATGAACCGTCGCCAACTGTTCGGCGCTGCCGCGGCGCTGTGCGCCGCCCTCGCCCTGCCCGGCTGCAAGGACGAGCCCGCCGCGCCGGCGGGCGCGGCCAAGGGCGGCGTGTCGACGCAGACCTTCGCCTGGAAGATGGTCACCTCCTGGCCCAAGGACTACCCGGGCCTGGGCAGCGGCGCCGAAGGCTTCGCCGAGCGGGTCAAGGCGATGAGCGGCGGCCGCCTCACCATCCAGGTCTACGCCGCCGGCGAGCTGGTGCCGGCGCTGGAGGTGTTCGAGGCGGTGTCGCGCGGCTCCGCCGAGCTGGGCCACAGCACGCCCTACTACTGGAAGGGCAAGGTGCCCGCGGCGCAGTTCTTCACCGCCGTGCCGTTCGGCCTGTCCACCACCGAGATGAACGCCTGGCTGCAGCACGGCGGCGGCATGGCGCTGTGGCAGGAAGCCTACGCGCCGCACGGCATCAAGCCGCTGGTGGCGGGCAACACCACCATGCAGATGGGCGGCTGGTTCAACAAGGAGATCAACTCCCTCGACGACCTGCAGGGCCTGCGGATCCGCATCCCCGGCCTCGGCGCCGAGGTCTACAACCGCCTCGGCGCGACCACCGTCAACATGCCCGGCGGCGAGGTGCCCGCCGCCATGCAAAGCGGCGCGATCGACGCCACCGACTGGGTCGGTCCGTACAACGACCTGGCCTCGGCCATCCACAAGACCGCCAAGTACTACTACTACCCGGGCTGGCAGGAGCCGCAGGCGGTGATCGAGCTGATGGTCAATCAAAAGGCTTGGGACGCCCTGCCGGCCGACCTGCAGGCCATCGTCGGCGAGGCGGCGCGCGGCACCACCCAGCTGATGATCGAGGAGTTCGTCTACCACAACGCCCAGGCGCTGATCGAGCTGAAGCGCCAGGGCGTGCAGCTGCGCCACTTCCCCGACCCGGTGCTGGCCGCCATGCGCTACGAGTCCGAGCAGGTGCTCGACCAGCTGGCCCGCCGCAACGACCTCAACGGCCGCATCTGGGCGTCGATGAAGGCCTTCCGCGCCGAGGTCGCCGCGCTGCACGAGCTGTCGGAGAAGGAACTCTACAACTGGCGCTGAGCCGGCGCTTGCGCCGGCGTGCAACAGTCCGAAACACACTGCAACTGGCCGTCGACCCGCCCGTGGGCAAAGATGGCGCGCGTGAACTCCTTACACCGAGAGCCCCTGCACATGCAACGAATCCTCAGCCTGGCCATGGCCCTGTGCCTCAGCCTGACGCTCAGCCTCGACGCCTCCGCCGCCAAGCGCTTCGGCGGCGGCAAGTCGTTCGGCTCCGCCCCGATGCACCAGACCCAACCGCGCCAAACCCAGCAGGCCGCGCCTGCCCCGAGCGCGCCGACCGCCGGCGCCATGGCCGGCGCCGCTGCCAAACCGAGCGGCGCCTCCCGTTGGCTCGGCCCGCTGGCCGGCATCGCCGCCGGCGGCCTGCTCGCCTCGATGTTCATGGGTGACGGCTTCGAGGGCTTCCAGTTCCTCGACTTCCTGATCCTCGGCCTGCTCGCCTTCGTGCTGTTCCGCCTGTTCGCCCGCCGCAAGGCCCAGCACGCGACGCCGTCCTACGCCGGCATGGGCGGCCAGCAGCCCTACCAGGCGCCGACCCAACAGACCTACAGCCCGGCCGCCAACACCGTGTTCGGTGGCGGCGCCGCGCAACCGGCGCGCACCTTCCAGGCGCCGGCCTGGTTCGACGAGCAGCGCTTCCTGGCCGCCGCCCGCGAGCACTTCCTCAGCCTGCAGCAGCACTGGGACGCCAACGAGATGGACAAGATCGGCGAGTTCGTCACCCCGCAGATGCTCGCCTTCCTCAAGCAGGAGCGCGCAGACCTGGGCGAGGGCTTCCAGTCCACCTACGTCGACAACCTGCAGGTGCGCCTGGACGGCATCGAGCAGCAGGCCGGCAAGACCGTCGCCACCCTGACCTTCGACGCCGTGGCCAAGAGCTCGCGCTTCGACCAGGGCGAGGCGTTCAGCGAAAGCTGGCGCATGGAGCGTGCCGACGGCGACAACCAGCCCTGGCTGGTGGCCGGCATCCGCCAGAACGGCTGAGACCGCGCGCGCTGACGAAAAAACCCGGGCTCGTCCCGGGTTTTTTCATGCCTGTCGTCGGCCCGCCGGCGGCTGTCACCGGACCGTCGTCTCACCTCGCTACGGTCGGGCTGACATCGCCCCCACCCGAGGACCGGACCGTGAGCCACGAATCCCAGAACGCCGTGCTGTTTGGCAACGGCGATGAACTGCCCAGCAACCGCTCCGCCAACCCGCATCTGGGCGAGCTGATCGACCAGCGCCGCCGCCAGCTGCTCGCCGGCGGCGCGGCGCTCGGCCTGCTCGGCTTCCTCGGCATCAGCCCGCTGGCGCGCGCCGCGCAGCCGGCCGGCGCGCCGCCGTTCGCCCGCCGCAACGGCCTGCCGTTCGACGCCGTGGCGGTGACCCGCGCCGACACCGTCACCCTGCCCGCCGGCTACCGCGCCACGCCCTTCATTCCCTGGGGCACGCCGATCCTCGGCAGCTACCCGGCGTTCCGCGCCGACGCCGGCAACAGTGCCGCCGAGCAGGCCGAGCAGACCGGCATGCACCACGACGGCATGCATTTCTTCCCGATCGACGGCCAGGGCGGCGGCGGCACGCGCTCCGACCACGGCCTGCTGGTGGTCAACCACGAGTACATCGACGCCCCGCTGCTGCACCCGAGCGGCCCGACCGTGGTCGACGGCAAGCGCACCAGCGCCGAGGAAGTGCGCAAGGAGATCAACGCCCACGGCGTGTCGGTGGTGGAGATCCGCCGCGACGCCCACGGCGACTGGCAGGTGGTGGACAGCCCGCGCAACCGGCGCATCACCGCCGCCACGCCGATGCAGATCGCAGGTCCAGCGCGCGGCAACCCGCTGCTGGTCACCGCCTACAGCCCGGACGGCAGCGCCACCCGCGGCACCCAGAACAACTGCAGCAACGGCTTCACTCCCTGGGGCACCTACCTGACCTGCGAGGAGAACTGGGCCGGCTACTTCGCCTGTCGCGACACCGACCAGCCGCGCGAGCTGAGCCGCTACGGCCTGGCCGCGACCAGCCGCTTCGGCTGGGAGACCCTCGCGGGCGACGAGTTCCGCCGCTTCGACGCCACCCGCACGGCCGCCGGCGCCGCCGGCGACTACCGCAACGAGCCCAACCACTTCGGCTGGATCGTCGAGATCGATCCCTTCGACCCCGAGTCCGTGCCGGTCAAGCGCAGCGCCCTGGGCCGCTTCGCCCACGAAGGGCTGATCTTCGCCAACCCGCAGCCGGGCAAGCCGCTGGTCTGCTACTCCGGCGACGACGCGCGCGGCGAGTACCTGTACAAGTACGTCAGCCGCGACAGGTACACCCCCGGCCGCGCCGACGGCCGCCTGCTCGACGAGGGCACCCTGTACGTCGCGCGCTTCAACGCCGACGGCAGCGGCGACTGGCTGGCGCTGGACCTCGCCGACCCCGCCTTCCAGGACGCCTGCGCCGCCGCCGGGGTGAGCTTCGCCGACCAGGGCGAGCTGCTGATCAACACCCGCAGCGCCGCCGACGTGGCCGGCGCCACCCGGATGGACCGCCCGGAGTGGGGCGCGGTGCACCCGCAGAACAACGAGGTGTACTTCACCCTCACCAACAACACCAACCGCACCCAGGCGGACGCTGCCAACCCGCGGCCCAACAACGCCTACGGCCATATCGTGCGCTGGCGCGAGGACCAGGCCGACAACGCCGGCCGCCGCTTCGCCTGGGACATCTTCCTGCTCGCCGGTCCCGAGTCTGACAGCCGCGGCCCGGACGGCCAGGCGCTGGACGCCGACAATATCCTCGCCAGCCCGGACGGCCTGTGGTTCGACCCGCAGGGCCGGCTGTGGATCCAGACCGACATGAGCGGCAGCCAGCTGAGCGCCGGCCCGTTCGGCAACAACCAGATGCTGGTGGCCGACCCGGCCAGCGGCGAGCTGAAGCGTTTCCTGGTCGGCCCGCTGGGCGCCGAGGTGACCGGCATCGCCGCCACCCCGGACATGCGCACGCTGTTCGTCAACATCCAGCACCCGGGCGAAGGCTCGACCGCGAGCAACCTGCTCGGCACCTGGCCGGACGGCCCGGGCAAGCGGCCACGCTCGGCTACGGTGGTGATCCGCCGCGAGGATAACCAGCCACTGTTGTAAGCATCCCATTGCACCGAGCGCACACAGCCGGGCTTGCCCGGCCGTGTGCTTTCCGGACGGGCGCTTGTGCCGCCGCCGGCGGCAGGGTAAAAGGCGCGCAGCGTTCGGCTACCCTCAAGCCGAACACCGCCCTGCCTGGAGAGCCGCCGTGGAAGAACTCATCGACAAGCTGCACGAACTCAACGAGCCGGTGCCGGTGCCGCTGGAGCTGCCGGACGAGGACACCCTGGTGGAGATCCAGGAGCAGATCCTCATCCACCTGCCCTTCGAGCTGCGCGAGTATCTGCTCAAGGCCAGCGACGTGGTCTACGGCCACCTCGAGCCGGTGACCGCCAGCGATCCGCAGTCGCACACCTACCTGCCCGATGTCGCCGCGCGCGCCTGGGACGAGGGCCTGCCGCGCTACCTGGTGCCGCTGTGCGAGGATGGCGGCCGCTACTACGCGGTCGATCCGGAAGGCGAGGTGCTGCTCTGGGCGGACGGCGAGATCGACGAGGAGCAGACCTGGGACTCGGTGTGGCAGTGGGTCGAGGAGGTCTGGCTGGAGGGCGCGTAAGCGCCCGCCTGCGCCTGGCGGGATTGCCTTCCCCCGCGGCCGCGTCTCCCGCCCCGCGGCCCCCCGGAAAGCGCCGCCCCCGCCGCGTCCCGAGCGTCGCGCCGGCCGCCGCCGCGCCCCGCCGTTGTCGCCCGCCGTCCTGTCGCAAAGCCGACAAAGCCCCGCCCCGTCCATCGCCGCCGCCCGCGCAACCCTTGCCCCGCGCGGCCCCGGCGTTGTGGTATCGCTCTTGCAGTGACTTCCCCCAGGCCTACAGGAGCGTGCCCGTCCCATGTCGACCCAGTCCCAGCCCCAGCCCGACCCCGCCGCCAGCGCCGTGCAGGCGGTGCGCGACTACCACCAGCGCACCAAGCACCGCCTGACCGGCTACGCGCGCAGCCCCGGCAGCCTCGACTGGGACGCCCAGCCGGCGCCGTTCCGCCATTTCGAGGGCGCGCCGCAGCTCGCCCTGCCGCGCCTGGCCGCGCTCGAACCGGGCAGCGCCCTGCATGCGGCGCTCACCCGGCCGTTCGCCGCGCTGCCGGCCCGGACGCCGCTGCCGGCCGATCTGGCCGGTATCGGCGCGTTGCTGCAGCTGTCGCTCGGCCTCACCGCCTGGAAGAGCTACGGCCCGGACCGCTGGGCGCTGCGCGCCAACCCCTCCAGCGGCAACCTGCATCCCGCCGAGGCCTACCTGCTGGTCGGCGGCATCGACGGTCTGGCCGACGGCCTCTACCACTACCGCCCGGAGAACCACGCCCTCGAGCTGCGCGCCAGCCACCCGGCCGCCGGCGCTGGCCCGCGCCTGGCCGTGCTGCTGACCTCGGTGATGTGGCGCGAGGCCTGGAAGTACGGCGAACGCGCCTTCCGCTACTGCCAGCTCGATAGCGGCCACGCCGCCGGCGCCCTGCGCTACGCCGCCGCCGCGCTGGGCTGGACGCTCGCCGAGCAGGCGCAGGTCGGCAGCGCCACCCTCGCCCGCCTCGCCGGCGTCGACCGGCTGGCCGAGTTCCCCGCCCGCAAGCGCGCCGAGACCGAGGTCGAGGAGGCGGAGATCCTTCTCGCCGTCGGCCTGGACGGCACGCCGCCGGTGCCGCTCGAGGTCGCCGCCCTGCGCGCGCTGGCCGAGAGCGCGCAGTGGCACGGCGTGGCCTCGCCCATCGACCGCCAGCCCATGTACAGCTGGCCGGCGATCGGCGCGGTGGCCGAGGCCAGCCGCCGTGCGGACGGCCCGCCGCCGGACGCCGCCGCGCTGCCGGCGCCGCGCCCGCGCGCCCCCGGCGAGGCCGTCCAGGCGGTACGGGAGCTGATCATCGGGCGGCGCAGCGCGCAGCGCTTCGACCATCGCCACACGATGACCCTGACCCAGTTCGCCGCCCTGCTCGCCCGCCTGCAGCCCAGCGCCGGCCTGCCCTGGGATGTGTTCGCCGGCGCGCCGCGCGCCGCCCTGCTGCTGTTCGTCCACCGCGTCGACGGCCTGGTGCCCGGCCTCTACCTGCTGCCGCGCAGCGAGGCGCAGCTGGCCGCCCTGCGCCCGCTGCTGGCCGGGCGCTTCCGCCTCGGGCCGATCCCCGGCGTCGACTCGCTGCTGCAGCTCACCGCCGTCGAGCCGCCGGCGCTGGCGCGCATCGCCCGCGCCCTGCACTGCCACCAGGAACTGGCGTCCACCGCCTGCTTCGCCGTCGGCATGCTCTGCGAGTTCGACGCCGCGCAGGCCGGCGGCGCGGCCGCCTACCGCGCGCTGCACCGCGAGTGCGGCCTGCTCGGCCAGGCGCTCTATCTGGAGGCCGAGGTCCACGGCCTGCGCGGCACCGGCATCGGCTGCTTCTTCGACGACCCGGTGCACGAGCTGCTCGGCCTGTCCGGCACGGCCTGGCAGAGCCTCTACCACTTCACCGTCGGCCGGGCGCTGGACGATGCGCGCATCGAATCCGCCCCGGCCTACCCCGACTGACCCGCCTGCGGAGACAGCCCATGGCCCTCGCCCCCCGCGTTCCCTTCCAATGCCTCTCCGCGGTTGAGGCCGCGGCGCTGATCCGCGCCGAGGCGGACCTCACCCTGTTCGACGTGCGCGACCTGCACAGCTACCAGCAGGAGCACCTCGACGGCGCCATGCACCTGGCCGAGGACCGCGTGCCGCTGTGGGTCGGCCGCCTGGAGAAGAGCGCGCCGGTGCTGGTCTACTGCTACCACGGCAACTCCAGCAAGACCTTCGCGCAGATGTTCAGCGACTTCCGCTTCGCCCGCGTATACAGCGTCGACGGCGGCTACCGGCCGCTGGCCAGCGCGCTGGCCGCGCCGGCCGCCGAGGAAACGCCGAGCGACAGTGCAAGTGCCGCGCTGGCCGGCTTTCTCGCCGACTGGCACTACCCGGCCGGCGAGCTGGACGCCCGCGGCCCGCACGGCCTGACCCCGCTGATGCGCGCCGCCCTGCTCGGCCGCGGCGAGATCGTCCACGAGCTGCTGGCCCTGGGCGCCGACCTGCACGCGCGCAACGACGACGGCAACACCGCGCTGTGGCTGGCCTGCGTGTCGCGCGACGCGGCCCTGGTGCAGGCGCTGATCGACGCCGGCAGCGAGCTGGACAACCGCAACGACGCCGGCGCCACCGCGCTGATGTACACCGCCTCCAGCGACCGCCCGCAGCTGCTCGAACTGTTGCTCGAAGCCGGCGCCGACCCGCAGGTGCGCAACTTCGACGACCTGCGCGCGGTGGAGCTGGCGGCCTCGACGGCCTGCCTGAAACTGCTGCGGCATACCGCGGACTGAGGCGCGCCATGCCCGAGTTCCCGCTCAGGCTGGCGGTGGCCAGCAAGGACGGCCAGGCGATCAGCGAGCACTTCGGCCACGCCACGCGCTTCGCCGTCTACGCGGTCGACCCCGAGGTGTGCCGGCTGCTCGAACAGCGTGAGGTCGAGCACTACTGCCTGGGCAACAGCGCCAGCCAGAGCGCGATGGCCGGCATCCTCGAGACGATCAGGGACTGCCAGGCGGTGTTCGTCGCCAGGATCGGCGACGGTCCCACCGAGAAGCTGCGCGCCATCGGCGTGCAGGCGGTGGCCGGCTACGCCTGGGAGCCCATCGAGGCCGCCCTGCTCGACTACGCGCGGCGCACCGCCGCCGGCGAGGTGCCGACATGAGCGCCGAACAGGTCGCCCGCTGGGTGGCTGCCCACCCGCTGAGCCCCGCCCACGTCGACTGTGCCACCGCGGTGATGCTCAAGATCCTCGACGGCAAGTGCAGGATGCGCCCGACCGAGAAGCGCGTGATGGAACTGCTCTACGACGCGGTCCGCGATTGCCCCGGCGCCCTGCTCGGCGGCGCCGAGCACGCGCTGATCGCCGAGGCGCGCGGTAGCCTCGACGAGGCGATGACGCTGCGCGTCTACGAGCGGCGCGTGCTGGCGGAGACCACGATCTCCCGCCCGGTGATGAAGGGCTTCAAGGCCATGCTGCGCGAGCAGGGCCTGCTCGATCCGCGTCACGACCAGGAGAGCGCCGAGCCATGACCATGCGCTTCTACATGACCCCCGGCTCGTGTAGCACCGGCATCCATATCCTGCTCGAAGAGCTGGAGCTGGTGTTCGAGGCGCATATCGTCGACCTGCTGGCCGGCGACCACCGCAAACCCGCCTACCTGGCGATCAATCCCAACGGCACCATCCCGACCCTGGTGCTGGACGACGGCACGGCGCTGACCGACTTCCAGGCCATCGCCTGGTGGCTGGCGCGCGCCTACCCCGGGCGCCAGCTGATCCCCGCGGACGCCGAGGGACTCGCGCGCGTGCAGACGCTGCTCGACCTGGCCGGCCACGAAATCCACGGCCAGGGCTTCACCCGCATCTTCACCACCGACCGCTATGCCGCCGACCCGGCCGAACAGGCGGCGGTGCAGGCCGAGGGCCGTGCCCGGGTCGCGCGGGGCTTCGCCGCGGTGGCGCCGCTGCTCGCCGGCCGCGACTACGTCACGGAGCGCTTCGGCATCGCCGACGGCGCGCTGTTCTACGTCGAGTTCTGGGCCGAGCGCATCGGCATCCCGCTGCCGGAGCCCTGCCAGGCGCACTACCGGCGCCTGCTCCAGCGCCGCGCGGTGCGCCAGGTGCTGGCCGAGGAAGGCTACGGGGCGATGCTGCGCCGCCTGTAGAGCGCCCGCACCAACAGGAGGCTCCATGTCGCACCCCCACCCCGACCGCCAGCGGGCCCTGCTCGACCAGCTCCCCGAGCTGGCCCGCGCCGCGCTGCTGGAGGGCTTTCGCCCGCGCCGCCTGGTGAAGGGGGAAATGCTCGGCGCCCCGCACGGCCAGCGCGACAGTGTGTTTATCCTGCGCGCGGGGCGGATCCGGGTGTTCCTCGCCTTCGACGACAAGGAGTACACCCTGGCCTTTCTCGAGCCCGGCGACCTGTACAGCACCCACAGCCGCGCCTACCTGCAGGCGGTGGGCGACAGCGAGGTGCTGGTGGCGGAAACCGCCGCGGTGATGGGCCGGCTGACCAGCCTGCCCGGCGCCACCCCGGCGCTGCTGCGCGTCCTGGGCGCGGCGCTCGGCAATTCCATGCGGATCATCGAGGATCTGGCCTTCCGCGACGTCGAAGGCCGCCTGGCGCGCTTTCTCGACGGCATGCTGGCGCGCAAGGGCGTGGCGCAGGGCGGCCAGTGGCACCTGGCGCTGGATCTGACCACCGAGGACATCGCCCACCTGCTCGGCACCACCCGGCAGACGCTGTCCTCGCTGCTCAATCGGCTGGCCCGCGAAGGCATCCTCAGCCGCGCCGGCAACGGTGCCTTCGTCGTCCACCGCATCGACCTGCTGCGCGCGCGCAGCCAGGCGCCGCAGGTGTCGGCCGGCTGACAGACTCCCCCGCCACGGCCTCCTAGCATGGACGCGTCCGGCCGCCGCCATCCCGGCGACGGCACCGCCCGCGAGGAACGCCATGAGCGCCACCATCACCTATCGCAGCATCGTCGGTGCCCGGCAACTGCCCTACATCGACTGCGACCGCTGCATCCGCGCCATCTACGCGCGCATCCGCCACTACCTCGAGCAGGACGCCGGCGACTGCCCGCTGTGCGCCTACTTCCGCGCCAAGCTCGGCAGCCGCGACGGCTCGGAGGCCGACGCGCGCCTGCTGCTGCACGCGCAGGTCAACGTGATCCACGAACTGTTCGCCCGGCATGCCGACAGCGCGGCGCTGGCGCTGCTCGAGCGGGTCGAGGACGACTGCTGTTGAAGCCGGGCGCCGGTGCGTCCGCCCCGCGCCGGCGACCGCTAACATCCTGTACCAATTTCCGGCAACTTTCGCTCGACCCTCGCGCACCCCGCCGCGATCCTGTAGCCCTGCCGACATTTCACCCCGGCCGGGAGGCCGCAGCGTCGAAGGAGCGCCGATGGAGCACAACATACCCCTGATCACCATCCTGGCCGGCGGTTTCGGCCTGGCCCTGGTGTTCGGCTTTCTCGCCGAGAAACTCAAGCTGCCCGCGCTGGTCGGCTACCTGCTGGCCGGCATCCTGATCGGCCCGGCCACCCCGGGTTTCACCGCCGACGTCGGCCTCGCCTCCCAGCTGTCGGAGATCGGCGTGATGCTGCTGATGTTCGGCGTCGGCCTGCACTTCTCCCTCGACGACCTGCTGGCGGTGAAGAAGATCGCCCTGCCCGGCGCCCTGGTGCAGATGACGGTGGCCACCCTGCTGGGCATGGCGGTGGCCTACGGCTGGGACTGGAGCCTGGGCGCCAGTCTGGTATTCGGCCTGTCGCTGTCCTGCGCCAGCACTGTGGTGCTGCTCAAGGCGCTGGAGGCGCGCGGCCTCCTCGAATCGATGAACGGCCGCATCGCCGTCGGCTGGCTGGTGGTCGAAGACCTGGCCACCGTGCTGGTGCTGGTCCTGCTGCCGCCGCTGGCCGGCGTGCTCGGCGGCAAGGCGGCCGCCACCGACACGGTCGAGGTGCCGCTGTGGCTGACCATCGGCGAGACCCTGCTGCAGGTCGGCGCCTTCATCGCGGTGATGCTGGTCGCCGGGCGTCGCGTGCTGCCCTGGCTGCTCTTCCAGGTGGCGCGCACCGGTTCGCGCGAGCTGTTCACCCTGGCGGTGGTCGCCATCGCGATCGGCATCGCCTACGGCGCGGCGGTATTGTTCAACGTGTCCTTCGCCCTCGGCGCGTTCTTCGCCGGCATGGTGATGCGCGAGTCCGACCTCAGCCATCGCGCCGCCGAGGAGTCGCTGCCGCTGCGCGACGCTTTCGCCGTGCTGTTCTTCGTCTCAGTCGGCATGCTGTTCGACCCCAAGGTGCTGGTCGAGGAGCCGCTGCACGTGCTGGCGGTGGTCGCCATCATCGTGTTCGGCAAGACCCTGGCCGCCGCGGTGCTGGTCCTGCTGCTGCGCTACCCGCTGAACACCGCGCTGACCGTCGGCGCGAGCCTGGCGCAGATCGGCGAGTTCTCCTTCATCCTCGCCGGCCTCGGCCTGTCGCTCGGCCTGCTGCCGGAGGAAGGCCTGAGCCTGGTGCTGGCCGGCGCGCTGATTTCCATCGCCCTCAATCCCTTCCTGTTCTCCGCGATCCAGCCGCTGCGCGCGCTGGCGCTGCGCCGCTCGGCCCTGGCGCGCGAGCTGGAAAGCCGCGAGGACTCGCTGGCGGTGCTGCCGACCAGCACCGAACAGCACTATCTGGCCGGCCAGGTGGTGGTGGTCGGCTACGGCCGGGTCGGCCGGCGGGTGACCGGCGCGCTGGCCGAGCGGCAGATCCCCTTCGTGGTGGTCGAGCAGAATCGCGAGCACGTCGAGCAGCTGCGCCGCCAGGGCATCGCCGCGGTGAGCGGCGACTCCGCCGACCCGGGCACGCTGATCCAGGCGCACATCGCCGACGCCGCCATGCTGGTGATCGCCACCTCCCACCCGCGCAACGTGCAGCGCATGGTGGAGATCGCCCGCGCGCTCAATCCGCCCATCGAGATCGTCATCCGCAGCGGCAGCGCCGAGGCGGTGGACGTCTTCCGCCGCGACCAGCTCGGTGCGGTGTTCTTCGACGAGGAGGAGCTGGCGCGCGGCATGCAGGAGCACGTGCTGGCCAAGTTCGCGCCTCCCACCGACAAGGCGCCGGCCGCCGGCGACCAGGGCTCGGCGGCCTGAGGCGAGCGCCGGGCGCTCGCCTCGACGCCCCGTGCCGCGCGGCCTATGATCCGCGGCCGTTCCGTCGCGAGGCGCCGCCATGCCCTACCTGCTCGTCGTCACCCTGCTCTGGGCCTTTTCCTTCAGCCTGATCGGCGAGTACCTGGCCGGCCAGGTGGACAGCGACTTCGCCGTGCTGGCGCGGGTGGTCATCGCCGCCCTGGTGTTCCTGCCGTTCACCGTCTGGCGCGGCCTGCCGCGGCGCCTGCTGGCCGGCCTGTGGCTGGCCGGCGCGCTGCAGTTCGGCGTCACCTACCTGTGCCTGTACCGCAGCTTCACGGTGCTGAGCGTGCCCGAGGTGCTGCTGTTCACCGTGCTCACGCCGATCTACGTGACCCTGCTCGACGACGCCCTGGCGCGGCGCTTCAATCCCTGGGCGCTGCTCGCCGCCGCGGTGGCGGTGGGCGGCGGGGCGATCATCCGCTTCCAGCCGCTGGCGGGCGACTACCTGCTCGGCTTCCTGCTCCTGCAGGTCGCCAACGCCACCTTCGCCGCCGGCCAGGTGCTGTGCCGCCAGCTGCTCGTCCGCTATCCGGTGGCGCAGCCGCTGCCGCGCTACTTCGGCCACTTCTTCCTCGGCGCGCTGCTCCTCGCCCTGCCCTCGTTCCTGCTGTTCGGCAATCCGGCCAGGTTGCCGCAGACCGGCGTGCAGTGGGGCGTGCTGCTGTGGATGGGCCTGTTCGCCACCGCGCTGGGCATGTACTGGTGGGTCAAGGGCAGCACCCGGGTGAGCGCCGGCACCCTGGCGGTGCTCAACGAGCTGCACGTGCCGGCCGGCCTCGTGGTCAACCTGCTGATCTGGAACCGCGACGCCGACCTGCCGCGACTGGCCGCCGGCGGCGCGGTGATCCTCGCCGCCATGGGACTCAACCGGCTGGGACGGCGCCTGGGGTGAGGCGCTGGTTGGTTTGGCGCTGGCCGATGGGATAGTGTCGGCCGCGACGACTCCCAGGCCAGGCAAGGATGCCCCGATGAGCGACGACAACCCCTATCTCTCCCCCGCAACCTCCACGCCCCCACCCGCCGCGGGTGGCCTGGGCGGCTACCTGGACGGCAGCCAGCCGCTGTGGAAGGCCTTCTGGCTGTTCTACTTTCTCGGCTTCAACCTGCTCTGGTTGGCTCTGGCTTTCGGCCTGCCGACAGCCCTGTTTATGGATATCGTCATCGCTCTCAAGCGCGCGACCGGCTTGGGCAGCGAGACCATCATCCGGGCGATATACGCCCCGCCGACCTTCGCCTTCGCGGTGTTGTCCCTGGTGGTGGTCTGGCGCTGCGCGGTCAACACCGGTCTTCGGCTCTGGACCTGGCTGGCGCGGCTGGTCGTGAGCCTGTACGTGCTCTGGGTGGCGAGCAAGTTGCCGCCGCTGTTTCTCTAGTCGCCGCCGCGCCCGAAGCGCGCCGGCACCAGCCGGCGCAGCTGCCCGCCGACCAGCGCGCGAAAGCGTGCGCTGTGCAGGCATACGCCACCGGCGAGGCCGACCAGGCAGCCGAGCAGGGTGTCGTAGAAGCGCGCCTCGATCAGCGCGGCGACCGGGCCCTGGCCGAGGCTGGCGGCCTCGGCGAGGAGGATGGTCATCGGCGTGATGAAGATCACCGCGAAGCCGTAGTGGCGCACCACCGCGGTCTCGACCACGAAGGCCAGCAGCATCATCGCCAGGGTGACGCTCCAGCGATCCAGCGGCAGCAGGAGCAGCCCCCAGGCCAGCAGCAGGCCGATCACGGTGCCGAGCAGGCGGTGCAGCTGGCGGTTCCACACCGCCTGCAGCGAGGCGCCCTGGATCACCGCCAGGCAGCTGACCGGCACCCAGTAGGCCTTCTCCAGCTGCAGGAGCTGGGCGATGGCCAGCGCCAGGCCGACGAACAGGCCGATCACCACCGAGTCGAACACCACGAAGTCGAAGGTCGGCACCGGCAGCGGCGGCGCCGGATCGGGCTCGCGCGAGCGCAGGATATGGGCGCTGTAGAAGAAGGCGATCAGGCAGGCCAGCAGGGCGCCCATCGCCAGCAGGCCGACCATCAGCGGCACCTGCTCCCAGGTCAGCGGCGTGTAGGCGCCGAGCGAGGCGGCCAACACGAAGAACAGGCTGCCCGGCACGCCCAGGCCGTAGAAGCGGCAGGCCATGCTCACCAGCACGGTGACGAACACCAGCGCCGGCACCTTCAGCACCGGCACGAAGTTGCTCAACAGCCCCAGCGCATAGCAGGCGATCATCGCGAAGGCGCAGGTCATCACCGTCAGCATGCGGTGGTAGAGCGGCGTGCGCGGCGTGTAGAGGAACACCAGGCCGCCCAGCGAGGCCACCAGCCCGTAGTCCATGCGCCCGAGCAGCGCGCCGATCAGCAGCGGCAGGCCGCTGGCCAGCGCGGCGGCGAACGGCTTCTGCCACGGCCGGTCGCTGGGGTTGATGGTCACCAGCTGCCGCCACTGGGCCTGCAGCAGTCGTTTCACTTGCGCCCGTTTGCCTTGCATCGCCTGCTCCTGTGCCGATGGACCGCGGGCGCGGCCCCGCTCCGTCCGCCGCGCGCCGCCGCCGTGTAGCTGCTTATCGCGGCAATCGCGGTGCGGGCGCAAGTGCTGCGTGCAGCGGGGCGCGCCGACGCCTGCAGCGGGCCGGTCGCCGGTGGCGGCGGCGGGCGAAAGGCGCGACTGCGCCCGCTTTCCGGCGGGCACTCGTCGGCTCGCGGCGCCGCCCGAGAACGCGGCCCGCGGCGGATGGTCTGTGCTCGGTCCCTCCACCCTGTCACGGGAAAAATCCCCCATGCACCGCCGCCCTGCCCGCCTGCTGTCCTCCTGCCTCGCCGCCCTGCTGCTGTTCGCCTCCGCCGACGCCTTCGCCTCGACCGGCTCGCGCCTCGACCGCGGCGAGGTGCGCACCCTGCTGCAAGAGCACAACCGCGCGCGTGCGCAGGTGCGCGTGCCGCCGCTGCGCTGGTCGCCGCAGGTCGCCACCAGCGCCCAGCGCTGGGCCGACCACCTGGCCGACAGCAGCTGCCGGATGCGCCACAGCCGCGGCTCGCGCTACGGCGAGAACCTGTTCATCGGCACCGCCGGCTACTACGGGGTGGGCGACGCCGCCCAGGCCTGGGCCGCCGAGCGGCGCCGCTATCGCGGCGGCCCGCTGCGTGCGCACAACTGGGCGCCCGCCGGCCACTACACGCAGATGGTCTGGCGCGATACCCGTCAGCTCGGCTGCGGCGTCAGTGCCTGCGACGACAAGGAGATCGTGGTGTGCCACTACGAGCCCAAGGGCAACTACCTGGGCCGCGCGCCGTACTGAGGCGTGCGGCGGCCGGCAAGCTACAGATACCCGCGCTACTCGCGCGCTGACCTCGCGCATGAAGTCCGGGTGGTCGTGGCGCCTGTGCGCTCGCCACGCCGCGCGCGCTGCGGCAGGGCGGCGCGACCCTGTCGGCGGCCGCCCGCTCAGGACTTCGCCCAGTCCTGCCCGGCCAGGCATTCGCTCAGGTAGTCGAGGAAACAGGCGATGCGTGCCGCCAGCGCGGTGTTGCGGTAGTACACGGCGTTGATCGGCTGGCGGGTGTCGGCGCTGTGCGCGGCCAGCACCTCCACCAGCGTGCCGCTGCGCCGATCCTCGGCGGTCATGAAATCCGACAGGCAGACCAGCCCGGCGCCGGCCAGCGCCAGCTGGCGCAGGGTCTCGCCACTGGAGGCCTTGAGCGTCGGCGCGATCGGCAGCTGGTCGCCCTGCTCGTGGCGCAGCGGCCACAGGTTGAGGCTGTCGGGCTGGGTGAAGCCGAGCAGGTCGTGGCCGTCCAGCTCGGCCGGTGTGCGCGGCATGCCGCGCGCGGCCAGGTAGCTCGGGCTGGCCAGCACGCGGACGCGGCTGCGCCCCAGCGGCCGCGCGTGCAGGCTGGAGTCGCGCAGCGCGCCGATGCGGATGGCGAGGTCGGTGCGCTGCTCCAGCAGATCGATGATCTGGTCGTTGCTGTTCAGCTCCAGCTCGATCAGCGGATAGCGCTGACGGAATCCGGCGACCAAGGGTACGAGCACATGCAGCATAAAGGGCGAGGCGGCGTTGACCCGCAGGCGTCCGGCCGGGGCCTGCCGACGCAGGCTCATCTGCTCCTCGGCGTCCTCCACGGCGGCGACGATGCGCCGCGCCTGGGCGAGGAACAGCGCGCCCTCCTCGGTCAGCTCCAGGCGCCGGGTGGTGCGGCGCAGCAGGGTGACGCCGAGCTTCTCCTCGAGACGGCCGAGGGCGCGGCTGATGCCCGAGGCGGTCTGCCCCAGCTGCTCGGCGGCGGCGGTGATCGAGCCGCCGTCCACCACTTGGGTGAAGGCCTGCAGCTCGTCCAGGCTGGTCTTCATTCGTGACTCCTCGGCAAATATCTTTGGCGCACTACCGGGTTTTTCCGCATGAGTCTGCCGTGGAGACTGCACGCCATCCAGTCCCTTGCGGAGCCAATCCATGCCCATCGCCCTGCTCGCGCTCACGCTGAGCGCCTTTGCCATCGGCACGACGGAGTTCGTCATCGTCGGCCTTCTGCCCACCATCGCCGCCGACCTCGGCGTCGACCTGCCCTCGGCGGGCCTCTTGGTCAGCCTCTACGCCCTCGGCGTGGCGGTCGGCGCCCCGCTGCTCACCGCGCTGACCGGCCGGGTGCCGCGCAAGGCCCTGCTGCTCGGCCTGATGGTGCTGTTCACCGCCGGCAACCTGCTGGCCTGGCAGGCGCCCGGCTACGAGTCGCTGATCGCCGCGCGCATCGTCACCGGCCTGGCCCACGGCGTGTTCTTCTCGATCGGCTCGACCATCGCCACCAGCCTGGTGGCCAAGGAGAAGGCGGCCAGCGCCATCGCCATCATGTTCACCGGGCTGACCGTGGCGCTGGTCACCGGTGTGCCGCTGGGCACCTTTATCGGCCAGCACCTGGGTTGGCGGGAGACCTTCCTCGCCGTGTCCGCGCTGGGGGTGATCGCCTTCGTCGGCAGCCTGCTGTTCGTGCCGCGCGACATCCGCCACGCGCCGCCGGCCGCCCTGCTCACCCAGCTGGCGGTGCTCAGGCAGCCGCGCCTGCTGCTGGTCTACGCGATGACCGCGCTGGGCTACGGCGGCACCTTCACCGCCTTCACCTTCCTCGCGCCCATCCTCCAGGAGGTCAGCGGCTTCGACGCCTCGATGGTCGGCGTGGTGTTGCTGGTCTACGGCGTCTCGGTGGCGGTCGGCAACATCTGGGGCGGCAAGCTGGCCGACCGCCGCGGACCGATCGGCGCGCTCAAGCTGATCTTCGCCCTGCTCGCCGCCGTGCTGCTGGCGCTCACCTTCACCGCCGCCAACCCCTGGCTGGCGCTGCTCACCGTGCTGCTGTGGGGCGCCGTGGCCTTCGGCAACGTACCCGGCCTGCAGCTCTACGTGGTGCGCCAGGCGCAGCAGCACGCGCCGCAGGCGGTGGACGTCGCCTCCGGGCTGAACATCGCCGCCTTCAACCTCGGCATCGCCGGCGGCGCCTGGCTCGGCGGGCACATCGTCGCCGGCCTCGGGCTGATCCATACCGCCTGGATCGGCGCGCTGGTGGTGCTCGGCGCCCTGCTCCTGACCGCCTGGGCCGGCCGCCTGGAGCGCCGCGATCCGCCGGCCGAACTTGCTCAAACCCATTCGGCGCTGGTCGCCGGCCACTGATCCAGGAGATATCCCCATGCAGATCCCATCCCTTGGCCTCGGCACCTTCCGTCTCCAGGACCAGATCGTCATCGACTCGCTGCGCAGCGGCCTGGAACTCGGCTACCGGCACATCGACACCGCGCAGATCTACGGCAACGAGGCCGCCGTCGGCCAGGCCATCGCCGACAGCGGCGTGGCCCGTGAAGAGCTGTTCGTCACCACCAAGATCTGGACCGACAACCTCGCCGCCGGAAAACTTATCCCCAGCCTGCGCGAGAGCCTGGAAAAGCTCGGCCTGGAGCGGGTCGACCTCACCCTGATCCACTGGCCCTCGCCCGGCGATGCCGTGCTGGTGGCGCAGTACATGGACGAGCTGCTGGAAGCCAAGCGCCAGGGCCTGACCGCCGCCATCGGCGTATCCAATTTCACCATCGCGCATTTGCGCGAGGCCATCGCCGCGGTCGGCGCCGGCGAGATCGCCACCAACCAGGTGGAGATCCACCCGCTGCTGCAGAACCGCAAGCTGGTCGAGTTCGCCCGAGCGCAGGGCATCCACCTCACCGCCTACATGCCGCTGGCCTACGGCAAGGTGCTGGCCGAGCCGGTGATCCAGCGCATCGCCGCGCAGCATGGCGCTACCCCGGCCCAGGTGGCGCTGGCCTGGCTGCTGCAGCAGGGTTTTGCGGTGATTCCGTCGTCGACCAAACGCGAGAACCTGGCCAGCAACCTGGCGGCGAGTGGGCTGCGCCTGAGCGCCGCAGAGATGGCCGCCATCGCCGAACTGGACCGCGGCGAACGGGTCGCCAACCCGGACTTCGCGCCGGTTTGGGATTGATCTGCGGGAAGTGCGGCGCCGGCTAAGGGCAATTTGCTGGGAAGAATGCCGGCTGAGGCGCTTGGCCCGTAGGGTGGACAACTCGCGCAGCGATTGTCCACCGCCCACCCAAGAGCTGGTGGAAAAGGCTGCGCCGTTTTCCACCCTACAAGTCCGGACCATTGACGGCTCCCACGCGCCTGCGGAGGAGCCGGCCCCCGGACGCTCCGCGTCCAGCCTTGTAGGGTGGACAACTCGCGCAGCGATTGTCCGCCGCCCCCAAGGGCTGGTGGAAAAGGCTGCGCCGTTTTCCACCCTACGAACTCGGCTCCAACCGGGTGGCTCACTCCCCCTGCAAGGTCACTACCAGCGTCCGCGCCCCGCCGTGGTCGCGGTGTTCGCCCAGGTAGATGCCCTGCCAGGTGCCCAGATTCGGCCGGCCGTTGCTGATCGGCACGCTCACGCTATTGCCTAGCAGGCTGGTCTTGATGTGCGCCGGCAGGTCGTCGCTGCCTTCCTCGGTGTGCCGGTAGTACGACTCGTCCTCGCGCACCGCGCGGTTGAACCAGGCCTCGAAGTCGCTGCGCACCGTGGGGTCGGCGTTCTCGTTGATGGTCAGCGAGGCGGAGGTGTGCTGGATGAACACATGCATCAGGCCGACGCGGATCGTGCCGATGGCCAGGCAATGGCTGAGGATTTCCTCCGTCACCAGATGAAAGCCGCGGCGGCGGGGTTTGAGCTGGAAATGGTATTGGTGCCACATGGTCCGGCGCCCTTCATTGTCGAAAAGTGGACAGATCTTACCCGCCTCGGCCCTTGGCTCCGGTGGATAACTTCCTCCCCGCCTGGCGCAGAAAAGCCTGCCCCCGCGCGACAGCCGTCCTCCAAGTGACCTCCGGCAGAAACGGTTAGTTTCTTGCTTGTGATACGGCTGCGACGGTTTTTGGACCTGCTGCTGCGCCGCCCGCTGGGCGCGGCTGACGCAGTGAACTGGGGAGAGGCAAGGCATGGTGAATATCTGGGCGCTGGATAAACATCAGGACATCCGGCACGTGTTGCTGCTACTGACCGCGCAGCTGGGGCCGGATGCCTTCGTGGTGGATACCCAGAGCCAGCAGGACGCGCGGGCGGTCTACCTCCTGCACCCCGGCGATCCGCACCTGCGCATCTGGCTGAACACCCTGGGCCAGCCGCCGGAGCATTACGGGGTGCATGTCGAGCACCTCGACGAGGACACCTTCGACAACTACGAAAGCCTGAGTCTGGTCGCGCTGGTCGATCTGCTTGCGGTGGAGTTGGGGGTGGTGGAGATCAGACAGTTGCCCTGAGGGGCCCGCTGCATGGTTGTGGATAAGCAGTTTTCCACAGCCCATTTTTGATAGCTCCTACGCTCCTGCGTAGGAGCCTGACCTCTGGAGGCTCCCGTCCAGCCGCGAGAGTGGCTTAGAGTGAGCCCCTACGCGGGAGTCTGGGCACGCTCGTAAATTTGTCCTTTTTTTGACGAAAATAGCTAAGATTTACTCTCCTGCACGAAGTCGATGGTCGTGAAAGCGCCGATATAGAGAAAGGGAGTTCAATGGTGAAAGGTAGCTTTACCCGTATTGAAGCAGGCGGTTTTTGGTTAGAGCAGGGGCAGGTTGAGTCATGAGTGCCTGGCCGTCGCATTACCCTCATAGCTGTCCACCGACTCACGCAACACCGGTCTCTGGTCTGGTGTATAGATTTACTAATAGATCAAATCCAAAGCACAAAGATTTCCTCTCGTATTATGATCTTAATCCTGGGCATGATTGGGGGGAGAAGGCGTGCGAAGCCCGAGGGTTATCGGTTTATATAACAGAGGCAGATTGTCTGGCAGCTGCTGCACGGGTTCCGGCGCTAAGAAAGAAACGGCTTGCTAAGGCTTCCTCTTTGCCTCCAGATACAGGCGTTATCGCTCTTACTCAATCAAGAACAACTGCTAATCATCACACTTTTTGGGCTCTTGTAGAGGCTCAAGAGCTTGTTGAGTTTTTCCTTCCTGTTCATCAGGCGGAGGTGGTAAGTGTTTAATCTTCCACAAAGAACCGCTCTTGGTGAGCTGTCGATAACAAATGTTTTTGAATACTTTGATGTGCTTCGGCTTTTCTCTTGTAAAAATAGGTCTGGGGGGCAGTATCTGGCATTATCTGTATTTGATGATTATGAGGTGTTTGAGTGGGTGTATTTGCCAATTTCAACTGGACGGCTTTCGCTATTGGTTTCCAAGTTGATGGATTTAAGAGAGGCTTATACTAGCCCGGAAGATGGATATCTTTTTAAGGTCTCGTCAAGACTGAGCGGTGAGTCATCTGTCGAATATATATTTCCTGAACAATTGTTGGATGACGACTTGCCAAGCGAAGGTGCTTATTTAGAATCCCCTGAAGAGGTTAAATTAGGCTTTGGAGCAGTGGATGCATCTGAGGCTGCTATAAGCTCAAGACGAGAAACTTACAATCTACATTTATATCCTACAGATACGCGACTTCCTGAGCTAGAGATAAGGGGGCTGGGTGCTGTCTTGGTATCGTTTCAGGACCTGGTCGATTCTATTGGGCAGTATTGTAGTGGTGAGCCGACAGTTAGAGGGCCAATTCCTGCGGGTATACTGGAAGCCGTCAAGTTCAAGGCTACTCAAGTTTTTGAAGGGTCTTTTGGTATCCAGTTGAAGTCGGCGGGGGTGAGCGACTTATTCGATAACTCGCTGGCTTCTGATGTTCTGCTCGAATTAACAAATCTTCTTGATGTTAGAGATAATGCGGATTTTTTAAGCAATAAGCTTCATGCTTTTAAAGGGCGCGTGTCCTCTAAGTATAGAGCGTTCCTCCGGGAAATAACAAAGCTAAATTCTCCAATAAATATTCAGTGGGGGTCTCCTAATCCTGGGCGAGGGAGTACTTTAAGTATTTCACGACAGGAGTTAAGGAGGGCCTTTGAGATTGTTAATCAGATCGACATTGATATGTCTGAATCTATTGCTTTTAGGGCTGAGTTGCTAGGTCTGGATGTGCAGACAAAAAGGTACCGCGTAAGAAGTAGCGTTGATGGGGAGAGCTATTCCGGAAGAATTTCTGACGATTCAGTTGGAAAAGTTTCTCACTCAAAAATAAACGGAATTTATGATGTGGTGCTGAAGCGGCTTGTTGAAACAAATTCTTCTTCTGGTGCGGAAGTTGTGAAGTGGGTTCTGGTATCTCTGCAAGCTGTTGAAGAGTAGGTTTTTCAACGGTAGATAAAATTTTATCTTTGTTTTGAAAAGCCGATTTTGCTTGCAGGAGTTTGAGCCAAAATAGTGCCGCCGTTTTCTTCCTGAAGCGGCGGCACTATTTTCTGATTAGCGGCGTACGCGTTTACCCCCGCGCGCCCCGCACCCCCTCCGCCAACTCCCGACACAACCCCAACACCCCACTCACCGCCTCGGCCGGCGACGCCGCCTTGGCGATCTTGTCGATCAGCGCCGAGCCCACCACCGCGCCATCGGCGCGTTTGGCCACTTCGGCGGCGTGTTCGGGGGTGCGGATGCCGAAGCCGATGCACAGCGGCAGGTCGGTGTGGCGGCGCAGGCGGGCTACCGCTTCTTCCACCTGGTCCATGGTCGCCGCGCCGGCGCCGGTGACGCCGGCCACCGAGACGTAGTAGACGAAGCCGGAGCTGCCGTTCAGCACGGTGGGCAGGCGGGCGTCGTCGGTGGTCGGGGTGGTCAGGCGGATAAAGTCGATGCCGGCGGCCTGGGCCGGGTCGCACAGCTCGTCGTTGTGCTCCGGCGGCAGGTCGACCACGATCAGGCCGTCGACGCCGGCCTCTTTCGCATCAGCGATAAAGCGGTCGACGCCGTAGACGAAGATCGGGTTGTAGTAACCCATCAGCACCAGCGGGGTGTCCTGGTTGCCGGTGCGGAACTCGCGGACCATCTGCAGGGTTTTGACCATGTTCTGGCCGCCGCCCAGCGCGCGGATGTTGGCCAGCTGGATCGCCGGGCCGTCGGCCATCGGGTCGGTGAACGGCATGCCCAGCTCGATCACGTCGGCGCCGGCTTCCGGCAGGCCCTTGAGGATCGCCAGCGAAGTGGCGTAGTCCGGGTCGCCGGCGGTGACGAAGGTGACCAGGGCGGCGCGGTTCTCTTGCTTCAGTGCGGCGAAGCGGCTCTGCAGACGGCTCATGCGCGGGTCTCCTCGGCGGCTTTCTCATCAAGTGACAGGTAGTGCATCACGGTCTGCATGTCCTTGTCGCCGCGGCCGGACAGGTTGACCACCATCAGGTGGTCCTTGGGCAGGCTGGGCGCGCGCTTGAAGGCTTCGGCCAGCGCGTGGGACGACTCCAGCGCCGGGATGATGCCTTCCAGGCGGCAGCAGTGCTGGAAGGCCTGCATGGCTTCGTCGTCGGTGATCGGCACGTATTCGACGCGGCCGATGTGGTGCAGCCACGCGTGCTCGGGGCCGACGCCGGGGTAGTCGAGGCCGGCGGAGATCGAGTGGGCGTCGGTGATCTGCCCGTCGGCGTCCTGCAGCAGGAAGGTGCGGTTGCCGTGCAGCACGCCGGGCTTGCCGCCGGCCATGCTGGCGGCGTGCTTGCCGGTGTCGATGCCGTGGCCGGCCGCCTCGACGCCGACGATCTGCACGCTCGGCTCGTCGAGGAACTCGTGGAACAGGCCGATGGCGTTGGAGCCGCCGCCGATGCAGGCGACCACGGAGTCCGGCAGGCGGCCTTCGTGTTCGAGGATCTGCGCGCGGGTCTCGCGGCCGATCACCGCCTGGAAGTCGCGGACCATCGCCGGGTAGGGGTGCGGGCCGGCGGCGGTGCCGATCAGGTAGAAGGTGTTGTCGACGTTGGTCACCCAGTCGCGCAGCGCCTCGTTCATGGCGTCCTTGAGGGTGCCGGTGCCGGCGGTGACCGGGATGACCTTGGCGCCGAGCAGCTTCATGCGGAAGACGTTGGCCTGCTGGCGGTCGATGTCGGTGGTGCCCATGTACACCACGCACTCGAGGCCGAAGCGCGCGGCCACGGTGGCGCTGGCCACGCCGTGCATGCCGGCGCCGGTCTCGGCGATGATGCGCTTCTTGCCCATGCGCTTGGCCAGCAGGATCTGGCCGATGCAGTTGTTGATCTTGTGCGCGCCGGTGTGGTTCAGCTCCTCGCGCTTCAAGTAGATCTTCGCGCCGCCGAAGTGCTCGGACAGGCGCTCGGCGTAGTACAGCGGGCTCGGGCGGCCGATGTAGTCGCGCTGGAAGTAGGCGAGTTCTTCGAGGAACGCCGGATCTTTTTTGGCGGCCTCGTACTCGGCGGCCAGGTCGTTGATCAGCGGCATCAGGGTTTCGGCGACGAACTGGCCGCCGAACGGGCCGAACAGGCCGCGCTCGTCGGGGCCGTGGGAATAGCTCTGGGTCATGGCTGGCTCCAGTGGGGAATGGGGCGACAGGGGCGGGCAGGGCGCGCGCCTGCGGCAGTGGCTACACGGTAGCCAATGGCGGGCGGCGGGAAAAGCGATAAGATCGCCATGACCTGTCAGGAAAACTCACAGATGAGCCAGCCTCGCGACCTTCCTCCGCTGAACGCCCTGCGCGCCTTCGAAGCCACCGCCCGGCTCGGCAGCGTCAGCCGCGCGGCCTCGGAGCTGCACGTCACCCACGGGGCGGTGAGTCGCCAGTTGCGCGCGCTGGAGGAGCACCTCGGCGTGGCGCTATTCAGCAAGGACGGACGCGGCGTGAAACTCACCGATGCCGGCCAGCGGCTGAGCGCGGTCGCAGCTGCAGCTTTCGACGATCTGCGCGGTGTGTGCTTTGAGCTGCGCGAGGGCCGCGAGCAGGCGCCGTTCGTGCTCGGCTGTCCGGGCAGCCTGCTGGCGCGCTGGTTCATCCCGCGACTCGACCGTCTGCAGCGCGACCTGCCGCAATTGCGCCTGCAGCTCTCGGCCAGCGAGGGCGAACTGGACCCGCGCCGGCCGGGGCTGGACGCCACCCTGTGGTTCGCCGCACCGCCGTGGCCGGCGGACATGCAGGTATTCGAGCTGGCCGAGGAGCGTATCGGCCCGGTGCTGTCGTCCCGTCACGTGCGCTACGGCGCGCTGCGCGCGGCGCCGGCCGGCGCGCTGCTCGGCGAGCCGTTGCTGCACACGGTGTCGCGGCCGCAGGCCTGGCCGCAGTGGGCGCGGGCGCAGGGGCTCGATCCGGCCGGGCTGAGCTTGGGCCAGGGTTTCGAACATCTCTACTACCTGCTGGAGGCGGCGGTGGCCGGCCTCGGCGTGGCCATCGCGCCGCAACTGCTAGTCGCCGACGACCTGGCCGCCGGCCGGTTGGAGGCGCCCTGGGGCTTCGTCGCCACGCCGGCGCGCTTGGCGCTATGGGTGCCGGCGCGCGGCGGCGACCGCCGCGCCATCGAGCTGGCCGAATGGCTGCGCGCCGAGCTGGCGGCGAACCTGTAGGGGCGAATTTATTCGCCAAGCAGGCCAGCGGCCTGCCCTTGAGGGTTCCGGGGGCGCTTCGCACCCCTTGGCGAATGAATTCGCCCCTACAGGGAATGCGCGAGGCGGAGCCGCTGGTGGCCTCTTGGGGCCGTCATGTCACCGTCGCGCCCTGGCGCTGGCCGATTGGCTCCTACTGCGGAATGCAGTGCCATTCCTGCCCCTCGGCCAGGCGCTGGCCGTTGGCGTCCTCGAGCCAGGATTCGGTCTGGAACTGCCAGTGGCGGGCGTGCAGGCGGTAGCGCTGGCCGGCGGCGAAGTTGGCGTAGTCCAGGCGCAGGTAGCAGAGCATGTACACCGGGTCGCTGGTGAACAGCGGGCCGATAAACACCTCGAAGCGGTAGGTCACCTCCAGGCGGTGGGCGCCGGGGGCGACCTGGAAGTAGCGGCCGTCGCTCATGCGCCGGTTGTCGACGGTTTCGGCCATCAGCAGCTCGCCGGGCTCGGTGCGGAAGTCGATCCAGGCCTGCTGCGGATCGGGCTGGGGCAGGGGACTGGCGCAGGCGCCGAGCAGCGTCAGCGCGGCGAGCAGGAGGAGGGCGCGCATGGCGGGTTCCGGGGAATGGATTGGATAGGTTCAGGATAGCGCCGCGACGGCGGATTTTTCGCGGCGCAGGTGTCGCTCCGCCGGTCGTGGCTGGAGTAGGGGCGTTGGCCGTTGCGGCAGCGGAGATTTTTTCCATAGAGACCCCCTGATGCGTTGGAGCGGCGGTGGCGGTCTGGGCGTCGCCCCGGCGCGCGAGGGGCCTGCAAGGCTGTGTGGGTCGCGCTTCCAGAATTTCGGGAACGCCCCGGATGAACAACCTGCGGAGAGATCACAGCGAGCCGTCCCGGCGCGCGATGGACGCCGCCCGGCGCCTGCGCCGGCTACCCCTTCATGGCGCGCCAGCGATCGGTTAGTTTGCTCGCAACGCCCCCCGAGTGGACGCCATGTCGTTTCTTCGCCTGCTCCCGCTGCTCGCCTTGCTCACCGGTTGTTCCAGCGTCGGCTACTACGCCCACCTGGCCGACGGGCAATGGCAGCTGCTGCGCGCCCGCCAGCCGGTGGCGGCGCTGCTCGCCGATCCGGCGCAGCCGGCCGAGCTGCGCCAGCGCCTGCAGCACAGCCAGGAGGCGCGCGACTTCGCCAGCACGCAGCTGGCCCTGCCGGACAACCGCAGCTACCGGCTGTATGCCGACCTCAAGCGCCCCTACGTGGTGTGGAACCTGTTCGCCACGCCGGAGTTCTCCCTGGAGGCGCGCAGCCACTGCTTCCCCGTCGCCGGTTGCGTGGCCTATCGCGGCTACTTCGACGAGCAGCGCGCGCGCGGCGCCGCCGCGCTGCTGCACGGCGAGGGGCTGGACACCGAGGTGGCCGGCGTCGAGGCCTATTCCACCCTCGGCTGGTTCGACGACCCGCTGCTCGGCGGCATGCTCGCCTGGAGCGACGAGCGGCTGGCCGCGCTGATCTTCCACGAGTTGGCCCACCAACGCCTGTACCTGCCCGGCGACACCGCCTTCAACGAGTCCTTCGCCCGCTTCGTCGAGGAGGAGGGGCTGCGCCAGTGGCGCCGCGCGCGCGATCTGCCGCCACCGCCGACCCAGCTCGCCCGCCAGCGCGAGCAGTTCGTCGACCTGGTGCTGGCCAGCCGCGCACGCCTGCAGCAGTTGTATGCCCAGCCCTTGCCGGCGGAGGCGATGCGCGCGGCCAAGCGCGCCGAGTTCCAGCGCCTGCGCAGCGAGTATGCGGCGCTGCGCGACGGCGCCTGGCAGGGCGACGGGCGCTTCGACGCCTGGTTCGCCCGCCCGCTGAACAACGCCCGCCTGCTGCCGTTCGGCCTCTACGAGCAGTGGGTGCCGGCGTTCGCCGCGCTGTTCGCCGAGGTCGGCGGCGACTGGCCGCGCTTCTACGCGCGGGCCGCCGAGCTGGCCGCGCTGGGCGAGCAGGCGCGCTGGCAGGCGCTGACGGCGCTGCAGGCGCGCGGCGGGTTTGCCGGTCCGCCGCGGCTTGACTAGCGTTCAGGAGACCCCCCGTCACCTGAGGAGCGTTGTCATGTCGGATCACCACACCTACAAGATGATCGAACTGGTCGGCTCGTCGCGCACCGGCATCGAGGATGCCATCAACAACGCGCTGGCCGAGGCGGCCAAGACCGTGCATCACATGGACTGGTTCGAGGTGCTGGAAACCCGCGGCCATATCCAGGACGGCCTGGTCGGCCACTACCAGGTGACCATCAAGGTGGGCTTTCGCATCGTCGGCAGCTGAGGAGGCGGGCGCCGCGGCGCGGCCGGCCCGGCGTTTTTCCTTTCACCAGGCGCCGCAGCGGCGCATTTCGGCGCGCGCCACGCGCTTGCCGTCGGCCGTCAGCAGACGCCCCATGGCGCGATGGGCGACGGGCCGCACCTCCAGGCGATAGCGCTCCCCGGCGGCGAACTCGGCGTACTTCACCTCGAGGATGCAGGTGCGCCAGATCGGTTCGCTGCTCGGGCCGAGGCCGCCGCCCGGTACCTCGAAGCCGAAGCGTACCTGCAGGCGATGGGCGCCGGGATAGACCTGGAAGTAGCGGCGGTCGGGCCAGTCCACGCCGTCGACTTCGTCGGCGCCGAGCTGGGTATCGGGTTGGGCCTGCATGTCGATCCACGCCTGGCGCGGATCGTGGGGCGGCAGCGGGCTGACGCAGGCGGCGAGCGACAGGGTGGCGGCGAGGAGCGGGACGGACAGGAGCGGCTGGCGCATGGGAGTCTCCGTGACAGGCGGGGCCGGCGGATGTCTGGTCATCGAGTGGCCTGTGCGGTCAGTCGACTGACTCAAGTTCGGATGACCATGGTTCCGAGGCGTGGCAACGCCGTATCGGGGCCATGGGCGCCGAAATTGACCAGCTGAACTAACCAAACAGGCCACCAGTACCTTAGACCGTCGCCGCCGGGTTGGTGCCCGGCTGCGCAGTTCCTGTGACGGCTTCGCGATGCGACGGTTCCTCGCCTGCCTGCTCGCGTGATCGAAGAAGGCGGCGTGGCCGCGAAGCGCTGGCGCGCGAATCTAGCGCGGCCCTTCCGCCACCAGCCACTCGTTGGCCCTGCGGATGTCCTCGTCGACCAGGGTGCCGCTCCAGCGGTGCAGCACCAGCAGGTTGGTGATGAAGTCGTACTGCGCCTTGAGCAGGTCGCGGCGGGCGCGGTACTCCTCCTTGACGCTGTCCAGCACGTCCACGGCGTTCATCACGCCCAGTTCGAAGGCGCGCTCGGCGGCCTGGCGGGCCTTCTCGGCGGAGGTCTGCGCGGTGCGCCCGGCGACGATCCGGCCCAGGCTGGTCTCGGCGCCGTAGTAGGCCTCGCGGGTCTCGCGCACCAGCTGGCGGCGGGCGGCCTCGTAGGTGTGCTCGGCGGCCATCAGCTGTTCGTACATCGAGGAGGTGCGTGCGCTGGTCGAGCCGCCGCTGTAGATCGGCACCTGCACGCCGACGCTGGCCACGTAGGTGTCGGTGCGCGGGTTGCGGCTGTTCTCGTAGCCGATGTCGCTGCGCTGCCCGGAGAGGTTGAGGCTGACCGTCGGCAGGTGGCCGGCGCGCGCCTCGCGCACGCTGGCCTGGGCGGCATCCACCGCCTGTTTCTGCGCCAGCAGGGCGGGATTTGAGGTCAGCGCGGTCTGCACCCAGTGCTCGCTGTCGTGCGGCGGCAGGGTGAAGGCGGGCCTGGGGCCGAGGCGGCGCAGGCGCTCGCCGACCGGCCGGCCGACCAGCTCGGCGAGCGCTTCGCGGCTCACCGTGACCTGGTTGGCCGCCTCGATCTCGTCGGCCTTGAGGGAGTCCACCCGCGCGGAGATCTCCAGCACGTCGGTGATCATCGCCAGCTGGCGCTGGAACAGCGACTGCACGCGCTCCTGGTTGCGCTGGGTGGCGTGCAGCTCGGCGCGGACCAGGGCGAGGACGTCCTCGGCGGCCAGGGCGGCGAAGTAGCGCTCGACCAGGTCGACGCTGGCCTGCTCCAGGGTGTTGCGCGCCTCGGCCTCCTGCTGTCCGGCGAGGGCGCTGAAGCGCCGGTAGCTCTGCCAGGCGGCGGGGTCGTAGAGCACCTGGCGCAGGCCCAGGGCGTAGCGTTCGCCGTTGTAGTAGTCCTGGCTGCCGGCGAAGCTGCCGAAGCTCTCGGTGTCGCTGAAGGTGCGGTTGTAGGTGCCGCTCAGGCCGACCTGCGGGAGCATCTGGCCGAAGGCTTCGCGCTCGGTCCAGGCGGCGCTGCGGCTTTTGGCCTGCGCGGCGAGGATGCGCGGGTCGGCGGCCTGGGCCTCCTGGAACAATTGCCAGAGATCGACCGCCGCGCCGTCGGCGGGCGGCGTGGTCGCGGCCGGCGGCTCAGGGGCGGCGAGCGCGGGGGCGGCGGCCAGGCAGGCCAGCAGCAGGGCGAGGGGACGCAGGGGGCTCACTTTTCAGTCCTCGATCAGCGAGCGGGCGAAGGCGTTGGTCGCCGGTTGCACCAGGTAGCTCAGCAGGGTGCGCTCGCCGGTGTTGAGCAGCACCTCGGCCGGCATGCCGGGCACCAGCAGCAGCTGGCCAAGATCCCGGCGGCCCTGCTCGGTCAGCTCGACCCGGCCCAGGTAGTAGGGCACGCCGGTTTCCTGGTTGACCAGGCGGTCGGCGGACACCTGGGCGAGGCGTCCCTCGATCACCGGAGTGGTCGCGTGGTTGAAGGCGCTGAAGCGGATGTCCGCCAGCTTGCCGGGGGCCACGCGGTCGATGTCGATCGGTGAGATCTGCACCTCGACGACCAGCTCCTCGCTGGCCGGCACGATGTCCAGCAGCGGGGTGGCCGGACTGACCACGCCGCCCACGGTGTGCACCTGCAGGCCGAGCACCATGCCCGCCTCGGGGGCGCGGATGCGCGTGCGGCGGGCGCGGTCCTCGGCCGCCGCCAGGCGCTCGCGCAGGTCGAACACCTTGGTCTGCGCGGTCGCCAGCTGGTCGGCCACCTCGGCGGCGAACTCCTTGTTGAGCTGGAGGATCTGCAGCTGGGTTTCGCCGATCTGCAGACGCGCGCGGGCGATCGAGGAGTGCAGGTCGGCGATCTCCGCGCGCAGTTGCGCCAGGCTGCGCTCCTGCTCGCGCAGGCGCTGCTTGTCGACGAAGCCTTCGCTGAGCAGCGCGCGCAGGTCGCCGACTTCCTCGCCGTAGGACCTGCTCAGCTCCTGCTTGCCGGCGATCACCGCCTGGAAGCCGCGGACCTGCTCCTCGAGCTGGACGATGCGCTTGTTCAGCACGTCGACCTCGCCCAGCCGCGAGCTGCGCCGCGCGCGGAAGATCTGCGCTTCGCCGTCCTGCGCCTCGCGCACCCGGCGGTCGGCCGGCTCGCCCTCGGCGAAGGTCACCGCGTCGCGATCGTCGCGCTCGGCGAGCAGGCGCGCCTCCAGGGCGCGCGCGGCGATCAGCTGGCTGCGCACCATCTCCAGCTCGGCGGCGGCCTGGGTGTCGTCCAGTTCGATCAGCACCTGTCCGGCCGCCACCTGGTCGCCGTCGCGGACGTGCAGGGCGCGGACGATGCCGCCTTCGAGGTGCTGCACGGTCTTGCGGTAGCTCTTCACCGTGACCACGCCGGAGGCGAGGGCGGCGCTGTCCAGCGGCGCGAAGGTCGCCCAGGAGCCGAACAGGCCGAAGGTCACGAACAGGACGGCGTAGCCGATGCGGCGGATCGCCCGGTCGCTGGTCGGCAGGTCGGCGGCGGGCTCCTCGTTGCGGGTGTCGTGCATGCCTGTGCTCATCCTGTTCACCTCGCGCTGCCGACCGGGGAGTGGGGTGCCGTCGGCGTCTGGCCGTTCTGCAGCTCGGCCAGCACCCGGTCGCGTGGACCGTAGAGGGCCTGCAGGCCGTCGCGCAGCACCAGCAGCTTGTCGACGGCGGCCAGCACGCCGGAGCGGTGGGTGATGACGAACAGCGTGGTGCCACTGGCCTTGAGCGCGTACAGGGCGGCGACCAGCGCCCGCTCGCCGACGTCGTCGAGGTTGGAGTTGGGCTCGTCGAGGACGATCAGCTTGGGCTTACCGTAGACCGCGCGGGCCAGGCCGATGCGCTGGCGCTGGCCGCCGGACAGCGCGCCGCCGGTGGCGCCGATGACGGTGTCGTAGCCTTCGGGCAGGCGCAGGATCAGCTCGTGCACGCCGGCCAGACGGGCCGCCTCGACCACCGCGACCGGGTCGAGCGCGCCGAAGCGGGCGATGTTCTCGCCGATGGTGCCCTCGAACAGCTCGATGTCCTGCGGCAGGTAACCGACGTGCGGGCCCAGCTCCTCGCTGCGCCAGGCGAACACGTCGGCGCCGTCCAGGCGCACCTTGCCCTGCGCCGCTGGCCAGATGCCGAGCAGGGCGCGCGCCAGGGTGGACTTGCCGGCGCCGCTGGGGCCGATGATGCCCACCGCCTCGCCGGGGGCGACCTGCAGGTTGAGGCCGCGCAGCACCGGCAGCTGGGAGCCCGGCGGCACCACCGCGAGGTTTTCCAGGGCGACCTCGCCGCGCGGCGCGGGCAGCGGCATGCGCTCCGGTTCGGCGGCGATCTTCGCCAGCAGCTCTTCGAGCCGGCCGTACTGCGCGCGGGCGCCGGAGAAGCCCTTCCACACGCCGATCATCAGGTCGATCGGCGCCAGCGCGCGGCCCAGCAGGATCGAGCCGGCGATCATCAGCCCCGGGCTGAGCTCGCGCTCCAGCACCAGCCAGGCGCCGAGGGCGAGGATCAGCGACTGCACCAAGAGGCGGAAGGTCTTCGACAGCGCGGTGACCGTGCCGGCGCGGTCGCTGGCCAGCGACTGCAGGCGCAGCACCTGGTCGTTCCGGGCCTGCCAGCGGCGGCGCAGCTGCGGCAGCATGCCCATCGAGGCCACCACCTCGGCGTTGCGCAGGTTCTTGCTGGTGAAGGCGGTGGCCGCCAGGTTCTCCTTGTTGGCCTCCTGCAGGGGCCGGTGGGTCAGCCGCTCGTTGGCGTAGGCCAGGGCGACCAGCACCAGGGCGCTGCCCACGCCGAACCAGCCGAACCAGGGGTGGAACAGGAACATCACCGCCAGGTAGATCGGCAGCCAGGGGGCGTCGAAGAAGGCGAACAGGCCGTTGCCGGTAAGGAACTGGCGCAGCCCGGTCAGATCGCTCAGCGGCTGCGCCGAGGCGTGCATGCCGCCGCTGTGCAGCGCCTGCTTGAAGCTGGCGTCGTACAGCTGCGGACCGAGCAGGGTGTCCATGCGCGTGCTGATCCGCACCATGATCCGCGAGCGCACCCACTCGAGGGCGCCCAGGGTGGTCAGCAGCAGCAGGAGGATCAGGGTCAGCATCAGCAGCGTCGACTCGCTGCCCGAGGCGATGACCCGGTCGTAGACCTGCAGCATGTAGAACGCGGGGACCAGCATCAGGAAATTGACGAACAGGCTGAACAAGCCAACCGTCAGGAAGCTGTCCTTGCAGGCCGAGAGTGCGGCCTGGAGGGCGGAACGGGAGGGAGGCGGGGGAGAAGCCATTTGTTAAAGTCCTGCATCCTGCGGGTCGGCGGAGCATACAAAAATGGCCACGACAAAAGCATGCGGTTTCGTCCTTTTGTGGCGTGGCAGCGGCAAGGCCGCGCGTTTCCGCCGGCCTATGGCGCCGCTGGACAAGCTTAGCGCGCGGATCGGCCGGGCGCCTGCTAGTGGCCGAGCAGCACCAGCAGCAGCGACAGGCTGACCAGCGAGCCGAGGGTGGACAGCAGGATGGTTCGCGACACCAGCGCCGCGTCGCGCCGGTAGTACTCGGCGAGCATGAACGGTCCGGTGCCGGTGGGCAGGGCGCTGAGCAGCAGGGCGGCGTGCGCCCACAGCGGCGGCAGGTCGAGCAGCACGAAGGCGATCAGCCAGGTCAGCAGCGGCTGCAGCACCAGCTTGAGCGCCACCAGCGGCAGCGCGCCCGGCCGCGGCGCCGGCTGCGGCTGGGCGAGGAACAGGCCGAGCGAGACCAGCGCGCAGGGTACGGTGGCGCCGCCGAGCAGCTGCAGGAAGCGCTCCAGCGCCGCCGGCAGCGGGACGCCGCCCAGTCCCCAGGCGGCGCCGAGCAGCGGCGCCACCACCAGCGGGTTCTTCAGCAGTGCGAGCAGCACCTGGCGCACCGCGCGGGCGAAGCCGGCGCCGGCCTGCAGGGCGACCTCGATGCACACCAGAGCCAGGCCGAACAGCAGGCAGACCACGATCAGCGAGGCGATCAGCGCCGGCGCCATGCCGTCGTCGCCGAGCACCAGCAGGCACAGCGGGATACCCAGGTAGCCGGTGTTGGCGTAGGCGGCGCTGAGCCCGTCGATGCTGGCGTCGGCCAGCGGCACGCCGGCGCGCCAGCGCCACAGCAGGGTCAGGCCGAACACCGCGAGGGTGCCGGCGGTGAAGGCGAGCAGGAAGCCCGGCTGCCAGATCGCCGCCCAGTCGGCGCGCGCGGTGAGGCCGAACAGCAGCGCCGGCAGGCCCAGCCAGACCACGAAGCGGTTGATCTCCGAGGCGGCGGTCGGCCCCAGGCGGTTGCTGCGCCGGCACAGGTAGCCGGCGAGGATCAGGCCGAAGATCGGCAGCAGGACATTGAGCACGGAGGACATGGCGGCAGACGGGCACGAAACGGAAGGCGGCAGACTGGACGGCGGCGGCGCCGTCGTCCAGTGCTATCTGCGGGCCTCATCCACGCGAAAAGCGTCTGCGCCCGCGGCGCCACTTGCTCGTCCGCGGCGGAACCCTGCAGCTGGCCGGTGGCCGAGGGGCTTCAGCGCTCGGTCAGTTCGCCACACAGGTCGCGGGCGAACCAGTGCTCCACCTCGGCCTGGGTGAGGCCGGCGCCGAGCAGGGCGAACAGCTTGGCCAGCGCCGCCTCGCGGCCCATGCCGCCGCCCGAGACCAGGCCGGTGGCGGCCAGGCGGCTGCCGGCGGCGTAGACGCCGAACTCGACGTGGCCCTCGGCGCACTGGCTGATCGCGCCCAGCACCACGCCGCGCTCATGCGCCTCGCGCAGGGCGGCAAGCAGCGCCGCGTCGTCGGACGGGCCGGTGCCGCTGCCGTAGCACTCCAGCAGCAGACCCTGCACGCCGCTGGCCAGCAGGGCCTGGACCTGTGCGGCCTGCACGCCGGGGAACAGCGGCAGCACGGCGAGCTGCACCGGGCGGCGCGCCTGGCGCCAGGACAGCGCGGCCGGCAGTTCGCCCGCCGCCTCGCCGTGGCGTGGTCGCGCCGGCGCGGCGAAGGCGTCGAAGGCTTCGCTTCTGACCTTGCTGGCGCGCGCTCCGTGCAGCAGGCGGCCATGGAAGTACAGGTGCACGCCGGGGGCGACGCCGCGCGCCAGGGCGGCGAGGGCGCCGAACAGGTTGTCCCAGGCGTCGCCGCCAGCCACCCCCGCCGGCTGCATCGAGCCGGTGAGCAGCACCGGCACATCCAGGCCGAGCAGCAGGAAGGACAGCGCCGCGGCGCTGTAGGCCAGGGTGTCGGTGCCGTGCAGCAGCAGCACGGCGTCGCAGCCGTCTTCCGTCACCGCCGCGACCACCGAGTCGCGCATCGCCAGCCAGTGCGCTTGGGTCATGTTCGCGCTGTCCAGCGGCGGCGAAAGCTCGCGATACACCCAGGCCGGCACCGGCCGCTCGGGATGGGCGGCCTGCTCGGCGCGCAGGCGCGCCTCGAAGCCGGCGGCCGGCGCCAGGCCGTCCGCGCTCATCTGCATGCCGATGGTGCCGCCGGTATAGAGCACCAGCAGCTTGTGGGGGGCGTTCATCGCTTCGGTTCCCGAAAGTCGAGGAGAAAGTTTGGCCGGCATTGTGGCAGCTCGCCTGCTCGGCGGCAGCTAGCCATTAGCAATGCTCGGGATGGGCCGTGCAACTGCTCCAGCCTTCCTTGCGCATCTGCTCGAGGGTCTGCTGCAGGCGCTGCACCAGGGCGTCGGGGGTGTCCTTGTGCAGGGCCAGGTACAGCGGATCGCTGCGCAGGGTCAGCACCTCCTGCAGGCCTTCGGCGCCGGCGCTGCGCGCCAGGTGGCGCCACACCGGCGCGGAGGTGGCCCACAGGTCGATCTGCCCGCTCTGCAGCTTGGCGATGTTGTCCTGGTCGCTGAGGGTGGCCTGGGCGGCGATGCCCTGGCCGGCCAGCAGCTCGCTCACCGCGCCGCTCTTGTAGGCGCCGATGCGGTAGTCGCGCGCCTGCGCGAGGCTCGCCAGCTGGAAGCTTCGGCCGGGCGCGGCGACCAGCACGCTGTCGTAGCTGGCGATCGGGCCGACCCACTTGAACAGCGCCTCGCGCTCGGCCGAGCGGGTGGTGGAGAACACCGCGCTGCCGGGGTGTGCGAGCACGTGGCGGTACACGCGATCCCAGGGGAAGCGCAGGGTCAGGCTGTAGGCGACGCCGGCGCGGCGCAGCAGCTCGCGGACCAGCTCGGTGCTCTGCCCGACGACCTTGGCGTCGCGGGCGTAGTCGTGGCCGTTGGCGGCCATGTTGAACGGCGGGAAGTTCTCGGTCAGCAGTTCGAGGTGCGCGGCGGGCGCTTCGGCGCGCGCGGCGCCGCAGCCCAGCAGCAGGGCGAGCAGCAGCCCGCCAAGGCGTTTCGGCATGGTCGTGGCTCCGGGAAGGGATCAGGCGCCGCCGGCCGCTACGGCGACCGACAGGGACGGGGAACCGACGGCGCCCGAGGGGAGACGGCCGGCAGCGGCTGCCGGCCGGTGGCTTACGCGCGGGCGGCGAGGTCCGCGCCGGCGCTGGCGGTCGACGCGGCCGGCGCGGCGGCGGCCTTCGGCCAGGCGGCCGGGTCGAGGTCGAGATCGGCGAACTGGCGGGCATCGAACACCGGCTGGGCCACGCCGGCGGCGAGCTGGGCGTCGTAGTCGCGCATCAGGCGCAGGCCGACCTTGAGCAGCATGGCCAGGGCGACCAGGTTGACCAGCGCCAGCAGGGTCATGGTGATGTCGGCGAAGGCGAACACGGTGCCCAGGTTCTGCAGCGAGCCCCAGAGGATCAGCGCCAGCACCAGGCCGCGGTAGATCATCAGCGGGCCGCGGCCACGGCCGACGAGGAACTGCAGGGCGTTCTCGCCGAGGTAGTAGTTGTAGAGGATGCAGGTGAACACGAACAGGCTCAGCGCCACGCTGACGAAGATCCGCCCCCAGTCGCCCACCACCGCGGCCAGCGAGTTCTGGGTCAGCACGATGCCGTCGCCCTCGAAGCCCGGGGTGTAGAAGCCCGACAGCAGGATCAGCAGGGCAGTGCAGGTGCAGATCACGAAGGTGTCGAGGAACACGCTGAAGGCCTGCACCACGCCCTGGGCGACCGGGTGCTTGACCGCAGCCACCGCGGCCACGTTCGGCGCGCTGCCCAGGCCCGCCTCGTTGGCGAACACGCCGCGCTTGACGCCCATCACGATGGCGCTGCCGAGCAGGCCGGCGAAGGCCGGTTCGAGGCCGAAGGCGCTCTTCACGATGGTCGCCAGCATGCCCGGCACCAGCTCGATCTGGGTGGCGATCACGTACAGGGTGACGGCGATGTAGGCCAGAGTCTTGACCGGCACCAGCAGGTCGGAAACCGCGGCGATGCGCTTGATGCCGCCGAGGAACACCAGGCCCAGCAGCACGGCCAGGCCCACGCCGGTGTACTGCACCGGTACGCCGAAGGCGTTCTCCAGCGAATGGGTCACGGTGTAGGACTGCAGGCCGTTGAAGGCGAAGCCGTAGGTGACCAGCAGCAGCACGGCGAAGGTCAGCGCCATCCAGCGCAGCTTGAGGCCGTGCTGGATGTAGTAGGCCGGGCCGCCGCGGTACAGGCCGTCGCCGTCGGCGCGCTTGTAGGCCTGCGCCAGGGTGCACTCGAAGAAGCTGCTGGACATGCCGACCAGCGCGGTCACCCACATCCAGAACACCGCGCCCGGGCCGCCGAGGGTCACGGCGACGCCCACCCCGGCGATGTTGCCGGCGCCGACGCGGCCGGCGAGGCTGAGCATCAGCGCCTGGAACGAGCTGAGCTGGCCGGCGCTGCCCTGGATGGACTCCTTGAACACGGCGAACATGTGGCCGAAATGGCGGAACTGGACGCCGCGCGAGCGCAGGGTGAAGTAGCTGCCCAGACCGACGATCAGCACGATCAGCAGTTTTCCGGACAGGAAATCGTTGAGCATTTCCAGCATGGCGAGGGACCTCGATTCTTGTTGTATTCGAGCGGTGCGAGCGGCCTGGGCCGAGGGGCGTATGGTTGGCCAAGGGGCGGGCGGGGACAATTTCGCGGGTCGCGGCGATGTGATGCGAGTCGATGCTAGAATGGCGTCACTCGCATCACCTGGGCGCGCGCCATGTCCGAAGCCATCGGTCCCAATCTCCGCCTGCTGTGCAGCCACTACCGGTCGATCGCCGAGGTGTGCCGCAAGCTCGGCCTCAACCGCGCCCAGTTCAACAAGTACCTGAGCGGGCAGAGCCGGCCGACGCCCTACAACCTCAAGCGCATCTGCGACTTCTTCGGCGTCGAGGAGTACGAGCTGGGCCTGCCGGCCGAGCAGTTCGCCCACCTGGTCGGCGCGCGCGGCGGCGAGAGCGGCCAGCCGGCGGCCGGCGATCCGCTGCTCGAACTGCTGCGGCCGCTGCGCGACCATTCGTCCAGCCTGGCGCGCTACTGCGGCTACTACTTCGAGTACTCCAACTGCATGTCGGTGCCGGGCACCGTGCTGCTGTCGCTGGTGCACCTGTGGGAGGAGGACGGCAACTTCCTGTTCGAGCGCCAGGAGCGCCAGGAGCGCTCGGCCAGCAGCGATGTGCAGGGCGAGGACTGGGTGCGCTGCCGCTACCTGGGCGCGGCCTTCCAGCTGCAGGACCGCCTGTTCCTGATCGACTACGAGTCGCTCACCCTCAACGAGATGAGCCAGACCATCCTCATCCCCAGCTACAAGAGCCGCATCACCCGCCTCAACGGCCTGAAGACCGGCGTGTCCAGTGGCGACCGCCGCAACCCGGCGTGCACCCGCGTGGTGTGGGAGTACCTGGGCAGCGAGATCAACCGCATCAGCGCCTACCGCCAGGTGCGCCTGTACCGCCCGGACGACCCGCGCATCGACGCCGACATCCGCCAGCGCCTGGCCGTGGCGCCGCTGCGCGACGGGCTGTTCGAGATCGAGTGACGCTCACTCGTCGCGCAGCTCCGCCAGGCCGCGCCGCTGGCGGCCCTCGGCGTCGAAGTTGTCCGCCGCCAGCCAGCGCTCGAACGCGGCGCGGCAGCGCGGCCAGTCGCCGTCGAGCAGGGCGTACCAGGCGGTGTCGCGGTTGCGACCCTTGACCACCAGGTGCTGGCGGAACAGCCCCTCGGCGACGAAGCCCAGGCGCTCGGCGGCGCGTCGCGAGCGCGTGTTGTCGGCGTCGCACTTCCACTCCAGGCGCCGGTAGCCCAGCGCGAACACCAGTCGCGCCAGCAGGTAGATCGCCTCGCTGGCGCCCGGCGTGCGCTGCAGGGGCGGGGCGAACAGCACGTGGCCGATCTCCACGCAGCCGTGGGCGGGCGTGATGCGCATCAGGGCGAGCTGGCCGACCACGTTGCCGCTGGCGTGGTCGCGCACGGCGAAGAACAGCGGGTCGCTGCCGACGGCGACGCCGGCCAGCCAGGCGTCGAACTCGGCGCGCGCGGCGAACGGCCCGTAGGCCATGTACTGCCACTGCTGCGGGTCGGCGGGCGGAGCCTGCAGTGCCGTCCACAGCTGGTCGGCGTGGCGCGCCGGATCGAGCGGTTCGAGGCTGACGAAGCGCCCGGCCAGCGGGGCGTGCGGCGGCAGCGGGCAGCTCTGCCAGTGGGCGAGGTCGGTCACGGGCGTTTCTCCTTCACAGCAGCTGGCGGTACTGGATGAAGCCGGAGCGCTCGGCCAGGCGGTCGTAGAGCTGGCGGCCGGCGTAGTTGGCTTCCTGGGTCAGCCAGTGCACGCGACTGGCGCCGGCGGCGACGGCCTGGGCGCGCACGTGCTCGATCAGCGCGCGGCCGATGCCACCGCCGCGCCGGCCCTCGGCCACGTACAGGTCCTGCAGGTAACAGTAGTCGCCCACCGTCCAGCAGGAGCGGTGGAAGATCCAGTGCACCAGGCCCACCGCCGCGCTGTCGCGCCAGGCCAGGGCGGCGTGCATGGGCTCGGCCGGGTCGAGGAAGCGCTGCCAGGTGACGGCGCTGGTCGCGGCGGGGATCTCGGCCTCGTAGAAGCGCTGGTAGGCCTGCCAGAGCGGCAGCCAGGCGGCGTGGTCGGCGGCGCCGACCGGGCGGATTTCGAGCGGTGGGTGAGACATGCGGGTTCCTTTCCGTGAGTGGATCAGTCGATGACGCTCATGCGCGCGGCCAGCTCGCGGTTGCGCGGATCGCCCGAGGCGGCCAGGCCCGCGCGCACCCCGTCCCGGTCGGCGGCCGGGCGGTTCTGCGAGAGCTTCCACTTGCCCTCCAGGCGGCGGATCGGCAGGGCGAAGCCGACGATGGCGCGCAGCATGCCGTCGATGTAGTCGCGGGGCGCCTCGTCGAGCGACCAGGGCTGCGCCCGGCCGACCTCGTGGCGGTCGCTCAGGCGGCCGAGCAGCCGGCGCAGGCGCTCGGGCTCGTCGAACAGCTCGACCGGGCCGTAGGCGTGCACGGCGACGTAGTTCCAGGTCGGCACCGCCTTGCCGTGCGCGGCCTTGCCCGGATACCAGGACGGGCTGACGTAGGCCTCGGGGCCCTGGAAGATCGCCAGCGCCTCGCCGCCGGCGGCCAGCTCCTGCCAGTGCGGATTGGCCCGCGCGAGGTGGCCGTAGAGGGTGCCGGACTCGCCCTCGCCGGGCTCCAGCAGCAGCGGCAGGTGGCTGGCGGTGAGGCCCTGCGGGCCGTGGCTGACCAGGGTGGCCAGGCGGCTGGCGGCGATCTGCCGGTGCAGCTCGGCGAGATCGTCCTGGCGGAAGGCGGCAGGCAGGTACATGGTGGTTCTCCTCGGGCGATGGGGCCATCCTGACCGGAATATTGGCCTGCTGTAAGATCCATTTCCCGTGACTTTCATGGAGCCAATCCATGGCGCTGCCGCCGCTGCCGGTCGATCTCTCCGGCATCCAGCTGGGCCCCGGCCAGGGGCTCGCCCGCCAGCTGTACCAGGCGCTGCGCGAGCGCATCCTCGACGGTCGCCTGCGCGGCGGCGCGCGCCTGCCGGCCAGTCGCGAACTGGCCGCGCTGCTCGGCGTCTCGCGCAACACCGTGACCCGCGCCTTCGACCAGCTGTACGCCGAGGGCTACGTGGACGGGCGGGTCGGCGCCGGCACCTACGTCAGCGAGCTGGCCGGCGCGGTGCGGCCGCTCGCCACGCCCGCCGGCGGCGCGGCGGCGACGCCGGCGCTGCAACACCTCGCGACCCAGCACCTGCCCGCGCCCCCGGCCGGCGCGCCGCGCGCCTTCCGGGTCGGCGTGCCGGCCTTCGACCTGTTTCCCTTCGAGACCTGGGCGCGGCTGTCGGCGCGCGTCTGGCGCCGCCCCTCGCCGGCGCGCCTGGGCTACGGCGATCCGGCCGGCGACCCGCGCCTGCGCGAGCTGATCGCCGCCTACCTGCGCAGCAGCCGCGGCCTGGCCTGCGACCCGGCGCAGATCGTCATCACCGCCGGCGCCCAGCAGGGCATCGGCCTGTGCGCCCGCTTGCTGGTGCAGCCGGGCGACCGGGTGGCCATCGAGGACCCCGGCTACCGCGCCGCCGGACACGCCTTCGCCGCGGCCGGGGCGCAGCTGGCGGGCATCGCCGTGGACGGCGAGGGGCTGGATACCGCCGCGCTGGAGCGGGCCGGCGCTTGCCGGCTGGTCTACGTCACCCCCTCGCACCAGTACCCCAGCGGCGTCACCCTGTCGCTGGCGCGGCGCCTGCAGTTGCTCGACTGGGCCGAGCGCCACGACGGCTGGATCGTCGAGGACGACTACGACGGCGAGTACCGCTACAGCGGCACGCCGCTGACCCCCTTGGCCGCCCTGGACCGCCGGGGGCGGGTGATATACGTCGGCACCTTCGGCAAGATCGCCTTTCCCGCCCTGCGCCTGGGCTACCTGGTGCTGCCGCCGGCGCTGGCGCAGCCGTTCGCCCGCCGTCTGGCCCTGGACATGCGCCATGTCGAACTCGGCAGCCAGGCGGTGATGGCCGAGTTCATCGCCGCCGGCCACTTCCAGCGGCATATCCGCCGCATGCGCGCGGCCGCCCGCAGTCGCCGCGATGCCCTGCTGTCCGGCTGGCCGCAGGGGATTCCCGGCTGCGCGCCGCTGCCGGCGGTGGAGGCCGGGCTGCACCTGTGCGTGCGGGTCGACGGGATGGCGCGCGAGCGCGCGCTGCTCGCCGCCGCGCAGCGGGTCGGCGTGGAGCTGAACGGCCTGAGTCGCTACTGGCTGCCCGATGGAAACACCCCGGCGGACGCGCGCGCCGGCCTGGTGCTGGGTTTCGCCGCGGTGCCGGAGGCGGAGATCGCCCGCGCCCTGGCGGCGCTGCGCGAGGCGTGGAGCGGGGAGTCGTAGACGGGGAGAGGAAAAAAGAACCCCCGGCACGCTCCGGGGGTGGAGGGAAGAAAAAAGGGACGAGCCGTAAATCGTCCCAAGGGCAAAGGAGGACCCGTCCTCCCCGGCCGGTGAGATGCGCGCGCAATGCTGCATGGCGCTGCGCGGCGGAATGAATCAGGCGTCGCCGGCCACTTTAGTTTTGCCGACAAAAAGACCGCCGGCGTCGCCTGATAAGCGGGTGTGGCCCGGCGCGCGGCCGGGCCGGCGAATCAGCCCTGCAGCGGCACCAGGCGCGGGGCGATCATGTTTTCCGGGCGCAGGATGTCGGCCAGCACCTCCTCGTCGAGCAACTGCTCCTCGCGCACCAGCTCCAGCACGCCGCGGCCGCTGTCCAGCGCCAGCTTGGCGATGCGCGTGGCGTTCTCGTAGCCGATGTAGGGGTTGAGCGCGGTGACCAGGCCGATGGAGTGCTCGACCAGATGCTGGCAGCGCTCGGCGTTGGCGGTGATGTCGACGATGCAGTGCTCGCGCAGCATGTCCATGGCGCGCTGCAGCAGGCGCATCGAGTCGAACATCTTGTAGGCGATCAAGGGCTCCATCACGTTGAGCTGCAGCTGGCCGCCCTCGGCGGCGAGGGTCACCGCCAGGTCGTTGCCGATCACTTCGAAGGCCACCTGGTTGACCGCCTCGGGGATCACCGGGTTGACCTTGCCGGGCATGATCGAGCTGCCCGGCTGGCGCGGCGGCAGGTTGATCTCGTTGATGCCGGTGCGCGGGCCGCTGGACAGCAGGCGCAGGTCGTTGCAGATCTTCGACAGCTTGACCGCGGTGCGCTTGAGCATGCCCGACAGCAGCACGAAGGCGCCCATGTCGTAGGTGGCTTCGATCAGGTCGGCGGCCGGCACCAGCGGCTGGCCGCTGATCGCGGCGAGGCGGGTGACCGCCAGCTTCTGGTAGCGCGGGTCGGCGTTGATGCCGGTGCCGATCGCGGTGCCGCCGAGGTTGACCTCGGTGAGCAGCTCGGGCACCAGGCGCTTCAAGCGGTCGAGGTCCTCGCCCAGGGTGGTGGCGAAGGCGCGGAATTCCTGGCCGAGGGTCATCGGCACGGCGTCCTGCAGCTGGGTGCGACCCATCTTGATGATCCCGGCGAACTCCTCGCCCTTGGCGGCGAAGGCCTGGATCAGGCTGTCCAGGCTGGCCAGCAGGGTGTTGTGGCCGAGCAGGAGGCCCAGGCGAATGGCGGTCGGGTAGGCGTCGTTGGTCGACTGCGCCATGTTCACGTCGTTGTTCGGGTGCAGCGCCTTGTAGTCGCCCTTCGGCCGGCCCATGGCCTCCAGCGCCAGGTTGGCGATCACCTCGTTGGCGTTCATGTTGGTCGAGGTGCCGGCGCCGCCCTGGATCACGTCGACCACGAACTGGTCGTGGTGCTCGCCGCGGATCAGCCGCGAGCAGGCCTTGCTGATCGCCGCGTACTTGGCGTCTTCCAGGTGGCCGAGCTGGTGGTTGGCGTCGGCCGCCGCCTGCTTGACCATCGCCAGGCCGATCACCAGTTTCGGGTAGTGCGAAAGCGGGACGCCGGACAGGCGGAAGTTCTGCACGGCGCGCAGGGTCTGGATGCCGTAGTAGGCATCGGCGGGGACTTCGAGGGTGCCGAGCAGGTCTTTTTCGAGGCGGAAGGATGCAGCAGCGGACATGATGGGATGTCGTTCCGAGGGTATGGCGGTAAGCACCGCGACGCCCATAGATTAGGGCTCGTGGCGGATCGGCTGCCAATGCTGTTGCTTGCTGGGTCATGCCGAATCGGCATAATGAGACTGTAACGACCATTTGACGCCAGCGGAGCCGACATGAACCTGGAAACCAAGTGGCTGGAGGACTTCGTCGCCCTGGCCGCCACCCGCAGCTTTTCCCAGGCGGCGCAAAAGCGCTTCGTCACCCAACCGGCGTTCAGCCGGCGCATCCGCACCCTGGAGGAGGCCCTCGGCCTCACCCTGGTCAACCGTTCGCGCACCCCGGTGGAGCTGACCGAGGCCGGCCAGCTGTTCCTGGTCACCGCGCGCAGCGTGGTCGCCCAGCTCGGCGAGGCGGTGCGCCACCTGCACGACCTCGAAGGCGACCAGGGCGAGGTGCTGCAGATCTCCGCCGCCCACTCGCTGACCCTAGGCTTCTTCCCGGCGTGGATCGCCGGCCTGCGCCGCGCCGGCCTGGCGATCAAGAGCCGCCTGGTGGCCAGCAACGTCGGCGAGGCGGTGCACGCCCTGCGCGACGGCACCTGCGACCTGATCCTCGCCTACCACGACCCCGACGCCGCCCTGCAGCTCGACCCCGAGCTGTTCCCCTCGCTGCACCTGGGCACCACCGCCATGCTGCCGGTGTGCGCGGTGGACGAGGACGGCCGCCCATTGTTCGATCTCGACGGCGGGCAGAGCGTGCCGCTGTTGGCCTACAGCGCCGGCGCCTTCCTCGGCCGCTCGGTCAACCTGCTGCTGCGCCAGCGCGCCCTGCGCTCCACTACGGTGTACGAGACGGCGATGGCCGACAGCCTGAAAAGCATGGCGCTGCAGGGCCTCGGCGTGGCCTGGGTGCCGCGCCTGTCGGTCACCGCCGAACTGGCGCGCGGCGAACTGGCGGTGTGCGGCGGCGAACAGTGGCAGGTGCCGCTGGAGATCCGCCTGTACCGCTGCGCGCTGCTGCACAAGCCGGCGGTGCGGCGGTTGTGGAGGGTGTTGGAGGAGGGGGGCGGGGCTTCTGTCGGTGCCCGCAGTGAAGGCGGCTCGGCTGGGTGATGGAGCGGACACGCTGGACCGGCCGTATCACGTTGTTTTTCTTCCGGGCGCCGCGTTACCCTCAGGGCGGAATGACACCGCACGCAAAGGGATTTTCGGCATGGTGCATAACTACCTTCTTACCCCCGCCCCTACATAGAGGCTGCGCTCGGTCGCGTCGGAGTGTCATCCACCTACCCTGTCAGGGTGTTATGCACCAGTTGGTGTCTAATAATAGTTAGGCCAATAAGGGAATGTCGTGCCAACGCTATCAAAAATTACCCTATTATTGCTTTCTCTCAATTTAAGCTTCTACTCTAACGCAGAAGACAAGTTAATTGATCATTACAAGATTTACTCTGCCTGCATAGATGAGCAGGCACCTATAAATAACAGCGTCGTTCACGGCTGCGCAGAATATGCATCTGACAGTGCAAAAAAGGAAATCACGCTACTTTACAGAAAAATTTACAAGTATATTTCAGCTTCGTCTATCGATGACGCACTGAAGTTTGAGAAGGCACAGCAGGCTTGGATATCATATCGAAATAACCACTGTGAGCTTTATGGTTCTTATGTCGGCTCTCCGATGTACTCATATTGCCCAATGATGTTAAACATCTCCAGAGCTATAGAGCTTCGTGAACTTGCCAATCTTCAGTAACTTAACAATCCTAACAGCTTGTTCAAATCGTTCACTACGCTCACTTGGACGGGCTAAAGCCCGCCCCTTAACCAAGCGTTAGGGATAAACATGGCTCGGACTATCGGCATGGCCATATTGCTAATCAGTCAGATTACGTTAGCTGAGGAGCCACTGTATCTATGCAAGGTCGATGAGGAGATTATTTTTGGATGCGAAATAAAAGACAAGCTTATATCTATATGCGCATCTAAAAAATTCAGCAAAACCACGGGATATACACAGTACCGTTTCGGAACTTCTGAAAAAATCGAATTCTCATATCCCGCTTCAAAAAAGCCACCCGAAGGTATTTTCTTCTTGGGAAGGACTGGCTACTCTGGCGGTGGAGCAAACATAGTCCGTTTCAATAACTCTGGCTATGAATACCTGATTTTTGACAGCATGATAAGAACCAACTTTGCACCGGGCGAGCCAAATGATCCAGAGTTCAAAGCAGGCATAGTCACGCGACACAATGGAAAAATAACTTCTACGCGCTTTTGCGCGGACAACGCAGCCAGTATACGATCTGCAGCATTTGAAGTATTTGAGAGAGAGGATTTCGACTACGAGGTCATACCCTAACTATTGGTTCAAGTTGCTCGCTTCGCTCACTCGGGACCGGCCAAGGCTGGCCCCTTAACCAGACGTTAGGCCTCCTATGGCATCCAAGAAAGAGCTTCACTACGAGCCATCGGTGTTCCCTGCTTTTGATTTTGGGCACGTTCTTCCGCCCAAAGTCACTTCAGCGAAGGTAAAAAATGCTGAAATCCGTGGGTCTTTGTCTGCAGCCATATATCTAGCAAGCCAAATCGAACTTGCACAAGGCTCCATCCGCCTGCGCGTGGAGCCAATCAGAAGTGCCTACTTTAGGGCGGCTTTGTCAGAAATTGTGCGGGTCGAAGATATTGCAAAGGCATCTAAGAAGAACTTCAAATTCACGGAAAGCCATGACCCTCTGCTCCATATAATTAAGCTGCTTCGAAACTATCAAGTTCATGTGGGGGTCTTCAAGCTTGAGGCCGGTTCCATAGGAGTTCAGCATGGAGATGCGGAAGGCATCTACGAGTCATTTATCGTTGACAACCTATCGGTCAAAGAACTTAGTAAGCTTGACAGCGCATCGAAGTACACAGATGGGCAGCTTGAGGAGCTCTTGCGCTTGTTCGACATCCATCAACGAAAGTTTGGCGTAGTTCAATTGCTTTACAACAGCTGTCTTCATGTTGGAGAACTCGTTGGAAAATTCTAACCTGTATTTCGGCCCTACCTGTGAAACATCTGCTATCAGCTTAACTAGATGGTCAAGCCGGCACCCAAATGCTTCGCTTGTGGGTGCCTTCCATGCGTCGCACTCCGGCGCGGCTTACCGCAAGCGTTAGCGAGTAGGGTGGAAAACGGTGCAACTCGGTAGGGTGGGTAACTCGCGCAGCGAATACCCATCGTTTGCATTGGTAGACAAGGCTACGCCGTTGTCTACCATGTTTGCTGAACTGCCACGGTAAAGAGTACAAGGAGATTATGTGCGGGAGTACAAAGGAAGCTGCCATTGCGGTGCAATAAAATTTCAATTCCAAGCCGCTGTCATTGAAATTGGCTTGCGCTGTAACTGCTCCATTTGCCAAAGGAAAGGAGCACTGATGAGCTCCTTCACGCTGTCCCCTATAGAGTTAACCATCACTGCCGCCGCTGATGTCATCTCAACCTACGAGTTCGGTAGTTGTATTGCAAGGCATCATTTCTGCAGCAAATGCGGTATCTATCCATTTCATCAGACAATGAGAAAGCCAGGTCATTATCGTGTCAATCTCGGTTGCCTGGAGGACATTGATACATCCTTGCTTCCGTTTGAAATATTCAATGGCGCTAACATTGATATTTAATATATCCATGCGCCCGGCTATCGCTCGTTTTGTTCGCCGGGCTATGCCCGGTAAGTAGGCGGATTATGCAACGATTGCCTATCGTTGGTATTGGTAGTCAAGGCTGCGCCGTTGTTTCCCCTACTTGCTGCCTATCAGGGCCTATAAGGTATACACTCAATGAATCGCCAAACTATGCTCTTGGTATTGCTACTGTTATCAATGTCAAATTATGCACAGGCCAAGTGTGAGCTGTCTGAGGAATTATGCGAAGCGCAAGCGGAGTATGAGGGAGTAGATGGTTCGCTGAATAAAATCTATCAAGAGATTTTAGTGAAAATAAATTCAGGTGGTTTTGATGATGGTCTGGTTTCCCGAGATGATTTGCTAAAAACTCTCAAGGTAAGTCAAAGGACTTGGTTGAGATTTAGAGATGCAAATTGCCATGCTTACTATACTTTGTTTAGTGGTGGCACTTCACGTAATTTGGATCTTATGGTATGTCAAAGTGAAATGACTAAAGAAAGAATCACATTTCTCAGGAAAATCTACCTGGAAGGTAGAGTAATGGGTGTTTAAAAAATCGCTCAATTGTTAGTTGCTTTCTGTTCTGGACGGTCGAAATCCACATCGATTAATCATGGGCTAAGCTCAGGAAATTCCATGCCCGCTACCGCAATGATGTCAACGGTGTTCCGGCCAACGGTCCATCAGCGCTATCGCGGCGCTAGGGTGTGGCGGCTCTATTATCTAGAGCTTTCTACATCTTTCATGTTTGTTGAGGGTTGCCAGTGAAATTGATTAAAAAGGTACTGATTCTTTCTATTCTGCTGCTGATGGCTTTTGTCGTTTATGCGAATCTGAAGGTGATCGAGTATCAAGAATTTTCCGGTGATGTAATAAGTGGATTGCCAGTCGAGAAGGCGTGCCTGCTGCTCGGTACTTCAAAGTATCTGTCGAATGGCGGCGAGAACCAGTTCTACAAGTTCAGGATCGAGGCTGCAAAACAGGTGTATACGGCAGGCAAGTGCTCCAAGATCGTCGTATCTGGAGATAATCGCCGCGTTGACTACAACGAGCCGGAGGAGATGAGGAAAAGCCTGATAGAGCAGGGCGTTCCGCTAGCGGATATTTACTGTGACTATGCCGGGGGTAGAACCCTGGATTCGGTGGTCAGATTCAAGCATATCTTCGGTCAGGCGTCCGGTATCGTGATTTCCCAGGAGTTTCACAATGCGCGGGCCATTTATATCGGCAGCGCCCATGGTATCGATCTCGCAGGTTTCAACGCCCGGGAAGTGGACGCTTATAATGCTTTCGGTACAAAGGTACGCGAGGTGTTTTCAAGGGTTCGAGCAGTCGCCGACGTAGAAATTCTTAATTCGGAACCGCGGCATTATGGAGAGCCGATACGGCTATGAGTGCATCCCACAAGCCGGGCTCTCCCTTCCACTGATGAGCAGGGGCGCTGCCTACCCCCCCAACCCCCGCATCGAAGACCTTAACTTGTACCTATCCCCCGGATGAATCAGCCGCGCGTAGCTGATCAGGTTCTCGCCCGACCAGGTGCGGCGGATCATCGACAGGCAGGGCGCGGTGGTGTCGATGCCCAGCGCGCTGGCGGTGGGTTGGTCGACCAGCACGGCCTCCACCACGTGCTCGACGTCGGAGATCGGGCAGGCGGCGACCAGTACTTCGTTGGGGGTGTGCTGCGAAAAATCGGTGGTCAGGTAGTCGGGCACCCAGCGCGGGTTGACGAAGCGTTCCTCGAGCTGGATCGGCAGTTCGTCCTCGCGGTGCACGAGGATGGTGTGGAACACCTGGCTGCCCAGGCGCACGCCCAGGCGCAGGGCCACCTCGTCGTCGGCGGCGATGGCTTCGCAGCGCAGCACGTCGTTGGAGTAGCGGTGGCCGCGGCCGCGGACCTCGGCGGCGATGTTGAGCACTTCCTGCAGCGAGGATTCGGCCTTGCGGTCGGTGACGAAGGTGCCGAGGCCGGCCTGGCGCACCAGGTAGCCCTTCTGCACCAGGTCGCGGATCGCCTTGTTGGCGGTCATCCGGCTGACGCCGAAGTCGCGGGCCAGCTGTTCCTCCGGGGGGATCTGGTGGTGCGCCGGGTAGGCGCCGCTGTTGATCCGCTCGAGCAGGTGCTCCTCGATCTGCTTGTAGCGCGGTGTGCTGGTCACGGCTGGTCCCTTTTCTTGTTCGCGGCTGGGGCGATGATACCCAAGCGCGGGCCGGTCGCGCTCCTGCGACCGGCCCGCGGCGGGTGGCGGCGCGGGGCGCCGCCGGCCGAAACCGCTTACTCGGCGACCATCTCGACCCGCGCCGCTTCGGCGCGGGCGGCCGCGGCGGGCTTGACCCAGGTCCAGTAGGCCGCGCCGAGCAGGGCGATCCACACCGCGCCGACCCACAGCGCCGGCTGGGTGTCCGGGAAGTAGCCGAGCACGCCGAACACGAACAGCATGAAGGCGATGGCCACCGCCGGGCCGACCGGCCACAGCGGCACCGGGAACTGCAGCGCGGCGACCTGCTCGCGGCTCATGCGCCGGCGCATGCCGACCTGGGAGAGCAGGATCATCAGCCACACCCATACGGTGGCGAAGGTGGCGATCGAGGCGATCAGCAGGAACACGTTTTCCGGGATCAGGTAGTTGAGCAGCACGCCGAGCAGCAGGGTGCCGCCCATTACCACCACCGTCATCCACGGCACGCCGGCGTTCGACACCCTGGCGAAGCCCGCCGGCGCCTGGCCCTGCTGGGCCATGCCGTAGAGCATGCGGCCGGCGCCGAAGATGTCGCTGTTGATCGCCGAGATGGCGGCGGAGATCACCACGATGTTGAGGATGGTCGCCGCCGAGCCGATGCCCAGGCCGTCGAAGATCTGCACGAACGGGCTGCCCTGGCTGCCGATCTGCGGCCACGGGAAGATCGCCATCAGCACGAACAGGGTCAGCACGTAGAACAGCAGGATGCGCACCGGCACGGCGTTGATCGCCCGCGGCAGCACCTTGTGCGGCTCCTGCGCCTCGCCGGCGGTGATGCCGATGATCTCGATGCCGCCGAAGGCGAACACCACCACGGCGAAGGAGGCGATCAGCCCGCCGATGCCGTTGGGCATGAAGCCACCGTGCTCCCACAGGTTGTGGATGCCGGTGGCCGCGCCGCCGTCGGCGAGGCCCACGCCGTAGAGCATGATGCCGAGGCCGGCGAGGATCATCGCGACGATGGCGCCGACCTTGAGCAGCGACAGCCAGAACTCCATCTCGCCGAACGCCTTGACGCTGCACAGGTTGAGCGCGCCGATGAAGCAGACGATGCCGAGCACCCAGATCCAGCGGTCCACCTCGGGGAACCAGAAGCCCATGTACACGCCGAAGGCGGTGACGTCGGCGAGGCAGACGATGAGCATCTCGAAGGCGTAGGTCCAGCCGGTGACGAAGCCGGCCAGCGGGCCGAGGTAGCTGCTGGCGTACTGGCCGAAGGAGCCGGCCACCGGGTTGTGCACCGCCATCTCGCCGAGGGCGCGCATGACCATGTACACCGCGGCGCCGGCGATCAGGTAGGCGAGCAGCACCGAGGGGCCGGCGGCCTTGATGGCCGAGGCCGAGCCGTAGAACAGGCCGGTGCCGATCGCCGAGCCGAGCGCGATGAAGCGGATATGACGGGCCGACAGCCCCCGCTTCAGGCCGGTGGAATGCGTTTGCATGGTGGTTCTCCTGAGTTGTTCTTGTAGGGAGAAAGGGCCGGCGCCACCCGCGGGGCGGGTGGTGCACGGCACGTGGGGGAGGACGCGGGGCGCTTACAGGCTGGGCAGCAACCCGGCCGGCATCAGCGCGTTGAGGCCGCGCGCGGCGAGCAGCGCGCTGGCCGCCTCGATGTCCGGGGCGAAGAAGCGGTCTTCCTGGTAGTAGGGCACCCGGTTGCGCAGCAGGCTGCGCGCCTGCTCCAGCTTCGGCGAGGTCTTCAGGCCGGTGCGGAAGTCCAGCCCCTGGCAGGCGCCCAGCCATTCGATGGCGAGGATGCCGCGCACGTTGTCGGCCATGCTCCACAGGCGCTTGCCGGCGTTCGGCGCCATGGACACGTGGTCCTCCTGGTTGGCCGAGGTCGGCAGGCTGTCGACGCTGTGCGGATGGGCCAGGGCCTTGTTGTCGCTGGCCAGCGCCGCGGCGGTGACCTGGGCGATCATGAAGCCGGAGTTCACCCCGCCGTTGGCCACCAGGAACGGCGGCAGCTGCGACATGTGCATGTCCATCATCAGCGAGATGCGCCGCTCGGACAGCGAGCCGATCTCGGCGATGGCCAGCGCCAGGTTGTCGGCGGCCATGGCCACCGGCTCGGCGTGGAAGTTGCCGCCGGAGATCACGTCGCCCTCGGCGGCGAACACCAGCGGGTTGTCCGACACGGCGTTGGCCTCGATCTGCAGCACCTCGGCGGCCTGGCGCAGCTGGGTCAGGCAGGCGCCCATCACCTGCGGCTGGCAGCGCAGCGAGTAGGGGTCCTGGACCTTGTCGCACTTCTCGTGGGAGCGGGCGATCTCGCTGCTGGCGCCGAGCAGGTCGCGGTAGGCGCTGGCCACGTCGATCTGCCCGCGCTGGCCGCGGGCGGCGTGGATGCGCGCATCGAACGGGGCGCGCGAGCCGAGCATGGCCTCGACGCTGAGACCGCCGCACACGGTGGCGGCGGCGAACAGGTCCTCGCCCTCGAACAGGCCGCGCAGCGCGTAGGCGGTGGAAGCCTGGGTGCCGTTGAGCAGGGCCAGGCCCTCCTTGGCGGCCAGGGTCAAAGGCTCCAGACCGGCCACCGCCAGCGCCTCGCGGCCGTCGATCCACTGGCCCTGGTAGCGCGCGCGGCTCTCGCCGAGCAGCACCAGCGACATGTGCGCCAGCGGGGCGAGGTCGCCGGAGGCGCCCACCGAGCCCTTCAGCGGGATGTGCGGGTAGACCTCGGCGTTGATCAGGGCGAGCAGCGCGTCGATCACCTTGCGGCGGATGCCGGAGAAGCCGCGCGCCAGGCTGTTGACCTTGAGCAGCATGATCAGGCGCACCATGGCGTCGTCCAGCGGCTCGCCGACGCCGGCGGCGTGCGACAGCACCAGGGAGCGCTGCAGCTTCTCCAGGTCGGCCGGGGCGATGCGGGTCGAGGCCAGCAGGCCGAAGCCGGTGTTGATGCCGTAGGCGGTGCGGCCTTCGGCGATGATGCTCTCGACGCAGGCCACGCTGGCGTCGATGGCGGCGTGGCATCCGCTGTCCAGGGTCACGCGCAGCGGCTGGTGGTAGGCGGCGCGCAGCTGGGCGAGGGTCAGCTGGCCGGGAACGAGATGCAGGTTGTGGGTCATGGCTCAGGCTTCCTTCACCGGGTTGATCATCGGCAGGTCGAGACCCTGCTCTTGGGCGCAGTCGATGGCGATCTGGTAGCCGGCGTCGGCGTGGCGCATCACCCCGGTACCCGGGTCGTTGCGCAGCACGCGGCCGAGGCGGGCGTGGGCGTCCGGGGTGCCGTCGGCGACGATCACCACCCCCGAGTGTTGCGAATAACCCATGCCCACGCCACCGCCGTGGTGCAGCGACACCCAGGTGGCGCCGCCGGCGGTATTCAGCAGGGCGTTGAGTAGCGGCCAGTCGGACACGGCGTCGGAGCCGTCGAGCATGGCCTCGGTCTCGCGGTTGGGGCTGGCCACCGAGCCCGAATCCAGGTGGTCGCGGCCGATGACGATCGGCGCCTTCAGCTCGCCGCTCGCCACCATCTGGTTGAACGCCTGGGCGAGGCGCGCGCGGTCCTTCAGGCCGACCCAGCAGATGCGCGCCGGCAGGCCCTGGAAGCTGATGCGCTCGCGGGCCATGTCCAGCCAGCGGTGCAGGTGCGGGTTGTCGGGGATCAGCTCCTTGACCTTGGCGTCGGTCTTGTAGATGTCCTCCGGGTCGCCGGACAGCGCCACCCAGCGGAACGGGCCGATGCCCTGGCAGAACAGCGGGCGGATGTAGGCCGGGACGAAGCCGGGGAAGTCGAAGGCGTTCTTGACGCCCTCTTCCAGGGCCATCTGGCGGATGTTGTTGCCGTAGTCGAAGGTCGGCACGCCCATCTTCTGGAAGTCGAGCATGGCCTGCACGTGCACGGCCATCGAGCGCTTGGCGGCCTTGGCCACCGCCTCCGGCTCGACCTTGCCGCGCGCGACGTACTCGTCCCAGCTCATGCCCAGCGGCAGGTAGCCGTGCAGCGGGTCGTGGGCGCTGGTCTGGTCGGTGACCAGGTCCGGGCGCACGCCGCGGCGCACCAGCTCCGGGAGGATCTCGGCGGCGTTGCCGCACAGGGCGATGGACACCGCCTTGCCGGCGCTGGTGTAGCGGTCGATGCGCGCCAGGGCGTCGTCCAGATCGGTGGCCTGCTCGTCGACGTAGCGGGTGCGCAGGCGGAAGTCGATGCGCGACTGCTGGCACTCGATGTTCAGCGAGCAGGCGCCGGCGAGGCTCGCGGCCAGCGGCTGGGCGCCGCCCATACCGCCCAATCCGGCGGTCAGCACCCAGCGCCCGGTCAGGTCGCCGTTGTAGTGCTGGCGACCGGCCTCGACGAAGGTCTCGTAGGTGCCCTGGACGATGCCCTGGCTGCCGATGTAGATCCAGCTGCCGGCGGTCATCTGGCCGTACATGGCCAGCCCCTTGCGGTCCAGCTCGTTGAAGTGCTCCCAGGTGGCCCAGTGCGGCACCAGGTTGGAGTTGGCCAGCAGCACGCGCGGGGCGTCCTTATGGGTCTCGAACACGCCGACCGGCTTGCCGGACTGGATCAGCAGGGTCTGGTTGTCCTCCAGGCGCTCGAGCACCTCGACGATCTTGTCGAAGCACTGCCAGTTGCGCGCGGCGCGGCCGATGCCGCCGTAGACCACCAGATCCTCGGGTTTTTCCGCCACGTCCGGGTGCAGGTTGTTCATCAGCATGCGCAGCGGCGCTTCGGTCAGCCAGCTCTTGCAACGCAGGGTGCTGCCGGTCGGGGCGGCGATCTTGCGGCTCGGGTCGTGGCGCGGATCGATGGTGCTCATCGGGGTTCCTCTTTCGCTTGTTTTTGTTGGGGCGTGGGGTTGGGGTCAGCCGTGCAGGGACAGCCGGTGGATCAGGCGCGCCGCCACGCGGGCGGTGCGGTGGTCCTGGTCGTGTTCGGGGTTCAGTTCGGCCAGCTCGGCGAGCAGCAGCTTGCCGCTGGCCTGCAGGCGCTCGATCAGCGGTTCGAGCAGGGCGATGGAGACGCCGTGGGCGGCCGGTGCGCTGACGCCGGGGCCTTCCCAGGCCGGCAGCACGTCGAGGTCGACGGTCAGGTAGACGGCGTCGCACTCGGCGATAAAGGCGTCCAGCTCGGCACCGATGGCATCGAGGGTGCTTTCGCGGATCTCGAAGTCCTCGCGCACCAGCACGCCCAGCTCGGCGGCCGTGTGGAACAGCGCGCGGGTGTTGGCGGCGCGGCTGACGCCGAGGCAGGCGTAGCGGAACGGCCAGCCGCGCGCGGCGCAGGCCTCGGCGATCTGCGCGAAGGGCGTGCCCGAGGAGTGCACGTGGGCCGGGTCGCGCAGGTCGAAGTGGGCGTCGAAGTTGACGATGGCCAGGCGCGGGGCTCTTTCTTGGGAGGCGCCGAGTTTGGTGGACAAGTGCGCGGCGATGCCCTGCCAGCTGCCGAAGGCCACCTCGTGGCCGCCGCCGAGCACCACCGGCAGGTGGCCGGCGCCGAGCAGCTCGGCGACGCTGGCGCCCAAGCGCTGCTGGGCGGCGTCCAGATCGCCATCGCTGCAGCAGACGTCGCCCGCATCGAAGGCCGGGCCCTGGCGGTGCCAGGCCAGGTTGGCGAGCATCTTGCGGATCGCGGCCGGGGCGTTGGCGGCGCCGACGCGGCCCTGGTTGCGGCGCACGCCCTCGTCGCAGGCGAAGCCGAGCAGGGCCAGGCCCGGCTGCTGGCTTTCGGCGAGCGGCTGGATGCGCTGGTGCCAGCGCGGGCTGTCGGCCTCGGGGTCGACGCGGCCGCTCCAGACGTCCAGGTTCAGGCGATCAACGTTCATTCGTCATGGCTCCATTGAAGATGCGCTGGCGCAGGCGCCCGGCCTGCACCGCGTAGGCCAGCTCGGCGGCGCGGGCGACGTCCCACAGGCACAGGTCGGCCGGCGCTCCTTCGGCGATGCGGCCCAGCTGCGGCTGGCCGAGGGCGCGCGCGCCGTGGGCGGTCATGCCGGAGAGCGCCTCGCGCGGGGTCAGGCGGAACAGGCTGCAGGCCAGGTTGAGCAGCAGGGTGGGCAGGAACAGCGGCGAGGTGCCGGGGTTGGCGTCGCTGGCCACCGCCATCGGCACGCCGTACTGGCGCAGCAGCGCGATCGGCGGGCGCTGGGTTTCGCCAAGCACCAGGAAGGCACCGGGCAGCAGGGTGGCGACGGTGCCGGCCTCGGCCATGGCGGCGACGCCGGCCTCGTCGAGATATTCGATATGGTCGGCGGAAAGGCCGTGGTGGCGCGCCACCAGCGCGCTGGCGCCCTGGTTGGACAGCTGCTCGGCGTGCGCCTTGATAGCCAGGCCGTGGCGCGCGGCGGCGGCGAACACCCGTTCGCACTGCGCCGGGCTGAAGGCGATGGACTCGCAGAACACGTCCACCGCATCGGCCAGCTTCTCGGCGGCGGCCGCCGGGATCATCTCCTCGCAGACCAGCTCGATGTAGGCATCGGCGTTGCCGGTGTACTCCGCCGGCAGGGCATGGGCGCCGAGCAGGGTGGTCAGCACCCGCACCGGCAGTTCCGCGCCGAGGCGGCGGGCGACGCGCAGCAATTTGAGCTCGTCCTCGACCGACAGGCCGTAGCCGGACTTGATCTCCACCGTGGTCACGCCGTCGGCGATCAGCGCTTCCAGGCGCGGGCGGGCCAGGGCGAACAGCTCGTCCTCGCAGGCTTCGCGGGTGGCACGCACGGTGCCGAGGATGCCGCCGCCGGCGCGGGCGATCTCCGCGTAGCTGGCGCCTTCCAGACGCTGCTCGAACTCGCCGGCGCGGTTGCCGGCGTACACCAGGTGGGTGTGGCAGTCGACCAGGCCAGGGGTCAGCAGCCCGCCGCCCCCGGCCAGTCGCGCGCCGGCGACGCGCGCCTCGTCCAGCTCGGCCATCGGGCAGAGCAGGGCGACGCGGCCGTCCTCGACCAGCACGGCCATCGGCTCGGGCAGCTCCTTGTGGCCGTCGAAGACGCCGACGTCGCGCCACAGCAGGCGGGGGGTGGAGGTTGCGGGCATGGGCTGGATGACCTTCGGTTGGCGTTAGTTGTATATACAATATGAGCGAGGACGCAGGTCGTCAACACCTGCGGTTGCCGTTGGTCCGGCAGATTCCGTCCGGGCGCCGCGGTGGAGGCCGGGAAGGCAGGCAGGGCCAAGGCTGGCAGGGGTGGGTGGGGTGGCCGGGAAACCAGGCTGCTGGGCGGTGAAGGTGAGGTGGCGGGCGGAGGGATTGGCTGGTGGCGGTTGCGGGACGGCAGTTCATGTATATACATTTGTAGCCGACGGGCGCGATCCCGTCGGAACCGGCTGGCGGGCGCCGCTCTCGACGCAACAGGGCATCGCCCGCCAGCTGGCTCATGCCAAGGCAGAGGCCGCCCCCTTTCCCGAGCGAGGAACCCAGCAATATGCGCAGGATCAATCTGGACAGCGCGCCGCGCCGGCCGTGGAAGAACGGCGGCGGCGAAACCCGCGAGCTGGCCGTGGCGCCGCCCGGCGCCGGCCTCGACGACTTCGACTGGCGCATCAGCTGCGCGCAGGTGGCCAGCGGCGGGCCGTTCTCGGCCTTTCCCGGCGTCGACCGCAGCCTGGCGGTGCTGGAGGGCGCCGGCCTGCGCCTGGACTTGGGCGCCGGCGAGGTGCTGGAGCTGGACGTGGCTTGCGCGCCGCTGCAGTTCGCCGGCGAACAGGCGGTGAGCGCCGAGCTGCTCGACGGCCCGGTCGGCGACTTCAACGTGATGACCCGCCGCGCGCGCTGGCGCCATGACCTGCAGGTGCTGACGCTGCACGGTCGGCACGTCCTGCGTCGCGAAGCCGATGTCGAGCTGCTCTACTGCATCGCCGGGTGTCTGACCGCCTGGCAGGCCGACGCCCGACCGTTCGCCCTCGGGCGCGGCGAGGGGCTATTGTTCGATGCCGCTGCAACAGCGGGTGCAGCTGCGCCCACCGATCCGGTGCCCGATGCGGGCGATCTGCTGCTCGAAGCGAGTGCGCCCGCCCGTCTGCTGCGGGTGCAGCTGTGGCGGCGCCAAGTGCATGCTCGGGCGTTGCGGTTGCCCTGACGGATGGTTGCGATGCAGGCTTGCCCTGCGGTAAATTTGTACAAATACTGTACTTGCTGTTTTAGATGTACAAATAACTGCGAGGTGAGCGCCATGAACCTGCACGATCTGTCCACCCACGCCCTGGCCGGGCGCATCGACAGTCTCGACCTGATCTCCCTGGAGGGCGGCATCTACGTGCTGGAGGCGCAGATGGACGGGCGCCCGCACAGCCTGGTCGACGGGCATGGCCGCGTCTGTCACCTGCGCTCGGTGGAGCACGCCCGCGACCTGCTGCAGGAGGTGCCGCTGCTGCCCTTCCACCTGGTGCACCAGTCGCCCTACGACGAGATGTGCGGTCTCGCCGAGGGTCGCCGCGAACCGCTGCGCGTGCCGATCGGCATGCGTTCGCACTGGTGACGGCCGCGCGCCTGCCGGCGGCGCTGTCGCGCCCCCTGGCGGTGCTGGCCGTGCAGGCCTCGGGCCTGCATCCGCAGCGCGACGGCATCTGGGAGGTCGCCGTGCTGCTGGTCGATCAGGGGCGGGTCAGCGGTCGGCACAGCTGGCTGCTCGACCCCGGGCAGTCGTTGCCGGCCCCTGTGATCGCCCTCGGCGGCGTGCTGGACGCCGAGCTGCGTGGCCAGCCGCGCTTCGCCGAGATCGCCGGCGAGCTGCTGACGGCGCTGCGCGGGCGCCTGCTGGTCGGCCACAACCTGCGTGTGGATCTGGCCTTCCTGCGCCATGGCCTGCTCGCCGCCGGCCTGAGTCTGCGCGCCCGCCAACTGTGCACCCTGCGCCTGGCGCATCAGCTGTACCCGGAGCTGCCCGCCCATGGCCTCGATGCGCTGTGCGCACAGTTCGCCATCCCGCGTTTCATCGCCCATCGCGCGCCGGCCGACGTCGAAACCATCTGGCAGCTGCTGCAGCGCCTGGCCGCCCATCCGCGGCTGGACGCGGCGCTTCACGGGTTGCTGCGCCGGGGCGCGGTGCCGCCGGGCCTCAGCGCCGCGCGCCTGGCCGAGCTGCCCGAGCGCCCCGGCGTCTACTACTTCTTTGGCGAGGGCGGCGCGCTGCTCTACGTCGGCAAGAGCCGCAACCTGCGCCGCCGCGTGCAGTCGCACTTCCAGCAGGACCACGCCAGCCGGCGCAGCCTGCAGATGGCCCAGCAGGTGCGCGAAGTCCGCGTCACGCCGACCGCCGGCGAGCTGGGCGCGCTGCTGCTGGAGGCCGCCGAGGTGGCGCGCCTGTTGCCCCTGTACAACCGCCAGCTGCGCCGCCAGCGCGAGCTGCTGTCCTGGTCCCTGCAGGTGGCTGACGACGGCCTGCGCCCGCAGCTGCAGGCGCTCCAGCAGCTGGCGCCGGACGGCGAACACGCCGGACTGTTCCGCGCCCGGCGCGCCGCGCTGGACTGGTTGCGCGGTGAGGCGCGCGAGCACGGCCTGTGCCTGCGCCTGCTCGGTCTGGAGAGCGGCCAGGGCGCCTGCTTCGCCGCCCAGCTCGGCCAGTGCCGCGGCGCCTGCTGCGGCCGCGAGCCGCGCGGCGAACACGACGCCCGCCTGCGCGCGGCCTTCGGCGGCCGGCGGCTGGCGGCCTGGCCGTGGCGCGGCCCGGTGGCGCTGGTCGAGCGCGACGCGGCCCACGCGCTGTGCGAATGGCACGTGCTGGACGGCTGGCGGCACCTGGGCAGCGTCCGCGATCCGGGAGAGATCGCCACGCTGCTGGCGCGCCCGGACGCGCCCTTCACCCGCGACACCTATCGCATCCTGCGCGGCCACCTGCGCCGCCACCCGGCAATGGAGATCGTCGAGCTGTGAGCGCCGCGCCATGAGCATCAACGCCCTGCGCCTGGTCCTCGGCGACCAGCTGTCCTTCGAGCTGGCCTCGCTGGCCGGCCTCGACCCGCAGCGCGACCGCGTGCTGCTCGCCGAGGTGGCCGAGGAGGCCGGCCACGTGCCGCACCATCCGCAGAAGATCGCCTTCCTGTTCAGCGCCATGCGCCACTTCGCCGCTGCGCTGCGCCGGCGCGGGGTGACGGTGGACTACGTGAGCCTCGACGATCCGGCCAACAGCGGCAGTCTGTCCGGCGAGCTGGCGCGCTTCGCCGCGCGCTACCGGCCCGCCGAGATCCACGTCACCGAGGCCGGTGACTGGCGCGTGGAGCAGGCGCTCAAGGCCAGCGGCCTGCCGCTCACCTGGCACGCCGATACGCGCTTTCTCTGCTCGCGCGCCGAGTTCGCCCGCTGGGCGCAGGGCCGCAAGCAGCTGCGCATGGAGTTCTTCTATCGCGAGATGCGCCGCCAGAGCGGCCTGCTGCTGCACCCCGACGGCTCGCCCGAGGGCGGCGTGTGGAACTTCGATGCCGATAACCGCAAGAGCCTGCCCAAGGGCCTGCGCGGGGCCATCCCGGCGCAGTTCGCGCCGGATGCCATCACCCGCGAGGTGCTGGCGCTGGTGGCCGAGTGCTTCGCCCATCACTACGGGCGGCTGGAGGGCTTCGCCTATCCGGTGACCCACGCCGAGGCCGAGCAGCTGTGGGCGCATTTCCTCGACTTCGGCCTGGCCGCCTTCGGCGATTACCAGGATGCGATGGCCGTGGGCGAGCCGTATCTGTTCCATGCGCGGATCAGCGCCGCGCTGAACGTCGGCCTGCTCGACGTGCGCCGCCTGTGCGCCGACGTGGAGACGGCGTACCGAGAAGGGCGGGTGGCGCTGAACGCCGCCGAGGGCTTCATCCGCCAGCTGATCGGCTGGCGCGAGTACGTGCGCGGCATCTACTGGCTGCAGATGCCGGACTACGCCAGCCGCAACGCCTTCGCCAACACGCGCGACCTGCCGGCGTTCTACTGGAGCGGCGCGACGCGGATGAACTGCCTGCGCCAGGCCATCGGCCAGACCCTCGAGCACGCCTACGCCCACCATATCCAGCGGCTGATGGTTACCGGCAACTTCGCCCTGCTCGCCGGCATCGAGCCGCGCCAGCTGTGCGACTGGTACCTGGCGGTGTACATGGACGCCTTCGACTGGGTGGAGCTGCCCAACACCCTGGGCATGGTGCTGCACGCCGACGGTGGCTATCTCGGCTCCAAGCCGTACTGCGCCAGCGGCCAGTACATCAAGCGGATGTCCGACTACTGCAGCGGCTGCGCGTATCGGGTGAGTGAAAGCACCACGGACGACGCCTGCCCGTTCAATGCGCTCTACTGGCACTTCCTGATGCGCCACCGCGAGCGGCTGCAGGGCAATCCGCGGATGGGCATGGCCTACCGGAATCTGGCGCGCATGCCCGAGGCGAAACAGCAGGCGCTGTGGACACGCGGCGAGCAGCTGCTGGCCAGGCTGGACGCCGGAGAGGCGCTGTGAGGAAGAAGCGCGAGCTGCCGGTGAAGACCTGCGCGCGCTGCGGCTTGCCGTTTACCTGGCGCAGGAAGTGGGCGCGCTGCTGGGACGCGGTGCGCTACTGCTCGGAGCGCTGCCGGCGTGGCGGCGGCGTCGTGCGGGCGGCGCCCGAGCGTTGAGCGTGCTGGGGGCGCGTCTCAGGGAGACCTTGCATGTGCAAGGAATGCAGGAGGCGCGCTGCGTCTATCGACCTGCGCCGATGATGGGCGGGTATGCCCGCGGCCGGTGCCTTGCGGTATACTTGCCGGCTTTCTCTGGCCGAGCACGCGATCCGGCCGGCATTGATCATTCGCAGACAAGCCACGCGCGGTTGCCCGGCGTGGCTTGTTGGTTTTTGTCGCGCCGGACGGCGCAGAACTAGAGGCACGACGATGAGCGCACTGGTAGGCGTGATCATGGGCTCCAAATCCGACTGGAGCACCCTCAGTCACACCGTCGACACCCTGGAAAAGCTCGGCATTCCCCACGAAGTGAAGGTGGTGTCCGCCCACCGCACCCCGGACCTGCTGTTCCAGTACGCCGAGCAGGCCGAGGAGCGCGGCCTGGAAGTGATCATCGCCGGCGCCGGCGGCGCCGCCCACCTGCCGGGCATGTGCGCGGCCAAGACCCACCTGCCGGTGCTCGGCGTGCCGGTGCAGTCGTCGATGCTGTCGGGCGTCGACTCGCTGCTGTCCATCGTGCAGATGCCCGGCGGCATCCCGGTCGCCACCCTGGCCATCGGCAAGGCCGGCGCGATCAACGCCGCCCTGCTCGCCGCCAGCATCCTCGGCGGCAAGCACCCGCAGTTCCACGCGGCGCTCAAGGAATTCCGCACCCAGCAGACCGAGTCGGTGCTGGCGAACCCGGACCCCCGCGACATCTGAGGCGAACACCCATGAAGATCGGCGTAATCGGTGGCGGCCAGCTGGGCCGCATGCTGGCTCTGGCGGGCACTCCGCTGGGCATGTCCTTTGCCTTCCTCGACCCGGCGCCCGACGCCTGCGCCCAGGCGCTCGGCGAGCACATCCGCGCCGACTACGGCGACCAGGATCACCTGCGCCAGCTGGCCGACGAAGTCGATCTGGTGACCTTCGAGTTCGAGAGCGTTCCGGCCGAGACCGTGGCCTTCCTCTCCCAGTTCGTGCCGGTATATCCCTCCGCCGAAGCGCTGCGCGTCGCCCGCGACCGCTGGTTCGAGAAGTCGATGTTCAAGGACCTCGGCATCCCCACCCCGGAATTCGCCGACATCCGGTCGCAGGCCGACCTGGACACCGCGGTGGCCGCCATCGGCCTGCCGGCGGTGCTCAAGACCCGCACCCTGGGCTACGACGGCAAGGGCCAGAAGGTGCTGCGCCAGCCTGCCGACGTGGTCGGTGCCTTCGCCGAGCTGGGCAGCGTGCCGTGCCTGCTCGAGGGCTTCGTGCCCTTCACCGGCGAGGTGTCGCTGGTGGCGGTGCGCGGCCGCGACGGCGAGACGCGCTTCTACCCGCTGGTGCACAACACCCACGTGGGCGGCATCCTCAACCTGTCGGTGGCCAGCAGCGACCACCCGCTGCAGGCGCTGGCCGAGGACTACGTCGGCCGCGTGCTGGAGAAGCTGGACTACGTCGGCGTGCTGGCCTTCGAGTTCTTCGAGGTCGACGGCGGCCTGAAGGCCAATGAGATCGCCCCGCGCGTGCACAACTCCGGGCACTGGACCATCGAAGGCGCCGAGTGCAGCCAGTTCGAGAACCACCTGCGCGCAGTCGCCGGCCTGCCGCTGGGCTCGACCGCCAAGGTCGGCGAGAGCGCCATGCTCAACTTCATCGGCTCGGTACCGCCGGTCGAAAAAGTGGTGGCCATCGCCGACTGCCACCTGCACCACTACGGCAAGGCCTTCAAGGCCGGGCGCAAGGTCGGCCACGCCACCCTGCGCTGCGAGGACCTGGCGACCCTGCAGGCGCGTATCAAGGACGTCGAGGCGCTGATCGGGGCCTGACAAGGCCCTCGATGCCTCTCCCCCGTGGTGGGTTGGCCGTCCTGCGGCGTAACCCGCCAGCGGCCGGTCGACAAGGTGGAGGCCTGGCCACATTCCCGGTGGGTCATGCCGCGTGGCGGCTGACCCACCCTGCGATCCTTCTCCCGCTCCGACGACCGTGCGCGCAGACCCCGCCACCACCAACTAGGCTAAAAGGTGGTACACCCCGCGGGAGATTTGCATATGGGTATCCTCATCACCATCCTCATTGGCCTGGTGGTAGGCGTGATCGCGCGCTTCCTCATGCCTGGCAACCAGCCGATGGGCTGGGTCCTGACCATCCTACTCGGCATCGGCGGCTCGCTGCTGGCCAGCTACGGCGGCCAGGCGCTGGGCATCTACCAGGCTGGCCAGGCGGCCGGCTTCATCGGCGCGGTGGTCGGCGCCGTCATCCTCCTGGTCATATTCGGCCTTCTGAGACGAACCTGAGACCCCGCCGGCAGGCGGCGAGCGCCACGGCGCTGGCCCCCTGCCGGCGCGGGCCGCCGGTTCAAGGCTGGCTGGCCAGGCGCAGCTGATTGGTGCGGCGCTGCTTGTGGGAGAGCGCCGCCGCCGGGATCGGCGAACTCTTGCCGGTTTCCAGCCACTGCCGCACCCGGGTGGCGTCGCCGATGTGGGTGCGCTTGCCGAGGGTATCCAGCAGCACCATGGCCACCGGGCGCCGATCCACGCGGGCGAGCATCGCCAGGCAGTGGCCGGCCTCGTTGATGAAGCCGGTCTTGGTCACCTCGATGTCCCAGCTGGGATTGCGCGTCAGCGGATTGGTGTTGTTGAAGCCCAGCACATAGTTGGGTTTCTGGAAGTACGCGGTCCTGCTCGGCGTGGTGCTCAGCTCGGTGATCGCCGGGTACTGGCGGGCGGCCTTGAGCAGGCGCACCAGGTCGCGGGCGGTGGAAACGTTCAGCTCGGAGAGGCCGGTGGGCTCGACGAAGCGGGTGCGGGTCATGCCCAGAGCCTTGGCCTTGGCGTTCATCGCCGCGACGAAGCGGGCATGGCCGCCCGGGTAGTTGTGCGCCAGCGCCGAGGCGGCGCGGTTCTCCGACGACATCAGGGCCAGGCGCAGCATCTCCCGGCGGCTGATATGGCTGTTGACCCGTACCCGCGAATACACCCCGCGCAGCTCGCGGGTGTCGCGGATGGTCACCGGGATCACCTCGTCCATCGGCAGGTTGGCGTCGAGGGTCACCACCGCGGTCATCAGCTTGCTGATCGAGGCGATCGGCACCACGGCGTCGGGAAAGCTGGAAAACAGCACCTGGTCGCTATTGAGGTCGACCACCATGGCGCTGCTGGCGGCCAGGTGCAGTTTGGCCGGATCGGGGCTGGCGGGCAGCGCCGGGGTGGCCGGAACGATTTTGGCTGCCTGCGCCACGTGGGCCACTTGGGCCGGCTGCGCGGCACCGGCAAACGGGCTCAGGGAAAGGCATGCACACGACAGCACCAAGCCTATTATCGAAAAACGAAATTTCATACGCATGGCTGATTACTTCGCATGATATGGATGGAAAAAACGGGGAAACGTGAGTGCAGTATAGTGATCAGGCGCGCATTGTGAGGGATTCGCCGCCTTTTGTCGCACGCCTTTTCCCCGCATTGACTTTTCCTTGGCGCTTCCCTAACGATGTGCGAAAAAATCAACGAGGTGTTCGACATGCACTCCAGCGGTATCGCCGAGAAAGCAGTGGAAGTCCTGCGCGAGCGCGAGCGTCAACGCTTCGCCGAGCGCAACCCGCGTTCCCTGGCCCTGGCCGAGCGGGCCCGGCATTCGCTGTTCGGCGGCGTGCCGATGCACTGGATGAGCGACTGGTCGACGCCCGTGCCGCTGTTCGTCCAACGCGCCCAGGGCGCGCGCTTCTTCGACGTCGACGGCCACGAATACGTCGACTTCTGCCTGGGTGATACCGGCAGCATGTTCGGCCATTCGCCGGCGCCGATCGCCAGCGCCCTGCGCGAGCAGGCCGGCAACGGCCTGACCACCATGCTGCCCGGCGAGGACGCGGTGGTGTGCGGCGAGCTGCTCGCCGAGCGCTTCGGCCTGCCCTACTGGCAGGTGGCGACCACCGCCACCGACGCCAACCGCTTCGTGCTGCGCTGGGCGCGAGCGATCACCGGGCGCAAGGTGATCCTGGTGTTCGACGGCTGCTATCACGGCACCGTCGACGAGGCCATGGTGCGCGTCCGCGAGGGGCATACCGTGCACCGTCCGGGGCTGATCGGCCAGGCGCGCAACCTCACCCAGCACAGCCGCGCGGTGCCGTTCAACGATCTGGCGGCGCTGGAGGCGGCGCTGGCGCCGGGCGACGTCGCCGCGGTGCTGTGCGAGCCTGCGATGACCAACATCGGCATGGTGCTGCCCGAGCCCGGCTTCCTGGCCGCGGTGCGCGAGCTGACCCGGCGCGTCGGCAGCCTGCTGATCATCGACGAGACCCACACCATTTCCACCGGACCCGGCGGCTGCACCCGGGCCTGGAACCTCGAGCCGGACTTCGTCACCCTCGGCAAGCCGGTCGCCGGCGGCGTGCCCTGCTCGGTGTACGGCTGCAGCGCGGAGATGGCCCAGGCCATGCAGTTGGCCCGCCAGCACGCCAGCGAGATGAATCACGGTCACGGCCACAGCGGCATGGGCACCACCCTGTCGGCCAACGCCCTGGCCATGCACTGCATGCGCGCCAACCTCGAGCAGGTGATGACCGCCGCGGCCTACGAGCACATGCTGGCGCAGGCGGCGCGCCTGGCCGCCGGCCTGCGCACGCTGATCGGCAAGCACCGCCTGCCCTGGTCGGTGACCGAACTGGGCGCGCGCTGCGAGTTCCAGTTCTGCGCCACGCCGCCGAAGAACGGCGCCGAGGCCGAGGCGGCCTTCCACGACAGCCTGCAGATGGCCCTGCACCTCTTCCTGATCAACCGCGGCATCCTCATCACTCCCTTCCACAACATGACCCTGTGCTGCCCGGACACCCGCGCGGCCGACGTCGACCGCCTGCTCGCCTGTCTCGACGAGGCGCTCGCCGAGCTGCTGGCCATCCCCGGCGCGCGGGAGGCCTGAGCCGTGGCCCTGTATCCTTCCGGCATCGCGCCCGGGCGCTGAGCGAGCCCGGCAGCCCGGCCAATCCCCTGCAGGGGCGAAGGTATTCGTCCCGACAGGAGGGAAACCGGCTTCAGACGGCTGCCGTGGCGCGTTCGTTTGCCCGGTTGCCACGCATGCGTGGCAACTCCCAGGTTCATGCCAACAGGATTCCCCCATGCGCTTCGCCGATCTCCAGGAAGTCGACGCCTTCCTCGCCGCCCATCCCGACGTCCACACCATCGAGCTGTTCATCATCGACCCCTGCGGCGTGCCGCGCGGCAAGCTGCTGCGCCGCGAGGAATTGCGCGCCGTCTACCAGAGCGGCCGGCCGCTGCCGAGCAGCATCCTCGGCCTGACCATCCGCGGCGAGGACGTCGACGCCACCGGCCTGGTCTGGGAGGTCGCCGACGCCGACTGCTGGGCCTTCCCGCTGCCCGGCAGCCTCAGGCTGCAGAGCTGGCGCGCCACGCCGACCGCCCAGGTGCAGGTGTCCATGCATCCCGAGCAGGGCCTGCCGGCCAGCGTCGCCGATTCGCGCCACGTGCTGGCGCGGCAGATCGAACGGCTGCAGGCCGACGGCTACCATCCGGTGATGGCCGCCGAACTGGAGTTCTACCTGCTCGACCGGGACCGCGACGCCGCGGGCCGTCCGCAGCCGGCGCGCCAGGCCAACGGCGTGCGCCCGCAGGCGCCGCAGGTCTACGGCGTGCTCGAGCTGGAGCAGCTGGCGCCGTTCCTCGACGACCTCTACGCCGCCTGCGCCGCCCAGGGCCTGCCGGCGCGCACGGCGATCTCCGAGTACGCGCCCGGCCAGGTGGAGATCACCCTCGAGCACCGCACGGACGCCCTGCAGGCGATGGACGAGGCGGTGCGCTACAAGCGTCTGGTGCGCGGGGTGGCCAACAAGCACGGCCTGCAGGCCTGCTTTATGGCCAAGCCGTTCGGCGAGCTGGCCGGCAGCGGCCTGCACATGCACGTCAGCCTGGCCGACGAGGCCGGCAACAACCTGTTCGCCAGCGAAGTCGACGATCTTGCCGGCGGCTCCGCCGCCGGGGGCGGCACGCCCTTGTTGCGCCAGGCCATCGGCGGTCTGCTGGAGACCATCGAGGACGGCCTCGCGGTGTTCTGCCCCAACGCCAACTCGTTCCGCCGCTTCCAGGCCAACAGCTACGCGCCGCTGGCGAAAAGCTGGGGGGTCAACAACCGCACCGTGTCGCTGCGCGTGCCGGGCGGCCCGGCGGCCAGCCGCCACGTCGAGCACCGCATCTGCGGTGCCGACGCCAATCCGTACCTGGCCGCCGCCCTGCTGCTGGCCGGCATCCACCGTGGCCTGCGCGAACGGCTCGACCCCGGCGCGCCCATCGAGGGCAACGGCTACGCACAGGCGCGCGAGGTGCTGCCGACCGACTGGCTGACCGCCCTGCGCACGCTGGAGCAGTCGGAGTGGGTGCGCGATGCCCTCGGTGCGGACTTCCACCGCGTCTATCTGGCGATCAAGCAAGAGGAGTACCGCCAGTTCATGGGCGAGGTCGGCGAGCAGGACTGGCGCTGGTATCTGGGCCACGCCTGAGCCCGTCGTGCGCCGCGCCGCCCGGGTTGCCGGCGGCGTGGCGGCGCGCAGCCGGTCCGCACGCCGCCGTGCATCGTTGCGTTCCACGTAAAGGTCTTGCCGCCTGGCGGATGATCGTTGACCATGGCGCGTAGTCGATATTTTCAAAAAATTTCGAAACGCGACATTTGGTCGCAGGTTCGCGGGCGATGGTCGCCTGTTCGTCGCATGGCTTTCCGGGACCGGCAAAACCGCGGCAGCCCGCGCCGTGCGCGGCCTGGGCGGCGGGCTAAATTGGTCGACACAGCCGGGCCGCATTCGACTAAAGTAGGGCACCCCTCCTCCCGAAGAGCCTGAAATACCCATGCAATCCGGCAATGCGCAGCTGACCATGACCGTCCTGATGACCCCGGACAAGGCCAACTTTTCCGGCAACGTCCATGGCGGCACCCTGCTCAAGTACCTCGATGAAGTCGCCTATGCCTGCGCCAGCCGCTATGCCGGTCGCTACGTGGTCACCCTGTCGGTCGATCAGGTAATCTTCCGCCAGCCCATCCACGTCGGCGAGCTGGTCACCTTCCTCGCCTCGGTCAACTTCACCGGCAGTACTTCGATGGAGATCGGTATCAAGGTGATCACCGAAGACATCCGCAACCAGTCGGTACGCCACACCAACAGCTGCTACTTCACCATGGTGGCGGTCGACGGCCATGGCAAGTCGGTGCCGGTACCGCCGCTCAAGCCGGAAACCGCCGAGCAGAAGCGCCGTTTCGCCCAGGCCGAACAGCGCCGGGCGATCCGTCGCGAGCTGGAAGAGCGCTACCAGGCGATCATGGGTCACGATTGAGACGGCCGGCCATGCAACTGCGCCCTCCGCTCCCGCGCCTGGCGGAGAGCGCATGCTGACCCTCGGCGAACTGGCCGCGCTGCTGCTGGCCGGCGGTGTCTGCGCCTGGCTGTGGCACGCCCACGGCATCCACGAGCATGCCCTGCGCCTGGTGCGCCAGGCCTGCCTGCGCGAGGACGTGCTGCTGCTCGACGACAACGTCGCCTTCCGCCGCCTGCGCCTGCTGCGTGATCGCAGCGGTCGCCTGCGCCTGGCGCGCGAGTACGCCTTCGAGTTCACCGTCACCGGCGAGCAACGCCACTCCGGGCGGCTGCTGCTGCTCGGCCGCACCCCGGCGCATATCGAGCTGGCGCCGCACCCGTTCCGCGAGCGCGCGGACGCCGAGGAAGTCGCCTCCCTCGACGCCGCCGGGCGGGTGGTGCAGATGGAGGAGTGGCGCCGCCGCCATCCTCCGCAGGGGCACTGATCCCCCGGCCCGTTCAGCGGCCGTCGAGCAGCCAGTCGCGCAGCCGCGCGGCGCAGTCCGTTTCCTCTTCCTGCATAAAGCAGTGGCCGCCGGCCACCCGCCGAGCGCTGATCCGATGGTTGATCGCACACCAGCGCGCCACGCCCTGGCCGACGAAGGGATAGCTGTCCATGCCGTGCAGCACCAGGGTCGGCGTGGCCACCTGCGCCAGCGCGCGCCACAGGCGGCGCGGGTAGGAGGCGAAGATCTCCGCCTCGCGGCTCGGCCGGCATTTGAGCTCCACGCCGTCCGCCACGGCGCGCAGCGCGTGCTCGACGTAGGCGTGCAGCGCCGCGTCGCTCCAGCCGCGGAAGATGCCGCGCTCGTGCAGGCCGGCACGGGCCGCGGCGCGGTCCGGCCAGTGGTTGCGCCGCTCGCGCGCGCGGCGCACCAGCTGGCGGCGTTCCTGTAGGCCGAGCAGCTCGGACAGCGCCATCACGCCGATCATCGTCGGCGGAAACAGTACCGGGTCGAGCAGCGCCGCGCGCTGGAACAGCGCAGGCTCGCTGGCGAGGATCAGGCTGGTCAGTACCCCGCCGAAACTGTGCCCGCAGGCCAGGCGCGGCACCGCGCCGAAGCGCCCGCGGCCGGCCGCGAAGGCCTCCACCGCCAAGGCGGCGCTGCGATTCCAGCCGTGGAAGCGGCCGCCATGGTCGCTGTCGCCGTGGCCCTGCACGTCGCACAGCCAGAGGTCGAAATCGCGGCTCAGCTGGCGCAGCAGCGGCTCGTAGGTGCGTCCGCAGAAGCCGTTGCCGTGCAGGAAGTGCAGCAGCGGCTTGCCCGAGGGCTCGCTGTGCCAGCCGCGCAGGGTGAAGCCGGCGGAGCTGGGATGGGACCAGGGCAGCAGGTGCATGCGGGGACTCCGTTCAGGCCAGCGCGGCCAGCAGCAGCGGCAGGCTGAGGGCGGCGAGCAGGGTCTGCAGGGTGATGATGCCGGCCATCAGGTGGCTGTCGCCGCCGAGCTGGCGAGTCAGCACGTAGGCGCTGGGCGCGGTCGGCAGGGCGAAGAACAGCACCAGCAGGGTGCTTTCCATGGCCGGCAGAGCCAGCAGGCGGGCCACGGCGAGGGCCAGCAGCGGCATCAGCAGCAGGCGCGCCAGGCTGTTGCCGAGCAGCGTCGGCGCCTCGCCGCGCAGCTCCTGCGGGCGCAGCGCGGCGCCGACGCAGAGCAGGCCCAGCGGCAGGCTGGCGGCACCGAGCAGATCGAGCAGGCGCTCACTGCCGCCAGGCAGGCCGAAACCGGACAGGTTGATCAGCACCCCGCCCAGGCAGGCGAGGATCAGCGGGTTGCGCACCATCGGCAGCAGCAGGGCGCGCGCGCCCAGGCCCTGCTCGGCGCTCAGTGCCCACACCGACAGCAGGTTCACCGCCGGCACCAGCAGGGCGAGCATCAGCGCCGCCACGCTCAGCCCCTCCTGGCCGTACAGGCTGCCCACGGCGGCCAGGCCCAGGTAGGTGTTGAAGCGCAGCGCACCTTGGGCGATGGCGCCGAAGCGCGCCGCCGGCCAGCCGCGCCAGTGGCGCAGGGCGAGCAGCGCCAGCCAGCCGGCGGCCAGGCCGAGCAGCACCGCCAGCGCCAGGCGCGGCAGCGCCGGGTTGGCCAGCGGCGCGCCGGCCAGGCTGCCGAGCAGCAGGGCGGGGAACAGCAGGAAGTAGTTGAGGCGTTCGGCGCCGGGCCAGAAGGCCGCGCCGGGGAAGTCGACGCGGTGCAGCAGGTAGCCGGCGACGATCAGCGCGAACAGCGGCCAGAGGGCGAGCAGCAGGGACGACATGGCAGCTCCGTTGCGGGGCGGCGTCGCCGCCGGGCGGGGATGTCCGCCAGTCTACCGGCAAACGGCCGGCGTGGTCGCACGGCAGGGCGCCGCCGGTGCGTTGCAGCGATTCAGGGCAGCTGCAGGCCGCCGCCGGCGCGGTGCAGTTCGCGCAGCTGCCGGCCGAGCGCCTTGATATTGGCCTCGCTGTCGTCCAGCTCGCGGCGCCGCTCGGGCTCGAGCAGGGCGAGCAGCTGGTTGTCGAGCTGGTCGCTGAGCTGGCGCAGCTGCGCCTGGCGCTGGCCGCTCTCCTGCTCCAGGCGCTGCCATTCGCCCTGCTGCGGCAGGCCGTAGCCGCCATCGAGCAGCTCGGCGGGGCGGCTGAGGAAGCCGCTGCCCGCCAGCAGCTGTTCGAGGGTGCGGTCGGCGGCGGCGTTGTCCAGGCCGCGATCACGGCGGCCGAGGTAGGCCTGCTTGAGATCGTCCTGGGCCAATTGCAGCTGGCGGCGGCGGGCGGCCTGCTCGAGCAGCAGCAGGGCGGCGCTGGCGCGCAGGTCGGCGGCGGTGAAGTGCTGGCGACGCGTGCTGGCCGGCAGACGCAGCCAGTCCTCCACCGTCTGCTGCGGCAACCTCAGGCGCTCGCGGGCGATGGCGAACATCGCCTGGTAGCGCTCGCGGAAGGAGTCGAAGCGGTAGCCCAGGCGCAACGCCTCGCGCGGATCGGCGAGCACGCTGCGATCGGCTAGGCCGCGCGCTTCCAGCAGTTCGAGCAGGCCGCTGGGGGTGAGGCTGTCGAGGTCGGCGAGGCGCGGGTCGTGGCTGCCGCTTCTGAGCAGCTTGAGGGTCTCCACCGCGCAGTTGTTGCTGAGGAACCAGTAGTCGCCGTCGTGGCTCCAGTGCAGTTCGGCGGCGTGCTCGGCCAGTTCGCGCACCTGGCGGCGGGTGAGCTTGAGCGGCAACGAGGCCAGGCTGCGCAGCTCGGTCTTGGTGTATTCGTCGATCACCTGGCCGAGCGGCAGGATGAACAGCCGCGAGGGGTAGGCGCCGGTCAGGCCGTCCCAGCTGGACAGCTGCACGTCGCCGACGAAGGCGCGGTAGGACAGCACCAGGTGCTGGTCGAGGTCCAGGCGGCAATCGGGGCCGCGCGGCCGGCCCGGGGCGCACACCACCAGGCGCAGCATGCTGTGGCCCCAGCGGCTGACCCAGTTGTCGTTGGCCTCGGCGAACAGGTAGTCGACCGCGTAGATGCGCTCGGGGTCGAGGCGTCCCAGCGGCTGGCGGGCGAAGTCGCTGCCGGCGTTGAGGTAGGCCAGCTCGCCGGCGCAGGGTGCGGCCGGCGGCGCCCAGGCGAAGTGCTCGCGCAGGTGGCGATACAGCGCCGGGCGGCGGCAGGCGTAGGCGGGGTCGAGCAGGAAGTACTCCATGTTCACCGCGACGAACTCGCGCGGATTGCTCAGCTCGTAGGCGTCCGGGCTGCGCTGCTCCTGCGGGTTGCCGGTCTCGCGCGCGCCGCGCCGGCCGACGCGCTGCGCCCAGCCGGCCAGGTCGAGCAGGCGCGGGCTGTCGGAAAGGGTGAAGCGGCGCTCGGTCTGCCCGCGGCATTCGCCCGGCAGGCCGACCGCGCCCTGGCCGGCTGCCTGCTGGCGGCAGCGGCGGATCAGGCGCGCCTCGTCCGCCGGCCAGGCGCGGTCGCGGTCGTACAGGTGGGTCAGCTCGTGGAGCAGGGTGGCGAGCAGCTCGCGGCGCAGGGTGCCGTGCGGGCGTCCGGTCGTCGTGCGCGCGGCGCTGCCGTCGGCCAGCGCGGGCAGCAGGCGGGCGTTGAGCAGGAAGGCGTCGCGGCGGTCGAGGCGGCCGTAGACCTCGGCGGGCAGCGTGTCGCTCCAGCGCACCGCCACCGTGCGGTCGAGACGCTGGCGCAGGCGCGGCGGCAGGGCGGCGAGCGCCTCAAGGAGCAGCGCCTGGCTGGCCTGGCGTTCGGCGGCGGACAGGTCGGCGGCCTGCAGTTCCAGACGCAGGCCGGCGGGGGCGGCAGGTGCGGCCTGGGCGCCGCCGGGGAGGGCGACAAGGCCCAGCAGCAGGGCGAGGCCGCCCAGCGCCGCCCGCCAGTTCATCACAGGGCGAGCAGCGCCTGCGCCAGTTCGGCGTCGCTGGCGGCCTGGGCCTGCGGCACGCGCTCGCGCACCACGCGCAGGGCGGCTTCCAGCTGGGCGCCGCGGATCGCGCCCTCGCTGGCGACGAAGCTGGCGGCGTCGTCGCGGGCGGCCTGCACCACCTTCATGTCGCGCACCGAGGTGGTGGTGTCGGAGGTGAAGTCGAAGCTGCGCTCCAGGGCGCGGACGACGATGTTGCTGGTGGCGACCAGGGTCTGGGCCTGGGCGCTGCCGGCGGCGAGCAGGACGAGGGTGGCGGCGAGCAGGGAACGACGCATGGCGAATCTCCAGTGAGGGTGAACGAGGCGCGTAATGTATTGATTCACAAGAGTTCGTGCCAGTTGCGCGGCGGCGTGGCGTGACCGGGGCGGCGTTGCCGGGCCGCCTCCGGTCGCCTGGCTCAGAGGGTGAGGATGGCGCGGGCCAGTTGCAGGTCGTCGCCCTGCACCTGCGGGGCCTGCTGGCGGATATGGCGCAGGGCGGCTTCCAGACGGGCACCGCGGATCGCGCCGTCGCTGGCGACGAAGCTGGCGGCGTCCTCGCGGGCGGCGAGGACGATCTTGTCGTCGTCGAACGAGGAGGAAATGTCGCTGGTGCTTTCGCTGGCGTTGGCGGTCAGGCTACCGAGGGTGTCGGTGGTGACGACGAAGCTGGTGGCGGAGGCGTGGGTGGTCAGGGCCAGCAGGCCGGCGCCGACGAGAAGGGAGAAACGGGGCATGGGCAAGTCCTGTGCGCGATGAGTCAATGATATGGACAGTCGCGACGGCGGCGGGTTCGCGGCGCGGCGACCGGCGTGCGGGCGGCACGTTCGGCAAGCCTGCCGCAAAGCGGCGGCCCAGGCAACGGCGGGGGGCGGAAACGACTGCGCCGCCCGAAGGCGGCGCAGTGCTGCAGCGGTCTGGGCCTCAGCGGGCGCCGATCACTGCTTGTTCAGCATGTGGCCGGTCTTCTGCATGTTGAGGTGCCAGGAGAAGGCTTCGCCGAGGATGTGCGGGGTCTGGCCGCCGACGGTGGCGCAGGCGCGGTCGAAGTAGTCCTGCATGGCCGGGCGGAAGTCCGGGTGCACGCAGTTGTTGATGATCACTTGGGCGCGCTCGCGCGGCGCCAGGCCACGCAGGTCGGCCAGGCCGATCTCGGTGACCAGGATGTCGACGTCGTGCTCGTTGTGGTCGACGTGCGGGGTCATCGGCACGACGCTGGAGATGGCGCCGCCCTTGGCCACGGACTTGGTGACGAAGATGGCCAGGTGAGCGTTGCGGGTGAAGTCGCCCGAGCCGCCGAGGCCGTTCATCATGTGGGTGCCGTTGACGTGGGTGGAGTTCACGTTGCCGTAGATGTCGAATTCCAGCGCGGTGTTGATGCCGATGATGCCGAGGCGACGGACGATCTCCGGATGGTTGGACAGCTCCTGCGGACGCAGCACCAGGCGGTCCTTGTAGTCGTCCAGGTTGGCCAGCACGTGGTGGCACATCTTCTCGGACAGGGTGAACGAGCAACCCGAGGCGAAGTCCAGCTTGCCGGCGTCGAACAGCTCGAAGGTGGAGTCCTGCAGCACCTCGGAGTACATGCTCAGGCCGCTGAAGTTGGACTTCAGCAGGCCGTTCATCACGGCGTTGGCGATGGTGCCGACGCCGGCCTGCAGCGGCAGCAGGCTGTTGGTCATGTGCCCGGCGGCCACTTCCTTCTCGAGGAAGGCGATCAGGTGGTTGGCGATGGCCTGAGTCTCGTCATCCGGCGGCAGGACGTTGGAGTAGGAGTCTTCCTGGTCGGTGATGACGATGGCGGCGATCTTGGCCGGGTCGACCGGGATGTACGGCAGACCGATGCGCTGGTCGGAGGACTCCAGCGGGATCGGCTTGCGGTTCGGGCGCTTCTCGGGGAAGTAGATGTCGTGCAGGCCTTCCAGGGCCAGCGGGTGGGCCAGGTTCAGCTCGACGATGACCACGTCGGCGGTGGCGCCGAAGGTGGCGGAGTTGCCCACCGAGGTGGTCGGCACGATGCCGCCTTCTTCGGTGATGGCGCAGGCTTCGATGATCGCCACGTCGACCGGCTTCAGGCTGCCGCCGCGCAGTTGTTCGGCGGTGTCGGACAGGTGCTGGTCGATGAACATCACCTCGCCGGTGTTGATCGCCTTGCGCAGGCCGGCGTCGGACTGGAAGGGCATGCGGCGGGCGAGCAGGCCGGACTCGGCCATCAGTTTGTCCAGATCGTTGCCCAGGCTGGCGCCGGTGATCAGGGTGATCTTCAGCTCTTCGCTGCGGGCGCGCTCGGCGAGGGCGACCGGCAGGGCCTTGGCTTCGCCGGCGCGGGTGAAGCCGCTCATGCCGACGGTCATGCCGTTCTTGACCAGTTTGGCAGCTTCGGCTGCGGTGGTGATTTTGTCGGTCAGGGACTGCAGACGAATACGATCAGGGTACTGGGACATTGAGCGGTTCCTTTGGATACGGCCTGGGACGAACACAGTGCGCCGAGTCTAAGGATTCGCCATCGCTACGCCTTTAATACTAAGGTCGTAATGCGCTGAGTGGTTTTTGCAAGGGGTAGCGACCTTTTGCCGCAGAAACAGCCACTTCCGACCAGCGGAAGTGGCTGTTTTCCCGGCATTTCGTCGGCTTATTCGACGGCCTTGACCATGTCCTCGACCACCTTCTTGGCGTCGCCGAACACCATCATGGTCTTGTCCATGTAGAACAGCTCGTTGTCGAGACCGGCGTAGCCGCTGGCCATCGAACGCTTGTTGACGATCACCGTACGCGCCTTGTACGCGTCGAGGATCGGCATGCCGGCGATCGGCGACTTCGGATCGGTCTTCGCCGAGGGGTTGACCACGTCGTTGGCGCCCAGCACCAGCACCACGTCGGCCTGGCCGAACTCGGGGTTGATGTCCTCCATCTCGAACACCTGCTCGTAGGGCACCTCGGCCTCGGCCAGCAGCACGTTCATATGCCCCGGCATCCGGCCGGCCACCGGGTGGATGGCGTACTTCACGGTCACCCCGCGGTGGGTCAGCTTTTCGGTCAGCTCCATCAGCGCGTGCTGGGCGCGGGCCACGGCGAGACCATAGCCCGGGACGATGATCACGCTGTCGGCGTTGCCGAGCAGGAACGCGGCGTCGTCCGCCGAGCCGCTCTTCACCGGACGCTGCTCCTGGGAACCGGCGACGGTCGCGCCGGCTTCGGCGCCGAAGCCGCCGAGGATCACGTTGAAGAACGAGCGGTTCATCGCCTTGCACATGATGTAGGAGAGGATCGCACCCGAAGAGCCCACCAGGGAGCCTGCCACGATCAGCATCGAGTTGTTGAGCGAGAAGCCGATCCCGGCCGCCGCCCAGCCCGAATACGAGTTGAGCATCGAGACCACCACCGGCATGTCGGCGCCGCCGATCGGGATGATGATCAGCACGCCGATCACGAAGGCCAGCGCCACCAGCACGGCGAACGCAGTCAGATTACCCGTGAAGGTGAAGGCCAGACCCAGGCCGACGATGGCCAGGCCCACCGCCAGGTTCAGCCAGTGCTGGCCGGCGAAGGTCACCGGCGCGCCCTGGAACAGGCGGAACTTGTATTTGCCGGACAGCTTGCCGAAGGCGATCACCGAACCGGAGAAGGTGATCGCGCCGATGGCCGCGCCGAGGAACAGCTCCAGGCGGTTGCCGGCGGGGATGGCATCGCCCAGGGCGGCGACGATACCCAGCGACTGCGGCTCCACGACCGCGGCGATGGCGATAAAGACCGCGGCCAGGCCGATCATGCTGTGCATGAAGGCGACCAGCTCGGGCATCTTGGTCATTTCCACGCGCTTGGCCATCACGGTGCCGGCGCTACCGCCGACCAGCAGGCCGAGCAGCACGTAGCCGATGCCGGCGCCTTCGCCCATCTGCGCGCCGAGCTTGTAGATCAGCGCGACGGTGGTGCACACGGCGATCGCCATGCCAGCCATGCCGAAGGCGTTGCCGCGGCGCGAGCTGGTGGGATGGGAAAGCCCCTTGAGCGCCTGGATGAAGCAGATGGACGCCACCAGGTAGAGGGCGGTGATCAGGTTCATGCTCATCTCAGTGCGCCTCCGCCTTGGCCGGCTTGTCTTTCTTCTTGAACATTTCCAGCATGCGCCGGGTGACCAGGAAGCCGCCGAACACGTTGACCGCGGCCAGCGCCACGGCCAGGGTGCCCATGGTCTTGCCCAGGCCGGTTTCGGTCAGCGCGGCGGCCAGCATGGCGCCGACGATGACGATGGCGGAGATGGCGTTGGTCACCGCCATCAGCGGGGTGTGCAGGGCGGGGGTGACGTTCCACACCACGTGGTAGCCGACGTAGATCGCCAGCACGAAGATGATCAGGTTGTAGAGACCGTCGGAGATCGGGTCCATGGTTTTATCCTTGTAATCGGGAAGCAATCAGGCGGCGTTGCGACGGACCAGCTGGCCGCCCTCGCACATCAGGCAGGCGGCGACGATGTCGTCCTCGCGGTTGAGCTGGAAGCGGCCGTCCTTGTCGAGGACCAGCTTGAGGAAGTCCAGCAGATTGCGCGCATAGAGGGCCGAGGCGTCGGCCGGCACCAGCGCCGGCAGGTTGCTGTGGCCGACGATGGTCACGCCGTGCTTGACCACCACCCGGTCGACCTCGGTCAGCGGGCAGTTGCCGCCCTGGGCGGCGGCCAGGTCGATGATCACCGAACCGGGCTTCATCTCGGCGACGGTGGCCGCGTGCAGCAGGGTCGGCGCCTGGCGCCCGGGGATCAGCGCGGTGGTGATCACGATATCGGCCTGCCTGGCCTTCTCGTGCACGGCCTTGGCCTGACGTTCCATCCACGACGCCGGCATGGGCCGGGCGTAGCCGCCCACGCCCTGGGCGCACTCGCGCTCTTCATCCGTTTCGAACGGCACGTCGACGAACTTGGCGCCCAAGGATTCGATCTGCTCCTTGACCGCCGGACGCACGTCGGAAGCCTCGATCACCGCGCCCAGGCGCTTGGCGGTGGCGATCGCCTGCAGGCCGGCCACCCCGGCGCCGAGCACCAGCACGCGGGCGGCCTTCACGGTGCCGGCGGCGGTCATCAGCATCGGCATGAAGCGCGGATAGTGGTTGGCGGCGAGCATCACCGCCTTGTAGCCGGCGATATTGGCCTGCGAGGACAAGACGTCGAGGCTTTGCGCGCGCGAGGTGCGCGGGGCGGCCTCGAGGGCGAAGGCGGTGATGCCGCGCTCGGTCATGCGCGAGAGGTTGGCGTTGTCGAACGGGTTGAGCATGCCGACCAGCACGGCGCCGGGCTGCATCAGGGCCAGTTCGGCCTCATCGGGGGCGACGACCTTGAGCACCAGCTCGGCGCCGAAGGCCTCGCTGGCGGTGCCGATGCGTGCGCCGGCGGCGACATAGGCATCGTCCGGCAGGCTGGCGGCGATGCCGGCGCCGGCCTGGACGACGACCGTATGGCCCTGGCCGACGAGTTTCTTCACCGTTTCCGGCGTGGCGGCCACGCGGGTTTCACCGGCGTGGGTTTCGAGGGGTATACCGATCTGCACGGGCAAATCTCCACTAGCGTTGTTGTTATCGGGAGCTCCGCAGGACGCCAGTTGCTCTGGCAGAGGGCGCGATACGCCGGGGCGGGGCAGTGACAGCATTGTGCAGGGGGATTCGCCAGGGGTTCAATCGTTTCGAATGGAATTGAGACGATAATTGCAAGTCGACTTTGGACTAAGGCATTGGTGATTTGCGCCTAAAGTAGCAGGCGGCGAGAGGTTATTTGGCGAACATAATATATTTGTATATATTGTTTTTAGGATAAGTGTTTGGGTGTGAGGTGCGACGACCTCTCGCCCCGGCGTTCTGCGCGGCGGGGCGCGGCCGGCTGCCGAAGAGTGTGGTCAGTCCGAATCGCCTGCTCTTGCGCTGTCCGCTGGCGGAGGGCGAGCGCAACGGTGGCGGCGGAGGGTGGCCCTGAACATCCGCGCGCCGCCCGTGTCGCCGCTCGGCCGCTCGGCGTGCGGCGCTGTGACGGCATACACCCTCCCTGGCGCAGCCCCAGTCCCGTGGCCCTGCGACCATCCCTACCCCGTACCGGCATTCTGCGCGAAGGAGCATCCATGACCATCGACTGGGCCCATTTCACTCCCTGGAGCGCCTTGGCCGGCGGCATCCTCATCGGTCTGGCCGCCGGGCTGTTCGTGCTGGCCAACGGGCGCATCGCGGGGATCAGCGGTCTGCTCGGCAGCCTGCTCGAGCCGCGCGCCAGCGGCCGCCTGTACAGTCTGTTGTTCGTCTTCGGCCTGCTGCTGGCGCCCTGGTTGTGGCAGGCGATCGCCGCATTGCCGACGATCGAGATACAGGCCGGCGTGCCGGGCCTGCTGCTGGCCGGCCTGCTGGTCGGCTTCGGCGCGCGCCTGGGCTCCGGCTGCACCAGCGGCCACGGCGTATGCGGCCTGTCGCGGCTGTCGCCGCGTTCGCTGGTGGCCACCCTGTGCTTCATGGCCAGCGGCTTCGCCACCGTGTTCGTCGTCCGTCACCTGTTGGGAGTCTGACCATGGCGCGTCTGACCGCATTGTTCGCCGGCCTCCTGTTCGGTTTCGGCCTGCTGCTGGCCGGGATGGCCAATCCGGCCAAGGTGCTGGCCTTTCTCGATCTGGCCGGCAACTGGGATCCCTCGCTGGCGCTGGTGATGGGCGGCGGCATCGGCACGGCGCTGCTGCCCTTCGCCCTGGCCAGGCGGCGCACACAGGCACTGACCGGCTGCCCGATGCAGCTGCCGAGCAAGCGCGAGCCGGACCCTGCGCTGGTGATCGGCAGTCTGCTGTTCGGTATCGGCTGGGGCATCGCCGGCATCTGTCCGGGGCCGGCGCTGGTGCTGCTGGGCAGCGGCAACGCCGCCATCCTGCCGTTCTTCGTCGCCATGCTGATCGGCATGGGCCTGTATCGCGGCTACGCAAGCCGCCGCGCATGAACTGCACGGCATCCCGTGGGTCGATGAAACGGCTACTCTAGAGCCTTCGCCGGCCTGCGGGTCGGAGTACGTACGCCAATTCTCTATGGATAGGAAGAAAACCCGATGAAGAGCAAACTGATCGCCGCCGCTGCCGGCCTGCTGCTGACCGGCGTCGCCGGCCTGACCGTAGCCCAGGTCAGCCCGGAGGACCAGATCGAGTACCGCAAGGCCGGCTACAGCTTCATGGCCTGGAACATGGGCAAGATCAAGGCGCAGGTGGTCGAGGGTTCGGTGCCCTATGACCAGGCGCAGGTGGCCGCCGCCGCCAACGCCATCGCCGCCATCGCCAACTCCGGCATGGGCGCGCTGTACGGTCCGGGTACCGAGAAGTCGGTGGGCAAGGAGAAGACCCGGGTCAAGGCGGAGTTCTTCGCCCAGAAGGAGGAGGTCGCCAAGGTGGCCATCGCCTTCAACCAGGCCGCCAACAACCTGGCCAAGGTCGCCGCCGGTGGCGACAAGGCGGCCATCGCCCAGGCCTTCGGAGAGGTGGGCAAGAGCTGCAAGGGCTGCCACGACAAGTTCCGCATGGACTGATAGCCCATGTGAAAGCTGCTGCGCTCGATCATGCCGCGTTAGAAAGTGGCTGACTTGTCCTCGCGACGCTTTCACAGGGCCACATGGCCGTTTGCCTTGCATGAAAAGGGCGACCCACCGGTCGCCCTTTTTGTTGCCGTCTTACCAGGCCGGCGCGCTCTGCGCCGGCGGCGGGGGTTCCGGGATCCAGCTGCCGTTGGCCGCCCACACCACGGCGGCGGCGAAGGCCAGGGCGACCAGCAGCGCCGGCAGGCTGCCGCCGCTGGCCGGTGCGATCGGTCGTTCGGCCGGCACCTTGCGGCGACCGTGGAGCATGGCCCCGGCCAGGTTTTCGCCGTGGACCAGACGGTAGAAGACCAATGCGGCGAGGTGCAGGAGCACCAGCGCCAGCAGCAGCCACAGGCCTTGGCGATGCAGGCTGGTCAGGGGGCCGCTGATCGCCGAATCGACCACGTAGTACAGCGGACCGCTGAAGGCGATGTCGTCGCTGGCCACCAGGCCGCTGACCACCTGGAAGCCGAGGGCGGCGAGCATGGCCAGCACCGACAGCCAGCCCAGCGGGTTGTGTCCGCCGCCGTGCCATTCGCCGCGCAGGTAGGCCGGCAGACTCTGCGGCAGGTGCAGCACCTGGCCGAAGCGCACGTAGGTGGAGCCGAGCACGCCCCAGGCCAGGCGGAAGGCCAGCAGGCCGGCGATGAACAGGCCGAGGCGGCCGTGCCAGACCATCCAGTTGCCGCCGCTCCAGCCGGTGAGCAGCGCACCGACCACGGACAGCGCCAGGCTCCAGTGGTACAGGCGGGTGGGCAGGTCCCAGACGCGGATGTGCAGGGTCATGAACGCTCCTTGGCGGGGTATCGCGGCGGATCAGTCGGCCGCCGGCAGGGCCAGCAGCAGGGCTGCGGTGTGCAGGTCGGGCTGGCCGTCGTAACGCTGGGGCCGGTACTTCATCTGGAAGGCGGCGATCACGTTGCGGGTCGCCTCATCCAGCTCGCCATGCTGCGGCACGGCGTAGCCGGCGCGCGCGAGCTGGCGCTGGAACCAGTTCACCTCCGGCACGCGGCCGTCGAGCTGGCGCAGGCTGTCCTGCACGGCGGCGGCGGTCGGCCAGGGAATCAGCCCGGCGGCGGCGAGTTGGTGCCAGGGGAACAGCGGGCCGGGGTCGACCTTGCGCTGCGGGGCGATGTCGCTGTGGCCGACGATGTTGACCGGCATCACGCCATGGCGGCTCTGCAGATCCTTGAGTAGGACGATCAGGCGATCGATCTGCGTCTGCGCATAGGGCTGCCAGTGGCGCCCGTCCGCGGTGTCCTGGTAGCCGGGGTTGACCAGTTCGATGCCGATCGAGCTGGCGTTCAGCCAGGTGCGCCCGCGCCACTGGCTGTCGCCGGCGTGCCAGGCGCGGCGCTCCTCGTCGACCAGGCGATAGATGCGCGCGCCGTCGGCCGGCAGCAGGTAGTGGGCGCTGACCCCGCCGCCGGTGAGGGTCTTCAGTGAGTCGTCGAGGTCGCTGGAGGTGTAGTGGATGACGATCTGCTCGACCCGGCTGCTCTGGTCGCGGGAGCGGAAGCTGTCGTCGATGCGCAGGCCGCCGGCGCAGCCGGCGAGCAGCAGGGCGAGGGCCAGCAGGGGCAGGGTCTTCATGGCGGACAACGATTGGCAGGCAGGATGGGCAGCATAGCATCGAACGCGGGCGGGCCTCAGGCCGCCTAGCTGCGCTCCGGCAGGCGCGGCGGATGCAGCCCGGCGGGCAGGCGGATGTCCACCGCCACCGGCAGGTGGTCGGAGATCGGCGCGTCCAGCACCCGCATGCGTTCGAGGGTCAGCTGTGGGCTGAGCAGGATGTGGTCGATGCAGCGCTGCGGCCGCCAGCTCGGGTAGGTGGCGCAGGTCTGCGGGGCGACCAGGCCGAGGTCGCGCAATGGCGAATTGTCCAGCAGCTCCTCGGCGTGGGTGTTCATGTCGCCCATCAGCACCAGATGGCGGTAGTCGGCGATCAGCTCGCGGATATAGGCGAGCTGGCGGGTGCGCGCGCGCGCGCCGAGGGCCAGGTGCATGACCACCACCGCCAGCGCCTCGCTGCCTTCGCCGAATCGCAGCAGGATGGCGCCGCGCCCGCGCGGGCCGGGCAGCGGGTGGTCTTCCAGATGGCTCGGGCGCAGTCGGCTGAGTACGCCGTTGCTGTGCTGGGCCAGCGGGCCGAGGTCGCGGTTGAGCTGCTGGTACCAGTAGGGGAAGGCGCCGAGCTGGGCGAGGTGCTCGACCTGGTTGACGTAGTCGGAGCGCAGGCTGCCGCCATCCACCTCCTGCAGGGCGACCAAGTCGAAGTCGCCGAGCAGGCGGCCGATCTGCTGCAGGTTGACCGTGCGCTCGCGGTGCGGCAGCAAGTGCTGCCAGCTGCGGGTCAGGTAGTGGTGGTAGCGGCGGGTGCTGATGCCCACCTGGATGTTGAAGCTGAGCAGGCGCAGGCACTCGCCCAGCTCGCCGCCGCCGGCCTGCGGGTTGCGCTGCGCGGCCCGGATGCCGGGCGCGCGCGGGGTGATCCAGCGCCGCAGCATGGTCGCTTACTGAGCGGGACGTTCCTTGGCGATCAGATGGTCGGCGACCTTGAGGGCTCCCTCCGGACCGCCGGCGCTGCTGAGATCGAAGCGGTACTTGCCGTTGACCACCAGCACCGGTACGCCGGTGATCTGGTAGGCCATGGCCAGCTTCTTGGCCTTCTCCATCTGGCCCTTCACCGCGAAGGAATTGAAGGTGCTCAGGTAGGTGGCCTTGTCGACGCCCTGGGCGGCGAGGAATTCGGCCTGCTCCTCGGCGGTGGCGAGCTTCTTGCCCTCGCGGTGGATGGCGGCGAACACCGCGTCGTGCACCTTGGCCTCCACGCCCATCGCCTCGAGGGTCAGGAACATCTGGCCATGGATGTTCCACAGGCCGCCGAACATGGCCGGGATGCGCACGAAGTGGACGTCCTCCGGCAGCTTCTCGGCCCACGGCTTGATGGTCGGCTCGAACTGGTAGCAGTGCGGGCAGCCATACCAGAACAGTTCGACCACCTCGATCTTGCCGGGCTGGGCGACCGGCACCGGACTGGTCAGTTCAACGTATTGCTTGCCGGCCTGGATGTCCTCGGCGTGGACGCTGGCGGTGGCTCCGAACAGGCTGACGCCGGCCAGCACGGCCGAGAGAATCAGGTTACGCATGCTTGACTCCTGAACTGGGAGAAATGGGGCTGGATGGCAGTTCGACGCCGGCGGAGCCGCGCCGTTCCCCGCGATTGTAGGGCAGACGGGCAAAAAAAAGGGCGGCCGTGGCCACCCTTTTTGTGTTGCAGGCTACTGCCGGGGTGCTTAGTGCAGGCCCTGGATGTAGCTGGACAGCGCTTCGATGTCCTTGTTGCTCAGCTTGGCGGCGATGGCGCGCATGATCATGGTGTCGCCGTCGTTGGTACGCACGCCTTCGCGGAAGTTGGTCAGCTGGGTGGCCACGTACTGGGCATGCTGGCCGCCCAGTTTCGGGAAGCCGGCGGCGGCGTTGCCGCTGCCGTCCGGGGAGTGGCAACCGGTGCAGGCCGGCATGCCGTCTTCCACCTTGCCGCCGCGGAACAGCGCTTCGCCGCGTTCGACCAGCTTGGGATCGGCAGCGCCGACGCTGCCCTTCTGGCTGGCGAAGTAGGCGGACAGGTCGGCCAGGTCCTGATCGCTCAGGTTGTCCAGCAGGCCGGTCATCGGTACTACCGGGCGGGCACCACTCTTGATGTCTTTCAGCTGCTTGAGCAGATAGCGCTCGCCCTGACCGGCCAGTTTCGGGAAGGTCGGCGCCGCGCTGTTGCCGTCGGGACCGTGGCAGGCGCCGCAGACGGCTGCCTTGGTTTGTCCAGCGGTGGCATCACCGGCGGCCTGGGCCAGGCCGGTCACGCCCAGGGTCAACAGCAGACTCACGAGTAGTTTGTTCATCAGCTAATCCAACTACGGCAAAGGGGGGAAAGGGGGGATTACTTGCTCATCCATTCGATGGTGGCTTTGTAGTCTTCGGCGGTGCAGTCCATGCACATGCCGCGCGGCGGCATGGCGTTGAAACCTTCGGTGACGTGCTTCACCAGGGTATCCATGCCCTGTGCCAGGCGCGGTTGCCAGGCGGCGGCGTCGCCTTTCTTCGGGGCCATCGGCAGCTGGCCGTTGTGGCAAGCCGTGCAGGCCTTGTTGAAGACCGCTTCCGGTTCCTGGGTAGCCTGGGCGGAGGCAGCGGCAGCGACGAGCGACACAGCAAGCAGCAGTTTCTTCATGGTCGACCTCTTTCATCAGGGGGGAAACGGCCCGACACTCGGCTGGCAGGGTCCGTCCACATGGACACCAATTGTGTGAATGCAAAGCGCACACAAAAACCGTGGCATTATATACAGGCGACGTAAAAACGGAAACGGAACCGCCGCGCGCGACACTTGGTCGCAGCCCACTCCAGTACCAGCCTGCAACGCGTTTCCGGCGCAGGCGCACAACAGGCCCACGCCATGTCCGTCAAGAATCCCATCCTCGGTCTGTGTCAGCAGGCCGCCTTCATCAAGAGTGCCGCGCGGGTCGACCAGTGCCCGCCGGACGAAGGTTACGAAGTGGCCTTCGCCGGGCGCTCCAACGCCGGCAAGTCCAGTGCGATGAACACCCTGACCCACGCCCGCCTGGCGCGTACCTCGAAGACGCCGGGGCGTACCCAGCTGCTCAACTTCTTCCGCCTCGACGACGAGCGCCGCCTGGTCGACCTGCCCGGCTACGGCTACGCCAAGGTGCCGATTCCGCTCAAGCAGCATTGGCAGCGTCACCTGGAGGCCTACCTGGGCAGCCGCGAATCGCTGGTCGGGGTGATCCTGCTGATGGACATCCGTCACCCGCTCACCGAATTCGACCTGCTGATGCTCGACTGGGCCAAGGCCAGCTGCCTGCCCATGCACATCCTGCTCACCAAGGCCGACAAGCTCACCTTCGGCGCGGCCAAGAACGCCCTGCTCAAGGTGCAGAAGGAGATCCGTCAGGGCTGGGGCGAGGTGGCCAGCGTGCAGCTGTTCTCCGCTCCCAAGCGTCAGGGCGTCGAGGAGGCGCAGGCGGTGCTGGCGGCCTGGACGGGTCTGCTCGAGGAAGAGGACGAGCAAGCGGCGGACGGCCAGTCGGCCTGAGGTTTTCGCAGGCAAAAAAAACCGACCTTTCCATAGGGGGGTGAAAGGTCGGTTCATGAGCCGGACGCCAGGACGGGGCGAACCGGCATTACTGCCGCACAGGATCTCGCAACTGCGATCCCCTCGAGGGGTCTGCCAACCTCTCGAAACAGTTGACCGCTCCCCCGCGGGTAAAGTTCGACCGTCGGTCGGCTGACAGGTTTCAGAGTCTGTTCACGATCTCGCGAGCTAGAGCCAGGCAAGGCGAAATCGGTTGAGGAAGCGGAGTTTGCTGGTGCAAATGAGCATTCCGAAACCGATTTCAACGCAGCATGGCCGACGCGCAGCAGGTCGTGGACAGGCTCTCAGTGCGCCTCGTCCCAGTTGTCGCCTACCCCGACCTCCACCAGCAGCGGCACGTCCAGCGCGGCGGCGCCGCTCATGTGCGGCAGCAGGCCGGCCTTGAGCGCCTCCACCTGGTCCTCGCGCACCTCCAGCACCAGTTCGTCGTGCACCTGGAGGATCATCCGCGCGTCCAGCCCCGCCTCCTGCAGCCAGGCGTCCACCGCCACCATGGCGCGCTTGATGATGTCCGCCGCGGTGCCCTGCATCGGCGCGTTGATCGCCGTGCGCTCGGCGGCTTTGCGCATCGCCCCGTTTTGCGCCTGGATCTCCGGCAGGTACAGGCGGCGGCCGAACAGGGTCTCGACGAAGCCCTGGGCGGCGGCCTGCTCGCGGGTGCGCTCCATGTAGGCCAGCACGCCGGGATAGTGGGCGAAGTAGCGATCGATGTAGGCCTGCGCCTCCTTGCGGTCGACGCCGACCTGCTTGGCCAGGCCGAAGGCGCTCATGCCGTAGATCAGGCCGAAGTTGATCGCCTTGGCGCGCCGCCGCTGCTCGGCGCTCACCTGCTCCAGCTCGACGCCGAACACCTCGGCGGCGGTGGCGCGGTGCACGTCGCGATCGTGGCGGAAGGCGTCGAGCAGGCCTTCGTCCTGGGCCAGGTGGGCCATGATGCGCAGCTCGATCTGCGAGTAGTCGGCGGCCACCAGCTTGTAGCCCTTGGGAGCGACGAAGGCCTGGCGAATACGCCGTCCCTCGGCGGTGCGGATCGGAATGTTCTGCAGGTTGGGGTTGGAGGAGGACAGCCGGCCGGTGGCGGCCACCGCCTGGTGGTAGCTGGTGTGGATGCGTCCGGTGCGCGGGTTGATCTGCTCGGGCAGCTTGTCGGTGTAGGTGCTCTTGAGCTTGCTGACGCTGCGGTAGTCCATCAGCACCTGCGGCAGCGCGTAGCCCTGCTCGGCCAGTTCGGCGAGTACGCCTTCCGCGGTGGAGGCCTGGCCCTTGGCGGTCTTCGACAGCACCGGCAGGCCGAGCTTGTCGTAGAGGATGGTGCCGAGCTGCTTGGGCGAGGAAAGGTTGAACTCCTCGCCGGCCAGCTCGAAGGCGGCGCGCTCGAGCTGCTGCATCTTCTCGCCGAGTTCGACGCTCTGCAGGCCGAGCAGGCGGGCGTCGACCAGCGCGCCGTGGCGCTCGATGCGCGCCAGCACCGGCACCAGCGGCATCTCGATGTCGGTCAGCACGCAGGCCAGCGATGGCACGCTCTCCAGCTTGCCCCACAGGGTCTGGTGCAGACGCAGGGTCACGTCGGCGTCCTCGGCGGCGTAGGGGCCGGCCTGCTCGAGGGCGATCTGGTCGAAGGTCAACTGCTTGGCGCCCTTGCCGGCGATGTCCTCGAAGCGGATGGTCGAGTGGCCGAGGTACTTGAGCGCCAGGCTGTCCATGTCGTGGCGGGTCGCCGTGGAGTCCAGCACGTAGGACTCCAGCATGGTGTCGAAGGCCACGCCACGCACGGTGATGCCGTAGTGGGCGAGCACGTTCATGTCGTACTTGGCGTGCTGGCCGACCTTGGCCTTGGCCGGGTCTTCCAGCAGCGGCTTGAGCGCGGCCAGCACCGCGTCGCGGTCGAGCTGCTCGGGCACGCCCATGTAGTTGTGCGCCAGCGGCAGGTAGGCGGCTTCAAACGGACTGACCGCGAAGGACAGACCGACCAGCTCGGCCTGCTGGGCGTCGAGGCTGGTGGTCTCGGTGTCGAAGGCGATCAGCTCCGCCGCCTGGAGCTTCTCCAGCCAGGCGTCGAACTGCGCCTGCTCGAGCACCGTCTCGTAGCGCGTTGGCGGCGCGTCGGCGGTTTCTGCGGGGCTCGCTTCGCCGGCAGCGGCAGGTGCGGCCGGGGCCGGTTCGCCTGCCGCAGGGCCGCCCGCCGGCGAAGCGCCGGCCGGCTTGGCTTCGCGCAGCAGGCCGTCGAGCCAGCTCTTGAACTCCAGCTCGCGGTACAGCTCGATCAGCGCCGCGCGGTCGGCGGCGACCGGGTGCAGGTCGTCGAGGGCGATCTGCAGCGTCACGTCGGTCTTGATGGTGGCCAGCTGATAGGACAGGTAGGCCATCTCGCGGTGTTCGGCGAGCTTGGCGGCCAGCGATTTGGCGCCGCGGATCGGCAGCCCGGCCACCTGCTCGAGGTTGGCGTAGATCACGTCGAGGCCGCCACCCAGGCCCTGCAGCAGGCCCAGCGCGGTCTTCTCGCCGACCCCGGGCACGCCGGGGATGTTGTCGACCTTGTCGCCCATCAGCGCCAGGAAGTCGATGATCAGCTCAGGACCGACGCCGAATTTCTCTTTTACGCCATCGCAGTCCAGCACGCTTCCGGTCATGGTGTTGACCAGCGTAATGTGGCCGTCGACCAACTGGGCCATGTCCTTGTCGCCGGTGGAGATCACTACCGGGCGCGCGGCCGCGGCGCTCGAGCGCGCCAGGGTGCCGATCACGTCGTCGGCCTCCACTCCCTCCATGCACAACAACGGCAGGCCGAGGGCGCGCACGCAGGCGTGCAACGGCTCGACCTGCACGCGCAGATCGTCCGGCATCGGCGGACGGTGCGACTTGTAGTGCTCGAACAGCTCGTCGCGGAAGGTCGGTCCCTTGGCGTCGAACACCACGGCGAAGGGGCTGTCCGGATACTGGCGGCGCAGGCTCAGCAGCATGTTCAGCACGCCCTTCACCGCACCGGTGGGCAGGCCGGCGGAGGTGTGCAGCGGCGGCAGCGCATGGAAGGCGCGGTACAGGTAGGAGGAACCGTCCACCAGGACGAGAGGGGCTAGACTCATAGGGAAATCGACTCTTGGGCGATGCGACCGGAGTAAGATGTCAGGCTCGACAACTGCAAAGGAATAAGGTTACCACCATGCGCGCATTCAACCGCCTGTTGCTCGCCGGCCTGCTGGTCGCGGCCCCGCTGGCTGCCTTCGCCCAGGACGAGGCGCCGAGCGCCGAACCGGAGGTGACCATCCGCCAGGAAGGCGACAAGACCATCCAGGAATACCGCGTCAACGGTTTCCTCTACGCCATCAAGGTGACCCCCAAGATCGGCAAGCCCTACTTCCTGGTGCGTGCCGACGGCGACAGCAACTTCATCCGCTCGGACAATCCGGACATGCTGATCCCGCAGTGGGAAATCTTCCGCTGGTAAACCGCCCATCCCCACCACAGGAGACCCCATGTCCGTTTTCACCCCGCTGGAACGCCACGAACTGGAAGCCTTTCTCGCCCCCTACGGGCTGGGGCGCCTGCTGGAGTTCCAGGGCATCGCCGCCGGTACGGAAAACAGCAACTTCTTCGTCAGCCTGGAAAGCGGCGAATACGTGCTGACCCTGATCGAACGCGGCCCGCGGGAGGACATGGGGTTCTTCATCGCCCTGCTCGACGTGCTGCACGAGGCCGGCCTGCCGGTGCCCTACGCGGTGCGCACGACCGACGGCGGCGCGCTCGGCGAGCTGGCCGGGCTGCCGGCGCTGCTGCAGCCGCGGCTCTCCGGCCATCACGTTGCGCTGCCCAACTCGCACCAGTGCCAGGCGGTCGGCGAGCTGCTGGCGCGTCTGCACCTGGCCACCCGCGCAGAGATGATCGAGCGGCCGAGCGACCGTGGCCTCGACTGGATGCTCGCCGAGGGGCCGCTGCAGGCCCTGCGCCTGGACGACGAGGCGCGTGGCCTGCTCAAGGCCGCCCTGGAAGAGATCGCCCACCTGCGTCCGCGCCTCGACCACCTGCCGCAGGCCAATCTGCACGGCGATCTGTTCCACGACAACGTGCTGTTCGACGGCAATTTCCTCTCCGGGGTGATCGACTTCTACAACGCCTGCTCGGGGCCGATGCTCTACGACCTGGCGATCGCCGCCAACGACTGGTGCAGCGAACCGTGCGGCGAGTTCGACCCCCGCCGCCTCAACGCCCTCCTCGCCGGCTATGCCGCGCTGCGGCCGTTCACCGCCCTCGAGGCCGAGCTGTGGCCGGCCATGCTGCGTATCGCCTGCGTGCGCTTCTGGCTGTCGCGCCTGATCGCCGCCGAGGCCTTCGCCGGCCAGGACGTGCTGATCAAGGATCCCGAGGAATACCGCCGCCTGCTGCAGGCGCGCCAGCCGGGGACGCCGATCCCGGGCCTGCCGTTCGCCTTGTAGCCTCGTCGACAGGCCTGGAGCTGACCCACCGGCACGGAGTCTGGCCGATGCGCACAAGACCGGCGGTATCGTTGTGTCTCCTGCTGCTCCTGGGCCTGGCCGGTTGCGCGGGCTTTCGGGGCGGCTGGGAGAGCTTCGCCTACCTGGGCGACACGCCGCCCGATACGCGCGGGTTGGCCGAGTTGCCCGAGTTCAGCAGGCCGCCCCTGGTGGCGTCCGGGCTCGAACTGGCGGTGACCCTCGACAACTCGCTGCGCACCTACGATACCCACCTCTACCTGTTCGTCCTGCCGCTCTACGTCAGTCCGCGCCCGGTCTACTTCGACAACCGCACGCCGGGCCGCACGCGGGTCTACATCACGGTGACGCCCCGCGTGCCGGGCTTCGTGTTCCGTCCGCAGCAGGCCGTGCTCGGCTTCGCCAACCGACGTTTCACCGGCAGTGCCGGTTTCGAGTTCGCACAGTGGGATGCGCAAGGCAAGGCGGCCACGCAGGCTGGACGCTGGGAGCACCAGCCACGGCAGGATGGGTTCGTGCTGGGGGAGGTGGGGCGGCGCTATCTGCTATCGATCGACTTCGCCACGCCGGTGCCCTCGCCCGAGCTGCACGACATCACCGTCGATCTGTCGCAGGCACTGAGCGCCCCGGATCAGCCGCCGCTGCCGCCGATCCGCTTCGTCCCGCTGCGCTGGAAGCAGGGCTATACCTGACCGCCGACCCCGCCCTGAGGTTCAGGCGGGATACGTCGCCTCGAGCCGCTCTAGCAGGGCATGCAGCCGTTCGTGGCGGCCGTGGCCGATGACCCGCTCCTCATGGACCGCGAAGGCCTGCTGCAGCGCCGCCATGTCCGGGCTGTCGAGCAGGCGCTCGGCCATCGAGAACAGCGCGGTGTTCTCCTTGTCGATATGCGCGCGCAGGTGGGCGCTGTAGGCCGCGGCGGTCGCGGCGAAGGCGTGGGCCTGCAGCGGCGCGCTGGTCTCGACCAGGCGCTGCAGCAGCTCGCGGCCCTGGAGGTGCTCGGCGCGCAGTTCGTCGATGAAGCCACCGTGATCGGCGAGGCCCGCCTTGACCATGGCCGGGAACAGGAGGTCCTCCTCCTTGCCGTGATGGCAGCGGTCGACGAAGTCGCGCAGGAAGTCGAGCAAGGCGGCGAGATCGGTGGCGTCTGCGCTGCTGCCGGCCCGCGCGGCGAGGCGCTCGAGGAGCGGCAGAGCGGCAAGGATCGCTGCGTGCTCGTGGCGTAGATCGGCGATGGCCTGACTCATGGGGACTCCGTGGCGCTGGCGGGCTCTACCCCAGTCTAGTCCACGCGGCAGCCGAGCTGCGGGCCCCGGGCAGCCGATGAGCGGGCTCCGCCGGCGGCGGCCTGGCGACCTAGACTTCATTACCTCTGTCCCGGCCGAGTGCCGCTTTTCGGAGGTTGCCATGAAAGTCGAACCCTACCTGTTCTTCTCCGGCCACTGTGAGGAGGCGCTGGCGCTCTACACCCAGGTGCTGGGCGCCGAGGTCATTCTGCTGATGCGCTGCAAGGAAGCTCCGGAGCCGATGCCGGTACCGCCGGACTGGGGCGACAAGGTGATGCATGCCAATCTGCGCATCGGCGACAGCACGCTGATGGCCTCCGACGGCTGTCCGGGCGGCACGCCATTCGGCGGCTTCGCCCTGTCGCTGGCGCCGTCGACGGCGGAGCAGGCCGAGGCCTGGTTCACTGCGCTGAGCGAGGGCGGCAAGGTCGACATGCCGCTGCAGAAGACCTTCTGGGCGCGCAGCTTCGGCATGCTCACCGACCGCTTCGGGGTGAGCTGGATGATCAACTACGAGTGACGCGGCAGGGGTTCTCCGCCAGGGTCGGCAGCGGCGCCTGGCGGGGAGGGAAGGACGGCTTACATCTGCGACTGCAGGTAGTTCTGCAGGCCGATCTTGTCGATCAGGCCGAGCTGGATCTCCAGCCAGTAGGCGTGGTCTTCCTCGGTATCGTGCAGCTGCTTCTCGAGGATCCCGCGGGTGACGTAGTCCTTGTGCTGCTCGCACAGGGCGATGCCCTTGGCCAGCGCCTCGCGCACCTCGTACTCCACCGCCAGGTCGGTCTTCAGCATGTCCGGCACGGTCTGGCCGACCCGCACGGCGTCGGGGGTCATGTCGGGCGTGCCTTCGAGGAACAGGATGCGCTGCAGCAGGGCGTCGGCGTGCTCGGTTTCCTCGACCATCTCGTGGTTGAGGCGCTCGTAGAGCTTGTGGAAACCCCAGTCCTGATACATGCGCGAGTGGATGAAGTACTGGTCGCGGGCGGCCAGCTCGCCCTTGAGCAGGGTCTTCAGATAGTCGATGACGGCGGTCTGACCTTTCATGGCGGGGCGTCCTGCAGTACGTAAAGGAGCCTATGTTCGCCCCCTCGCGGCGGGGGGTCAATTCACTATAGCCGCTGCGCGGAGAATGGCCCGGCTCAGCCGCGCGCTTCATCGCCCGCGGCGCCGCCGCCATCGGCAACGTCAGCCGCGGGCGCCAGCGTGCGCTGGCGCGGCAGCAGCCACAGGCAGTAGGCGAGCAGCAGCAGGCCGGCGCCGTCCAGGGTGACGGGGGCGCCGAAGCGTGCGGCGAGCAGGCCGGCGCACAGCCCGCCGACCGCCTCGAAGCCGAAGCGGCAGGCGATGTAGAAGGACACCACGCGGCCGCGCAGGGCGTCCGGCGCCAGGCTCTGCAGGAGGATGTTGGTGCCGACGTTGGCGCAGCTCAGGCCGAAGCCGAGCAGGACCATCGCGGCGAGCGCCAGCGGCAGCCAGGTGCTGTTGGCGAACAGCAGCAGCGCGCCGGCGCTGAGTGTGCAGGCGATCAGGATCAGGCGCTCCTGGCCGTCGGTGGTGCGGCGGCTGGCGAGGAACAGCGAGGCGGCCAGCGCGCCGCCGCCCGCCGCGCCCCACAGCCAGCCGAGCGTGGTGGCGTCGCCGGCGAACACGTCCTTGGCGAACACCGGCAGCAGCACCGCGTAGCAGGAGGCCGAGAAGTTCAGCACCACCACGCTGAGCATCAGCCGGCGCACCGCCGGCGCGCCGCGCATGTAGTCCAGGCCCTGGCGGAACACCGCGCCGACCGAGCCGCGGGCCGGCTCCGCGGCCTCGATGCGCATCAGCCGCAGGCCGGCGAACAGCGCCAGGTAGGAGACGGCATTCAGGGCGAAGCAGAACGCCTCGCTGCTGATGCCGAGCAGCAGGCCGGCCAGCGGCGGGCCGACGAAGCGCGAGCCGTTGACCAGCATGGCGTTGAGCGCCAGGGCGTTGGGCAGGTCGTCGCGGCTATCGATGAAGCGGCTCATCAGCGCCTGGCGGGTTGGCGTCTCGACGGCGTTGAGCAGACCGAGCAGCGTGGCCATCGCCACCAGCAGGTGCGGGGTGGCCCAGCCGAGGGCGGTCAGCGCGGCCAGCGCCGTGGCCTGCACGCCGAGCAGCGCCTGCACCGTCTGCAGCAGGCGATGCTTGTCGCAGCGGTCGATCCAGGCGCCGACCAGCGGGCCGATCAGCAGTTGCGGGGCGAGGGCGAGGAAGCTGGTCAGGCCGAGCAGGGCGCTCGAGCCGGTCAGCCGGTAGACCAGCCAGGCCAGCGCCACCTGCTGGATCCAGTTGCCGAGGATCGACACCAGCTGGCCGGCGAAGTACAGGCGGAAATTGCGGTGGCGCAGCGCGCGCACGGCTTGGGGCCAGCGGCGGGCGCCGGCGGACGGGGAGGCACTCACGAAGACGATCCGCAACCGGGGGAGTCGGCGCTACAGCTTACTGCCCACGGGCGCGGCTGTCGCCCACGGGCGGGACTTTCCCGGCTCACGGCTGCCCGAGCATCTGCCCTCGGCGGCCTGCGGATCGAAGCCGTCCAGGCGCATCGGCTCGGCGAACACCGCCAGCGCGGCGGCGGGGAGGAACTCGTGGCGCGCGCTCGGCCAGTCGTCCAGGCGCAGGCGCACCAGCCAGCCGGCGCCGTAGCAGTCGCGGTTGATCAGCTGCGCCAGTTCGACGCCGCTGGCGCTGCTTTTCACCTCGCCGATCGGCCGGTACTCGTGCAGCGGCACGCCCGGGGCGCGGCCCATCAGCAGGCGCGCGCCGGCGCTGCTCGCCTGGCGGATGAAGTGACGCAGCGGCTCAGCCGTCGCTGGCGCGCAGGGTGTCGGCGATCTCCTCGCGAGCCAGTTGCACGCCCTCGCCGGTGAGAATCAGGGGCACTCGGCGTCCATGCAGGCGGGCAGGGTTGCGATCTGGAAGGGCGCCGCGCAGCGCATCGCCCCGCTGGTGACTAGGATCAGGATGCGCCGGCCCATCGCCGGCTCAGCGCCCCCGGGGCGGATACTGGGCGAGGATCTTCGCCACCGTCTCGTGGATTTCGCTGCTGCGCTCGGCCGGCGAGCGCTGCCCGCGGCGCAGGACCTGCTCCGCGCTGCCGCGCCAGATCAGCCGGCCGTCGCGGTCGATGAAATCGAGCTGCAGCGTGCCAACCTGGTAGTCGTAGGTGCGCACCTCGGTATAGGGATAGCCCCACATGCCACCCCAGTAGCCACGGCCCCAGTAGCCGCCGCCGGCGTAGGCGGTGGCGACCTGCTCCTGGCGGCGGTCGACGATCATGAAGGCCTGCACGTGGAAGTCGGCCGCCGCCGGGTCGGCGGCCTGGCGCAGGCCGCGTTGCTCGAGCTGCTGGGCGACCGCTTCGCGCACGCGCTGGGCGGTCAGGTCGCTGCTCAAGCGCGGGTCGTCGGGGCTGTACCGGACCGCCGGCTCCTGCCAGGCCCAGCTCTGCAGGCTGGCGTAGTCACGGTGAGGGTCGAAGTCGCTGTCCAGGCGCACGGTCTGGCAGGCGGCCAGGGCGAGCAGTGCGGCAATCAGGTACAGATGGCGCAACATGAGGGAGCTCCCGCCGGCGGTTGTCGGCCGGCTGTCCTTTCAGTGTGGCGCGTCGGGGACGGGGGTCAAGGCGGCGGGAAGCTGCTCAGCGCCTCGGCCACCGCGCGGCGCAGGCTGTCGGTCACGCTGGCCGGGCCGCTGCCGGCGCGCACCGCCTCGCCGCTGCCGGTCCACACGCGCACGCCGCTGTGGATGTCGAACAGTTCGAGCTGCACCACCTCCACCGGGAAGCTGACGATGCGCACCACCGGCACCGGCGTCGTGCCCCAGTAGCCGGCATGGCGGTCGTAGATCGCGAAGCCGTCGCCGTAGGCGGGCTCGTCGTAGATCTGCCGCTGGTGGATGCTGGTGCGCTGCAGCACCCGCAGCTCCAGGGTGGCCGGCGCCTCCTCGGTGGCCGGGCGCAGGCCGCGCTGATCGAGGGCGGCGCTGACGATGCCGGCCAGCGGCTCGTCGATCGCCATGCCCCACTGCCAGTTGCGGTAGCGGCCGAGATCGATCGGTGCCGGCGGGTAGCTGCCGGGGTCGGCCTTGGCCGCCGCCTTAGAGTCGGAGGGCGTCGGCGGGTAGGGCAGGTGGCTGGCGCTGTAGGGATTGGCGCGGCAGCCGGCGAGGGCAGCCAACAGCAGCAGGACCAGTCGGCGGCGCATGGCGGCGGTTCTCAGCGGCGCGGCCGGCACAGCCAGTGCAGGTAGCGGCCGAGTCCGGCGAAGGCCGGGTGGCGGCGGTGGGCCAGCTCCATCTCCAGCAGGTCGGTCAATTCGGCGCGGGCCTGGAACTCGGTGGGCATGTAGTCGTGGAACACCCGCACCCCGCTCTGCTGCTCGATGGCGAACCAGTCGTCGAGCTGGCCGGCCAGCTCGCGCGGGTCGAGCGGGCGCTGCGGGGTGAGACTCTGCCCCTCGCCGGCGAAGCGCTCCTTGCGCAGCTTGCGGAAGTGGCCCTTGAGCAGGTTGCGGTAGATCAGCGCGTCGCGGTTGTAGAAGGCCAGCGACAGCCAGCCGTCGGCCGCGGTGAGCTGGTGCAGCACCGGCAGGATCGCCGACGGCTCGGCCAGCCACTCCAGCACGGCGTGGCAGAGCACCAGGTCGAAGGGCTGCTCGAACTGGCCGAGCAGCTCCTGCCACGGCGCCTGCACGAAGCTGGCGGCGAGCCCGGCCTCGGCGAAGCGCGCGCGGGCGCCGTCGAGCATCGGCGCGGCCGGTTCGGCGAGGGTCACCGCGTGGCCGTGTTCGGCCAGCCACAGGCTCATATGGCCGAGGCCGGCGCCGACGTCGAGCACGCGCAGCGGGCGCTCAGGCAGCGCCTCCTTGAGGTCGGCCTGCAGCACGGCGAGGCGGATGGCGCCCTTGGCGCCGCCGTAGATCTTCTCGGCGAAGCGGGTGGCCAGCTCGTCGAAGTGGCGGTCGGTGGGCAGGTGCATGTCGGCGCCGCTCATCGCTTGTAGCGCCGTTCGGTGTCGGCCAGCTTGGCGCGCACCACCTGTTCCAGGTCCAGGCCCAGCTCACCGCAGAGCAGCAGCAGGTAGAGCACCACGTCGCCGATCTCCTGGCCGGCGTGTTCCAGCTTGTCGGCGGGCAGGGCGCGCGTCTCGTCCTCGTTCAACCACTGGAAGATTTCCACCAGCTCGGCCATTTCCACGCTGGCGGCCATGGCCAGGTTCTTCGGGCTGTGGAAACGCCGCCAGTCGTTGTGGTCGCGGATGGCGTGCAGGCGGCGGGTCAGTTCGTCGATGTTCATGGGTGCTCCTTCAATGGAGCATAGCTTCGACTGCCGCCGGTCGGCCTGCAAGTCCGGCGCGGGGCGGTGCGCTATTGCAGACGGTACTTCTTGACCTTGTCGAACAGGGTGGTCTTGGCCATGCCGAGCGCCTGGCTGGCCTGGCTGAGATTGCCGCCGTGGCGCTCGAGGGCATCATGGATCAGGCGCTTCTCGAAGGCCTCCACCGCCTCGGCGAAATTCGGCCCGCCGCTTTCCGCGCAGGCGCCGCCCTTCTTGAACGCCGGCAGGCCGAGGGCGAAGCGCTCGGCGACGTTGCGCAGTTCGCGCACGTTGCCCGGCCAGTCGTGGGCCAGCAGGGCGGCGAGGGTGTGGCGGTCCAGCTCCGGCGCCGGGCGGTCGAAGCGCAGCGCGGACTGCTGCAGGAAGTGCTCGAACAGCAGGACGATGTCCTCGCGCCGTTCGCGCAGCGGCGGCAGTTCGAGGGTGACCACGTTGAGGCGGTAGTAGAGGTCGCTGCGGAACTGGCCGCTGCGCCCCAGTTCGTCGAGGTCGGCCTTGGTGGCGGCGATCACCCGGCAGTCGACGGCGATGCTCTGGTTGGAGCCGAGCCGCTCCAGGCTGTGCTCCTGCAGCACGCGCAGCAGCTTGATCTGCAGGTTGACCGGCATGCTCTCGATCTCGTCGAGGAACAGGGTGCCGCCGCTGGCGTGCTCGATCTTGCCGATGCGCCGCTTGCCGGCGCCGGTGAAGGCGTGCGCCTCGTGGCCGAAGATCTCGCTCTCGAACAGGCTTTCCGGCAGGCCGCCGCAGTTGAGGGCGACGAACGGCCGCTCCTGGCGCCGGCTGAAGTCGTGCAGGCAGCGCGCCACCAGCTCCTTGCCGGTGCCGGTCTCGCCCTCGATCAGCACGTTGGCCGAGGTGTCGGCGACGTTGGCGATCAGCTCGCGCAGCTGGGCCATGGCCGGCGAGCGGCCGATCAGGCGCTCCTCCAGGGCTTGGCGGCCGGCCAGCTGGCGGCGCAGCGCGGTCACCTCGCGGGCCAGGCTGCGCTGCTCGAGGGCGCGACGCGCGACGTCGACCAGCCGCTCGGGGGAGAACGGCTTCTCCATGAAGTCATAGGCGCCCTCGCGCATCGCGCCGACCGCCATGGAGATGTCGCCGTGGCCGGTGATCAGCACCACCGGCAGGCTGCGGTCGCGCGCCTTGAGCTCGGCGAGCAGGGTCAGGCCGTCCATGCCGGGCAGGCGGATGTCGCTGATCACGATGCCGGCGAAGTCGGCGCCGACCCGCGCCAGCGCCTCCTCGGCGCTGCCGACGCCCTCGCTGGGGATGTCCTCGAGGGCCAGCGCCTGCTGGCAGCCGAGCAGCACGTGGGGATCGTCTTCGACGATCAGGACGGTAAGGGGCTCATTCATCGCGGCGGGGCTCGGCAGGAGAGGAGGGCAGCAGCGGCAGGCGCAGCTCGAATAGCGTGCCGCCGTCCTCCGGGTGCTGGGCGGTGAGGCTGCCATGGGCGGCGGCGGCCAGGCTGGCCGACAGGGTCAGGCCGAGGCCCAGGCCCTGCTCGCCCGGTTTGGTGGTGAAGAACGGCTCGAACAGCTGCTTGCGCAGTGCCGGCGGGATGCCGGGGCCGTTGTCGCGCACGGTCAGCCGATAGTGGTCGTCCTCGCACGCGCCGTCCAGCCACAGCTGGCGATCGCTCTGCGCGCTCAGGGCGTCGATGGCATTGACGATCAGGTTGACCAGGATCTGCTCCAGGCGGGTCTGGTCGATGGCCAGACGGGCGTCGGCGCAGGCGCGGTGCAGGGTCAGCGGCGTGCGTTCCAGGCGCGGATGGAGGAGGAACAGCGCGGCGTCCACCGCCTTGCCGACCTCGGCCTGGCCGCCGTCGCCGCCGCGCTTGGCGAAGGCGCGCAGGCTGGCGGTGATGCGCCCCATGTGATCGACCAGCTCGTTGATGGTCTGCAGGTTGCTGCTGGCGGTGGCGTTGTCGCCGCGGGCGAGGAAGCGCACGGTGTTGCCGGACAGGGTGCGCAGGGCGGCCAGCGGCTGGTTGAGTTCGTGGGCGATGCAGGTCGACATCTGGCCGATCACCGCCAGCTTGCCGGCCTGGATCAGGTCGTCCTGGGTCTTGCGCAGGCTTTCCTCGGCCTGGCGGCGTTCGCGGATCTGCGCCTTGAGGTGTTCGTTGCTGGCGCGCAGGTGCTCGGTGCGCTCGGCGATCTTGCGCTCGAGCTGGTTGTTGGCCTGCTCCAGCGCCTCGCGCGCGGCCAGGCGGGTGGCCAGCACCTTGCGCCGCTCGTTCCAGGCGATCAACAGGAAGGCCAGCAGGGCGACCGCCACCGCGGCCAGCATGCCGTGGCTGGTGGCGGCGCGGCGCACGTCGCGCACCGGCGAGAGCAGGGTGAAGTCCCAGGGCTGGTCGGCGAGGCGGTGGGTCTGCGCCAGGTAGCTGACCGGCTGGCCGCCGCTGGGGTCCGGCAGGCTGAGCAGCTCGCTGTCGGCGGACAGGCGCTGGCGGCTCAGCGGCTGCAGCTCCTCGAAGCGCGTCCAGTGGTACTGCAGGCTGGTGGCCAGGGCGGCGCGCCGCGCGTCGTCGAGCGGGCGCACCGAGCGGAAGCGCCGCGCCGGGTCGCTGGAGAGGATGACGATGCCGTTGCCGTCGCTGACGTAGGCCTGCAGCTGGGCGCGCTGCCAGCGCTTCTCGAGCGCTTCGAGGCGGATCTTCACCACCGCCACGCCGACGATCTCGCCGCCCTGGCGCAGGCCGTGGGCCAGGTAGTAGCCGGGCTCGCCGGTGATGCTGTCAAGGCCGTAGAAGCGTCCCGGCTTGCCCTGCATGGCGTCCTGGAAGTAGGGGCGGAACGACAGGTCGTCGCCTTGGAAGCTGTCGGCGTCGCGCCAGTTGCTGGTCGCCACCACCCGGCCGCTGCGGTCGATCAGATAGACCACGCGGCTGCCGCTGCGCTGGTTGAGACCGGCGAGCCAGGCGTTGACCTGGGCGCGGTGTGGCTCGCTGGGCTCGCGCAGCAGGAGGCCGACACTGTCCTCCAGTTCGAGCAGGCTGGGCAGGTAGGCGTGCAGGCTGATCGCGCTTTCCAGCGCGCCGGCGTGCAGTTCGAGCTGGCGCTCGCCGTTGTCGGCCAGCGCGCGCAGCCCAGCCCGCTCGCTGAGCTGGTAGGCGACCAGGCCGCAGCCGAGCATCAGCAGCAGGACCAGCAGCGGCACGTGCAGGGGCGGGATCAGGCGCGGGTTCACGGTCAGCGAGGGCGGCAGCGCGCGAGGGGGGAGATGGGGGGATTGCATCACAGTCGGCGGCGGGCGACCAGCCCGGCGCCGTGGCGGCCGGGCTGGTCGCGGAGGATCAGTATTCCCAGAAGATCCGCTGCAGCTCCTTGCTGTCCTGGGTCTTGGTCAGCGCGACCGCGGTGAGGATGCGCGCCTTCTGCGGGTTGAGGTCGTGGGCGACCACCCAGTCGTACTTGTCGTCCGGCTGTTCGGCGTTGCGCAGGACGAAGCCGCCCTGGTTGACGCGCGAGGAGCGGACGATCAGCAGGCCGTCCTTGCGCAGCCCCTGCAGCGCCGGCACCACGGCCGCGGGCACCGAGCCGTTGCCGGTGCCGGCATGGATGATCGCCTTGGCGCCGGCTTGGGTGAAGGCCTTGTAGCTGCTGTCGTCGACGTTGTTGTAGCTGTAGGCGATGTCCACCCGCGGCAGGCTGGAGATCTGCCGGATGTCGAACTCGGAGTTCTGGGTGTGGCGCTTGACCGGCTGGCGGAACCAGTAGCTCTTGCCTTCCACCACCATGCCCAGCGGCCCCCACGGGCTCTTGAACGCCTCGGTCTTGATGTTGACCATCTTGCTGACGTCGCGGCCGGAGTGGATCTCGTCGTTCATGGTCACCAGCACGCCCTTGCCGCGCGCCTCCTTGTTGCCGGCCACGGCCACGGCGTCGTACAGGTTGAGCATGCCGTCGGCGGACATGGCGGTGCCCGGGCGCATCGAGCCGACCACCACGATGGGCTTGTCGGTGTGCTCGACCAGGTTGAGGAAGTAGGCGGTCTCCTCCAGGGTGTCGGTGCCGTGGGTGATGACGATGCCGTCGACGTCCGCGCTGTCGGCCAGTTCGGCGACCCGCTTGCCAAGCTGCAGCAGATGCTCGCTGGTGAGGCTTTCCGAGGCGATCTGGAATACCTGCTCGCCGCGCACGTTGGCGAGGTTGGCGAGTTCCGGCACGCCGGCGATCAGCTGCTCGACCGGGACTTTCGACGCCTGGTAGGTGGCGCTCTGCGCGGCGCTGGCACCGGCGCCGGCGATGGTGCCGCCGGTGGCCAGGATCACCACGTTGGCCTTGGCGGCCGGTTCGGGATCGGCCGCCTGCGCCGCGTGCGGCAACAGCAGGCACAGGGCGAGGACGCTGGGGGCGACGGTCTGCAACAGGTTCTTCATGGCTTGCCTCTCTTGTACTTTTTCTGGGTAGTGCGCTGAAGAAACTCGCCTGTGCTAGTGGCCTGTGCGGTTAGTTGGTTAACTCAAGTTCGGATGACCATGGTTCCGAGACAAGGCGCCGCGACGAGTCATAGCAGAGCTATGGCGAGGAGTGGCAACGCAGTATCGGGGCCATGGGCGCCGAAATTGACTGACTGAACTAACCAAACAGGCCACCAGGCACGGGCGAGGGTTGGGGTCAGTGCTGGAGGATCTTGGCGAGGAACTGCTGGGCGCGCTCGGAGCGGGCGTGGATGTCGCCGAAGAACTCGTCCTTGGCGCAGTCCTCGACGATCTGCCCGCGGTCCATGAAGATCACCCGGTCGGCGACCTTGCGGGCGAAGCCCATCTCGTGGGTCACGCACATCATGGTCATGCCCTCCTGGGCCAGCTCGACCATGACGTCGAGCACCTCGTTGACCATCTCCGGGTCGAGCGCCGAGGTCGGTTCGTCGAACAGCATCACCACCGGGTCCATGGCCAGCGCGCGGGCGATCGCCACACGCTGCTGCTGGCCGCCGGACAGCTGGCCGGGATGCTTGTGGGCGTGGGCCTTGAGGCCGACGCGGTCGAGCAGCTTGAGGCCCTTGTCGATGGCCTCGTCCTTGCCGCGGCCGAGCACCTTGGTCTGCGCGATGGTCAGGTTTTCGGTGATCGACAGGTGGGGGAACAGCTCGAAGTGCTGGAACACCATGCCGACCCGCGAGCGCAGCTTGGGCAGGTCCGTGGCCTTGTCGGCGATCGAGGTGCCGGCCACCACGATGTCGCCCTTCTGGAACGGCTCCAGCGCGTTGACGCACTTGATCAGGGTCGACTTGCCGGAGCCTGACGGCCCGCACACCACCACCACCTCACCCTTGTCGACCTCGGTGCTGCAGCCGGTCAGTACCTGGAAGTCGCCGTACCACTTGTTGACGTTCTGGATGGAAATCATACGGCTAACCTCTTCTGCAGGAGTTTGACCAGCTGGGACGCGATGAAGCTGACGCTGAAGTAGACCAGGCCGGCGAAGATCAGGAATTCGTGCGGCTGGCCGATGATGTCGCCGCGCGAACGGGCGCTGTTGAGGAAGTCCATGAGACCCACGGTGTAGACCAGCGAGGTGTCCTGGAACAGGATGATGCTCTGCTGCAGGAGCAGCGGGGTCATCTTGCGGAACGCCTGCGGCAGGATCACCAGACGCATGCATTGACCGTAGCTCATGCCCAGCGCCTGTGCGGCGCCCATCTGGCCCTTGGGAATGGCCTGGATGCCGGCGCGGACGATCTCGCAGAAGTAGGCCGCCTCGAACATCACGAAGGCCACCAGGCACGAGGTGAAGGCGCCGACCGGGGTGTCCTCGCCGGTGATCGCACGCAGCAGGAAGGGCACCGCGAAGTAGAACCAGGTGATCACCAGGAGCAGCGGGATGGAGCGGAAGTAGTTGACGTACAGCCCCGCCAGCCGGGCCAGCATGGGGTTGTGCGACAGGCGCATGAGCGCCAGCAGAGTGCCGAGGGCGACGCCGCCCAACACACCCAGCACCATCAGCTTGAGGGTCATCAGCATGCCCTCTGCGAGGCCGGGCATAGCCGGCAGGATTGCGCTGAAATCCATCATTTGCCTCCTACGGACATCAGGCCGGGCACCGCCACCTTCTTCTCGACCCCGCGCATGAGCAGCATCAGGCCCATGTTCAGCACGAAGTAGATCAGCGTGGCCAGGGTGAAGGCTTCGAACAGGTTGGCGGAGAACTCGGCGGTCTGCTTGGTCTGCGCGAGCAATTCCATCAGGCCGATCAGGGACGCCACCGCAGAGTTCTTGAAGATGTTGAGGAACTCGGAAGTCAGCGGCGGGATGATGATGCGGAAGGCCTGCGGCAGCAGCACGTGGCGGTAGATCTGCGGCAAGGTGAAGCCCATGGCGCGAGCGGCGGCGGCCTGGCCCTTGGGCAGCGCCTGGATGCCGGTGCGCACCTGCTCGCAGACCCGCGCGGCGGTGAACAGACCGAGGCACACCACCACGCTCAGGTAGGCCGAGGTGGCCGGATTGAGGTCCTGCTTGAACCACAGCTCCAGCGGTTCGGGCAGCAGATCGGGAACCAGGAAGTACCAGAGGAACAGCTGCACCAAGAGCGGCACGTTGCGGAAGATTTCCACGTAGGTGGTGGCGATACCGGAGGCCCAGCGGTTCGGCACGGTGCGCAGCACGCCGAGCACTGCGCCGAGCGCCAGGGCGACTATCCAGGCCGCCAGGGCGACGGCGAGGGTCCAGCCGAAACCGGTGACGAACCAGTCGAGGTAGATCTCGCTGCCGATGCCGGTGGACTTGAAGAATATGCCCCAGTCCCAGTTGTAGTTCATGCGGGTTTCCCCTTCGATGATTGACGCAAGGTCGGGTGGCCGCCGGGCAGCCGCCCGTTTCGCTTAGATCTGCTCGGCGGACTTGTCGGTGGGCTCGGCGATCAGCTTCTTGATCTGCTCGCTCATCGGGAAGTTGAGGTTGAGGCCCTTGGGCGGTACCGGCTGGAGGAACCACTTGTCGTAGATGGCGTTGATCTCGCCGGACTTGTAGGTGGCGGTGATGGCCTCGTCGACCACCTGCTTGAAGGCCGGGTCGTCCTTGCGCAGCATGCAGCCGTAGATCTCGAAGGACTGCGGGGTGCCGACCACGGTCCAGTCGTCGGGCTTTCTGGCCTTGACCATTTCGCCGTAGAGCAGCACGTCGTCCATCATGAAGGCCACCGCGCGACCGGACTCGAGCATCAGGAACGACTCGCCGTGGTCCTTGGCCGAGATGATGTTCATGCCCATCTGCTTGTCGGCGTTCATCGCCTTGAGCAGGCGCTCGGAGGTGGTGCCGGCGGTGGTCACCACGTTCTTGCCGGCCAGATCGGCGAAGTCCTTCACGCCGGAGGTCTTCTTGGTCAGCAGGCGGGTGCCGACCTCGAAGATGCCCACCGAGAAGGCCACCTGCTTCTGGCGCTCGAGGTTGTTGGTGGTCGAGCCGCACTCCAGATCGACGGTGCCGTTCTGCACCAGGGGAATGCGGGTCTGCGAGGTGACCAGGTTGTAGCGCACCTTGAGGTCGGGCATGCCGAGCTTCTGCTTGAGCGCTTCGACCACCTTGAGCTGCAGGTCGTGGGAGTAGCCGATCGGCTGGCGCGGGTCGGTGGCCAGGTAGGAGAAGGGGATGGAGGCGTCGCGGTGACCGAGGGTGACGGTGCCGGACTCCTTGATCTTCTTCAGGGTGCCGGTGAGTTCCTCGGCGGCGAAGGCCGGGCCGGACAGCAGGGCGATGGCGACGGCGGTGCTCAGCAAACGGGAGGCGATACGCATGAGTGTTTCCTCGACTTGTCGTTATGTGCGTGGACGCGATGGCGGCGATCCGCAGATGGGCGGCGGATGGCGCGACTGACAGGTCGATTGCAGGATGCGGGCCAGCTTCTTCTGTGCTGAGTCATGATCATAAGTAATTGAAAGTAAAGGATTTATTTTCAAGGTAAGGACGCTCGAAGCGCGCCGGCATCCGGATCTCCGGATAACCGGCGGCGCGGCGTTCGGAAAACCGGACGCCGCAGCGCTCAGTGCGGAAGAACCAGGTCGAGGAAGCGCCGGGCACGCTCGCTGCGCGCCGACAGGTCGCCGAAGAACTCGTCCTTGGTGCAGTCCTCGACTATCCGTCCCTGGTCCATGAAGATCACCCGGTTGGCGACCTGACGGGCGAAGCCCATCTCGTGGGTCACGCACATCATGGTCATGCCGGCGTGGGCGAGCTTGACCATGACCTCCAATACCTCGTGGACCATCTCCGGATCGAGCGCCGAGGTCGGTTCGTCGAACAGCATCACCACCGGGTCCATGGCCAGCGCGCGGGCGATCGCCACGCGCTGCTGCTGGCCGCCGGACAGCTGGCCGGGATATTTCAGCGCCTGGTCGCGCAGGCCGACCCGCTCGAGCAGCTTGAGGCCCTTGTCGGTGGCCTCCTCCTTGCCGCGGCCGAGCACCTTGATCTGGGCGATGGTCAGGTTCTCGGTGATCGACAGATGGGGGAACAGCTCGAAGCTCTGGAATACCATGCCGACCCGCGCGCGCAGCTTGGGCAGGTCGGTCTTCGGATCGGCGATCGAAGTGCCGTCGACCACGATGTCGCCCTTCTGGAACGGCTCCAGGGCGTTGACGCACTTGATCAGGGTCGACTTGCCGGACCCGGACGGCCCGCACACCACCACCACCTCGCCCTTGTCGACCTCGGTGCTGCAGTCGGTGAGCACCTGGAAGTCGCCGTACCACTTGCTGACGCTCTTGATCGAGATCATACGGTTAACCTCTTCTGCAGACGCTTGACCAGCAAGGAGGCGGAGAAGCTGAGGACGAAGTACACCAGGCCGGCGAAGATCAGGAATTCGTGCGGCTGGCCGATGATGTCGCCGCGCGAACGGGCGCTGTTGAGGAAGTCCATCAGGCCGACGCTGTACACCAGCGAGGTGTCCTGGAACAGGATGATGCTCTGCTGCAGGAGCAGCGGGGTCATCTTGCGGAATGCCAGCGGCAGGATCACCAGACGCATGCACTGGCCATAGGTCATGCCCAGCGCCTGGGCGGCGGCCATCTGGCCCTTGGGAATCGACTGGATGCCGGCGCGAACGATTTCGCAGAAGTAGGCCGCCTCGAACATCACGAAGGCCACCAGGCACGAGGTGAAGGCGCCGACCGGGGTGTCCTCGCCGGTGATGCCGCGCAGGATGAAGGGCACCGCGAAGTAGAACCAGGTGATCACCAGGAGCAGCGGGATGGAGCGGAAGTAGTTGACGTACAGGCCGGCCAGGTTGGACAGCAACGGGGCGTGAGCCAGGCGCATCATCGCCAGCACGGTGCCGAGCGCCACGCCGCCGGCGACGCCGAACACCAAGAGCTGCAAGGTCAGCAGCATGCCCTCCAATAGCGACGGCAGGGCAGCGGGAATCGCGCTGAAGTCCATCACTTGCCTCCCACGGACATCAGGCCGGGCACCGCCACCTTCTTCTCCACGCCGCGCATGAACAGCATCAGGCTCATGTTCAGCACGAAGTAGATCAGCGTGGCCAGGGTGAAGGCCTCGAACAGGTTGGCGGAGAACTCGGCGGTCTGCTTGGTCTGCGCGAGCAATTCCATCAGGCCGATCAGGGACGCCACCGCAGAGTTCTTGAAGATGTTGAGGAACTCGGAAGTCAGCGGCGGAATGATGATGCGGAAGGCCTGTGGCAGCAGCACGTAACGGTAGATCTGCGGCAGGGTGAAGCCCATGGCGCGCGCCGCGGCGGCCTGGCCCTTGGGCAGGGCCTGGATGCCGGTGCGCACCTGCTCGCAGACCCGCGCGGCGGTGAACAGACCGAGGCACACCACCACGCTCAGGTAGGCCGAGGTGGCCGGATTGAGGTCCTGCTTGAACCACAGCTCCAGCGGTTCGGGCAGCAGGTCGGGGACCAGGAAGTACCAGAGGAACAGCTGCACCAAGAGCGGCACGTTACGGAAGATTTCCACGTAGGTGGTGGCGATACCGGAGGCCCAGCGGTTCGGCACGGTGCGCAGCACGCCGAGCAGAGAGCCGAGCAGCAGGGCGATGATCCAGGCGCTCAGTGCCAGGGCGATGGTCCAGCCCAGGCCGGCGAGGAACCAGTCCAGATAGATCTCGTCGCCGATCCCGGTGGACTTGAAGAACACGCCCCAGTCCCAGTTGTAGTTCATGGTGGCATTCTCTCTTCAGCGTGGCTCAGGCATCCGCCCGTGCGGGGAGGCGCCCCGCACGGGCGGCCGACCTACATTTCCTCGGCGGACTTGTCGGTGGGCTCGGCGATCAGCTTCTTGATCTGCTCGCTCATCGGGAAGTTGAGGTTGAGGCCCTTGGGCGGTACCGGCTGGAGGAACCACTTGTCGTAGATGGCGTTGATCTCGCCGGACTTGTAGGTGGCGGTGATGGCCTCGTCGACCACCTGCTTGAAGGCCGGGTCGTCCTTGCGCAGCATGCAGCCGTAGATCTCGAAGGACTGCGGGGTGCCGACCACGGTCCAGTCGTCGGGCTTTCTGGCCTTGACCATTTCGCCGTAGAGCAGCACGTCGTCCATCATGAAGGCCACCGCGCGACCGGACTCGAGCATCAGGAACGACTCGCCGTGGTCCTTGGCGGAGATGATGTTCATGCCCATCTGCTTGTCGGCGTTCATCGCCTTGAGCAGGCGCTCGGAGGTGGTGCCGGCGGTGGTCACCACGTTCTTGCCGGCCAGGTCGGCGAAGTCCTTCACCCCGGAGGTCTTCTTGGTCAGCAGGCGGGTGCCGACCTCGAAGATGCCCACCGAGAAGGCCACCTGCTTCTGGCGCTCGAGGTTGTTGGTGGTCGAGCCGCACTCGAGGTCGACGGTGCCGTTCTGCACCAGGGGAATGCGGGTCTGCGAGGTGACCAGGTTGTAGCGCACCTTGAGGTCGGGCATGCCGAGCTTCTGCTTGAGCGCTTCGACCACCTTGAGCTGCAGGTCGTGGGAGTAGCCGATCGGCTGGCGCGGGTCGGTGGCCAGGTAGGAGAAGGGGATGGAGGCGTCGCGGTGACCGAGGGTGACGGTGCCGGACTCCTTGATCTTCTTCAGGGTGCCGGTGAGTTCCTCGGCGGCAAAGGCCGGGCCGGACAGCAGGGCGATGGCGACGGTGGTGCCCAGGAGACAGGAAGCAAGACGCATGAGGGGATCCTCCACTCCTCGAGTTGGCGGTAGGGCGATGCGCCGGGGCTCATCAATCCGACGGCCGGTCGATCGCGCTTAGGCCAAGTCTAGTCGCCGCGTGGAGGGCGGCATGGCGGATTGCCGGTTATGCGAAGCTTTTTCTCCAGGCCTGTCGGTCACGCTCAATGTCGAGGGCGCTCCAGCTCGCCGCTGAACAGCTCGTCTTCCAGATTGTCACCGGGAATCGCGTGTTCCTCGGCCGCCCAGGCACCGAGGTCGATCAGCTTGCAGCGCTCGCAGCAGAACGGACGGAACGGATTGTCGGCGGTCCACTCCACCGGGGCGGCGCAGGTCGGACAGGCGACGGTAAGCGGCTTCTTCATCAGCGGCCTCCCTTGAGGGTCAGGTAGTAGTCGTGCAGGCGTTCGACCTCGCGCTGCAGCCAGGCCAGGTCGCGGTCGTTGACCAGCACGTCGTGGGCATGGCGCAGGCGCTCCTCGCGGCTGGCCTGGGCCTGCAGGATGGCGCGCACCTGCTCTTCGGGCACGCGGTCGCGCGCCAGGGTACGCTCGATCTGCAGCTGCTCCGGTGCATCCACCACCAGCACGCGCTGGGCCATCTGCCGTTGCGGCGCGGACTCGACCAACAGCGGCGAGACCAGAATGGCGTAGGGTGAGCGCGCCTCCTCGAGCGCGTTGCGGATTTCCTCGCGGATCAGAGGATGCAGCAGTTGCTCCAGCCACTGGCGCTCATCGGGAGCCTGGAAGATTCGCGCGCGCAGCGCGGCGCGGTCCAGAGCGCCGTCGTCCCTGAGGATCTGCGCGCCGAAACGATCGACGATATGGGTCAGCGCCGGACGCCCCGGCTCCACCACCCAGCGCGCCGCCTGGTCGGCGTCCACCTGGTGCACGCCGAGGCTGGCGAAATGGCTGGCCGCGGCGCTCTTGCCGCTGCCGATGCCGCCGGTGAGGCCGAGAATCCAGGGTTTCATGGAGGTGAGAGAGTCCGTTGCCGCGATGGCGCATTATCGCCCGGTTAGCGGCGGCGCTCCACTGGAAGCGCCCTCTCCGCGGGTGGGAGAGGGCGGGACGGTCAGCCGCCGAAGCCGGCGAAGCGCAGGTAACTGCCGGTAATGACATCGCCCCACAGCAAGGCGATCCAGCCGGCGAGCGCCAGGTAGGGGCCGAACGGCAGCGGCGTGCCGCCATCGGCGCGGCGCACGCGCAGAATGATGATGCCGAGCACGGCTCCGACCATTGAGGAGAGCAGGATGGTCAGCGGCAGGATCTGCCAGCCGCCCCAGGCGCCGAGCATGGCCAGCAGCTTGAAGTCGCCGTAGCCCATGCCCTCCTTGCCGGTCACCAGCTTGAACAGCCAGTACACCGACCACAGGCTGAGATAGCCGGCCACCGCGCCCCAGAAAGCATCGCTGGGCGTAGCCAGCAGCCCCGACTGGTTGACGATCAGCCCCAGCCAGAGCAGCGGTAGCACCAGCACATCGGGCAGCAGCTGGTGGTCGGCGTCGATCAGGCTCATCGCCAGGAGACCCCAGGTCAGCAGCAGCACCGCGCCGGCCTGCCAGGTGAAGCCGAACTGCCAGGCGACCACCGCGGAAAGCACCCCGCAGGCCAGTTCCACCAACGGGTAGCGCAGGCTGATCGGCGCCTTGCAGCCGGCGCAGCGACCACGTAGCAGCAGCCAGCTGAGAATCGGGATGTTCTCCCAGGCGCGGATCTTGTGGCCGCAGTGCGGGCAGTGCGAGTCCGGCAGCAGCAGGTTGAAGCGCTCGGCCGGCTCGACGTCCTGCAGCTCCAGCACCTCGCGGGCTTGGGACTGCCAGTCGCGCTGCATCATCACCGGCAGGCGGTAGACCACCACGTTGAGGAAGCTGCCGACGAGCAGGCCAAGGATGGCGGTGCAGAAAACGAAGGCCAGTGTATGGCTGGCCAGGAGATCAAAAATATTCATGAGTCAGACGACAGAGCCCATCTGGAAGATCGGTAGGTACATGGCGATGATCAGGCCGCCGACCAATACACCGAGCACGGCCATGATCATCGGCTCCATCAGGGTGGTCAGGTTGTCGACCATGTTGTCCACTTCCGCCTCGTAGTACTCGGCGACCTTGTCCAACATACTGTCCAGCGAGCCGGCTTCCTCGCCGATGGAGGTCATCTGTACCGCAAGGGCTGGGAACACTCCGGTGGTGCGCATGGAGAAGTTCAGTTGCATGCCAGAGGTGACGTCCTGCTTGACGCGATTGACCGCCTCGCGGAATACCACATTGCCGGCGGCGCCGGCTACCGAATCCAGTGCTTCCACCAGCGGTACGCCGGCAGCAAAGGTGGTAGACAGAGTGCGAGCGTAACGCGCCACCGCACTCTTATAGGTGATCTCACCCACCAGAGGCAGTTTTAGCAGAGTGCGATCCACTTGGTTGCGGAATTTTTCCGAGCGCTGGTGGACTGCCTTAAACGCGTAGAGAGAGCCGACAATTCCTAGCAGGACAATAAACCACCATTCCTGTAATGCCTCAGAAAGATGAATCACCATCTGGGTAAAAGCCGGCAATTCGGCGCCGAAGCTGGAGAATACCTCCTGGAACTGTGGCACCACCTTAATTAGCAGGATGGACGACACGACCAATGCGACCACAACTACTGCGATCGGATAGGTCATCGCCTTCTTGACTTTGGCCTTGAGTGCCTCAGTCTTTTCCTTGTAGGTGGCGATGCGGTCCAATAGAGTTTCCAGAGCACCAGCCTGCTCACCGGACTCCACGAGGTTGCAGTAAAGATCGTCGAAATATAGTGGCTTCCTGCGTAGAGACGTAGCTAGGCTGTTGCCGGCGGCTACCTCCTGCTTCACGTCCAGCACCAGGGCACGCATGTTCTGATTTTCCACGCCGTCGGCAATGATGTCGAATGACTGCAGCAGCGGTACACCGGATTTCATCATGGTGGCCAGTTGCCGGGTGAAAAAGGCAATGTCTAGCGGCTTGATCTTCTTGCCTTTGCCGCCTAGCAGCGAGCCGGTTTTCTTCTTCACCTTGAGCGGGTTGATGCCCTGCTTGCGGAGCTGGGCCTTTGCCAGGGCCGGATCCTGAGCGCTAATCTCGCCCTTGACCTTGGCCCCCTTGCGGTCGGTGCCTTCCCAGACAAAGGTGCTGTTCTGTAGTGCTTTTGCCGCCATGGTTAATCCTTGGTCACGCGGTTGACTTCCTCGAGGCTGGTCATGCCTTGCATGGCCTTGAGCAGGCCCGAGGTGCGCAGATCGTTGAAGCCTTCTTCGCGGGCCTTGGCCGCGATTTCGAGGGAGTTACCTTCTTCCATGATAATGCGCTGCAGGCCCGGCGTGATTTTAACCACTTCATAAATACCCACTCGGCCCTTGTAGCCGCCCTTGCAGGCATCGCAGCCGACTGGCTGGTAGAGCTTGAATTTGCCGATCTGGTCTTCGGGGAAGCCTTCCTTGATGAGGGTCTCGTGCGGTACGTCATGCACCTTCTTGCATGCCGAACACAAGCGGCGTGCCAGGCGTTGGGCGATGATCAGGTTGACCGAGGTGGCGATGTTGAAAGAGGGCACGCCCATGTTGCGCAGGCGGGTGAGGGTTTCGGGAGCGCTGTTGGTGTGCAGGGTGGACATTACCATGTGGCCGGTCTGCGCCGCCTTGACGGCGATCTCGGCGGTTTCCAGGTCGCGGATTTCGCCGACCATGATCACGTCCGGATCCTGGCGCAGGAAGGCGCGCAGCGCCTGGGTGAAGTCCATGCCCTGCTTGGGGTTGACGTTGACCTGGTTGATGCCCTCGAGGTTGATCTCCACCGGATCTTCGGCGGTAGAGATGTTGATGTCGGGGGTGTTGAGGATATTGAGGCCGGTATACAGCGACACGGTCTTGCCCGAGCCGGTGGGGCCGGTGACCAGGATCATGCCCTGCGGTTGGCTGAGAGCTTTTAGATATAGCTCCTTCTGGCTTTCCTCGTAACCCAGGGCGTCGATACCCATCTGCGCGCTGGTGGGGTCAAGGATCCGCATCACGATCTTCTCGCCCCACAGAGTCGGGCAGGTGTTGACGCGGAAGTCGATGGCCTTGTTGGCCGAGATCTTCAGTTTGATCCGCCCGTCCTGCGGCTTGCGTCGCTCGGAAATATCCATGGCGGCCATCACCTTTAGGCGCGCGGAGATGCGGCTGGCCAGTTGGATCGGCGGCTTGGCCACCTCGTGCAGCATGCCGTCGGTACGGAAGCGCACTCGGTAGGCTTTTTCATAGGGCTCGAAGTGCAGGTCCGAGGAACCGCCGCGGATGGCGTCGAGCAGCATCTTGTTGACGAACTTGACTACCGGCGAGTCGTCAGCCTCGTTTGCTGCGGCTTCCTCCTTCTTTTCTCCGCCCTGCTCGATGTCGACGCCATCAAGGTCGACATCGCCTAGATCCTCCATGCCGGAGCTGGTGCTGTCGAAGAACTTATCGATCGCTTCGCCAAGCTTGTCGTCCTCGACCAGCAGAGTTTCCACGCTCAGGCCGATGCTGAACTGGATGTCGCGGATCGCCTGCTGGTTGGTAGGGTCGGAGACTCCCACGAACAGCAGATTGCCACGGCGCAGCAGCGGCAGCACGCGGTGCTCGCGGATCAGCTTTTCGCTGACCAGCTCCTTGGGCTGCAGCTCCTTGTCCAGCGCCTTGAGGTCGAACAGCGGCAAGCCGAACTGCTCGCTGGCCATTTCCGCCAGAGCTCGTGGCTTGACCAGTTTGTTCTGCACCAGATGGCTGACCAGCGGAACCTTGTTGCGCAGTGCTTCGGCCTGCGCCTGCTGCGCCGTCCTGGCATCCAGCAGCTCGGCGAACACCAGTTGGCGGGCCAGGCCGGTGAGGGCGATGGAGTCGTTCATGGGGGAGGCAACCTGCTAATCCGGTGGCTGCCTTATAGCGCAATGCCGTTGCGCTGCCAATTCCACACGGGCGGTGTGACAAAAAACGGCAGATCCTGGCGCGGGTGGGTTTCCGTGAGCCAGGTGGAGGTCTGTGAAGCCCACGGAACAAGGCTTTCGCAAAGTTGGCACGCGGGCTGCATTGACTTGATCAGGTCCGCAAGACCTCCTCTCTCTACATGGAGTACCACTGATGAAAGCGCAAATGCAGAAAGGCTTTACCCTGATTGAACTGATGATTGTGGTTGCGATCATCGGCATCCTGGCCGCCATCGCCCTGCCGGCTTACCAGGATTACACTGTTCGTGCACGTGTCACTGAGGGCCTGAGCTTGGCTTCTGGTCTGAAGGCGCTGGTGGCTGAGAACTACGCCAACGACACTACCTCCGCCACCCTCTGCCAGGGCGCTAACACCACCGCTGCGGGTCATGTGTCGACCATCACTTGCGATAACGCCACTGGCGAAATTGAAGTGACCATGGATGCTACTGCCCGTAGTGTGGTCCTGACTCTGACCCCGACTCTCGCTCCCGGAGCCCCGGTTGGTTGGGCTTGCGTAGGCTCGGACGCCACTCTGGTTCCGGCTGAGTGCCGTTAAAACTAATAGGGGACAGACTCCGGTTAGTTTAGCTTGATCCACACAACGCCCCGCTTATGCGGGGCGTTGCGTTTGTGCGTCCAGCATGGGCGCACATCCTGCGGATGTAACTGCCGTCGTAAGTTGATAACAGTGCAGGAAGGGGTGCGCGACTACTGCTGAACGTGACCGAGCGTGGAGAGAAGCGTGTGCGTATCTCAGCTTTCTCCCCGATGTAACGTGGCGTTTGAGGCAGATTGGTACTTTAGCGCGATTGCTAGTCCAGCCGTTCTTATGGCCTGATTCCCCAATCCAAATTTCCGGGGGAATCACCGTCATGAAACCGCACTGGGCCGAGCGTTTGCGCTATACCATGCATCACCAGGCCGATGCCCTGGGCAACCTGCTGGTGGAGGGCTTTCACTATCTGGCGCTGTTCGCCATCGGCGGTACCGTGGCCTGGGCGGCGGTGGTGGCGTTCTGGGGGATGGTTGGCAAGGGGGCGGCGAGCATCGACGACATCCTCCTGCTGTTCATCTACCTCGAGCTGGGCGCGATGGTGGGGATCTACTTCAAGACCAACCACATGCCCGTGCGCTTTCTCATCTACGTGGCGATCACCGCGCTGACCCGCCTGCTGATCGCCGACATCCAGCACGAGCACAAGCCGAGCATGGGCATCGTCCTGGTCTGCGGGGCGATCCTGCTTCTGGCCGTGTCGACCCTGGTGGTGCGTTATGCCTCGGCGAAGTTTCCCATTCCGGCGCAGGACTCCGGGCGCAAGGGTTTCGACGCGGCGAGCCTGGGCGACAAGCCCTGAAGCCATTGCGGGCGATCTTGGGGGCTGCTGCGTAGCCCCCTTCCATCCGTAGGCGCAAGCTTGCTCGCGACTAAGGCATCGCCCCAAGCTGGCTTCTACGCTTCTACGCTTCTACGCTTCTACGCTTCTACGCTTCTACGCTTCTACGCTTCTACGCTTCTACGCTTCTACGCTTCTACGCTTCTACGCTTCTACGCTTCTACGCTTCTACGCTTCTACGCTTCCACGCTTCCACGCTTCCACGCGGGCTGCCCTTGGCGAACGAAATCGCGAACGGGAGAGAACCTACTCGCCGAAGTGCCCCCGCAGCCGTTCGGCGCGAAACTCCAGGCTGGAGGGGCGGTAGCCGGCGCGCAGCGGCGGCAGCGGCAGGCATTCCTGCCAGTCGCTGTCCGGCAGCAGGGTATGCGGGGCGCGGTAGTGGGGGCTGTCGTAGCGGTTGTCGGCGAGGTTGATGCTGTCGCCGCTCTGGTAGGCGCCGACCTGCCAGCGCAGCTCGTGCAGAGTGGCGTCGCTGCCGTTGCGCAGATGCGCGCGCAGGGGGCGGTCGGCGGGACAGGCGGCGTCCAGCGCCAAGGTCAGCTCCACCCGCTCGAGACGTCGCTGCTCGCCCTGTTCCTGCCAGGCCAGTCCCAGCGCCACCAGCCCAAGGGCGAACACCGCCGCCAGGTTGAGCGGGATCGCCCAGGCGGGATAGCGGATCAGCAGGGCCAGCCAGCTGAGGATGAGCAGAGTGCCGATCAGCATGTCGCCCCCTCCGGCGCGTGTCAGTCCTCGGCGTGGTCGCGCAGGAACACCAGCTTGTCCGCGCTCGACTGCTCGGCGGCGTAGGAGTAGCCGGCGAGGTCGAAATCCTTGAGCGCCTCGGGATCACGCAGGCGGTTCTGGATCACGTAGCGCGCCATCAGGCCGCGGGCCCTCTTGGCGTAGAAGCTGATGATCTTGTACTGGCCGTTCTTCAGGTCCCTGAACTCGGTGTCGATCACCTGCGCCTTGAGCGCCTTGCGCTTGACCGCGCCGAAGTACTCGTTGGAGGCGAGGTTGAGCAGCAGTTCGCTACCCTGCGCGGCCAGCGCCTGGTTCAGCCACTCGCTGATGCGCTCGCCCCAGAACGCGTAGAGATCCTTGCCGCGGCCGTTGGCCAGTTTGGTGCCCATTTCCAGGCGGTAGGGCTGCATCAGGTCGAGCGGCCGCAGCACGCCGTACAACCCGGACAGCATGCGCAGGTGCTGCTGGGCGAAGGTGAAGTCGTCCTCGGCGAAGCTGTCCGCATCCAGTCCGGTGTAGACGTCGCCCTTAAAGGCGAGCAGCGCCTGCTTGGCGTTTTGCGGGGTGAACTCCGGCGTCCACTGCGCGTAGCGTGCGGCATTCAGGCCGGCGAGCTTGTCGGACAGGCCCATCAGCTCGGCGATCTGCGCCGGGGTCAGTTCGCGCAGCTGGTCGATCAGCTCCACGGAGTGGTCCAGATACTCCGGCAGGGTATGGCGCGCGGTGACCGGCGCGCTGGTGTAGTCGAGCGTCTTGGCGGGTGAAATCACCATCAGCATGGCGGGGCTCCTCGGACTTTGGCCCGATTCTAGCAGCGCTTTTCCGGCCTGGCTGCGGGCTTGACCTGGCCCCGGGGCATGGGCGCAATCTAGTCACATCCCTCTGAATGGAACCGCTCAGATGGCCGCATGCGATCACTCGCGCTGGGAATCCTCCCACGACTACCGCCCGCTGGAGCAGCGTGCCGAACGGCAGGCATGGATGGTGGTGGCGCTCACCGGCGTGACCATGCTGGTGGAGATCGGCGCCGGCAGCTGGTTCAACTCCATGGCCCTGCTCGCCGACGGCTGGCACATGGCCTCGCACATGCTGGCCATCGGCCTGACCGCGCTGGCCTACCAGATGGCGCGGCGCTATGCGCGCGATCCGCGCTTCGTCTTCGGCACCTGGAAGATCGAGGTGCTCGCCGGCTTCGCCAGCGCGCTGCTACTGGTCGTGGTGGCCGGGCTGATGGCGCTGGAATCGCTGGTGCGCCTGTGGCGGCCGGAGCCGATCAGCTTCGACCAGGCACTGTGGGTGGCCGCCATCGGTCTGCTGGTCAACCTCGCCTCGGCCTGGCTGCTGCACGACGAGCACGGCCATGATCACGGTCACGCGCATGGACATGACCACGACGGCGCCCATGCTCACCACGACCACGACCACGACCACGACCACGACCACGACCACGACCACGACCACGACCACCCGCATGCCCATGCTGAGGGACAGGCGTCCGCCGGCCGCGACCTCAATCGCCACGCCGCCTTTCTGCATGTGCTGGCCGACGCGCTCACCTCGGTGGCGGCGATCGCCGCCCTGCTCGGCGGCAAGTACTTCGGCTGGAGCTGGCTGGACCCGCTGATCGGCGTGGTCGGTGCGCTGATCATCGCGGTGTGGGCCAAGGGTCTGCTGCGCGAGACCAGCCACGCGCTGCTCGATCGCGAACTGGACGACGGCGCGCTGGCGCGGCGGGTGCGCGCGCTGGTCGAGGAAGACCCGGACAGCGAGGTGACCGATCTGCACCTGTGGCGGGTCGGCCGCGCCCAGTACGCCTGTCTGCTCAGCCTGGTGACCCACGCCGAGCGCCAGCCGGACGACTTCAAGGCGCGCCTGGGCGTGCTTGGCGAACTGGTGCACCTCACCGTCGAGGTGAACCGCTGCGACGCCGGTCACCCACCGCTGGCTGCGCACTGAAAAACAGGAGCGAAAAACTCCTGATGGCCGGCGCGCAGACGGACGGCCACCTAGACTGCAAGGCAGGAGGGAATCAACGTGGGGAGGAGGGAGTCAAAACCTGTAATCACTCGGTAAACGTTCAGGACGCAATTTGGCTGCAAGTCGCCCCCTGCCCCCAGAAACGCAGGCGGGGCGGCTCCAAGGGGCGGAGCGCCTGCGGGCATTCCGTCGCTGAGCAACGGGACCGGAGTACGAACATGGAAAATCACGCGGGCAAAACCACCTACCCCAGGCTATATGTGCTCGATACCAACGTCCTGATCCACGACCCCAATGCCCTGTTGAACTTCCAGGAGCATCAGGTGGCCATCCCGATGACCGTGCTCGAGGAGCTCGATCATCTGAAGACCAGCAAGCACAGCGTGGCGGCCGAGAGTCGCCAGGCCATCCGCCTGATCGACCAGCTGCTCGGCGAGGCCACCCCGGCCCAGGTCGAGCAGGGCGTGCCGATCCAGCGCGGCAAGGGTGCGCCCCGCGGCAGTCTGTCGATCCTCATGAGCCGTCTGGACACCACCGTCAGCGGCCTGCCCGAGCACCTCAACGACAACAAGATCATCAATCAACTGGTCGAGTTGCAGGGCCGCCGTCCGGACGTCGAGGTGGTGCTGGTCAGCAAGGACATCAACATGCGCCTGAAGGCGCGCGCCTGCGGCGTGGCCGCCGAGGACTACCACACCGACCAGCTGGTCGACGACGTGGCCCTGCTGTCGCGCGGCTACCACACCGTGCCCGGCTCGTTCTGGCAGAAGGTCGGCAAGGTCGACACCCGCCAGGAGATCGGCCGCACCCTGCACCGCGTGCAGCTCAGCGACGCGCTGCCCAACGTGCACGTCAACGAGTTCATCGTCGACGAGCAGGGCTTTGTCGGCTGGGTCAAGGAAGTGCACAAGAGCCACCTGCTGCTGCTCGACCTGCACCAGGAACCGCTGCTCCACCAGGAGGCCTGGGGCCTCAAGCCGCGCGACATCTACCAGGCGCTGGCGCTGTATGCGCTGCTCGACCCGGACATCTATCTGGTCAACCTCACCGGCGCGGCCGGCTCGGGCAAGACCATTCTCGCCCTGGCCGCGGCCATCGAGCAGACCATGGTCAGCAAGCGCTACCGGCGCATCATCGCCACCCGCAGCGTGCAGGGGCTGGACGAGGACATCGGCTTCCTGCCCGGCACCGAGGCGGAGAAGATGGAACCCTGGCTGGGCGCCATCACCGACAACCTCGAGGCGCTGCACATGGACGACGAGAGCACCCACGGCAGCGTCGACTACATCCTCCAGCGCGTGCCGTTGCAGTTCAAGTCGCTCAACTACATCCGCGGGCGCAGCTTCCAGCAGAGTCTGCTGCTCATCGACGAGTGCCAGAACCTCACCCCGCACCAGATGAAGACCATCATCACCCGCGCCGGCAACGGCTCCAAGGTGGTCTGCCTGGGCAACCTGGCGCAGATCGATACCCCCTACCTGTCGGCCCCCAGCTCGGGCCTGACCTACCTGACCGAACGCTTCAAGGACTTCCCCCACGGCGTGCACATCACCCTCCAGGGGGTGCCGCGCTCGCTGCTGGCCGAGTACGCCGAGGCGCATCTGTAAGGACCGGCCGGAAGCCGCCAGGGACGACGGCTTCCGGCACTCGGTCAACCCTGCGGGGCAATCGCCCCCCTCGCAGGAGCCAGCCGACTCCTGCGGGCGCTGCTCCGGCGGCCTGTCGTGGACGTAGAATGGCGCTCCGTTTTCCTTGCGGAGTCCTGCCGTGGCCGCCTCGTCCTCCCCTATCCGTGCTCCGCGCCGCCACTGGCGCCGTGTGCTGGCCGCGCTGGCGGGCGTGCTGCTGCTCGGTATCGCCGCGCTCGCCGCCTACCTGCACGGCAAGCAGCCGCAGCGCGCCGGCGAGCTGCATCTGGCCGGCCTCGCCGCGCCGGTCGAGGTGCGCTTCGACGCCCAGGGCGTGCCGCACATCCGCGCCGAGAACGAGGCCGACCTGTACCGCGCGCTGGGCTACCTGCACGCCCAGGAGCGCCTGTTCCAGATGGAGATGCTGCGTCGCCTGGCGCGCGGCGAGTTGGCCGAGATCCTCGGCGCCGGTCTGGTCGACACCGATCGGCTGTTCCGCACCCTGCGCCTGCGCGAGCGGGCGAGCGCGCAGGTGGCCCAGGCCGACCACGCCAGCCCGGCCTGGCACGCGCTCGAGGCCTACCTCGACGGCATCAACCAGTACCAGGCCAGCCGGCCGCTGCCGCTGGAGTTCGACCTGCTCGGCATCCGCCCACGGCCGTTCAGCGCCGAGGACAGCTTCAGCGTGATCGGCTACATGGCCTACAGCTTCGCCGCCGCGCTGCGCACCGAGCCGGTGCTGACCCATATCCGCGACCAACTGGGTGCCGACTACCTGGCGGTGTTCGGCCGCGGTGCACCGCCGTCGCCAGCGAGCCCGGCGCTGGCCGCTGCCGACTGGCGTGGCCTGCACGCCCTCGCCCGGCTCGGCGACGAGGCCCCGGGGCGCGGCGGCCTCAGCCAGTTCGAAGGCAGCAACGCCTGGGCGATCGCCGGCGCGCATACTGCCAGCGGCAAGCCGCTGTTGGCCGGCGATCCGCACATCCGCTTCAGCGTGCCGCAGGTGTGGTACAGCGCCCATCTGTCGGCGCCGGGCTTCGAGCTGTACGGCCAGCACCACGCGCTGATCCCCTTCGCCCTGCTCGGCCACAACCGCGACTTCGGCTGGTCGCTGACCATGTTCCAGAACGACGACCTCGACCTGATCGCCGAGCGGGTCAACCCGGCGAATGCCGAGCAGGTCTGGCACGACGGCCGCTGGGTGGATCTGGAAAGCCGCACGGAACGGATCGCGGTGAAGGATGCCGCGCCGGTCGAGCTGACCCTGCGCCGCGCGCCGCACGGCCCGCTGGTCAACGACGCGCTCGGCGCGCTGGCCGGACCCACGCCGATCGCCCTGCGCTGGCTGTACCTGGAGGCCGCCAACCCGATCCTCGATGCCTTCTACCGTCTCAACCGCGCCGACAGCCTGGCCAAGGGCCGCGCGGCGGCGGCCGGCATCGAGGCGCCGGGGCTGAACATCGTCTGGGCCTCGGCCAGGGGCGACATCGCCTGGTGGGCGGCGGGACGCCTGCTCGAGCGTCCGGCCGGCGCCGATCCGGGCTTCGTGCTCGACGGCGCCAGCGCCGAGGCGGCGGCGCCGCGACTGCTGCCGTTTTCCGCCAATCCGCGCGAGGAAAACCCGCCGCGCGGCTACGTGCTGTCGGCCAACCAGCGCCCGGCCGGCGATGCGGTGCCCGGCTACTACAACCCGGTGGACCGGTACCGACGCCTGCGCGAGCGTCTCGACGCCGCCGGCGTACGCTGGGACGTGGACAACAGCCAGGCGCTGCAACTGGAGGCGGGCAACGGCTTTCCGCAGCGCATTCTCGCCCCGCTGATGGACGAGCTGCGCGCCGCGGCGGGTGCGGACGAGCAGGCGCTGCTCGGCGAACTGGCCGCCTGGGACGGCGAGCACCGACTCGGTTCGCGCGCCGCGGTGCTGTTCAACCAGCTGCTCTACCAACTGGCCCGCGAGGCGATGGCCGACGAGCTGGGCGAGCCCTTCTTCAAGGCGCTGCTCGCCACCCGCGCGGTCAGCGACGCGCTGCCGCGGCTGGCCGCCGATGCCGGCGCGCCCTGGTGGGACGACCGCGCCACGCCGGCGCGGGAAAGCCGCGCGGCGATAGTCGCGCGTGCCTGGCGGGCCAGCCTGGTCCATCTGCGCGCCACCCTGGGTGCCGATCCGGCCGGCTGGCGCTGGGGCGCGGTGCACACCCTGACCTTCGAGCACCCGCTGGGCCGCGTCGCGCCGCTGGACAAGCTGTTCAACGTCGGCGCCTTCGCCGCCCCCGGCACCCACGAGGCACCCAACAACCTGGCCCAGCAGTTCGGCCCGGCGCCCTGGCCGGTCGGCTACGGTCCCTCGGTACGCCGCCTGATCGACTTCGCTGCGCCGCAGCGGGCGCTGGCCAGCAGCCCGCTGGGGCAGAGCGGGGTGCCGTTCGACGGCCACTACGCCGACCAGGCCGAGGCCTACTTGGCCGGCGCCTATCGGCCGATGGCGCTGGACGAGGCCGAGATCGCCGCGCAGACGCGTGGTGTGCTGTGGCTGCGCCCCTAGGGGCGCGAACTCAGAGCCTGCTCACGATCTGCTACGCGTCGGCCAAGCGGCGTTGAAACGTAGCGAAGCGGAGTAACAGCCGCAGGCTGGCCCGCAGGGCGAGCGGAGCGAGTCAATCGGTTTCGGACAGTGGCTTGCCACTGAACGCCCGAAGGGGCGAGCGGAGCGAGTCATGCTCATTTACCGTTCGTAAACTCCGCTTCCTCAACCGATTTCCGCGGGGCCGCCTAGGCCTTGCCTGGCTCTAGCTCGCGAGATCGTGAACAGGCTCTCAGGGCTTGGGCAGGTATACCGCCAGCACGTCGCAGGTGGCGCCGTGCAGCAGGTCGTTCGAGGTCGAGCCCCGCAGCAGGGCCATGCCGTGGCGGCCGTGGCTGCCGGTGACGATCAGGTCGCAGCCGCGCTCGTGGGCCACGCGGTGCACTTCCTGGGCGACGTGGCCGAACAGCACGTGGCAGTCTTCCGCGGCCAGTTGCGGATGCCGGCTGCGGAATTCCGCCACTTTCTGGCTGGCCTTGTCGAGCTGCGCCTGGTGCATGGCCTTCATCTGCACCTCGTCGCCCACCACGTTGGTGAAGACCAGGGTGGAAACCGGCTCGAGCACGTGCACCAGGGACAGCCTGGCCGCGCCGGCGGTCAGGGCCGCGGCGCGCTCGATCACCTTGTGGCAGTCGTCGGTCAGGTCGACCGCGATCAGCAGATGCTGGTAGAGCATGGCAGGTCCTCCTCGGCAGCAGTCAGCCAGAACAGTATGGCCGTGCCACGGAAAATCACGCGCCGGCCCGCGGACGATTAGCCGGCCCGGCGACGGCAGGCGATAATGGCCGCCCATCCCCGAGGAAACCCGCGCCCGTGATATTCGAAATCAAGCCGATGGATGCCGAGCAGTACCGCCGGCAGACGCGGCGCAGCACCCTGACCATCATCCTGACCTTCGTGCCGCTGGCCCTGCTGCTGTCCGGCCTGCTGGTGCTGCTGTTCGGCAGCCCCGGCGGCGACAACTTCCGCTGGAACCTGGGCGGGGTGATCGGCGGGCTGCTGCTCACCGTGCTGCTGGTGCGCCGCCTGTACTGGACGCAGCCGTGGATGGCCGCGGCGGTCTACGGCTGGCAGCTCAAGCGCAGCCTGATGAGCGTCACCAACGTCATGCACCAGGTTCAGGCCGGCGTCGCCGCCAACGACCCGACCGCCATCAAGCTGCTGCGCTTCTACCACCTGGGGCTTGCGCAGATGCACCAGCTGGACGGCAACTCCAGCGGCCTCAGCCAGATGGTGCACGAGATCGACGAGCATCAGGCGCGCATGCAGGCGCTGGGCATCGATACCGAGCAGAACCGCCTCGATCCGGCCTGGCTCGCCGCGCTCAAGCGCCCCGGCCGCTGAGCGCCGCGCGGGTCAGGATGCTTGGCCCAGGCGCCGCCAGGCCGCCTGCGCCTGCCAGGTGTCCAGCCAGGCGGGCAACTGCCCGGCCGGCATCGGCCGGGCGATGCCGTAACCCTGCACCAACTGGCAGCCCAGACTTTGCAGGGCCTGGCCGTGCTCGAGGGTTTCCACCCCCTCGGCGATCACCCGGCGGTTGAAGGCGGCGGCCAGGCGGATCACGCCATCGACGATGGCGCGGTCGTCGGGGTCGACCAGCATGTCGCGCACGAAGCTCTGGTCGATCTTCAGGGTGTCGATCGGCAGCTGACGCAGGTAGGTCAGCGATGAGTAGCCGGTGCCGAAGTCGTCGAGGGCGAAGCGGATGCCCAGACGCCCGCAGGCGCGCAGCACCTCGATGGCCCGCGGCATGTCGGTGAGCGCCGCCGTCTCGAGGATCTCCAGCTCGAGCAGCTCGCGCGGGATGTCGGGGTAGCAGTTCAGCAGGCTTTCCAGGCGCTCGACGAAGTCGGCGTGCATCAGCTGGTGGGCGCTGATGTTGACGCTGACATCGAGCGTCAGGCCCTCCTTCAGCCACTGGTCGAGCTGGGCCAGCGCGTTGTCGAGGACCCACTCGCCGAGCGCCCGCTCCAGCGGCTCGACGCTCTGGAAGTAGGGCAGGAACTCGCCCGGGGCGATCAGCCCGCGCCCCGGGTCCTGCCAGCGCACCAGCGCCTCGACGCCGAGCACCCGGCCGTCGCTCAGGTCGACCTTGGGCTGGTAGTGGAGGACGAACTCGCCGCGTTCGAGGGCGATGCGCAGTTGCTCCAGGTGCAGGCGGTGCCCCTGCGCCTTGCGATGGCTTTCCGGGTCGAACAGGTGGTAGCAGTTCCTGCCGGCTTCCTTGGCCAGGAACATGGCCTGGTCGGCATGCCGCAGCAGGGTGTCGCCGTCGACGTTGTCGTCGGGATACAGGCTGACGCCGACGCTCGCCGAGGTGTGCAGGGTGGCGCCGGCGACCTGCAGCGGCGCGTTGATCGCCGCCAGTACCCGGTTGAGGATGTTCGCGCAATCTTCCGGCGAGTCGATGTCGGCGAGCAGCAGGGCGAACTCGTCGCCGCCCAGGCGGGCCAGGGTGTCCTCCGCGCGCAGCACCTGCTTGAGGCCGCTGGCCACCGCCTGCAGCAGCGCGTCGCCGGCATCGTGGCCGTGCCGCTCGTTGATCTGCCGGAAGCCGTCGAGGTCGAGCAGGCACACCGCCAGCGACTTGCCGGAGCGCGCCGAGCGGGCGATGGCCTGTTCCAGGCGGTCGGCGAGCAGGCGGCGGTTGGGGGTGCCGGTCAGCGGGTCGTAGTGGGCCACCCGGTCCAGCTCGGCCTGGTGGTTCTTCAGCGGGGTGATGTCGGAGAACAGGCCGACATACTGCTGCACGGCGCCGCTGGCGTCGCGCACGGCGGACAGCGAGAGCAGCTGGGCATAGCGTTCGCCGCCCTTGCGCCGGCTCCACACCTCGCCGCTCCAGAAGCCCTGCGCCTGCAGCGCCACCCAGGGCGCGGCGTCGGCCGTCGTGGCGAAGCCCTCGGCGTCCAGCCACAGCGGCGGCTTGCCGAGCGCCTCGTCGGCACCATAGCCGGTGATGCGCACGAACGCCGGGTTGACCCGCACGATGCGCCGCGCGGTGTCGAGCACCATGATGCCCTCGTAGCTGGACTCGAACACCGCCGTCGCCTCCTGCTGGGCCAGCTCGATGCGCTTGCGCGCGGTGATGTCGCGGGCGATGGCGAACAGCCCGCTGACCTCGCCGGTTTCGTCGAGCAGCGGGCCGCGGCTGACGGAGAACACCAGCTGGCGGCCCTGGGCGGTCACCAGGTGCTCGTCGTGACTCATCGCCTGCCCGCTGTGCAGCACCTCCTGGTCGTGGCGGGCGATGGTCACCGCGGGCGCCGCGGCGAACAGCTGCGCGTCGGTCTTGCCGAGCACCTCGTCGAGCGGCCGGCCGACGAAGTCCGCGGCGGCCTGGTTGGCGAGCAGATAGCGGCCGTGGCGGTCCTTGACGACGATGGCGTCGGCGGCCGCCGCCACCAGCGAGTCGAGCAGGCGGCGGTGGAAGCCCAGTCCCTCGCGGGCGCGCTTGAGCAGCTCGATGATCACGCAGAGGGTGGCGCCGGTCAGCACGAAGAAGAACAGCTGGAGGCGGTCGATCTGTGCGTCGACCAGCAGGCTGCCGAGCGGCGGCAGCGCCAGCCAGGCGGCGCCCAGCGAGGCGAGCAGGGTCGCCAGCAGGCCGGGCAGCAGGCCGCCGATCAGGGCGCTGAGGGCAACGGGCAGAACCAGCAGGATCAGCAGGCGGTGGCCGTCGTTCGCCATGGCGAGGCTCTGCTGCAGGCCGAGGGCGACCAGGGTGATGGTCAACGTGAACAGCCAGACCAGCCAGCCGTTGCGGCGCGGCGAGATCGCCCGCACCGACAGGCGCTCGAGCAACGAATCGGCGGCCTCGGCGCGCGTGCCCGGCACGGCGCGCAGGGCGACGTAGAGCAGCGCCGAGGTGCTCAGCACGAACAGCCCGCCCTTCCAGCTCGAGGCGCGCAGGATGGAATCCTTGTCGGCGAACAGGCCGAGCAGATGGTCCGAGAGCAGGATCCAGCCGAGGCCGAACAGGAAATAGGCGAGCGTCACGAGGCGGATGAAGGTCGGCCGCGACAGGAGAACCATCGGAGTTCCTCTCCATCTTTTTGCCGCGATGGTGCCACAGCCGTCGCGCCCCTCCAATCGTCCGCCGGGCGGAAACGCCGCAGCGGCAAGCCGCCGCGCCGGTGCCGGCGGCCCGCCGCCCGGTTCCCGGCCTACTGCAGGCGCACCGCCAGCTTGGCCACGTGCTCGCCCTGGAAGCGCGCCAGGGCCAGCTCCTTGGCGCTCGGCTGGCGCGAGCCGTCGGCGCCGGCGATGGTCGCCGCGCCGTACGGCGAGCCGGCGCGCAGCTCGCTGATGTCGGTCAGCTCCGGCGCGCTGTAGGGCAGGCCGACGATGACCATGCCCTGGTGCGCGAGGGTGTGCCAGAACGAGGTGATGGTGGTTTCCCCGCCGCCGCCGGTGCCGGTGGAGGTGAACACGCTGGCCAGCTTGCCGATCAGCGCGCCCTTCACCCACAGGCCGCCGGTCTGGTCGAGGAAGTTGCGCATCTGCGCGGCCATGTTGCCGAAGCGGGTCGGCGTGCCGAACAGGATGGCGTCGTAGTCGGCCAGCTCCTGCGGATTGGCCACCTCGGCGGCCTGGTCGAGCTTGGCGCCGGCCTTGCGCGCGATCTCCTCGGGCATGGTTTCCGGCACCCGCTTGAGGGTCACCTCGACCCCCGCCACGCTGGCGGCGCCGGCTGCCACCGCCTCGGCCATCTGCTCGATATGGCCGTACATCGAGTAATACAGCACCAGAACCTTTTTCATCGGCATGACTCCAGAGGATGGCTGTGTCCGTTCAGCCTAGCCGCACGGGTGACCTTGGCCAGTGCCGGCCGCTATCATCCGTCGCCTGTTCGCAAAGGGGGTTCGACATGCTCAACGGCCTGTGGCTGGGGTTCTTCATCATCGCGGCCGTCGCCGCAGGCGCGCGCTGGCTGGTCGGCGACGACGCCGGGGTGTTCGCCGCCATGGTCGAGAGCCTGTTCGCGATGGCCAAGCTGTCGGTCGAGGTGATGATCGTGCTGTTCGGCACCCTGACCCTGTGGCTGGGCTTTTTGCGCATCGCCGAGCGCGCCGGCCTGGTCGAGCGCCTCGCCGTGCTGCTGGGACCGCTGTTCCGCCGGCTGATGCCGGAGGTGCCGTCCGGCCATCCGGCGCTCGGGTTGATCACCCTCAACTTCACCGCCAACGCCTTGGGCCTGGACAACGCGGCCACCCCCATCGGCCTCAAGGCGATGCGCGCGCTGCAGGATCTCAACCCCAGCCAGACCACGGCGAGCAACGCGCAGATCCTCTTTTTGGTGCTCAACGCCTCGTCGCTGACCCTGCTGCCGGTGTCGATCTTCATGTACCGGGTGCAGCAGGGCGCCGAAGACCCGACCCTGGTGTTCCTGCCGATCCTCCTGGCCACCAGCGCCTCGACCCTGGTCGGCCTGCTGTCGGTCGCCTTCATGCAGCGCCTGCGCCTGCACGATCCGGTGGTGCTGGCCTGGCTGGGCACCGGGGCGCTGGCGCTCGGCGCCTTCATGGCCTTCCTCGCCGGGCTCTCCGCCACCGCCCTGGCGGTGCTGTCCTCGCTGCTCGGCAACCTCACCCTGTTCGGCCTGATCCTCGCCTTCCTGCTGTTCGGCGCGCTGCGCCGCGTGCCGGTGTACGAGGCGTTCGTCGAGGGGGCGAAGGAGGGCTTCGAGGTGGCCAGGAACCTGTTGCCCTACCTGGTCGCCATGCTCTGCGCGGTGGGCGTGCTGCGCGCCTCCGGGGCGCTGGAGTTCGGCCTCGACGGCATCCGCGCGCTGGTCGAGTGGGCCGGCTGGGACACCCGTTTCGTCGACGCGCTGCCCACCGCGCTGGTCAAGCCGTTCTCCGGCAGCGCCGCGCGCGCCATGCTGATCGAGACCATGCAGAGCCATGGCGTCGACAGCTTCCCGGCACTGGTCGCCGCCACCGTGCAGGGCAGCACCGAGACCACCTTCTACGTGCTGGCCGTGTACTTCGGCGCGGTCGGCATCCAGCGCGCCCGCCACGCCGTGGGCTGCGCGCTGCTCGCCGACCTCGCCGGGGTGCTGGCGTCGATCGCGGTGTGCTACTGGTTCTTCGGTTGAGGGCGCGACGGCCGGCGGCTTGGCAGGGCACGCGCATGAATGACTGCCGCGCTGGCTGGTTCCACTGTAGGGGCGAATTCATTCGCCTTGCTCGGCCATTTGGGCGAATAAATTCGCCCCTACGGGCCGGGAAATCGGCTTCATGCGATTGCCCCGGGCGACTTGGCACCTGCCGGCCTGCGTGCTAGAGATGGCCGTCACGTTCGCCGGAGTTCGCCGCCCATGACGCCCCCTGCCACCCCCGCGCCGCCCCTCGCCGAGCTGGACAGCCTGAGCCGGCGCGCCGAGCAGTTGCGTCAGGCGGCGCAGTGGCGGCTGAGCACCCGCGATCCCGCGCAGGCCTCCAGCGGCCTGCACGAGAGCTACAGCCCGCACCGCCTGCATCTGCACGGCGATCCCGCGGCCTTCGACATGCGCCTGGCGCGCCAGCCGCTGGGCAGCCTGGAGCTGAGCTGCCTGTCGTTCGGCACCGAGGTCGAGTTGGAGCAGGCCTGGACCACCGACTTCGTACTGGTGACCACCCAGCTGTGTGGCCACTCGCGGATTCGCACCCGCGCCGACGAGGTGCAGGGCGCCGCCGGGTTGATCGTCGTCGACTCGCCGGAGGCGCCGGTCACCAAGCGCTTCAGCCCGGACAGCTGGCGCCTCAACCTGCGCATCGACCGGCCGGCCATCGAGCGCCTGTTCGAGCGTCTGTACGAGCGCCCCCTGCACGGGCCGATGCACTTCCACCCCGCCATCGCGCAGGCCAGCGCCCTGCACGAGCGCTGGCTGGCGCTGCTGCGCCTGGTGACCAGCCAACTGGGCACGCCCTCGGCGCCGGCCCTGCTCGGCCCGCTGGAAGAGATGGCGATGCTCCTCCTGCTCACCGAGCAGCCGCACAATCACGCGGACCTGGCGCAGGCCGCACCGCCCTTGCCGGCGCCCCGCCACGTGCGCCGGGCCGAGGAGTACATGCGCGCCCATCTCGGCGAGGCGCTGACCCTCGCCGCCATCGCGGAGGCCAGCGGCACCAGCATCCGCAGCCTCACCGCGGGTTTCCGCCAGTTCCGCCAGACCACGCCGATGCGCTGGCTGCACGAGCAGCGCCTGCAGGCGGTGCGTCGTCACCTGCAGCGGGCCGCCGCCCACGAGAGCGTCTCCAGCATCGCGCTGCAGGGCGGCTTCGCCCATCTCGGCCGCTTCGCCGGCGACTACCTGCGCCGCTTCGGCGAGGCGCCTTCGGCCACTCTGCGCCGCGGCTGAGCGATTTCCACCCGATCCGGACAGTCCTTGCCGGATGCGGATAGGCCCGTCTGCGGCCATCGGCCAAGCTGTGCCTGCCTGACCGCCACGCCTTGCGTGGCGCCTACAAGAACAAAAAATTGCGAGGTTCCCCCCATGAAGCCCGTGCTTTCGCGCCTGGCCGTGTCCCTGCTGCTGGCCTGCGGCGCCGGTTCCGCCCTGGCCGCACCGATCACCCTCAAGGTCGCGCACTTCCTGCCGGTCAACTCCAACGCCCAGCAGAAGGTCATCCAGCCCTGGTGCGACGAGCTGCAGCAGGCCTCGGCCGGCCGCCTGGTCTGCCAGATCTATCCGTCCATGCAGCTGGGCGGCACCCCGGCCAAGCTGGCCGACCAGGTCCGCCAGGGCACCGCCGACGTGGTGTGGACGGCGCCGGGCTACTCCGCCGGGCGCTTCCCGAAGACCGAGGCCCTGGAGCTGCCGGGCGTGCTGCCGCAGGGCGGCCTGGCCGCCGGCCGGGTGATCTGGAGCTTCTACCAGCAGCACCTGACCGACGAATACGCCCCCTACAAGGTGCTGGCCATGCACGCCGACGGCGGCATGAACCTGCACACCGCCAGCCGTCCGCTGCGCACCTCGGCCGACCTCGTGGGCCTGCGCCTGCGCGCGCCCAACCGCAGCATTTCGCGCACCCTCGAGGCGCTCGGCGCGGTGCCGGTCGCCATGCCTCCGGCGATGGTCACCGAGGCCCTGTCCAAGGGCGTGGTGGACGGCGCCTCGGCGGTGTGGGAGGTGGTGACGCCGACCAAGATGGACGAGATCACCCGCCATCACCTCGAGTCGCCGGCCGACCAGCCGGTGCTCGGCGCCACCGTACTGGCGATGCTGATGAACAAGCGCACCTACGAGCGCCTGCCGGACGACCTGCGCGCCATCGTCGACCAGCACAGCGGCTTGCCACTGGTCGAGCGCTTCGGCCGGGTGTGGGACGAGGCCGGCGAAGCAACGCGCGCCAAGGTCATCGCCGCCGGCCACGAGGTCAACCAGCTGGCCGCCGACGACTACCGGCAGATGCTCGAGCGCCTGCGCCCGGCCGAGCAGCAGTGGATCGCCGAAGCGAAGGACAAGGGTTTCGACGGCCAGGCGCTGCTGGACGCCGCGCGGGCCCAGACGGCGCAAGCCGCGCGTTGAACGCGCGACAGGCCCATTCAGGAGAGGAGAGGAACATGAGCAACAACTACTACGAGCGTCCGCAGCGCTTCAGCGAAGAGGAATGGCAGGCCCGCGTCAGGCTGGCGGCGGCCTACCGGATCTTCGACCATCTCGGCTGGTCCGAGTCGATCTACAACCACATTTCCCTGCGCGTGCCGGGCCCGGACAAGCACTTCCTGACCAACCCCTTCGGCCTGCACTACTCCGAGGTGTGCGCCTCGAACCTGGTCAAGGTCGACGTACAGGGCAACGTGATCGGCCATTCCGACTGGCCGATCAACCCGGCCGGCTTCACCTTCCACGGCGTGATCCACGACCGCCTGCCCGACGCGCACTGCGTGATGCACGTGCACACCACGCCGACCATGGGCGTCTGCTGCCTCGACGAGGGCCTGGAGTTCAGCAACTTCTACGCGGCGCAGCTGTTCGGCAAGATCGCCTACCACGAGTTCGAGGGCATCACCGTGCACGCCGACGAGGGCGAGCGCATCCTCGACAGCGCCCAGGGCAAGCCGGTGCTGCTGCTGCGCAACCACGGCCCGGTGATCATCGGCGCGACCCTGGCGCAGGCCTTCTCGCTGATCTGGCTGGTGCAGCGCGCCTGCGAGGTGCAGCTGGCGACCCGCTCGATGGGCGCGGGGCGGCTGATCCCGGAGCAGGTACTGCGCAAGTGCGTGGCCGACTCGCTGAACTTCGATCCCAAGTATGGCGCCGGCGAGGACGCCTTCTGCGCCTTCACCCGGCTGGTCGACCGCATCGACCCCAGCTACCGCCACTGAGTAGCGGCGGCGCCGCGGGGCTTGGCGAGAGGGCTCTTGTCGAGCGCCTGCGGACGATCCTATAAGGCTTCCTCGACCGTACAGGAGAATCGAACATGAAGGTCTGCATCGTCGGCGCCGGCGCCATCGGCGGTTTCCTCGGCAGCAAGCTCGCCGCCGCTGGCGCCCGCGTCAGCGTCCTGGCCCGCGGCGCCAAGCTGGAGGCCCTGCGTAGCCACGGCTGGCGTCTGCAAACCAGCGAGAGCGTGCTGCAGGTGCCGGTCACCGCGGCCGACAATGCCGAGGCGCTCGGCGTGCAGGACTTGGTCATCATCGCGGTCAAGGGCCAGGCGCTGGCCGAACTGGCGCCGCGCCTGGCGCCGTTGATCGGCGCGGATACGCTGGTGCTGCCGGCCATGAACGGCGTGCCCTGGTGGTTCTGCCAGGGACTGCCGGCCTTCGCCGAGGCGCCGCTGGCCAGCGTCGATCCGAGCGGCGCCATCGGCCGCACCATTCCGCTGCAACAGGTCGTCGGCTGCGTGGTGCACGCCAGCTGCACCAGCCCGGAGCCCGGCCTGGTGCGCCATGTGATGGGCAACGGGCTGATCGTCGGCGAGCCGGCGGGCGGTGCGTCCGCGCGCGTGCAGCGGCTGGCCGAGTGGCTCGAAAAGGCCGGCTTCGCGGTCACCGTCAGCGCCGATATCCGCTACGACATCTGGTACAAGCTGTGGGGCAACCTGACCATGAATCCGGTCTCGGCCATCACCGGCGCGACCATCGACCGCCTGCTCGAGGACGAGCTGGTGCGCGAGTTCTGCTCGGCCGCCATGCGCGAGGCCGCCGCCATCGGCCGGCTGGTCGGCTGCGACGTCACCCAGAGCCCCGACGAGCGCCACGCGGTGACCCGCAAGCTGGGCGCCTTCAAGACCTCGATGCTGCAGGACGCCGAGGCCGGACGCGCCATCGAGCTGGACGGCATCGTCGGCGCGGTGCGGGAAATCGGTCAGCGCCTGGGCGTCGCCACCCCGAGCATCGACGCGCTGCTCGGCCTGACCCGGCTGTTCGCGCGGGTCCACGGCCTGTATCCGGAGGCTGCGCAGCAGGGTTGATGGCGTAGGGTGGAAAACCCGCGTAGCGGTTTTCCACCGATATCCCCGCAGGCGTCCGGGCGGTGGACAATCGCTGTGCGAGTTGTCCACCCTGCGGTTTGTCAGCCCACAAACACGAAGCCCCCGCAATGCGAGGGCTTCGTCGTTCAGCAGTAGTAGGGTGGAAAACCGCGCAGCCTTTTCCACCAGGTGGCTCGCCGAATCAGAACGCCGGCACCACCGCGCCCTTGTACTTGTCGGCGATGAACTGCTTCACCTCCGGGCTGTGCAGGGCCTGGGCCAGCTTCTGGATGGCGGCGCTGTCCTTGTTGTCGGCGCGGCTGACCAGGATGTTCACGTAGGGCGAGTCGTTGCCCTCGATGGCCAGGGCGTCCTTGGTCGGGGTCAGGCCGGCTTCCAGGGCGTAGTTGGTGTTGATCAGCGCCAGGTCGACCTGCTTGAGCACGCGCGGCAGGGTGGCCGCTTCCAGCTCGCGGACCTGGATGTGCTTGGGATTGCCGGCGATGTCCTTGGGCGTGGCGGTGATGCCGGCGCCGTCCTTGAGGGTGATCACCCCGGCCTTGGCCAGCAGCAGCAGGGCGCGGCCGCCGTTGGTGGCGTCGTTGGGGATGGCCACGCTGGCGCCCTCGGGCAGCTCGTCGAGCTTCTTGATCTTGCTGGAGTAGGCGCCGAAGGGCTCGACGTGCACGCCGGTCACGCTGACCAGGTCGGTCTTGCGGCTGGCGTTGAACTCGTCGAGGTAGGGCTGATGCTGGAAGAAGTTGGCGTCGAGGTTGCCCTGCTGCACCTGCAGGTTGGGCTGCACGTAGTCGGTGAACACGCGCACCTTCAGCTCCACGCCCTGCTTGGCCAGCAGCGGCTTGACCACTTCGAGGATCTCCGCGTGCGGCACCGGGGTGGCGGCGACGCTGAGGGTTTCCGCCTGGGCGGTGGCGGCGAAGGCGGCGAACAGGGTCGCGGCGGCCAGCAGTTTCTTCATGGTCGAACTCCTTGTGGGATGAAACGCCGGGCCGGCGGATGGCCGGCCCGGTCGGATTACTTGCGCGAGAAACGGATCACCAGACGGTCGCCGACGCTCTGCAGCACCTGCACCAGCACCAGCAGGAGGATCACGGTGACCGCCATGACGTCGGGCTGGTAGCGCTGGTAACCATAGCGCACGGCCAGATCGCCCAGACCGCCGCCGCCGATCAGGCCGGACATGGCGGTGTAGGACACCAGGGTGATGGCGGTGACGGTGACCGCGGCGAGCAGGCCGGGGCGCGCCTCGGGCAGCAGCGCCGCGAGGATGATCTGTTTGGTGCTGGCACCCATCGCCTGGGTCGCCTCGATGATGCCGCGGTCGACCTCGCGCAGCGCGGTCTCGGCCAGGCGGGCGAACAGCGGCGTGGCGCCGACCACCAGCGGCGGGATGGCGCCGGCGGCGCCCAGCGAGGTGCCGACGATCAGCTCGGTGAGCGGGATCATCAGGATCAGCAGGATGACGAAGGGCACCGAGCGCAGCACGTTGACCACCAGCGACAGCAGGCGGTAGACGGGGGTGTTGGCGAACAGCTGGCGCGGGCCGGTGAGGAACAGCAGCACGCCGAGCGGCAGGCCGAACAGCACGGTGAACAGCAAGGATCCGCCGAGCATCGCCAGAGTGTCGAGGCTGGCCTGCCAGATCTCCGGCCAGAACACGTTGGGCAGCAGTTTCTCGAGCATCAGCGCAGTACCTCGACATGCACGTCGGCGGCGTCCAGGCGCGCCAGGGCGGCGTCCAGGTCGCCGCCGGTGAGGGCCAGGGTCAGCTGGCCGTAGGGGGTTTCGCGGATGCGGTCGATGCGCCCGGCGAGGATGCTGTAGTCGACCCCGGTGTCGCGCGCCACCTGGCCGAGCAGCGGTGCGTAGGTCGCCTCGCCGCGGAAGGTCAGGCGCAGGATGCGTCCCGGCACGTGGGCGAAGTCGTCCTGCTGCTCGCTCTCGTCGACGTGCTCGGCCTCCAGCACGAAGCGCTTGGTGGTCGGATGCTGCGGATGCAGGAACACGTCGGCCACCGCGCCCTGCTCGACGATCACCCCGCCGTCCATCACCGCCACGCGGTCGCACACGCGGCGGATCACGTCCATCTCGTGGGTGATCAGCACGATGGTCAGCTTGAGCTCGCGGTTGATCTCGGCGAGCAGCTGCAGCACCTGGCCGGTGGTCTGCGGGTCGAGGGCGCTGGTCGCCTCGTCGCAGAGCAGGATCTTCGGCTCCAGGGCCAGCGCGCGGGCGATGCCGACGCGCTGCTTCTGGCCGCCGGAAAGCTGCGCCGGGTACTTGTCGGCGTGCGCGGAGAGCCCCACGCGGGCCAGCAGCTCGCTCACCCGCGCGGCGATGGCCGCGGCGGGCAGCTCGCCGGCGAGCCTGAGCGGCAGGGCGACGTTGTCGGCCACGGTCTTGGAGGCCAGCAGGTTGAAGTGCTGGAAGATCATGCCGATGCGCTGGCGCAGGCGGCGCAGGCCGGCGGCGTCGAGCGCGGTGGCGTCTTCGCCGGCGATCAGGATGCGCCCGCCGGAGGGCTCCTCGAGGCGGTTGATCAGGCGCAGCAGGGTGCTCTTGCCGGCGCCGGAGTGGCCGATCAGGCCGAAGATCTCGCCGGCGCCGATCTGCAGCGACGTCGGCTGCAGGGCGGGAACGTCGCGGCCATTGACCCGGTACGCCTTGTGGACGTTGTCGAATTGGATCACGGGAAAACCTTGTGGGTGAGGAAACGGGCCTTGGCGGGGAAGCAGTGTAGCGGCCCGTTCTTAGTGCGAAAAATGCTTTGAATGACTATCCATATGCCTGAATGGCAGGGCGGCGGCTCACTGGGCGATGTCTTCGCCGCCGTCGCCTGCGGCCGGCGCCGCCGGCTGCAGGGTGCCGCCCAGCCCGTTGGTCAGCGCCGGGGCCTTGGGCATCAGCGCGCGGGCGCGCGCCAGGGCGGTGGTGGCGGCGTTCAGATCGCCCTTCTCGAGGGCCTGCTGGCTGCGCTGCAGCCAGGCGTCGGCGAGCAGGCGCTGGTAGGTCTCGACCTGCTCGTCGTCCTGCTCGCGCAGGTGGCCGAGGGTCAGCCCGGCCGCTTCCAGCTGGCCGGCGCCGAGCAGGCGCTCGAACTGCTGACGCTCGCGGAGCTGGGCGCGCGCCTCGGCGTTCCACGGCAGGCTGTGGCAGGCGGCGAGCAGCAGCAACGCGAGCAGCGGCAGGCAGCGAAGGGCGCGGGTCATGACACAAGCCTCGGGCTGTTCAGAAACTAGGCAATTCTACACTGCCCGGCGCGCCTGCAGGAAGCTGGGCATGGCGGGCGCCCCGCAGCGGGGCAGGAAAGCGCGAAATTCCTATACAATATCTGTCCATTTAAATATTCTTGTATAGGTTTTGGTGCGACGCATCGCGTCGCCCGCTTGCACCTGCCACAGGCCGGATGAGGGACTGCCATGAACATGTCTGCTGATGCGCCCCGGGGCCGGGAGCCCCGGCTGAAGACCGTCTGCCAGCAGCAGCTGGCCGAGCTGGCCGGCACGATGGATGGACTGCGCGTGGCCATCGTCGCCTCGGCCAGCGGCTTCCCGCTGGCCTGCATCGGCCTGGAGGCCCAGGAAGGCCGGCGCATCACCGCGCTGGGCGCGGCACTCGACGCCCTCGGCCAGCGCCTGGTGCAGGAGCTGGCACTGGGCGCACAGGAAAGCGCGCTGATCGAGTCCGCCGCGGGACTGGTGCTGTGCCGCCAGGTGGTCAACGGCATCACCCCGATGGTCCTGCTGGTGGTGACCGGCGAGAACAGCAATCCCGGCTATGCCCTGTGGGCGGTGAAGAAGGCCGCCCGTGCCCTGGGCGAATCCCTGAGCGCGCCGGGGAGCGGCGCGCCAACCACAAGCGAGAGAGAGCAATGAGCGCAATCAACGACAGCCTGGAACAACTGATGAGCATCGACGGCGCCCAGGCCTGCGCGGTGGTCGACTACGGCAGCGGCATGCTGCTGGGGGCGGCCGGCGGCGGCCTCGACCTGGAGCTGGCCGCGGGCGGCAATACCGAGGTGATGCGCAGCAAGGTGAAGACCATGCAGATGCTCGGCCTGGACGACAGCATCGACGACATCCTGATCACCCTCGGCAAGCAGTACCACCTGATCCGCCCGCTGGCCAAGGCCAGCGACCTGTTCGCCTACTATGTGCTGGACAAGTCGAAGGCCAACCTGGCCCTGGCGCGGCGCAAGCTGGCCGAGGTGGGCGACGCGCTGGAGGTGTGAAGCGTCGGGGCCGCTGTCCCGTCGCCGGGCGGCTCAGGCCCGGCGCGGCAGCAGGAAGCTCAGCAGGAACAGCGCGGCGGCGCTCACCACGATGGACGGCCCGGCCGGGGTGTCCTGGTACCAGGACAGGGCGAGGCCGGCGCACACCGCGACCAGGCCGGTCAGACTGGCGCCGGCGGCCATCTGCTCGGGGCTTTTCGCGTGGCGCTGGGCGCTGGCGGCGGGAATGATCAGCAGCGAGGTGATCAGCAGCACGCCGACGATCTTCATCGCCACGGCGATCACCACCGCGATCAAGAGCATCAGCGCCAGGCGCAGGGCGCCGACCGGCAGGCCCTCGACCCGCGCCAGCTCCTCGTGCACGGTGAGCGCCAGCAGCGGGCGCCACAGCCAGGCCAGCACGCCGAGCACCAGCGCGCTGCCGGCGACGATCCAGGCGAGGTCGCCGGTGCCCACCGCCAGCAGGTCGCCGAACAGGTAGGCCATCAGGTCGACGCGCACCGCGTCGAGGAAGCTGACGGTGACCAGGCCCAGCGACAGCGTGCTGTGGGCGAGGATGCCGAGCAGGGTGTCGGCGGCCAGCGGCTGGCGCTGCTGGAGGACCACCAGCAGCACGGCGAGGATGATGCAGCCGACGGTCACCGCCAGGGTCGGGCTGACGTCGAGCAGGAAACCCAGCGCCACGCCGAGCAGCGCGGCGTGGGCGAGGGTGTCGCCGAAGTAGGCCATGCGCCGCCAGACCACGAAGGAGCCGAGCGGTCCGGCGACCAGCGCCAGGGCGAGCCCGGCGAGCAATGCGTTGAGCAGGAAGTCGGGCATGTCAGTGCTTGCAGTTCGGGCCGTGGACGTGGGGTTGGGGGCGCAGCACCACGCTGCCGTGGAGGTCGTGCTGGTGGTCGTGCTGGTGGTGGTAGATCGCCAGGCTGCGCGCGTCGTTGCCGAACAGCTCGCGGAACACCGGGTCGCTGCTGACCTGCTCGGGATGCCCGGAGCAGCACACGTGGCGGTTCAGGCAGACCACCCGGTCGGTGGCGCTCATCACCAGGTGCAGGTCGTGGGAAACCATCAGCACGCCGCAGCCATGGCGCTTGCGCAGGCGGCCGATCAGCCGGTACAGCTCGCTCTGCCCGGCGATGTCGACGCCCTGCACCGGCTCGTCGAGTACCAGCAGTTCCGGCTGGCGGAGCAGGGCGCGGGCCAGCAGCACGCGCTGCAGCTCGCCGCCGGAGATCTTCTGCAGCGGGCTGTCGATCACCTTGCTGGCGCCCACCTCGCCGAGCGCCTCGAGGGCGCGGGCGCGGTCGACGCCGGGCACCAGGCGCAGGAAGCGCAGCACCGACAGCGGCAGGGTCGGCTCGACCTGCAGCTTCTGCGGCATGTAGCCGATGCGCAGCCTGTCGCGGCGCCATACGCTGCCGCTGTGCGGGGCGAGCAGGCCGAGCACCACGCGCACCAGGGTGGTCTTGCCGGCGCCGTTGGGGCCGATCAGGGTGACGATCTCGCCGGCCTGCAGCTCCAGCTGCACGTCCTGCAGCACGTCGGCGCCGGCGAAGGCGACGCCGACCCCGTCGAGGCGGATCAGCGGCTCGCTCATGCGGCCTCCCGGCACTGCGCGCACAGGCCGACCACCTCGACCATCTGGCTCTCCGCGGCGAAGCCGACCTCGGCGGCGGCCGCGTGGATGGCCGCGCCGATCGCCGGCTGCTCCACCTCGATGGCGGTGCTGCACTGCCGGCAGATGAAGAAGTGACCCTGGTGGCTCTGCCCCGGGTGGTTGCAGCCGATAAAGGCGTTCAGCGAGGCCAGGCGGTGGATCAGGCCGTGCTCGAGGAGGAAGTCGAGCGCGCGGTACACGGTGGGCGGCGCGGCGCGGCGGCCGTCCTCGGCGCTCAGCACGCCGAGGATGTCGTAGGCGCCGAGCGGCCGGTGGCTCTGCCAGACCAGCTCCAGCACGCGCCGGCGCAGGGCGGTCAGGCGCGCGCCGCTGCGCGCGCACACGGCGTCGGCGGCGGCCAGCGCCGCGCTTACGCAATGGCTGTGGTCGTGAGGGTGACAGGCCAGCGGGGTGGTCGCCATGGTGGCACATCCGGAGCAAAGGGATGTTATTGTATAACACTTATTCCTCGAGAGAGAGCATTGTCGTGCGCCCACGCCTGTCCCTGTTGTCCGCCGCCGCCCTCGCCTGGCTCGTGGCCGCCCCGGCGCACGCCGAGGTGCGCGTGCTGACCAGCATCAAGCCGCTGCAGCTGATCGCCGCCGCCGTGCAGGACGGCGCCGGCACGCCCGACGTGCTGCTGCCGCCGGGCGCCTCGCCGCACCACTACGCACTGCGCCCCTCCGACGTGCGCCGGGTGGGCGAGGCCGACCTGCTGTACTGGATCGGCCCCGACCTCGAGGCCTTCCTGCCGCGCGTGCTGGAGGGCCGCCGGGCGCCGACCCTGGCGGTGCAGGAATTGTCCGACCTGCACCTGCGCCGCTTCGGCGCGGAGCATCGCCACGACGACGAGGAGCATGCCGGGGAGGAACACCACGACGACGATGACGCCGAGGACAGCGGCCACGACCAGGCCCATCGTCCGGGCACCCTGGACGCCCACCTGTGGCTGCTGCCGGCCAACGCGCGGGCGATCGCCGCGCGCATGGCCGCGGATCTGGCCAAGGCCGACCCGGCCAACGCCGCGCGCTACCAGGCCAACCTGGCCGCCTTCGAGCAACGCCTGAGCGCCGCCGACGGCCGGCTCAAGGCGCGCCTGGCGCCGCTCAAGGACAAGCCGTTCTTCGTCTTCCACGAGGCCTTCGACTACTTCGAGGAGGCCTACGGCCTGCGCCACGCCGGGGTGTTCGCGCTGGGCGCCGAGGTGCAGCCGGGCGCCCGCCACGTCGCCGCGATGCGCGCGCAACTCAAGGCCGCCGGACCGAGCTGCGTGTTCAGCGAGCCGCCGCTGCAGCCGCGCCTGGCGCAGACCCTCAGCGATGGCCTGCCGGTGCATCTGGCCGAGCTGGACGCGCTGGGCTTCGACCTGAAGGCGGAGGCGGGCAGCTACGAACGGTTGCTGGAGCAGCTCGGCGACGGCCTGGCCGGTTGCCTGGAAAAGCTCTGAGGCAGGGGATAGCGTAGGGTGGGTCAGGCCGCAGGCCGTAACCCACCAACCGGCCGCCAGCCCGGCAAGGGGAGAGGCTTGGTCGGCCATAGGGGATGCCTGGCGGCATCCTTGGTGGGTTACGCCGCTGCGCGGCTAACCCACCCTACAACTACCGCGTGGATCGCCACCCGGGGGATCGCCAGCCGGCGGCCGGCCGCCCCGTGGATCGTCACCCTCCGGACGGCCACCGCGTGGAAAATCGCTGCGCGAGTTTTCCACCCTACGAACGGCCGCGGGGACGGCGTAGGGTGGGTTAGGCCGCAGGCCGTAACCCACCAACCGGCCGCCAGGCCGGCAACGGGAGAGGCTTGGTCGGCAACGGGAGAGACCGGGCCGGCAAGGCGGGATGCCTGGCGGCATCCTTGGTGGGTTACGCCGCTGCGCGGCTAATCCACCCTACAACTACCGCGTGGATCGCCACCCGGTGGATCGCCACCCGGCGGATGGCCGCCCCGTGGATCGTCACCCTCCGGACGGCCACCGCGTGGAAAATCGCTGCGCGAGTTTTCCACCCTACGAACGGCAGCGCGGAAGACGTAGGGTGGGTTAGGCCGCAGGCCGTAACCCACCAACCGGCCGTCAGGCCGGCAACGGGCGAGGCCCGGCCGGGAATAGGGGATGCGTGGCGGTATCCTCGGTGGGTTACGCCGCTGCGCGGCTAACCCGCCCTACAACCAGCGCCTGACCCGCGCACAGTAGGCGCGGTACTCCTCACCGAACAGGCGCTCGAGTGCACGCTCCTCCGGCGCGATCTGCACGCGGCCGATAAGCCAGACGAACAGCGGCAGCAGCAGGAAGTTGACCGCGTTGCCGAAACCGAGCGCCAGGGCGGCGAGGATCAGTGCATCGCCCAGGTAGATCGGGTTGCGCGACACGGCGAATACGCCCGAAGTCACCAGATGACTGGCCCGCTCGGGGGTGAGCGGATTGATCGTGGTGCGCGCCCTGAACATCGTCCACGCCGCCGCGGCCAGCAGCGCGAGGCCGGCGAGCAGTAGCAGGCCGGCCAGCGGGCGCTGCGCGGCGAAGGCGAAGCCGCCCAGCGGCAGGTGCTCGGCGAGCTGCCACATCGTGACGCCGAACAACGCGACCAGCAGCGGCGGGGGAATCAGCGGCATGGCGGCGCTCCTCACTCGTCCTGCCACGCACAATAGCAGCCCACCGCCAGGCCCCCGGTGCTGCGCACCGGCCGGCCGGCGAGCAGCGCCTCGAGCACCGGCTCGATAAAGCTGTTGGCCGAGGTGCAGGTGGCGCCCTCGCTGTACGGGCCGAGGTAGGCCAGCTTGCCGTCCTGGTCCCAGATCGCCACCGCCGGGCTGGCCGGCAGCTGTTCCGCGCCGGGCAGCTCGGCCAGCGGCTGCAGGGCCTTTAGGGTATCGGGCAGGTGGCCACGGCTGCCGGGCTTCTGCCAGACGTGGAAGCTCACCCGGTCGCCGAAGCGCGCGAGCAGTTCGGCCAGATGCTGCTGGTTGCCGACGTTGCACGGGCAGGGCGGGTCCCACAGGTGCACCACGCGGATCCTGCCCGGCCCGGCCAGCTCGGCCGGCAGGCGCAGGGTCGCGGCGTCGAACAGCACGGTGGTCTCGCCGAACGGGCGGATGTAGCGCGCCTGGTACCACTGGTAGAGGCCGCCCAGCACGAGTGCGCAGACGAGGGCGAGCAGGGCGAGGACGAGGGGCTTGCGGCGGGACATGCGGGCAACCGGCGGAAAATGACGGCCAAGCTTGCCATGTCGCGTCGCCGGTCTGAAGATCGACCATAGCCATCCATCAGCCCAAGCCGCCGCCTGCGGCCGAGTTCATGAGCGAAACCTTCGACCCCCACCGCCTGCGCCGGCAACTGCCGCCGCTGGCCACCGCGGCGGCCGAGAGCGGCCCGCAGGTGCAGGCCTACCGCCGCTACTACGGCCTGCAGCACCGTCCCGACATCCACAGCCGCCTCGGCTGGGTGGAAGTCGAGGGGCGGCGCGTCGCCGTGCAGGGCTGGTGGCGCGACGACGCGCGCGCCACCGTGTTGCTGCTGCACGGCTACTACGACCACATGGGCCTGTACCGCCACGTGTTCGACTGGGCGCTGGCGATGAACTTCGCCGTGCTGTCCTGCGACCTGCCCGGCCACGGCCTGTCCGAGGGCGTGCCGGCGAGCATCGACGACTTCGCCGAGTACCAGGCGGTGCTCGCCGCGCTGCTGCGCGCCGCCGAGCTGCTGCACCTGCCGCAGCCCTGGCACCTGTTCGGGCAGAGCACCGGCGGCGCCATCCTGCTCGACTACCTGCTGACCGGCGCGCCGCGCCCGGACCTTGGCCAGACCGTGCTGCTCGCCCCGCTGGTGCGCCCGCACGCCTGGCAGCGCGCCAAGCTCAGCTACCAGCTGCTCAGTCCGTTCGTCAGCCAGGTCGCCCGCCGCTACAGCGACAACTCCAGCGACAGCGCCTTCCTCGACTTCGTGCGCCGCGACCCGCTGCAGGCGCAGAGCCTGCCCACCGCCTGGGTCGGCGCGCTGGCGCGCTGGATCCCGCGCATCGAGAACGCGCCGGCCTCGGCGCAGCGGCCGCTGATCATCCAGGGCGACGCCGACATGACGGTCGACTGGCGACACAACCTCGACGTGCTGCGCGACAAGTTCCGCGGCGCCGAGCAGCTGATCCTGCCCGGCGCGCGCCACCACCTGGTCAACGAGGCACCGGGCCAGCGCCAGCGGCTGTTCGACCTGCTCGGCGAGCGGTTCGCCTGAGCGGCGCGCCTGCTATCATCGGCACGCCCGCCCCGCGCGGCTCCCCCAGACAACCCAGGCGCAAGAGATCCCCTTCCCATGTTTGACGGCATCGTCGACTTCATCACCCAGACCGGTTACCTCGGCGTCTTCCTGCTGATGGTGGCGGAAAACGTGTTCCCGCCCATCCCCTCCGAGCTGATCATGCCGCTGGCCGGCTTCGCCGCCGCCAAGGGCGAGCTGAGCACCGTCGGCGTGCTGCTGGCCGGTACCGCCGGCTCGGTGTTCGGCGCGCTGCCCTGGTACTACGCCGGCTACTTCTTCGGCAGCGCGCGGCTGAAGAAGATGGCCGGGCGCTTCGGCCGGGTGATGACCCTGTCGCCGCGCGACGTGGATACCGCCTGCGTGTGGTTCGAGCGCCACGGCTGGCAGGCCACCCTGTTCGGCCGCCTGGTGCCGGCGGTGCGCACGCTGATCTCGGTGCCCGCCGGCATGGTCGCCATGCCGCTGCGCGCCTTCCTGTTCTACTCGACCCTCGGCTCGCTGGTGTGGACCGGCGCGCTGACCGCCGCCGGCTACCTGCTGCACGGCCAGTACGCGCTGGTCGCCGACTACGTCGACCCGCTGTCCAAGGTGGTGGTGCTGGTGGTGGTCGGCATCTACCTGTACCGCCTGGTGACCCACAAGGGTGCCGGCGCCGAGGCCTGATCCGGCTTCCGCCCCATCCCGCGTTACCCGGCCCGAGGCATTGCCTCGGGCTTTTTATTTGCGGCGCCGGACGGGGGTGTTTTAGTAAGCCATGCATATTGTAAGCTGTGCTTACTATTTGCGAGGTGCCCATGTCCCTGCTGCACAACGACAACCTTGGCTTCCTGATCGCCGACGTTTCCCGCCTGCTGCGCCGCAGCTTCGAGCAGAGCCTGGAGGGCAGCACGCTGACCCTCGCCCAGGCGCGCGCGCTGATCTACGTGGCCCGCCGCGAAGGCTGCCGGCAGGTCGAGCTGGCCGAGCTGCTCGAGGTGCAGCCGATCACCCTGGCCCGCCTGATCGACCAGCTGGTGGCCGCCGGCCTGGTCGAGCGCCGCGCCGACCCCAGCGACCGCCGCGCCTACCGGCTGTTCCTCACCGCCGCCGCCGCCCCGCAGCTGCAGGCCATCGAGCAGACCGCCGCGCTGATCCGCGGCGCGGCGCTGGCCGGCCTCGACCAGGACCAGGTCGCCGCGCTGCTGGCCGCCCTGGGCCAGGTGCGCAGCAACCTCTGCGGCGCCTGACGCCCGCGCCGCCCCCCAGCGAGGAGCCCTGCCATGAACCAAGCCCTGCCCGTCCTCGAGCCGTCCCTGAGCGCGCCGCCGCGCCGCCAGCGCCTGCGCCTGCTGCTCCTCGTGGTGGTGCCGCTGGCCGTGCTGCTCGGTGGCGCCGCCGCCTACCTGCACGGCGGCGGCGAGGTGGAGACCGACAACGCCTACGTCGCCGCCGACAAGGTGCCGGTCAGCGCCGAGGTGTCCGGCACCGTCCGCGAGCTGCTGGTGGCGGAGAACCAGACGGTGGTCGCCGGCCAGCCGCTGTTCCGCCTCGATGCCGCGGCGTTTCGCATCGCCGTGCTGCAGGCCGAGGCGCGCCTGGCCCAGGTGCGCACCGACCTCGCCGCGCTCAAGGCCGCCTACCGCGCCAAGCAGGCGGAGATCGCCCTGGCGCGCACCCGCCGCGACTTCGCCCTGCGCGAGCAGCAGCGCCAGGCCAACCTGGTGGCGCGCAACTTCATCTCGCCGGCGCGCTTCGACGAGGTGCGCCAGACCAGCGCGCTGGCCGCCCAGCAGGTGGTCGCCCTCGACGAGGACCTCAAGCGCATCGCCGAGAGCCTGGGCGGCAGCGCCGAGGCGCCGCCCGAGGCGCACCCGCGCTACCTGGCCGCGCAGGCCGAGCTGGCCCAGGCGCGTCTCGACCTGGAGCGCTCCGAGGTGCGCGCCAGCCAGAGCGGCACGGTCAGCCGCCTGCCCAAGCCGGGCCAGTACCTCAAGGCCGGCGCCACCGCGCTGGCCCTGGTGGTCGACGGCCGCCTGTGGGTGGAGGCCAACTTCACCGAGAAGGACCTCACCCACATGCATCCCGGCCAGGCGGTGGACATCCGCATCGACACCTACCCGGATATCCGCTGGCGCGGCGAGGTGGAGAGCCTGAGTCCGGCCACCGGCGCCGAGTTCGCGGTGATCCCGGCGCAGAACGCCACCGGCAACTGGGTGAAGGTCGCCCAGCGCGTGCCGGTGCGCATCCGCCTCGCCGCCGGCGCCGACCAGCCGCCGCTGCGCGCCGGGCTCAGCGCGCTGGCCACCGTGCACACCGGCCAGCGCCGCAGCCTGCTCGGCGTGTCGCTCTGAGGCCGCCGATGAGCGCCGACAGCGCCCAGCGCGTGTTCGTCACCCTGGCGGTGATGCTGGCGACCACCATGCAGGCGCTGGACACCACCATCGCCAACGTCGCCCTGCCGCACATGCAGGGCAGCCTGGGGGTGACCCAGGAGCAGGTCGCCTGGGTGCTCACCTCCTACATCGTCGCCTCGGCGATCTGCCTGCCGCTGACCGGCATCCTCGCCGCGCGGCTGGGCCGCAAGCGCCTGTTCGTCGGCGCGGTGGTCGGCTTCACCCTGGCCTCGATGCTCTGCGGCGCGGCGCAGAGCATCGAGCAGATGGTCCTGTTCCGCCTGCTGCAGGGCGTGTTCGGCGCCTGCCTGGTGCCGCTGTCGCAGGCCGTGCTGCTCGACACCTGGCCGCCCGCGCGGCACGGCTCGGCGATGGCGCTGTGGGGCGTGGGGGTGATGGTCGGGCCGGTGCTCGGCCCCACCCTGGGCGGCTGGCTGACCGAGTACTACAGCTGGCGCTGGGTGTTCTACATCAACCTGCCGTTCGGCCTGCTCGCCTGGTTCGGCCTGGCCGCCTTCGTCCGTGATACGCCGACCGATCCGGGCCGGCGCTTCGACCTGTTCGGCTTCGCCCTGCTCAGCCTGGCGATCGGCGCGCTGCAGCTGCTGCTCGACCGCGGCCAGTCGCTGGACTGGTTCGCCAGCGCGGAGATCGTCGGCGAGGCGCTGCTCGCCGGCCTCGCCCTGTACCTGTTCGTCGTGCACATCTTCACCAGCGCGCAGCCGTTCATCGAGCCGGGGCTGTTCCGCGACCGCAACTTCAGCGTCGGCCTGCTGTGCATCTTCATGATCGGCATCATCCTGCTCGCCACCATGGCGCTGCTGCCGCCGTTCATGCAGAGCCTGATGGGCTATCCGGTGCTCGACGTCGGCGTGCTGCTGGTGCCGCGCGGGGTGGGCACCATGCTCGGCATGCTGGTGGTCGGCCGGCTGAGCGGGCGGGTCGATGCGCGCGCGCTGATCGGCTGCGGCCTGCTGCTGACCAGCCTGACCCTGTGGCAGATGACCGCCTTCACCACCGAGGTCGACGCCTGGACCATCGTCCACAGCGGCTTCCTGCAGGGATTCGGTCTCGGCCTGGTGTTCGTGCCGCTGTCCACGCTGACCTTCGCCACCCTGGCGCCGCGCTACCGCAACGAGGCCACCGCGCTGTACAGCCTGCTGCGCAACATCGGCAGCGGCATCGGCATATCGCTGGTGATCGCCTACCTGGCGCAGCGCACGCAGATCAACCACGCGCTGTTCGCCGGCCCGCTCACCCCGTTCAACCAGGCGCTCGGCCAGGCCGTCGAGGCGGGCGTCTACGACCTCGACACGGTGGCGGGGCTGGCGCGGCTGGACGGCGAGGTCGGCCGTCAGGCGGTCATCCTCGCCTACCTGCAGGACTTCCGGCTGATGATGTTCGTCACCCTGGCGACCCTGCCGCTGCTCCTGCTGCTGCGCCCGCCGCCGCGCCCGACCACGGCGGCGTGACGGCGGGCGCCGGCGGCCTCAGCGCGCCGCCTGGCCGTTGTACTTGGCCACCAGCTGGCGCGCCTCCTGGAGCAGCGCGGCGCCGTCGGCGTAGCCCTGGCCCTCGACTTCCGCCACCCACTCGTCGTCCAGCTTGCCGGCGATGGCCATCCAGCGCTGCTGCTCGGCAGCGTCGAGGAAGATCACTTGGTTGCCGCGCTCGCGCGCCAGCTGGCGGTCGGCCTCCAGGGCGCGGGTATCCCACAGCCGGCCGGCGCGCGCCGACAGGGCGCGGCCGCTGTTGGCGTCGATGATCTGCCGCAGGTCTGCCGGCAGGCTGTCGTAGCGCGCCTTGTTCATCGCCAGCACCAGCACCGGGTGCATCAGCTTGGGCATGCCCTCGGCCATCTCGGTGTGGTACTTGACCCGCTCCTGCAGCTTCACCGAGCCGACCACGTCCCACGGCACCGCGGCGCCGTCGAGCAGGCCGCGGGCCAGCGCGGCGGGCACCGGGTTGATCGGCATGGCCTGCGGCTGGCCGCCGAGCAGCTCGATCAGCCGGCTCTGCACGTGGTTGGCGGTACGCAGCTTGAGGCCGGCGAGGTCGGCCTGGCTGCGGATCGGCTGCTTGCGGCTGTGCAGCACCACGCTGTCGGTGAGGTGGGTGGCGAGCAGCTGCACGCCCTGGTACTCGCGCTGGCCGTGGCGGGCGAGAAAGTCCCACAGCGCCTGGCTGCTGGCCTCGGCCGAGCGGTTCATGAACGGCAGCTCGAAGGCGCCGGTCAGCGGATAGGCGCCACCGTTGTAGCCGGGCAGCGCCCAGACCACGTCGGCGCTGCCGCTGCGCGCCTGGTCGAGCAGCTGCGCGGGCTTGCCGCCCAGCTGCATCGCCGGGAAGAAGTGGAAGCGGATGCGCCCGCCGGACTCGCGGCTGATCCTGTCCGCCCAGGGCTGGATCAGTTCGCGCTGGGTCAGCGAGTCGTTGGGCAGGAAGTGGTGCACCTTGAGGGTGACGACCGCTTCGGGAGTGGCGGCGGCATGGGCCGCCAGGCCGGTGCTCAGGCAGAGCGCCGCCAGGGTTGAGCGCAGGTTTTTCACCGTGACTTTCCTTTGTTCTTGTGGTCTTGGTGGGGTACGACTGCCCGACCGGGCAGCGGCGCTATGCTGGTGCGCGCCCGGACCGCCGAACAATCCGCCGCGGCGGCTTGTGTGCGGTAGGCGCACACAATGTGCGGGTAAAGGCCGTGGGCCGGGTGGGGCGGGGAGGGGCGCGCGCGTTGGCCCCGCCGGCCTGTCGCGCGGAGCGCCCGCGGGGGCGGCGCGGGCGATTTTTTACCCCGTTTTTATGCCCCCGCCGCTAGGATGGCCTGTCTTCGCGCCTTCGGGATGGATCCACCGCCGCCGTGCTCGTCCGTCGCTATCTGCCCGCTCTGCTGGCCAACCTCGGTGTCACGCTGCTGATGCTGCCGCTGCACGACACCCTCGCCCTGTCCAATACCGCGCTGCCCTACGTGCTGGTGGTGGTGCTGGTCGGCAGCCGCTACGGCCGTGGCCCGGCCATCGCCGCGGCGCTGCTCGGCTCGCTGCTGTACGCCCACGTGTTCGTGCCGCCGCGCTTCTCCCTGGCGATCACCGAGGTCCAGTACCTGCTGGCCGCCGCGGTGATGCTGGTGGTGGCGCTGCTGGTCGGCCAGCTCTCCGCCTCGCTGCAGCGCCGCGTCGCCCAGGTGCAGGCGCGCGAGCGCCAGGTCCGCGCGCTGTGCGAGCTGACCCGCCAGCTGAGCGCTTCGCTGACCCCCGACGAGGTGGCGCAGGTCGCCCGTCATTTCCTCGCCAGCGTGCTGCACGCCGAGGAGTGCCGGGTGGTACCGGAAAGCGCCCTCGCCGCGCCGCCGCCCCCGCTCACCGCCGCCCTGCTGCGCGCCGCCCTGGCCGGCCGCGGCCCGCAGCTCAGCGCCGGCCGGCGGGCGGAGCAGCGCCTGGTGCTGATTCCGCTGGTCGGCTCCGCCGGCACCCATGGCGTGCTGGCCTGCGAGCTGCCCGCCGCGCAGGCCGAGGCGCCGGCCAGCGGCGAGCTGCTGGAGACCCTCGCCTCGGTGGTGGCGGTGGCCCTGGAGCGCACCCATTTCGCCGAGATGGCCCGGCAGACCGAGCTGCGCCGCTCGGCCGAGGCGCTGCGCAACTCGATTCTCGCCGCCCTGTCCCACGACCTGCGCACGCCGCTGACGGTGATGGTCGGCCTGGCCGACACCCTGGCGCTGGGCAAGGTCTCCGCGGAGCGGCAGAAGAGCATGCTCGCCGCGCTGCGCAACCAGGCGCTGTCGCTCAGCCAGCAGGTCACCAACCTGCTCGACATGGCCCGCCTGCGCTCCGGGACCATCGAGCTCAACGAGGCCTGGCAGCCCATCGACGAGGTGATCGGCGCCACCCTGCGCCTGGTCCGCGGCCAGTGGAAGGACCGCGAGATCAGCGTGGACATCCCGCCCGACCTGCCGCCGCTGCGCTTCGACGCGGTGCTGATCGAGCGCCTGCTGTGGAACCTGCTGGAGAACGCCATCAAGTACTCGCCGGCCGACACCCCGGTGGAGCTGGTGGTGCGCCGCGTCGGCGCGTGGCTCGAGGTGATGGTCTGCGACTGGGGCCCGGGCCTGCCGGCGGAGGGCGGCGAGGAGCTGTTCGGCCTGTTCCGCCGCGGCCAGAGCGAGTCGAGCATCCCCGGCGTGGGTCTCGGCCTGGCGATTGCAAGGGGTTTTGCCGAGGCCCACGGCGGTCAGGTGCTGGCGGAGAACCGTCTGGGCGGCGGCGCCTGCTTCCGCCTGCGCCTGCCGCTGGGCAGCCCGCCGACGCTCGGCGAACTGGAGGAAGCGACATGAGCGAAACGCAGAGCATCCTGCTGGTGGAGGACGACCGGCAGATCCGCGAGCTGGTCGCCGCCACCCTGGAGGGCGAGGGCTACGCGGTGGTCGAGAGCGCCAGCGCGGCGCAGGCCGCGGTGGAGGTCGGCGCGCGGCGCCCGGACCTGCTGATCCTCGATCTGGGCCTGCCGGATCGCGACGGCATCGAGTTCGTCCGCGACTACCGCGCCTGGTCGGCGGTGCCGATCCTGATCCTCTCGGCGCGCAGCCAGGAGGCCAGCAAGGTGGCGGCGCTGGACGCCGGCGCCGACGACTACCTGACCAAGCCGTTCGGCGTCTCCGAACTGCTGGCGCGGGTGCGCGCCCTGCTGCGCCGCCGCCACCTGGGCAGCGGCGAGGCCGAGCCGACCATCGCCTTCGGCGACTGCCTGATCGACTGCGTGCGCCGCGTGGTGACCCGCGGCAGCGAGCCGCTGCACCTCACCCAGATCGAGTACCGCCTGCTGATCCTGCTGGCCTCCAACCCGGGCCGGGTGCTCACCCACCGCCAGCTGCTGCAGCAGATCTGGGGCGGCCGCGCGGTGGAGAACCACCAGTACCTGCGGGTCTACGTCGGCCACCTGCGGCAGAAGATCGAGCACACCCCGGCGCAGCCGCGGCATATCCTCACCGAGATCGGCGTGGGCTACCGCTTCCAGGTCTGAGAGCCTGTCCACGATCTGCTGCGCGTCGGCGATGTGCCGGTGCAGCGCCGCGCCGCGAAGCAGCAGCCGCAGGCCGGCCCGCAGGGCGAGCGAAGCGGGTCGATCGCTGGCTCCCGCTCGCCAGATCGTGCACAGGCGCTGAACGGGTGCACAACGACGAACGCCCCGGCCCGCTCGCGCGGCGCCGGGGCGCTTTCACACCGCCACGGCAGTCGGGCTCAGCCCATCGCCAGGCGCGCCAGCCGACCCTCCAGCTGGGCGACGTGGCCGTCCTCCTCCGAGGCGAACTCGGTGGCCATCGCCCTGACCCGCGGGTTGCCGGTGGCGGCGGCGATGCCCTCGTAGAAGTCGCGGCTGCGCCGTTCGCCGTCCAGCGCCAGTTCCAGGGCGGCGGGCACGTCCATGAAGCCGTCCACGCCCTCCCAGCCGGCGGCCTCGGGGCTCACCCCGTCGGGCCAGGCGAACTCCTCGGCGCGCAGGTCCGGCGGATAGTGGAAGCCGCCGCGCTCCATGGCATCGGCCAGGTGCAGGCGCGAGAAGTGCGCCATCTGCCGGAAGAAGTCGGCGACTTCCGGGTCACCGAGGGTCTGGGTGGCGGTCGCCAATTCCTCGTAGCGGCGCGCCGACTCCTTCTCCAGGACGATGGCGTGGGCGAGGAAACGATGGATGTCGTCCATGCCGCGCCCTCAACCGAACTTGAACAGGATGCCGAACCCGCCGCGTGGCCATTCCCATTCCACGTTGCGGTGCTCGTCGCAGATGATCCGGCAGGTGCCGCACTCCAGGCAGCCGTCGGTGCTCAGCACCACCCGGCCGTTGGCTTCGGCGGTGTAGCAGCCGGCCGGGCAGCACACGGTGCACTGCTGGTTGCTGCACTGCGCGCACAGCTCGGCGTTCTTGATGGCGATGTGCGGGCGGCCGACGTCCACCCGGTAGCGGTCCTGGAACAGCTTCTCTTCGACTTTCGACATGATGGTTCTCCTTACTGGACCGCACGCCAGAACTTGAGGGCGTCGCCGAGCAGGCCCAGCAGCGAGCGGGAGGCGAGGAAGCTCTTCTTGATGTCCTTCTCCTTGGTCTTCTTGTCCACGCCGTCGACCCGGATCAGGGTCTGCGCGGCGCGCGACAGCAGCTCGGGATAGGTGGTGAAGAACTGCTTGTTGTGGTGGAAGATCTCCGGCATGCGCCGGTACTTCTTCAGGTCCTTCATGACGAAGCTGTCGTCCAGGCGCGCCTTGTAGGCGGCCAGGTTGGCGGCGCTGAACGGCTTGCCGGCGGCCTTGAGCTCGATCAGGGTCTGCGCCGCCAGCATGCCGGTGGTCATCGCCAGGTTGGAGCCTTCGCGGTGGATGCCGTTGACGAACTGCCCGGCGTCGCCGGCGATCAGCCAGCCGTCGCCGAACACCTTGGGCACCGCGTGGTAGCCGCCCTCGGGGATCAGGTGGGCGGCGTACTCCTTCATCTCGCTGCCGGCGATCAGCGGCGCGATGGAGGGGTGGGCCTTCATGCGGTCGAGCAGCTCGTAGGGGGTGACCTTCTGCTCCTTGAAGTCGGAGAGCATGCAGCCGACGCCGAGGGTGATCGACTCCTTGTTGGTGTACAGGAAGCCGGTGCCCATCATGCCGGCGCTGATCTTGCCGGCCATCTCGATGACCACGCCCTCGTCCTCGCCGATGTTGAAGCGCGCCTCGATGGTTTCCTGGGGCAGGAAGTGGATTTCCTTGACCGCCAGGGCGACGTCCTTGGGATCGATCTCGCCGCGGAAACCCGCCTTGACCGCCAGGCGCGAGTTGGCGCCGTCGGCGAGGATCACCGCGTCGGCGTAGATCTCGCCGCCCTTGCGGTCGGTGCGCACGCCGACCACCCGGCTGCCGTCCTGCAGCAGCTCGCTCACCGTGGTCTCGCAGATGGTCAGCGCGCCGGCCTCGCGGGCCTTCCTGTTGAACCACTGGTCGAAGTGCGCGCGGATGATGGTGTAGCGGTTGTACGGCGGCTTGTTGAAGTCCTCGGAGCGGTAGTGGCTGCCCATGTAGGAGGTGTCGTCGAGCACCCACACGCGCTGCTCGATCAGATGGCGCTCCAGCGGCGCGTCGTCGCGAAAGTCGGGGATGATCTTCTCGAGGGCGTCGGAGTAGAGGATCGCGCCCTGCACGTTCTTCGAGCCGGGGGTCTCGCCCCGCTCGATCTGCAGCACCTTGAGGCCGCCCTTGGCCAGAGTGTAGGCGGCGGCGTTGCCGGCCATGCCGGCGCCGACCACGATCACGTCGAATTTTTCAGCCATGGTGCTCTCCTGTCAGCCGGCCTTGCGGGCCTGGGCCAGGTGGGACTTGAAGGCATCGGTCAGCGCCGGAAGGATGGTCATGGCGTTGCCGACGATGCCGTAGTGGGCGAAGTCGAAGATCGGTGCGTTGGGGTCGCTGTTGATGGCGATGATCACGTCGGCGCCGTCCATGCCGACCCGGTGCTGGATGGCGCCGGAGATGCCGACGGCGATGTACAGCTTGGGCCGCACGGTCTTGCCGGACTGGCCGACCTGGCGTTCCAGGTCGGCCCAGCCGGCCTGCACCACCGGCCGCGAGGCGCCGACCTCGGCGCCCAGCACGCGGGCCAGCTCGTGGACCAGCTGGAAGTTCTCCGGGTTCTTCAGGCCGCGGCCGCCGGCGACGATGATGTCGGCGAACGGCAGGTTGGGCTTGTCGCGGCTGTCGTCGGCGATGAACTCCAGTACCTTGGTGACGATGGTCTGCTCGTCCATGGCGAACGGCACCGGGATGATCTCGCCGCTGCGCGCGGCGTCGGCGTCGGGCATCGACATCACCCGCGGGCGCACGGTGGCCATCTGCGGGCGGTGGCGCTGGGTCATGATGGTGCACAGCAGCGAGCCGCCGAAGGTGGGCCGGGTCGCCGCCAGGTTGCGCGTCTCGGCGTCGACCGCCAGCTCCGTGCAGTCGGCGACCAGGCCGGTGCCCAGGGTGGTGGCCACCGAGCCGGCCAGGTCGCGGCCCAGGGTGGTGGCGCCGAGCATGAGGATCTCGGGCTGGTAGGTATTCACCAGGTCGGTCAGCGCCTTGGTGTAGGGCTCGTTGCGGTAGTCGGCGAGCACCTCGTCCTGCATCAGGTAGCACTGGTCGGCGCCGTACTGGAAGGCCTCGGCGCAGATCCCCGCACCGCGCTCGCCGGGGCCGCAGATCACCACCCCGCACAGCTGCGCGCCCAGGGTGTCGGCCAGCTTGCGGCCTTCGCCGAGTAGCTCCCAGGACACCGTGTGCACCTCGCCGCGCTCGCTCTCGACCACCACCCAGACGTGCCGGTAGTTGACGAAGCGCGGGTCCAGCTCGACCTTCTTCTTCGCCGGCTTCTTCGCTTGTTCGCTCATCTTGCGCTCTCCGCTTCAGCTCGCCCGCTTGGCGATTTCCTGTTCCAGCTTGGGATGCTGGGTGAACACCTTGGCCAGTAGGGTGGCGGCCAGGTTCTTCGGGTCGTGGTCCTGGGTGTCGACGATCTCGGCGCGCTGGCTGCGCGGCTTGGGCGCGAATACCTTGCTCACCACGGTCGGGCTGCCCTTGAGGCCGATCATCTCCACCGCGTCGATGCCGGCGGCGGCGCGGTCCCAGACCTTGAGGTCGTAGCGGGCGGCGCGGAACAGGTCGTCGAGATCGCCGAAGCGCATCTCGTTGGTGCCCTCGAGCATGGTGATCAGGCAGGGGGTGGAAGTGCGCAGCAGCTGCACGCCGCCCTCGGCGCGGCGCTCGACGAGGATCTCGCGCTTGTCGCGGTCGAGGTCGACGATCTTCGACACGTAGGTGAGCAGCTGGAAGTCGAGGCGCTTGGCGATGCCCGGGCCGACCTGGGCGGTGTCGCCGTCGATGGTCTGCTTGCCGGTGAAGATCAGGTCCACCGGCATGTTGTCCATGATCTTGCGGATGGTGGCGCTGAGCGCGTAGGAGGTGGCCAGGGTGTCGGAGCCGGCGAAGGCGCGGTCGGAAACCAGGATGGCGTCGTCGGCGCCGAACGACAGGCACTTGCGCAGCGCCGCCTCGGCCATCGGCGGGCCCATGCTGACCACGGTGACCGTGCCGCCGAAGCGGTCCTTGAGGCGCAGCGCCTCTTCCAGGGCGAACAGGTCGTAGGGGTTGACGATGGCCGGCACCCCCTGGCGCATGATGGTGTTGGTCACCGGGTGCACGCGGATCTGGGCCGAGTCCGGGACCTGCTTGATGCAGACGACGCTATGCATGTCGGATGCTCCGAGAGGGTGGGGGCTCAAACGGCCTGGTAGCGCGGCACGTTCTTGTCGATGACGATGCAATCGGCCGGGCAGTTGAGTACGCACTGGGCGTCGTCGTGGTGGCCGATGCACTCGGTGCACTTGTCGGCATGGATGGCGAACACGCCGCCCTTTTCATAGATGGCGTCGTTCGGGCAGTCGGATTCGCAGGCGGCGCAGGCGGTGCATTGGGAGGCGACGATCTTGTAGGCCATGGTGGATTCTCCGAGCCGGATTAAGAGGATTGGGCAGGAGGAGAATTGCAACGGCCATGCCACGCGGTTTTTATATAAAAACCACGTAAAAATGCTTTTTAATCAAAGATTTGCAAGTTGTGATCTTTATGCGATCAAGCGCGGATAAATAAATATTTACGTCGCATTCCAATCAATCTTTTCGGGCAATGATTGGCGCCCCGTATATATATCCGCGGCCCGGTTGACGGCTTTATCGGGATGACTGAAGTGGGCCTGGCGTCACTCGGCCGCGGCGGGCTGCGCGCAGGCGCAGGGCTCGCCGTGCGCGGCGGCGACCAGATCGCCGAGGATGCCGCATTCGCCCGCGCGGTGGCTGGCGCCGCAGCGGCCGCGCAGGGCGGTCAGTTGCCGCTCCAGGGTGTGCAGGCTGTCCAGACGCGCGCGTACCCGGGCCAGATGCGCGTCGATCAGCCGGTCGATGTCGCTGCAGTCGGCGTCCGGCCGGGCGACGAATTCCAGCAGGCGCTTCACGTCCGCCAGCGGAATGTCGAGGGCGCGGCAATGGCGGATGAACGCCAGGCGCTCGAGGTGCTCGGGCCCGTAGGTGCGATAGCCGTTGCCGCTGCGCGCCGGGGCGGGCAGCAGGCCGCTCTTCTCGTAGTAGCGGATGGTTTCGACGTCGACGCCGAGCGCCCGCCCCAGTTCGCCGATGCGCATGCGCGTTCTCCCGAATTGGCCAGTCGTCGCAGGTTACGCCGCTTGACCCTGGAGTGACTACAGGGTGTGCAATGGCGGAAAACCCCCTGCAAGGAGAAAACCCATGGCCGGTTGCTGCAGCGGCTGCACCCCCGACACCCGCGCGGTCAGCCCGCGTTTTCGGCGCGCCTTGTGGCTGGCCTTGATCGTCAACGCGGCGATGTTCGCCGTCGAGATCGTCGCCGGTATGCAGGCCGGTTCGGTGTCGCTGCTGGCCGATGCCGTGGACTTCGCCGGCGACGCCGCCAACTACGCGATCTCGCTGGCGGTGCTGGCCATGGGGCTGGTCTGGCGGGCGCGGGCGGCGCTGGTCAAGGGCCTGACCATGGCCGCCTTCGGCCTGTTCGTGCTGGGCCGGGCGCTCTGGAGCGCCTACGCCGGCAGCCCGCCCGAGCCCTTCACCATGGGCGCGGTGGGCCTGCTGGCGCTGTTCGCCAACGCCGGCGTCGCCCTGCTGCTCTACGCCTTCCGCGACGGCGACGCCAACATGCGCTCGGTGTGGCTGTGCAGCCGCAACGACGCCATCGGCAACCTCGCGGTGCTGCTCGCCGCCGCCGGGGTGTTCGGCACCGGCAGCGGCCTGCCGGACGTGCTGGTCGCGCTGATCATGGCCGCCCTGGCCCTGTCCGCGGGCGTGGCGGTGGTGCGCCAGGCGCGCGGCGAGCTGGCGGCCGCGGCGCTGGCGCCCGTCACCGTCGCGTCCGCGCCGCGGCCGGTGCGTATCGAGTGACGGCCGAGGGGCGGGAGCCGTTCAGCCCTTGACGCAGACCAGCGGCCGCAGCTGCGCCACGCGCCGCGCCAGGCCCGCCTGCTCGGCGGCCTCGACCACCGCGTCGACGTCCTTGTAGGCCAGCGGCGCCTCCTCGGCGACGCCGCGCAGGCTCGGGCTGCGGATCAGGATGCCGCGCCGCGCCAGCTCCTCGACCACGCTGCGGCCCTGCCAGCGCTGCAGCGCCTCGTGGCGGCTCATCGCCCGGCCGGCGCCGTGGCAGGCCGAGGCGAAGGCGTGCTCTGGGCCGCCGCCGCCGGCCAGCACCCAGGAGGTGGTGCCCATGCTGCCGCCGATCAGCACCGGCTGGCCGACTGCGCGGTACTCCTCCGGCAGCTCCGGATGGCCGGGGCCGAAGGCGCGGGTGGCGCCCTTGCGATGCACGAACAGCCGGCGCCGCTCGCCGGCGATGAAGTGCTGTTCCTCCTTGCAGGTGTTGTGCGACACGTCGTACAGCAGCGGCATGCGGATACCGGGGAACAGCTCGGCGAACGCATCGCGGGCCAGCTGGGTGAGGATCTGCCGGTTGGCCAGCGCGCAGTTGATCGCCGCGCGCATGGCGCCCAGGTAGCTCTGCCCCAAGTCAGAATCGAGCGGCGCGCAGGCCAGCTCGCGGTCGCTGAGGGCAATGCCGGCGCGCGGCGCGGCGATCACCATCTCGCGCAGGAAATCGGTGCCGATCTGGTGGCCCATGCCGCGCGAGCCGCAGTGCAGGGTGACCAGCACGTCGCCCTCCGCCAGGCCGTAGGCCTGCGCCGCCTTTGCGTCGAACAGCGCGTCGACCACCTGCACCTCCAGGTAGTGGTTGCCCGAGCCGAGGGTGCCCATCTCGTTGCGCTGGCGGTGCTTGGCCTCGGCGGACACCTCGGCCGGCACGGCGCCGGCCATGCAGCCGTGCTCCTCGATGCGGGCGAGATCCGCCGGCGTGCCGAAGCCCTGCTCGACCGCCCACTTGGCGCCGCCGCGCAGCATGGCGCCGATCTCGGCGCCGCCGAGGTGGAACGCGCCGGTGCTGCCCAGGCCTGCGGGAATGCGCCGGTACAGCACGTCGGCCAGGCGCTCCTTGACCCTCTCGACCTCGTCCAGCGTGAGGCCGGTATGCAGGTTGCGCACGCCGCAGGAGATGTCGAAGCCGACGCCGCCGGCGGACACCACGCCGCCCTCCTCGGGATCGAGGGCGGCCACCCCGCCGATCGGGAAGCCGTAGCCCCAGTGGGCATCGGGCATCGCGTAGGCGGCGTCGACGATGCCGGGCAGGGCGGCGACGTTGGCCAGCTGTTCGCCGACCTTGGCGTCCATCGCCTCGACCAGCTCGCGCGAGGCGAAGATCACCCCCGGCACGCGCATGGCGCCGTGGCGGGGCATTTCCCATTCGAAGGGACCGCGCTGATGGAGTTGCGAAAGGTTCATGGAGCCTCCTGCCGGTCCGCGCTGGGCGGCCGGTGCAGTGGCACCCTCCCTGGCGGGGATGTCGTCGAGCCACTATAGGCCCCTGGCGGAGGCGCGGGTGGGCCGGTCATCCGCCCGCCGGGCGCGCCGCGGCGCCTCACTCCATGCCCGGCAGCGGCGGCGGCGCTTCGTGCTCGTCCTGGCCGGGCACCTCGGTCAGGGTCGCCTCGGTGAGCAGCAGCACGCTGGCCACCGACACCGCGTTCTCCAGGGCGATACGCACCACCTTGGTGGGGTCGACGATGCCGGCCGCGTACAGGTCGACGTACTGGTTGGTCGCCGCGTCGAAGCCCACCGGGCCGTTCTCGGCGAGGATGCGCGCGACCACCACGCCGGCGTCCACCGCCGAGTTCTCGGCGATGGTGCGGGTCGGCGCCTCCAGGGCGCGACGGAGGATCTGCACGCCGGTGCGCTCGTCGCCGGCGCACTGCTCCTCCAGCGCGGCCAGCGCCGGCACCGCGCGCAGCAGGGCCATGCCGCCGCCGGGCACGATGCCTTCCTCGATGGCCGCGCGGGTCGCGGCGATGGCGTCGTCGAGGGCGTCCTTGCGGGTCTTCATCTCCGCCTCGGTGGGCGCGCCGACACGGATCACCCCGACCCCGCCGGCGAGGCGCGCCAGGCGCTCCTGCAGCTTCTCGCGGTCGTAGTCGCTGGAAGCCGCCTCGATCTGCTTGCGGATCTGCGCGATGCGCGCCTCGATGGCCTCCTTGCGCCCGCCGCCGCCGATCAGCGTGGTGCTCTCCTTGTCGACCACCACGCGCCTGGCGTGGCCGAGCTGGCGCAGCTCGGCCTGCTCCAGGCGCAGGCCCAGTTCGCTGGAGATCACCTGGCCGGCGGTGAGCACGGCGATGTCCTGGAGCAGCTCCTTGCGCCGCTCGCCGAAGCCCGGCGCCTTGACCGCCACCGCGCGCAGGATGCCGCGGATCTGGTTGACGATCAGGGTGGCCAGCGCCTCGCCCTCGATGTCCTCGGCGATGAACAGCAGCGGCCGGCCGCTCTTGGCGATCTGTTCGAGCAGCGGTACCAGCTCCTTGAGCAGGCCGATCTTGTGGTCGCAGAGCAGCAGGAAGGGATCGTCGAGCACCGCCTGCATCTTCTCGGCGTCGGTGATGAAGTAGGGCGAGATGTAGCCGCGATCGAAGCGCATGCCCTCGACCACGTCGACCACCGTCTCGGTGGTCTTCGATTCCTCGACGGTGATCACCCCTTCGCCGCCGACCCGCTCCAAGGCGTCGGCCACCAGCGCGCCGATGGGGTCGTCGTTGTGCGCCGAGATGGCCGCCACTTGGGCCTTCTCCTTGCGCGTCTTGACCGGCCGCGACAGCGCCTTGAGCGACGCCACCGCCGCCTGCAGGCCGCGGTCGAGGCCGCGCTTGAGGTCGATGGCGCTGGCCCCGGCGACCACGTTGCGCACGCCGTCGGCGAGGATCGCGTGGGCCAGCACGGTGGCGGTGCTGGTGCCGTCGCCGACCGCCTCGCCGGTGCGCTCGGCGGCCTGGCGCAGCATCTGCGCGCCGAGGTTCTCCTCGGCGTCCTCCAACTCGACCAGCTTGGCGATGGTCACGCCGTCGTTGCACACCGTCGGCGCGCCCCACTTCCTCTGGATCAGCACCGACTTGGACTTGGGCCCCAGGGTCACGCGGATCGCGTCGGCCAGTTGGGTGGCGCCGCGCAGCACCTTCTCGCGCGCGGCGTTGCGAAATAGCAGCTTGGTGTGGGGCATGGGCGCGGCCCTCCCTCGGGATTCTGCCTGCAGGCTCGACCGGCGGCGGCCTGCGCACCTTGCGCGCAGTCAGGCCGCCGGCATCCTTTCAGCGTAGCGAGGGGCGGGCGGTTGCGCGCGCCTTGACGGATCGTTCACCTCGGCCGGGCGATACTGCGGCCATCCCGGTTCAGGAGGATTCGCCGTGTTGTACAGACTGACAGGTTCGCTCGCCGCCGCCGCCCTGGCGCTGCTGGCCGCCGTGCCGGCGGCGCAGGCCGGCCAGCCGGAAATCTACGGCTGGGTCGAGGAGGGCCGGCTGCTCCCCGAGGGCGTCACGGTGAAGAGCAAGCTCGACACCGGCGCGCTGACCTCCTCGCTGGACGCCAAGGCGCTCGAGCGCTTCGAGAAGAACGGCGAGAAGTGGGTGCGCTTCAAGGTCGAGGTCAAGGACAGCGACACCGGCAAGGCGGTGAGCATGCCCTTCGAGCGCCGCGTCGAGCGCGACATCAAGGTGCGCGGCGCCGGCGGCGCCGAGCGCCGTCCGGTGGTCATGATGCGGATGTGCCTGGGCGACCAGCTGCTCGACGAGCAGTTTTCCCTCAACGACCGCGGCGACATGCTCTACCCGGTGCTGATCGGCCGCCGCACCCTGGAGCACCTCGGCGCGGTGGACGTCTCGCGCACCTTCACCCATAAGCCGAGCTGCGCGGGCGGCAAGGCTCAGAACAAGTAGCGCTGCGCCAGCCAGGTGCCGAGCAGCAGCCAGAGCGCGACGATCAGCACCGCGGCGAGCCGGCTTCGCGGCCGCGCCGCGCCGGCCGCCTCCCAGGCCTGCGCCTGCTGGCGGCACGCCTCGAACACCGGCGCGGGAATCAGGCGCAGCGCCAGCAGGATGCCGAGCGGCAGCAGGATGACGTCGTCCAGGTAGCCGAGCACCGGGATGAAGTCGGGAATCAGGTCGATGGGGCTGAGCGCGTAGGCCACCACAGCGAGGGCGAGCAGCTTGGCCGCCCACGGGGTGTCCGGGTGACGGGCGCAGAACCACAGCACCATCACCTGGCGCTTGAGGCTCCTGGCCCACTGGCGCGTCCTGTCGAGGGCCTTCTTCAGCATCGTGCGGTCGTCCGGGCGGCGGCGGAAGGCCCAGCATAACGGCGCGCCGGCCGTTCAGACATCCACCACCGCCTGCGCCAGCCACTGGCCGTCGGCCTGCCGACACACCTTCAACTCGCAGAACGACACTCCCTTGGCCTCCGCCGCCGGCTGGTGGCGCGCCACGTCCAGCGCCTCGCCCCAGACGGTGGCGTGCAGGCGGCTGCCGTCGATCTGCACCTCGAAGCGCGAAAACAGCTGGTGGCGGGTGGCCATGCGGTAGATCAGCGCGTTCAGCCAGTCGACCAGCAGCAGCTCCGGATCGGGCGCGGCGCAGTCGATCTGTACCGCCTGCCTTGGCGCGACGGTGGCCGGATCGCAGATCGCGGAGGTCAAGGCCAGCGCCGCACCGGCGAACGCCTCCTCCAGCGTGGCGCCGGTGCCGCGCACGCCGATGTCGGCCTCGTGGGGGAAGGTTTGCCAGGGCATGGGAATCATCCGTCAAGAGGCTGTCGATGTGATCAAGGGGCCGCGGCTGCGGTATCCGCCTGCCGCGCCAGAAACGCCTTCACCGCCTTGCGCATGGTCGGGAAGTACAGGGTGTCGTCCGCCGCGAGCGCATGCGTCTTGCGCCATTCCACGATCTCCTGGCGCCGTCCTGCGATGACCAGTTGCACGCCCTTCTGGCGCAAAGCCGTCTTCAGGTCCTCGACCACGAAGTGGCCCGTCACATCCATCTGGGTGATCGGGATGGCATCCACGACCAGCCAGCGCAGACCCTCGCCGGCACGCGCGACGGCGCGCTCCACCTGCTGCTTGAAGTAGTTGGCGTTGAAGAACACCACCGGCGCATTGAAGCGCAGCAGCAACAGGCCGGGCCAGGTGGTCGCCTCGGGATGGTTGGCCAAGGGATGGAATCCCGATATGCCTTCCACCTTGCCCAGCACATCTACCCGGGGCCGCGAGTAGAGTTTGACGAAGCGGATCAGCGACAGGATGACCACCACCAGAATCGCCTGGATGGAGCCCACCCAGATCACGCCAGTAGTGGCCAGCATCGCGAAGGCAAACTCGATTCGGCTGAAGCGGAACAGCACTACCAGGGCACGCAGATCCAGCAGCGAGACCGACGCGATGACCAGCACCGCGCCCAGCGCGGCGACCGGCACGAAGCGCAGGGGTTCGGCGAGAAACACCAGCACGAGGCCGATCGACAGCGCCGCGATGACGCCGGTCAGCTGGGTACGGCCGCCGGCGGCATCGCTCATCGCTGTCCGTGAGTCGGCACCGCTGATGGCGAAACTCTGGGTCAGCGCTGCCGCGATGTTGGCCGCGCCGAGGGCGGCGAATTCGCGGTCGGCGTCGATATCGTAGTGGTTCTTGGCGGCGAAGCTGCGTGCGGTCAGCATCATGCTGGAGAAACTGACCAGCGCCAGCCCCGCCGCCGAAGCCGCCAGTTCGTCGAACAGGTGCAAGGGAACGTGCGGCAGCTGCAGCTCCGGCAGGCCGGCGGGCACCGCGCCGACGACGGCTACACCGTGCTGGTCGAGACCCAGGACAGCGACCACGAGCGTCGCGACGACCAGCGCCACCAGGGCCGCCGGCAGCCGCGGCAACAGGCGCGGCGAAATCAACAGCACGGCAAAGGTGATCAGTCCAACCATCAGGGTCGGCCAGTGATAGTCGGCATGCTGTGCGAGCAGCTGCACCAGCGGCCCCAGCACTCCGGGCGCATCGATGGACACGCCGGCCAGCTTGCCCAGTTGCCCGGTGAGGATGTGCAGGGAAACCCCATTGAGGAAGCCGACCAGGATGGGTTTGGAGAGAAAGTCGGCCAACGCCCCGAGGCGGATGAAGCTCGCCAGAATGCAGAACACGCCGGTCAGCCCGGCGAGGGCGACCGACAGCGACAGATAGAGCCCGGCATCGCCGGCGGCGAGCGGCGCCAGCGCCGAGGCCACCAGCGCGCAGGTGGCGGCGTCCGGGCCGACGATCAGCTGGCGCGAGGTGCCGAACAGGGCATAGACCAGCAGCGGCAGGATGCTGGCATACAGACCGACCACCGGGCTGAAGCCGGCGAGCTGGGCATAGGCGACGCCGACCGGCAGGGCTACCGCGGCCACCGACACGCCGGCGACCAGGTCGCTGGGCAGGTCGCGGGGCCGGTAGGCGAGCAGCGCGGCGAGCCCCGGGGCGATGCGTCCGAGCCAGCGCGAGAGAGGGTTGCGAGGCGTCTTGCCCATGCTGGAACCCTTTGCCAGAGGCCGGAAGTCAGCGGCGCGAAAGGAGCCGACGTTGCTCCAGGAAAGCCTAGGCGGCAATCCGGCGCCAGTCAGCTTGCACACTGGCGAGCGGGATGGCCGGAGCCGCCGAGGACCCGGTCGCCGCGACCTGAGCGCAGCAAATCTCGACAGGGGAGGCCCCGCGCGGGCGGGAGAGGGCGGATGCGGGCGCTGCAGAGCCCCGGCGCCGAACGTGTCCGGCGGCGACCGGCAGGGCGCATCTGCGGCAGCGGCGGGGGCCGCGTTCGACCCGACCGGCGGGGATGAAAGTTTGCTTGCAAACTTGAACAGTCGCCCCTGTCGCCCATACTCCAGAGCGCTTTCGCCGAACCATGGCAACTCTTCCACCCCTTAGAAACCACTCAAACGGAGGTAGCGAGCACAAGGGGGCGCCCCAGGCTGCCATGTTGTCCCTCCCCGCCCCGCGTGGTGGGCGTCTCTCGCTAAGAAATGATGAAACGGATTCCTGGACTTCGTCTCAAGGCAGGCCTGGCATTGCTTTCCCTGCTCGCTTTCACCCCGGCCCACGCGCAATCGCCAGCCGGCAAGCTGCCCGCCTACGGCGCGGCCATTCAACAAACCTCGGTGTCGGGGTTGTCGTCGGGGGCCTTCATGACCTCCCAGCTGTACGTCGCCTTCTCGGACATCATGGTCGGCGCCGGCATCGTCGCCGGCGGGCCGTATTTGTGCGCCAAGTCCTGGGCGGGCAACAGCCTGATGGAAAACGCCACGACCACCTGCATGAACCCGCTGACCGCGCGCAGCGGCCCCAACACGCCGGCGCTGGTCGAGAAGACCAACTGGCTGGCCGAGTACGGCTACATCGCCCCGCTGAGCAACCTCAAGGACGACCGCATCTATCTCTACAGCGGCGCCAGTGACAGAACCGTCACGACCACGGTGGTGAACCAGACCAAGGCGTTCTTCCAGTCCGTCGGCGTGCCCGAAGCCTCGATCAAGTACGAGAAAGGCAAGGCCGGCCACGCCCTGCTCACCAACAACAGCACCGATACCTCCTGCCCGTTGACCAAGCCGCCCTTCATCAACGACTGCGACTTCGAGCAGTCCGGCACCATCCTCAAGCAGATCTATCCGGGCCTGAAACCGCCGGCCGAGCAGTTGAGCAGCCCCATCATCGCCTTCGACCAGTCGGAGTTCCTCGACTCGCCCTACACCAGCATGAGCGATACCGCCTATGCCTATGTCCCCGCCGCGTGCCGCAACGGCACCAGCTGCCGCATCCACGTGGTGTTGCACGGCTGCAAGCAGGGCGCGCAGGTGATCGGCGACAAGTACTACGCGCAGACCGGCTACAACCAGCTGGCCGAGGCCAACGACCTGATCATCCTCTACCCGCAGGTGCAACCTTCCACTTCGACGCCGCTGAACCCCCAGGGCTGCTGGGACTTCTGGGGTTACTCCTCGCCGAACAATCCCACCCCCGACTATTTCACCCGCAATGCCCCCCAGTTGCGCGCCATCCACAAGATGATCGTCCGTCTCTCCGAGCCCAGAACCTGAGCCATTCATTTGCCAAGGGGAAACACCATGACAGCCAATACCGCAGTTACCGAGATCGATCCCAAGCTTGCCGAGGCGCTCAGGCGCTGGAGCGACTACGCGAGCGAAAGCGCCCAGGGCCTGCAGGAGCTGGGCGAAGCCTTCACGCCGGTCAAGGATGCCCTGCAGATCGGCCAGCAGATCGTGACTTCGATGCAGCGCATCAACTGGACGCCGGTCGACAACAACTGGACGAACCCCACGGCCCTGACCGCGGCCTATCGGGATCTGGCGGACATCCAGCTGGCCGCCCTGGACCGCGGGAGCGACTGCTACATCCGCTTCCTGACCACCACCCTGGGCGCTGGCAAGCAGCTCGCCGGAGCCCTGCGCGGCGTCTCGTCGCCCCAGCAGCTGCTGGCCGCCTATCTGGGCTCCAGCCTCGACATCCTCCAGCAGTACCAGGCCGACGCCGAGGAGCAGGCGGCGACGCTCAACCAGATCCAGTCGGCCTGCAATGCCTGGCTGCAAAGGATGCTGGAGGGTGGCGGCGCCCAGGGTCCGGGCCAAGCCGCCGCTTGAATGCCTCGGCAAGGGACGACAGCGCCGGGCAATCCGGCGCTGTGCTCCCGGCGCAACACCGGCGGCCTCCCGAAGTGGGGCCGCCAGCCAGGCTTGCCGCCGCGGCCCGGGTTGGCCACGGGCAAAGGTTCGCCCTCGACCGTCCTCGTCCCCGGGCGAGGGGCCGGAACGCGCCACTCCAATTGTTTAGCGATTGGTAAACCAAGCATTCGAATTGCTGGGTTTTTGCGAAGCGAATCCTGTGCGAACGTGGGCCATCCGCTCCCGCTGCGCCGGGAGCCCAGCTCATCAGGCGCCGGCAGGGCCGGCACACCACATGCACGCAGGAGAGCACGCCCATGTCGCTGGCAGAGCAACTCAAGCTGGATGCCCACTGGATGCCGTTTTCGGCCAACCGCAACTTCCAGCGTGACCCGCGGCTGATCGTCGGCGCCGAAGGCAGCTGGCTGATCGACGACCAGGGCCGCCGCATCTACGACAGCCTGTCCGGCCTGTGGACCTGCGGCGCCGGCCACTCGCGCAAGGAGATCCAGGAGGCGGTGGCCAAACAGCTCGGCACCCTCGATTACTCGCCGGGCTTCCAGTACGGCCATCCGCTGTCGTTCCAGCTGGCCGAGCAGATCGCCGAGCTGACCCCGGGCGAGCTGAACCACGTGTTCTTCACCGGTTCGGGCTCCGAGTGCGCCGACACCGCGATCAAGATGGCGCGCGCCTACTGGCGCCTCAAGGGCCAGCCGCAGAAGACCAAGCTGATCGGCCGCGCCCGCGGCTACCACGGCGTCAACGTCGCCGGCACCGCCCTGGGCGGCATCGGCGGCAACCGCAAGATGTTCGGCCAGCTGATGGACGTCGACCACCTGCCGCACACCCTGCAGCCGGGTCTGGCCTTCACCAAAGGCATGGCGGAGACCGGCGGCGTGGAGCTGGCCAACGAGCTGCTCAAGCTGATCGAGCTGCACGACGCCTCCAACATCGCCGCGGTGATCGTCGAGCCGATGTCCGGCTCGGCCGGCGTCATCGTGCCGCCCACCGGCTACCTGCAGCGCCTGCGCGAGATCTGCGATCAGCACAACATCCTGCTGATCTTCGACGAGGTGATCACCGCCTTCGGCCGCATGGGCAAGTGGACCGGCGCCGAGTACTTCGGGGTGACTCCGGACCTGATGAACGTGGCCAAGCAGATCACCAACGGCGCCATCCCGATGGGCGCGGTGGTCGCCAGCCGGGAGATCTACGACACCTTCATGCACCAGGCCAGCCCCGAGTACGCGGTGGAGTTCACCCACGGCTACACCTACTCGGCGCACCCGGTGGCCTGCGCCGCGGGCCTGGCCAGCCTGGAGCTGCTCAAGCGCGAGAACCTGGTCGAGCAGGCCGCGGAGCTGGCGCCGCACTTCGAGCAGGCGTTGCACGGCCTCAAGGGCGCCAAACATGTCGTCGACATCCGCAACTGCGGCCTGGCCGGCGCCCTGCAGATCGCCCCGCGCGACGGCGACGCCATCGTCCGCCCGTTCGAGGCCGGCATGGCGCTGTGGAAGGCCGGCTTCTACGTGCGCTTCGGCGGCGACACCCTGCAGTTCGGCCCGACCTTCAACGCCAAGCCCGAAGAGCTGGACCGCCTGTTCGATGCGGTCGGCCAGGCCCTCAACGGCGTCGCCTGATCGCTGGCGATCCCGCCACCCCCAATCCCTTTAGCCCCGCCCCCGGCGGCGGGGCTTGTCGAGCCAAGGAAAATAAAATGAGCCTCATCCCCCATCTGATCGACGGCGTACGCACCGCCAGCCAGGGCCGCAGCGCGGACGTATTCAACCCGTCCACCGGCAGCGTCAGCGGCCAGGTCGCCCTCGCCGACCGCGCCACCGTGCAGCTCGCTATCGACGCGGCCAGGGCCGCCTTCCCGGCCTGGCGCAACACCCCGCCGGTCAAGCGCGCCCAGGTGATGTTCCGCTTCAAGCAGCTGCTCGAGCAGCACGAGGCCGAGATCGCGGCGCTGATCAGCGCCGAGCACGGCAAGACCCTCGAGGACGCCGCCGGCGAGCTCAGGCGCGGCATCGAGAACGTCGAGTTCGCCTGCGCCGCCCCGGAAATCCTCAAGGGCGAGTACAACCGCAACGTCGGCCCGAACATCGACGCCTGGAGCGACTTCCAGCCGCTGGGCGTGGTCGCCGGCATCACTCCGTTCAACTTCCCGGCCATGGTGCCGCTGTGGATGTATCCGCTGGCCATCGTCTGCGGCAACTGCTTCATCCTCAAACCCTCCGAGCGCGATCCCAGCTCGACCCTGTTCATCGCCGAGCTGCTGCACCAGGCCGGCCTGCCCAACGGGGTGCTCAACGTGGTGCACGGCGACAAGGAAGCAGTGGACGCGCTGATCGAGGCGCCGGAAGTGAAAGCGCTGAGCTTTGTCGGCTCCACCCCGATCGCCGAGTACATCTACGCCGAGGGCTGCAAGCGCGGCAAGCGCGTGCAGGCCCTGGGCGGGGCGAAGAACCATGCCGTGCTGATGCCCGACGCGGATCTGGACAACGCGGTCAGCGCGCTGATGGGCGCCGCCTACGGCTCCTGCGGTGAGCGCTGCATGGCCATCTCGGTGGCGGTGTGCGTGGGCGACCAGGTCGCCGATGCGCTGATCGACAAGCTGGTGCCGCAGATCAAGAGCCTGAAGATCGGTGCCGGCACCAGCTGCGGCCTGGACATGGGCCCGCTGGTCACCGCCGCCGCGCGCGACCGGGTGGTCGGCTATATCGACGACGGAGTGGCCGCCGGCGCCGAGCTGGTGGTGGACGGGCGCGGCTTCCGCGTGGCCGGGCACGAGGACGGCTACTTCGTCGGCGGCACCCTGTTCGACCGCGTCACCGCGGACATGCGCATCTACCAGGAAGAGATCTTCGGCCCGGTGCTGTGCGTGGTGCGGGTGAACAGCCTGGAGGAGGCCATGGCGCTGATCAACGACCACGAGTACGGCAACGGCACCTGCATCTTCACCCGCGACGGCGAGGCGGCGCGCCTCTTCTGCGACGAGATCGAAGTGGGCATGGTCGGCGTCAACGTGCCGCTGCCGGTGCCGGTGGCCTACCACAGCTTCGGCGGCTGGAAGCGCTCGCTGTTCGGCGACCTGCACGCCTACGGCCCGGACGGCGTGCGCTTCTACACCCGCCGCAAGGCCATCACCCAGCGCTGGCCGCAGCGCGCCACGCACGAAGCGGCGCAGTTCGCTTTCCCGAGCAACGGCTGAGTCCCGCAAACGGGCGGACTGCCGTCCGCCCTGACCATCGGCAACGCCGCATCCCTTCGGGGACGCGGCGTTTTGCCTTGTGCGGCGGGTCGTTGCGTCAAGCCTGCCGCCGCACCGGCGCCCTTTCCCGCTCGCCAACGCGAACGCCCCGCTTCCGGAGGCCGGGAGCGGGGCGTTCGCGAGACTGGGGTCAGGCTCAGGCTGCGGCAGTCTCGAAGACCACGTACACCTTGCGCACCGGCTCCAGCACCTCCAGGGTGCCCTTGAAGCCGGCCGGGACCACCAGGCGGTCGCCGGCGCTTACGGTCTTGGCGTTGCCTTCCTCGTCGCGGAGCACCAGGACGCCCTGCAGGATCTCGATGTATTCGTGCTCGGTGTAGTCGACCTGCCACTGGCCGACCGCGCTCTCCCAGACGCCGGCGCTGAACTTTTCGCACGGGCTGGAGTAGTGATTGCGCAGGCTCTGCTCGGGGTTGCCGGCGACCAGGGTTTCTGGCTCCGGGCTGTAGTGCTCGGCAGGGGTGCTGGCCTGGGCGAAATCGACGATCTGCTGGATGGGCATGTGGGACTCTCTCGGGGAAGATTGAAGGGCGCGCGGAGGGCGGCGGCCCCGCCCCTGGAGGCGGGTCCCGACGCCGCGGGCAGCTTAATCCAGGCGGCTTTCGGCTCGGTATGCCCGGCCCCTGCCGAAGGCGCGCAGCGACTCGTGGCGGTCGTTGCCAGAATGCTCGGCGCCGCCGAGCGGCGCGCTCGGGGCGCACCGTCGCACGGCATGACTCGCCGGCTGACGGCGAGGGGGACGGTCGAAGGGGGCGGTGGAGAGGTCGCCGGCTCCTCCCGCCGCGATCACGGGCGAGTCGCTTGCGGACAGGCTCAGCCCCTGGCCTGCTCGAAGATCACGTACACCTTGCGGCACGGCTCCAGCACTTCCCAGGTGCCGACGAAGCCGGCCGGGATCACGAAGCGGTCGCCGACGCGCACGGTCCGGGCGTTGCCGTCCCGGTCGCGCAGCACCGAGACGCCCTGGAGGATCTCGCAGTACTCGTGCTCGGTGTACTCGATCTTCCACTGGCCGACCGCGCCCTCCCAGACGCCGGCGTTGAACTGGCCGCAGGGGCTGGCGTAGTGGTTGCGCACGCTCTGCTCGGGATTGCCGGCGAGCACCTTCTCCGCGGCCGGGCTGTAGCGCTCGGTCGGGGTGCTGGTCTGGGCGAAGTCGACGATCTGCTGGATGGACATGAGGGCCTCTTGTTCAAGTCGTTGCCGTGGGCTTCAGCGTAGCTTTTCCAGCACCCACCGCCCTGAACGCAGGGGGAGTCGGCTTCCCGCTGGATGGCCGCGCGGGAGCAGGTTGGGGGTGCGCTCCACGGCGGCCAGCACGGGCGGGATGATGACGTTCGTTGCGCCTGTTCCTGGCGCGGCGCTGGCGGCTCAGGCCTGGTTCAGGTACCAGCGCCAGTCCTGCTCGCCGACCTCGCTCATGAACTGGCGGTACTCGGCGCGCTTGACCGCGAGATAAACGCGCAGGAACTCGGCGCCGAAGGCATCGCGCGTCCACTCGGAGCGCTCCAGTGCGTTCAGTGCGCTGAGCCAGTCGGTGGGCAGCAGGGTCTTGGCCTGGGCGTAGCCGTTGCCTTCCACCGGCGCGCCCGGGTCGAGCCGGTCGCGGATGCCGCGGTGCACGCCGGCGAGGATCGCCGCGGCGGCCAGGTAGGGATTGGCGTCGGCGCCGCTGATGCGGTGCTCGACGTGCCGGGTGTAGGCCGGGCCGCCTGGCACGCGCAGGCTGACGGTGCGATTGTCGACGCCCCAGTTCAACGCCAGCGGCGCGTAGCTGTGGGCCTGGAAGCGCCGGTAGGAGTTGGCGTTGGGACAGAACAGCAGCAGCGAGTCGAGCAGGCTGGCGAGCATGCCGCCGACCGCCTGGCGCAGCAGCGGGGTGCCGGCGGCGTCCTCGGCGGCGAACAGGTTGTTGCCGGCGGCGTCGGCCAGGCTGACGTGCATGTGCAGGCCGGTGCCGGCGATTTCGGCGAACGGTTTGGCCATGAAGCAGGCGCGCATGCCGTGGGCGTGGGCGACGCCCTTGACCAGGCGCTTGTAGCGCACCGCCTGGTCCATGGCCTCCAGCGCCGGGCCGTGCTCCAGGGTGATCTCCACCTGGCCGGGGGCGTACTCGGAGATCGCCGTGCGCGCCGGGATGCCCTGCGCCTTGCAGGCGGCGTAGAGGTCGGCGAGGAACGGCTCGATCTGCTCCAGCTCGCGCAGGCCGTAGACCTGGGTCTGGATCGGCCGGCCGCCGTCGGTGTCCAGCGCCGGTTGCGGGCGGCCATGGGCGTCGGGGCGTTCGTCGAGCAGGTAGAACTCCAGTTCGCAGGCCATCACCGGGTGCAGGCCGTCGGCGACTAGGCGGTCGATGGTGCGGATCAGCAGGTGGCGCGGGTCGGCGACGCTGGCCGGCAGGCCTTCCTGCGGATGCATGCTGACCTGCAGCGCGCCGGTCGGCAGCTTGCGCCAGGGCAGGCGCACCAGGCTGCCGGCCAGCGGGTAGGCGCGGCAGTCGACGTCGCCGACGTCCCAGACCAGGCCGCTGTCCTCCACGTCCTCGCCGGCCAGGCTGAGGCCGAGGATGGTGCTGGGCAGCGGGCGGCCGCTGCGGTACACGGCGAGCAGCTCCTCGCGGTGCAGCAGCTTGCCGCGCGGCACGCCGTTGGCGTCGAGGATGAACAGCTCGAAGAGGTCGATGTCGGGGTTGCTGGCCAGGAAATCCTGGGCTTCCTGTTCGTGGGCGAAGTGCATGGTCGTTCTCGTCTGCGCCGGGGCGCATGGGGTCCTCCCGCCGGGCGGGTGGAGGCATTCATCGATGTGCCGCGCGTGGCGGCGTCAGTGATCGGCGATAAAGCGGCGACGGGAAGCGGGAGGCCGGGCGTGGCGGCAGTGCCAGAGCGCCCAGAAGGCGAGAATCGCGTTGAGACAGGGATTGAGCCACGCGGCGACGAACCCCGCCCGGGGCCGCAGGGTGGCGGCGAAATTGGGCGGGCTGGTACGCGGCATGGTCAGGGACATGAGCTGGCTGATGGACCGGGATCAATTGAATCTAGGTGGGTTCGGACGGGCCTGCAATAGCGCCTGTGCACCTTGTGGCACGGCCTGCCGGGGTTTGCACCACAGCCGGCGTCGGCCGGCGATGGCGCGGCCTTGCCGAGTGGCGCGCGCCTCGCCCGCGCCGGCGGGGCGCAGGCTATGCTGGGCGCAGGGCGGCCGTGCCCTGCCGGCCGCTCTGCGCCCCGGTGCCCGGAACCTTGCGCCGGCGGGCGGTCGAATGGGCAGGGACGATCCCTTTTCCGGAGAGAGCAAGGATATGTTCAAGTCGCGATCCGCCATTGTGCTGTTCACCGGCCTGGTTCTGGCGGCCGGTTCCCCGGCCCTGCTGGCCGAGCCGAAGGACAAGGATGGTCACCCGCAGCAGGCGCACGAGGGCAAGGGTGGCCAGGGCCAGAAGGGCGCCCCGCAGGGGCAGAAGCCGCCATCCGCCGGCAAGCCGAGTGGCGGGCAGTCCTACCATGACGGTCGCGGCGACTTCGCGGTCGACCACGACCGCATCCGCGTGACCATCGGCGACAGCCGCAGCTACTGGGGGCCGGAGCCGGCGCTGCCGCCGGGCATCCGCAAGAACCTGCAGCGCGGCAAGCCGCTGCCGCCGGGGATCGCCAAGAAGCACCTGGACAGCCGGCTGGTCAGCCGGTTGCCCCACTACGAGGGCTACGAGTGGCTGCGGGTGGGCACCGACCTGGTGCAGGTGTCGATCTCCAGCGGCCTGATCAACAACGTGCTCAACGACATGTTCAACTGAGGCGGTCAGTCCGTCGCCAAGGCCGGGGTCGCGAGACGCGGGCCTTTTCGTTTGCCGCGCCGCGGCGATGGGCGCCTGCGCGGGGACGCGGCAGCCACACGGCCATCGCTGCCCGGGCCGCGCAGGCGCGAGCCGGTTGGCTACCCTGCATTCAGGGGGGGGCTGGAGAAGCGGCATGAAGGGACAACCATTCATCAAGCGCGTGGGCTTCGCCCTGCACGGCCTGCAGCTGGCGGTGAGGCGCGAGGGCAGCTTCCGCATCCATCTGCTGGCCGCGGCGCTGGTCCTGCTGGTGCTGCTGGCGACGCGGCCGGGGCCGCTGTGGTGGGCGCTGCTGACCCTGGCGGTGGGTCTGGTGCTGGTTGCCGAGCTGGTCAACAGCGCGCTGGAGGCGCTCAGCGACCACGTGCATCCCGAGGAGCATCCGGAAATCGGCGCGGCCAAGGACATCGCCGCCGGCGCGGTGCTGGTCGCCAGTGGTATCGCCGTGGTGGTGGGGCTGGCTTATGCGCTGGACTGGCTGGCCGGGTGAGAGCCGGACAAAAAGACGCCGGCGCGAGGCCGGCGGGAGCACAGAAACAGGGGCTTGGGGCGGGCCGAGGAACGGGCCCCGCTTGTGGCGGGACGCCGGCCCTGGGCCGCGCCGCAAACCGGCCTGGGGTGACGCCGCGCCGGTGGGGCGCGGCGAAGTCTTGCGAAGGGCTCAGCCGCGCTTGGCCACCAGGGTCAGGATGTCGTAGCTGGCCACCAGCTCGCCGTTCTGGTTGGTGACTTCCACGTCCCAGGCCACCACGCCCTGCGGGGTGCCGAGGCTGGACTGCTTGCCCTGGTCGATCTTGCGCTTGCAGGTCAGGCGCGCCTGGATGGTGTCGCCGATGCCCACCGGGCTGACGAAGCGCAGGGTGTCGAGGCCGTAGTTGGCCAGCACCGGGCCGACGCCGGGGGAGACGAACAGGCCGGCGGCCGCCGACAGCACGAAGTAGCCGTGGGCGATGCGCTTGCCGAACTGCGATTCCTTGGCGGCGATCTCGTCGAAGTGCATGTAGAAGTGGTCGCCCGACAGGCAGCCGAAGTTGACCAGGTCGGCCTCGGTGACGGTGCGGCGGTGGGTCAGCAGCGACTCGCCGATCTGCAGCTCCTCGAAGTGGCGACGGAACGGGTGCACCTCGGTCTCGATGACCTTGGCGCCGCGCACGTATTCGCCGGTGATGGCGCTGAGCATGGTCGGCGAACCCTGCACGGCGGTGCGCTGCAGGTAGTGCTTGACCGCGCGGATGCCGCCCAGCTCCTCGCCGCCGCCGGCGCGGCCGGGACCGCCGTGCTTGAGCATCGGCAGCGGCGAGCCGTGGCCGGTGGACTCCTTGGCGGCCTCGGCGTCCAGCACGTGCACGCGGCCGTGCCAGGCGGCGGCGGCCGGCACCACCTGGGCGGCGACGCGCGGGTCCTTGGTGACCAGGGTGGACACCAGACTGCCCTTGCCGCGTGCGGCCAGGGCCAGGGCCTCGTCGAGGTCGCCATAGGCCATCAGGGTGCTGACCGGGCCGAAGGCCTCGATGTCGTGGGCGCCGCCCGCGGCGTGCGGGTCGCGGCTCTTGAGCAGGGTCGGGGCGAAGAACGCGCCCTCGGCGACCTGCTCGCCGACGAACTGGGCTTCGCCGCGGAACACCAGCTCGCTGCTGGTCAGCAGGGCGTCGACACGGCTGGCGACGTCGGCGAACTGGTCGTGGGAGGCCAGCGCGCCCATCTTCACGCCTTCCTTGCTCGGATCGCCCACCACCACCTTGGCCAGGCGCGCGGCCAGGCGCTCGCCGACCGCGTCGATGCGGTTCTCGGGGACGATGATGCGGCGGATCGCGGTGCACTTCTGGCCGGCCTTGACCGTCATCTCGCGGGCGACTTCCTTGACGAACAGCTCGAACTCCTCGTCGTCCGGAGTGACGTCGGGGGCGAGGATCGCGCAGTTCAGCGAGTCGGCCTCGGCGTTGAAGGGGATCGAGTTGCGGATCAGGTTGGGGTGTACGCGCAGGCGGGCGGCGGTGTCGGCCGAGCCGGTGAAGGTCACCACGTCCGGGCCTTCCAGGCGGTCGAGCAGGTCGCCGGTGCTGCCGACGATCAGCTGCAGGCTGCCCTCGGGCAGCAGGCCGGATTCGTACATCAGGCGCACGCAGGCCTCGGTGACGTAGCTGGTGGCGGTGGCCGGCTTGACGATGCACGGCATGCCGGCGAGGAAGGTCGGCGCGAACTTCTCCAGCATGCCCCAGATCGGGAAGTTGAAGGCGTTGATGTGCACGGCCAGGCCGCCGCGCGGCACCAGGATGTGGGTGCCGGCGAAGTGGTTCTGCTTGCCCAGCGGGATGGCCGGGCCTTCGTGGATCAGGTTGCCGGAGGGCAGCTCGCGGCTGCCCATGCTGGCGTAGGCGAACAGGGTACCGGCGCCGCCCTCGATGTCGATCCAGCTGTCCACGCGGGTCGCGCCGCTGTGGTGGCTGATCGCGTAGAGTTGCTCCTTGCGCTCCATCAGGTACTTGCCGAGCGCCTTGAGGATCTGCGCGCGGGTCTGGAAGTCGAGCTTCATCAGCTCCGCCACGCCGCTGTGGCGGGCGAAGGCTACCGCCTCGGCGAAGTCGATCTGGTCGGCGTGGGTGTGGGCGACGATGTGGCCGTCGATGGCGCTTTTCAGCGCCTGGGCGGCGTCAGCGCCGGTCCAGCGGCCGCCGATGAAACTTTGCAGGGTGCACGCGTTGGCCATTTGGGGCTCCGTCGTTGTGTCGTGGGCGGCCAACCGGCCGCGCTTGAATGCAAACGCCGGCCTCGCCAGGAGGCCGGCACGAATGGCTCAGTGCTGGCTGGCGCCGGCCGCGCCCACGCCGGTCATCGCGCGGATGAACTGGGCGGCGAAGCGGCCGCGCTCCTCGCCGGCACGCGCCGAGGCGTCGCTGACCGAGAACAGCCAGGCGCCGAGGAAGGCCAGGGTCATGGAGAACAGCGCCGGGTTGGCGTAGGGGAAGATCGCGCTGGGGTTCTTCAGCACGTTGACCCACACCGCCGGGCCGAGGACCACCAGGGCGACCGCGCTGACCAGGCCGATGACGCTGCCGGCGACCGCGCCGCGGGTGGTCAGGCCCGACCAGAACATCGACAGGAACAGCACCGGGAAGTTGACCGAGGCGGCGATGGCCAGCACCAGGCCGGACAGGAAGGCGATGTTCTGCGATTCGAAGACCAGGCCCAGGCCAATGGCCAGCACGCCGATCACCAGGGTGGCCAGGCGCGACACGCGCATCTCCTCCTGCTCGCTGGCCTGGCCCTTGCGCAGCACCACGGCGTACAGGTCGTGGGACACCGCCGAGGCGCCGGACAGCGCCAGGCCCGCGACCACGGCGAGGATGGTGGCGAAGGCCACCGCCGAGATGAAGCCCAGGAACAGGCTGCCGCCGACCGCCTGCGACAGGTGCACGGCGATCATGTTGCCGCCGCCGATGATGGCGCCGGCGCCGTCGCGGAACTGCGGGTCGCTGCCGACCATGACGATGGCGCCGAAGCCGACCACGATCAGCAGCAGGTAGAAGTAGCCGATCAGGCCGGTGGCGTAGAACACCGACTTGCGCGCCGTCTTGGCGTCGGCGACGGTGAAGAAGCGCATCAGGATGTGCGGCAGGCCGGCGGTGCCGAACATCATGCCCAGGCCCAGCGAAATGGCGTCGACCGGGTTGGACAGCAGCCCGCCCGGGCCCATGATCGCGCTGCCCTTGGCGTGCACCTTGGCGGCGCCGGCGAACATCGCCTCGGTGCTGAAGCCGAAGTGCTTGAGCACCATGAAGGCCATGAAGGTGGTGCCCGAGAGCAGCAGCACCGCCTTGACGATCTGCACCCAGGTGGTGGCCAGCATGCCGCCGAAGGTGACGTAGAACACCATCAGCACGCCGACCAGCAGCACCGCGTACAGGTAGTCGATACCGAACAGCAGCTCGATCAGCTTGCCGGCGCCGACCATCTGTGCCACCAGGTACATCAGCGCCACGGTCAGGGTGCCGAAGGCCGCGGTGATGCGCACCGGGGTCTGCCCCAGGCGGTAGGCGACCACGTCGGCGAAGGTGAACTTGCCGAGGTTGCGCAGCCGTTCGGCGATCAGGAACAGGATGATCGGCCAGCCGGCGAGCACGCCCAGGGCGTACAGCAGGCCGTCGAAGCCGGTGGCGAACATCATCGCCGAGATGCCGAGGAAGGACGCCGCCGAGACCATGTCGCCGGCGATTGCCAGGCCGTTCTGGCCCGCGGTCAGGCCGCCGCCGGCGGTGTAGAAGTCGCTGGTCGAGCGGGTGCGCTGGGCCGCCCAGCGGGTGATGCCGAAGGTGAACAATACGAACAGCAGGAACATGCCGATGGCGTGCCAGTTCAGCGGGCGGCTGGCGCCGTCGGCGGCCAGGGCGCTGGCGCTGGCCAGCAGCAGGGCGAGGGGAGCGAGGCGGGTGACGAGACGTTTCATTGGCCGCACTCCTGCTTGACCTGCTCGTTGAGCGGATCGAGATGCTGGTTGGAGCGGCGCACGTAGATGCCGGTGAGAGTCAGCGAGAAGAGGATGATGCCGACGCCGATCAGCATGCCGACGCTGGTGACGCCGCCGGCGAGCGACTGGCCGAGGGTCGCCGGGGAGAAGGCGATCAGCAGCACGAAGCCGTAGTAGACGACCAGCATGGCCACGGTGAGCGACCAGTTGAGGCGGGTTTTCTGGCGGATCAGCGCCTGGTATTGCGGGAGGCTTTGGATACGTTCGATCTGTTGCGGAGTCATGGCTGTGCTCACTTTGTTTTATTTATGAGTGACACGCTTGTTGCTGCGCCCCCGCCGTTACCGGCGGGGGCGCGATGCACGCAGGTTCGGGCGATCAGAGCTGGTCGAAGTCGAGCACAACCTCGTCGCTGACCGGGAAGGCCTGGCAGGACAGCACGTAGCCGGCGGCCACCTCGTAGTCCTCCAGCGCGAAGTTGGCGTCCATCTCCACCTCGCCCTTGACCACCTTGCACTTGCAGGTCGAGCACACGCCGGCCTTGCACGAGTAGGGCAGCTCCATGCCCAGGGCGTTGCCGGCGTCCAGCAGGCTCTGGGTGTTGCGCGCCAGGTCGAAGGTCATGCTGCGGCCGTCGCTGGTCACGGTGACGTGGCTGACCGCGCCGGAGGTCTTGGCGGCGGCTTCGCGGGCGGCGCGCTTCTGCGCGACCTCGCCCGGGGTGCCGGCGGTGAACAGCTCGAAGTGGATGCGCTCGTTGATCAGGTCGTGGCGGCGCAGGGCGTCGCGCACGCACTCGGTCATCTCCACCGGGCCGCAGATGAAGGCGGCGTCGAGGTTCGGCACGTCGACCCAGCGGGAGAACAGCGCGTCGCACTTGGCGGCGTCGATGCGGCCGTTGTACAGGTCGATGTCCTGCTGCTCGCGGCTGAACACGAAGATCAGGTTGAGGCGGTCGAGGTACTGGTTCTTCAGGTCCTCGAGCTGCTCGCGGAAGATGGTGGTGCTGCTGGCGCGGTTGCCGAAGATCAGCGTGAAGCGGCTGTCCGGCTCGGTTTCCAGGGTGGTCTTGACGATCGACATGATCGGCGTGATGCCGCTGCCGGCGGCCACCGCCAGGTAGTTGCCGGCGCGGGCCGGATTGAGCGGGATGGAGAAGTGGCCGGCCGGCGGCATCACTTCCAGGGTATCGCCGGCCTTGAGCTGCTCGTTGGCGTAGTTGGAGAACAGGCCGCCGTCCACGCGCTTGATCGCCACGCGCAGGTCGTCCTCGCTCACCGCGCTGCAGATCGAGTAGGTGCGGCGCACTTCCTCGCCGTCCATCTGGGTGCGCATCACCAGGTGCTGGCCCTGGGTGTAGTGGAAGCTGTCCTTGAGCTCGGCGGGCACGGTGAAGGCCACCGATACCGTGTCGCGGGTTTCCGGGCGTACTTCACGAATGGTCAGCGTGTGGAACTTGCTCATCTTGTTGTTCTCCAGGCTCGCGTCGCGGCGGTGGGCGAGCCGTTCAGATGCACTTGAAATAGTCGAAGGGCTCCAGGCAGGAGCGGCAGCGGTACAGGGCCTTGCAGGCGGTGGAGCCGAACTGGCTGACCACTTCGGTCTCGTGGCTGCCGCAGTGCGGGCAGCAGATCTCGTCCTTCTCGCCCAGCAGGCTGCGCTTGCTGGTGCTGCCGGCCGGCGGGGCGATGCCGTACACGCGCAGGCGCTCGCGGCCCTGCTCGCTGATCCAGTCGGTGGTCCAGGCCGGCGCCAGGCGGCGCTCCAGGCGCGGGGCGCGGAAGCCGGCGCGTTCCAGCGCGCGGCTCACCTCGGTCTCGATCAGCTCGGTGGCCGGGCAGCCGGAGTAGGTCGGGGTGACGGCCACCTGCAGGTGGCCATCGGCCCAGCTGACCTCGCGGATGATGCCGAGGTCGACCACGCTGACCACCGGCACTTCCGGGTCCATCACCTGCTCCAGCACCTGCCAGGCGCGCGGCAGGTCGGATTCGTCCGCCACGCGCGCGCCGCCGTCGGAGGCGATCAGTCCGGCGGACCGATCGCTGTTGCCCATGCCGGCGACGGGACTGCCGCCGAACAGGGCGTCGAGCTCGGATGCGTTGCTCATGGCTCCTCCGCGGATCGTCGGTTACGGACCGGGCTTACCAGGTCGCGCCGGGGTAGGCGCGCTGCAGGAACTGCATCTCCGCCAGCAGGATGCCCAGGTGCTCGGTGTGCAGGCCCTTCTTGCCGTCCAGGTAGAAGTAGCTGGAGGGCTGCGGAACCGGCAGGTTGGTGGCGCCGAACACCTGCTCGACGGTCGCCTGCCAGGCGGCAGCGACAGCTGCGGCGTCGGCGGCGATGCCGGCCTCGGCCAGGCGCTGCTGGATGGCGTCGCCGGCCAGCAGGTCGCCGGTGAAGCGCCACAGCTCGTCGATCGCGGCGAGCATGCGCTGGCGGCTTTCCTCGGTGCCGTCGCCCAGGCGCTCGACCCACTCGCCGGAGCGGCGCAGGTGGTAGGTCGCTTCCTTGACGCCCTTGGCGGCGATGGCGGCGATGCGCTCATCCTTGGAGGCGGTCAGCGCCTGCAGGGTGTGCAGGTGCCAGGCGTCGAACAGGAACAGCTTGGCGGTGGTCACCGCGTAGTCGCCGTTGGGCTGCTCGACCAAGAGGGTGTTGCGGAAGTCGCGCTCGTCGCGGGTGAAGGCCAGGCGGTCGGCGTCGCGACCGTCGGCCAGCAGCTCGGCGGCGTACTCGTACCAGTTGCGGGCCTGGCCGACCAGGTCGAGGGCGACGTTCATCAACGCCATTTCCTCTTCCAGGGCCGGGGCATGGCCGCACCACTCGCACAGACGCTGGCCATTGATCATGGCGTTGTCGGCAAGGCGCAGCAGGTATTCGATCAGATCGTTCTTGTTGTCAGTCATGACCGGCTTCCTCACATGTGACCGACTTCGTCGGGCAGCTCGTAGAAGCTGGCGTGACGGTAGACCTTGTCCTGCGACGGGTCGAAGAACGGCTCTTTCTCGTCGCCGGCGGTGGCGGTGATCTGCGCCGAGGGCACGACCCAGATGCTCACGCCTTCGTTGCGGCGGGTGTACAGGTCACGGGCGCTTTCCAGGGCCATGTTGGCGTCGGCGGCGTGCACGCTGCCGACGTGCTTGTGGTTCAGGCCGTGCTTGGAGCGGACGAAAACTTCGAAAAGGATCCATTCGGACATGACAGGGTTCTCCGGTTCAGGCGCCGATCAGGCAGCGTTTTGTTTTTGTTGGCGTTTGGCGGCGTGGGCGACGGCGGCTTCGCGGACCCACTTGCCATCGTCGAGCGCCTTGCGGCGGGTGGCGATGCGTTCGCGGTTGCACGGGCCGTTGCCCTTGAGCACGTCGTAGAACTCCTGCCAGTTGATCTGGCCGAAGTCGTAGTGGCCGCGCTCCTCGTTCCACTTGAGGTCCGGGTCGGGAGCGGTGCAGCCGAGGAATTCCAGTTGCGGCACGGTCTGGTCGATGAAGCGCTGACGCAGGTCGTCGTTGCTCATGCGCTTGATCTTCCAGGACATCGACTGCGCGCTGTTGGGCGAGTCGGCGTCGCTCGGGCCGAACATCATCAGCGACGGCCACCACAGGCGGTTGATGGCGTCCTGAACCATGTCCTTCTGGGCCTGGTTGCCGTGACGCATCATGGTCAGGAGGATTTCGTAGCCCTGGCGCTGGTGGAAGCTCTCTTCCTTGCAGATGCGGATCATCGCGCGCGAGTAGGGACCGTAGCTGGTGCGCTGCAGCACCACCTGGTTGACGATGGCGGCGCCGTCGACCAGCCAGCCCACCGCACCCATGTCGGCCCAGTTCAGGGTCGGGTAGTTGAAGATGCTCGAGTACTTGGCCTTGCCGGCGTGGAGCTTGTCGATCTCCTCGTCGCGGTCGGCGCCGAGGGTCTCCATGGCGCTGTACAGGTACATGCCGTGGCCGGCTTCGTCCTGGATCTTGGCCATCAGCTGCAGCTTGCGCTTCAGGGTCGGCGCGCGGGTGACCCAGTTGCCCTCGGGCAGCATGCCGACGATTTCCGAGTGGGCGTGCTGGGAGATCTGGCGGATCAGGGTCTGCCGATAGGCGTCCGGCATCCAGTTCTTCGGCTCGATCTTGATCTCGGCATCGATGCGTTCCTGGAAGGCGCGTTCCTCGGGAGACATCTCCTCGAGGCTCTTGACGCGCTTGACTCCGGTTTCGACGAGTTGTGCGTACATTTTCTTGTTTTCTCCGGCCGTGGTTGCAGGCAGGGCAGCGCCTGGGCTTTCTGTATTTTTATATGATACATAAATCACATGCAAGAAAATCCTTTCAGTGTCGCTTTGTATCGTTTGGCGATGAGTGAAACGGTTTTCAGAGCGATGCGCAGCGTGACTCGCGTGACGTTTGCGGCGGGCCGGTGCGCTCGCCTGAAAGGCCTATTCCAGAGCCTTTCTGGGCGGCGCCCGGGGAGGCGGTCGGGCTCCCCATGGCAAGGCCGGACGCGGCTGTTCCGGGCGCGCGGCGATATGCTTCCCGCCGGTCGGATTGGTGCGTAGGCGGCGTAACCCATTGCCCGGCCCGCTGCGTGGGTACGCTCAGCGCGAGCAAAGCGTTGCGCAGAGACGTAGGGTGGGTTAGCCGCCCCGCGGCGTAACCCGCCAACGATGCCGCCAGGCATCGCGATGGGCCGGCCTGGTGGCCGGTTGGTGGGTTACGGCCTGCGGCCTAACCCACCCTACGTACTGGTTGGATTGGTGCGTAGGCGGCGTAACCCATTGCCCGGCCCGCTGCATGGGCACGCTCAGCGCGAGCGAGGCGTTGCCCAGGGGGCGTAGGGTGGGTTAGCCGCCACGCGGCGTAACCCACCAACGATGCCGCCAGGCATCGCGATGGGCCGGCCTGGCGGCCGGTTGGTGGGTTACGGCCTGCGGCCTAACCCACCCTACGCACCACGGCGCAGGCCGGCCTTCCGAAGCGACGATGGCTCCCACGCTCCGGCGTGGGAGCCCGAGGCGGGACGCTCCGCGTCCCGGGGCGCAGGAGCGCCCGTGGCGGCGTGCCCACGCGGAGCGTGGGTACGATCAGGGCCGTGCTGGCGCTGTGCGGGCATAAAAAAGCCCCGCCGAAGCGGGGCCCGAAGGAGTACCGCGCTTAGCCGGCCTTGCGCGTGTCGTAGACGTGGCAGGCCTTGCCTTCCGAGCGCTTGAGGCTGAACGCCGGCTTGATCTGGATGCGCGTGCTGATGCCGACGCTGCTCTTGATGTGGTGCGCCAACTCGCGGCTCACCGCGTTGAGTTCGGTGTCCTCCAGGTGGCCGAACTCCGGCTTGAGCTCGACGTGCACGTCCATGCCGTCGAGGTTGCCATTGCGATACACATGCAGCTCGTATTGCGCGGAAAGCTGTTTGACTTTCAATACCTGCTCCTCGATCTGCGTGGGGAACACGTTGACCCCGCGGATGATCAGCATGTCGTCGCTGCGCCCGGTGATCTTGTCGATGCGGCGCATGGCGCGGGTGGTGCCCGGCAGCAGGCGGGTCAGGTCGCGGGTACGGTAGCGGATGATCGGCAGCGCTTCCTTGGACAGCGAGGTGAACACCAGCTCGCCCATCTGGCCGTCCGGCAGTACCTCGCCGGTCACGGGGTCGATGATCTCGGGGAAGAAGTGGTCTTCCCAGATGGTCGGGCCGTCCTTGCAGTCGGCGCACTCCATGGCCACGCCCGGGCCCATCACCTCGGAGAGGCCGTAGATGTCCATGGCCTGGATGCCCAGGCGGCTCTCCAGCTCGCCGCGCAGCTGGCCGGTCCACGGCTCGGCGCCGAAGATGCCCAGGCGCAGCGCCAGCTTGTGCGGGTTGATGCCCTGGCGCTCCAGCTCGTCGGCGATGTTCAGCATGTACGAGGGGGTGACCATGATGATGTCGGGCTGGAAGTCCTTGATCAGCTGGACCTGCTTCTCGGTCTGGCCGCCGGACATCGGGATCACCGTGCAGCCCAGGCGTTCGGCGCCGTAGTGGGCGCCCAGGCCGCCGGTGAACAGGCCGTAGCCGTAGGCGACGTGCACGCGATCCCCGGGGCGGCCGCCGGCGGCGCGGATCGAGCGCGCCACCAGGTTGGCCCAGGTGTCGATGTCGTTGGCGGTGTAGCCGACCACGGTGGGCTGGCCGGTGGTGCCGCTGGAGGCATGCACGCGCGAGACGCGCTCCATCGGCACGGCGAACATGCCGAACGGGTAGCTGTCGCGCAGGTCGCTCTTGGTGGTGAAGGGGAACTTGGCGATGTCGGCCAGCGACTTCAGGTCGCTCGGGTGCACGCCGAGTGCCTCGAACTTCTTGCGGTACACCGGCACGTTGTCGTAGGCGTGCTGCAGGGACCAGCGCAGGCGCTCGAGCTGGTGGGCGCGCAGGTGATCGAGGCTGGCGGTTTCCATCGGATCGATGAGGGCGGTGTGCGCAGAGGCGTTGTGCATGGCGTTCATGGCATCTCTCTTTGTTCTTGTCGGGAGCCGCGGGCGGTCTGTGCCGCCCGTTGTATTTGTCTTGCTGGCCCCGGCGCGCGGGCGGCGCGCCGGGGCGGGAATTACAGGCGTTCGATGATCATGGCGATGCCCTGGCCGACGCCGATGCACATGGTGCAAAGAGCATAGCGGCCCTGGCGTTCCTCCAGCTCGTTGAGCGCGGTGGTGACCAGGCGTGCGCCGCTCATGCCCAGCGGGTGGCCGAGGGCGATGGCGCCGCCGTTGGGATTCACGCGCGCGTCGTCGTCGGCGATGCCCAGCTCGCGCAGCACGGCCAGGCCCTGGGCGGCGAACGCCTCGTTGAGCTCGATCACGTCCATGTCGGCGAGGCTGAGGCCCGCCAGCTCCAGCACCTTGCGGGTCGCCGGCACCGGGCCGATGCCCATGATGCGCGGCTCGCAGCCGGCGCTGGCCATCGCCACCACCCGGCCGCGGGCCTTGAGGCCGTAGCGCTTGGCGGCTTCCGGGCTGGCCAGCAGCAGCGCGCAGGCGCCGTCGTTGACGCCCGAGGCATTGCCGGCGGTGACGCTGCCGCCGTCGCGGAACGGCGTGCCGAGCTTGGCCAGCTGCTCCAGGGTGGTGTCCGGACGCGGGTGCTCGTCCTGGTCGACCACCTTGGCCGGACCCTTGCGCTGGGCGATCTCCACCGGGACGATCTCGCGGGCGAAGCGCCCGCGGGCCATGGCGGCGCCGGTCTTCTGCTGGCTGCGCAGGGCGAAGGCGTCCTGGTCGGCGCGCGAGACGTTGAACTGCGCGGCGACGTTCTCGGCGGTCTCCGGCATCGAGTCGATGCCGAATTCCTTCTTCATCAGGGCGTTGACGAAGCGCCAGCCGATGGTGGTGTCGAAGATCTCCGCCTGGCGGGAGAAGGCGCTGTCGGCCTTGCCCATCACGAAGGGCGCGCGCGACATGGATTCCACGCCGCCGGCGATCATCAGCTGGGCTTCGCCGCAGCGCAGCGCGCGGGCGGCGCTGCCGATGGCGTCCATGCCCGAGCCGCACAGGCGGTTGACGGTGGTGCCCGGCACGTTGATCGGCAGGCCGGCGAGCAGGGAGGACATGCGCGCGACGTTGCGGTTGTCCTCGCCGGCCTGGTTGGCGCAGCCGTAGACGACGTCGTCGACGGCGCTCCAGTCGACCTGCGGGTTGCGCGCCATCAGCGCGCGCAGCGGCACCGCGCCGAGGTCGTCGGCACGCACGGCGGACAGCGCGCCGGCGTAGCGGCCGATCGGGGTGCGGATGGCGTCGATGATCAGGGCTTCGCTCATGCCTGGTTCTCCTGCGGGCGGACGGTGCCGCGAATCTTGTAGGACTTGCCGTGGAACACGGCGATCAGTTGGCCGTGCTGGTTCTCGATGCGCACGTCGTAGTTGCCGGTGCGGCCGCTGCGGCTGACCTGGGTGGCGCGCGCGGTGAGCACGTCGCCGAGGCGGCCGGGGGCGATGAAGTCGATGCTGGCGCCGAGCGCGACGGTGGCGTCGTCGTAGCTGTTGCAGGCGTAGGCAAAGGCCGAGTCGGCGAGGGTGAACAGGTAGCCGCCGTGGCAGCTGGCGTGGCCCTGGATCATGGTCTCGCTGATGGTCATCTGCAGGTCGGCTTCGCCCGGCGCCATGCGCAGGATCTTGATGCCAAGGTGACGCACGGCGAGGTCGCGCTCGTACATGGCGTCGGCGCAGGCCTCGGCCAGCTCCTGGGGCGGCAGCTGGTTATGGTTGTGCTCAGTCATGGAAACGCTCTCCGGCGCAGTGCAGGCGACGCAGCAGCAGGGACGGGCGGTAGCGGTCCTCGCCGTAGCTGCGCTGCAGGTGATCGAGGGCGGTCAGCACGGTGCCCACGCCGATGGCGTCGGCCCAGGCCAGCGGACCCTTGGGATAGTTCACCCCGGCGCACATCGCCAGGTCGATGTCGGCGGCGGTGCCGACGCCCTGCAGCACGGCGTCGGCGGCCTCGTTGGCGAGCATCGCCACGGTGCGCAGCACCACCAGCGCCGGGCTGTCGGTCACTTCGGTGACGACGATGCCGGCGGCCTGCAGGAGACCTGCGACCGCGTCGCGGGCCGCTTGGTCGCAGCCGGCGGCGAAGGCCACGGCCAGACGGGACGCTTTCGCGTAGTCCAGGGCCAGGTCGAACAGCGCCAGGTTGCGCAGGCCTTCATCGCGAGCGCGTTCGGCGGCCATGCGGCCGTCGCTCAGCGCCAGTACCGCTTCGCCGACGCGGATCAGACCGGTGCCGTCGCGGCGGACGATCTCGATGCCGGCGGCTTCGATGCGCTCGATCAGCGCGCTAGCCGGGCCGAGGTCGCCTTCCACCACCACGCAGTCGGGCTTGGCGGCGGCCGGCAGGCTCTGCGCGGCGGGGCGCTCGGCGCCTTCGGCGTAGTCGTAGAAGCCGCGGCCGCTCTTGCGGCCGAAGCGGCCGGCGTCGACCAGCTCCTTCTGGATCAGGGACGGCTGGAAGCGGAAGTCGCCGTAGTAGGCGTCGAACACCGAGCAGGTCACCGCGTAGTTGACGTCGTGGCCGATCAGGTCGGTCAGCTCGAAGGCACCCATGCGGAAGCCGCCGGCGTCGCGCAGCAGGGCATCGAGGCTGGCGCAGTCGCCGGCGCCTTCCTGCAGCAGGCGCAGGCTTTCGGCGTAGAACGGCCGGGCCACGCGGTTGACGATGAAGCCCGGGGTGGACTTGGTGTGCACCGGCTTCTTGCCCCACGCCTTGGCGGTGGCGTACAGGCAGTCGACCACCGCCTTGTCGCTGGCAAGTCCCGCGACGATCTCCACCAGCGCCATCACCGGCGCCGGGTTGAAGAAGTGCAGGCCGGCGACGCGCTCGGGGCGCTGCAAGGTGGCGGCCAGCGAGGTGATCGACAGCGAGGAGGTGTTGCTGGCGAGGATGCAGTCCGCGCCGCAGATGGCTTCCAGCTTCGCGAACAGCTCGCGCTTGATCGCAAGGTTCTCGACGATGGCCTCGATCACCAGTGCGCTGCCGGCCAGATCCTCCAGGCGCTCGGCCGGGGTCAGGCGGGCGATCACGGCGTCGCGCTCGGCGGCGTCCAGCTTGCCGGCGTCGACGCGCTTGCCGAGCTGCCTGGCGATGCCGGCGATGGCCTGGGCGGCGGCGCCTTCGCGGGTGTCGAACAGGGCCACCGGGTGGCCGGCCTGGGCCGCCACCTGGGCGATGCCGGCGCCCATCGCGCCGGCGCCGATCACCGCGATGGCGGCGTCTTTATGCAGTGCGCTCATCTCAACGGCCCTTGAATTCGGGGGTGCGCTTGGCCATGAAGGCGCTGACGCCCTCGCGGTAGTCTTCGCTGCGCCCGGCCAGGCGCTGCAGGTCGCGCTCAAGGTCCAGTTGCTCGTCGAAGCTGTTGCTGGCGCTGGCGTTCAGCGCGCGCTTGATCAGTGCCAGGCCGTAGGTCGGCTGGGTGGCCAGCTGGCGGGCCAGCTTGAGGGCCTCGTCCTGCAGGGCGGCGTCGTCGACGCAGCGCCAGATCATCCCCCACTGCTCGGCCTGCTCGGCGGACAGGCGATCGCCCAGCAGGGCGAGGGCCTTGGCGCGGGCCATGCCGACCGCGCGCGGCAGGGTCCAGGTGCCGCCCGAATCCGGCACCAGGCCGATCTTGCAGAACGCCTGGATAAAGCTGGCGGAGCGGGCGGCGAGAGTGATGTCGCAGGCCAGGGCGATGTTGGCGCCGGCGCCGGCGGCCACGCCGTTGACCGCGCAGATCACCGGCATCGGCAGGTCGCGCAGGCTGCGGATCAGCGGGTTGTAGTTCTTCTCGATCGACTCGCCCAGGTCCGGCGCGGCGGCGCCCGGCGCCACGTTGCGATCGCCCAGGTCCTGGCCGGCGCAGAAGCCGCGACCGGCACCGGTGATCAGCAGGCAGCGCACCTCGGCGTTCTGCCGGACCTGCTTGAGTGCCTCGCGGACTTCCTTGTGCATCTGCGCGTTGAAGCTGTTGAGCTGCTCGGGGCGGTTCAGGGTCAGGGTGGCGACGCCCTGCTCGATGGTGAAGAGGATGTGTTCGAAGCTCATGGGGAGGTTCTCTCTCTTATTAAAGAGGAGGGCGCGCGGGGCACCCCCGATGCAGGTGGGCGACAGGCGCGCTCAGCGACCCTTGTAGGTCGGCTTGCGTTTTTCCTGGAAGGCGCGGATGCCTTCGTTGCGATCTTCGGTGCCGGCCAGCAGGGTGAAGGCGTGGCGCTCGAAGCGCAGGCCGCTGGCGAGGTCGGTGTCCTCGGCCTTGAGCAGCGCTTCCTTGGCCAGGCGCACGGCCAGCGGCGCCTTCTCGGCGATCTTGCGGGCGATGGCGACGGCGCGTTCGACGGTCAGTTCGGGCTGGGTGATCTCGCTGACCAGGCCTGCCTCGAGGGCGCGGCGGGCGCCGATCGGCTCGCCGGTGAGGACCATCTGCATGGCCAGCGACTTGCCGACCGCGCGCAGCAGGCGCTGGGTGCCGCCGGCGCCGGGCATGATCGCCAGGTTGATTTCCGGCTGGCCGAACTGGGCGTCCTCGCCGGCGATGAGGATGTCGGCGTGCATGGCCAGCTCGCAGCCGCCGCCGAGGGCAAAGCCGTTGACCGCGGCGATCAGCGGCTTGGAGAAGCGGGTGATGCGTTGCCAGTGGGCCAGGCGCGGGTCTTCGAGGATGCCGACCAGGTCGCGCTCGGCCATCTCCTTGATGTCGGCGCCGGCGGCGAAGGCGCGGCGGCTGCCGGTGATGACCACGGCGCGGGTGTCGGCGTCCTGCTCGGCGGCATCCAGTTCGGCGGCGAGTTCGCCGAGCAGCTGGGTATTGAGGGCATTGAGCGCCTCGGGGCGCTGCAGGGTGATCAGGCGTACGCCCTGTTCGCTGGGCAGGACGCTAAGGGTCTGAGGCATGGAGACACATCCTCGCGGTGCACGCCGGCACATGGCGCCGGGCTCGTTTCTTGGAATTGTTGTCGCTGCCGGGACCCGTTCCCGAGGCCGGGACGGGGTGCTTCACGGGGCAGCCGTTTGAGCCGAGTATACTCATAAAGTGATACAGATCAACTAATGCAAAGTTGCTTTCCCGTGTCTGTTTTATCGCTTTCCGTGTCACCGCCGACGGACGGCAGGGCGCTCCTGGAGCGCTGGCGGAGCGGCCGGAATGCCGCCGCATGGGCCGTATTTACTGCCATTCCCTTGATTCGTAAGGGCTTTGCCCGGTGGGTGGATTTCTGCGCCGCACGCGGTTAAGGTGATGTGATACAAGAAAGTGGCCATGCATTAGACAAATGTCTTGTTTGTCGGGCGGGCCCGCCACCCTACGAGGAAGCCGTCGTGCCCGCATCCGTCACCGCACTCGACCTGTTCGCCCGTCACCAGCCGCTGCTCGAGCGCGCCGTCCAGGCCATCGCCGAACGTGACCACTGGACCCCCTATCCGGAAAGCCAGCGCCCCTACGGCGAGGCGGCGCAGGCCGCCGGTCCGGTCAACTTCGCCGCGCTGCGTGACCGCCACTTCGAACTGCACTGCCCGCTGGTCAAGGCGCGCGTCGGCGGCGAGCGCTCACCCTACGGCTTCGACCTGGGCATCACCTACGACCAGCCGGATCTCGACGCCCTGCTGAGCCACCTGCAGGCGCAGCTGCCGAGCTGGCGCGCCGCCGGCCCGCAGGCGTGGATCGGCGTGTGCCTGGAAATCCTCCAGCGCCTCAACGCGCAGAGCTTCGACTTCGCCCAGGCCGCCGTGCACACCACCGGCCAGGGCCCGGCGATGGCCTTCCAGGCCGCCGGCCCGCACGCCCAGGACCGTGGCCTGGAGGCGGTGGCACAGGCCTGGAAGCTGCTGCGCGAGGTGCCGGAAAGCGCGCGCTGGACCAAGCCGCAGGGCAAGCTCGATCCGCTGGTGGTCGACAAGCGCTTCCACATCGTGCCGCGCGGCATCGCCCTGGTGATCGCCTGCGCGACCTTCCCGACCTGGAACACCTATCCGGGGCTGTTCGCCAGCCTGGCCACCGGCAACCCGGTGCTGGTCAAGCCGCATCCGGCCGCCATCCTGCCGGTGGCGATGACCGTGCGGGTCTGCCAGCAGGTGCTCGCCGAGGCCGGCTTCGACCCGGCGCTGGTCAGCCTGGTGCCGGACACCGCCGATGCGCCGGTGGCCAAGCAGCTGGCCCTCGACCCGCGCGTCAAGGTGATCGACTTCACCGGCTCCAGCGCCTTCGGCGACTGGCTGGAGGCCAACGCCCGCCAGGCCCAGGTGTTCACCGAGAAGTCGGGCCTCAACAGCGTGGTGATCGACAGCGTCACCGATCTGAAGGCGGTGGCGCGCAACCTGGCGTTCAGCCTCAGCCTGTACTCCGGGCAGATGTGCACCGCCCCGCAGGCCATCTACGTGCCGCGCGGCGGCATCCGCAGCGCCGAGGGCGTGCTCGGCTTCGACGAGGTGGCGCAGACCCTGGCCGGCGCGGTGAGCAAGTTCCTGTCCGACAACGAGCGCGCCTGCGGTGTGCTCGGCTGCATCCAGTCCGAGGCGACCCTGGCGCGCCTCGGCACCTGCCGTGCGTTGGGCGAGGTGCTGCTGGATAGCGAAGCGCGCGTGCATCCCGAGTATCCCGAGGCGCGCGTGCACACCCCGCTGCTGCTCAAGGTCGACGCCAGCGAGCGCGAGGCCTGGGCCGAGGAGCGCTTCGGGCCGATCGCCTTCGTGATCGCCACCGACGACACCGCGCACAGCCTGCATCTGGTGCGCGAGACCCTGGGCGAGAAGGGCGCGCTGACCCTCGCGGTATACTCGACCGACGCGGCGGTGCTGGAGCAGGCCGAGGAGCTGGCGCAGGATGTCGCCGTGGCGCTGTCGATCAACCTGGACAACGGCCTGTTCGTCAACCAGTCGGCGGCGTTCAGCGACTTCCACGGCACCGGCGGCAACCCGGCGGCCAACGCCGCGCTGACCGACGCCGCCTTCGTGGCGCGGCGCTTCGTGGTGGTGCAGAGCCGTCGCCATGTGACGGCCGAATAAATCGATGCTCTTTCTGTAGGGGCGAATTCATTCGCCTGACGCGGCCATGCCGGGCGAATGAATTCGCCCCTACAGGAAAACAACAACAAGAAGAGGACTACCCATGCCCTGCTACCGTTTCGCCGGGGTCACCCCGGTGGTGGATCCCACCGCCTTCGTCCATCCCACCGCGGTGCTGATCGGCGACGTGATCGTCGGTCCCGGCTGCTACGTCGGCCCGCTGGCCAGCCTGCGCGGCGACTTCGGGCGCATCGTCCTCGAGGAGGGCGCCAACCTGCAGGACACCTGCGTGATCCACGGCTTCCCCGAGAGCGTCACGCGCATCGCCCGCAACGGCCACATCGGCCACGGCGCGGTGCTGCACGGCTGCCAGATCGGCGAGGACGCCATGGTCGGCATGAACGCCGTGGTGATGGACGACGCGCAGATCGCGCCGCGCTCGATCGTCGCCGCCTGCGCCTTCGTCAAGGCCGGCTTCGCCTGCGAGGAGCAGTCGCTGGTGATGGGCGCGCCGGCGCGGGTCAGCCGCCAGCTCACCGACAAGGAAGTGCGCTGGAAGCAGGCCGGCACCCGCGAGTACCAGGTGCTCGCCCAGCGCTGCCGCGAGGCGATGGAGGAGTGCGCGCCGCTCGCCGCGGTGGAGAGCGACCGGCCCAGCCTGCCGGCCTCCGAGGTCAAGCCCAAGGGCGCCGCCTGAGGCGTCGCCGCAACGAGGGAGACGAGCCGATGAGCACGCTGCCGACGACCGTGGACGCCGCCCTGGACGGCTGGCTGCAGCGCGTCAACGAACTGTGCGGGCGCTTCTGCGCCAAGGCGCTGGGCGAGGAGTTCGCCGGGCGCATCGAGCAGTACCAGGGCAGCGCGCTGCGCATGTCGGTCAACGACATCGCCCACGCGCGGCTGTACCGCACCGAGCGCGAACTGGCCGCCGCCGAGGACAAGGGCTACTTCGCGGTGTTCCAGCTCGAGGGGCGCGCGCAGATGGCCCAGGACGCGCAGCGCATCGTCCTCGCCCCCGGCGACATCACCCTGATCGACGCCGACCGGCCCAGCGAATTCGAGTACGGCGCCGGCTCGCGCCAGCTCAGCCTGATCCTGCCGCGCGCGGTGATCGAGCGCAGCCTGCGCAGCAGCCGCGTGCACAGCTGCGCGCTGATCGCCGCGCGCAGCCCGGTGGCGGTGCTGGCCCACGGCCTGGTGCGCGAGGCGGCGCGCCAGGAAGGGCTCAGCCTGGTCGAGAGCGAGGCGACCCTGGATGCACTGGTCAGCCTGCTGCGCCCGGCGCTGGGCAGCGGCGAGCGCGACGACGACCCGCACGCGCGGCTGTTCCGCCGCGCCCAGGCGTTCATCGAGCGGCACATCTGCGAGGCCGAGCTGTGCCCGGAGCTGATCGCCCGCGAGATCGGCGTGTCGCTGCGCGGCCTGTACCGACTGTTCGCCCGCCACCAGCTGGTGGTGGCGCAATACATCCGCAACCGCCGCCTCGACCTGTGCGCCGAGGCGCTGCGCCATGGCGGCGGCGAGCTCAAGCTGTCGGCGCTCGGCTACGACTTCGGCTTCTCCGACGCCAGCTACTTCTCCAGCGCCTTCAAGGCGCGCTTCGGGGTTTCCCCCGGCGAGTACCGCAAGCGCTACCAGTAGGACCGGCCGGGCCTCAGAGCCATCGCCTCGGCGTCGGCCCGTCCTGTAGGGCGAATTTATTCGCCAGGCAGGCCACCGGCCTGCCCTTGGCAACTCCGGGGCCGCGTTGCGGCGCATGGCGAATGAATTCGCCCCTACACCACTTACGCCGGCCGGGCCGCAGAGCTGTAGCCTCGGCGCCCGTCCTGTAGGGGCGAATTCATTCGCCCTCGCACGGCCTTTCGACGAACGAATCGGCCTCGACACCCCGCCAGATCGCCCCCGGCAAATACCGCAAACCCTACCGGCAGGCCCGCCCGGGCCGCGGCCGATCAGCCTGGCAGCCTCGGCAATGTGCCTGGCACGCACAGACCAGCTTCGCTTCCGGCGCCTGCGCACAATGGCCCGTCCATGAGGATGGGCCGGCCCGCGGCCGCCCGTCCGTTCCTGCGCACCGGCGCATTACCGGAATCGAGGTACCCCCATGAATGTCGTCAACGTCCTGCCGCAGGTCGCGGCCTTCCTGCAGCGTCGCCACGGCTGCTTCATCGACGGCCAGTGGCTGGTCGACGACAGCCCGCGCAGCCCGGTGGTCAACCCGGCCAGCGGCGAGCGCATCGCCGAGGTCGCCGAGGCCGACGAGGCGCTGCTCGACCGCGTCGTGCAGTCGGCGCACGCCGCCTTCAAGAACGGCGTGTGGGCCGGCCTGCGCCCGGCCGACCGCGAGCGCATCCTGCTGCGCTTCGCCGCGCTGGTCGAGGAGCACGGCGAGGAGCTGGCGCAGCTGGAAACCCTCAACCAGGGCAAGTCGATCAACACCTCGCGGATGCTCGACGTCGGCGCCAGCGTCGAGTTCATGCGCTACATGGCCGGCTGGGCGACCAAGATCGAGGGCCAGACCCTCGACGTGTCCATCCCGGTGCCGCAGGGCACGCGCTACACCGCCTTCGCCCGCCGCGAGCCGATCGGCGTGGTCGCCGGGATCATCCCGTGGAACTTCCCGCTGATGATCACCCTGTGGAAGGCCATGCCGGCGCTGGCCTGCGGCTGCAGCGTGGTGATCAAGCCGGCCAGCGAGACACCGCTGACCGCCCTGCGCCTGGTCGAGCTGGCCCATGAGGCCGGCGTGCCGGCCGGCGCCTTCAACCTGGTCACCGGCCGCGGCAGCCGCATCGGCAACGCGCTCGCCGGCCACCCGCTGGTCAGCAAGGTGTCGTTCACCGGCTCCACCGAGGTCGGCCGCGGCGTCGGCATCGCCGCCATGCAGAACATGACCCGCTTCGCCCTCGAACTGGGCGGCAAGAACCCGATGATCGTGCTGGCCGACGCCGACCTCGACAAGGCGGTGCCCGGCGCGTTGTTCGGCGGCCTGCTCAACCAGGGCCAGGTGTGCGCCGCCGCCTCGCGCTTCTACGTGCATCGCTCGCGCTACGCCGAGTTCGTCGAGAAATTGGGCGCCGCGGTGGCCGGCATGCCGATCGGCCCGGGCATGGACAGCGCGGCGGCGATCAACCCGCTGGTCTCGCGCAAGCAGCAGCAGAGCGTGCTCGAGCACATCGAGCAGGCCCGCGCCGAGGGCGCCCGCGTGGTGACCGGCGGCGCGGCGCCCGCGCTCGATGGCTTCTACGTGCAGCCCACGGTGCTCGCCGACGTCTGCCAGAGCATGGCCATCGCCCGCGACGAGGTGTTCGGCCCGGTGCTTTCGGTGCTGCCCTTCGACAGCGACGAGGAGGCCATCGCCATGGCCAACGACAGCGAATACGGCCTGGCCGCCAGCCTGTGGACCAACGACCTGGGCAAGGCGATGAACCTGGTGCCGCGCATCGAGGCCGGCACCGTGTGGGTCAACTCCCACGTGGTGCTCGATCCCAACATGCCGTTCGGCGGGGTCAAGCAGTCCGGCGTCGGCCGCGAGTTCGGCCGCGCGGCGGTCGAGGCCTACACCGAGATCAAGTCGGTGTGCATCGCGCACTGACGGGATGCGCGGTCGGTGCGACCGCGGACAGGGGAAACGGGCGGAGCAGCGATGCTCCGCCCGTTTTTGTCTGAAGCGATTGGTCCCCCGTTCAGTCCGCCGTAGCACTTGCGGTCAGCGGGATCGCGACCAACTCCCGGCAATCGCTGAGTGATAATCCGCTGTTGTCCATGAAGTGCTTGAGCGCCGGCAAAGTCTGGCGTGCCTTGGGATGCACGTCGTGGAACAGCAGGATGCCGCGCCGCCACAACAACATCAGGGTGACCACGCGATCCTGCATCGCGGCGGCCGGTAATTTGGCGTTCCAGTCCTGGGAGTCGATGTTCCACAGCACCATGCGACCGTCGCGCGTGCTGACGTAGTGCGTCTGCTCGAGCGTCCTTTGCCCATAAGGTGGCCGGAACCAGACGCCGCCGGTCGGAGTGTCGGGCTGAACACGTACGATGAGGCCGGCGGTCCTGTCCAGCGAGTCCTGCCAGTCGGCCAGCTTGGGATGCGGCGCATGGTGGTAGCCGTGGGAGGCCAGGCATTGGCCCTTGTACATTTCGCGCAGAGCCGCGGCGGACTGGTGGCCCAGGCGTCGCTCAAGGTTTTCCCCGAGGACGAAGAACAGGGCGCTGTCGCCGTTGCTCTGCAACCAGCTCAGCAGGCGTTCGCTTTCGTCGTTGCGGGAGGGGCCATCATCGAAGCTCAGTGCGAAGTGTCGGTCGGGTAGTTCAGTTCCGGTCAGCTCCTGCGGGGCAAGTCGGGCGATTTCGCTGGTGATGCGCGGGAACAGCGCGGCCAGCCGTACCTGTTCATAGAGGTAGGCGGTGTGGAAGGCTTCAGCAGCCTGGCGCCAGGCTGGGGGAGTGGCAGTAGCTGCTTGCGCATGCGCGCGTTGTTCCAGCGCCTGCCAGTCCGCCGGCGGCGGACAGACATCGGTTTCGCCGCAGTCACTGCTGGCCGCCTTGTAGTTCGCCAGGAGGCGCCGCCGCGTTTCTGCCAACCATTGAGAAACGGCGGCGCTATTGGGCGCCGTCACTCCTGTGAAGGACTGGATGCTCGTTTCGTCGCCCAGTGGGGTGCGGGCGATGACGCGCACCAACGCGAGAATTTCCTGGCGTGAGGCCCGGTCGAAGTGTTGCGGGCTTTCGATGGTCTCGGGCCACAGCGTCCGGTCGTAACTGGCGACTCGCGCCGGCCCTGCGGCCGACGCGTTGGAGGTGGCGAACGCCAGCAGCGTGGCGGCCAGGGTGGTCGGGCGGAGTATTTCCGAGTGGATGCGCGTCATGCTCCAGCTCCTGCCTCAGCGGCCCAACTTCTCATGCATCCGTTCGATGGCCTTGTCGTACACCGGATTGGCCTTGAAGTTCTGCGCCCACAGGAAGTTCTGCAGTGCCTGCTCGAACTTGTTCTGCGTCTCGAATATGCGTGCGATGTTGTAGTGCGAACTGGCCAGTACCGTGTTGCGTGTGGTGCCGCGAGCAAGAGCGATTGCCTGGCGGTTGGCCCAAATGGCATCGGCCAGCTTGTTCTGGCGCTGATGGGCCAAGCCGAGGTTGCTGTAAGCCTGTGCGAAGGTGGGGTCGTTCTTCAGGGCTTCCTTGTAATAGAACACTGCATCGTCATATTTCTTGCCGTGATAGAGCTCTTCGCCCTGGCGATTCTGCTCCTGTGCCAGCTTGGCGGTGCGTCGGATGTCGTGGGCCCGGGCGATCGGCTCAACGAGATTATCGCCGTTGAACAACTCGACCTCAGCCAGGCCGTTGTCGCCGCCAGTCGCGTCTTCCAGCGTCACTTGGAAGCGGCTTACCTGCAGCGGTGCCCCCAATGTGAACGATTGCGCCTGCGTGCCCGGCTTGAGGTCGTAGTAACGCTTGTCCTCGTCATTGATCCGCACGGCGACTCGGCGGACGGTGTTGCCAGCCGGCAGGGTCAGAGCGAAGCGGTCGGTGAGTTGGACCGCGGCGAAGTTGAGGGTTACCCATTCGCCGACGCCAGCGCCGTTCACGCCCTCCGCCCAGGTTGTGGCCGGGTTACCGTCGATCACATTGTGCGGTGCAAAGCGGCTGTTGATGCCGCTGAAGCCATCAACCCGCGAGGAGGCGCTGACCCAACTCGGTGCTTGGTACTGGCTGACGCCGTTGCCGCTGTACTCGCCCTGCAGGCCGACCTCCAGGGCACGCCAGGTGTTGTCGTAGTCCGGACGGCTGGTGGCGAGGGTCAGGCGGTAGTTGCTGGCTGAACCGCCGGCAATCTGCTCGATGATGCGCTTGAACTGACCAGAGTCCTTGTCATAGAAACTGCCGGCCAGGTTATCGGCCATCCAGCGGTACTGGTCGAGGTTCGGCCCGACGATGTTGAGAACGGCGCCGAGCTTTTGCAGCTCGGCGAGCGTGCTTTGGGTGGTCAGCGGAGTGATCTCGTCGGCGCTGTGGAAGGAGGCGTCGGTGATCAGGACGAACACCTTGCGGCGTGTGGCGTCGTGCTTCAGCGCGGTGGCTGCGTAGTGCAAGGCCTCCAGGGCGTTCTCCGGCTCGTCGCCGCCGCCGTCGGCGCGCAGGGCGGCTACCGCGGTCTTGAAATCGTTGGCCGAAGTGGTGAAGTCCACCTTGTGGCGCAGCTCATCACCGAACGAAATCAGCGCGAAACGGTAGTCGAAGCCGGAGGTCTGGACGATGTTGGCGAACTCCAGGGTCCGCTGAATGAGGCCGTCGATTTCCTCGGCCATGCTGCCGGTATCGTCAAATACGAAGACGAAATCCACGCCACGTGTGTCAGTAGTCTCCGGGAGCAGGCTCTCGATGCCGGTAATGGTGACGTCGCGCAGGTCCTCGGTGACCTTGAAGTTTGCAGCGGTAAGTCCGGCAATAGGAGCGCCGCTTTTTACGTCGCGCACGTTCACGTCGACCACGATGGTCGGAAACTGGCTAACGACCGGCTGAATAAGCAGCTCGGCATTGCCAGCCGCTTGCGCGACGCCTGTCGCGAGGAGGGTGAGGCTGGCAATGGTGCAAAGGGGGCGAAGTATTGGCATGACTAATCCTTATCATGGAGGCCGGACCTCTTGTCCGGGGGGCGCCAATTCTCGGCGCCCATTTCCTATGGTTCAACAAGCTCGTTGGGACATCTCTGAGAACTGCCGAGCTGTTTGCAGTTTTCCGTTTAACAGGTTCACGCCTCGGCGCAGGGCTCGGGAATTCCTTCCCTTGCCCCTTTCTGCTGCTGCCGGTTTTCGTCGCCGAGGGTAGCCGTGAGGCGTTTCATTCAGTTTGCTCGGTCGCCATCCTGTTTCTCCTGCGCTGGCTTGAGGCCAAAGATTTCCCAGTCGAAAGCGGCAAGCGTTGCGAAGAGGGCTGCGAACACAATCAGGGATGAAAGGATGAAGACCCTGAGGTAATTGACCTGCGGAACGTCATACGGAGAGCCGGTGATACCGATGACCGCCATCCACAGGTAGACCTTGAGCATGAGCATGCAAGCGAAAATCACGGCAGCTAATCCGGCGCAGAGGAGTATGGACTGCCATTTCTGCGGATAGTCGTTCCCCCGAACCTTTCTGCGCCCGGTCAGGATGGCTGAAATTACGCCCCCAAAGATGCTGGTGATTAGAATGCCAATGACATCGCTGACGCCAAGCAGTGCCATAGCGAGAGCCGAAAGGGTAGAAAAAGCAACAATGAACTTGAGGTCATGATTCATGGGTCAAACATTCCCTGTCTGATAGGTGGATGACAACGCTGCGTGTGGTTATGGTATTACTTGGTTCATAGCTCGAAATGTTTATCCGGAAGCTCGGCGTCATAGCCTTGCGCCGGATGGGGTGGCGGGGCCCCTCGTTAGGCTGGAGCTTCCTTGACGATTGTAAAAGCCAAGTTGTTTCAGGCTGCTTCCTTCCGCTCCAGATCAATCAACCGGCTGGTCGGCCCATCCGGGCGCAGCCGCTCTTGCACCACCTTGGGCCAACCCTTCCGAGGGCGACGCCTGGCGACGCTGTTGGTGAACTCGTGCACCCAGTTCATCGGATAGAACAGAAGGTTGCCGATCAGCATTGCGGCATCCAGCCCGCTCAGGTAGTTCTTGCCCTGGCTCTCGGCCTTGTCCTTGCGGATCTTTTCCAGGGTGTGCTTGTGCCAGTCGGTGCGCTTGATCCGTGCCGACTGCAGGCTCTTCACGTAGGCATCGGACTCGCTGTGCCGGCCGTCCTTGTCGAACCACGGACCGTTGTTCATGTAGGCGCGGATGTATTCCCAGAGGCTCTTCTGCAGGGACAGCGTCTTGCCCATGGGCAGGCCGAGACTGACCAGGATCTGCTCCTGCGGATGCTCGAAACGATGCATCAGCACCTCCAGCGAGGCGCAGCGCATGCCCCCCATCTGCGGACCGACGATCATGAATTCGCCGGCTATCGCTTGAATGTCGTCCCAGGGGGTGTGATAGAGCGTGCCGCTCTGTTCGAAGTAGACCTCGCGTGTACGGCGGTTGAAGAGAACAGGTAGGGAAACAGGCCGAAATACTTCCCAGAGGAACGGCACTATTAACATTGGCAGACATAGCCATAGCATCATTTGTGGTATGCCCCAATCGGACTTGAATGCGGCAACGAGGCAAGAAAACACAAACAACACCACCGCTCCTCCTCCGAGCGTTCCGGTGATTAGCCCTCGTTCGGAGTCACCTCCAGCATTCAGGGTAAGAAAGTTACTGGTGTGCTCCTCGGAGATAAATAACTCCAAAGGCGTTTCACCGGTTGAGCTCTCAGCCCTCATGAGCTCCATTGGGTTAGCACCGAATTTTGCGCGGGCTTGCTGAAGCAATTGGTCAAAGCTCATACCCAGGCGGCTTCCTGGATAGTTATGGGTGGCAATGCCAGGCCCGGAACTGGATAGTAAGTGAGTTGGCCGCCGATCTGGTTGAACTCCTGCCCCTTTTCCTCGTGATAGACCCGCCGATAGGTAGCAACACCAGCCTCCGTCTGCACGCGGGTGCCGCCATGGCGGTCAAAGTCCTTGCCGGTCCACTCCACAGCCTTTTTCCGGCTGCCAAAGCCCAGAATGCCGCCCCAGACTTCCTCGCCCTTGAAGTGGATCATTTCATCGGTGAGAGACATCTGGCCCGGCAGGCGCAGGATCAGGTAAGTACTCTGCACCATGCCTGTGTATGGGTTGAGCTCATTGAGGCGGTAGGCGTCGAAGCTCACCGGGAAGACCACCTTGTAGAACTCCAGCATGCTCTTCGTATAGCTGTTGGCCCAATCCGCCGAATGGGTGCCAAAGCGCGTGCCTTTTACCCAGGCCTCCAATGGCGTGTCTTTGGTATAGAGCCGCATGAAGACGCCAGCGAAGATGGTCAGCGCCAACCCCAGCGCCTTGGGCGCCAGATGAGGCATTGCGCCGATTCCCCTTGCCATTGCAGCGGCCTCACCGGCCAGTACCGCGGCCTGGGCGGCCTGGGCGGCCTGGGCGGCCCGATAGGCCCGGAAGGCTTGAACCATCAGTGTCAGGTTGGCGGCAGAGGCAACTGCGAGCCCGGAATTGATTGCGGCGGTATCCAGATCCCCGGCGCGGTAGGCCTCCAGCACCTCCATGCCGTAAACCACGGTATCCAGTCCGGAAACGATGCCCTGCAAGGCAAAGGTGTCGGCCCCCAATCCCAGCGCATGGGCCAAAGTTGCTTGTGCGGAAACTGACATGCTCCCCGTCGCTTTAACTGCAGCGTTCGGCGGGTTCGGCGCCGAGCTGGGAGTTGAAGTACGTCGTGAAGTTCTGGCCGTTGGCGTAGGCCTTTTCCAGGCGAGCGGTCTGCTCCTTCAGTGCCTGGCTGGGCTTGGCCCACTGCTCGACGGGCAGCGGCTGCGACCACTGCGCGATGCTGGCGGGCATGGTCTTCATCGCGTAGCCGTGGTCCCACTCGGCGACCCAGTAGGGGAAGCGCCACCAGGTCACCACTCGGCACAAGTACCACCAGGCGACGCCGATGGCCGAGGCATAGCCTTCGCGATAGGCCTCATGCAGGTCGGCACGCTCGATGTCGAAGGTATGGCGTCCCTCATAGGGGGCCTTGCCGGGGCAATGTTCCGGACCTTTTTCCATATAGGTGCGGATGGCTTCCCACTTGGAAATGCCGTGCGCGGGGGTAAATACCCCGTGGGTGAGGAAGTGAGTCATGTCGGTCTTGGGGTTATCGATGGCCATGCCGAAGGTGTAGGTACTCATCACCCCTTCGCCGGTGAAGCCGGTGCTGACCGAGACCCAGGCAACCAGTTCTTCCCAGGGCTGGATGATGGGTTCGTCGCTGCCCTCGGGGAAATAGCAGACTTCACGGCGTTGGCGGTTGAAGCGTAGGGGGCGGATGCGGGCTTTCTTGAATGTAGTGCTCAGCACCGGATAGATGGATAACGCGACTATTGGGAGGAATAGCCACCAGCTCACACTAACCGAGAAGGAAAAAAACTCCCAAAAGACACCCCAGAAGTCTTCTTGGTAGGGGCCGGTAGCGCGTGCTGTAGCAGCCAGTAATGGCAATATCAAAAACAACGAAAGACCTACAGACATTGTTCCCCAGATCATGAGCTGGGCCTGGAATGCCTTGTTGGTATTGCTCTGCCCAACGTCCAGATAGGTGTCGTTGACTTCTATGAAGCTGCCGCCCAGGTCCATGGGGAGATGCCCTGTGGGGACCGGTAGCGGAGCCAGGAACAGTGCCTCGCCAGTGGTGAAGCGACGGGCCTCGCCGGCGCTGGGGCGCTGGTTTCTGAGGTCGAGTTCGTCTTGGGGTTGCTGCGTCATGAATTGCTTATACGTTAGTGGTGGCGGGTTCGGCGCCGAGCTGGGAGTTGAAGTACGTCGTGAAGTTCTGGCCGTTGGCGTAGGCCTTTTCCAGGCGAGCGGTCTGCTCCTTCAGTTCTTTGCTGGGCTTGGCCCACTGCTCGACGGGCAGCGGCTGCGACCACTGCGCAATGCTGGCGGGCATGGCCTTCATCGCGTAGCCGTGGTCCCACTCGGCGACCCAGTAGGGGAAGCGCCACCAGGTCACCGCTCGGCACAGGTACCACCAGGCGACGCCGATGGCCGAGGCATAGCCTTCGCGATAGGCCTCATGCAAGCCGTCGCGCTCCAGGTCGAAAGTGTGGCGCCCCTCGTAGGGGGCCTTGCCGGGGCAATGCGCCGGGCCTTTTTCCATATAGGTGCGGATGGCTTCCCACTTGGAGATGCCGTGCGCGGGGGTGAATACCCCGTGGGTGAGGAAATGGGTCTTGTCGGTCTTGGGGTTATCGATGGCCATGCCGAAGGTGTAGGTGCTCATTACTCCATCACCGGTGAAGCCGGTGCTGATCGATACCCAGGCAACCAGTTCTTCCCAAGGCTGGATGATGGGTTCGTCGCTGCCCTCGGGGAAATAGCAGATCTCACGGCGTTGGCGGTTGAAGCGCAGGGGGCGGATGCGGGCTTTCTTGAATGTAGTGCTCAGCACTGGATAGATACACAACACGGCTATTGGGAGGAGGGTCCACCAACTCACATCTACTAAGTAGACGTAGAAGCCCTCACAAAACATGCTCCAGAAGTCTTTTTTATATGGGCCGAGTGCTTGTATGGCTGCTCCCAGGAGCGGGAGGATGAAAAGCATCGAACCGCTTGCAAACATCACTCCCCAGATCATTAGCTGGACCTGGAATGCCTTGTTGGTATTGCTCTGCCCAACGTCCAGATAGGTGTCGTTGACCTCTAGAAAGCTGCCGCCCAGGTCCATGGGAAGATGCCCGGTGGGGACCGGTAGTGGAGCCAGAAACAGGGCCTCTCCGGTAGCGAAACGGCGAGCCTCGCCAGCGCTGGGACGCTGGTTTCTGAGGTCGAGCTCATCCTGGGGTTGTTGCTGTGGATTTGGCATGGGGTCAACCGGTTTGTTGGGATGGCGAGTGCGGGCTCAGGGTATCCAGGGTTACTGGTAGCCAGGGCGCATTGAGCGTACGGGTACGCAGTAGCGCGACCTCCGATAGAGGTTTTGCGCTGCTGGTGTAGAGGGTAATGGTCTCGAAGCGTGTCTCTCGCACGGCGTCGATCCCCGTGAGTGGGTAGTAGCGCAGCTGGCAAGCCAGGCCATGCATGGCGTTGGCCTCGCTGGGGAAGACCTCCAGCCCCAGCTTGAGCGGCTCATTCATCTTGCTGAGCAGGGTGAACTGATAGAGCAACTGCTCGCTCCAGGGTTCCCAGTCGTTGCGCAGGTAGTGGGTCATCCAGTAGCCGGACAGGCTCAGGCGGCTGGCGTCCAACTCGCCGGTAACCACGCTGGGAATGGACAGGACGACCAGGGGGCCATTCTTGCCGGGTTGCAGCTCTGCCTGTGGGGCTGTGGTGATATCTGCCAGGCGCAGATGCTCCTCCTGCAAGGAGCGCTTGGCATCTTCCAAGCCCCATGGACCCTGCAGTAGCCACTCATCCAGCTTGCTCAGGTTGTTGCGGTTGTACAGCCATTCGCCACCCAGCTGCAGACCCGTCAGGGCCAGGCCGATCAGGTTTGCGCGAGCAGCGATGCTGAGGAGTCGGCCGCCGGCGGCTGCCCAGGCCAGTGCGCGGGCCTGCTGGGTGTCTTTCAGCACCTCCAGCACGATGCCTCCGGTGCGTAGGCTGGCCCAGCCATTCAAACCGACCTGGCCGGCGTCACCCAGGGCGGACATGCTGGCGCCGGCGAGCATGGCACCATCGCCACGGCGCAGACCTTCGCCCCATTTCACCAAGCTGTCCTTCAGGCTGATTGAGGAGGCTAGGGCGCTAGACACATAGGCGGGTAAGCCAAAGCTGGCGGTCAATTTACCCAGGCGAGCGGCTATATGGATTTTCCCAGCAACGCTGGTGTAGTTCTTCATGGCTGTCGAGAGGCTGGTTACGGCAATTCCCTGCGCTGCGGCAAACACACCGCCGGTCATCGAGAGGAAAGCATTTCCTAATGCTAATCGCTCGGTGAGTTCCCACTCCTTCTTCCTGCTGAGCTCAGAGGCTACGGTCAAGAAACTCCGGATCTGCATCACCGCCACAGCTGACGCGAATACATCCGCACCGCAGGATTTGAACACCTCCAGCGCTAGCCCCTTGAAGGGCCGTTTCATGTTGAAGTCTTCAACCATGCGCTGAAATTCGACGACCTGAGCGTTATTCAATCCCTTGATTTTCATGCCCGCCTTGCTCGGCCCTTCACCCACGGGGCTGATGGCGGCGGCGACCCTGCTCTCCAATGGCTGGATGGCCTGTTTCAACGCATTGCGTTCTGCCGTCAGTGCGCGGTGCGTGCCTTTGGCCATTCGTCCCCGGCGTTCGAGCGCGAGGGTCTGCCTGATTCTGTTCTTCAGCGATGTGAGCTGGCTGCGCATCTCCTGCAGCTTCACCGTGTCGGCCTCGAAGGCGCGTATCTGGTTGAGCGAGGCGAACTCCAGAGTGATACCGCCCTTGCCGAAGGCACGCAGCACGTCCAGCCAGGCTGAGCCGGGTAGATGGCGCAGCACCTTGGCTGGATCGAACGGTGTGCCCGTCCGTAATCCTTGCATGGCGTGTTCCATGGCGCTGGCCAGGCACAGCTGCTTGGCAGGCTCATAGGCGGTGTTGCGGGCCTGGTCTAAGGTGAAGCCGTCAGCACTCAGGTTGAATACGGCAGGTAGCTGCTGTTCGACCAGCCCCTTGAAGTTGAGGCTCAGCTCGTTGGCGCCCTGGTAGTCATCCTTGGCCATGCGCAGGTCGCGAATGGCTTTGGCGAAGCCAACCAACTTCGCCTGCATGTCCATCTGGTCGGTATGACTCAGGGTGAAGAAGGTCGGCAGGCTCAGCTCCGGTCTCTTGTCGAGCAGGGTAGCCATCGCCTGAGTGGCTTTGTCGGTGCGACAGAAATCCTTCAGGCAGGCGTACTCCGTGGCCAGGGCGGCTTCGACTTGCTTGCTCGACTTGGCGTCGAAATACCAGGCGCCACGGTAGAAGCGCTCGAACATCGCGATCCGGTCTTCGGTGATCAGATCGAGCCGGTTATTCCAGCGCGCCAGCTGGATGCGCTGTTGGCTGATGAAGGCCTCCATGGCGGGGCGATCGACCAGATCGTTGATGCCACGCTGGCCGATCTTGGCGCCCTCCAGGGCATCTTCGGCATTTTCGTCGAGGCTTTCGATGAAGTCCTCGTAGCGCTCGTGGAGCGGCTCGCCCAGGCTCTGGCGCATGCGGCTGAGTGCAGCCTTGATGGCACCACTGTGCGTCCCGGGGCCATTCCATTGGGTTCTGTATTTGACGCTGATGTAGTCGCTGATGCTCTGCCGTTGCTCCGGAGTCGTTTCCTGTTCCAGTTTTGCAAAGCGCGGATCATCCTTGGCCGCTTTGAGCAGGCGGGCCTCATTGAGGCTGTACAGGGATTCGATATAGCAGCCGACCACGTATTTCTTGTTGTTCGTTTCGGCGCTGCTCCAGTCGATGATCCAGCCGGTGGCCAGCTCCTGATGGGCGGCAAGATCGCGCAGAACTCCCAGGTCGTCCTGCACGACCAGGTAGAGATGGTCATGTTCGTATAGAGGATTCAGGTCTTTCTTCAGCAGACCAAGCTGAGTCTTCCTGTATAGCGTGTCGTGTTCCCAGGCGTAGTCTTGGGTCTCTGCTGGATTCGCCCCCAAGATGGCCGAACCGGTCGCCGGCTTTTCCGCCACTTCGGCCAGCCACTTGCCCGCCTGGCTGGCCGTCAACAGGTTGGCGCCGCCTTTGGCGCAGTCTACGCTGCGCAGGTCCACAGCCTGCATGAAGTACTGGCGTTCCTTGGTGCTTTTCAGCACCTGCGAACATTTCGCAGCGGTCCACTGTATTTCGGCGTAGGCGACGTGCAGCGGCTCGTTGCGCGAAAAGATCAGCTTGGCTTCTCCCACATTGCTCGTGCGTATGTCGGCGGACACTTCCGCCTTGCTCCAGAGCAACTGGGTAATGACGCCTTTCTCGATGCGGTACTCGTGCAGGATCGCTTGGGGCTTTCTTTCGACGATCACATACAGCCACCCATCGCGCAGTAGGCGAACACCCAGCGGACGCGACTTGAGTTTGTAGGGCACTACCACTTCGGCGGAAGGGTCGAGGCGTTCGACCAGACCATAGCGCAGGGGCAGCAGTTGCACCTGGTTCTTCATCAGCGGGCAGATGCCGCTGGCGGCCTTGGCGTCGCTACTGCTCTTGGGAGCAAGGTTGGGGTTTCTGTCGCTGGCGCGTGGGGGTTGCTGGGCGGTCATATGGAGTTCCCTTCCATGTGCTCGGCACGTTTCTCGGCCAGCTCGGCGGCACGTTCGATGCGTTGCGCGGGCGTTTCGAGCGATTTTTGAGTGAGTAGACGGGCGATGTCCGGGTGATCGTCCAGAGCGCGCTCGCCGAGGAAGCCGAAAATATTGGCGTAAAGCGTAATGTCGCGTTCGCTGCTGAAGCCTTGTGCGTAGGCGGTTGAAGCCAACTCATGGAGATGTTCCCAGCGTGCCGGTCCGGCTAGGCGGGGCTGATAGGACGGGAAGAACTCATGCATGTGCGTGTCGAGCTGGATGACGGTGTTGCGCATGCTCACTTCGCCGAGCAATTCCAACTGTGCATCGGAGAGCGGATAAGGCTTGTGCCGCCCAAGGCTGACGGTCGATTCAGGACGTTGATATTGATGCCAGAGGTGTCGGGTGCTGTCAGCGGCAACTATCCGCTCAAAGGGGCCGAATAGGGTAGCGTCTGCATTCTCCACTGCATGGCCAAACAGGGCATTGGCGACTGCGGGATCGGCCAAGCGCAGAAGCATGTCCTCGCCCAGAGGATGTCGTATGGTGACCAGCCAGCGCAGATGGGCGAGTAGCTCCTCCCAACGAGCTTCGCTGAAAAGCAGATAGCCCCACTCCGCGTCGGCATGTTCCATGAACTGCACGAGGATGGGGTCGTTCAGGCCGCTCAGGCGCACCAGGCAAGGCGATACATCGCTCAATTCAGCCCAGCGGGTGCTCAGGTAGAGTGGTTCGAAGCTGGGCGACGAACTCCATTCGTAAAGCCTTCGCTGCAGGCTTTCAACGCTGATGCCATCCAGCAATAGAGTGGCCTGGATGCCCCATGGCAGTTCATCAGGCAGAATGTGCCAGGCACGATCATTACTCTGCATACGAGGCCTCCTGCTTGCTGGCTTCGCAGATTGCGCACAGGGGTTTCTTCTGCAGCAGTGCCTGTTTCTGGGCCTGTACCAGTAGCTCCCCAGCCTTGTCGTTATCTGCTGCTCTCACTTCGCCCGGCAGAATCGGCGCGGCACCCGAGCCGTTGCCTGGGGCGCCTCCGGAGTTGATCCTCACCGTCGGCCCGACCAGCGTGACGCCACTGGCATCGAGCTTCACGAAGCTGCCGCCGGCCTTG
>NZ_JAJHPU010000030.1 GCF_020831405.1 Pseudomonas oryzagri | reverse complement strand
GGCTTCGGATAGGCGGCGGTGTGGCAGAAGGACTGCATCACCAGGTCGGCGGAGAAGCCCAGGCAAGCCAGGTCCTTCAGCTCGTCGCGGGTCATCGGGCCGGTGGTGTCCTGGGAGCCGACGGTGGTCATCTTCGGCTCGCAGTAGGTGCCCGGACGCACGCCCTGGCCTTCCGGCAGACCGCAGGCGCGGCCGACCATCTTCTGCGCCAGGGTGAAGCCCTTGCCGCTGTCGGCCGGCGCTTCCGGCTTCTTGAACAGGGTGGACGGCGCCAGACCCAGCTCGGCACGGGCCTTCTCGGTCAGGCCGCGGCCGATGATCAGCGGGATACGGCCGCCGGCGCGGACTTCGTCCAGCAGCACGTCGGTCTTCAGCGCGAAGGTGGTGACCAGCTCGTCGCTGCCATGGCGGCGCACTTCGCCCTTGACCGGGTACACGTCGATCACGTCGCCCATGGCCAGGTTGGTGCAGTCGAATTCGATCGGCAGGGCGCCGGCGTCTTCCATGGTGTTGTAGAAGATCGGGGCGATCTTGGTGCCGAAGCAGAAGCCACCGGCGCGCTTGTTCGGCACGTAGGGGATGTCGTCGCCGAAGAACCACAGCACCGAGTTGGTGGCGGACTTGCGGGAAGAACCGGTACCGACCACGTCACCGACGTAGGCGACCGGGAAGCCCTTGGCCTTGGCGGCTTCGATCTGCTGCAGCGGGCCGACCGAACCCGGCTGGACCGGCTCGATGCCGTCGCGGGCCATCTTCAGCATGGCCAGGGCGTGCAGCGGGATGTCGGGGCGCGACCAGGCGTCCGGAGCGGGGGACAGGTCGTCGGTGTTGGTTTCGCCCGGAACCTTGAACACGGTCAGGGTGACTTTTTCCGGCACGGCCGGCTTGGCCAGGAACCACTCGCCGTCGGCCCAGGACTGCAGCACGGCCTTGGCGGCGGCGTTGCCCTTCTTGGCGCGCTCGGAAACGTCGTGGAAGGCGTCGAACATCAGCAGGGTGTGCTTGAGCTGCTCGGCGGCGGCGTTGGCCAGCTCGGCGTTGTCCAGCAGCTCGACCAGGGTGGCGATGTTGTAGCCGCCCTGCATGGTGCCCAGCAGCTCGACGGCGCGGGTCTTGGTCAGCAGCGGGGAGGCGACTTCGCCCTTGGCCAGGGCGGTCAGGAAGCCGGCCTTGACGTAGGCGGCTTCGTCGACACCAGCCGGAACGCGGTTGGTGATCAGGTCGACCAGGAATTCTTCTTCGCCAGCGGGCGGATTCTTCAGCAGTTCGACCAGAGCAGCGGTCTGCTCGGCGGTCAGCGGCTGGGGCACGACGCCCAGGGCGGCACGCTCTTCTACGTGTTTGCGGTAGGCTTCAAGCACAGTATTACCCTCATCAGTGGTCCCATGCGGGAGTCCGGGACTCGCGTCCAGAAGCTGTTTTCAAAGTTTTACGCCGGACTGTGACGGAGGGGAGTCGGTGAGGGAGCCATCTGACGAAACTCGTCTCACCAACCGCTTCCTGCCGGGGATAACTGTGCTCGTGACGCTTTGAAAACAGCTTCGATCGGACATTGCTGCCTGTAACAAGGCAGGCGGATTCTAATGGAAGCGGGCCGATAAGTTAAGCAATACGCCTGGCCGGTGGCGGGTGACCCGGCTTAGACAAAGGGCTAAGATGCCGCCCCGAACCCGCATCGCCCCTGCTTTCCATGCCCAATCAGCGCATCAAGACTCCCTGTATCGGTCTCTGCTCAACGGTCTACGGCGACCTCGTGTGCCGGGGATGCAAGCGTTTCCACCACGAGGTGGTGAACTGGAATCTGTACGGCGAGGAAGAGAAGCAGGCCGTCTGGCAGCGCCTGGAGGTGCTGCTGGTGCAGGTGGTGGCGGCCAAGCTGGAGGTGTTCGACGTGGCCTTGCTGCGCCGCCAGCTGGAGCAGCGGCAGATCCGCTTCGTCCCGCAGCAGTCGCCGTACTGCTGGGCCTACCAGCTGATCGCCCGTGGCGCGCGGGTGATCCAGCAGGTCGAGGCCTACGGCATCGCGCTGCTGCCGGAATTTCGCGACAGCGACCTGCCCGAGTTGCGCGACGCCATCGACCGCGAGTACTTCCTGCTCTCCGAGGCGCACTACCAACGCTACATCGCCCCGCGTTTCCTGGTCGAAGGTGTCGACAGCCGGGTCTAACGCTTGCCACCCTTGAGCAGCTGTTCCTCCAGCTGGTCGCAGATATCGTCCGGCTTGAGTACCAGCACATCGCTTTCCAGGGTGTCCAGCACCACCTCGGCGGTGTTGCCGATCAGCACGCCGGACAGGCCGGTGCGCGCCACGCTGCCGATGACGGTGACCACGGCGTCGAGTTGCAGGGCCATCTGCGGAATCAGGATGTCGGCCGCTCCCTCGGCGATGTGCAGCTGCAGGTTGCTCAGGCCGTACTCGTCCTGGAAGCGCTGGCAGGCCTCGCGGTAGCGCGCGGCGATGGTCTCGCGCAGCTGGAAGCTCGGATCGGCGGCGGAGAGCATCGGCGCCGGGTGGGCGCTGAGCACGTGCAACTGGCCCTTGGCCAGGTTGGCGAGGTCGTAGGCATGGCAGACGATGCCGGCATGCAGGACGCGGTGCTCGGGATCGTCGCTGCCGACGTCCACGGCGGCCAGCACGGTGCCGCCGCTCCACGGCCGGTCGGTCTTGACCAGCAGCACCGGGCAGGGACAGAAGCGCAGCAGCTTCCAGTCGTCCGGGGTGAGCAGGGCCTTCTTCAGCGGGTTGTCCGGCAGATGCTGCTTGATCACCAGGCCGCAGCCCTCGGCCTGCTGGGCGGCGATGATGGTCTGGGGGGAGCTTTCCTGCCAGTCCTGACGGATGGTCACGGTATAGCCGTCCTCGCGCAGTTCTTCGGCCATCTCGTCGAGAAAGGCCGAATGATCCTGCGACTGATCGCAAACCAGCAGGTGCAGCTCGGACTGGGTAGCGTTGGCGATCAGTCTGGCCCTCATGAGCGCCAGACCCTGAGCGTCTTCGGGCTCCAGTACTACCAGGATGCTGCGAATCTCTTGCATGGTCTTTTCCCTCGGCGGCGGTCGGTTTTAACTCTAGACCCATGTTCCCCACCGCGCGCTTGACGCCCGTCAAACGGCGGGCATACCGACGGCGAGCGCTCGCCGTATAATGCGCTCCTTGCCAAGACTGTCTGGATCGCCACGCTCCGAACTGCACAAGTTGGGGCCCGCCGATGCGTCCGACCCGACCCATGGTTTGTAGGCCTGGCCGACCAGGCATACCTGCCACACAGACCGCCGGATGCTTGAACGCAGCATCCCGGAACTCTCACGATCAATCACGTCATTGCGAGCCATGCTCCGCAATGCTTCAACTAGAGCTGTTCGTATGATCTTTCCCGAGATTCGAGACTTTCTGGGCTGCGCCACGCCTGCCCGCTGGGTGGATGCTGCGCTCGCCGATCAGGAAACGCTGCTGCTGGACCACAAGAACAACGAGTACAAGGCGGCGTCCACTGCGCTCGCGCTGATAGCCCGCTATGCGCAGCTGCACGAGCTGGTCAACCGCATGTCGAAACTGGCGCGCGAAGAACTCGTGCATTTCGAACAGGTGCTGCGGATTCTCAAGAACCGGGGCATCGAGCTGCGGCCGGTGTCGGCGAGCCGCTATGCCGGAGGCCTGCACAAGGCGATCCGCAAGGCGGAGCCGCATCGCCTGACCGATACGCTGGTGGTGGGGGCTTTCATCGAGGCGCGTTCATGCGAGCGCTTCGAGGCGGTCATTCCCCATCTGGATGCGGAACTGGCCAAGTTCTACGGCGGACTCTTGGAGTCGGAGGGGCGTCACTACCAGGGGTATCTGAAGCTCGCCTATCTCTATGGAGAGGCCGAGGATGTGAGCAGCAGCGTGGAGCGGATCAGGGAGCTGGAGCGCGAACTCATCGAGAGTCCCGACACCGAGTTCAGGTTCCATTCGGGCGTCCCTGCCCAAACCGTCTGATCGCCATCCAGCGTGGCCGCCGCGCCGCCGAGCGGCGGCGGGCGTTTAGAAGCTGGCCTCGCGCACCAGCACCGCCAGCGCACTGCGCAGGTAGCGCCAGGCCGGTGCTTCCCAGCGGGCGTGCAGCACCACCTGGCCGCGCCAGGACTGACCCTCCAGGTGCTCGAGCGGCGACTCCACCGCCAGACTGACGCGGTAGACACCATGCTCGGGCACCAATTGCTCGCCGCGCTGCCGGGTGAGGATGTGCCCGCCGGCCTGCACGGCGAGCATGCCGTTGGGCAGCGCGCGGGTGGCGTCGGCGTCGACGTTGGTGACCCGCAGGCGCAGCAGCGGTCCCTCGCCGGCGTCGGTGATGAAGGCGCCGCGGTCGCCGACGCTGATGCGCTTGACCTGCTCCTCGTCGAGATAGGTTTCCACTAGGTTGCCCTGGCCGACCAGCAAGGCGATCGGCTCCTTGGCGGCCAGCCATTGGCCGCGATGCAGGTCGGGATCCAGATCGCGCAGATGGCCGGTGAAGGGCGCCTTGGGCGCGTAGCGGCTCAAGTCCTCGTCGAGGCCGTCCAGTTCGGCGCTGGCGGTGGCCAGCTCTTCCTGGCGGCTTTGCAGTTGGGCCCGCGAATCGTCGCCGAAACCGGCCGAGGCCGCCTGCCAGCGCAGCGCCGCGATGCGCGCCTGCAGGCCCTCGCGGCGTAGCCGCAGGTCGGGCGCGGCGAGGCGGATCAGCTCGGCGCCGGCCGGCACGAGGGCGCCTTCGCCGTAGCCCAGCTGCTCGACCTGCGCGGGACCTGGGGCGAACAGCGGCCAGATCTCGGCCGGGCGCAGCACGCCGCTGGCGTGTAGCCGGCCCGGCCAGGGCACCAGCAGCAGGGCGACCAGCCCGCCCAGCAGAAGGAGGCTCAGCCGGCTGCGCTGGCGGCTGCGGATGTGCGGCCAGCGCTCGCGCCAGGCCTGCAGTTCATGGCGGATGGGCATGGCGACGAACCAGACGATTTCCACGAGAAAGAGAAAGATCCCCACCAGCTTGATGAAGAAGTGGTAGACCAGCACGGCGATGCCGAGGAACACCACCAGCCGGTAGACCCAGGTCGCCCAGGCGAAGGCGATCAGCCAGGCCTCGCGGCGCGGGGGGAAGTGTTCGGGACGCTCCTCGCCGAGAGCGAACAGCAGTTCGCGCAGCTTCCAGCGGGCGAGGGCGAAGCTGCGCTCGTGCAGGTTGGGCAGGTCCAGCCAGTCGGAAAGGATGAAATAGCCGTCGAAGCGCATGAACGGACTGGCGTTGATCGCCAGGGTGGCGATCCAGCTGGTGGTGGCCAGCACGAAGGCGGCCGAGCGCAGCTCGCCATCGGGCAGCAGCGCCCAGGCGAGGGTGGCCCAGGCGGCGATGACCAGCTCGGTGACAATCCCGGCCGCGGCGACCAAGAGGCGCTGCCAGCGGCTGGTCAGCCGCCAGGTCTCGTTGGTGTCGGTATAGGCCATCGGCCAGAGCACCAGGAAGGCCACGCCCATGGTCGGGATGCGACAGCCGAAGCGCTTGGCCGTGAAGGCATGCCCCAGCTCGTGCAGCAGCTTGACCACCACCACCGCCACGCCGTAGGCCGCCAGGCCCTGCCAGCTGAAGGTGTCGACCAGCGAGGCGAGGAAACCGTCCCACTGGCGGATCACCTGGGACAGGCCCAGCGCCAGGGCCAGCAGCGTCAGCAGGGCGAAGCCGCGGGTGCAGAACAGCCGGGCCGCCGGCAGCCAGCGGTCGAGCCAGGCGTCCGGCCGCCACAGCGGCACGCGGAAGAACAGGTAATGGTGCAGCAGCCATTTGATCCGGCTGCCCTCCTGGCGCGCCCGCCGTTCGGCCAGCTGGCGGGCGCTGCCGCGGCCCTCGGGCTTGAGCAACTGGTTGTCGAACAGGAAGGACGTCACCTGCCGCACGTCGTCGCTGTCCAGTTGCAGGGGCGTGGCCGCGGTGATCGACGCGGCAATCGTCGCCGGGTCGTCGAACGACCAGCGCTGGAGGATCTCGAAGGTCGGCCAGTCGATGCTGAAGAAGCGGTTGCGCACCGGATCGTGCAGGGTCCAGCTGGGCTGGCCGTCGGCCAGCACCGGACCCGGCCGCAGGGCCAGTTCTTCACGCAGTTGCGGAAGCGCCATGCCTACCACCCGATCGTGGTGCGGACGCTGGCCAGCGGTCGGCGCAGCACCCAGTAGACCAGCGGCACCCAGCGGCCGCGCAGCTTGGCGCTGCCCTTGAGGCCGACACGGTGCTCGGTCGGCTCGCTGAGGCGGGCGCGCAGGCGATAGGCATAGCTGCCGTCCGGGCGCTCCACGGCGTCATGGGCCAGATAGCGCAACTGCGCCGGCACCGGATCGAGGGGGCTGGCGTTGAGGTAGAGGTTGACCGGCGCGCCATCCGGCAGCGGAATCGCATCGGCCAGCGGCACCCAGGCCTCGACCTCGATGTCGCCGGGCGGGGCGATGCGCATGATGCGCTCGCCGACCGCGACCGGCCGGCCGATCCATTCGGAAGGATCGTCGAACAGGGCGATGCCATCGCGCGGGGCGAGCACCCGGGCGCGCCCCAGTTGGTCGGCGATGAACGCCGCCTCGGCGCGTTTTTCCTCGATCTTGCCGGTCAGCACGGCGAGCTGCGCCTTGGACTTGGGATCGAGCAGCGCCTGCTGCATGGTCTGCCGGTACTCGGTTTCCGTGGTCGCCAGGGACTGGCGGGCGACCTCCAGACGCGACTGGATCAGCACCTCGTCGAAGCCGAACAGCGGCTGGCCCTCGCGGACTTCCTGGTTGGGCTGGACATGGAAGGTGTCGATCACCCCCTCCAGCGGCGCGCGGATCACCGCCGGGTGGGAGGGCACCAGCTCGCCGGGGGCCAGCACGCTCAGGCGCACCGGCACGACGGCGAGCGCCAGGGCGGCCGCGCTCCAGCGCAGGGCGCGCGACTGCCACCAGCGCCGCGGGACGTCGGTGCTCGCGCTGCGCCGCCGCTGCCAGGGCCAGCGAGCCGCCGGCTGGCGGGACTGCCAGGCGTGTCGCCAGATATCCGCCCACTCGGCCAGCAGCGCCACTTCGCTGTCGCTCCACGGCAGGTCGCGGGCGAGCAGCAGACCGCCCGCTTCGCCGCCCTTGCCGCTCGCCGCCGCGTGACCCAGCCAGAGACCGTGAGCCGGCAGCCAGTCGGACCATTCGGCGGCGATCTCCGGCGGCAGGCTGGCGGCCTCGACCCGGGCGACAGGGGTGGCGCCGTCGGCCAGGTGTCGGCAAACCGTGGTCAGCCATTGCGCATAGGGCACGTTGGCCTCGACCTGGACGACCCCGGACAGGCTGATGATGCCCTTGTCGGCCGACCACAGCGCGGCCTGGCGATAGGGCACCAGCTGGTGGGTATCGTTGACCGCGATGAACTCCAGTTCGGGCCCCGAGGCGGCATGCCGCACCCGGTGCCCGAGCTCGAGCAATGTGGCCAACGGATTGGTTTGGTGGATTGCCTGCGTCATCAGTGTTTCTGGGCCGCCTTGTCGGTGGGCTGTTTACCAAGGGCATATTCGGGCCGTTTGGCGGCCATGCGCAGCTGCTCGCTCAGACCGGCACGCCCGGTGGTGGCGTGGCTCTTCTCACCGATGCTGATGCGGAACAGGGTACTCGCCTCCCGGCCCTGACTGTCGCGGGCGAGCAGCTTGACCGTCACATCGCCGTGGGATTTGGCCGGTGCCAGAACCTCGAACTTGCCGGTCTGCGGGTTGAACCAGATCCAGGACGGCAGGTTCTCGCCATTGGCCTGCTTGGCGGCGAGGATCACCAGCGCCGTCGGGTCGGTATGCACGAAGGCATCGTAAGGCGTCGCGAAGCGGTGCATGGTACCGATCTCCACATACTGGTCCGGCATGCCCCGATAGGTGGTCAGCGACGGCTCGAGCGCATCCATCACCACCACGCGGAAGCCACCGCTGCTGGTGTAGATGTCGCTGAGCCGGCCGCGCTGCAGCTGGTCGAGGTTCAGGTCGGAGAGCCGGGTCCATATCGACGACGGCGAGGAGCCATCGATGCCGAGCATGGAATCGAACGGCAGTACCGACAGGCTCGGACTGTCGCTCGTCCCGCCGTATCCGGACGGATTGGTCGAACCGTCGGCGCTCGGCGTCGGGGTCTTCGTCGTTACCGCCGGCACGTCATCGAGACCGCGGACCTTGACCTCGACCACGGTGGTGGCGCCGTCGAGGGTCTGCACGGTGAAGCGCTCGACGACGCTCTCGCTGCTGGTGAGCCGTTGGACATGCGCGGCGTCGTTGTCCAGCACATAGGACCAGTTGCCGCTGGCGTCGATGCTGAAGGTGCCATGGCTGCCCGCCGTCGCGGTCTGCACGACGAATTTCGCTTCGCCGGCGTCCACATCGCTGACCGTCAGCTTGCCGCTGCTGGTCAGGACGGTGTCTTCGCGGACGCTACCTTGCTGGGCATCGGCTTTGCCATCGCCGTCGGCATCGGTGAACGGGCCGATCAGCGCCGGATCGTTCACCGGGCTTACGGTGATCGTCAGGGTGCCGACGTCGGTCAGTTTGCCGTCGGTGACGGTGTAGGCGACCGAGTCGGTGCCGTTGAAGTTGGCCGGCGGGGTATAGGTGTAGCTGCCGTCGGCGGCGATGACGATGCTGCCGCCCTGGGCGGTGGCGAAGGTGCCGGCCACCACGGACAGGCTGTCGCCGTCGAGGTCGCTGTCGTTGGCATCCAGCTGGATGCTGGAGCTGAACGGCACGTCCTCGGTGACGGTGACCGCATCGCCCACGGCGACCGGCGCATCGTTCCCCGGCGTCACGGTAACGGCGACGGTGACCGTCTTGCTGCCACCCTGGCCGTCGCTGACGGTGACGGTGAAGCTGTCGTTGCCGTGGAAGTTGGCGTTCGGCGTGTAGGTCCAGCTGCCGTCGGTGTTGACCGTGACGCTGCCATTGGCCGGATCGCCGGCCTTGACGAAGCTCAGGGCATCGCCGTCCAGGTCGCTGGCGACGAGCTGGCCGGTGACCGGGGTGTCTTCCGGCGTGGTGGTTGCAGCGTCGACGGCGACCGGGGCGTCGTTGGCCGGGGTCACGGTAACGGCGACGGTGACCGTCTTGCTGCCACCCTGGCCGTCGCTGACGGTGACGGTGAAGCTGTCGCTGCCGTGGAAGTTGGCGTTCGGGACGTAGGTCCAACTGCCGTCGGTATTGACCGTGACGCTGCCGTTGGCCGGATCGCCGGCCTTGGCGAACGTCAGCGCATCGCCGTCCACGTCGCTGGCCACGAGCTGGCCACTGACCGGCGTGTCTTCCGGGGTGGTGGCTGCAGCGTCGACGGCGACCGGAGCGTCGTTGGTCGGCGTCACGGTAACGGCGACGGTGACCGTCTTGCTGCCACCCTGGCCGTCGCTGACGGTGACGGTGAAGCTGTCGCTGCCGTGGAAGTTGGCGTTCGGGACGTAGGTCCAGCTGCCATCGGTATTGACCGTGACGCTGCCGTTGGCCGGATCGCCGGCCTTGGCGAAGGTCAAGGCATCGCCGTCCAGGTCGGTGGCAGTGAGCTGGCCACTGACCGGAGTGTCTTCCGGGGTGGTGGCTGCAGCGTCGACGGCGACCGGAGCGTCGTTCATCGGCGTCACGGTAACGGCAACCGTGACCGTCTTGCTGCCGCCTTGGCCGTCGCTGACGGTGACGGTGAAGCTGTCACTGCCGTGGAAGTTTGCGTTCGGCGTGTAGGTCCAGCTGCCATCGGTGTTGACCGTGACGCTGCCATTGGCTGGATCGCCGGCCTTGGCGAACGTCAGCGCATCGCCGTCCAGGTCGGTGGCAGTGAGCTGGCCACTGACCGGGATGTCTTCCGGGGTGGTGGCGGCAGCGTCGACGGCGACCGGCGCGTCGTTGGTCGGTGTCACGCTCACCCTGACGGTGGCAGTGTTGGAGGTCAGGGTGCCGTCACTCACCGTGTAGGTGAAGTCGGCGATGCCGTTGAAGTTGGCATTCGGGGTGAAAGTGACGGTGCCGTCGGCGTTGAGCACAGCGCTGCCGCCCGCGCCGCTGGTGACGCTGGCGATGACCAGACTGTCGCCGTCGACATCGCTGTCGTTGCCGAGCAGCTGGGCCGCAGTATAGGTCACCGAGGTGTCTTCGCTGGTAGCCAGGTTGTCGTCGAGGGCGACCGGAGCGTCATTTACCGGCGTCACTGTGATGGCAACGGTGACCGTCTTGCTGCCGCCCTGGCCGTCGCTGACGGTGACGGTGAAGCTGTCGTTGCCGTGGAAGTTGGCGTTCGGGACGTAGGTCCAGCTGCCGTCAGCGTTGACCGTGACGCTGCCATTGGCCGGATCGCTGGCCTTGACGAAGGTCAGCGCATCGCCGTCCACATCGGTGGCAGTGAGCTGGCCACTGACCGGAGTGTCTTCCGGGGTAGTGGCGGCAGCGTCGACGGCCACGGGGGCGTCGTTGGTCGGCGTCACGCTCACCCTGACGGTGGCGGTGTTGGAGGTCAAGGTGCCGTCACTCACCGTGTAGGTGAAGTCGGCGACGCCGTTGAAGTTGGCATTCGGGGTGAAAGTGACGGTGCCGTCGGCGTTGAGCACAGCGCTGCCGCCCGCGCCGCTGGTGACGCTGGCGATGACCAGACTGTCGCCGTCGACATCGCTGTCGTTGCCGAGCAGCTGGGCCGCGGTATAGGTCACCGAGGTGTCTTCGCTGGTAGCCAGGTTGTCGTCGAGGGCGACCGGCGCGTCATTTACCGGCGTCACGGTGATGGCGACGGTGACCGTCTTGCTGCCACCCTGGCCGTCGCTGACGGTGACGGTGAAGCTGTCGTTGCCGTGGAAGTCGGCGTTGGGGACGTAGGTCCAGCTGCCATCGGTGTTGACCATGACGCTGCCATTGGCCGGATCGCCGGCCTTGGCGAAGGTCAGGGCATCGCCGTCCACGTCGCTGGCGACGAGCTGGCCACTGACCGGAGTGTCTTCCGGGGTGGTGGCCGCGGCGTCGGTGGCCACCGGAGCGTCGTTGGTCGGGGTGACGGTCACGGTTACCGTGCGGGTCAGGGACTCGCCCGAAGCCGCATCGGTCACGGTGTAGTCGAAGCTGTCGGCACCGCTCCAGTTGGCGTCCGGGGTATAGGTGTAGGTGCCGTCGCCATTGACCACCACGCTGCCGTGGGCCGGGTCGCTGGCCTTGGCGAAGCTCAGGGCGCCGCCCGAGCTGGTGCTGTCATTGCTGGCGACGGTGCCGGAGACCGCGGTGTCCTCGCTGGTGCTGATGCTGTCGGCCACGGCGGTGAGATCCACGGCCGGGGTAACGGTGACGGTTACCGTGCGGGTCAGGGACTCGCCCGAGGCCGCGTCGGTGACGGTGTAGTCGAAGCTGTCGGCACCGCTCCAGTTGGCGTCCGGGGTATAGGTGTAGGTGCCGTCGCCATTGACCACCACGCTGCCGTGGGCCGGGTCGCTGGCCTTGGCAAAGCTCAGGGCGCCGCCGGAGCTGGTGCTGTCGTTACCCGATACATCCCCGTTGACCGGGGTGTCCTCGGCGGTGGTGGCGGTATCCGCCACGGCCACCAGGTCGGCAACCGG
>NZ_JAJHPU010000003.1 GCF_020831405.1 Pseudomonas oryzagri | reverse complement strand
AAGGGCTTTTCAGCTCGTCGCCGGGAGTGGCGCGCATTATAGGGACTTGAATCGGCAGGTCAACATCTTTTTCAAACTTTCGTCAAAACAGCCTCAACCTGCAGGCGGACTGGGCTTCTTACGCTTGGGGGCGGTGAAGCCATCGCCCAGCGTCGCCGGGGCCTTGCCGCCCTTGCGCGCCGGCGGCTTGCTGCCAGCCTTGGCGGTCGCCCCCGACTTCTTGGCGAGTTTCTTCTTCTTGCTGCCAGCCGCCTTGCCCGAGGCCTTGAGCTTCTTCGGACCTTGGTAGCTGCCTTGCAACTCCTTGATTACCCTCCGCTCGAAGGACTGCTTGAGGTAACGCTCGATGCTGGACATCAGGTTCCAGTCGTTATGGCAGATGAGCGAGATCGCCAGACCTGCCTGGCCGACACGACCGGCGCGGCCGATGCGGTGGACGTATTCGTCGCCACTGCGCGGCATGTCGAAGTTGATCACCAGATCGACCCCTTCGATATCCAGACCGCGAGCCGCCACATCGGTGGCGATCAGCACGTTGATGTTACCTTGACGCAGGCGCTCGACCGCCTGCTTGCGCTCTTCCTGGGTCTTCTCGCCATGCAACACGTAGGACTTCACGGCCGAGGCGCGCAGCACACCCGCCAAGCGATCGGCCTGGGCGCGGGTATTGGTGAAGACGATGGCCTGGGCGAAGGTTTCGTGCGCCAGCAACCATTGCAGCAGGCGTTCCTTGTGCGGCACATCGTCGGCGGTGACGATCTGCTGCTTGAGGTTCTCATTCAGATCGTCGCGACGATTGAGCAACAACAGCTGCGGGTCACGCAGAACAGCGCTCACCATCTGCCCCAGGGCCCGCTCGCCCGCCGTGGCGGAGAACAGCATGGTCTGCCGCTCCTGCGGACAGGCTCCGGCGATTTTCAGCACATCCTCGCTGAGTCCCATATCGAGCATGCGGTCCGCCTCGTCGAGAACCAGCACTTCGACATCGCCCAACTCGAGGCTGCCGGTCTCCAGGTGATTGAGCACGCGCCCCGGTGTACCGATGACGATCTCCGGGTTCTTGCGCAGCGCCGCGGCCTGGTCCTTGAACCCTTCCCCACCGGTAATCAGACCCGCCTTGAGAAAGGTGAACTGGGCGAAGCGCTCGACTTCCTTGAGCGTCTGCAGGGCCAGTTCGCGGGTCGGCAGCAGGATCAGGGCACGCGCGCCGGTCTGCGGCTTCGGCGTCTCCAGCAGACGCTGGAGCATGGGCAGCACGAAGGCGGCCGTCTTGCCGCTGCCGGTCTTGGCCGTCACCCGCAGGTCGCGTCCCTCCAGTGCCGGGGGAATGGCCGCCGCCTGCACCGCCGTCGGCTCGACAAAGGACAACGCGGACAACGCCTTGAGCAAACGCTCATGCAAACCGTAATCAGCAAACACAGCCTACCTCGAATGTGAAATATCTCCGGCGCATAGACTAACCCGAGTCAGCCGCCGGCTGTTGATTGAGTGGCAAAGTGCGCCGTTCTACCGAAGGAAACGAACGTTTAGGCGGCGCGCGCCTGCTTGCGCAACAGCCGCACGCTGTCCAGACCGACCAGCAGCACCGCCAGCCAGATCGGCCCGTAGGTCAGCAACTGGGTGGCGTCGAAGGGTTCGCCGAGCAATAGCAGCGCGACGAAGAACAGCAGCGCCGGTTCGACGTAGCTGAGAATGCCGAACAGCCCCATCGGCAGCAGCCGGCTGGAAGCCAGCATGGTGCCGAACGCCAGCGCGCTGAGCACGCCCATGCCAGCCAGCAGCCCCCACAATCGCGGCGTCCAGGCGATGGCCCCCGAATCGTCCCAGTGGATCACCAGCAGGGCCAGCGGCAGCAGCACCAGCATTTCGAGGATCAGGCCGCTGAGGGCATCCAGCCGCATCCAGCGGCGCAGCATGAAATAGGGCACATAGCCGAAGGCGCTGAGCGCCGTGTAAATCGAGAAGGCGCGCGTCAGCCACACCTCATGCAACACACCCACGCCCGCGCAGATCACCGCGAGCATCTGCAAGGGCCGCAGGCGCTCGGCATAGAACAGCCGGCCGGCCAGCACCAGCGCCAGCGGTAGCAGGAAATAGCCGAGGGCGACATCCAAAGTGTGCCCGGTCAGCGGCGCCCAGATGAACACCGCCCACTGCACCCCCATCAACAAGCCCGATGCCACCAGCGCCGCCAGCAACAGCGGCTCGCGACGCAGCCGCGCCAAGGCCTCACGCAAGTGCCCCAGTTGCCGCCCCGCCAGCATCAGCAGCAGGACGGCAGGCAGACTCCACAGCACACGCTGGGCAATGATCTGCGTGCCATCCAACGGCTCCAGCAGCAGCACGTAACCGGGAATGAGTGAAAACAGCAGCGACGCCGTGACCGAGAGCGCTACGCCCCGCCCGGACAGGTTCATGTTCCTTGCCTCCCGCCGCCGACCTGAAGGGTGGCCGGAGTCGCTCCGCGCCCCATGCCAAACCAGCCGGTCCTGACAGCACCAAAAAAGGGCGCAAGCCTAGCTGCTTTCCAGGGAGCACAGAAGCTCGAGACAAAAAAGCGGCCGCCCAAAGGCGGCCGCGAAAGGAGCTGCGCGGGACGGCGCAGCGAGGCAATGCATTCAGACCGCTTCGGCGAGCTGGCTGCGAGCCTTGGTGAGCCCACGCTCCGCGGCATCGCCGCCCATGTTCAGCCCCTCGGCGTGGATGAAGCTGACGTCGGTGATGCCGATGAAGGACAGCGCCTGGCGCAGATAGGGCTCCTGCTGATCGATCGGGGTGCCGGCATACACGCCGCCACGCGCGGTCAGCACGTAGGCGCGCTTGCCCTCGAGCAGCCCCTTGGGCCCCTCGGCGGTGTACTGGAAGGTGACACCGGCGCGCAGCACGTGGTCCAGCCACGACTTCAGGGTGCTGGGGATGGTGAAGTTGTACATCGGCGCCGCCAGCACCAGCACGTCGGCCGCCAGCAGCTCCCCGGTGAGCTGGTTGGAGCGCGCCAGAGCCGCCTTCTCCGCCTCGCTGTGCGCCTCGGCCGGCTTCATCCAGCCGCCCAGCAGATCGGCGTCCAGGTGGGGAACCGGTTCGCGGGCCAGGTCGCGGACGGTGATCTGGTCCTGCGGGTTGGCCTCACGCCACTGAGCGACGAATTCGGCGGTCAGCTGACGGGAAACCGAACCTTCGTGACGGACACTGCTTTCGATGATGAGTACGTTGGACATCTGCATTGGTCTCCAGAGGATCATGCGCGGGTCGATGGAGGGCAGATTAATGGGACGCATATCGATAAAAAAGCGGAAATATCCGCTACAAACAATCGATCAAATTGATGTATTTTCACTCCATCCGCGCACCACGCCGACGCGACCATTGCCTGCCAGGAACTGAAGAGGTGCCCATGAAAGCTCCCCGCGTCACCCTCGACCAATGGCGCACCCTGCAGGCCGTGGTCGACCACGGCGGCTTCGCCCAGGCGGCCGAAGCCTTGCACCGCTCGCAATCGTCGATCAGCTACACGGTCGCGCGTATGCAGGAACAGCTCGGCGTGCCGCTGCTGCGCATCGACGGGCGCAAGGCGGTGCTCACCGAGGCCGGCAGCCTGCTCCTGCGCCGCTCGCGGCAACTGGTCAAGCAGGCCAGCCAACTCGAGGAGCTCGCCCACCACATGGAACAAGGCTGGGAGGCCGAGGTACGCCTGGTGGTGGATGCCGCCTACCCGACCGGCCAGGTGGTCAAAGCCCTCTCCGCCTTCATGCCGCAGAGCCGCGGCTGCCGCGTATTGCTGCGCGAGGAAGTGCTCTCCGGGGTCGAGGAGGCACTGGTCGAGGGCGAGGCCGACCTGGCCATCAGCGGCCTGATCCTGCCCGGCCAGCTCGGCACCGACCTGGCCAACGTCGCCTTCATCGCCGTGGCCCACCCGGAGCACGCCCTGCATCAGCTGCAGCGCGAACTGACCTTCCACGACCTGGAAACCCAGCTGCAGATCGTCATTCGCGACTCCGGACGGCGCTTGCAACGGGATGTCGGCTGGCTGGGCGCCGAGCAGCGCTGGACGGTGGGCAGCCTCGCCACCGCCGCCACCTTCGTCAGTCGCGGCCTGGGGTTCGCCTGGCTACCGGAGCACCTGATCAGTCGGGAACTGGCCGAAGGCTCGCTCAAACCGCTGCCGCTGGCGACCGGTGCCCGCCGCGAGATGCGCTTCTTCCTCTACCCGAACAAGGAGCGCCAGATGGGGCCGGCAACCCAGATTCTCGGCAACCTGCTGCGCCAGCACGCCCAGGCGGGCTGACCCAGGCCGACGCCGAAACCTTCGCCCCGGGTTACCGTCCTACTGCTATACCAATCACACCACGCCCTACAGGAAGTCCGCACATGCTGAAAAAACTCGCCCTGGCCGCCTGCGCCCTCAGCTTTTCCGCCGGCCTGCTGGCCGCCGAGGCACCCCGCGTCCTGCTCGATACCACGCTCGGCGACATCGAGATCGAACTGAACACCGAAAAAGCGCCGATCAGCGTGCAGAACTTCCTCAGCTACGTCGACAGCGGCTTCTACAACGGCGTGCAGTTCCACCGCGTGATCCCCGGCTTCATGGTCCAGACCGGCGGCTTCACCGCCGACATGCAGCAGAAGGACACCCAGGCGCCGATCAAGAACGAGGCCGACAACGGCCTGCACAACGTGCGCGGCACCCTGGCGATGGCCCGCACCCGCGAGGTCAACAGCGCCACCAGCCAGTTCTTCATCAACCTGACCGACAACGACTTCCTCGACAACGGCAGCCGCGACTTCGGCTACGCGGTGTTCGGCAAGGTGGTCCGCGGTATGGAAGTGGTCGATCAGATCGCCGGCGTGCGGACCGGCAACCGCGGCATGCACCAGAACGTGCCGGTCGAGCCGGTGCTGATCGAGTCGGCCAAGCGCCTGTAAGCCGCACCGCAGGCAGGGTGTGCCCGGCGCACCCTACGCCTGCCGATAGGGCAGCGCCTGACGCGCCGCCTCGGCATAGGCGCGCACCTCGGCGCGTTCCCCGGCGAGGAAGTCCGCCACCGCCGCGCGCAGCCCGGGATGCAGCAGGTAATGCCAGGAGCGGGTCAGCACCGGCTCGAAACCGCGGATCAGCTTGTGCTCGCCCTGCGCGCCAGCATCGAAACGCGCCATGCCCAGCGCGATGGCCTGCTCCAGCCCCTGATAGAAACAAGTCTCGAAATGCAGGCGGTCGAAGTCGGCCAGGCAGCCCCAGTAGCGCCCGTACAGGCAGTCGTCGCCCTGCAGGAAGAACGCCATGGCCACCGGCCGCCCGCCCTGGCGGGCGAACACCACGCGGATCGCCTCAGGCAGCCGCTCGGCCAGCAGGCTGAAGAACTCGCGGCTGAGGTAGGGCCGCTGGCCGCGTACCGCATAGGTGTTGGCGTAGCAGGCGTGGACGAAATCCCAGTCGCGCTCGGCCAACTGGCCGCCGCCAAGCCACTCGAAATCGATGCCCTGCCCCGCCACCTGCTCGCGCTCCTTGCGCAGCTGCTTGCGCTTGCGCGAGGTCAAGGCATCGAGGAAGTCCTGGAAATCCCGGTAGCCGCGGTTGAACCAGTGGAACTGACAGCCGAGGCGCTCCAGCCAGCCATCGCGTGCGGCGATGACGGCATCGGCGAAGGCATCGGTGAAGTTGACATGCAGGCCGGACAGCCCGGCGCCGGACAGCTGCGCGGTGACCTCGTCGAGCAGTTGTCCACCTGCCTGAGCGTCGGTCGCCAGCAAGCGCGCACCGCCCACCGGCGAGAAGGGCACCGCCGCCAGCAGCTTGGGGTAGTAGGCGATCCCGGCTCGCGCGCAGGCATCCGCCCAGCCCCAGTCGAACACGTACTCGCCGCGCGAATGGCTTTTCACATATGCCGGCATGGCCGCCAGCAACTGGCCATCGGCCCCGCGCAGCAAACGATGCGCCGGCTGCCAGCCGGTGCGCGCGGCGACGCTCCCGCTGTCCTCCAGCGCACAGAGAAAGGCATGGCGCAGGAACGGCTGGTCGTCAGGCAACAGGCGGTCCCATTCGGCGGCCGGGATGGCGGCGAGGCTGGGGAGGGTCTGGGTCTGGATTGTCATCGGCACAGTCTGGCCCGCCGCGCAGGCGAAAAAAAGCCCCGCCGAGGCGGGGCTTGCAACGGGGTATTCCGAATGACGCGAGGGTCTTAGAACGCGTACTGGGCGCGCAGGACGAAACCGTCGCCGTCGTCGTCGCCGACGGAGTTGGTGATGCCGTCGGTGGTGGCCTTGACGTAGGTGGCGCTGACCCGCACCGCCTCGTTGGCGTACCAGTTCACGCCCAGGTTGTGGGCCTTGCCGTCGACCTCGCCGACTTCACGGACAAAGGTGCCGTTGGTCAGGCTCAAGCCGTTGTCGTCTTCCACGGTGAAGTCGTCGTAACGGTAGAAGACTTCCCAGGCACCGGTCTGCTTGTTGGCCGGCTTGATCTTGTCGAACTTGCCCAGCTTGTAGTCGCGCGCCTCGCCAGTCAGGGTGTAGGCGGCCTGGACATAGAAGCCATCGGCCTCGATGTCTTCGGCTGCCGCGTCGGCCTCCAGGGTACGCTGCAGGTACTCACCCTGCAGGGAGAACGGGCCGGTCGCCCAGGCCGCCTCCAGGCCCCACGCGGTATCCTTGTCCCAGGTACCGGCGGCAGAGTTGTTGAAACCACCGAACGCGGCACGGTTGCCGCTGTTGGCGCCGTGGCCACCCTGGGTATCCACGCCACGCATGCCCATGCGGCTGCGGAAGCGGGCGTCATAACCGGCGTCGTCGGCGTTGCGCTGGGCGAAGTTGGCGCCCAGGTGCAGCACGTTGCCAGCCTCATGCAGCGGAGCGAAGACGCCGCGCAGGTTGAGCTGCTTGGTGCTCTGACCGTTGTCGTCGGCATTGTCCTTGGAGCTCAGGGTCACGGCGCCGAACAGGGAGCCGGCGTAGGAACCGGAGACTTCCATGCCCATGCCGTTTTCATGGCCCTGGGTCCAGTCCATCAGATCGTAAACGGCGTTACGCTCGGGCGCGGTCACCCACTTGGAGCTGGTGGCCTTTTCCAGGCCGAAGATCGGGTCGAAGCGGCCGACGCGAATCTCTACCGGACTCCAACCGGTATAGGTGATGGAGGCTTCGTCGAAGTAGCCATCATCGGAGTTGCCGGCGTTGTGGGCCAGGTCATAGTTGATCTGGTATTTCCAGTCGCGGTAGGCCACGCCGCCGATCTCGATGAAGGCGCGACGGAAGTAGGTGGCGTCCTGGGTGTCGCCTTCCTTGGTGTAGAAACCATCGAACTGGCTGTAGTCAGCCTGCAGGCGGCCGCCGATCTTGAAGCTGAATTCCTTGTCGGTGGTGCCCACTTCCAGGCCGCCCTTGGTCTTGACGACCAGGTCAGCGCCATCGGTGGTCACGGTGCCGGCAACGGCCTGAGCGGAGATGGCCAGGGCCAGGGCGCTGGCAGCGACGCCGGCAAAGTGCTTGCGGATCATTGAAGATTTCCCCTATCAGTCTCTAGCGTAAGTAAGCGTGCGGGCCGGGCCCGTTGGTTTCTGGGGGGGAATATTCGCGGCGGGATATGTCAGCCCGATTGCTCATATGTAAACTTTTTATGACAACGGAACTTTTAACTTCGCCATTGCATAAAAAATAAACAAGCGCTCTAGCCCGCGGGATAGCGACGTAGCCAAGGGAAAAACTGCCCGGGTCGGTGGATAGGCGGCGCAACGCGTCACGCATCCGGCAACCCGCGCGGGGTCCGTCGAGGGGAGCGTCAAAGGCGGATTGCCCGACCGGTCGCCATCCCCTACCCTGCCGGCAGGCAGCGACCCGATACGAAGACGCCGCCAGCGCAAACCGGAGGCGCGCCCATGTCCAACCCCAAGCTCGGCCACTACGCCCTCGGCGCTATCGCCGCCAGCATAGTTCTCAACCTGCTGGCGCGAACCTTCCTCAAGGTCGGCGGCGTGTTCGCCACCCTGCTGGTCGCCGCAGTGGTGGCCTTCGGGCTGGCCCTGACGTTCCGCCGGCGCACCGGCCGACGTCCCTATCCGGTCGAGCGGCGCGTGCTGGTCGGCCTCTACGCCCTGGGCCTCGGCCTTCTTTATATGGGCCTGCTGGCGCTGATGTACCTCAAGGAGGAGCCCGGCCTCGCCGGGCAACTGCTGTTCGCCGCCCACTATTTCGCCTACCCGCTGCTGGCCTGGTTCGCCCTGGCGCCGCAGCGCGACCTGCGCTGATTCGGCAGGTCGCCATGGTCTGACCGGCAAGCCGGCGTAGCGCCTGGTTTCAGGCCGGATCAGCCACCTTCAGCAGCAGACGAATCCCGCGAATGCCCTGGCGGGTTTCGGCAGCGACGCCATGGCTGGCCACCTCGGCCAGCGCCCGGCGATAGGCGTAGCCCAGGCTGTCGAGAATGGCGCCGCTATGACGCAGGAAGTCCAGCGGCTCGCCGGGCTGGGCGGCCAACCGCGGGCAACGCAGGCGCAGGTAGCCGCCCAGGGTCGCGCCGTCGAACAGCTTCTGCGGAACTGCGTCGGCCTGGCCCAGCAGCTTGAGCGCCAGATCCTGGAAGCGCAGCAGCGCGTCCTGGCTGAGCCGGTCGGTCACCGCATCGGCGGATTCCCGATGCACCGCCAGGAAACGCTCGGCCAACTCGCGCGCCTCCAGCAGGCGGGCGTAGTCGCCGTACAGCCGACATAGCGCCAGCAACAGCCTGGCGGCATCGCGCACCGCCTCGGGCGCCTGGCCCAGGCTCAGCTCCAGGCGTCGGCGATACAGCGAAGCGGCCGGCAGCAACTGGCGCTGCGCTGGCGTCTGGCCCGCCTCGATCTGCCGATACAGCGGCAGATGGCGCTCCGCGACGAACGGCTCGTGCTCGCTCAGGTGGGGCTCGACGCCGTGCTGCTGGAGCTGCGCGCAGTAGCCCAGCGCCACGCGCTGCTCCTCCTGCGCCTCGGCCTCCTGCCAGGCCCGGCTGATCTCCGGGGACAAGCGGCGCAACTCGTCCACCACCGCCTGCCAGCCGAGTTGCCGATGCGCCTCCTGCACCGGCAGATGCAGTGGCAACCAGGGCAGCGGCCGCCACTGCCGGCCGCTCCACTCGGACAAGTGCTCGAGCGCCTGTTCGCGCTGGTCGTTGAGCTGCAGGATCGCCTGGCTGTCCTGCAACTGGTCGGCCTGGTAGTCCAGCCCCAGCTCCGCGTAGTAGGCGCGGGTGACGCGCTGGCAGTGGCCGCTGAAGTGGGCGAACAGCGTCGCGGCCGGACGCGGATCGTGCAGATGCCCCGGCGCCTTGAGAGCCTCGCTGTGGCGGATGCGCTCGAGGTCGGCCGGATGGGTGTCCCAGTAGCGGGTACTGCCCTCCGCCAGGCTCTGTTCCAGTCGCTGCAGGGTCTGCGTATCCAGGCGCTCGACCTTCAGCGCGGTGGCCTCGGGAATGTCGCGCAGCAGGCGGCGCTCACGCCAGGTGTGGGCGTTCTGGCGGTCCACCTCGGCCTGCGCCTGGGCCAGCGCGCGCAGGCGCAGCGCGCTCTGGCGAAAGGCGGCGCTGCCGGCGATCAGGCTCTCGTAGCGGTCGGCATCGAACTCCATCTGCCGCGACAGCGCCCGCGACAGGCGAAAGCTCAGGGCGAAACAGCCGCGCAGCAGCCAGCGAGTCAGGGCGATGCCGTACTGCGCCACCCAGGCGGCCCAGCGCAGCACGTCCCAGGACTCTTCGTCTTCCAGCCAGCCCTGCAGACGGTCATCCCACGGATCGCGCGCATGGGCACGGGACTCCAGCCAAGCGTTGACCCGATTGATCAGGAAACTGCAACGCATCCCCAGGCGCTGGGCGAAGTGGCCGAACTCGTGGGCCAGCACGCCGACCAGCTGCTGCACCGTGGTCCCTGCCACCAGCGGCATGCCGATGGTCAGGACCTTGTCACCGCTGAAGAAGCCACGCCAGCCGTGCTCGAAGTGCACGCTGGCATTCACCTCGTTGCACAGGTGCACCGCCACCGGCGGCCGCAGGCCGATGGCCTGGCACAGCCGCTCGATCACCAAGCGCAGCTGGGGCTCCTGCGCCAGATCGAGTTCGAGCGGCGGCGCCTCGCGCTGGCCGCCGAAGAACAGCGGACGCGCCATGAACAGCAGGAGGATGCCGCCGCTCAGCGCCGGAATGGCGTAGATCGCCAGCAGCAGCCAGACATTGTGCAGACCGCCCAGGTAGTGATGGATGTGGCTCAGATACCAGCCCAGCGCGACTGCCAGGCCGATCAGCACGGTCGTGTACAAGGCCGGAATCAACAGGCAGCACAGCGTCACCAGCAGCAACTGCAGCATATAACCGACGGCGGGCGGCGAACGCTTGAGGCCGGCGTGGGCCAGCGCCTCCAGCGCCAGCAGGGGATCGGGGGCCACGACGGCGGCCGTCGGGGTCGCCGGCGCCACGGCCGGAGCTGCGACCGGGATCGGAGTCGGAGTCGGAGTCGGAGTCGGAGTCGGAGTCGGAGTCGGAGTCGGGGTCGACGAGGGTGGCGGCTCGACTTCGCAGCGTTCCACGCAGACTTCCAGCCCCACCTGTTTCAGCAGCATCAACCAACGCTCGGCTTCGACCGGCGTCAGCCGGTTCTTGATCACCCGCGTGACCGGCGGCAACAGCGCCGCGGCCTGGGCCGGCGCCAGCTTCAGCCGCTCCTGCAAACCCTGATGGATACTCTCTGGTGTGTGCCCGGGCAACGCGCGTCCCGTGAGCAGCAGGCGGAAGAGCATGGCGATCCCTCGCATTCCGATGGCAAAGGCGCGCAGCCTAGCAAAGCCACCGCTGGAGTACCGGGGAAAAGTCACGGTGCCATCACGCTGGCCGCCACCCAGTCTGGAACAGGCCGGGCATTGAACCGAACGGCAGTCGCGTGGCCCAATTGAGCCCCGAGCACAACTGCCGAGCACCATGGACCACATCGCCACCGACCACGCCACCGCCCCTGCCCCCGACTTGCCCCTCGTCCTCGCCGGTCCGCTGCTGCGCCGTATCGAGGCGCGCCGCCTGGTGCTCTGGCTGGTCGGCTCGCGAGCGCTGGACACCCGCCTGCTGCTGGCCTGGGACGACCCGCAGCGCGGCCTGGTCGAGCTCGAGCTGCCGCTCGACGACTCCCGCTGTCAGCGCCTGGCCGTCGGCCGCCACGCCTGCCTGCACCTGATCGACGTACAGCTGCCCGAGCCGCTGCCGGTCGACACCTTCATCTATTACGACCTGCATATGGAAGAGGATGGCCGGATGTCGGCCATCGCCGACTGGGCGCCACACCTGCTGTATCCCGGCCAAAGCCGGCCGAGCTTCGTGCGCCGCGGCCGGCTCGACCACCTGCTCCACGGCTCCTGCCGCAAGCCGCACCATCCCAGCCGCGACGGCCTGCTGCAGGCCGACGTCCTGCTCGCCGCCAGCCGCGAGCAGCCCGCCGAGCGCCCGGCGCTGCTGTTGATGAGCGGCGATCAGATCTACGCCGACGACGTCGCCGGGCCCATGCTGGCCGCCATCCACCAGTTGATCGAACGCCTCGGCCTGTACGGCGAGCACCTGGACGGCGCCACGGTCAGCACCAGCGAAGCGCTCTACGCCCATCCCGCCGGCTACTATCGCCGCGAGGACCTGCTGCCCGCCTACACCTCCAACCAGGCGCTGCGCGAACGCTTCTTCGGCGGCGTCAAGAAGCCGGTGTTCACCAGCGCCAACGCCCACAACCACCTGGTCACCTTCGCCGAAGTGCTGGCCATGTACCTGCTGGTCTGGTCGCCGCAGCCCTGGCGCCTGATCGCCCCACGCATGCCGGAACTGGCCGAGCACCTGGCCGCCCGCTACCGCGCCGAGGAGCCCGTGCTGCGCGCATTCGCCGATGGCCTGCCGCAGGCCGCGCGGGCCATGGCCCAGCTGCCGTGCCTGATGATCTTCGACGACCACGACATCACCGACGACTGGAACCTCTCCGCACGCTGGGAGGAAACCGCCTACGGTCATCCGTTCTCGCGACGCATCGTCGGCAACGCCCTGCTCGCCTACCTGCTGTGCCAGGGCTGGGGCAACTGTCCCGACGCCTTCGCCGGCGAACTCCCGGCGATCCGCGAGCTGCTCGCCACGCCGGATCCGCAGCAACGTCTGAACGCCCAGGCGCAGGACGCCATCATCGGCCGCCTGCTGGCCTTCGGCCACTGGCACTACAGCCTGCCCGGCCAGCCGCTGTTGCTGGTGCTCGACACCCGCACCCGCCGCTGGCGCAGCGAAAGCACCCTGAGCCGGCCTTCCGGGCTGATGGACTGGGAGGCGCTCTGCGAGCTGCAGCACGCCCTGCTCGACGAACCGGCGGTGGTCATCGTCTCGCCGCCGCCGGTGTTCGGCGTCAAGCTGATCGAGATCGTCCAGCGCGTGTTCACCTGGGCCGGCTATCCGCTGCTGGTCGATGCGGAGAACTGGATGGCCCACCGCGGCGCGGCCAAGGTCATGCTCAACATCTTCCGCCACTCGCGCACACCGGGTAACTACGTGATCCTTTCCGGCGACGTGCACTACTCCTTCGCCTACGAGGTGCACATCCGCCACCGCGACAGCGGCCCGCGCATCTGGCAGATCACCAGCAGCGGCATCAAGAACGAATTCCCCCCGCGCCTGCTCGACTGGTTCGACCGCCTGAACCGCTGGCTGTACGCGCCGCACTCGCCGCTCAACTGGTTCACCAAGCGCCGCAAGATGCAGATCACCCCGCGCATCCCCAGCCGCAGCCCGCGCGGCGAGCGTCTATGGAACGGCGCCGGCCTCGGTCAGGTGCGCCTCGACGAGCAGGGCCGCCCCAGCGAGATCCGCCAGCTGAACGCCGACGGTTCGGAGCCGACCCGCTTCGAGGTCACCAGCCGCGAGGAACTGGCCGGCTGACAGCGCGGCGCACCGGCCGGCCGAATTGGCGCATACTGGCCGGGTCCGCCCCCGCTCCCCGGAGAAGCCATGCTGCCTCGCACCCTCGAAGAACTGGACGCCCTGCGCGACGAGTGCAAGGCCCTGGTGACCAAACGCGCGGGGCTCTCCGCCGGCGCCGCGGTGCTGCCGATCCCCGGCCTCGACCTGGGCGCCGACGTTACCCTGCTGATCGAGATGATCCCGGCGATCAACCAGAAGTTCGGCCTCAGTCCCCACCAGATCGCCGGGCTCGACCCCAAGATCAAGCGCATCATCCTGATCGGCGCCACCAGCCTGGGCAACAACCTGATCGGCAAATGGGTGACCCAGCAGCTGGTCATGCAGATGCTGCAACGCCTCGGCATCCGCGTCGCCACCAAGTCGGTGGCCAAGTTCGTGCCCTTCCTCGGCCAGGCGTTGGCCGCCTCGATCAGCTTCGGCGCGATGAAGATGCTCGGCAACGCCCACGTCGACGACTGCTACGCGGTGGCGAAAAAGGCCCTGCTGGCGCAGAACCCGGAGCAGATCCGGGTGATCGAGGTGACCCCGGAGATGGTCGAGCTCGCCCGCCCCTGACGGGGCGGGATCGAGGCAAGCGTTCCGGCTACTTCTTGTCGATCTTGCTGATCTTGGTGCCCTGGATGCCGATCCCCGCCATCAGCCCCTTCTGGCTGAAGACGAAGGCGTAGATGTCCTCCTTCATGGTCGAGGTGGTGGCATTGCGCGCCATGCCTTCGTCGACCACGACCACCGTGGGGCCGACGCCTACCTCGAAGCCCTCCAGCTTCTTGAGCGACTGGAAGGCCTCATCGGTCATGAACATCATCGCGTAACCGTACTTCTGCACGCCGGCCTGCAGGCCGTAGGAGGCCCCGGCGGTGCTGTAGTAGCCGGTCGTCTTGCCGCCCTGGATCAGCACGCCCTCGCCGTACTGGCCACCGACGACGAGACCCGCCTTGGTGATGCTGGGGAACACCAGGATCGCCTTGGCCTTCTCGCCCAGCACCTTGGCCGCCGGCACTTTCGCGTACAGCGCCTGCAGGGCGGCATGTGCCTCCTTGTCGAGCTGGGCGGCATCGGCGGCGTGGGCGGTGGCGGCGGAGAACGCCAGCAGTACGCTGATAAGCGCGCCAACCAACGCCTGCCATACCTTGGTCACGGCGACGGGAACGGTGGTGGGTGCGGGTGTCGAAACAGACAGGCCAAACTTCATGGTTCACCTCCAGTGACGGAAAACTCGCTGCGCTCCAGCCACTTCGAGTCAGGAGACGACGCCTGCCCGCGCTGGACGATGCGCACGAGGGTGCGCCTGAAAAACGCTAGTTCGTGCCGCCGGGGTGGTCAATTCGCGGCCGCCGGCCTGGCCAGTTCGACGACGGAAATCAGGGGATGAACCAGGCCCGGGCATGCCTGTTCGCCAGGCGCCTGTCGCCGCCCGCTCATCGGACGGCGGCGTCCGGTTGCTGAAGCGCCACCCAGCGCAGGACGTCGCGGTCTCAGGCCTCCACCGCCGCCCACTGCTTGCCGAGGCGCTTGTCCGACACCGCCACCCTGGTGCCCAGTTGCTGGGCGAACAGCGACACGCGGTACTCCTCGAGCATCCAGCGATACAGCGTGAGCTCGGGATCGCGTTTGCCTTCCTGGGCGTGCTTGGCTGCGCGCGCCTGGTACTGCTCCCAGTAGCCGGCCAGTTCGCCGCTCCACACCCGGTCGCGCTGCAGTTGGCTGCCGACCTTGTCGAGGCGCTGCTCGATGGCCTTCAGGTAGCGCGGGTATTCCTTCAGCCATTCGGCCGGGGTCTGGCGGACGAAGCCGGGATAGACCAGGTTGCCGAGCTGGGCCTTGATGTCGTTGAGAGCCACCGCCATGGCCAGGTCGATGCGCCCCTTGAAGCGTTTCTGCAGGCCGTGCCAGAGCTTGAGGATTTCCAGCACCAGCTTCGCCAGGCGCTCGGCGTGCTCGCTCCAGCTGCCGCGCTTGCGTTCGGCGAGCGCGGCCAAGGCGGCGCCGTCGCGCGGCAGCGGGCTTTCACCCTCGAGGATGCAGCTGTCCAGGCTGGCCAGCAGGATGTCCTCGACCAGCGACTCGACGCGGCCCAGTTCGCGGTAGAGCAGGCCCATATCGGTCAGCCCCGGCAGCTTGGTACGCAGGTACTTGGCCGGCTCGGCGAGCTGTTGCAGCAAGAGACGCTGCAGGGCGCGGCGGTGCTGGAATTCGGCCTCGGCCTGGGTCGGGAAGCGGCCTTCCTTGACCTCGCCGTTGTCCTCGACCAGCGCGGGGTAGACGGTCAGCGACAACCCGGCGATCTTCTGCTGGGTGCTTTGCGCGACGCTGAAGCCCTTGGCCTCCACCGGCTTGGCCTCGGCCTTGCTCTCCGGGATGGCCAGCGCGGCCTGGCTGGCCTCACTGAAGCGCGCGGTCAGCTCGGCCAGCTCGCGGCCCTCGCCGAGGAACTTGCCGCGCGCGTCGACCACCTCGATGTTCATCTTCAGGTGGCTCTCCAGCTGGGCGGCGGACTCCGCCCAGGCCTCCTCCGGCACGCGAGCGCCGGTCATGCGTTGCAGTTCGCGGCCCAGCGCCTCGGGCAGCGAACCGGCGCCAAAGGCCAGCTTGGCCAGTGCGGCGCCGACGAAGTCGGGCACCGGCACGAAGTTCTTGCGCAGCGCCTTGGGCAGCCCGCGCACCAGCGCCACGCACTTGGCTTCCAGCAGGCCCGGCACCAGCCAGTCGAGGCGCTCGGCCGGCAGTTGCGGCAACAGCGGCGCCGGCACGCGCACGGTGACGCCGTCGCGCGGGTGGTTGGGCTCGAAGTGGTAGGAGAGCGGCAGCTGCAGGCGACCGATGGTGAGGCTGTCCGGGTACTGCTGCGCGGTCACCTCGCGGGCCTCGCGGGCCAGCACGTCCTCCTCGCGCATGATGAGGAGCTGCGGGTTCTTCGCGCCCTCGCGCTTGTACCAGTTCTCGAAGCTGGCGGTCTGGTAGATGTCGGCCGGCAGGCGCGCATCGTAGTAGGCGAACAGGGTTTCCTCGTCGGCGAGGATGTCGCGGCGACGCGCCTTGGCTTCCAGCTCGTCGAGCTTGTCCAGCAACTGGCGATTGGCGGTCAGGCATTTGGCGCGGCTGTTGATCTCGCCGCGCACCAGACCCTCGCGGATGAACAGCTCGCGCGCGGCCGGCGGATCGATGGGACCGTAGTGCACCGGGCGGCGACCGACGATGATCAGGCCGTAGAGGGTGATCTGCTCATAGGCCACCACCTGGCCGCGCTTCTTCTCCCAGTGCGGTTCGAGATGGTTCTTCTTGACCAGGTGCGGCGCCAGAGGCTCCAGCCAGTCCGGGTCGATTCTGGCCACCATGCGCGCGAACAGCTTGGTGGTCTCCACCAGCTCGGCGGCCATCACCCACTGCGGGCGCTTGCGGCCGATCACGCTGGAGGGATGCAGCCAGAAGCGCCGCTGGCGGGCGCCGTTGTAGTCGCCCTCCTCGGTCTTCTGGCCGATCTGGCTGAGCAGGCCGGCGAGAATCGCCTTGTGCACGGCGGCGTAGTTCTTCAGGGTCTGCGCGACCTGCTGGCGCTCGTCCTGGGCGGCGACGGCATGGCGGGCGCGCTGGTCCAGCTCGCCGGTCGCTGCCGGCGCGGCGACCGGCTCGGGCGCTTCCAGCTGGTTGAGCGGCAGCTTGAGGTCGCGGCAGGTCAGCAGCAGCTGGCGGTGGGCGTCCCGCCACTCGCGAAGTCTTAGATAATTGAGGAAGTTCTTGCGGCACCAGTTGCGCAGCGCGTTGGCGCCCAGCGCCTGGCGCTGCGCCTCGAAGCCGTGCCACAGGTTGATCAACGCGGCGAAGTCTGAGTCGGGGTTCTTCCACTGTGCGTGGGCCTGGTCGGCGGCCTGCTGGCGCTCGACCGGACGCTCGCGCGGGTCCTGCACCGACAGGGCGCTGGCGATCACCAGCACTTCGGCCAGGCTGCCCTGCTGGGCGCCCTCCAGCAGCATACGGCCCAATCTGGGATCAATCGGGAGGCGCGCCAGCTGGCGGCCCAGCGGAGTCAGCTGGTTCTCGCGGTTGACCGCCGAGAGCTCCTGCAGCAGGTTGAAACCGTCGCTGATCGCCTTGCCTTCCGGCGGCTCGATGAACGGGAACTCGCCGATGTCGCCCAGGCGCAGGTGCAGCATCTGCAGGATCACCGCGGCCAGGTTGGTGCGCAGGATCTCCGGATCGGTGAATTGCGGACGGCCGAGGAAGTCCTCCTCGCTGTACAGGCGGATGCAGATGCCCGGCTCGACCCGGCCGCAGCGGCCCTTGCGCTGGTTGGCGCTGGCCTGCGACACCGCCTCGATGGGCAGGCGCTGCACCTTGGCGCGGTAGCTGTAGCGGCTGATCCGCGCGGTGCCGCTGTCGATCACGTAGCGGATGCCCGGCACGGTCAGCGAGGTCTCGGCGACGTTGGTGGCCAGCACGATCTTGCGCCCGCTCGCGGGCTTGAAGATCTTCTGCTGCTCGGCCGGGGTCAGCCGGGCGTACAGCGGCAGCACCTCGGTGTGGCGCAGATTGGCCTTGCGCAGCACCTCTGCGGCCTCGCGGATCTCGCGCTCGCCGGGCAGGAACACCAGCACATCGCCCGGGCGCTTGCCGATCGAGCGCTCGTGGGCCTCGAACTCCTCGAGGGCACGCAGGATGCCCTGCTCCACCGACAGGTCGTCGAACAGCGGCTCGCCGTTCTCGTCCAGCTCGGCGGCCAGCGGGCGGTACCAGGTCTCCACCGGATAGGTGCGTCCGGACACCTCGATGATCGGCGCATCGTTGAAGTGCTTGGAGAAGCGCTCCAGATCGATGGTCGCCGAGGTGATGATCACCTTGAGGTCGGGGCGGCGCGGCAGCAGGTTCTTCAGGTAGCCGAGCAGGAAGTCGATGTTCAGGCTGCGCTCGTGGGCCTCGTCGACGATCAGCGTGTCGTACTTCTCGAGAAAGCGGTCGTGCTGGGTCTCGGCGAGCAGGATGCCGTCGGTCATCAGCTTGACCAGCGACTGCTCGCCGCTGTGGTCCTCGAAGCGCACCTGGTAGCCGACCAGCTCGCCGAGCGGCGTGCCGATCTCCTCGGCGACGCGGGTGGCGACGCTGCGCGCGGCCAGGCGGCGCGGCTGGGTGTGGCCGATCAGTCCGGCGACGCCGCGGCCGGCCTCCAGGCAGATCTTCGGCAGCTGGGTGGTCTTGCCCGAGCCGGTCTCGCCGGCGATCACCACCACCTGGTGCCTGGCGATGGCCTCGCGGATCTCGTCGCGGCGCGCGGCGATCGGCAGGGCGTCATCGTAGCGGATGCGCGGCACGCTGGCCCGGCGCGCCGCGACCTTGGCGGCGGAGGCCTGGAAGCGCTCCAGCCACTGGGCGAGCTTGCCCTCGTCCCACGCCGGCGTGCCCGCCTGCTTGCGCAGGTCGTGCAACTGACGGCGCAGGCGGTGGCGGTCGGCGTTCAGCGCCTGATCGAGGTTCTTCAGCAGCTGGTCGAAAGCGGGTACGGCACTCATCGGGCGGGCGTCGGCTTGGTATTTTTTGGGGCGGGGATTGTCGCAGATTTGCGCGGGAGTGGCGTTACCGGGCACGGCACGTCCCGGGCAATTGCATGAGTGGCGCCCGAGTCTGGTCCGTCCACTGTAGGGGCGAATTCATTCGCCTAAAGGCCGTGTAGGGCGAATGAATTCGCCCCTACAGACCGGGCCATGAGCTTCATGCAACTGCCTTGGCCGCGACGCTGCGCGGGAGCGTGGGAACGGTCCCTCAACACTCCGCGGATTCAGACCACCGCACCCTTCTTCAGCTCCTGCTCGCGCAGTTCGCGGCGCAGGATCTTGCCGACGTTGCTGGTCGGCAGCGAATCGCGGAACTCGACTTGGTGCGGCACCTTGTAACGGGTCAGGTTGGCGCGCATGTGCGCCAGCACCTGCTCGGCGGTCAGCTCGGCGCCGGGCTTGCGCACCACGAACAGCTTGATCGCCTCGCCGCTGCGCTCGTCCGGCACGCCGATGGCGGCGCCCAGTTGCACCCCCGGCAGGCTGGCCAGCACCTCCTCCAGCTCGTTGGGGTACACGTTGAAACCGGAGACCAGGATCATGTCCTTCTTGCGGTCGACGATGCGGATGTAGCCGTCGGGCTGGATCACCGCGATGTCGCCGGTCTTCAGCCAGCCGTCGGCGTCAAGCACCTCGGCGGTGGCCTCCGGACGCTGCCAGTAGCCCTTCATCACCTGCGGGCCCTTGACGCACAGTTCGCCGGGCACATCCAGGCCGAGGTCGGTGCCGGCCTCGTCGATCACCTTGCACAGGGTCGAGGGCACCGGAATGCCGATGGTGCCGGTCTGGTTGTGGCCGGCCGGATTGACCGCCACCACCGGGCTGGTCTCGGTCAGCCCGTAGCCCTCGCAGATGGTGCAACCGGTGATCTCCTGCCAGCGCTCGGCGGTCGAGCGCTGCAGCGCCATGCCACCGGAGATGGTCAGCTTCAGCGCGGAGAAGTCGAGGCGACGGAACTCGGCGTTGTTGCACAGGGCGACGAACAGGGTGTTGAGGCCGATGAAGCCGCTGAACTTCCACTTGCCCAGCTCGCGGACCGTGGCCGGCAGGTCGCGCGGGTTGGTGATCAGCAGGTTGTGGTTGCCGAGCAGCATCATCGCCATGCAGTGAAAGGTGAAGGCGTAGATGTGGTAGAGCGGCAACGGGGTGACCAGGGTTTCGCAGCCCTCGCCGAGGTTGGCTGCCATCAGCGCCTGGCACTGCAGCATGTTGGCGATCAGGTTGCGGTGGGTGAGCATGGCGCCCTTGGCCACGCCGGTGGTGCCGCCGGTGTACTGCAGCACCGCCACCTCGCCGGCCTTGGGTTGCACCTCGCGCAGCGGCCGGCCGCGGCCGCGGGCCAGCACGTCGGTGAAGCGGACCGCCTGCGGCAGCTGATAGTGCGGCACCATCTTCTTCACATGACGCACCACCTTGTTGACCAGCCAGCGCCTGAACGGCGGCAGCAGGTCGCCGACCTCGGTGACCACCACGTGGCGGATGCCGGTGTGCGGCAGCACGGCCTCGGCCTGGTGGGCCAGATTGGCCAGGCAGACCAGCGCCTTGGCGCCGGAATCGTTGAACTGGTGCTCCATCTCCCGCGCGGTGTACAGCGGGTTGGTGTTGACCACCACCAGCCCGGCGCGCAACGCACCGAACACTGCGACGGGGAACTGCAGCAGGTTGGGCAGCTGGATGGCGATGCGATCGCCCGCCACCAGGTCGGTGTGCTCCTGCAGCCAGGCGGCGAAGGCGCCGGACAGCGCGTACAGCTCGCCATAGCTGAGGGTGCGACCGAGATTGCTGAATGCCGGCTTGTCGGCGAAGCGCTGGCAGGACTCGCGCAGCACGGCGAGCACGTTGGGATAGCGGTCGGGATCGATGCTGGCGGGAATCCCGTCAGGGTACTTGTCCATCCAGAAATTTTCGGTCATCGCGTCGTCCCCCGAGCACTGCGCCAGCCGGTCGGACCGCATGCAGCGCATCCTGCGCGGCGGCCCGCCTGGGCACTCTTGTTGTATATGGCCCACGCCGCCGCACACCGCAAGCCGCGGGCCCGGGAACGGGGCGGTCGAGGATAGCAGCCGCCCCCCTGGGCAACCAGCCACGCGCCAGGTTGGAGGCCGACAAGCGGACGGGGTTCAACAATCGGCACGCCCAGCGAGGATCGCCTGGCGCTCCGGCAGCGGTCCGAGGAATGCAATGCGGCCATCAACGCCGTGGATATCGAGCCATGCGTCACGACAGCCTCCGCCTGTATGCCATGGACGATTGTCAGCTGCAGGAGAACCGCGGGGTGCAGGACGGCGGCTCGGCCAGCCCCTGCAGATCCTACGGGCGGCCTTCGACAACGGGGCGTCGAACCCCTATATTGTTGCACCGCACAATTTCATGAGCGGTACCCAGCAGTGGTCGCTCGAGCCGTTCGCCGGGGTGGTGGAAATCGCCTTGCGCACGGCGCTGGCGCGCATCGGCGCCGAGCTGCCCTGCTGTTGATCGGCGGCTAAGGCGACCCGCTCGGCACCGGCGCGCGTTTGCACGTCCTGCGAGCGGCTGGGCTGAACAGCATCGAACTGAAGCGGTACCCTGAGGCCCGTCACGAGCTGCTCCACGGCAGCAGCCGGGGCGAGATGATCGACGATTTGCTTGACTGGCTGGCGCACCTGCCCGCGCGCCAGCCCTACTGCCCCTCGAGGAGAATGCATGAGCCTGGTAGAAAACACCCCCTACGAAGAACTGCAGGTCGGCCAGAAGGCCAGCTACCCGCACAACGTGACGGAGCGCGACGTGCAGCTGTTCGCCGAGGTGTCCGGCGACCGCAACCCGGTGCACCTGGACGCCGAGTACGCCGCCACCACCCAGTTCAAGGAACGCATCGCCCACGGCATGCTCACCGGCGCGCTGATCAGCGCCGCCATCGCCTGCACCCTGCCGGGCCCGGGGACCATCTACCTCGGCCAGAACCTGCGCTTCACCCGTCCGGTGAAGCTGGGCGATGCGCTGACCGTGGAGCTGGAAGTGCTCGAAAAACTGCCGAAGAACCGCGTGCGCATCGGCACCCGCGTGCTCAACCAGCAGGGCAAGGCGGTGGTCGAGGGCGAGGCCGAGGTGATGGCACCGCAGGACAAGCTGCGCATCGCCCTCGCCGAGCTGCCGCCGATCACCATCGGCTGACGGCTCCCCACAAAGCACAACGCCCGCTGATCGGCGGGCGTCGTGCTTTGCGGACCGGACGATCCGGCATAAATCGCGGGCAAAAAAAACGGGCGACCGAAGTCGCCCCAAATGCCTTGCGTGCTCTTGAATCGGGAAGGATCAGTTGGCTTTCTTGCCCTTCTGTGCGTCCTTCCAGACGAAATATCCGAATCCACCGAGGAAGCCTGCGGTCAGGATGACGATGACGATGCCTGCGAGTACTACTTCGTCCATAAACATGGTGGTGTCCCCCGCTCAATTCCGTACTGTTTCGCTGTTGGGGCCAGAATAGCGGCGCCTTCTTCCGGGAAATTGACTCGGATCAAAGGCCGCCCCGCCCTTGCCGGCAAAGACGTAGCAAAGCTGACACAGATCAACGGAACGCCCCTCTGCCGAGGCGCCTTGCGCCTTTTGGACGCCAGGAGACTAGGCGTCGATGCCTGCGCAGCGGCAGCCAAGGGGAAATTAGAGGGTGCTGGCGCGATACGGAAAAATCATGCGGAATGCCGCCACCGTGACATCCCGACGGACACGGCGGCGGCAGACAGGGGATGGCCAGAGCTTGAGGCCGGCCTGAGGCGGCGAAACTGTCTTGTCGAGCGGCGGCCGGTCAGCGCTTCTTCGGCTTGCCCTTGCCGCGCCGCTTGCCGGCCGACAGCGGCAACGCCTGTTCGAAGGCCTGGCGCACGTCCTGCAGGCGCTTCTCGTGCAGGTCATGGATGCGCCGCTCGCGCTCGGCGGCGAAGTCGATCGGGGTGTCGGCAGCCATGGCGGCGCTCCTGCGGCGGTGGGCGGGATGGCTAGAGGATACTCCTTCCGCCACCGGCGGGGGACCTCGGCAGCGACTGGCAAGCGCCGCGCGGCGCTTGCCTTTGGCCTGCCCCGGCCGCTTCCGCTAAAATGCCCGCCTTTCTTTTTCGTGTCTGGAGACATGCATGGCGCAGTATCAACCGGGGCAACGCTGGATCAGTGACAGCGAGGCGGAACTGGGGCTGGGAACCATCCTCGCGCAGGATGGCCGCCTGCTCACCGTCCTCTATCCAGCGACCGGCGATACCCGCCAGTACGCGCTGCGCAACGCCCCGCTGACCCGCGTGCGCTTCTCGCCGGGCGACGAGATCACCCACTTCGAGGGCTGGAAGCTGAGCGTGCAGGAAGTCGAGGACGTCGACGGCCTGCTGGTCTACCACGGTATCAACGCGCAGCACGAACCCTGCGTGCTGCCGGAAACCCAGCTGTCCAACTTCATCCAGTTCCGCCTGGCCAGCGACCGCCTGTTCGCCGGGCAGATCGACCCGCTGCCCTGGTTCGCGTTACGCTACCAGACCCTGCAGCACGCCAGCCGCCTGCAGCAGTCCACCCTGTGGGGGCTGTCGGGCGCCCGCGCCCAGCCGATCGCCCACCAGCTGCACATCGCCCGCGAGGTGGCCGACCGCGCCAGCCCGCGCGTGCTGCTGGCCGACGAGGTGGGCCTGGGCAAGACCATCGAGGCCGGCCTGATCCTGCATCGCCAGCTGCTATCCGGCCGCGCCCGTCGCGCCCTGATCCTGGTACCGGAGAACCTGCAGCACCAGTGGCTGGTGGAGATGCGCCGGCGCTTCAACCTGGAAGTCGCCCTGTTCGACGCCGAGCGCTTCCTCGCCAGCGACGCCGACAACCCCTTCGAGGACTGCCAGCTGGCGCTGGTCGCCCTCGACTGGCTGCGTGACGACGCGCGCGCCCAGCGCGCGGTGCTCGATGCCGGCTGGGACCTCCTGGTGGTCGACGAGGCGCATCACCTGGTCTGGCATCCGGAAGGCGCCAGTGCCGAATACCGGCTGGTCGAGGAGCTCGCCGCCAACATCGCCGGCGTGCTGCTGCTCACCGCCACCCCCGAGCAGTTGGGCCTGGAGAGTCACTTCGCCCGCCTGCGCCTGCTCGACCCGGACCGTTTCCACGACCTCGCCGCCTTCCGCGCCGAGAGCGCCCAGTACCAGCCGGTGGCCGCTGCGGTGCAGGAGCTGCTCGACCACGGCAAGCTGTCCGGCGCAGCTCGCACCGCCATCCACGGCTTCCTCGGCAGCGAGGGCGACGCCCTGCTGGCCAGCGTCGAGGGCGGCGACGAGGAGGCCCGCGCCCGACTGATCCGCGAGCTGCTCGACCGCCACGGCACCGGCCGCGTGCTGTTCCGCAACACCCGCGCCGCCGTGCAGGGCTTTCCCGAGCGCGAGCTGCACCCCTATCCGCTGGCCAACCCGGTGGAGTACATGGAGCTGCCGGTCGGCGAGCATCCCGACCTCTACCCGGAAGTCGCCTACCAGGCGCAGCTGGAGGACGGCGGCGACGACAGCCTGCACTGGTGGCGTTTCGATCCGCGCGTCGAGTGGTTGATCGATACCCTGAAGATGCTCAAGAAGACCAAGGTGCTGGTGATCTGCGCCCACGCCGAGACCGCCCTGGATCTGGAGGAGGCGCTGCGGGTGCGCTCCGGCATCCCGGCCACGGTGTTCCACGAGGGCATGAGCATCCTCGAGCGCGACCGCGCCGCCGCCTTCTTCGCCGACGAGGAGTTCGGCGCCCAGGTGCTGATCTGCTCGGAAATCGGCAGCGAGGGGCGCAACTTCCAGTTCGCCCATCACCTGGCGCTGTTCGACCTGCCGGCGCATCCCGACCTGCTCGAGCAGCGCATCGGCCGCCTCGACCGCATCGGCCAGCAGCACACCATCCAGTTGCACGTGCCCTATCTGGAAGGCAGCGCCCAGCAGCGCCTGTTCCATTGGTACCACGAGGGCCTCGACGCCTTCCTGAACACCTGCCCGACCGGCAACACCCTGCAGCAGCAGTTCGGCGCGCGCCTGCTGCCGCTGCTCGAAGGCAGCGACGAGGCGGCTTGGGACGCGCTGCTCGCCGAGGGCCGAGCCGCCCGCGAGGCGCTGGAGGCCGAGCTGCACAAGGGCCGCGACCGCCTGCTCGAACTCAACTCCGGCGGCGCCGGCGAGGGCGAGGCGCTGGTCGAGGCGATCCTCGAACAGGACGAGGAGTTCGCCCTGCCGATCTATATGGAGGCGCTGTTCAACGCTTTCGGCATCGACAGCGAGGACCACTCGGAGAACGCGCTGATCCTCAAGCCCAGCGAGAAGATGCTCGACGCCGGCTTCCCGCTCGGCAACGACGAGGGCGTCACCGTCACCTACGACCGCAACCAGGCGCTGGCCCGCGAGGACATGCAGTTCCTCAGTTGGGAACATCCGATGGCGCAGGGCGGCATGGATCTGGTGCTGTCCGGCTCGATGGGCAACACCTCGGTGGCGCTGATCAAGAACAAGGCGCTCAAGCCCGGCACCGTGCTGCTCGAACTGCTCTATGTCAGCGAGGCGGTGGCACCGCGCGCCCTGCAGCTCGGCCGCTACCTGCCGCCGGCGGCGCTGCGCTGCCTGCTCGACGCCAACGGCAACGACCTGGCCGCGCGGGTCAGCTTCGATACCCTGCACGACCAGCTGGAAAGCGTGCCGCGGATCAGCGCCAACAAGTTCGTCCAGGCCCAGCGCGACGTGCTGGCCAAGCTGATCGCCAAGGGCGAGGCCAAGGTCGCCCCGCACCACATCGAGCGCGTGAACGAGGCCGCGCGCCGCTTCGCCGCCGAACTGGAGGAGGAAATCGCCCGCCTGGAAGCGCTGCGCGCGGTCAACCCGAGCGTGCGCGACAGCGAGATCGACAGCCTGCGCAAGCAGCGCGAGCAGGGCCTGGCCATGCTCGACAAGGCCGCCCTGCGCCTGGAAGCAATCCGCGTGCTGGTGGCGGGGTAAGTCCCGCAGAACCCGGTGGGCAACGCCGGGTAGAGCGTAGGGTAGAAAACGCGCGCAGCCGTTTTCTACCCGCACTCCGCGCCACTGCCTGGGTGGTGGACAATCGCTGCGCGAGTTGTCCACCCTACACCGACTCATCGCCTCGGACGCGAAGCGTTCTCCTTCGAGCTCCCTCGCAGGCGCGTGGGAGCCTTCAGTACAGTTGCCCACGGCCCTACGTCTTGCGCAGCTCCGCGTAGGGGCGAATTCATTCGCCTCTGCAGGAGCCTCAGGGCGAATGAATTCGCCCCTACACCGCGACTCCTACCGCCACTGCGCCAGCCACTCCAGGCTGGCCGCGGTGCCCTCCTCGCCCGGCCGGTATTCGGCCGCCAGCCAGCCGGCGTAGCCCGCCTCGCCCAGCGCCGCCCGTGCAGCGGCGAAATCCACCTGCCCGGTCCCCGGCGCCCCGCGCCCCGGGCAGTCGGCGAACTGCACGTGACCGATTCCACCACCCAACGCGGCGATGCAGGCCGGCAGATCCAGGCCCTGGCGGGCCATATGGTAGAGGTCGAGCTGGGCGGCGAAATTGGGGTGCCCCACTGCCGCGATCAGACGGTTCAGGTCTTCCGGCGTATTGACCAGGAAGCCCGGCATGTCGATGGGGTTGATCGCCTCGGCCAGCACCCGGATGCCCAGCGGCGCGAAGGCTTCGGCACAGCGGCGCAGGTTGCCGGCCAGGGTGGCCAGCGCCGTCTCCCGCTCGACGCCCTCGGCCAGCCGGCCGGGCAGCACGTTGACGAACTGCGGACGCACCGTGGCGGCGTAGACCAGCGCCTGGGCCAGTCCGGCGTCGAACTCGGCCTGGCGCTCCGGCACCGCCGCCAGGCCCGGCCCGCCGGCCATCAGATCGCCCGCCGGCAGGTTGATCAGCACCAGCGGCAGCCCCGCCTGCTTCAGCGCGGCCTTGAGGTCGTGGGCGGCCACCTCGTAGGGGAACTGGATCTCCACCCCGGCGAAGCCGGCCTCGGCCGCCGCCTGGGCGCGCTCGAGCAGCGGCAGCTCGGTGAACAGCAGCGACAGATTGGCGGCGAGTCTCATGCCTCGTCCTCCCGGCGGAACAGCTCGACCAGGGTCGCCGGATCGCGCTCGAGGTTGCCCTGGCTGCCGTGCAGACGCATCAGCTGCGCCGCCAGGCCGCTCATCGGCGTGGCCGAGCCCTGCTCGCGGGACAGCTTGACCGCGGTGTCGAGGTCCTTGAGCAGGGTGCGCACGTGCCACTTGATCGGCTCGAAGCGGCTTTCGGCCATCTGCGGGGCGAGAATCTGGAGCGGTTTCGAATCGGCGAAGCCGCCGGCCAGCGCCGGCGCCAGCAGGCTGGCGTCCACGCCGGCGCGCTCGGCGAGCGCCACCACCTCGGCGATCACCAGCGCGTTGCAGGCGACGATCATCTGGTTGCCCACCTTGGTCACCTGACCGGCGCCGACCTCGCCCATGCGCGTCAGCCGCTGGCCGAGGTGGGCGAGGATCGGCCGCAGGCGCTCGATGTCGTCCGCCGCACCACCGGCCATGATCGCCAGGCTGCCGGCCTCGGCGCCTGGGGTGCCACCGGAGACCGGCGCATCCACCCAGCGCATGCCGCAGCGCTCCTCCAGCTCGATGGCCATCTTGCGGGTGGCCGCCGGGTCCGAACTGGAGAAATCCACCAGCAGCTGGCCGGGCAGGCCCTGTTCGACGATGCCGCCGGGACCGAACACCACCTCGCGCACCGCCGCGGTGTCGGCCAGGCAGAGCATGACGATGTCCGCCTCGCGGCACAGGTCGCCGGGATTCACCACCACCTGCGCCCCGGCGTCCACCAGCGCCTCGCACTTGGCCGGATTGCGGTTCCACACGCTGAGGGGGAAACCCGCGGCCAGCAGGCGGCGGCTCATCGGCAGGCCCATCAGGCCGATACCGGCGAAGGCAAGGGAAGGCGGGGTCGACATGACAGACTCCAGTGGGTATAAGGAGCCGCCATTCTAACCCTGGGGGCGTCGCGCCAACATTCGACCAGCGGCGCCCTATACTCACAGACGTTTTTTCCGCCATTGAACCGGAGAACTCCCATGCTCAAGCGTACCCTGGCGCTGGCCGCCGGCATTGCCCTGTCCGTTTCCGCCGTGGTGGCCAACGCCGCCGAGGTCCTCAAGGTTTCCGCCATCCCCGACGAAGCGCCCACCGAGCTGCTGCGCAAGTTCAAGCCGCTGGGCGCCTACCTGGAGAAGGAGCTGGGCATGCCGGTCGAGTTCGTGCCGGTCGCCGACTACGCCGCGGTGGTCGAGGGCATCGCCGCCGACCGCGTCGACCTGGCCTGGCTGGGCGGCTTCACCTTCGTGCAGACCCGCCTGAAGACCGGCAACGCCATCCCGCTGGTACAGCGCGAGCAGGACGAGAAGTTCACCAGCAAGTTCATCAGCGCCGACCCGGCGGTGAAGTCGCTGCAGGACCTGAAGGGCAAGACCTTCGCCTTCGGCTCGGTGTCCTCCACCTCCGGCAGCCTGATGCCGCGCTACTTCATGCAGAAGGACGGCATCGTTCCCGAGCAGTTCTTCTCCCGCGTGGCCTACTCCGGTGCGCATGACGCCACCGTCGCCTGGGTGCAGGCCGGCAAGGTCGACGCCGGCGTGCTCAACGCCAGCGTGTGGCAGAAGCTGGTCGACGCCGGCAAGGTCGATACCGCCAAGGTGCATGTGTTCGCCACCACCCCGACCTACTACGACTACAACTGGACCGTGCGCGGCACCCTCGATCCGGCGCTGACCGCCAAGCTCAAGAAGGCCTTCCTCGCCCTCGACCCGGCCAACCCGGAGCACAAGGCGATCCTCGACCTGCAGGCCGCCAGCCGCTTCATCGAGACCAAGCCGGAAAACTACGCCGGCATCGAGGAAGCCGCCCGCGCCGCCGGCCTGTTGAAGTGAGCATCCGCCTGACCGGCGTGGGCATGACCCACGCCAACGGTCGGCACGCTCTTCAGGATGTCGAATTGACGGTCAGCCGCGGCGAGCGGCTGGCCATCATCGGCCCATCCGGGGCCGGCAAGACCACCCTGCTGCGCCTGCTGGCCACCAGCCTGCAGCCCAGCGAAGGCCGCCTGGAACTGCTCGGCACCGAACCCTGGCAGCTGTCCTCCGGCGCGCGCAAACGCCTGCGCGCGCGCCTGGGCCTCATCCACCAGAGCCCGCCGCTGCCGCCGCGCCAGCGCGTGGTCACCGCGGTACTGGCCGGCCGTCTCGGCCAGTGGCCGCTGTGGAAGGGCCTGCTCAACCTGCTGTATCCGCTCGATCCGGCTGGCGCGCGCGACGCCCTGGCGCGCCTGGATATCGCCGACAAGCTGTTCGAGCGCTGCGACCAGCTCTCCGGCGGCCAGCTGCAGCGCGTGGGCATCGCCCGGGTGCTCTACCAGCGGCCCGAACTGATCCTCGCCGACGAACCGGTGTCGGCGATGGACCCGGTGCTGGCCAGCCACACCCTTGGCGTGCTGACCGCCGAGGCCGAGGCGCGCGGCGTCACCCTGCTGGCCAGCCTGCATGCGGTGGACCTGGCGCTCAACCACTTCCCGCGCATCGTCGGCGTGCGCGACGGGCGCATCGCCTTCGACCTGCCCAGCCACGCGGTGAGCGCGGAGGCCCTGGAGGCCCTGTATGCCAACGAACAGCTGGCCGCCCCCTCGCCCGCCTCGCCGCCCCCGGCGCCGCATGTGGTGGCCATCCCGCGATGCTGAGCCCTTCGGCCGGTCCGGCCCCGCGCGATCCCGCCGCCCTGCCGCGCCTGGCGCTGACCATCCTGGCGCTGGCCCTGCTGTGGCCGGGGTTGTCGCTCAGCGAGCTGAATCTGGCCGTGCTGCTCGACGGCGACAATGCCGCCACCATGGGCAGCTTCGTCGCCGGCTTCTGGCCGCCGGCGCACGCGGGCGAGTTCCTCGCCCTGCTCGGCCGCGCCACCCTGGAAACCCTGGCCATCGCCACCGCCGGCATGGCGCTGGCCTGGCTGATCGCCGCGCCCTGCGCGCTGCTGGCCACCCGCGTGCTGTCGATATCGGCGGTGGCACGCGGCGGCCGCCCGCTGTGGTGGGCCAACGCCCTGCGCTGGCCGGTACGCCTGCTGCTGATCGTGCTGCGCAGCATCCCGGAGATCGTCTGGGCGCTGCTGTTCGTGCGCGCCGTTGGCCTGGGCCCCACCGCCGGGGTGCTGGCCATCGCCATCACCTACGGCGGCATGCTCGGCAAGGTCTACGCGGAGATCTGCGAATCGGTGGACCCGCGCCCGGCACGCGCCCTGCTCGCCGCCGGCAGCCCGCGACTGGCGGCGTTCGCCTACGGCGTGCTGCCCAATGCGGCGGGGGAAATGCTGTCCTACACGGTGTACCGCTGGGAATGCGCGATCCGCGCCTCGGTGGTGATGGGCTTCGTCGGCGCCGGCGGGCTCGGCCAGCAGATCGACCTGTCGATGCGCATGTTCGCCGGCGGTGAGGTGGCCAGCATGCTGCTGACCTTCTTCGCCCTGGTGTTGCTCGCCGACCAGCTCAGCCGCCTGCTGCGCAACCGGTTGACATGAAGGGCTGGCCGGCATGAAACGCACGCTCAACTACGCCTTGCTCGTGGCGATCCTGCTGGCCGTCGTCGCCTCCTTCGCCGGTCTCGGCCTGGACTTCAGCGGGCTGACCAGCACACGCAGCCTGTCCCTGATGGCCGACTACGCCGCGGGCTTCTTCCCGGCCGACTTTTCCGCCGCACACCTCGCCGCCATCGGCCGCGCCAGCCTGGAAACCCTGGCCATGTCGGCGCTGGGCACCCTGCTCGCCGCCCTGCTCGGCCTGCTGCTGGCGTTACCGGCGGCCGGTCGCTTCGGCCGCATCGGCATGGCTCTGGCGCGCCTGCTGCTCAACGCGTTGCGATCGATTCCGGAACTGGTGTGGGCGGCGCTGATGGTGCTGGCGGCGGGCCTCGGCCCCAACGCCGGCACCCTGGCGCTCGCCCTGCATACCGCCGGCGTGCTCGGCCGGCTGTTCGCCGAAGCGCTGGAGAACACCCCGGCCGAACCGGCCGAGGCGATTCGCCTGAGCGGCGGCGGACGCATCGCCGCCTTCGTCTACGGCACCCTGCCGGGCGTCTGGCCGCAGCTGATCGCCTACATGCTGTATCGCTGGGAGAACAACATCCGCATGGCCAGCGTGCTCGGCTTCGTCGGCGCCGGCGGCCTTGGCCAGATGCTCTACGTCAGTCTCAGCCTGTTCCAGCAGGCCCAGGCCGCCACGGTGATTCTCGCCATGCTGCTGCTGGTGCTGGTAGTCGACGCCCTGAGCGGCTGGGCGCGGCAACGCTGGGTCAGCCACTAGCCGCCGGAGTCGGCCGCTTCGCGATCAGACGTCCGATTTCGGATCACGGGCGCCCACCGGGCCGCTGATGATCGCCTGCAGCTTGCTGCGGATGTCCTCGAAGGTGGCGTCGAACTCCTTGTGATGGCGCAGGACCGGGCTGTGGTTGGGCGGCATCCCATGCTTGGCGGTGACCTTGCCCACGGTGCTGGCGAAGTTGAACACCGTGTCGTGGGACATCTCGAAGGCTTCCTCGAACGCCTTGCCGGCGATCTCGCCCAGCAGGCGGAAGTGCACCGTCGCTCCGCCTTTCGAATCCGGGCGCACTTCGTAATGAATATCGACGCTGTAGGCCGGCAGGCCTAGCGCCGCGACGGGGTTGGAGACGTGTACGTGACCGGGCTCGAACATGGCTGCACTCCTTGGGTCGGAAACTGCAGGAAGTCTAGTCCGGCTTTTCCGGAGCGTCCGCCCGACGCTGGATCAATGCAGCGCCGGCGCCACCGTGCGCTCCTGAACCAGCACCCAGGGTGCCACCACCACCGCCCACAGCTGCGGATCGCGGGCCAGGTAGTCCTCGGCATCCAGCACTTCCAGCTTGCGCAACTCGCCGCTGGCCAGCCACTGGGTAATGGTGCGCTTGTCGTCCTCGGCCAAGGCCGCGGCCACGCCGACGAGGTCCAGGGTTCCTTCCACACGCAGCACCGCACCGCGGGCAAAGAAGGGTTGCAACTCCTGCCAGGAAATCGCCGCGGTTTCGCCGAGCAGCTTGGAATAGAGAGTGCTAGGTTCTGAAGTAGGGCCAGACATGGGTGTCACCTTCGATCGGGGGCGCCATGATAACGCCCGGCCGGTCGCAGGCAAGCCTACGGAGTCGGCTGTCGTACAGCGCAATATGTCGGGACGCTCCGGGGTGCTGGCTTTTTGCGTTATGACACGGCAATTTAGGCGCGGGATCAGAAGCTTGTGGCAGATTGGCGGCTGAGCCCCGGTCTGCACCACATAAAACGAAGACAACAGTGGAGCATTTATGAGCAAACTCTCAGGGAAGCTTTCCCGCCTGTTCGCCGGCATCGCACTGGCGGGCCTCGCCAGCCACGGCCTGGCGGCCGACCCCATCAAGATCGCCATCGCCGGCCCGGTCACCGGTCCGGTGGCGCAGTACGGCGACATGCAGTTCATCGGTGCGGAAATGGCGGTCGAGCAGATCAACAAGGCCGGCGGCGTCAATGGCCAGCAGCTCGAAAGCGTTCGCTACGACGACGCCTGCGATCCCAAGCAGGCCGTGGCGGTAGCCAACAAGATCGTCAACGACGGTATCGTCTTCGTGGTCGGTCACCTCTGCTCAAGCTCCACCCAGCCGGCGTCCGACATCTATGAGGACGAGGGCATCCTGATGATCAGCCCCGCCGCCACCAGTCCGGACATCACCGCCCGCGGCTACCAGATGATCTTCCGCACCATCGGCCTGGACAGCCTGCAGGGCCCCACCGCCGGCAAGTTCATCGTCGAGAAGATCAAGCCCAAGAACGTCGCGGTGATCCACGACAAGCAGCAGTACGGCGAAGGCATCGCCACCGCGGTCAAGCAGACCCTGGACCAGGCCGGCGTCAAGGTCTCGCTGTTCGAAGGCATCAACAGCGGCGACAAGGACTTCTCCTCGCTGATCGCCAAGCTCAAGCAGGCCGGCGTCGACTTCGTCTACTACGGCGGCTACCACCCCGAGCTGGGCCTGCTGCTGCGCCAGAGCGCCGAGAAGGGCCTGAAGGTCCGCTTCATGGGCCCGGAAGGCGTCGGCAACTCGGAAATTTCCGCCATCGCCGGCCCGGCCTCCGAAGGCATGCTGGTCACCCTGCCCAAGTCCTTCGACCAGGATCCCAAGAACCAGGCGCTGGTCGAGGCGTTCAAGGCCAAGAAGCAGGACCCGTCCGGTCCCTTCGTGTTCCCCGCCTACGCCGCCGTGCAGGTGATCGCCGAGAGCATCGACAAGACCGACAGCACCGATCCGGTGAAGGTCGCCGAGGCCCTGCGCAGCAACACCTTCGAAACCCCCACCGGGGCCCTCGCCTTCGACGAGAAGGGCGATCTGAAGGACTTCAGCTTCGTGGTCTACGAGTGGCACGCCGACGGCACCAAAACCGAGGTCAAGTGATGAAACCGTCCGGCCGGGCATCCGCCCGGCCGCGACATGAACACGCAGCGCTGGCGGCGGATCCCGCCGGCGGCTGCAGGATTCGATCGCTGCGCCAGCGGGCATCCGTCCCGAACGACCTGGTGCAGGCACAGCTCCGGAAGCAGGGATCACCGGATCGGCATATGGCCGAGGCTTGCGCGCACCCGTCACCCCCGCAGCGATCCCCAGGAGAGGCGTCATGCCCGAGCTCTACCACTACCTGCAACAACTGGTGAACGGCCTAACGGTCGGTAGCACCTATGCCCTGATCGCCATCGGCTACACCATGGTCTACGGCATCATCGGCATGATCAACTTCGCCCACGGCGAGGTGTACATGATCGGTTCCTACGTGGCCTTCATCGTCATCGCCGGTCTCAGCCTGATGGGGCTGGATAGCCTGCCGCTGGTGATGATCGCCGCCTTCGCCGCCACCATCATCGTCACCAGCGCCTACGGCTACAGCATCGAGCGGGTCGCCTACCGCCCGCTGCGCGCCAGCAACCGGCTGATTCCGCTGATCTCGGCGATCGGCATGTCGATCTTCCTGCAGAACCAGGTGCTGCTGGCCCAGGACTCCAAGGACAAGGCGATCCCCAACCTGCTGCCGGGCAACTTCGTGCTCGGCGAGAGCACCATGAACGGCGTGGTGATCTCCTACATGCAGGTGCTGATCTTCATCGTCACCCTGGCGACCATGCTCGGCCTGACCCTGTTCATCTCCCGCTCGCGCCTCGGCCGCGCCTGCCGCGCCTGCGCCGAGGACCTGAAGATGACCAACCTGCTGGGCATCGACAGCAACCGCATCATCGCCCTGACCTTCGTCATCGGCGCCGCGCTGGCCGCGGTGGCGGCGGTGCTGCTCGGCATGCAGTACGGCGTGATCAACCCGCACATCGGCTTCCTCGCCGGCCTCAAGGCGTTCACCGCCGCGGTGCTCGGCGGCATCGGCAGCATCCCCGGCGCCATGCTCGGCGGCCTGCTGCTCGGCGTGGCCGAAGCATTTGGCGCCGATGTCTTCGGCGACCAGTACAAGGACGTGGTGGCCTTCGGCCTGCTGGTCCTGGTGCTGCTGTTCCGTCCGACCGGCATCCTCGGCCGCCCGGAGGTGGAAAAGGTATGAGCAGCTCGACTATCGGCAAGAATCTCAAGACCGCCCTGTTCAGCGCCCTGCTGGTGCTGGCGGTGGCCTATCCGGTGCTCGGCCTGAAGCTGACCACCGTCGGCATCCGGGTCGAGGTGCACGGTGCCAGCCCGCTCGTCCTGTGGACCATCGCCGCCGCCGCCGTGGCCATGTTCGTCTGGCAGCTGACCCGCGAGCGCGTCGCCTCGGCCTGCTCGGGTATCCCGGGCCTGCCCAGCCTGCCGCGCAGCACCAGCAACTTCCTCACCCTGCCCTCGACCCAACGCTGGGCGATTCTGGCGCTGATCGTGATTGGTCTGGCCTGGCCGTTCTTCGGCTCGCGCGGCGCGGTGGATATCGCCACGCTGATCCTGATCTACGTGTTGCTCGGCCTCGGCCTGAACATCGTGGTCGGCCTGGCCGGCCTGCTCGATCTGGGCTATGTCGGCTTCTACGCGGTCGGCGCCTACAGCTACGCCCTGCTCTCGCACTACTTCGGCCTGAGCTTCTGGCAGTGCCTGCCGATCGCCGGTGCCATGGCTGCGCTGTTCGGCTTCCTGCTCGGCTTCCCGGTGCTGCGCCTGCGCGGCGACTACCTCGCCATCGTCACCCTGGGCTTCGGCGAGATCATCCGCATCCTGCTGCGCAACATGACCTGGCTGACCGGCGGCCCCAACGGCATCAGCGGCATCGACAAGCCGACGCTGTTCGGCCTGACCTTCGAGCGCCGCGCCGCGGAGGGCATGCAGACCTTCCACGAGTTCTTCGGCATCGCCTACAACTCCAACCACAAGGTGATCTTCCTCTACCTGGTCGCCCTGCTGCTGGTGCTGCTGGCCCTGTTCGTGATCAACCGCCTGCTGCGCATGCCGCTGGGCCGCGCCTGGGAGGCGCTGCGCGAAGACGAGATCGCCTGTCGCGCGCTGGGCCTCAACCCGACGCTGATCAAGCTGTCGGCCTTCACCCTCGGCGCCTGCTTCGCCGGCTTCGCCGGCAGCTTCTTCGCCGCGCGCCAGGGCCTGGTCAGTCCCGAGTCGTTCACCTTCATCGAGTCGGCGATCATCCTCGCCATCGTGGTGCTCGGCGGCATGGGCTCGCAGCTCGGCGTGATCCTCGCCGCGGTGGTGATGATCCTGCTGCCCGAGCTTGCCCGTGAATTCAACGAATACCGCATGCTGATGTTCGGCGCCCTGATGGTGCTGATGATGATCTGGCGTCCGCAAGGACTGCTGCCGATGCAGCGCCCGCATCTGGAGGTGCGTCGATGAGCCGTTCCCTGCTTGAGGTCCGCGACCTGTCCATGCGCTTCGGCGGCCTGCTGGCGGTCAACGGCGTCCGCCTCGACGTCCAGGAGAAACAGGTGGTGTCGATGATCGGCCCCAACGGCGCCGGCAAGACCACGGTATTCAACTGCCTGACCGGCTTCTACCAGCCCACCGGCGGCAGCATCCAGCTGCGCGGCGAGCCGATCCACGGCCTGGCCGGCCACCAGATCGCCCGCAAGGGCGTGGTGCGCACCTTCCAGAACGTTCGCCTGTTCAAGGACATGACCGCGGTGGAGAACCTGCTGGTGGCCCAGCATCGCCACCTCAACACCAGCTTCCTCTCCGGCCTGCTGAAGACGCCGGCGTTCCGCCGCAGCGAGCAGGACGCCATGGAGTTCGCCGCCCACTGGCTGGATCGCGTCGACCTGCTCGATGTGGCCAATCGCCCGGCCGGCACCCTGGCCTACGGCCAGCAGCGCCGCCTGGAGATCGCCCGCTGCATGATGACCCGCCCGCAACTGTTGATGCTCGACGAGCCGGCCGCCGGCCTCAACCCGCGCGAGACCGAGGAGCTCAAGCAGCTGATCGGCATGCTGCGTACCGAGCATGGCGTCACCGTGCTGCTGATCGAGCACGACATGCACCTGGTGATGAGCATTTCCGACCACATCTACGTGATCAACCAGGGCACCCCCCTGGCGGACGGCACGCCGGAGCAGATCCGCAGCAACCCGGACGTGATCAAGGCCTATCTGGGGGAGGCCTGAGCCATGCTGAGATTCGACAACGTCTCCACCTTCTACGGCAAGATCCAGGCCCTGCACGGGGTCAGCCTCGAGGTGCAGAAGGGCGAGATCGTCACCCTGATCGGCGCCAACGGCGCCGGCAAGTCCACCCTGCTGATGACCCTGTGCGGTTCGCCGCGCGCCGCCTCCGGCAGCATCCGCTACCTCGGCGAGGAACTGGTCGGCCAGCACTCCTGCGACATCATGCGCAAGAGCATCGCCATCGTCCCCGAGGGCCGGCGGGTGTTCGCCCGCCTGACGGTGGAGGAGAACCTCGCCATGGGCGGCTTCTTCACCGACAAGGATGACTACCAGGTCCAGATGGACAGGGTGCTCGGCCTGTTCCCGCGCCTCAAGGAACGCTATGCCCAGCGCGCCGGCACCATGTCCGGCGGCGAGCAACAGATGCTCGCCATCGGCCGCGCGCTGATGAGCAAGCCGCGCCTGCTGCTGCTCGACGAACCGTCGCTGGGTCTGGCGCCGATCATCATCCAGCAGATCTTCGAGATCATCGAACAGTTGCGCGCCGACGGCGTCACCGTGTTCCTGGTCGAGCAGAACGCCAACCAGGCGCTCAAGCTGGCCGACCGCGGCTACGTGCTGGAGAACGGGCGGATCGTCCTGCAGGACAGTGGCGAAGCGCTGCTGGCCAACCCGGAAGTGCGCAAGGCCTACCTGGGCGGCTGACAGCCACTCCTACAGCATCAAGGCTCCCACGCTGTCGCGCGGGGGCCTTTTTCATGCGCATACTGCGACCGTCGGATGCAGACACCCTGCCGCCAGGGGCAACGCCACCAGCCCGGACGGCAAATCGCGGGCATGAAAAAGGGCGACCGAAGTCGCCCTTTTTCTCGATCAAGCAGAACTTAGTTCTGGTTGCTCATCTGAGCCTTGATCAGGTCGCCGATGGTGGTCGGACCGGCGCTCACGTCTTGCTTGCGCAGTTCCTTCATGGCTTCCTTCTCGTCGTCGACGTCCTTGGACTTGATCGACAGGCTGATCACGCGGCTCTTGCGATCGATGCTGATGATCTTGGCTTCGACTTCGTCGCCTTCCTTCAGCACGTTGCGCGCGTCTTCAACGCGGTCACGGCTGATTTCGGAAGCCTTCAGCACGCCTTCCACTTCGTTGGCCAGGGTGATGACGGCGCCCTTGGCGTCGACTTCCTTGACGGTGCCACGGACGATGGCGCCCTTCTCGTTCAGGCCGGCGTAGCTGGAGAACGGATCGTCTTCCAGTTGCTTGATGCCCAGGGAGATGCGCTCGCGCTCCGGATCCACGGACAGGATCACGGTGTCCAGCTCGTCGCCCTTCTTGAAGCGACGCACGGCTTCTTCACCCGGCTCGTTCCAGGAGATGTCGGACAGGTGAACCAGACCGTCGATGCCGCCGTCCAGACCGATGAAGATACCGAAGTCGGTGATCGACTTGATGGTACCGGAGATGCGGTCGCCCTTGTTGAAGTGGCCGGAGAACTCTTCCCACGGGTTCGGCTTGCACTGCTTGATGCCCAGGGAGATACGACGACGCTCTTCGTCGATGTCCAGAACCATGACTTCCACTTCGTCGCCGACCTGAACGACCTTGGACGGGTGGATGTTCTTGTTGGTCCAGTCCATTTCGGACACGTGCACCAGACCCTCGACGCCTTCTTCCAGCTCGGCGAAGCAGCCGTAGTCGGTGAGGTTGGTGACGCGAGCCTGAACGCGGGTGCCTTCCGGGTAACGGGCCTTGATGGCGACCCACGGATCTTCGCCCAGCTGCTTCAGACCCAGGGAGACGCGGTTGCGCTCGCGGTCGAACTTCAGCACCTTGACATCGATCTCGTCGCCAACGTTGACGATCTCGGACGGATGCTTGATGCGCTTCCAGGCCATGTCGGTGATGTGCAGCAGACCATCGACGCCGCCCAGGTCAACGAACGCACCGTAGTCGGTGAGGTTCTTGACGATACCTTTGACCTGCTGGCCTTCCTGCAGGGATTCCAGCAGGGCTTCGCGCTCGGCGCTGTTCTCGGCTTCCAGCACGCTGCGACGGGAAACGACAACGTTGTTGCGCTTCTGGTCCAGCTTGATGACCTTGAACTCGAGTTCCTTGTTTTCCAGGTGGGCGGTGTCGCGCACCGGACGCACGTCGACCAGGGAACCCGGCAGGAAGGCGCGGATGCCGTTGATGTCGACGGTGAAGCCACCCTTGACCTTGCCGTTGATGATGCCCTTGACCACTTCTTCGGCAGAGAACGCGGCTTCCAGAACCAGCCAGGACTCGGCGCGCTTGGCCTTCTCGCGGGACAGCTTGGTCTCGCCGAAGCCATCTTCCACGGCGTCCAGCGCAACGTGGACTTCGTCACCGACCTTGATGGTCAGCTCGCCCTGCTCGTTGTAGAACTGCTCGACCGGGATGACGCCCTCGGACTTGAGGCCGGCATGCACGGTAACCCAGTCACCGTCGATGTCGACCACGATGCCGGTGATGATGGCACCCGGCTGCATGTCGAGGGATTTCAGGCTTTCTTCAAAAAGTTCTGCAAAGCTTTCGCTCATGTTCATACCTGTTGATCAAGGGCACAGGAAATGTGCCCGATCCGCACCCCAGCCGGCACGGGTTCGTTTGTCATAGAGAGGCGGCGGAATTGGACTGGTTTCCGTCCGCCTCGCTGGGTCATCCGGCCAGATCGCGCGCGGCGATTTCGGCAAGGATGCGCTCCAGTACCTGCTCGATCGAGAGCTCGGTGGAGTCCAGCAGAACGGCGTCTTGCGCCGGTTTCAGCGGAGCCACGGCACGCTGCGTATCGCGCTCGTCGCGCGCACGGATCTCTTCCAGCAGACTGCACAGATTAGCATCCGGCACCTTGTCCTTCAACTGCAGGTAGCGGCGGCGGGCGCGTTCCTCGGCGCTGGCGGTGAGGAATATCTTCAACGGCGCGTCGGGAAATACCACCGTGCCCATGTCACGGCCGTCGGCGATCAGCCCCGGCGCCGCGCGAAAATCGCGCTGGCGCTGCAGCAGCGCCCTGCGCACCGCGGGCAGCGCGGCGACCTGCGAGGCGCCGGCACCAGCCTGTTCGGTACGCAGCTCGTCGCCGACTTCCTCGCCTTCCAGCAGGATGCGCTGGCCGTGCAGGCCTTCCGCGGCGGCGACGAACTGCACGTCGAGGTTGGCGGCCAGGGTCTGCAGCGCCGCCTCGTTGTCCAGGGCGATGCCGTGGCGACCGGCGGCCAGCGCCAGCAGGCGGTACAGCGCGCCGGAATCCAGCAAATGCCAGCCGAGCTGGCGGGCCAGGCGGCTGCACACCGTGCCCTTGCCCGAGCCGCTCGGCCCGTCGATGGCGACGACCGGAGGCAGGGCGGTCATTGCTCGCCTTCCCGGGCCACGCGCACCCCGACTTCGGCGCACAGGGCGAGGAAGTTGGGGAAGGAGGTGGCCACGTTGGCGCAGTCGTGGATGCGGATCGGTGCAGTGGCGCGCAGCGAAGCGACGCTGAACGACATGGCGATGCGATGGTCGCCGTGCGCCCACACCTCGCCGCCACCGATCGGGCCGCCGTCGATGACGATGCCGTCCGGGGTCGGCTCGGCCTTGACGCCGCAGGCCTGGAGACCGTCGGCCATCACCTGGATGCGGTCGGACTCCTTGACCCGCAGCTCCTCGGCGCCGCGCAGCACGGTGCGCCCCTCGGCGCAGGCGGCGGCGACGAACAGCACCGGGAACTCGTCGATGGCCAGCGGCACCAGGTGCTCGGGGATCTCGATGCCTTTCAGCTTCGCCGAACGCACGCGGATATCGGCGACCGGCTCGCCGCCGACTTCGCGCAGATTTTCGAGGGTCAGATCACCGCCCATCAGCTTGAGGATATCGATCACGCCGGTGCGGGTCGGGTTGATGCCGACATGCTCGAGCAGCAGCTCGGAGCCTTCGGCGATGCTCGCCGCGACCAGGAAGAAGGCCGCCGAGGAGATGTCCGCTGGCACCTCGATGTGGGTGGCGGTCAGTTTATGGCCGCTCTGCACCTTGGCAGTCGAACCCTCGACGCTGACCGGGTAGCCGAAGCCACGCAGCATGCGCTCGGTGTGGTCGCGGGTCGGCGCCGGCTCGGTGACCGAGGTCTCGCCGGCCGCGTACAGGCCGGCGAGCAGCAGGCAGGACTTGACCTGGGCGCTGGCGATCGGCATGTCGTAGTGCATGCCGGCCAGGCGCTGGCCGCCCTTGATGGTCAGCGGCGGACGACCTTCCGGACCGGTCTCGATGACCGCGCCCATCTCGCGCAGCGGCTTGGCCACGCGGTTCATCGGCCGCTTGGACAGCGACGGGTCGCCGGTCAGCACGGTGTCGAACGGCTGGGCGGCGAGCAGGCCGGAGAGCAGGCGCATCGAGGTGCCGGAGTTGCCCATGTACAGCGGGCCGGCCGGCGCCTTGAGGCCGTGCAGGCCGACGCCGTGCACGGTGACGCGGCCGTGGTGCGGGCCCTCGATGACCACGCCCATGTCGCGGAACGCCTGGATGGTGGCCAGGGCGTCCTCGCCCTCGAGGAAGCCTTCCACCTCGGTGGTGCCCTCGGCCAGCGAGCCGAGCATGATCGAGCGGTGGGAGACCGACTTGTCGCCCGGGACGCGAATCCGTCCACTCAGGCTGCCGCCCGGTTGGGCCAGGAAGATCAGATCGTTGGAATGCATGGCGTCCACATAGGCCCGTTGGGCCAGGATTTTGCTGAAATGCTCGCGGGCGACGCGGGCGCGGGTGAACACGCCCAGCAGGTGATGCCCGTCCCCTTGGTCGATCGCCTCGCGCAGCACGTCGAGGTCGCTGCGGAAGCGATCGAGGATACGCAACACCGCCTCGCGGTTGGCGAGGAAGATGTCGTGCCACATCACCGGGTCGCTGCCGGCGATGCGGGTGAAATCGCGGAATCCGCCAGCAGCGTAGCGGAAGATCTCCAGGTTCTCGCTCTGGTGGGCCAACGAGTCGACCAGACCGAAGGCCAACAGGTGCGGCAGGTGGCTGGTGGCGGCGAGCACCTCGTCGTGATGCTCGACGCTCATGTGCTCGACGTCGGCGTCCAGCGCGCGCCACAGGCGGTCGACCAGCGCCAGCGCCGCCGGTTCGGTCTCGGCCAGCGGGGTGAGGATCACCTTGTGGCGGCGATACAGCTTGCCGTTGGCCGCCTCCACGCCACTCTTCTCCGAGCCGGCGATCGGGTGGCCCGGCACGAAGCGCGCCACCTGCGGGCCGAAGGCGTGACGCGCGGCGCGCACCACGTTGCCCTTGGCGCTGCCGACGTCGGTGACCACCGCATCGCCCAGATCGAAGGAGGCCAGTTGGGCCAGCACCTTCTCCATGGCGATGATCGGTACCGCCAGCATGATCACCTCGGCGCCGACGCAGGCGGCGGCCAGCTCGCTCTCGCAGCGGTCGACCACGCCGAGCTGCACCGCCAGACGGCGCGACTCGGCGTCGAGGTCGACACCGACCACCTCGCGGCACAGCCCCTGCTGGCGCAGGCCCTTGGCGAAGGAGCCGCCGATCAGGCCGAGGCCGACCACCACCAGGCGGCCGACGATGGGCTCAGCCTTGCGTTCAGCCACGATCGAGCACCTGGGCGAGCGCTTCGAGGAAGCGCGCGTTCTCCGCCTGGGTGCCGATCGACACGCGCAGGAAGGTCGGCATGCCGTAGCCGGCCACCGGACGGACGATCACGCCGCGCTCCAGCAGGCCCTGGTTGATCGGCGCAGCATCCGTGGCGAAGTCGACGGCGAGGAAGTTGCCCTTGCTGGGAATCCACTTCAGACCCAGCTCGCGCAGGCCGGTTTCCAGCTGGGCCATGCCGGCGGCGTTGACCCGACGGCCTTCGGCCAGGTAGTCGGCGTCGTCCAGCGCCGCGCAGGCGGCGACCAGGGCCAGGCTGTTGACGTTGAACGGCTGGCGCACGCGATTGAGCACGTCGGCGATCTGCGCCGAGGAGGCCGCGTAGCCGACGCGCAGGCCGGCCAGGCCGTAGGCCTTGCACAGGGTGCGGGTGACGATCAGGTTCGGATAGCGCGCGAGGTATTCGAGGCCATTGGGCAGTTCGCCGCCCTCGGCGAACTCGATGTAGGCCTCGTCGAGCACCACCAGCACGTTCGCCGGCACGCGGGACAGGAAGGACTCCAGCGCGTCCGGGCCGAACCAGGTGCCGGTCGGGTTGTTCGGGTTGGCGACGAACACCACGCGGGTATTGGCGTCGATGGCCGCCAGCATGGCCTCGAGGTCATGACCATGGTCCCTGGCCGGCACGGCGCGCCCTTCGGCGCCGACCGCCTGGGTGGAGATCGGGTAGACGGCGAAGGCGTACTGGCTGAACACCGCGTTCAGCCCCGGCGCCAGCCAGGCGCGGGCGATCAGGTCGAGCACGTCGTTGGAGCCGTTGCCCAGGGTGATCTGCGCAGGCGTCAGGCCGAAGCGCTCGCTCAACTTGGTCTTGAGCTGGTAGCCGCTGCCATCCGGATAACGGGTGATGTCGCCCAGCTCGGCGCGGATCGCCTCCAGCGCCTTGGGCGAAGGGCCCAGCGGGTTCTCGTTGCTGGCCAGCTTGACGATGCCGGCCGGGTCGAGGTTCAGCTCGCGGGCCAGTTCGTCGACCGGCTTGCCCGGCACGTAGGGGGAGAGTTTCTGCACACCCGGCACGGCCAGGGCGAGGAAGTCACAGCTCATCGGTTTGCCTCCGGCAAGGATCGCCGGCCACGGGGCAAGGGCGACCCGGGCCGGCGCAGACGCGTTTTACAGTACCGCCTTGGGATAGGAGCCGAGCACCTTCACGGCCACGGTGTCCTGACGGATCTTCTCGAGCACGGCCTTGACCAGCGGATCGTGCTGGTGGCCGACGAAGTCGATGAAGAACACGTAGGTCCACTTGCCGCTGCGCGAGGGACGGGTCTCGATGCGGGTCAGGTCGATGCCGTTCTGGTGGAACGGCGCCAGCAGGTCGTGCAGCGCCCCCGGCTTGTTGTTGGTGGAGACGATGATCGAGGTCTTGTCGTCGCCGGTCGGCGGCACTTCCTGGTTGCCGATGATCAAAAAGCGCGTGGAGTTGTCCGGGCGATCCTCGATCTTCTCGTGCAGCCGGGCCAGGCCGTACAGCTGGGCGGCCATGTCGCCGGCGATCGCCGCGCTGTTCCACTCGCTCTTCACGCGCTTGGCGGCGTCGGCGTTGCTGGATACCGCGACGCGCTCGACGTTCGGGTAGTGGGCGTCCAGCCACTTGCGGCACTGGGCCAGCGACTGGGCGTGCGAGTAGATGCGCGAGATCTTGTCGGTCTTGGTGTTTTCGCCGACCAGCAGGTGGTGGTGGATACGCAGCTCCACCTCGCCGCAGATCACCAGGTCGTGCTCCAAGAAGCTGTCGAGGGTGTGGTTGACCGCGCCCTCGGTGGAGTTTTCCACCGGCACCACGCCGAAGTTGACCGCGCCGGCGACCACCTCGCGGAACACCTCGTCGATCGCCGCCATCGGCTGGCTGATCACCGCGTGGCCGAAGTGCTTGAGCGCGGCGGCCTGGGTGAAGGTGCCCTCCGGACCCAGGTAGGCGACCTTGAGCGGCTGCTCGAGGGCCAGGCAGGACGACATGATCTCGCGGAACAGCCGCGCCACTTCCTCGTTGTGCAGCGGGCCCTGGTTCAGCTCCATGATGTGCTTGAGCACCCAGGCCTCGCGCTCGGGACGGTAGTAGACCGGCTTCTCGCCGGGCTGCAGCGCCGCGGTCTTGACCCGCGCCACTTCCTCGGCGCAGCGCGCGCGCTCGCTGATCAGCTCGAGGATGCGCTCGTCAAGGCTGTCGATGCGCAGGCGCAGGGCCTGCAGCTGCTCCTTGTCGGAGGTTACATCCGTCATCAGCCGTGCTCCTTCTCGAACTCGGCCATGTAGGCGACCAGCGCCTGTACCGCGTCGAGGCCGACGGCGTTGTAGATCGAGGCGCGCATGCCGCCGACCGAACGGTGGCCCTTGAGATTGAGCAGACCGCGCGCTTCGGCGCCGGCGAGGAAGGGCTTGTCGAGCTTCTCGTCGGCCAGGCGGAACGGCACGTTCATCCACGAGCGGGCGTTGTGGGCGATCGGGTTGGTGTAGAAGTCGCTGGCGTCGATGGCGCCGTACAGCAGCTCCTGCTTGGCGCGATTGCGGCGCTCCATCTCCTCGAGACCGCCCTGCTCCTTGACCCATGCGAAGACCAGGCCGGACAGGTACCAGGAGAAGGTCGCCGGGGTGTTGTACATCGAGCCGTTGTCGGCGGCGACCTTGTAGTCGAGCATGGTCGGGCAGATCGAGCGGGCGCGGCCGAGCAGGTCCTCGCGGATGATCGCCACCACCAGGCCGCTCGGGCCGATGTTCTTCTGCGCGCCGGCGTAGATCATGCCGAACTGCGACACGTCGAGCGGGCGGGACAGGATGTCCGAGGACATGTCCACCACCAGCGGTACGTCGCCGGTCTGCGGCACCCAGTCGAACTGCAGACCGCCGATGGTCTCGTTGCTGCAGTAGTGGACGTAGGCGGCGTCCTTGGAGAGCTGCCAGTCGTTCTGCCCGGGGATGGCGAAGAAGTCGTAGGCCTTGGCGCTGGCGGCGACGTTGACGTTGCCGAAGCGGCGCGCTTCCTCGATGGCCTTCTTCGACCAGATGCCGGTCTCGACGTAGTCGGCGACGCCGTCTTCGGACAGCAGGTTGAGCGGGATCTGGGCGAACTGCTGGCTGGCGCCGCCCTGCATGAACAGCACCTTGTAGTTCGACGGAATGCTCAGCAGATCGCGCAGGTCCTGCTCGGCCTTCTCGGCGATGGCGACGTACTCGTCGCTGCGGTGACTCATCTCCATCACCGACAGGCCCTTGCCCTGCCAGTCGAGGAGTTCGGCCTGGGCGCGTTCGAGCACCGCGGTGGGAAGCGCGGCCGGGCCGGCGCAGAAGTTGTAGGCTCGCTTGCTCACGTCTGTCTCTCTCGTTCACCGATGGCCGGGGCGGGTAGCCGCCGGCCTGCTGTCAATCCACGGGGCGGCTGCGCCGCCGCTCACTCCTCGCTGCCGACCGCTTCGGCCGCCACGCGCTCTTCCTCGTCCTCGCCCGGCTCCTCGCCGTTGCCCGAAGGCTCCTGCACCCGCTCCAGGCCGACCAGGGTCTCGTCGTCGGCCAGCTTGATCAGGATCACGCCCTGGGTGTTACGGCCCGCGCCTCGGACTTCGTCGACCCGGGTACGCACCAGGGTGCCCTGGTCGGAGATCAGCATGATCTCCTCGCCGTCCTGCACCTGGATGGCGCCGACCAGCTTGCCGTTGCGCTCGTTGATGACCATGGCGATCACGCCCTGGCCGCCACGCCCGCGACGCGGGTAGTCATCCAGAGGCGTGCGCTTGCCGTAGCCGCGCTCGGAGGCGCTGAGGATCTGCGCACCGGCCTCGGGGATCAGCATGGAGATCAGCTGCTGGCCGTCGCCCAGCTTCATGCCGCGCACGCCACGGGCGGTACGGCCCATGGTGCGCACATGCTTCTCCTTGAAGCGGATCACCTTGCCGGCGTCGGAGAACAGCATGACCTCCTTGGCGCCGTCGGTGATGGCCGCGGCGATCAGGGTGTCGCCCTCCTCCAGCTTCAAGGCGATCAGGCCGGCGCTGCGCGGCTTGCTGAACTGCACCAGCGGGGTCTTCTTCACCGTGCCGAAGGCGGTGGCCATGAAGATGTAGGCGCCGGTCGGCTCGTCCTGGCCGTCGTCGCCGTTCTCGGCATCGCTGTCCTCGGCGGCTTCCGCCTCGACCAGCTCGCCTTCGAGCACCAGGCCTTCGCTGTCGTCCAGCTCCTCGTCGGCGCCGGCACTCTGCTGCAGGGCTTCCAGGTCGACCTGCAGCATCGCGGTGATGCGCTCGCCCTCGACCAGCGGCAGCAGGTTGACCAGCGGACGGCCGCGCGCGGTGCGCGAGGCCTCGGGAATCTCGAAGGTGCGCAGCCAGTAGACCTTGCCCTTGCTGGAGAACAGCAGCAGGGTGGCGTGGCTGTTGGCGACCAGCAGGTGCTCGACGTAGTCCTCGTCCTTCACCCCGGTGGCCGACTTGCCCTTGCCGCCGCGGCGCTGCGCCTGGTAGGCGTCCAGCGGCTGGCTCTTCGCGTAGCCGCCGTGGGAAATGGTCACCACGCGCTCTTCCTCGGGAATCAGGTCGGCGAGGGTGAGGTCTTCCTGGCTGGCGCGGATCTCGGTGCGGCGGGCGTCGCCGAACTCGGCCTTGACCTTCTCCAGCTCCTCGCGGATCACTTCCAGCAGGCGCTCGGGGCTGGTCAGGATGCGGATCAGCTCGCCGATCTGGACGAGGATCTCCTGGTACTCGGCGAGCAGCTTCTCGTGCTCCAGGCCGGTCAGGCGGTGCAGGCGCAGTTCGAGGATCGCCTGGGCCTGCTCGGGGGACAGGTGATACTTGCCGTCGCGCAGTCCGTACTGCGGATCGAGGTCCTCGGGACGGCAGGCGTCGGCGCCGGCGCGCTCGACCATGGCTTCCACGGCGCTGGACTCCCAGGCGGTGGCGACCAGGCGTTCCTTGGCCTCGGCCGGGGTCGGCGACTGCTTGATCAGCTCGATCACCGGGTCGATGTTGGACAGCGCGACCGCCTGGCCTTCGAGGATGTGGCCGCGCTCGCGGGCCTTGCGCAGCTCGAACACGGTGCGCCGGGTCACCACCTCGCGGCGGTGGCGGACGAACACCTCGAGCATGTCCTTGAGGTTCAGCGTACGCGGCTGGCCGTCGACCAGCGCCACCACGTTGATGCCGAACACGCTCTGCATCTGGGTCTGCGCGTAGAGGTTGTTGAGCACCACCTCGCCGACTTCGCCGCGGCGCAGCTCGATGACCACGCGCATGCCGTCCTTGTCGGACTCGTCGCGCAGTTCACTGATGCCCTCGAGCTTCTTCTCCTTGACCAGCTCGGCGATCTTCTCGATCAGCCGCGCCTTGTTCAGCTGGTAGGGCAGCTCGGTGATGACGATCTGCTGGCGGCCGCCGCCCTTCTCCATGTCCTCGATCTCGGCGCGGGCACGGATGTAGATGCGCCCGCGGCCGGTGCGATAGGCCTCGATGATGCCGGCGCGGCCGTTGATGATCCCCGCGGTCGGGAAGTCCGGGCCGGGGATGTACTGCATCAGCTCGTCGACGGAGAGCTCGGGGTTGTCGATCAGCGCTAGGCAGCCGTCGATCACCTCGGTGAGGTTGTGCGGCGGGATGTTGGTGGCCATGCCCACGGCGATGCCGCTGGAGCCGTTGACCAGCAGGTTGGGGATCTTGGTCGGCATGACCGCCGGGATCTGCTCGGTGCCGTCGTAGTTGGGCACCCAGTCGACGGTTTCCTTGTCGAGGTCGGCCAGTAGCTCGTGGGCCAGCTTGGCCATGCGCACTTCGGTGTATCGCATGGCCGCCGCGTTGTCGCCGTCCACCGAACCGAAGTTGCCCTGGCCGTCGACCAGCATGTAGCGCAGCGAGAACGGCTGGGCCATGCGCACGATGGTGTCGTATACCGCGGTGTCGCCGTGCGGGTGGTACTTACCGATCACGTCACCGACCACACGGGCAGACTTCTTGTACGGCTTGTTCCAGTCGTTGCCCAGCTCGCTCATGGCGAACAGCACACGCCGGTGCACGGGCTTCAGGCCGTCGCGCGCATCCGGCAGGGCCCGCCCGACGATCACGCTCATCGCATAGTCGAGGTAGGACTGCTTCAGCTCGTCTTCGATATTGACCGGGAGAATTTCTTTGGCCAGTTCGCCCATGAGAAGCCTGGTTCCTTTGTTCTAGGCAGGTGCCAGCAGGGTGGCATCGCGTGCAATCTGGAAGGCCCTCGCAGGGGCCTCTTTAAACCGCCGGAGCTTACCACAACCACCCGCACCGGCACATGCGACCTGGCGCCCACGCCGCGGCGCGGGCGGTGGCGCGCCGCCTCAGTGCAGGCGCTTGCGGCACATCAGCTTGGCCATCTTTTCGGCGTCCGGACGCTCGACCACGCCCTTCTCGGTGACGATGGCGTCGATCAGGTCGGCCGGGGTCACGTCGAACACCGGGTTGAACGCCTCCACCTCGGCCGCCACGCGCTTGCCGCCCACCTCCAGCAGCTCGCGGCCGTCGCGCTCCTCGATGGGGATGTCGTCGCCGCTCTCCAGGCTCATGTCGATGGTCGAGCTGGGCGCCACCACCATGAAACGCACGCCGTGGTGCATGGCGTTGACCGCCAGCTGGTAGGTGCCGATCTTGTTGGCCACGTCGCCGTTGGCGGTGATGCGGTCGGCGCCGACGATCACCCAGCTGACGCCCTCGGTCTTCATCAGGTGGGCGGCGGTGGCATCGGCGATCAGGCTCACCGGCACGTTGTCGCCGGCCAGCTCCCAGGCGGTCAGTCGCGCGCCCTGCAGCCAGGGACGGGTCTCGTCGGCGTATACCCGGGTGACCAGCCCGGCGACATGGGCCGCGCGGATCACCCCCAGCGCGGTGCCGAAGCCGCCGGTGGCCAGCGCGCCGGTATTGCAGTGGGTCAGCAGTTTCTGCGGCTTGCCGTCGTGCTTGCGGATCAGCTCGACACCGAGCTGGGCCATGGTCAGGTTGGCTTCGCGATCGCTGTCGTGGATCGCCACCGCCTCGGCTTCCAGCGCGGCGAGCACGTCGTCGCCGTCGCGCAGGCGGTTGAGGCGCTCGCGCATGCGCTCCAGCGCCCAGAACAGGTTGACCGCGGTGGGCCGCGAGGCGGCCAGCACGCCAAAGTCCTCCTCCAGCGCCGCTCGCCAGTCGCCGCCGGCGGCCAGCCGGGCACGCGCGCCGAGTACCACGCCGTAGGCGGCGGCGATGCCGATGGCCGGCGCACCGCGCACCACCATCTGGCGGATCGCCTCGGCCACTCCGGCGGCGCTGTCGTAGCGCTGCCAGGTTTCCTCGAACGGCAGCACGCGCTGATCGAGCAGGAGCAGGGCGCCATCGCGCCAGTCGATTGCCTTGACCTTTTCCGCCGCCAGCAGTTGCTCGCGCATGGGTGGGACTCCTCGCCGATTTCTGAAAAAGCCGCCGAGTATACCCCTTCGCGCGCCCCGCAGCCGCTTCAAGACGGCCCCGCCAGTCGCTACACTCGCAGGCCGTTCAGCCGCCGCACCGGAAGCCCGCGCCATGTCCAGCACCCCCGCCCCCCTGGATCTTCTCCTGCTCCCCGAATGGATCGTTCCGGTGGAGCCGGCCGGAGTGGTGCTGCGCGAACATGCCCTGGGCATCCGCGACGGACGCATCGCCCTGCTCGCCCCGCGCGAGCTGGCGCTGGCCATCCCGGCCACCGAACGCCGCGAACTGCCCGGCACGCTGCTCGCCCCCGGCCTGGTCAACGCCCACGGCCACGCGGCGATGAGCCTGTTCCGCGGCCTGGCCGACGACCTGCCGCTGATGACCTGGCTGCAGGAACACATCTGGCCGGCCGAGGCCAACTGGGTCAGCGAAGACTTCGTGCGCGACGGCACCGAGCTGGCGCTCGCCGAGCAGATCAAGGGCGGCATCACCGCCTTCTCCGACATGTACTTCTTCCCGCAGATCGCCAGCGAGGTGGCGCACCGCGCCGGCGTGCGCGCGCAGATCACCATCCCGGTGCTGAATTTCCCGGTGCCCGGCGCCCACGACACCGACGAGGCGCTGCGCCGCGGCCTGGAACTGTTCAACGACCTGCGCCTGCACCCGCGCATCCGCGTGGCCTTCGGCCCGCACGCGCCCTACACGGTCAGCGACGACCGCCTGGAGCGGGTGCGCGTGCTGGCCGAGCAGCTCGACGCCGGCATCCACATGCACGTCCACGAGACCGCCTTCGAGGTCCAGCAGGCGCTGGAGCAGAGCGGCGAGCGGCCGCTGGCCCGCCTGGCGCGCCTCGGCCTGCTCGGCCCGCGCTTCCAGGCCGTGCACATGACCCAGATCGACGACGCCGACCTCGAGCTGCTGGTGCAGTACAACGCCAGCGTGATCCACTGCCCGGAGTCCAACCTCAAGCTGGCCAGCGGCTTCTGCCCGGTGGAGCGCCTGTGGCAGGCCGGTGTCAACGTCGCCATCGGCACCGACGGCGCGGCGAGCAACAACGACCTCGACCTGCTCGGCGAGACGCGCACCGCCGCCCTGCTGGCCAAGGCGGTGGCCGGCTCGGCCACCGCGCTGGATGCCCACCGCGCCCTGCGCATGGCCACCCTCAACGGCGCCCGGGCGCTGGGCATCGCCGATCAGTGCGGCTCGCTGGAGATCGGCAAGAGCGCCGACCTGGTGGCCTTCGACCTTTCCGGCCTGGCCCAGCAGCCGGTCTACGACCCGGTCTCCCAACTGGTCTACGCCTGCTCGCGCGACTGCGTGAAGCACGTCTGGGTCGGCGGCAAGGCGCTGCTCGCCGACGGTCGCCTGACTCGCTTCGACGAGGCGGAGCTGGGTGCCAAGGCGCGCGCCTGGGGCCAGCGAATCGCCGGGGCCTGAAACGCCGCCGGAGCGCAGGGCGGGCAACTCGCGCAGCGATTGCCCACCACACCCCCCACATCCGCCCAGCGGCGAGGCTCGCTGCGCGAGTCTTCTACCCTGCGGCTCCGCGACTCCGCCCATCGCCGCCCGGCGCGACACGCCGGCCGCCCCCAAGCGGCGCGAAAACTGGCAAGATAGGCAGTTGAAGCAAACTGTCTGGCCCCACGGAAGCGCCCCATGAGCAACGTCGACCACGCCGAAATCGCCAAATTCGAGGCCCTCGCCCATCGCTGGTGGGACCGCGAGAGCGAGTTCAAGCCGCTGCACGAGATCAACCCGCTGCGCGTCAACTGGATCGACGAGCGCGTCGGCCTGGCCGGCAAGCGGGTGCTCGACGTCGGCTGCGGCGGCGGCATCCTCAGCGAGTCCATGGCGCTGCGCGGCGCCCAGGTGACCGCCATCGACATGGGCGAGGCGCCGCTGGCGGTGGCGCGCCTGCACCAGCTGGAGTCCGGCGTGCAGGTCGACTACCGGCAGAGCACCGCCGAGGCGCTGGCTGCCGAGCTGCCCGGCCAGTTCGACGTGGTCACCTGCCTGGAAATGCTCGAGCACGTGCCCGACCCGGCCTCGGTGATCCAGGCTTGCCAGCGCCTGGTCAAGCCCGGCGGCCAGGTGTTCTTCTCGACCATCAACCGCAATCCCAAGGCCTACCTGCTGGCCATCGTCGGCGCCGAGTACCTGCTCAAGCTGCTGCCGCGCGGCACCCACGACTTCCGCAAATTCATCCGCCCCTCCGAGCTGGGCGCCTGGTGCCGCGACGCCGGCCTCGCGGTCGAGGACATCGTCGGCATGACCTACAACCCGCTGAGCAAGACCTACAAGCTGGGCCAGGACGTGGACGTCAACTACATGATCCAGACCCGGCGCGAGGCGTGAGCGGCATGCGGCTGAGAGCGGTTCTGTTCGACATGGATGGCACGCTGGTCGACAGCGCGCCGGACTTCATCGCCATCTGTCAGGCCATGCGCGAGATGCGCGGCCTGCCGCCGCTGGAGCCTGCGCGCATCCGCGACCAGGTGTCGGGCGGCGCGCGCGCCATGGTCGCCTGCACCTTCGCCCTCGATCCCGAGCACCCCGACTTCGAGCCGCTGCGCCTGGAGTTCCTCGAGCGCTACCAGGAGCACTGCGCGGTGCTGACCCGGCCGTTCGACGGCATCCCCGAGCTGCTCGACGATCTCGAGCGCGCTCGCCTGCGCTGGGGCGTGGCCACCAACAAGCCGCTGCGCTACGCCGAACCGATCATGCAGCGCCTGCAGCTCGCCGAGCGCGCCGCAGTGCTGATCTGCCCCGACCACGTGCAGCGCAGCAAACCCGACCCGGAGATGCTCCTGCTGGCCTGCGAGCAGCTCGCCCTCGACCCGCGCGAGGTGCTCTACGTCGGCGACGACGCCCGCGACATCGAGGCCGGCCGCGCCGCCGACATGCGCACCGTGGCGGTGCGCTACGGCTACATCCACCCCGACGACAACCCCGGTCACTGGGGCGCCGACTTGGTGGTCGACCATCCGGGCGAGCTGCGCGCACTGCTGGACCGCGCGCTGTGCGGCTGCTGAGCCATTCGGCGCGTTCGACTTCCGGCGCATGGCGGCCACCCCAACCCTGCGCCACACTCGGACACCACTGTAGGGTGGATTAGCGCAGCGTAACCCACCCTTGCCGCGCAGGCGGCACCTGCCGGTGCCGATGGCGGGTTACGCCGCAAGCGGCCCGCCCGCCCTGCGCCCGGCCCCGGTTTCGCGATTTCGATTCAACGAGGCTTTTCCCATGTTCCAATATTCCGCCCGCCCCGACCTGCTCAAGGATCGGGTGATCCTGATCACCGGCGCCGGTCGCGGCATCGGCGCCGCCGCCGCGCGCAGCTTCGCCGCCCACGGCGCCACGGTGATCCTGCTCGGCAAGACCATCGAGCACCTCGAAGAGGTCTACGACCAGATCGAGAGTGCCGGCGGCCCGCAGCCGGCGATCTTCCCGTTCAACCTGGAAACCGCCCAGCCGCACCAGTACGACGACCTGGCCGCCACCATCGAGCGCGAGTTCGGCCGCCTCGACGGCCTGCTGCACAACGCCGCGATCCTCGGCCCGCGCACCCCGCTCGAGCAGTACTCCGGGGAAAACTTCATGCGCGTCATGCAGGTCAACGTCAACGCGGTGTTCATGCTCACCAGCGTGCTGCTGCCGCTGCTCAAGCTGTCCAAGGACGCCTCGGTGCTGTTCACCTCGAGCAGCGTCGGTCGCAAGGGCCGCGCCTACTGGGGCGGCTATGCGGTCTCCAAGTTCGCCAACGAGGGGCTGATGCAGGTGCTCGCCGACGAGGTCGACGGCACCAGCGCGGTGCGCGCCAACAGCGTCAACCCCGGCGCCACCCGCACCGGCATGCGCGCCCAGGCCTACCCGGGCGAGAACCCGGTGAGCAACCCGACGCCGGAGGAGATCATGCCGGTCTACCTGTACCTGATGGGCCCGGACAGCGCCGGGGTCAACGGCCAGGCCTTCGACGCCCAGTAAGCTGCACCCTGCGGCCGGCCGCGCGCCGGCCGCCGCTTTTCCTGCCCTGCTCCATCGCTGGCGACCCCGCGCCAGAGCCCTCCCCGCCGCCCCGCGACCTTGGTCGCAAATCACTGACGGCGCGGCCCATTGCTGCCAAACTCTGGCCATCCCGAACCACCGGAGTTGTCCGTTTCCATGTCGCTGTCCAGTGGGCTGATCACCACGGTCGCCCTTCTCTATATGGCCGCCCTGTTCGCCATCGCCTTCTACGGCGACCGCCGGCCGAACCGAGGCACGCCGCGCCCGCACCTGCGCGCCTGGGTCTACAGCCTGTCGCTGGCGGTGTATTGCACCAGTTGGACCTTCTTCGGCTCGGTCGGCCAGGCCGCCGGCAACCTCTGGTCGTTCGTGCCGATCTACCTCGGACCGATCCTGCTGCTGCTGTTCATGCCACAGCTGTTGGCCAAGATGATCCTGATCAGCAAGCAGGAGAACATCACCTCGATCGCCGACTTCATCGCCGCGCGCTACGGCAAGTCGCAGCCGCTGGCCATCGTGGTGACCCTGATCTGCCTGGTCGGCGTGCTGCCGTACATCGCCCTGCAGCTCAAGGGCATCGTTCTCGGCGTCAACCTGCTCACCGGCGCCAAGGCCGACGCCAACGGCGTCGGCGCCCAGGATACGGCGCTGGTGGTGTCGCTGATCCTCGCCCTGTTCACCATCCTGTTCGGCACCCGCAACCTCGACGCCACCGAGCACCACCGCGGCATGGTGATGGCGGTGGCCTTCGAGTCGCTGGTCAAGCTGCTGGCCTTCATGGCGGTCGGCGTCTTCGTCTGCTGGAGCCTGTTCGACGGCGTCGGCGACCTGCTGGCGAAGGCGCAGAGCGCGCCGCGCCTGGAGAACTACTGGCAGCAGTCGCTCGACTGGCCCTCGCTGGTGGTGCAGACCGGCGTGGCGATGATGGCGATCGTCTGCCTGCCGCGGCAGTTCCACGTCACCGTGGTGGAGAACATCGAGCCGCGCGACCTCAACCTGGCGCGCTGGATATTCCCGCTGTACCTGCTGCTCGCCGCCCTGTTCGTGGTGCCCATCGCCCTCGCCGGCCAGTTGCTGCTGCCGCCCGGCGTCGAGCCGGACTCCTTCGTGATCAGCCTGCCGCTGGCCGAGGCGCATCCGGCGCTGGCCCTGCTGGCCTTCATCGGCGGCGCCTCGGCGGCCACCGGCATGGTGATCGTCGCCTCGGTGGCGCTGTCGACGATGATCTCCAACGACATGCTGCTGCCCTGGCTGCTGCGCCGGCACAGCGCCGAACGTCCCTTCGAGGAGTTCCGCCACTGGCTGCTGTCGGTGCGGCGCATCGCCATCATCGCCCTGCTGCTGCTGGCCTACGTGATCTACCGGCTGATCGTGCCCAGCATCAGCCTGGCCAACATCGGCCAGATCGCCTTCGCCGCGGTCACCCAGCTCGGCCCGGCGATGTTCGGCGCGCTGTACTGGAAGCAGGCCAACAGCCGCGGCGTGTTCGCCGGCCTCGCGGTCGGCGGGTTGCTGTGGTTCTACACCCTGCTGCTGCCGCTGCTGGCCGAAGGCATGGGCTGGTCGCTGCCGCAGCTGCCCGGCCACCGCTGGCTGGTGGAGAATCCGCTGGGCCTGCCGATGGACCCGCAGACCAAGGGCACCCTGCTGTCGCTGGTCAGCAACTTCCTGGTGTTCGCCCTGGTGTCCTGGCTGTCGCGCACCCGCGTGTCGGAACACTGGCAGGCCAGCCGCTTCGTCGGCCAGGAATCCTCGGTACGACCGAGTCCGCGCATGCTGCTGGCGGTGCAGGTGCAGGATCTCTTGATGCTGGCGGCGCGCTTCGTCGGCGAGGAGCGTGCGCGGCAGAGCTTCATCCGCTTCGCCTACCGCCAGGGCAAGGGTTTCAGTCCCAACCAGACCGCCAGCGGCGAGTGGATCGCCCACACCGAACGCCTGCTCGCCGGCGTGCTCGGCGCCTCCTCGGCGCGCGCGGTGGTCAAGGCCGCCATCGAAGGGCGCGAGATGCAGGTCGAGGACGTGGTGCGCATCGTCGACGAGGCCTCCGAGGTCCTGCAGTTCAACCGCGCCCTGCTGCAGGGGGCGATCGAGAACATCTCCCAGGGCATCAGCGTGGTCGACCAGTCGCTGCGCCTGGTGGCTTGGAACCGCCGCTACCTGGAGCTGTTCGAGTACCCCGAAGGCCTGATCGGCATCGGCCGGCCGATCGCCGACATCATCCGCTACAACGCCGAGCGCGGCCTGTGCGGCAAGGGCGACGCGGACATCCACGTCGCCAAGCGCCTGTACTGGATGCGCCAGGGCACCGCGCACACCTCCGAGCGGGTGTTCCCCAACGGCCGGGTCATCGAGCTGGTCGGCAACCCGATGCCGGGCGGCGGTTTCGTCATGTCGTTCACCGACATCACCGCCCACCGCCAAGCCGAGGACGCGCTCAAGGAAGCCAACGAGAGCCTCGAGCGGCGGGTCGCCGAGCGGACCCGCGAGCTGTCGGCGCTCAACGAGCAGCTGTCCGAGGCCAAGGCACGCGCCGAGACCGCCAACCAGTCGAAGACGCGCTTCCTCGCCGCGGTCAGCCACGACCTGATGCAGCCGCTCAACGCCGCGCGGCTGTTCTCTGCCGCGCTGTCGCACCAGGAAGCGCTGCCCGGCGAGGCGCGCGACCTGGTGCAGCACCTCGACTCCTCGCTGCGCTCGGCCGAGGACCTGATCACCGACCTGCTGGACATCTCGCGCCTGGAAAGCGGCCGCTTCACTCCGGAGCGCAGCGCGTTCACCCTCGACACCCTGTACGACGCCCTCGGCGTCGAGTTCCGCGCGCTGGCCCAGGAACAGGGCATCGACCTGCGCATCCGCGCCAGCAAGCAGCGCATCGACAGCGACCCCAAGCTGCTGCGCCGGGTTCTGCAGAATTTCCTGACCAATGCCTTCCGCTACGCCAAGGGCAAGGTCCTGCTCGGCGTGCGCCGCGACGGCCGCCATCTGCGCCTGGAGGTGTGGGACCGCGGCCCGGGCATCCCGGCCGACAAGCTCAAGGTGATCTTCGAGGAGTTCAAGCGCCTGGACAGCCACCAGACCCGCGCCGAAAAGGGCCTCGGTCTCGGCCTGGCCATCGCCGACGGCCTCTGCCAGGTGCTCCAGCACCAGATCGAGGTGCGCTCCTGGCCCGGCAAGGGCAGCGTGTTCAGCGTGCGCGTGCCGCTGGCCCGCGGCCGCGCCGTGCCGCAGCCGCGCCCGCAGGTGGCGGACGCCGCCGCGCAGCCGCTCAACGGCGCCCAGGTCTGGTGCGTGGACAACGAGGACAGCATCCTCACCGGCATGCGCAGCCTGCTGAGCCGCTGGGGCTGCCAGGTGGCGACCGCGCGTTCGCGCGCCGAGTGCGAGCAGTTGCTCGCCAGCGGCGACCAGCCCGAGCTGGTGCTCGCCGACTACCATCTGGACGACGGCGAGACGGGCCTGGCGCTGATGGGCTGGCTGCGCGCCCACCTCGGCCAGCCGGTGCCCGGCGTGGTGATCAGCGCCGACGGCCGGGTCGAACTGATCGCCGAGGTGCACGCCGCCGGCCTCGACTATCTGAGCAAGCCGGTCAAGCCGGCGGCGCTGCGCGCCCTGCTCAGCCGCCACCTGAAGCTGCGCTGAACCACCAGGCGGGGAAAACTACCCCGCCTGGCGGGTTGGACTGGACTCACGACTGCCAAAGGACTGCCCATGACGCCCGATCTCGACGTCCTGCTCGACCTGGCGACCGCCCTGGTCATCGGCCTGCTGATCGGCACCGAGCGGGGCTGGAGCGCACGCGACGGCGTCGACGAGCGCATGGCCGCCGGGGTGCGCACCTACGGCCTGGTCGGCCTGCTCGGCGGCCTCGCCGCCCTGCTCGCCGATCATCTCGGCGCCCTGGCCTGGGGCGCCGTGCTGCTCGCCCTGGCGATTCTCAGCACCGCCGCCTACGTGATCGGCCTGCGCACCAAATCCGACCAGGGCCTGACCAGCGAGATCGCCCTGCTGCTGACCTTCCTGCTCGGCAGCCTGGCCCTGGCCCACGACCGCCTGCTGGCGGCCGGCTGCGCGGTGGTGGTGGCCCTCCTGCTGCGCCTCAAGGAACCGCTGCACGCGGCGCTCAGGCAGCTGTCGGCCGACGAACTGGGCGGTGCGCTCAAGCTGCTGTTCATCTCCGTGGTCCTGCTGCCGGCGCTGCCCGACCGCGGCTACGGCCCCTGGGAGGTGTTCAACCCCTACGCCACCTGGTGGATGGTGGTGCTGATCGCCGCCCTGGGTTTTGCGGCCTATGTGGCCATGCGCCTGGTCGGCACCCGCCACGGCCTGCTGCTGACCGCCCTGCTCGGCGGCCTGGTGTCGTCCACGGCGGTCACCCTGACCCTCGCCCGCCTGCACGGCAAGCGCGAGCTGCACGCCCTGCTGGCCGCGGGCCTGCTGGCCACCTCGGCGCTGATGTTCCCGCGCGTACTGCTCGAGGTGACGGCGGTCAACCTGCAGCTGCTGCCGCACCTGCTCTGGCCGCTCGGCGCCGCCGCGCTGGTCTACGCCGGCGGCGCGCTGTACTGGTGGCAGCGCGCCAAGGCCGGCGAACTGACCGCGCAGGCCGAGCCGCCGCTGAAGAACCCCTTCGAACTGGGACCGGCGCTGCGTTTCGCGGTGCTGCTGGCGGCGATCCTCCTGCTGGTGGAGGCCGGCCGCCGCGAACTGGGCGATATCGGCGTCTATCTGGTCGCCCTGCTTTCCGGCCTCACCGACGTCGACGCCATCACCCTGTCGCTGTCGCGCAGCGCCCTCGGCGAACTGGACCCACAGGTGGCGGTGCGCGGCATCGCCCTGGCGGTGATCAGCAACAGTCTGATCAAGGGCGTGCTGATCGCCATGCTCGGCGGCACGCGCCTGGCGTTGCTGACCCTGCCGATCATGGCCGGCGGCCTGGCGCTGGGCCTGGCGCTGGTGCTGATCTGATTACCGGCGGTGAAAACGTCGCGAGCGAAGATCAGGCAAGGCCTCGGCGGCCCCGCGACAGACGGCGAGGGCGCGGAGTTGATTGAGTGTAAATAAGCGGTCCGAGCCGGGCCGCAACGCAGCATGACCGCGCGCAGCAGCTTTCACGGCGCCTGTCAGGCAGGATCCTCGTCCAGCGCCAATGGCAGGCTGGCCGAGCGCGCCAGCCAGTCGGCCGGCAGGCTCTTGCTGGCGCGGGCGCCGAGCAGCTTGAGCTGCTCGCTGCGCGAGATCAGGTCGCCGCGCCCGGCGGTGAGTTTGTTGCGCGCGCTGGCGTAGGCCTTGTCGAGCTGCTGCAGGCGAGTGCCGATCTCGTCGAGGTCCTGCACGAACAGCACGAACTTGTCGTACAGCGCCCCGGCGCGCTCGGCGATCTCCTTGGCATTGAGGTTCTGCCGCTCCTGGCGCCACAGACTGTCGATCACCCGCAGGGTGGCCAGCAAGGTGGTCGGGCTGACGATCACGATGTTCTGCGCGAAGGAATCCTGGAATAGCGTCGGCTCGGCCTGCAACGCGGCGGCGAAGGCGCCTTCCAGCGGTACGAACAACAGCACGAAATCCAGGCTGTGCAGACCTTCCAGGCACTGGTAATCCTTGGCCGACAGGCCCTTGAGATGGCTGCGCAGCGACTGCACGTGCTGGCGCAGCGCCTGCTGGCGCGCCGCCTCGTCCTCGGCGGCGACGTACTGCTGGTAGGCGGTCAGGCTGACCTTGGCGTCCACCACCACCTGGCGCTCGCCGGGCAGGCGCACCAGCACGTCCGGCTGGAAGCGCTCGCCACCGGCGCCGCGCAGGCTGACCTGGGTGTCGTACTCGCGGCCCTTCTCCAGCCCGGCGTGCTCCAGCACCCGCTCAAGCACCAGTTCCCCCCAGTTGCCTTGGGTCTTCTGGCCCTTGAGCGCGCGGGTCAGGTTGGTCGCCTCCTCGCCCAGGCGCTGGTTGAGCTGCTGCAGACGTTCCAGCTCCTTGCCCAGCGAGAAGCGCTCGCGCGCCTCCTGTTGATAACTCTGCTCGACCCGCTGCTCGAAGCTGTGGATACGCTCGCGCAGGGGATCTAGCAGCTGCGCCAGGCGCTGCTGACTGCTCTCGGCGAAGCGCTGCTCGCGCTCCTCGAAGATCTTCGCCGCCAGTTCGGCGAATTGCGCACGCAGCTCGTCGCGCGCCGCCTGCACCTCCTGCAGACGCTGCTGGTGGCCCTGCTGCTGCTCGCGCAGGGCGCTGGCCAGCGCCGCGCGCTCGGCGGCCAGGTCACGCAGCTCCTCTTCGCGCTGCAGGCGCTCCTGCTGCCACTGCTGCGCCGCCGCCAGGGCCTGCTGGCGCTCGGCCCCGAGCAGCTGGCTCTCGCGACGCAGGGCGGCGTTGTCGCCCTGCAGACTCAATAGCAGGCGCTGCTGGCCCTGCAGCTCGATCCTGGCCTGTTCGAGGCGCGCGGCGAGTTCGCCACGCGCCTGCTCGCTGGCCGCCAGGCGTTCGGCCAGCACTCCCGTCTGCTGCAGGGCCTGGCCCCGCAGCTGCTGCAGGCGCCAGATCAGGACAGCCGCCGGCACAGCGGCGGCGACAAGGCCGAGCAACAGGCTGGACAACTCCAGGGCCATGAACGAACTCCATAGGTGATGCCTGCGAGTATAACCGTCGCCAGGGTGCGGACGTCTGCCATGCGGCTCGCCGCGTTCAATCCACAATTCCTGTGGATAACTGGGTGGACAAATTCCGGACAGATTGTCCGGCGCCCTGCGCCGCATGGCCCGCAGACAATCCGGTTATTTTTTAACCAGATTTTTATGCTTGTTTTTCAACGAATTAGTGTTTTCCAGCAGGACCGCGCAGACGCACCAGCCGTGCGCAGCAGAGTGTCCGCCAACGCCACAGTTCTGTGCACAAGCTCACAGCTGCCGCAGCGGCCGGCACTGCCATGACGCGCGCTGCGCCAGCACTGCGCCACTATGCGGCGCACAAACGAAGAGGCCGGTTGCTTGCGCAACCGGCCTCCGCCGAATGACCCGCCGCCGGCGCCTTACAGCGGCTTGCCGCGGTTACCGTGCTGGCTGACGAAGTCCTGCACCGCCTTCAGATCGTTGGCCAGGACGGTGCAGCGCTCCTCGCGCTGGAACAGATCGGCCAGGTGCGCCGGCAGCTCCGGCGCCTTGCCGACGCCGGCCTTCTCGACCGCCTCGGGGAACTTGACCGGGTGCGCGGTGCCGAGGATCACCATCGGCAGGGCCAGGCTGCGGCGGCACTCGCGGGCGGCCTTGACGCCGATCGCGGTGTGCGGGTCGAGCAGGTAGCCGGTCTCGCCGTGCACTTGGGCGATGGTCGCGCAGGTCGCCTCGTCATCCACCGCCAGCGAGTCGAACAGGCGACGCGCCTCGGTCCAGCGGTCGTCCTCGACCGACAGCTTGCCGGTGGCCTTGAAGCTGTCCAGCAGTGCGGCGACGGCAGCGCCGTTGCGGCCGTGCAGGTCGAACAGCAGGCGCTCGAAGTTGGAGGAGACCATGATGTCCATCGACGGCGACAGCGACGGGTGCAGGGTGTCCTTGTCGTAGCTGTTGCCGGACATGAAGCGGTGCAGGATGTCGTTGCGGTTGGTGGCGACGATCAGCTGGTTGATCGGCAGGCCCATGTTGCGCGCCAGGTAGCCGGCGAAGATGTCGCCGAAGTTGCCGGTCGGCACCGAGAACGCTACCGAGCGGTGCGGCGCGCCGAGCTGCAGGGCGGCGTGGAAGTAGTAGACGATCTGGGCCATGATCCGCGCCCAGTTGATCGAGTTCACCGCCACCAGACGGGTGCCCTTGAGGAAGCCCTGGTCGGCGAAGCTGGCCTTGACCATCTCCTGGCAGTCGTCGAAGTTGCCTTCGATGGCGATGTTGTGGATGTTGTCGCCGAGGATGGTGGTCATCTGCCGGCGCTGCACCTCGGACACGCGGTTGTGCGGGTGCATGATGAAGATGTCGACGTTGTCGCAGGCCTTGCAGCCTTCGATGGCGGCCGAGCCGGTATCGCCGGAGGTGGCGCCCATGATCACCACGCGCTCGCCACGCTTGGAGAGCACATGGTCGAGCAGGCGGCCGAGCAGTTGCAGGGCGAAGTCCTTGAACGCCAAGGTCGGCCCCTGGAACAGCTCGAGCACCCACTCGTTGGCGCCCAGCTGGGTCAGCGGGGCGACCGCCTTGTGGGCGAACACGCCGTAGGTCTCTTCCAGAATCCGCTTGAAGTCGGCGTCGGTAATCGAGCCGGCGACGAACGGACGCATCACCCGGAAGGCCAGCTCGTGGTACGGCAGGCCGGCCCAGGAGGCGATTTCCTCGACGGTGAAGCGCGGCAGGTTCTCCGGCACGTAGAGGCCGCCGTCGCTGGCGAGGCCAGCGAGCAGGACGTCTTCGAAGTTGAGGGCCGGGGCCAGGCCGCGGGTACTGATGTAGCGCATGGGAAAAACCTTCGGTGCAGGCTGCCGGCGCGGGCCGGCAGCCGTTGACGGATTAGTTGAGCGACTCGACGCGGATGCGCACGACCTGGCCGGCGACGCCCTCGAGGGCCTCCAGCGCGGCGATGGCGTCGTCGATCTGCGCTTCGCGCACGCGGTGGGTGACCAGGATCATCGGCACCAGGCCGTCGTGTTCCTCGGCTTCCTTCTGCATGATCGACTCGATGTTGATGCCGCGCTCGGAGAGGATGCTCGCCACCTGGGCCAGCACGCCGGGGTGGTCCTTGGCCTGGATGCGGAGGTAGTAGGCGCTCTCGCAGTCCTCGATCGGCAGGATCGGGTGGTCGGACAGCGCGTCCGGCTGGAAGGCCAGGTGCGGCACCCGGTTCTCCGGGTCGGTGGTCAGTGCGCGGACCACGTCGACCACGTCGGCCACCACCGCCGAGGCGGTCGGCTCCATGCCGGCGCCGGCGCCGTAGTACAGGGTGCTGCCCACGGCGTCGCCGTTGACCATCACCGCGTTCATCACGCCGTTGACGTTGGCGATCAGGCGGTCGGCGGGGATCAGGGTCGGGTGCACGCGCAGCTCGATGCCGGCCTCGGTACGGCGGGCGACACCCAGGTGCTTGATGCGATAGCCCAGCGCCTCGGCGTAGTTGACGTCGGCGGTGGTCAGCTTGGTGATGCCCTCGGTGTAGGCCTTGTCGAACTGCAGCGGAATACCGAAGGCGATGGAGGCGAGGATGGTCAGCTTGTGCGCGGCGTCGATGCCTTCGACGTCGAAGGTCGGGTCGGCCTCGGCGTAGCCGAGTGCCTGGGCTTCCTTGAGCACGTCCTCGAAGGCACGGCCCTTCTCGCGCATCTCGGTGAGGATGAAGTTGCCGGTGCCGTTGATGATGCCGGCCAGCCAGTTGATGCGGTTGCCGGCCAGGCCCTCGCGGATCGCCTTGATCACCGGGATGCCGCCGGCCACCGCGGCCTCGAAGGCGACGATGACGCCCTTCTCGCGGGCCTTGGCGAAGATCTCGTTGCCGTGCACGGCGATCAGCGCCTTGTTGGCGGTGACCACGTGCTTGCCGTTCTCGATGGCCTTGAGCACCAGCTCGCGGGCCACGGTGTAGCCACCGATCAGCTCGATGACGATGTCGATTTCCGGGTTGGCGACCACCTCGAACACGTCACCGGTGATGGGGGTACCGGTGGTATCGCATTGCGGGTTGGCGTCACGCGCGGCAATCTGGGCCACTTCGATGCCGCGCCCGGCACGGCGGGCAATCTCCTCGGCATTGCGTTTGAGCACATTGAAGGTACCGCCACCGACGGTTCCCAACCCACAGATACCTACTTTCACCGGTTTCACGCTCAGATTTCCCCATCTTCACTACGCAGAACGGCCGGGAATCCCGGCCGATTAAAAGATCCGCACATTACGAACTGGTGGATTGTTAGTCAATCCGCCCGCCTCACTTGCCCTCGGCAGCCAAGGCGGCCTGCGCCAGCTGCGGCGCCGGCTGGTAGCCCGGGATCATCTGGCCATCGGCCAGCACGATGGCCGGGGTGCCGCGCACGCCGATCATCTGGCCCAGCTCGTATTGCTTGGCCACCGGGTTGTCGCACTTGGCCGCCGGCACTTCCTCGCGCTTCTTGGCCAGGTTCATCGCCGCCTGGCGATCCTTGGCGCACCACACGCTGACGAGGGTGTTGTAGCCGTGGCTGTCGATGCCCTGGCGCGGGAAGGCCACGTAACGCACTTCGACGCCGCGGCGGTTGAGTTCGGCGACCTCGCTGTGCAGCTTCTGGCAATAGCCGCAGTCGGTGTCGGTGAACACGGTGATATGGGTCTTCTTGGCGGCCTTGGCGTCGGCGGGGAACACCACCATTTCGGCGGCGGGGATGGCGTTGATCGCCTTGGCCACGCCCTTGCTCTCGGCCTGCTCGGTGAGGTTGACGGCCTTGCCGTCCTTGACCTGGAACAGGAAGCCTTGGAGGACGAACTGGGCGTCGGTGCTGGTGTACAGCAGGCGGCCGCCCTTGAGCTGGACCTGGTAGAGCCCGGGCATCGGGCTCTCGCTGATCGCCTCGATCGGCAGGTCGGGCTGCAGCGACTTCAGGGTCTGGCGGATGGCCTCGTCCGGCTCGGCGGCGAGGGCAACGGCGCTGGCCAGACCAAGGACGGCGGCAGCGAGGAAACGGGGCAGGCGCATGGGAACTCCTTGCAGCGGCAGCGACTGTAAATAAGAAAGCCTAACACATCCCCCAAGCCCCCTCGCTGTGCCGTCCCGCACGCTGCCGAACGGCGCTCAACCGCGGGGATCGTGCTCGGCCGGCAGCGCCTGCAGACGGGCACGCGCTATATGAGTGTAGATCTGCGTGGTGGAGAGGTCGCGGTGGCCGAGCAGCATCTGCACCACGCGCAGGTCGGCGCCGTGGTTGAGCAGGTGGGTGGCGAAGGCATGGCGCAGGGTGTGCGGCGACAGCGGCTGGTCGATGCTGGCGCTGCGCGCGTGCAGCTTGATGCGGTGCCAGAAGGTCTGCCGGGTCATCTGCTCGCCGCGCAGGCTGGGAAACAGCACGTCGCTCGGCCGGCCGATCAGCAACTCGTCGCGGGCCTGGCGCAGGTAGCGCTGCAGCCAGACGATGGCTTCCTCGCCGAGCGGTACCAGGCGCTCGCGGGCGTCCTCGCCGGACACGCGCACCACGCCCTGGCGCAGGTTGACCTGCTCGAGACTCAGCGCTACCAGCTCGCTGACCCGCAGGCCGCAGGCGTAGAGCACCTCGAGCATGGCGCGGTCGCGCAGACCGAGCGGCTCGCCGGTCTCCGGTGCGGCGAGCAGGGCCTCGACCTCGGCCTCGCTGAGGGTGTGCGGCACCGCCCGCGCCTGGCGCGGCAGGTGGATCGACAGGGTGGGATCCTCGGCGACCCAGCCCCCAAACTGGCAGAAATGGTAGAAGCCGCGCAGGCAGGACATCAGCCGCGCGGTGGAGCGCGCGTGGTAGCCATTGTCCAGGCGCCAGTCGAGGTACTCGCGGATCAACTCGCGATCGACCCGCTCGAGATCGAAGCCGCGCTCGACAAGCCAGTGACGGAACAGCGCGAGGTCGGTGCCATAGGCCTCCCGGGTATGGCGGGACAGGCCCTTCTCCAGCCAGAGGGATTCGAGGAAGCGGTCGATCAGCGGATGGGCGGGTGCGGACATGACGAACGAAACGGTGCCGGACGGACGGCCAGTCTGGCACGTCCGTCCGTTCAGCGACCAGCCCTCGGGCCGGCCGCGCCGATCAGCCCGCCACGCGCTGCGGCAGGGTCGGCAGCGGATGGAAGTACAGGCGCTCGCCGCGCGCCAGGCCGACCAGGCTGGCGTGGCTCTTCACCACCTCGGCCTCGATCAGCTCGTCCTGGCCGTCGACCCGCAGGGTCACCCGGGTGATGGCGCCGAGCGGGCGGATGTCGCGCACCTCGGCGCTGCGGTGGTCGGCCAAAGGCTCGCGCGACAGCGACACTTCGTGGGGACGGAACAGGATGTGGTGCTCGTCGCCCAGATGCAGGCGGTTGGAATCGCCGAGGAAGTGATAGACGAAGTCGCTGGCCGGCTGTTCGTAGACTTCGCCGGGCGCGCCGATCTGCTCGATCACGCCGCGGTTCATCACCACGATGCGGTCGGCGACCTCCATCGCCTCCTCCTGATCGTGGGTGACGAACACCGAGGTCAGGTTGATCTCCTCGTGCAGGCGCGCCAGCCAGCGGCGCAGCTCCTTGCGCACCTTGGCGTCCAGCGCGCCGAACGGCTCGTCGAGGAGCAGGATCTTCGGCTCCACCGCCAGGGCGCGAGCCAGGGCGATGCGCTGGCGCTGGCCGCCGGAGAGCTGCTCCGGGTAGCGGTCGGCCAGCCAGTCGAGCTGCACCATGCTGAGCAGCTCATGGACCTTGGCGGCGATCTGCTCCTCGCTCGGCCGCTCGGCCTTGGGCTTCATGCGCAGGCCGAAAGCGACGTTGTCGAACACCGTCATGTGGCGGAACAGCGCGTAGTGCTGGAACACGAAACCGACGTTGCGATCGCGCACGTCGTGGCCGGAGACGTCCTCGCCGTGGAAGGCAATGCTGCCGGCGTCCGGCGTTTCCAGGCCGGCGATGATGCGCAGCAGGGTGGTCTTGCCGCAGCCGGAGGGCCCGAGCAGGGCTACCAGCTCGCCGCTGTGGATGTCCAGGTTGATGTCGTTGAGGGCCTGGAAGGCGCCGAAGCGCTTGCTGACGTTGCGGATTTCGATGGACATGGCTTATTCCTCGGCAGCATTCGACTTGAGGCGGGTCAGACGGCTTTCGCTCCACTGCTTGAGCAGCAGGATGCACAGCGCCAGAGCCAGCAGCAGGCTGGCGACGCTGAAGGCGGCGACGTGGTTGTACTCGTTGTAGAGGATCTCGACGTGCAGCGGCAGGGTGTTGGTGACGCCGCGGATATGCCCGGAGACCACCGACACCGCGCCGAACTCGCCCATCGCCCGCGCGGTGCACAGCACCACGCCGTAGATCAGGCCCCATTTGATGTTGGGCAGGGTGACGTGCCAGAACATCTGCCAGCCGCTGGCGCCGAGCAGGCGCGCGGCCTCCTCCTCCTGGCTGCCCTGCTCCTGCATCAGCGGGATCAGCTCGCGGGCGACGAAAGGCACGGTGACGAACACGGTGGCCAGCACGATGCCGGGCACGGCGAAGATGATCTGGATGTCGCGGTCCTGCAGCCATGGGCCGAAGAAGCCCTGGGCGCCGAACAACAGCACGTAGATCAGACCGGCGATCACCGGCGACACCGAGAACGGCAGGTCGATCAGGGTGACCAGCAGGCTCTTGCCGCGGAACTCGTACTTGCTCACGCACCAGGCGGCGGCCAGGCCGAACACCACGTTGAGTGGCACGGAGATGGCCACGGCGATCAGGGTGAGCTTGAGCGCGGACAGCGCATCGGGCTCGATGAGCGCGGTGAAAAAGGTGCCCAGGCCCTGCTTGAGCGCCTCGCTCAGCACGATATACAGCGGCAGCAGCAGCAACAGGGCGAAGGCCAGCCAGGCGGCGGCGATCAGCAGGGTGCGGCCGAGGGCGTGGCCGCGACGGGCCGCGCTGATGGCGGCCAGGGTAACGGTGGACATGCTCGGCTCCTCAGCGCTTCTCGATGCGACGCTGCAACAGGTTGATCAGCAGCAGCAGGACGAAGGACACCACCAGCATCAGCACGCCGATGCTGGTCGCGCCGCGGTAGTCGTACTGGTCGAGCTTGACCATGATCAAGAGCGGCAGGATCTCGGTCTTCATCGGCATGTTGCCGGCGATGAAGATCACCGAGCCGTACTCGCCGATGCCGCGGGCGAAGGCCAGGGCGAAGCCGGTCAGCCAGGCCGGCAGCACCGCCGGCACCAGCACGTAGCGGAACACCTGCCAGGGCTTGGCGCCCAGGCAGGCGGCGGCCTCCTCGACCTCGCGCGGGATGTCCTCGAGCACCGGCTGCAGGGTGCGCACCACGAACGGCAGGGTCACGAAGGTCAGCGCCAGGGTGATGCCCAGCGGGGTGTAGGCGATCTTGAAGCCGAGCGCCTGGGCCCACTGGCCGACCAGGCCGGCCGGCGCGTAGAGCGCGGTCAGGGCGATACCGGCTACCGCGGTGGGCAGGGCGAACGGCAGATCGATCATCGCGTCGATGATCTTGCGCCCGGGGAAGCGATAGCGCACCAGCACCCAGGCCAGCAGCGTACCGACTATGCCATTGAGCAGCGCGGCGAACAGGGCGGTGGTGAAACTGAGCTGCAGGGCGGCGACCACCCGCGGCGCGGAGACGATGGCCCAGAACTGCGCCCAGCTGAGCTGGGCAGCGTGGGCGAACATGGCACCCAGGGGAATCAGCACCAACAGGCTGAGGTACACCAGGGTGTAGCCCAGCGTCAGCCCGAAGCCGGGTATGACGGGGGAAGTGCGGCGGGACATAGGTTCCTCGCATGGTTCGTGGCCCGGAGACCATCCGGGTTGGCTCAGGCACAAGCCCCCGGCGCGCACGCCGGGGGCTCATTCAGCGGGAGACGATCACTTGGCCTGGTAGATCTGATCGAACACCCCGCCATCGTTGAAGAACTTCGGTTGTGCGCTCTTCCAGCCGCCGAAATCCTTGTCGATGGTCACCAGCTTGAGCGCCGGGAACTGCTTGGCGAACTCGGCGGCGACCTTCTCGCTGCGCGGCCGGTAGAAGTTCTTCGCCGCGATGCGCTGGCCTTCCTCGCTGTACAGATAGTTCAGGTAGGCGTTGGCCAGTTCACGAGTGCCCTTCTTGTCGACGTTCTTGTCGACCACCGCCACCGGCGGCTCGGCGAGGATCGACAGGCTCGGTGCAACGATTTCGAACTGATCGCCGCCCTGCTCCTTGAGGGCGAGGAACGCCTCGTTCTCCCAGGCCAGCAGCACATCGCCGATATGGTTGTTGACGAAGGTGATGGTCGAGCCGCGCGCGCCGGTGTCGAGGACCGGGACGTTCTTGTACAGCTGCTCGACGAAGGCCTGGGCCTTGTCATCGCTGCCGTACTTCTGTTGAGCGTAGGCCCAGGCGGCGAGGAAGTTCCAGCGCGCGCCGCCGGAGGTCTTCGGGTTCGGGGTGATCACTTCCACGCCCGGCTTGACCAGGTCGTCCCAGTCCTTGATCTGCTTGGGGTTGCCCTTGCGCACCAGGAACACGATGGTCGAGGTGTAGGGGGTGCTGGCCTGCGGCAAGCGCTTCTGCCAGTCCTCGGGAATCAGCTTGCCGAGCTTGTTCAACTCGTCGATGTCGCCGGCCAGGGCCAGGGTCACCACGTCGGCCTTGAGACCGTCGATCACCGCGCGGGCCTGCTTGCCCGAGCCGCCGTGGGACTGCTGGATGGTCACCGGCTCATGCCCCTGGGCCTGCCAGTGCTTGTTGAAGGCGGCGTTGTACTCCTGGTACAGCTCGCGGGTCGGGTCGTAGGAAACATTGAGCAGGGAGGTCTGCGCCTGGACAGCGGCACTCAGGGAAAGACCGGCCAGAGCGGCCAGGGCGAAACGACGAATGGACATGCGGTTGCTCCTTGTACGTGCCGGCTGTGGCACGTCGAACGAAAGGGAAAGGCGGAAAACGGTCGGGTTCGGCTTCAGCGACACATTCGCCAGCAACAGCGGCGGAAGGTTTGGGCTCGGGTGCTCATGTGCGTGCTCATGTTCTGTTCTTGTCGATGTCAGGCTCATGCTCACGCCCTCCGGTAGTCCAGTCGGGCCTGGGCGCAATCAGGGTTGCTTGCTGCCGCTCGGCGGCTGCAGACGGAATTTTTCCTTGCGCTCGATCTGGACCACCTGGCCGTTATGCACGGTGATTTCCACAGCGCCGAAACGCAGGCCATGCAGGGCATTGTGGATCTCGCGCAACAGGCTGGCTTCGTCCTGACCGGCAACGCTACGTAGGGTGGCGCTCATGCTGATGCTCCTTCGGGATGAGGCCTCCTCGGATCGAGAGGCGGCTGGAAGAATCTTAGGCGGAGTCGGAATATTCTTAAAAATACTGTTTAAGAATTTTGTTAGTCTTTTTTTGAATAAAAGAGATCGCCTCGCCTGCCTACTTATGCGGGCAACGCCTGTTCACAAAAAAAGGAATAAACAAATGAACTTTTATTACTTAACAACCAGATAAGGCCTTCCTACACTGCAGCAATCCACCCCACCTCGCGAGGACCGCCCCATGCGCCGTCACGCCGTCCACTATCTGATCCTGCCGGGCTGGCAGGGCTCGCCCGCCGAGCACTGGCAGAGCCACTGGCAGCGCGTGCTGCCCGACGCCAGCCGGGTCGAGCAGGACGACTGGCTGCAGCCCGGCCGCGAAGCCTGGGTCGCCCGCCTGGACGAGCAGATCGCCGCCGCTCCCGGTCGGCTGGTGCTGGTGGCCCACAGCCTGGGCTGCATCACCCTCGCCCACTGGGCCGCGCAGGCCGCCCCGGCGCTGCTGGCCAAGGTGCGCGGCGCCCTGCTGGTGGCGCCGGCGGATGTCGAGCGCGCCGGCTGTCCCGAGGCATTGCACAACTTCGCCCCCATCCCGCGCCGGCTGCTGCCGTTCCCCAGCCTGCTGGTCGGCTCGGACAACGACCCGGCCGCCACGCCGACGCGGGCCCTGGAAATGGCCCGCGACTGGGGCGCCGAGCCGGTGATCCTGCCCGGCGCCGGTCATATCAACGTCAAGTCAGGCCACTGTCAGTGGGAACAGGGCTTCGCCCACCTGTACCGCCTGCAGAACCTGATCGAGCAACACACCCGCCGCCTGGCCTGAGCCTATTCATGAACAGCCCCGCGGCGGCAACCCATTCCTTCTGAACGACCGGGGCCAGGCTCCGGTCCGGAGCCTGGCATGAGCCCGCACAACCCCCTTATCCAGCCGATCCTCACCTTCGCCGACGCCGAGCGCAGCCCGCTGAGCATTCGCGCCAAGGCGCTGGTGTTCGTCGACCCGCGCTCGCAGCGTCTGCATGCCGAGGTCGAGCAACTCGCGCCCGGCTACCAGCCGGTGCTGATTCGCGGCGAGAGCGGCACCGGCAAGGAGCTGCTGGCCCGCCACATCCATCGCGCCAGCGGCCGGGCCGGCCTGTTCGTCGCCGTCAGTTGCTCCAGCCTCAGCGCGCAGCACGCCGAGGCCGAACTGTTCGGCCATGCCCCCGGCGTGCCCAACAGCTCGGCGAGCAGCCGCGCCGGCTGGTTCGGCTCCGCCCATGGCGGCACCCTGTACCTCGACGAGATCGGCGACCTGCCGCTGAAACTGCAGGGCAAGCTGCTGCGCGCCCTGGAAACCCGCGAGGTGCTGCGCGTGGGCGCGCGCGAGGCCAATCCGGTGGACGTGCGCCTGGTCGCCGCCACCAGCTTCGACCTGGGCCGCGCGGTGGCGGTCGGCAAGTTCGACCAGCGCCTGTTCGACTACCTCGACCAAGGCCAGCTGACGCTGCCGCCGCTGCGCGAGCGGCCGGCGGATATCCTGCCGCTGGCCGGCTACTTCCTCGGCGTGCACGCCCAGCGCCTCGGCCTGCCCGCCGCGGAGTTCTCCGCCGCCGCCCAGCAACTGCTGGAACGCTACAGCTGGCCGGGCAATACTCGCGAGCTGGAGAGCGTGATCCACCATGCCCTGCTGGTCTGCGCCGAGCGGATCGAACCGCAGCACCTCAGCCTGCCACTGGCCGTGACGGGCGAAGGCGCGCCCTGACCGCGGCCCGCCCGGCGGACAAAAGAAAAGGCAGCACGGCCTGACCGTGCTGCCTTTTTTGTCGCCTCAGCGCTGGATCATCGACCAGGAGGCATCCACCGCGCTCTTCTGCACCGCGCTCAGCGCTTCGAGGTAGTAGAAGCTGCGCCGCTGGTCGCCGCTCACCACCAGCTCCCGGCGGTCATGGGCCAGCTTCGCCATCTCCGGCGCGTCCGGGCGGATGACCGGATAGAACAGCGTCTCGCGGGAGTTGCGGGTGTTCGCCGCGGCACTGGCCAGGAAGTCGATGAAGCGGTAGGCGCCCTCGACGTTGCGGGCGTTACTCGGAATCGCCATGGTATCGATGAAGGTCAGCGAGCCTTCGTGGGGGGTGACGAACTGCAGCGGCGCCCCCGCTTCGCTGGCCTTGAGCACGTGCCCGCTCCAGGCCATCGCCAGGCACAGGCGGCCGGTGGCCAGCGGCGCGATGTAGGAAGCGTTGCCGAAACTGGCGGCACGGTCGCGCAGCACCGACAGCTCCTCGCCGGCCCGGTAGATCTGCCGCGAGGTACTGCGCGACAGCGGGCTGCCCTTGTAGTTGAGCAGCAGCGAAAGGGTTTCCTGGCGGGCATCGAGCAGCCCGATGCCGCACTTGGCCAGGCGCTCGCTGTACTTGTCATCGAACAGCAGGCTCCAGCTGTCGGTCGGCAACTCGCCGAGAGTGGCAGTGATCGCGTCGACATTCAGCGCCAGGCCGACGGTGCCCCACAGGTAGGGCACGGCATGGCTGTTCTCGGCGTCGAAGCTTCTGAGAATGGCCAGCAGGTCGGGGTTGACCTGGGCCAGGTTGGGCAGGCGGGCCGGGTCCAGCGCCTGCAGACGCCCCTCGGCGATCAGCGCCGGCAGCTGGTAGTGCGAGGGAAAGACCACGTCGTAGCGCACCCCGGCGAGCATCTCCTCGGCCGACGAATAGGTCGAATACTCGACGCGGATTCCCGTCTGCTTCTGGAAATCCTCGATCACACCCGGCGCCAGGCGCCCCTCCCAGCCATACAGGCGCACCACCTCCTGCGCTTGCGCCAGACCGGCACCCAGCAAAACGCCGGCAGTCAAAATTATCCTTTTCAACATAATTTCGCTCCAAACAAGGCTTTTTTATTCGCAGATGCCGGTTTTTACGCGCATGAATTCGCGCTCCGGCACGAAACACCTTATTCACAATAATTCATGTTGAAAAAGTTTTTAGTAATTAATAATTATAAGCATATGGTGAGACGCGTCGCCCCGACGTTCTCCCCTTCTCCATCGCGGCGCGCCGGGGCAGCCTCCATAAATTCAATTTTGGAATATAAGAATAAAAATTTATTCTTTTTAGAGTTATAAAAACTCCCTTACCCTCTCGCCACCGACAAGCGCATGTCATTTTCATGACTGCCGGCCCGTGACTGCCCATTCGACCACGAAACGCCCGCCCGGCCGGCTCATCCTGCATTCCAGCCTTGGAGTATCGAGCAATGAACAAGTCCACCCTGGCCCTGGCCATCGTGGCGGGCATCGTGGGTCTGCCGTCCGTGCAGCAGGCGTCCGCCGCAGGCTTCATCGAAGACAGCAAGGTCACCCTCGGCCTGCGCAACTTCTACTACGACCGCAACGACAAGAACACCGCCGACAACCGCAACGAGGCCAGCGAGTGGGGCCAGGGTTTCATCCTCAACTACACCTCCGGCTACACCCCCGGCACCATCGGCGTCGGCGTCGATGCCATCGGCCTGCTCGGCGTACGCCTGGACGGCGGCGGTGACGGCGACCTGACCGACAGCCGCAAGCCCGGCCAGCTGTTCCCGCTCGACAGCGACGGCAGCGCCGTGCACGAGTACAGCAAGGCCGGCGTGACCGCCAAGGCCAAACTGTCGAAGACCGAGCTGCGCATCGGCACCCTGCAGCCCAAGCTGCCGGTGGTCACCTTCAACGATGGCCGCCTGCTGCCGCAACTGTTCGAGGGCGGCCAGCTGACCTCCGCCGAGATCACCGACCTCACCCTCACCGCCGGCCAGCTGGAGCACACCAAGACGCGCAGCTCCACCGACGACGTCGGCCTGCGCATCGCCGGCTCCACCGCCGCCGCCGAATCGAACAAGTTCTACTACGCCGGCGGCGACTACAAGCTGACCAAGTCGCTGACCGCGCAGTACTACTTCGGCAACCTCGAGGACTACTACCAGCAGCACTTCGTCGGCCTGGTGCACACCTGGGCGCTGCCGGTCGGAGCCTTAAAGACCGACCTGCGCTACTTCGACAGCCGCTCCGACGGCAAGAACTCAAATGCCGCCGGGCGCGCCGAGGGCTACCGCAGCAGCGGCTTCTGGGTGACCGGCGATCCCGATCGCGGCGAGGTCGACAACCGGACCTGGAGCGCCCTGTTCACCTACACCCTGGGCGGCCACGCGCTGAGCGCCGGCTACCAGGAGGTGTCCGGCGACAGCGCCTTCCCGTTCCTCAACCAGGGCGACGGCTCCTCCACCTACCTGATCACCGACGTGCAGATCAACAAGTTCGCCAGCGCCGGCGAGCGCACCTGGCAGGCCGGCTACGCCTACGACTTCGCCGCCCTCGGCGTGCCGGGGCTCAAGGCCAGCGCGCTGTACCTGAGCGGCGATCATATCGACGCCGCCGGCGGCGACCAGCAGGAGTGGGAGCGCGACCTGCGCCTGGACTACGCCCTGCAGAGCGGCGCCCTCAAGGGCCTCACCTTCACCTGGCGCAACGCCTCGCTGCGCGGCGACGCGCAGACCGACCAGGACGAGAACCGCCTGATCGTCAGCTACAGCGTGCCGCTGCTGTAATGTACTCGCGGGCGGCAGGCACCTGCCGCCCTGCATCGGTGCCGGAAGCCCTGCGAGCCCTGTCGCAGGGCTTTTTGTCGTGCGCAGAAAAGCGCGCCTCGCAGCCACGCACAGACAGCAAAAAGCCCGGCCAGGGTTGCCCCCGCCGGGCTTTCAAGGCGTACGCCGGACTTACTGGGCGCCGTAGACCTGATCGAACACGCCACCGTCGTTGAAATGGGTCTTCTGGATCTGCGGCCAGTCGCCGAAGGTCTGCACCACGTCGAGCAGCTCCACCTGCGGGAAGCGATCGGCGAACTCCTTGAGGATCGCCGGATTGCGCGGCCGCAGGTAGTTGGCGGCGGCGATGCGCTGGCCTTCGTCGGACCACAGGTACTTCAGGTAGGCCTCGGCCTCGGCGCGGCTGCCCTTCTTGTCGACCACCTTGTCGACCACCGCCACCGGCGGCTCGGCCTGCGCCGACACGCTGGGGTAGACCACCTCGAAATTGCCGCGGCCGAACTCGCGGGCGATCATCTCCGCCTCGTTCTCGAAGGTCACCAGCACGTCGCCGATCTGGTTCTGCATGAAGGTGGTGGTGGCGGCGCGACCACCGGTGTCCAGCACCGGCGCCTGGCGGAACAGCTTGCCGACGAAGTCGCGGGCGGCCGCCTCGTCGCCGCCCTGCTTGAGCACATAACCCCAGGCCGACAGGTAGGTGTAGCGGCCGTTGCCCGAGGTCTTCGGGTTGGGCACCACCACCTGTACGCCGTCCTTGAGCAGGTCCGGCCAATCCTTGAGGCCCTTGGGGTTGCCCTTGCGCACAATGAACACGGTCGCCGAGGTGAAGGGCGCGCTGTGGTCCGGCAGCCGCGCGGCCCAGTCGGCCGGCACCAGCTGGCCGTGCTCGGCGAGGGCATTGATGTCGGTGGCCATGTTCATGGTGATCACGTCGGCCGGCAGGCCGTCGATCACCGCGCGCGCCTGCTTGCTCGAGCCACCGAAGGACATCTGGATCTGCACGGGCTCCTTGCCCTCGGCCTGCCAGTGCTTCTGGAAGGCGGCGTTGTAGTCCTTGTAGAAGTCGCGCATCACGTCGTAGGAGACGTTGAGCAGGGTGGCGGCCTGGCTGACGCCGGAGGCCAGCGCCACGCTGGCGGCCAGGAGGGAGGAGGTAAGCAGTCGCTTCATGGGCAATCCCTGGGTCTGGGCAGAAGAAGGCAGGACTATAGAAAATCCCGTTTATTCCATAAAAGAATATTTTGTTACTTGTTTATTTATCATAGGCATAAATCACTCGCCCCGCGGCAAGTGCCTTTATATTCTTTAAAAGAATAAATAAATTGAAATTTATTCTTTTTAATTCAACCCCATCCTGAGCATAGTGGTTCCCAACCAAGGACATTTCCTCCTGAGGAGCAGAACCATGAGCATCCGCCTCGGCGACATCGCCCCCGACTTCGAACAGGACTCCAGTGTCGGCCGCATCCGCTTCCACGAGTGGCTGGGCGACGGCTGGGGCGTGCTGTTCTCCCACCCGGCCGACTTCACGCCGGTGTGCACCACCGAGCTGGGCTTCACCGCCAAGCTCAAGGACGAGTTCGCCAAGCGCGGCGTCAAGGCCATCGCGCTGTCGGTCGACCCGGTCGACTCGCACCTGAAGTGGATCGCCGACATCGAGGAAACCCAGGACACCCGGGTCAATTTCCCGATCCTCGCCGACGCCGACCGCAAGGTTTCCGACCTCTACGACCTGATCCACCCGAACGCCAGCGACACCCTCACCGTGCGCTCGCTGTTCATTATCGACCCGCAGAAGAAGGTGCGCCTGATCATCACCTACCCGGCCAGCACCGGACGCAACTTCCACGAGATCCTGCGGGTGATCGACTCGCTGCAGCTGACCGACAACTACAAGGTCGCCACCCCGGCCAACTGGCAGGACGGCGACGAGGTGGTGATCGTGCCCTCGCTCAAGGACGAGGCCGAGATCCGTCAGCGCTTCCCGAAAGGCTACCGTGCGGTGAAGCCCTACCTGCGCCTCACCCCGCAACCCAATCGTTGAGTTGAACCCTTCAGCCATGTATGGGGTTTGGGCCTGAACGACAGAACAGGCCCTTTTTTATTCGCCGGCGACGCCGCGGCCACCGCCTCGTCGCTTCTCCTTCGGGTGAGCGTAGCCACGCAGCCCTTCCCTTGAACGGCCTCGCCACACGGCGCGGCTTCGGCACTGTCCTCACGCGGCCCGCCAACGGGCCGGCAGGCAGCCTTCCCCAACGACTTGCATACAAGGAGAGCGCCATGCGCACTACTTACCTGCGTCGAGGACTGGTCGCCCTGCTGGCTGCAGCGATCTCCTCCGCCACCCTCGCCGCCGAAGATGCCAACACCCTGCGCATCGGCTACCAGAAGTACGGCACCCTGGTGCTGCTCAAGGCCAAGGGGACCCTGGAGCAGCGCCTCGCCGCCCAGGGCGTCAAGGTGCAATGGACCGAGTTCCCCGGCGGCCCGCAGCTGCTCGAGGGGCTCAACGTCGGCTCGGTCGACTTCGGCGTGACCGGCGAGACGCCGCCGGTATTCGCCCAGGCCGCCGGCGCCGACCTGCGCTACGTCGCCTACGAGCCGCCGGCGCCGACCGGCGAGGCGATCCTGGTACCCAAGGATTCGGCCATCAACAACGTGGCGGAGCTGAAGGGCAAGAAGGTCGCCCTCAACAAGGGCTCCAACGTGCACTACCTGCTGGTGCGCGCCCTGGAGGACGCTGGCCTGTCGATCACCGACATCACCCCGGTGTACCTGCCGCCGGCCGACGCGCGCGCCGCCTTCGAGCGCGGCAGCGTCGATGCCTGGGTGATCTGGGATCCCTTCCAGGCCGCCGCCGAGCAGCAGCTGTCGGCGCGTACCCTGCGCGACGGCAGCGGGCTGGTCGACAACCACCAGTTCTACCTGGCCAGCGGCAGCTACGCCCAGCAGCACCCGCAGGTGGTCGGCGCGCTGATCGAGGAAATCCGCGCCATCGGCGAAGAGGCCAAGGCCGATCCGGCCAAGGTCACCGCCCAGGTCGCGCCGCTGATCGGCCTGCCGGCGGAGATCACCCACAAGGCCGTCGCCCGCCAGGGCTACGGCGCCCAGCCGCTGACGCCCGAAGTGGTCGCCGCGCAGCAGAAGATCGCCGACACCTTCGCCGATCTGAAGCTGATTCCCAAGCGCCTGAGCATCAAGGACGTGGTCTGGACCCCGCCGGCCAAGGTCGCCCAGCAATAAGCCCCCGCGAGCGCGCCCTCGCGGGCCGCTCGCCCCCTACGCCGAATCATCGCGCGCATGAGCTACGCCCCACCGCCGGCGCGCCCAGTTTTCAGGAATACAGCGATGAGTCTGAACATCTTCTGGTTTCTCCCCACCCACGGCGATGGCCACTACCTGGGCACCGCCGAAGGCGCCCGCGCCGTCGACCACGGCTACCTGACCCAGGTTGCGCAGGCCGCCGACCGCCTGGGCTTCGGCGGCGTACTGATCCCCACCGGACGCTCCTGCGAGGACTCCTGGCTGGTCGCCGCCTCGCTGATCCCGGCCACCGAGCGCCTGAAGTTCCTGGTCGCCCTGCGCCCGGGAATCATCTCGCCGACCGTGGCCGCGCGTCAGGCGGCGACCCTGGATCGTCTTTCCAATGGCCGTGCACTGTTCAACCTGGTCACCGGCGGCGATCCGGACGAGCTGGCCGGCGATGGCCTGCACCTGTCGCACGCCGAGCGCTACGAAGCCGCCGACGAGTTCACCCGCGTCTGGAAGCGCGTGCTGTCCGGCGAGACCGTCGACCTCGACGGCAAGCACATCCAGGTCAAGGGCGCCAAGTTGCTCTACCCGCCGATCCAGCAGCCCTATCCGCCGCTGTACTTCGGCGGCTCCTCGGAGGCCGCCCACGAGCTGGCCGCCGAGCAGGTCGACCTGTACCTGACCTGGGGCGAGCCGCCGCAGGCGGTGGCCGAGAAGATCGCCGACGTGCGTGCGCGCGCCGCCAGGCATGGCCGTACCGTGAAGTTCGGCATCCGCCTGCACGTGATCGTGCGCGAGACCAATGAAGAGGCCTGGGCCGCCGCCGAGCGGCTGATCAGCCACCTGGACGACGACACCATCGCCAAGGCGCAGGCCTCGCTGGCGCGCTTCGACTCGGTCGGCCAGCAGCGCATGGCCGCCCTGCACGGCGGCAAGCGGGACAACCTGGAAGTGGCGCCGAACCTGTGGGCCGGGGTCGGCCTGGTGCGCGGCGGCGCCGGCACCGCCCTGGTCGGCGACGGCCCGACCGTGGCGGCGCGGGTAAAGGAGTACGCCGATCTCGGCATCGACACCTTCGTGTTCTCCGGCTATCCGCACCTGGAGGAGTCCTACCGGGTCGCCGAGCTGCTGTTCCCGCACCTGGACATCGCCCAGCCGCAGCGCCCCGAGAGCCGCGGCTATGTCAGCCCGTTCGGCGAGATGATCTCCAGCGACATCCTGCCCAAGGCCGCGGCACAGAGCTGAGGCCGCGAACCCCGCGCGCCGGAGCGCACCGTGGTGGCGAATTCACTCACCCACCACGGTGAGCCCAAGGCGAATGAATTCGCCCCTACACGAGTTGGCATCATGAGTACGCGCACTACCGAAAAACTCCTCCTGCGCCTGGCGCCCTGGGCCCTGCCGATCCTGCTGCTCGCGGTCTGGCAGCTGGCCGCCGGCAGCGGCTGGCTGTCCACCCGCATCCTGCCGGCGCCCAGCGCCGTGGTTATCGCGGGCTGGGATCTGCTCGGCAGCGGCGAATTGTGGCAACACCTGGCGATCAGCGGCTGGCGCGCCGGCATCGGCTTCGTCATCGGCGGCAGCCTGGGTCTGGCGCTGGGCTTCGTCACCGGCCTGTCGACCTGGGGCGAACGCCTGCTCGACAGCTCGGTGCAGATGATCCGCAACGTGCCGCACCTGGCGCTGATCCCGCTGGTGATCCTGTGGTTCGGCATCGACGAGAGCGCGAAGATCTTCCTGGTCGCCCTCGGCACCCTGTTCCCCATCTACCTCAACACCTACCACGGCATCCGCAGCGTCGACGCCGGCCTGGTGGAGATGGCGCGCAGCTACGGCCTGTCCGGTTTCGCCCTGTTCCGCCAGGTGATCCTGCCCGGCGCGCTGCCGTCGATCCTGGTCGGCGTGCGCTTCGCCCTCGGCTTTATGTGGCTGACGTTGATCGTCGCCGAAACCATCTCGGCCAACGCCGGCATCGGCTACCTGGCGATGAACGCCCGCGAGTTCCTGCAGACCGACGTGGTGGTGCTGGCGATCCTGCTCTATGCGGTGCTCGGCAAGCTGGCCGACCTCGCCGCCCGCAGCCTGGAACGCCTGTGGCTGCGCTGGCACCCGGCCTATCAGCAAGGAGGTGCGCAATGAGCGCCCAGGACCTCAAACGCGGCATCCCGCTGCACCTGCATGACGTGAGCAAGGCCTTCGGTGAGCGCACGGTGCTGCATGGCATCGACCTGCACATCCCCGCCGGCCAGTTCGTCGCCGTGGTCGGCCGCAGCGGCTGCGGCAAGAGCACCCTGCTGCGCCTGCTGGCCGGTCTGGACCATGCCAGTTCCGGCGAACTGCAGGCCGGTACCGCGCCCTTGGCCGCGGCCCGCGAGGACATCCGCCTGATGTTCCAGGACTCGCGTCTGCTGCCCTGGAAGCGGGTGATCGACAACGTCGGCCTGGGTCTTACCGGCGACTGGCGCGCCCAGGCCGAGCAAGCGCTGGCCGCGGTGGGCCTCGCCGAGCGCGCCGACGACTGGCCGGCGGCGCTGTCCGGCGGGCAGAAGCAGCGCGTCGCGCTGGCCCGCGCGCTGATCCACCGCCCGCGTCTGCTGCTGCTCGACGAGCCGCTCGGCGCGCTGGACGCGCTGACCCGCATCGAGATGCAGCAACTGATCGAGCGCCTGTGGCAGCAGCACGGCTTCACCGTGCTGCTGGTGACCCACGACGTCAACGAGGCGGTCGCGGTGGCCGACCGGGTGATCCTGATCGAGGACGGCCGCATCGGCCTCGACCTGCCGGTCGCCCTGCCCCGTCCCCGCCCGCGCGCCTCGGCGCTATTGGCCGCCCTGGAGGCCCAGGTACTCGAGCGTGTGCTGGCCCTGCCGCCGCAGGCCGAGACTGCCGAGCCCGTATCGCCACTGCCCACCCAGCTGCGCTGGGCCCTGTGAACCCCGCCCTCGCCCACCGGGGCGAGGGCTCGCCATCAGCGATTCATCCCTATCCGCGAAGGAGCAAGACCATGACCATCAAAGCCATCAACGTCCGCAACCAGTTCAAGGGCGTCGTCAAGGAAATCATCTACGGCGACGTGCTGTCGGAAATCGACGTACAGACCGCCTCCGGCATCGTCACCTCGACCATCACCACCCGCTCGGTCAAGGAGCTGGAGCTGCAGGTCGGCAGCGAGGTGATCGCCTTCGTCAAATCCACCGAGGTGTCCATCGCCAAACTGTGATTGGCAAACGACAGGCACAAAAAAAGCAGCCCGAGGGCTGCTTTTTTTGTGCAGGGAAGCAGGTCTTAGACCAGCTTCTCCTTGATGCGGGCGGCCTTGCCGGACAGCGCGCGGAGGTAGTACAGCTTGGCCTTGCGCACGTCGCCGCGGCGCTTGACGCTGATGCTGTCGACCAGCGGGCTGTAGGTCTGGAAGGTACGTTCCACGCCCACGCCGTTGGAGATCTTGCGCACGGTGAAGGCGCTGTTCAGGCCGCGGCTACGCTTGCCGATCACCACGCCTTCGAAGGCCTGCAGACGCTGACGGTCGCCTTCCTTCACTTTCACTTGAACGATCACGGTGTCGCCGGGGGCGAAGGCCGGGATCTCTTTGGTCATCTGTTCAGCTTCGATCTGCTGAATGATCAGGTTCTTGTTGCTCATGCTGTGCTCCACAGACAAGTCGCGGGACTTGCCATCGATACGTTAACTATCGTTCCGCTGGCGGATGTACTCCTCCAGCAGCTTTTTCTCTTCTCCAGAAAGCGAGCGACTATCCAGAAGATCGGCACGTCGTTCCCAGGTACGTCCCAGGGATTGCTGCAAACGCCAGCGCCGGATGTGTTCGTGGTTGCCGCTGAGCAGCACCGGCGGAACACTTTTGCCCTCGTACACCTCGGGTCGGGTGTAGTGCGGGCAATCGAGCAGGCCGTCCGTGAACGAGTCCTCCTCGGCGGAATCTGCATGCCCCAATGCTCCGGGCAGCAACCGCGTAACCGCATCGATCAGCACCATGGCCGGCAGCTCACCGCCGGACAGGACATAATCGCCAATCGACCATTCCTCATCCACGTGCGTCTCGATGAAACGCTCGTCGATGCCTTCGTAACGCCCGGCGATAAGGATCAACCGCTCCTCGTTCGCCAGTTCGCGGACCGCCGCCTGGTCAAGACGTCGTCCCTGCGGCGACAGGTAGATCACCTTCGCCACTCCGCCCGTGGCCGCCTTGGCGGATGCCAGGGCCAGCTCCAGCGGCTTGATCTTCATCACCATCCCCGGTCCACCGCCGAAGGGCCGGTCGTCCACCGTCTGGTGGCGGTCCTCGGTGTAGTCCCGCGGATTCCAGCAGTGCAGTTGCAGGAGTCCCTGCTTCACCGCGCGGCTGGTGATGCCGTACTCGCTGATGGCGCCGAACATCTCGGGGAACAGGCTGAGAACGTCTACCCGCATGGGTCAGAAATCCGCATCCCAGTCCACCCGCATCTCGCCGGCAGGCAGATCGATCTTCTGCACGCATTGCTCCGTATAGGGCAACAGGCGCTCGCGATCGTCCACGCTCCCCGCGCAGGGCTTCACCACCAGCACATCATTGGCGCCGGTTTCCAGCAAGTGATCGACCCGACCGAGCAGTTGCTCGTCCTGGTTGATGACCTTCAGACCTTCCAGCTGATACCAGTAGTATTCGTCATCCTGCAGTGCCGGCAGTTGACTGCGCGGAACACAGATGAGGAATCCGGCATAGCCGCGGGCCACGTCGCGATCGTCGAGTCCCTTGATCTTGACGGTCAGCGCCTTGCCTTGCAGGCGCCCGCTTGCCAGTTCGACCTGACGAACCTCGCCATCGCGCGTGAGCGTCCAGTGGCGGTAATCCAGCAGGTTATCCAGCGGATCGGTGTAGGAGTAGACCTTCACTTCCCCGCGGATGCCATGCACCGAAAATATTTTGCCGAGAACGACCAGATCCTCGGCGGGTGCCGGCGAATGTTGCATGATCAAGGACTCAGGCTTGCGCCGCTTCCTTGAGCAGTTGGGCAGCGCGCTCGGACGGCTGGGCGCCCTGGCTCAGCCAGTACTGGGCACGCTCGGCGTTCACGGAGAGACGCACTTCACCACCAGTGGCGACCGGATTGAAGAAACCGATGCGCTCGACGAAACGGCCGTCACGGGCGGAGCGGCTGTTGGTCACGGTCAGGTGGTAGAAAGGGCGCTTCTTGGAGCCGCCACGAGCAAGACGGATGGTTACCATTGAACTTCGTTCCTGTAGTAGGTGCTTGCAAAAGCTGTATGCACACTAGGGCCCACGGCCCGAAAGGCCGCACATTTTAAGGATTATCCGCGGTTTTGCAAATGTCTTTTTCCGCGCCGGCTCGCGCCGCCACGGTCCATTCGCACTCCGCAGTCATCCCCGCTTACTGCCCGCCGGAAGCGGGCGACGGCACGCGGCGGCCCCCAGTGCACCGCCGCGCGCCGGATTCTCACATCTTCGGCATGCCGCCCGGCATGAGGCTGCTCATGCCGCGCATCATCTTGGCCATGCCGCCCTTGGCGGTGACCTTCTTCATCATCTTCTGCATCTGCTTGTGCTGCTTGATCAGGCGGCCGACATCCTGCACCTGGGTGCCGGAACCCAGCGCGATGCGGCGCTTGCGCGAGCCGCTGATCATTTCCGGGTCGCGGCGCTCGGCGGGGGTCATCGAGTTGATGATCGCCTCCATCTGCCGGAACTGCTTCTCGGCGACGTTCTGCACGCCGCCCATCTGGCTGAGATTGACGCCGCCCAGCATCGGCAGCTTGTCCATCAGGCTGCCGAGGCCGCCCATGTTCTTCATCTGCTGCAGCTGGTCGCGGAAGTCCTCGAGATCGAAGCCCTTGCCCTTCTTCAGCTTCTGGGTGAGCTTGGCCGCCTTCTCGCGGTCCATGTTCTGCTCGGCCTGCTCGATCAGGCTGAGCACGTCACCCATGCCGAGGATGCGCGAGGCCACGCGGTCGGGATGGAACGGATCGAGCGCCTCGCTCTTCTCGCCCATGCCGAGGAACTTGATTGGCTTGCCGGTGATGGCGCGCACCGACAGCGCGGCGCCGCCGCGCGCGTCGCCGTCGACCTTGGTCAGCACCACGCCGGTCAGCGGCAGGGCGTCGTTGAAGGCCTTGGCGGTGTTGGCGGCGTCCTGGCCGGTCATGGCGTCGACTACGAACAGCGTCTCGACGGGGTTGATCGCGGCGTGGACCTGCTTGATCTCCTCCATCATCTCGGCATCGACGTGCAGACGGCCGGCGGTGTCGACGATCACCACGTCGATGAACTTGAGCTTGGCCTCGGCGATGGCGGCACGCGCGATGGCCACCGGCTGCTGGCTCAGATCCGAGGGGAAGAAGGTGACGCCCACCTCGCCCGCCAGGGTCTCCAGCTGCTTGATCGCCGCCGGGCGGTAGACGTCGGCGGACACCACCAGCACCGACTTCTTCTTGCGCTCCCTTAGGAAGCGCGCCAGCTTGCCGACCGTGGTGGTCTTGCCCGCGCCCTGCAGGCCGGCCATCAGGATTACCGCCGGCGGCGCGGCGTTCAGCGCCAGGTCCTCGTTGGCCGCGCCCATCAGCGCTTCCAGCTCGGCGCGGACGATCTTCACGAACGCCTGCCCCGGGGTCAGACTCTTCGACACTTCGGTGCCGACCGCACGTTCCTTGACCTTGTTGACGAAGTCCTTGACCACCGGCAGCGCGACGTCGGCCTCGAGCAGCGCCATGCGCACTTCGCGCAGGGTGTCCTTGATGTTGTCCTCGGTCAGCTTGGCGCGCCCGGTGACGTTGCGCAGCGTCTGCGACAGACGGTCGGTCAAATTCTCGAACATGCACGTTCCTTTGAAAGAGGGAGCTTGCGGCAAGTCGCGGATTATAGCCGAGTGCTCCGCGCGCCGACACCGCCCCCCAGGCTTTCGTGGATAGCCGGTCTGTGCCAAACTCGGCGACTTCGAGGCTTTCCCCACAAGGACTTATGACGCCTTTGCTGCCCAGCCTGGCGGCGGCCGGCCTGTATGCCGGCGCGACCATCTACCAGGCCCTGCTGCTTTCCCGTCGCGCGTTTCCGGACAAGCGCCTGCTCGTCCTTCTCGGCGCCCTGGCCCTGCTGGCCCACGTCATCGGCCTGCGCCTGCTGTTGCTGGACAACGGCGCGCTGCGACTCGACTTCTTCAACGCCTCCAGCCTGGTGACCGCCGCGGTGATCACCCTGACCCTGCTGGCCAGCCTGCGCATCCCGGTGGAGAACCTGCTGGTCCTGCTGTTCCCGCTGGGCAGCCTGACCACCCTGCTGGCCCTGCTGCCGGGCGGCACCACGCGACCGATCGTCGAGGAGCCGGGCATCCTCGCCCATATCCTGCTGTCGATCCTCGCCTACGGCCTGCTGACCATCGCCGTGCTGCAGTCCCTGCTCCTGCTGCTGCAGAACCATCAGCTCAAGCACAAGCACCCGTCGGGCATCATCCGCAACTTCCCGCCGCTGCAGACCATGGAGAGCCTGCTGTTCGGCTTCCTGTGGGGCGGCTGGAGCCTGCTGTCGCTGTCGCTGCTGTCCGGCTGGCTGTTCCTCGACGACCTGTTCGCCCAGCACCTGGTGCACAAGACCCTGCTCGCCTGTCTGGCCTGGGTAGTGTTCGGCGTGCTGCTGTGGGGCCGCCACCAGCTCGGCTGGCGCGGCGGCAAGGCGATCCGCTGGACCCTGGCAGGCTTCCTGCTGCTGATGCTGGCCTACTTCGGCAGCAAGCTGGTCCGCGAATTCATCCTGCACATCTGAGTCGGATGCCGACGCCGTGGACGACGACCAGCCCGGTCTGCTACGCCGCCTGTGGCGGCTACTGAGTCCTTTCCCGGCCACCCCGCCGCGCGCGCAGCGCGGCACGGCCGAACAGCGTACGCACGTCGCGGTCGAGGCCGATCCCGGCCAGCCGCAGCGCCGCGAGGAGATGCTGCAGGGCATCCTCGAGCTGGACAAGATCACCGTCAACGACATCATGGTGCCGCGTAGCGAAGTGCTCGGCATCGACCTCGAGAACACCCTCGAGCAGATCGTCAGCCAGTTGCGCAGCACCCCGCATACCCGCCTGCCGGTGTACCGCCACGATCTCAACCAGGTCGAGGGCGTGGTGCACATGCGGCGCATCGCCCGCCTGCTGACCCACAGTCCGCTGACCGTGGAGACGCTGCGCGGCGCCTGTGTGGAGCCGTACTTCGTACCGGAAAACACCCCGCTGTCGACCCAGCTGCTCAACTTCCAGCAGTGCCAGCGGCGCATGGCCCTGGTGGTCGACGAGTACGGCGAGGTGATCGGCCTGGTCACCCTGGAGGACATCCTCGAGGAGATCGTCGGCGAGTTCACCACCCAGCCGGGGCTGCGCGAGCCGGAAATCCACCCGCAGGAGGACGGCAGCTACCTGATCGACGGCAGCGCCAGCATCCGCGAGGTCAACCGCGAACTCGCCTGGCACCTGCCCAGCGACGGCCCGCGCACCATCGGCGGCCTGGTCACCGAGGCGCTCGAGCACATCCCCGACAGCAGCGTGTGCCTGAAGATCGGCCCCTACCGCCTGGAAATCCGCGAGGCGGCGGACAACCGGGTGAAGAGCGTGCGCATCTGGCGCAGCGAGCCCCGCGCAAGCGGGCCGCGCTGAGCGCCCGCGCAGCCGGAAATGAAAAGGCCGGCCCCCTGGCGGGTACCGGCCTTTGCCTGGCGCATGCCGACCCTTACAGCTCGACGGTCACCGCCGCCGCCGCGGCCAGCGCCTTGGTGCGCGCCGTCTCGATCGACCCATCGCGCGCCAGCGCCACACCCATGCGCCGCTGACCGCTGACCTCCGGCTTGCCGAACAGGCGCAGCGCGGTATCCGGCTCGGCCAGGGCCGCGCCGAGGTTGCCGAAGCGCACCGCATTCGACTCGCCCTCGACCAGGATCACCGCGGAGGCCGAGGGGCCGAACTGGCGGATGGCCGGGATCGGCAGACCGAGAATGGCCCGCGCGTGCAGGGCGAACTCGGAGAGGTCCTGGGAGATCAGGGTCACCAGGCCGGTGTCGTGCGGGCGCGGCGATACCTCGCTGAACCACACCTGGTCGCCCTTGATGAACAGTTCGACGCCGAACAGGCCGCGGCCGCCGAGCGCCTCGGTGACCGCGCTGGCGATGCGCTCGGACTCGGCCAGCGCCGCAGGGCTCATTGCCTGCGGCTGCCAGGACTCCTGGTAGTCGCCCTTCTCCTGGCGGTGACCGACCGGCGCACAGAAGGTAGTGCCGCCGACGTGGCGCACGGTGAGCAGGGTGATCTCGTAGTCGAAGTCGATGAAGCCTTCCACGATGACCCGGCCCTTGCCGGCGCGACCGCCCTCCTGGGCGTAGTCCCAGGCCTTGCGCACGTCGTCCGCGCCGCGCAGCAGGCTCTGGCCCTTGCCGGAGGAACTCATGATCGGCTTGACCACGCACGGGAAGCCCAGCTCGGCGACCGCCGCGGCGTAGTCCTCGAAGGTGTCGGCGAAGCGGTACGGCGAGGTCGGCAGGCCGAGTTCCTCGGCGGCCAGGCGGCGGATACCCTCGCGATTCATGGTCAGCTTGGCGGCGCGCGCGGTGGGCACCACGGTGAAGCCCTCGGCCTCCAGCTCGACCAGCGTATCGGTGGCGATCGCTTCGATCTCGGGAACGATGTAGTGCGGCTGTTCCTGCTCGATCACCGCGCGCAGGGCGGCACCGTCGAGCATGCTGATCACGTGGCTGCGATGCGCCACCTGCATGGCCGGGGCGTTGGCGTAGCGGTCGACGGCGATCACCTCGCAGCCCAGGCGCTGCAGCTCGATGACGACCTCCTTGCCCAGCTCGCCAGAGCCGCACAGGAGTACACGGGTCGCGCTCGGCGACAGCGGGGTTCCGATCATGGTCACGGAAGGTTCCTCAGAGGGGGTTCAACAGTCCTGCGGCCAGGGCGCGCTCGCGACAGCGCTCGAGCACGGCGCGGCGCTCGGCGTTGTCCATGCGGCCCCAGCGGGTGATTTCCGCGCCGCTGCGGTGGCAACCGACACAGATGTCGTCGTCGTTCAGCGCGCAGACATAGACGCAGGGCGAGGCGACCGGCTTTTCCTGCTCGACCATCAGTCGGCCTGCTCGGCGAGCTCGCGGGCGTAGCGGCGGGCGTTGTCGACGTAGTGGGCGGCATTGTTCTGCAGGCCGCGGATCTGCTCCTCGCTGAGCTGGCGCACCACCTTGCCGGGCACGCCCATCACCAGGCTGCCGTCGGGAATCTCGCGGCCTTCCGGGACCAGCGCACCGGCGCCGATCAGACAGTGCTTGCCGATCTTCGCGCCGTTGAGCACCACCGCGCCGATACCGACCAGGCTGTGGTCGCCGATGGTGCAGCCGTGCAGGGTGACCTTGTGGCCGATGGTCACGCCCTTGCCGATGGTCAGGGGCCAGCCCATGTCGGTGTGCAGCACGCTGCCGTCCTGCACATTGCTGCCCTCGCCGACGTGGATCAGCTCGTTGTCGCCACGCAGCACGGCGCCGAACCACACGCTGGCATCGGCGTCCAGGCGCACCTTGCCGATCAGGCTGGCGCCGGGGGCCACCCAGCTGTCGGGATGGGTTTCGACACGGGCATCGCCCAGGCGGTACTTCATCGGCAGGCTCCTTGGCACGCTCAACGGTAAGGGACGAAATGGGCCGGCGGCTCGCGCAGCTCGATGCCGGCGTCGTAGATCAGATTGACCAGCTCGACGATCATGATCGCGGTCAACCCCCAGATCTTGAAGCCGCCGTAGCGATAGCTCGGCACGTACCAGCTGTAGCCGAGGTAGTCGATGCGGTGGGTGATCTCGCGCGGATCCTCGCGGAAGAATTCCAGCGGCACGCTGAATACCGCATCGATCTCATCGCGGTTGGCCTGGAACTCGACACTGTCGGGAATGAAGCCGACGTAGGGGGTGACCTGAATGCCATGGCGGGAGATCTGCGTGCTCAGCGGGCCGACCACCTCGACCATACCGGGCGTGAGGCCGACCTCCTCGTGCGCCTCGCGCAGGGCGGTGATCACCAGCGACGGGTCCTCCGGATCGCGCCTGCCCCCCGGAAAGGCCACCTCGCCGCCATGCGTGGACAGCCCGCTGGCGCGCAGGGTCAGCACCAGCTGGGGTTCCGCGCTGCGGGTGATCGGCATCAGCACCGCGGCTTCGGGGAAGCGCTGTTCGCTGGGCAGGGGGCTGGGGCCGTGGGCCTGCACACGTTGGCGCAGCTCATCCAGCATGGGCTGTTCTCGTCATGGATTTATCACCAAATCATGGCATGAAACCGTCGGGGTGCCAAAGTCCCGGCGGCGACGTCGCCTTTCGCCGCCCCGACCTTCCCCCGACCCCGCGGCTGGCTTAAAATTCCCGGCACACTTACTGCCGGCCGTCGCTCCGGCCCGAAATCCGCACCAGCGTGACCCTCAGCCCAGCGGCACGCTGCATGAACAACCGGCCGCCGGGCTGACGGCCACCTGGTTTGCACTGGAATGCCTGTCATGCGCTGGTTGATCGTCTGTTGCTGTGCCCTCTTCGCCACCTTGAGCCAAGCCATGAGCACTCCGGTTCTGGATACCGCCTCGAAGGTCGACAAGGTGCTGGTGCTCAAGTCCGAGCGCAAGCTGCACCTGCTCAGCCGCGGCGAAATCCTCAGGAGCTACCGCGTCTCGCTGGGCAAGCAGCCCAACGGCCCCAAGCGCTACCAGGGCGACCGGCGCACCCCGGAGGGCTTCTACTGGATCGACTGGCGCAAGCCCAGCGACAAGTACAATCTGTCCATGCACATCTCCTACCCCAACGCGCGGGACCAGCACCTGGCCCAGGAAAAGGGCCTACCGGCGGGCGACATGATCATGATCCACGGCACGCCGCTGGACGAGGAATATCCCGAGTGGTACTTCCACACCCTCGACTGGACTGAGGGCTGCATCGCCATGCGCAACCGCGACATGCAGGAGGTGTGGAGCCTGGTGAAGGACGGCACGCTGATCGAAATCCGCCCCTGAGCTCGCCAGCGCAGACAAGCAAAAGGCGCCGCATCCACCGATGCGGCGCCTTTTTCGTTTCCGCCGGTCAGCGGCTCAGAACACCATGTCCGACAGCCGCCAGACGTCGAAGGCCGGCGTCTCGTAGGGATGGCTCTGCTTGAGCGCCTTGACCGCCGAGTGGATCAGCTCGTCAGCCACCACCATCTCGACCTTCCACTCCGCCACGCGCGCCAGTTCGCCCTGGGCGCCGACGTAGGGCTGGCTGCCCGGCAGCGGATGGAACTGGCCCTCGCCGAGAGTCTGCCAGCAGCAGCTGTCGTACTCGCCGATGCGCCCGGCGCCGGTGGCGAAAATGGCGGTCTTCACCGCCTCCAGATGAGTCTCGGGAACGAAGAAACACAACTTGTACATCGAAGTCTCCGGCACGCAGAAGTGGATCGGCAGCTATAGCCCTCTGGCCAGCTATCCTGCCACAACCGCTGACCGTCTGACGCCTCTTCCTTGACGCTTCGTCGGAGTTATCTGCCGACCGGCAGCGTTGCTCCGGATCGCAGACACAAAAAAAGGCGCCCGTCGGCAACGGGCGCCCCGCTTCCACCACCAGCCCACCGGCGCCACGCGCCGGCAGGCAGAGGGACGGATCAGTCGACCCAGACCCGTGCGTTGCGGAACATGCGCATCCAGCCGGCGTCTTCCTGCCACTCGTCCGGGCGCCAGGAGTTCTGCACGGCGCGGAACACCCGCTCCGGGTGCGGCATCATGATGGTGACGCGCCCATCGCGGGTGGTCAGGCCAGTGATGCCGCGCGGCGAACCGTTGGGGTTGGCCGGATAGGTCTCGGTGACCTTGCCGTGGTTGTCGACGAAGCGCAGCGCCACGCTGCCGGACAGGTCGGTCTGCAGCAGGGCTTCCTCGCTGGAGAACTCGGCATGCCCCTCGCCGTGGGCGATGGCGATCGGCAGGCGCGAACCGGCCATGCCCTGCAGGAAGATCGACGGCGACTCCTGCACCTGGACCATCGCCACGCGCGCCTCGAACTGCTCGGAGCGGTTGCGCACGAAACGCGGCCAGTGCTCGCTGCCCGGGATCAGCTCGCCCAGGTTGGAGAGCATCTGGCAGCCGTTGCACACGCCGAGGGCGAAACTGTCCTTGCGCGCGAAGAAGGCGCTGAAGTTGTCGCGGGCGCGGCCATTGAACAGGATCGACTTGGCCCAGCCGCCACCGGCGCCGAGCACGTCGCCGTAGGAGAAGCCGCCGCAGGCCACCAGGCCCTTGAAGTCCTCCAGACTGACACGACCGGCGATGACGTCGCTCATATGCACGTCCACCACGCTGAAGCCGGCGCGGTGGAAGGCGGCAGCCATCTCGGTCTGCCCGTTGACGCCCTGCTCGCGCAGGATCGCCATGCGCGGACGCACGCCCTTGGCGATATAGGGGGCGGCGATATCCTCATTGACGTCGAAGCCGAGCTTCACCGACAGGCCCGGGTTGCTCTCGTCGAGCAGGGCGTCGAACTCCTGCGCGGCGCACTGGGCGTTGTCGCGCAGGCTCTGGATGCGGTGGCTGGTCTCGCTCCAGATGCGTTGCAGAACGCGGCGCTCGGCGCTGTAGACGATCTCGTCGCCCAGGCTCAGGCGGATGTCGCCGCCGGCGAGCGGGCGGCCGATGACGCTGACGCAGTCGGCGAGGCCGGCAGCGGCGAAGCGCGCCAGTACCGCGGCACTGTCGGCGGCACGCACCTGCAGCACCGCACCCAGCTCCTCGCTGAACAGCGCGGCGCCCAGCGCCTCGCGGCTCGCGGCGATGGCGTCGAGACGCAGCTCCAGGCCGCAGTGGCCGGCGAAGGCCATCTCCACCACGCTGGCCAGCAGGCCGCCGTCGGAGCGGTCGTGGTAGGCCAGCAGGCGGCCTTCGCTATTGAGGGCCTGGATGGTGTCGAAGAACGCCTTCAGCTCGGCGGCGCTGTCGACGTCCGGCGCCTGGCGGCCGATCTGGCTGTAGACCTGGGCGATGATCGAGCCGCCGAGGCGGTTCTGGCCACGACCGAGGTCGACCAGCAGCAGTTCGCTGTCGCCCTTGTCGAGGCGCAGCTGCGGGGTCAGGGTGGCGCGCACGTCCTGCACCGGGGCGAAGCCGGAGACGATCAGCGACATCGGCGCGGTGACGCTCTTGTCCTCGCCGCCGTCCTGCCAGCGGGTCTTCATCGACATCGAGTCCTTGCCGACCGGGATGGTGATGCCCAGCGCCGGGCACAGCTCCATGCCGACCGCCTTGACGGTGTCGTACAGGCGGGCGTCCTCGCCCGGGTGGCCGGCGGCGGCCATCCAGTTGGCCGACAGCTTGATGTCGGAGATCTTGCCGATGCGCGCGGCGGCCAGGTTGGTGATGGTCTCGCCGACCGCCATGCGGCCCGACGCCGGAGCGTCGAGCAGGGCCAGCGGAGTACGCTCGCCCATCGCCATGGCCTCACCGGTGTAGACGTCGAAGGCGGTGGCGGTCACCGCGCAGTCGGCCACCGGTACCTGCCACGGGCCGACGAACTGGTCGCGGGCCACCAGGCCGGTGATCGAGCGGTCGCCGATGGTGATCAGGAAGCTCTTGGAAGCGACGGCCGGATGACGCAGCACGCGCTCGACTGCATCACTCAGCTCCAGCCCGGCGGCGCAGAAGTCGTCGCCCAGCTCGGCCTCGCGGCTCACCGAACGGTGCATGCGCGGCGGCTTGCCGAGCAGCACTTCGAGCGGCATATCCACCGGATTGTTGCCGAAATGGCTGTCGGCCACGGTGAGCTGGCGCTCCTCGGTGGCCTCGCCGACCACCGCGAACGGGCAGCGCTCGCGCTCGCAGATGGCCTTGAAGGTCTCCAGGTCGGCGGCGTCGACGCTGAGCACATAGCGCTCCTGCGACTCGTTGCACCAGATTTCCAGCGGGCTCATGCCCGGCTCGTCGTTGGGCACGTTGCGCAGTTCGAAGCGGCCACCGCGGCCGGCATCGTTGATCAGCTCCGGCAGGGCATTGGACAGGCCGCCGGCGCCGACGTCGTGGATGAACTTGATCGGGTTGTTGTCGCCCATCTGCCAGCAGCGGTCGATGACCTCCTGGCAGCGGCGTTCCATTTCCGGGTTCTCGCGCTGCACCGAGGCGAAGTCGAGGTCGGCCGAGCTGGCGCCGGTGGCCATCGACGAGGCGGCGCCGCCGCCCAGGCCGATCAGCATGGCCGGGCCGCCGAGCACGATCAGCTTGCCGCCGACCGAGATCTCGCCCTTCTGCACGTGCTCCTCGCGGATGTTGCCGAGGCCGCCGGCGAGCATGATCGGCTTGTGGTAGCCGCGCACTTCCTCGCCGCGCGGAGTGGCGACAGCCTGCTCGAAGGTGCGGAAGTAGCCGGTCAGGTTGGGACGACCGAACTCGTTGTTGAACGCGGCGCCGCCCAGCGGGCCCTCGATCATGATGTCCAGCGCGCTGACGATGCGCTCGGGCTTGCCGTAGGCCTTCTCCCAGGGCTGCTCGAAGCCGGGGATCTGCAGGTTGGAGACGGTGAAGCCGACCAGGCCGGCCTTGGGCTTGGAGCCGCGACCGGTGGCGCCCTCGTCGCGGATCTCGCCGCCGGAGCCGGTGGAGGCGCCGGGGAACGGGGCGATGGCGGTCGGGTGGTTGTGGGTCTCCACCTTCATCAGGATGTGCACCGGCTCCTGATGCGGCACGTACTCGTTGCTGCCCGGCTGCGGGAAGAAACGTCCGGCGACGAAGCCCTCGATCACCGAGGCGTTGTCCTTGTAGGCGGACAGCACGCCCTCGCGGTGCAGCTCGTAGGTGTTCTTGATCATGCCGAACAGCGACTTCTCCTGCGCCTGGCCGTCGATGTCCCAGCTGGCGTTGAAGATCTTGTGGCGGCAGTGCTCGGAGTTGGCCTGGGCGAACATCATCAGCTCGATGTCGTGGGGGTTGCGCCCCAGGTCATTGAAGCTCTTCACCAGGTAATCGATCTCGTCCTCGGCCAGGGCCAGGCCCAGGCTGACGTTGGCCTGCTCGAGGGCAGCGCGGCCGCCGCCAAGCACGTCGACCACGGTCAGCGGCTTGGGCTGGGCATGGCTGAACAGCGCCTCGGCTTCCTCCAGACGACCCAGCACCAGCTGGGTCATGCGATCGTGGAGCACGCCGGCGACCGCCTCGGCGTCGGCCGCCGACAGCTCGCCGGCCACGTAGTAGGCGATGCCGCGCTCCAGGCGCTGGAGCTTGCCCAGGCCACAGTTGTGGGCGATGTCGGTTGCCTTGCTCGACCACGGCGAGATGGTGCCGAAGCGCGGCACCACCAGGAACAGCCGGCCCTGCGGCTCCTGCACCGGTACGCTCGGACCGTACTGCAGCAGCCGCGCCAGCACCTGCTCCTCGTTGCTGTCGAGTGCGCTGGACACCTCGGCGAAATGGGCAAACTCGGCGTACAGGCCGGCTACCGCGGGGACCTTCTCGGTCAGTTGCTCGAGCAGTTTGCCGTGACGGAAAGCAGAAAGGGCGGGGGTGCCGCGCAGGATCAGCATTGTCGGAACAGCCTCTTGGGCAAGGGAGTGCGAAAGACCCGACATTCTAGCGCAAAGCGCCCAGCCCGGCACCCGCGGCCGTCGGCGCCGCAACCGCTCGTGCACTCCCCACCTTCGATATATGGCCGGCCGGCCGCCTTTGCGTATACTCCAGCCATGCACAACCTCAACGCACCCCGCCGGAGTCATAGTGCCTGGCTGCTGGTCACCGTTCTCCTCCTGCTGCTGAGTGCCTGTGGCGACGCGCCTACAGCCCTCGAGCGCGTGCAGGAGGACGGGGTGCTGCGCGTGATCACCCGCAACAGCCCGTCCACCTACTACCAGGACCGCAACGGCGAGACCGGCTTCGAATACGAGCTGGCCGAACGCTTCGCCAAGCACCTGGGCGTCAAGCTGCAGGTCGAGACCGCCAACAGCCTCGACGAGTTGTTCGCCCGCCTCAACAGCCCCAACGGCCCGCAGCTGGCCGCCGCCGGGCTGGTCGAAACCGCCCGCCGCGCGCCGATGGCGCGCTTCAGCCGCCCCTATCTGGACATCAGCCTGCAGGTCGTCTACCGCAACGGCCAGCCACGGCCGACCCAGCCCGAGCAACTGGTCGGCAAGCGCATCACCGTGGTCAAGGGCAGCATTCACGCCGAGCGTCTGGCCGAGCTCAAGCAGCGCCTGCCCGCGCTGCAGTACAGCGAGTCCGACGACGTCGAGGTGGTCGACCTGCTCGGCATGGTCGACGAGGGGAAAATCGACCTGACCCTGGTCGACTCCAACGAACTGGCGATGAACCAGTTCGGCTTCCCCAACGTGCGCGTCGCCTTCGACCTCGACAGCAACCAGCACCTGGCCTGGGCGCTGCCGGCCGGCGCCGACGACAGCCTGCTGCAGGCGGTCAACGCCTTCCTCGCCGAGGCCGAGCGCGACAAGACCCTGCAGCAGCTCAAGGAACGCTACTACGGACACATCGACGTGCTCGGCTACGTCGGCACCTACACCTTCGCCCGCCACCTGCAGCAGCGCCTGCCGCGCTACGAGCAGGAGTTCCGCAAGGCCGCCGAGACCCACAAGATCGACTGGCGCCTGCTCGCCGCCATCGGCTACCAGGAGTCGATGTGGCAGGCCGACGCCACCTCCAAGACCGGCGTGCGCGGCCTGATGATGCTCACCCAGCGCACCGCCCAGGCGGTGGGCGTGGCCAATCGCCTCGACCCGCGGCAGAGCATCCAGGGCGGCGCGCGCTACTTCATCCAGGTGCACGCCGAGTTGCCGGACAGCATCGAGGAGCCGGATCGCTCCTGGTTCGCGCTGGCCGCCTACAACATCGGCAGCGGCCATCTGGAGGACGCCCGCAAGCTCGCCCAGGCCGCCGGCCTGAATCCCAACAAGTGGCTGCACGTGAAGAAGATGCTGCCGCGGCTATCGCAGAAGCAGTGGTACACCAAGACCCGCTACGGCTACGCCCGCGGCGGCGAGCCGGTGCACTTCGTCAACAATATCCGCCGCTACTACGACATCCTCACCTGGGTCACCCAGCCGCAGCTGGAAGGCAGCCAGGTCGCCGACAGCGGCCTGCACCGTCCGGCGGTGGACAAGACGCCCAAGCCCGAACCGCAGCTGTAAGGTCGGCGCAGCGCCGAAGCGGTTGCCCCGCCCGGCAGGCGCCGGCGGGGCGCAGGACAGACCTCGTGGCCGCCCGCCACGAGGCCTGGGATAACGACCGCGCGGTCAGGCGCCGCCCGGCTCGCCGGTGAACTCGACCAGCAGGTCCTCGTCGGTGACTATGGTCTGGCAGGCCAACCGCCAGGTCGGCGGCAGATCCCTGACCTCAGCCCGCTCCAGCTCGCCCTTGGGCAGCTTGCCGACGGACTTGAGGACGTTCTTCTCCTTGTCGGTCAACATCACGCCCTTGATGCGCTCGCCATCGAGGTGGGTGACCTTGACCAGGCAGGAACCGCACTCGCCGTCCTGGCATTCGAACGGAATCTTGATGCGGTTTTCCTGGGCGACGCCGAGCAGGGTGTCGCGCCTGCCGGCAACCGCTTCGACTTTCTTGTTGTGGGGCATCAGAGGCGAGGAGAAATAGATGGTGGCCATGGGAAATCCCTTCTGTGGTTATGGGGGTACCGCGGCCGAAGCGGGTGCAATAACCATACCTTTAGAGTGGGATTGAGCGATGAGCCCTAGCCGGGGGCCGACTTGTCGTGATCGCCACATGCCCACGTCGCCTTGCCGACAATTGTGCGCAATGCAACAAGGCGGTGGCTCAGCCCTTCTGTCGACGCAGGCGGAAGAACTCGCTGAGGACCGCCCCGCATTCCGCCGCCAGCACGCCGCCCTCGACCAGCAGACGGTGGTTGAGGAAGGCCTGCTCGAAGAAGCGCCCGCGGCTCTCCACCACTCCGGCCTTGGGCTCGGTGGCGCCGTAGACCACCCGGGCGATGCGCGAATGGATGATCAGCCCGGCGCACATGCTGCACGGCTCCAGGGTGACGTAAAGGGTGCTGCCGACCAGGCGGTAGTTGGCCAGATTTCGCGCCGCGTCGCGGATCGCCACCATCTCGGCGTGGGCGCTGGGGTCGTGGGTGGAAATCGGGCAGTTGAAGCCGCGGCCGACGATCTCGCCGTCGACCACCAGCACGGCGCCCACCGGCACCTCGCCCCGTTCGGCGCCCTGGGCGGCGAGCGCCAGCGCCTCGCGCATGAAGCGCTCGTCCTGGCTGCGGTCGATGATCGTCGGTTTCTTCATGGCGGAACGGCTGCGGCAAAAGGAAAGCCCGCCAGTTTGGGCAAAGCCGGCGGCGAGTCAAGTCCGGGGCCCGTAGGGTAGAAGACTCGCGCAGCGATCTTCTACCGATGAACGCAGGCCAGCGCGTCGTCTGGCGGGCAATCGCTGCGCGAGTTGCCCATCCTGCACCGGACCTCGGCTCCCAGACCTAGACCACCGCGATGGCCGCCATCAGGCCGGTTTCCATATGGTCGACCACGTGGCAGTGGAACATCCAGGTGCCCGGATTGTCGGCCACCAGCGCCACCCGCGCGGTTTCCTGCTTGCCCAATAGATAGGTGTCGGTGAAGTACGGGGTGATCGGCCGGCGGTTGGAGTCGAGCACCTTGAAGCTCATGCCGTGCAGGTGGATCGGGTGCTGATACTGGCTGAGATTGCGCAGTTCGAGGATGTAGCTGCGGCCCTGGCGCAGGGTCGCGATGGGGCGCTCGGCGCAGCTCTTGTCCTTGATGTCCCAGGCCTGGCCGTTGACCTGCCAGAAGCTGTGCGCCGCGCCCTGCGCCAGGTTGGCCGACACCGCGCCGGTCCACTCGAAGTTGAAGCGCAGGGTCTCGGCCGCCGCCAGGTCGGGCTCGGCGATCGGGTTGGCCGGCAGCGCCGGCGGCCAGTCGCCGGCAGGCTCGGTGCTGGCCACGCTCTTCAGCGTCGCCAGGCGCAGCGGACCGTTGCGCAGCGGCAGTTCCATGCCGGCCGCCGGCACGCGCAGGGCCAGCTCGATGCGCATGCCCGGGCCCAGCCAGTACTCCTTGCCCAGCGGTTGCGGCGCCACCGGGTTGCCGTCCAGGGCATAGATGCGCGCCTCGGCCTGCGGCAGGTTGAGGCGGTAGGTCAGGGTATTGTCGAGGTTGAGGATGCGCAGGCGGACGACCTGCCCGGCCGGCAGTTCGAGGGTCGGCGCATGCACGCCGTTGACCGTCGACAGGCGCCCGGCGGTGCCACCGCGCGCCGCCTCGCGCGGCACGCTGAAGTCGGTGAAGGCGCCCTCCCCGTCGACGTGCCAGCTCTTCAGGCTCAGCGTGTGCTCGTGGCGGAAGCCGCTCGGCTCGCGCTCCTCGACGATCAGGGGGCCCACCAGGCCGCGGCCGAGCTGCTCGCCGCTCGCGGTGTGCGGGTGGTACCAGAAGCTGCCGGCGTCCTTGACCTGGAAGCGGTAGTCGAAGTACTCGCCCGGCAGGACGGGGAGCTGGGAGACGTAGGGCACGCCGTCCATCTCCAGCGGCAGGCGGATGCCGTGCCAGTGGATGGTGCTCGGCTCGGGCAGGTGGTTGACGAAGCGCACGCGCAGCCAGTCGCCCTGGCGGGCGCGCAGTTCCAGACCCGGCGCCTGGCCGCCGTAGGCCCAGGCGGTGGTCTTGTGGCCGGGCACCAGCTCGACGTCCAGCGGCGCGGCGATCAGCTCGTAGTCGTGGCTGGCCGCCTCGGCCGGGCGCCCCAGCCAGTAGCGCGCACCGCCGCCCGCCAGGCCGAGCACGCCGAGGCCGGCCAGACCGCCGAGAACTTGTCTGCGGGTGAAGGACATCGAAACCCCTCGCTTGGGAAAGATGGCGCGCGGCAGCGGCGTGACAGTTCGCCGCAAACGCAGATGACAGAGTTTCTCATTTTCCCCGGCAGAAGTGCGAGCCCCGCCTGCGACAGATCAGCGCCCCCGGGCCGGCGCGCTCAACCGGCCAGCAGGCGGGTCAGCGCGTGCAGCCCCAGGCCGACCATGCCGCCGACCAGGGTGCCGTTGATGCGGATGTACTGCAGGTCCTTGCCGACGTTGTGCTCCAGCAGGGCCACCAGCTCGTCGCTGTTCCAGCGCTCCACCCGCTCGGCGATGTAGCGACGGATGTCCTCGCGGTGACGCTCTACCAGCCTGGGCGCCACCTCGAGCAACTGGTCGTTGATCCAGCGGCGCATCGCCGCATCGCGGGCCAGCGCCTCGCCCAGGCGCTGGCAGAGGCGCACCAGGCGGCGGCGGATGGTCGAGTCGGCATCCGTCAGGTCGGCCTGCAGCCAGTCGACCAGATCGTCCCACAGCTCGCGCAGGTAGCCGCTCAGCGCCGGGTGGGCGAGCAGCTGCTCGCGGATCTGCTCGCCCTTGAGACGGAAGGCGGGGTCGTCCTTGAGCCGCGCGACGAAGCGCAGCAGGCAGGCGTCGAACTTGCCGCGCAGCTCGTGCTGCGGGTCGCGGCTGATCTCGCCGATCAGCTCGGAGACGCGGCGCACCAGCTTGTCCGCCGACCACTGGCCGGCCTTCTCGTCGAGCGGGATGTCCCTGCCGAACAGGCGAAAGCGCAGCGCGCTGAACTCGCTGGAGAGCCCTGCGGCGATGCGCTGCTGCACCGCCTCGTCCTGCAGCAGCGCATCGAGCTGGGCGAGCAGCTCGTCGAGCATGGCCTGGTGGCGGCGCTCGTAGGTCAGCATGTCGAGCAGCTGGCCGGCCAGGTGCGCCAGGTCCAGCTCGCGCAGCCGGCGGGTGGCGCTGCGCTGGATGAACTGGCGTACCCGCTCGTCGCGCAGGGCATGGAGGCCGTAGCGGGCCACGCCGACCAACTGGCGGCCGAGCGCCTCGGCGTTGGCCGGCAGACGCAGCCAGCCGGCCAGCCGCGCGGCGGCGTCGAAGGCCTCGAGCTTGGCCATCACCTGCGGGGTGGCGAGGAAATGGGTGCAGATGAAGTCGGCCAGATTGCGGCCCAGGCGCGCCTGCTTGCGCGGGATGATCGCCGTGTGCGGGATCGGCAGGCCGAGCGGGTGGCGGAACAGCGCGGTCACCGCGAACCAGTCGGCGATGGCGCCGACCATCGCCGCCTCGGCGAAGGCCGCGAGGTATCCCCAGCCCGGATGGCTCGGCAGCAGGTGGACGGCCAGCGCGTACAGCGCCGCGGCCAGCAGCAGAAGGCCGAGGGCGAGCGCCTTCATGCGGGCCAGGGGGGAACTCCATGTCGACATCGGACAGCTCCTGCGGAGCACGGCTCACTGCGCATCATAGCCGAGGACGGGTCCCGGCCGGCGCCCCGCGCCTTGGCCGAAACGCGACGAAGAGGCCGCCGATGCGTCGCCTGTCGCAGATCCGACAGCGGTACGGAGCCACGCGCCGGGACGGCAGGCCGCCGCGCCGCTGGTGGCGAGACGGCCGCGCCGGCGCGGCCTGCTTCTTGCACCGGCTTCTGGCACACATCGCCCCTGCGCCTGCGGCCTGCGCCAGCCCCGCCAGCCGCACCAGCACAGAACCCCACTGCCCTGATGAGGAGGCAAGCATGCGCCGACCGATCGAATCCGTAGCCCAGCTCTCCAGCGCCCCGGGCGAGCTGCTGGTAGCCTTCGCCTCCTCCGACGGCGAAATGGTCGACGAGCACTTCGGCTCGGCCGCCGCCTTCTACCTGTACAGGCTGAGCGCAGGTGCGGCCGAGTTCGTGGCCGAACAGCGCTTCGGCCAGGAAAAGAAGGACGGCAACGAGGACAAGCTCAAGCCCAAGCTGGCCTGGCTGGCCGGCTGCGACCTGGTGTACGTCGGCTCGATCGGCGGCTCGGCGACGCGCCAGCTGGTCGCCCTCGACATCGCGCCGATGCAGGTCGCCGAAGGTCCCGAGGTCACGGATCTGCTGGCCGAGCTGCAGCAGCAACTGGCCGGCACTCCGGAGCGCTGGCTGGACAACATCCTCAAGCGCAAGGCCCGGCGCAGCGCCGGCGGCTTCAGCGTGAACGCCATGGAGGAATGGGTGGAGTAAGCGCCGCCTGCCGCAGCATGGATGTCCTCAACCTGATCACCCAGCTCGAAGGCAAGCTCAAGGCCTGCCTGAGCCTGTCCGCCGCGCCGCAGGGCAGCGATGCCTGGAACCTCGAGGTGCGCCTGTTCTACGACGGCGCCCCGGCCGGCACCGCCACCTTCAACCTGCAGGGCTACACCCAGAACGAGGCCGAAGCCATCGTCCGCGACTTCCGCCGCAACGAGTTCCTGATGCAGGAGATCGACCAGTTGCTGTGGGGCGAAAGCGACTGACGGGCCACGCCACGGCCAGCGAGTGCGCCAGACGGCACAAGGGCAGCCGAAGCTGCCCTTGCGTTCACTGCATCATTCCCACTCGATGGTCGCCGGCGGCTTGCTCGACACGTCGTAGGTGACCCGCGAGATACCCTCGATCTCGTTGATGATGCGGTTGGAGACCTTCTCCAGCAGCTCGTAGGGCAGGTGCGCCCAGCGCGCGGTCATGAAGTCGATGGTTTCCACCGCACGCAGGGCGACCACCCAGGCGTAGCGACGGCCGTCACCGACCACGCCGACCGACTTGACCGGCTGGAACACCACGAAGGCCTGGCTGGTCTTGTGGTACCAGTCGAAGTTGCGCAGCTCCTCGATGAAGATGTGGTCGGCGCGACGCAGCAGGTCGGCGTACTCCTTCTTCACCTCGCCGAGGATGCGCACGCCCAGGCCCGGACCCGGGAACGGGTGGCGGTAGACCATGTCGTAGGGCAGGCCGAGTTCGAGGCCGATCTTGCGCACCTCGTCCTTGAACAGCTCGCGCAGCGGCTCGACCAGCTGGAACTGCATGTCCTCGGGCAGGCCGCCGACGTTGTGGTGCGACTTGATCACGTGGGCCTTGCCGGTCTTGGCGCCGGCCGACTCGATCACATCCGGGTAGATGGTGCCCTGGGCGAGGAAGTCGATGCCGGAAAGCTTGGTCGCCTCCTGATCGAACACCTCGATGAAGCTGCGGCCGATGATCTTGCGCTTCTGCTCCGGGTCGCTGACGCCGGCCAGGCGGCCGAGGAACAGCTCCTCGGCGTCGGCGCGGATCACCTTGACGCCCATGTTCTCGGCGAACATGGCCATCACCTGGTCGCCCTCGTGCAGGCGCAGCAGGCCGTTGTCGACGAACACGCAGGTCAGCTGGTCGCCGATGGCGCGGTGCAGCAGCGCGGCGACCACCGAGGAGTCGACGCCGCCGGACAGGCCGAGCACCACCTTGCGGTCACCGACCTGGGCGCGCACCTGGGAGATGGCGTCCTCGACGATGTTGGCCGGGGTCCACAGCGCCGCGCAGCCACAGATGTCGATGATGAAGCGCGACAGGATGCGCCCGCCCTGCTTGGTGTGGGTCACTTCCGGGTGGAACTGCACGCCGTAGTAGCAGCGGTTGTCGTCGCCGATGGCGGCGATCGGGCAGCTCGGGGTGCTGGCGACGATATGGAAGCCGGGCGCCAGCTGGGTCACCTTGTCGCCGTGGCTCATCCACACGTCGAGGCTCAGCAGGCCGTCGTCGTCCATGTGGTCCTCGATACCGTCGAGCAGGCGGCTCTTGCCGACCAGGTCGACGCGGGCGTAGCCGAACTCGCGCAGGTCCGAGCCCTGCACCTTGCCGCCGAGCTGCTCGGACATGGTCTGCATGCCGTAGCAAATGCCGAACAGCGGCACGCCCAGGTCGAACACCGCCTGCGGCGCGCGCGGGCTGTTCTCCGCGTGCACCGACTCCGGACCGCCGGCGAGGATGATGCCGCGCGGATCGAAGGCGCGGATCGCCTCGTCGGCCATATCGAACGGGTGGATCTCGCAGTACACGCCGATCTCGCGCACGCGGCGGGCGATCAGCTGGGTGTACTGGGAGCCGAAGTCGAGGATCAGGATCCGGTGAGCGTGAATGTCTTGATGGGCCATGGCCGTCTCTCTAGCGGAATGCACAAACGACTCGGGGCTGCTCCGTCTCTTTTCAACAGCAGCAGCCCCGTGTCGTCATCTCAAGCAAATGGGAAATCAGCCCACACGGTAGTTGGGCGCTTCCTTGGTGATCTGCACGTCGTGCACGTGCGACTCGGCCATGCCGGCGCCGGTGATGCGCACGAACTCCGGCTTGGTGCGCATCTCTTCGATGGTCGCGCAGCCGGTGTAGCCCATGGAGGCGCGCAGGCCGCCCATCAGCTGGTGGACGATGGCGGCCAGGGCGCCCTTGTACGGCACGCGACCTTCGATGCCTTCGGGCACCAACTTCTCGGCGCCGGCGGCGGAGTCCTGGAAGTAGCGGTCCGAGGAACCCTGGGCCTGGGCCATGGCGCCCAGCGAGCCCATGCCGCGGTAGGACTTGTAGGAACGGCCCTGGAACAGCTCGACCTCGCCCGGCGCCTCTTCGGTACCGGCGAACATCGAACCCATCATCACCGCGTTGGCGCCGGCGACGATGGCCTTGGACAGGTCGCCCGAGAAGCGGATGCCGCCGTCGGCGATCATCGGCACGCCGACCGCGGCCAGCGCGGCGGAGACGTTGGCGATGGCGCTGATCTGCGGTACGCCGACGCCGGCGACGATGCGGGTGGTGCAGATCGAGCCCGGGCCGATGCCGACCTTGACGGCGTCGGCGCCAGCCTCGACCAGCGCCAGGGCGGCCTCGGCGGTGGCGATGTTGCCGCCGATCACCTGCAGGTCGGGGAAGTTCTGCTTGACCCAGCGCACGCGGTCGATCACGCCCTTGGAGTGGCCGTGGGCGGTGTCGACCACCACCACGTCGACGCCGGCGGCGGCCAGCGCGGCGATGCGATCGCCGGTGTCGGCACCGGTGCCGACGGCGGCGCCGACGCGCAGGCGACCTTGGTCGTCCTTGGAGGCCAGCGGGTAGCTCTTGGCCTTCTCGATGTCACGGAAGGTGACCAGGCCGCGCAGGTGGAACTGCTGGTCGACCACCAGCATCTTCTCGATGCGGTGCTCGTACAGCTTGGCCTTGATCTCTTCCAGCGGAGTGCCTTCGAGAACGGTGATCAGGCGCTCCTTGGGCGTCATGATCGCCGCCACGGTGTCGCCGGCGTTGGGCTTCACGCGCAGGTCGCGGCCGGTGACGATGCCGACCAGCTCGCCGCCTGCCACCACCGGGAAGCCGGAGAAGCCGTATTCGCGCACACGGGCCAGCAGATCGATGATCTTGGTGTCCGGGGTCACGGTCACCGGATCGCGCACGATGGCGGTCTCGTGACGCTTGACCTTGCGCACCTCGGCCGCCTGCTGCTCGATGGTCATGTTCTTGTGGATGATGCCGATGCCACCTTCCTGGGCCATGGCGATGGCCAGGCGGGCTTCGGTAACGGTGTCCATGGCCGCGGAAACCAGCGGGATGTTCAGCTCGATGCCACGGGTCAGGCGGGTCTTGAGGGAAACATCCTTGGGCAGGACCTCGGAATAACCGGGGATGAGGAGAACGTCGTCGAAGGTCAGGGCTTCTTGGCTGATACGCAGCATGGCGGGGGCTCCCGGACGGGAAAAATGGAAGCGCGGCATTATACCCGGCGCGGGGCTTGCGCTCAACGCGGCTGGTCACCTTCGCGCAGCCGGCCGCCGACCAGCCTCAACTCGGCGACCGGTTCGCGGCGCTGGGCCAGGTAGCGGGTACAGCTGACGCGCAGAAAGGAGGCGAAGTTGACCACCTCGCCGCGGTAGTCCATGACCTCCTCGTACAGCTTGGCGATCAGCTGGTTGGTGGTCATGCCGTCGACCTCGGCGATCTCCTGGAGGATGTCCCAGAACTGGTTCTCCAGGCGCAGGGTGGTGACCACGCCGCGGATGCGCAGCGAGCGCGAACGCGATTCGTAGAGGATCGGATCGGCCTTGACGTACAGCTCGCACATGACGGTTTTCCCCTCTGGATATGGCATCGGCATCGCCGGGATGGTGGACAGGGCGGCGCTGTTGTCCACCCTACCCGCCAGCGGCGCAGCCTCCGCAGGGTGGAAAACTCGCGCTGCGATTTTCTAGCGGACGATCGTTGCCACGCTGCCGCGTGGGCACTCCGGCCGGGGCGCTGCCCGCCCCTTTCCTTCAGCCACGGACTCAGGGCTTCCGATCCAAGGCTTCCACGCCGAAGCGTGGAGCCCTCTCGATCACAGCTCGATGCGCGTGCCGAGCACCTTGAGGAAGGCCGCCAGCCAGGTCGGATGCGCCGGCCAGGCCGGGGCGCTGACCAGGTTGCCGTCGGTGTGCGCCTGGTCGACCGGAATCTCCACGTAGCGGCCGCCGGCCAGGCCGACCTCCGGCGCGCAGGCCGGATAGGCGCTGCACTCGCGGTCCTTGAGCACGCCGGCGGCAGCCAGCAGCTGGGCGCCGTGGCAGATCGCAGCGATCGGCTTGCCGGCCCGGGCGATGGCCTGCACCAGCTCGATCACCTGGCCGTTCAGGCGCAGGTACTCGGGGGCGCGGCCGCCCGGCACCACCAGGGCGTCGTAGTCCTCAGCGCGCACCGCGGCGAAGTCGAAGTTGAGGGCGAAGTTGTGCCCCGGCTTCTCGCTGTAGGTCTGGTCGCCCTCGAAGTCGTGGATCGCGGTGCGCACGCTCTGCCCGGCGGTCTTGCCCGGACATACCGCGTGCACGGTATGGCCGACCATCGACAGCGCCTGGAACGGCACCATCACTTCGTAGTCCTCGACGTAGTCGCCGACCAGCATGAGGATCTTCTTCGCAGCCATGGTTTTCTCCCTGTCAGGTGGTGAAGATCGCTGCAGTATCGACCATGGCGCGGCGCGCGGGTAACAGCCGCCTACTACAGGGCATGTCTCAGGGAGAGACCCGCACCAGCCGCACGGCAAAGCCGAGGCGCTCGGCGAAGGCGTCGAGGAAGTCCTGGCGCAACCCTGCCTCCGCCCAGCCGTTGAAGATAAAGCCCAGGTCGGAGAAGCCGCACGGCTGCAGGAACAGGAAGCCGTTGATGTCGTCCTCGAAGCCGCATTCGGGGCAGGTGAAGTTGTCGGTTTCCCCCGGCCACCACTCCTCCAGGCTCTCGAACAGCGGCTCGCCGATCTCCTGGCGGCACTGCGGACAACCGGCCTCCTCGCGAAAATCGCGAGTCGGCGTATAGATGCAGCGCCGGGTGACGATCTCCAGGCCGTTGTGCGGCTGGTCGAACGGCAACCGCTCGGGATGCAGGGCCACCCGCCGCGCACCGGGGGCGATGGCGTAGGCCATGCCGTTGCCGCCCTGCCCACAGGTGGTCGGCAGCGCCGCGACGATCTCGCGCCTGACCAGCCAGTTGAGCAGCTGGCGCGCCTTCGCCTCGTGGGCGGGGACGCTGGAGATCTGCGGGACGAGGATGATCTGTGCGGTCATGTAAGGCGGGCCGGTGACGATAAATGCCGGCAGCTTAGGGCCTGGACCGGGCAAATCAAGCCCGGCAATCGAACCGCTCGGCGGACGTCGCCGCGCCCGCCTGCCGGCGCAGCCAGCGCTCGCGCAGCGCATCCCAGCTCCAGTTGAACGCCACGGTGTAGGGCAGGAAGAAAAGGATCAGGCCGATATCGAGCAGCAGCGCCTCGAGCAGGCCGATCGCCAGCCACCAGGCCGCCAGCGGCACCAGCACGACGATCAGCCCCGCCTCGAACAGCGCCGCGTGGCACAGCCGCACCCACAGGTCGCGGCGGAAGCCGAGGCGCTCTTGGGCGCGGTCGAACAGCCAGTTGAACAGCATGTTCCAGAGCATGGCGACCAGCGAGAACATCAGGGTCAGCAGCCCCAGCTGGAGCAGCGGCTTGCCCAGCAGCAAGGCCAGCGCCGGCGCGCAGATCAGCAGGGCGAGCAGCTCGAAGACCAGCGCATGGCCGATGCGCTCGCCCAGCGAGCGGTGCAGGGAGTTGGCATTCGGGCTCATGGAGGGACCTCGCGATCGAAAACGTCTGCCGCTATCCTCATCGGTTATCCAGCCATCAACAAGCCAGCTGCCATCGGTGAAACCGATATGAATCTCTCCCTCGAAGCCCTCCAGGCCTTCGCCCACGCGGCCGCCAGCGGCTCGCTCAGTGCGGCCGCGCGGCGCCTGGGCAAGAGCCAGTCGACCGTCAGCGAGGCGGTCGCGCGCCTGGAGATCGACCTCGGCGTCGAACTGTTCCGCCGCGGTCCGCGCCGGCTCGAACTGACCGAGGCCGGCGCCAGCCTGCTGGCCCATGCCGAAGCGATGCTGGCCGCCGGCGACCGCCTGACGCGGCATGCCGCCCGCCTGGCGCAGGGCCAGGAAGCGCGCCTGACCCTGGCCCTGTCCGACGCCTACCAGCCGCGCCAGTACGAGGCGCGCCTGCTCGAACTCGACCAGCGTTTCCCCGATCTGGAGTTCGAATGCCTGATCGCCGAGCGCGCCGACGTGCTCGACCTGGTCAGCCAGGGCCGCGCCCAGCTCGGCCTGCTCGCCGCCCAGCCCACTTACCCGCCGGACATCGCCCACGCCGGCGTGGCGCGCAGCGCCGAGTTCGGCCTGTTCGTCGCCCGCGACCACCCGCTGGCCCACCTGCCGCGGATCGGCAACGAGGCGCTGGCGCGCTGGCGGGCGTTGCGCCTGAGCAGTGTCGCCGCCGACGCGACACCTGCCGGCGAGCTGCCGGGCAGCGACGGGCATAGCGGCGTGCGCTGCTGGTCGGCCCCCGACTATCTGCTGCTGCTGGAAATGGCCGCCCTCGGCTTCGGCTGGGCGGCGCTGCCGCGCCAGCTGGTCGCCGACTACGGCAACGGTCGCCTGCAGACACTGGCTGTCGACGGCTGGCCCCGCCAGGTGCCGGTGGACGCGGTGTGGTCGCGCCAGCGCGAACTGGGGCCGGTCGCCGCCTGGCTGCTCGACCGCCTGCTCGCCGACGATTGAACGCCTGTCGCTCCCGCCGCGCTGCCGGCTTATCATGCCGGCCATGATCACAGACCCGTTCCAACGGCTCGGCCTCGATCGCGAGGTGCTGACCGTCAGCCAACTCAACCAGCGCGCCCGCCACCTGCTCGAGGACGTGTTCCCGCAGGTGTGGGTCGCGGGCGAGATTTCCAACCTGGCGCGGCCCTCCTCGGGCCACGTCTACTTCACCCTCAAGGACGCCGCCGCCCAGGTGCGCTGCGCGCTGTTCCGCTCCAGCGCCGCGCGCGTGCGCCAGGCGCTGCGCGACGGCCTGGCGGTGCGGGTGCGCGGCAGGGTCTCGCTGTTCGAAGGCCGCGGCGACTACCAGATGATCCTCGACGCGGTGGAGCCGGCCGGCGACGGCGCGCTGCGCCTGGCCTTCGAGGCGCTCAAGGAGCGGCTGACCGCCGAGGGACTGTTCAGCACCGAGCGCAAGCGCGCGCTGCCGGCCCATCCGCGGCGCATCGGCATCGTCAGCTCGCCGAGCGGCGCGGTGATCCGCGACATCGTCAGCGTGTTCCGCCGTCGTGCGCCGCAGGTGGAGCTGACCCTGGTGCCCACCGCGGTGCAGGGCCGTGAGGCTACCGCGCAGATCGTCCGCGCCATCGAGCTGGCCGACCGCCAGGGCTTCGATGCGTTGATCGTCGCCCGTGGCGGCGGCTCGCTGGAGGATCTGTGGTGCTTCAACGAGGAGGCGGTGGCGCGCGCCATCGCTGGTTGCACCACGCCGGTGGTCAGTGCGGTGGGCCACGAGACCGACGTGACCATCGCCGACTTCGTCGCCGACGTGCGCGCGCCGACGCCCTCGGCCGCCGCCGAACTGCTCGCCCCCGACTCCAGCGACCTGCAGCGCCGTCTCGACGGCCTGCAGCGCCGTCTGCAATTGCGCATCCAGCACCTGCTGGCCGCCCGCCAGCTGCAGCTCGACGGCCTGCGCCGACGCCTGCGTCATCCCGGCGAGCGCCTGCGCCAGCAGGCCCAGCGCCTCGACGATCTGGAACTGCGCCTGCGCCGGGCGATGAACCAGCAGCTGCGCAGCGATCACCAGCGCCTGGCGCGCCTGGACACCCGTTTGGCCGCGCAGCATCCCGAGCGCCTGCTCGCGTTGCTGCGCCAGCGTATCGAGCACCTCGCCGAGCGCCTGCCGCGCGCCATGCACGGCGGCCTGCGCGAGCGCCGCCAGAAGCTCGAGGCCATCGCCCAGACCCTGCAGGTGGTCAGCCCGCTGGCCACCCTCGGCCGTGGCTACAGCATTCTCCTCGACCAGCGCGGCCACGCCGTGAGTCGCGCCGCCGACACCGCGCCGGGCCAGCGGCTGACCGCGAAGCTACATGAGGGGGAGCTGGCGCTGCGTGTCGAGGAGCAGGCACAAGAGCCGGGCACGCTGGAGCTGCCGTTGTAGGGAGGGTTAGCCGCTTGCGGCGTAACCCACCGTCGATGCCGCCAGGCATCGCGACTGCCGGCCTGCCGGCGGGTGGTGGGTTACGGCCGATGGCCTCACCCACCCTACGCCCCTCCAAGCTTCCGGTAGGTTGGGTTAGGCCATCGGCGGTCGCCCAACACACCAAGCTTCAGTACAGATCGCGCCGGTAGCGCCCGGCTTCCTGCAGCTCGTCCAGCGCCGCCGTACCGAGCAGCTCGCGCAGCACGGCCTCGACCCCCTCGCCCATGCCCTTGAGGCTGCCGCACACGTAGATGGCGGCGCCGGCGTCCAGCCAGGCGCGCAGCTCGTCGGCCGCCGCGCGCAGACGGTCCTGCACGTAGACCTTCTCGGCCTGGTCGCGGGAGAACGCCAGGTCGAGGCGCTGCAGATGGCCGCCGGCCTGCCAGGCCAGCAGCTCGTCGCGGCACAGGAAGTCGTGGGCGGCGGAGCGCTCGCCGAACAGCAGCCAGTTGCGCGGCTGGCCACGTCGGGCGCGCTCGCGCAGCAGGCTGCGCAGACTGGCCAGGCCGGTGCCGTTGCCGATCAGCAGCAGCGGCCGGTCGTCGTCCGCCAGCTGGAAGCCGGCGTTGCGGCGCAGGCGCAGCGATGCCGTGGTGCCCTCGGCCAGCTCATCGCACAGCCAGCCGGAACACAGCCCCAGGCTGCCGTCGGCCTGCCGGTGCAGGCGCACGATGATTTCCAGCACGCCGTCCTCGGCTAGCGAGGCGATCGAGTAGCTGCGCGGTTGCGCACCCGCCTGCGGCGGCAGGATGTCCACCAGGTCGCCGGCTTCCCAGCGCTGCCCGGCCGGCACGTCGAAGGCCAGACGCCAGACCGGCGCGGCGCTGCTGGTGGGGTTGAGGCACTGCTTGTCGCGCAGCGTCCAGGCGGCGAAGCCGTCCTGGCCGGCGGACTCGGCCTCGTGCTGCGGCGCGTGGCCGGTCAGCTCGCCGAGCAGGACGCGCCAGCGCTGCAGCGCCGAGTGGTCGCCGTTGTCCACCTCCACCGGGGAGAACAGACTGCGCGCGCCCTGGCCTTGCAGCCAGTCGTGCAACTGGCGGCCAAAACCGCAGAAGCGCTGGTACTGACGATCGCCCAGACCGAGCAGGGCGTATTCGAGATGGCGCAGGTCGAACTCGCCGGCCAGCACGCGGCGCACGAAGCCGCGCGCGCTGTCCGGCGCCTCGCCGTCGCCGAAGGTGCTGACCACGAACAGCGCGCGCTCGGCACCGCGCAGCGCCTGCGCGTCGAGCTGGGCCAGCGAGCGCACCTGCACGACGGCGCCGGCGGCCTGCAGCTGGCCGGCGGTCTGCCAGGCCAGCCGCTCGGCGAAGCCGTTCTGACTGGCGAAGCCGATCAGCCAGGGCCGGCCGCTGCCGTCCTGCCCGGTCAAGGCCAGGCGCCCGGCGCGGGCGGCGCGGCGCGAACGACGCCGATCCAGGTAGAGCTGCCAGCCGGTAATGAAGAACAGCGGCATGCACAGGCTGGCCAGCAGCATGAGGATGCGCCCGGGCTGGCCGAAGTAGTCGCCGGTGTGCAGCGGGTAGACGCTGGCCAGCAGCTGCTGCACGCCGCTCTTGTCGGCGTAGCGCTCGTGCTGCAAGACCTTGCCGCTGGCGGCCTCCAGGCTCACGCGGTTGAAGGCGCGCGAATGCTCGGCGGCCTCCGGCAGGTACATCACCTGCAGGGGCTGGCCGGCTCGCTCGGGCAGGCGCAGGTTGGCCAGCCGGTAGTCGTCGCGGACCTCCTGGCGGAAGGCCGTCCACAGATGGTCGATGCTCACCGGCGCGCGCGGCGCCTCGGCCTGTGCCTGCCTCTGCGGCGGCGGTCCGCGCCGTCCGCCCGGTCCGCCCTTCTGCGGCGCCGGCTCGCCGGCCAGGGCGTGCACGCCTTCGCGGTACCAGTCGTAGGACCAGTACAGCCCGGTCAGCGCCGCCAGCAGATAGGCGAGCAGCACCCAGGTGCCGGCCACCGCGTGCAGGTCCCAGAGGAAGCCGCGTCCCGTGCGCCGCCAGTCGAGGGTCAGCCAGGCGCGCCAGTTGCCGGCCTTGCGCGGCCAGCGCAGGTACAGGCCGGACAGGCAGAGGAACACCAGCGCCAGGGTCGCCGCGCCGGTGATCGGCTTGCCGGCGTCGCCGATGGCCAGCCAGCGGTGCAGCTGCATCATGAACTGGAAGAAGTCGGCGCCGCGCGCCGCACCGAGCACCTCGCCATTGTAGGGATCGGCGTAGAGGTTCTCGCCGCGCGGCCCGCCGCCGCTGACGTTGACCTTGACCGCCTCCAGCGCGTCGGCCGAGAAGCTCAGGCCGAGCACCTGGCGTTCGGGCAACTGCTCGCCGATACGCACCACCAGCGCATCCGGACTCAGCGGCCGGGCGCCGACCGCCGGCTCGACGCTCATCACCCCGGGATTGACCAGGCGCAGCAGCTCGTCCTGGTAGGACAGGCTGGCGCCGGTCACGCCCATCAGCGCCAGCACCAGCCCGGCGCTGATGCCCAGCAGCCAGTGCAGCTGGAAGAGGATTTTCTTGACCACCTGGGATCACCTGCTCGCTATGCCGCAACTGCGGCGCAATTGGATTGGGATGCGGTCGACAACCGCATCGCACCGCCGTCCCGGCGGTGCGAAACGATTTTATTCGAGAAACATTTGCAACAAACCGGTTTTACCCAACCTTTACCCGCCGCCGACACGCCGGCGGCGGACAGACAAAGGCCGCCCGCAGGCGGCCCTAGTCGGCGCACTTCGCTTAGAAGTGGAAGTTGGTGCTGAGCAGCGCGGTGCGCCCCGGCGCCACGTGGGCCATGTGGTTGGAGTAGACCTGGTCGAAGTAGCGCTCGTCGGTCAGGTTCTGCACGTTGAGCTGCAGGTCGAGGTTCTTGCTGACCTTGTAGGCCGCCATGGCGTCGTAGCGCCAGTAGGACGGCACCTCGATGGTGTTGGTGACGTCGCCGAAGCGCGAGTCCACGTAGTTGGCGCCACCACCGATGGTCAGGTTCGGGGTCAACATGTAGGTGGTCCAGAGGCTGAAGCTGTTCTCCGGGGTGCTCGGAATGTCGTTGCCATTGGCGCCGCCGACCACGTTGTTGACGTTGGCGTTGCCCGGGCGCGCGTCGACGTCCACGCGGCCGCTGTCGACCACTTCGCCGTCGAGGTAGGTGTAGCTGGCGAAGGCGTTCCACTTCGGCGTGATCTGGCCGCTGACGCCCACCTCGAAGCCGTCGACGCGGGTCTCGCCGATGTTGCTGGTGGTGCCGTCGGCCTCGAGCACGCGGGCGTTGGTCTTCTCGGTGCGGAAGATGGCGGCGTTCAGGCCCAGGCGCGCGTCGAAGAAGTCCCACTTGGTGCCGATTTCGTAGTTGCGGTTGCGCTCCGGCTCGAGGCTCTCGGTGGCCACGGCGACGTTGCTGCCGCCCTCGCCGGAGGTCTCGCCGACCGGGTTGCTGGAGGTCGACCAGGCGGCGTAGACGCTGCCGTTGGGCAGCGGGTTGAACACCAGACCCAGCTGGTAGTTCCAGAAGTGGCTCTTGTTCTCCAGGTCGGTCACGCCGTTGACGTTATTGGTGCCGCTGGCGACGGTCAGGCCGCTGGCCTCGGTCTCGAAGTCGTCGTAGCGCACGCCGGCGTTCAGCGACCACTGCTCGTTGAACTTGAGGGTGTCGAAGACGTAGGCGGACAGGCTGTCGGTATCGGTGTCGGTGAAGGCGTTGCTGTCGACCACGGTGCCGGTCCAGCTGCCGTTGTAGGCCGGATTGGCCAGGCTGGTGCAGTCGCCGGTGGCCACGTGGGCGGCGGAGCAGGTGGTGCCCGAGGTGCCCTGGGTGATGAAGTAGGCGCGGTTGTGCACCTCTTCGCGGCTGGCTTCCACGCCGGTCACCAGGGTGTGCTCGATGCTGCCGGTATTGAACAGCGCCTTCAGGTCGGTCTGGTTGATCCAGCCTTCGGAAGTGGAGTTGCGGCTCTTCGGCGAACGCGACACCAGGCCCTGCGACAGGTTGCCGGTACGCGAGTCGTTCGGCGTGGTGACGATGTAGTCGAGGGTGGTGCGCACCAGGCGGGTGGTGTTGGACAGGGTCAGGCTGTCGTTGAGATCGTGCTCGAGCTTGAAGGTACCGGAGTCGGTGGTGCTCTCGCGATAGTCGCGATCGCTCAGGCCGTAGAAGTTGCTCTTGTCGACGCTCACCGGCTCGCGCACCGAAGTGGCGGTGGTGGCGTCGGTCAGCGGCAGGCCGTAGTCCGGGACGTCGTCGGTTTCCAGGTGGTAGTACGAGAGGGTGGCGCGGGTCGGGGTGTCGAAGCCGAAGGTGATGCTCGGCGCCACGCCCCAGCGGCTGACGTCGACGCCGTCGCGGCCGGCGACGTTGGCGTCGTGCTTCATCAGGTTCAGGCGGCCGGCGACGTTGTCGCTGAACTGGTAGTTGCCGTCCAGGGTGGTGCGGTTGGTCTGGTCGGAACCGAAGGTCTGGCTGAGATCGAGGAAGGTGTCGCGCTTGGCGGTCTTGGTGATCAGGTTGAGGCTGCCGCCGGTGGAGCCGGCGCCGGTGTAGGCCGAACCCGGACCCTTGCTGACTTCCACCTGCTCGATGTTGAACATCTCGCGGGTCTGCGAGGCGACGTCGCGCAGACCGTCGATGAAGATGTCGCTCTCGGCGTTGAAGCCGCGGATGATCGGCCGGTCGCCGGCCGGGTTGCCACCCTCGCCGGCGCCGAAGGTGATGCCCGAGGTGGTGCGCAGGGCGTCGGTCAGGGTCAACGCACCGGTGTCCTTGATCACCTGCTGGGGAATCACGGTCACCGACTTGGGGGTTTCGCGCAGCGGCGCGGTGTACTTCTTCGACGCGGACTCGGCCTTGTAGCTCTCTTCTTCTTGGGCGTCGACCACGCTCACCGCATCCAGCTTGAGCGCCTCGCCTTCCTCGGCGTGGGCCCAGTTCACTGCGGAAAACGCCGTCACGGCGCCGATTGCCGAAGCCAGTACACGCGGCGCTGCGGCCGGCCGTTCGATGGTGCGCGTCATGATTTCCCCCTGCGGAAAGTCTGTTTGTGCTGTTATGGCACGCACTCTAAACGAGAAATATTCTTGATAGCAACAGAAAAGTAATGGCGGATGCACACTAGCCTCGCTTGCATTCGCCCGCTATCATCGGATGCGAATCACTTTCATTTAGTGTGTATTTGTCATTGGGCTGCGGAGGCCAGCATGCTGCTACATGTCCCCGGTGTGTTCACTCGCGACGAAGTGCGCCGTATTCGCCAGGCGCTGGACGAAGCCAATTGGCTGGACGGCAAACTGACCGCCGGTTATCAGTCGGCCAAGGCCAAGCACAACCTGCAGCTGGCCGAGGACGACCCGCTGGCCCGCGAGATCAGCGAGGCCATGCTGGCGCGCCTGTGGCAACACCCGCTGTTCATGTCCGCCGCGCTGCCCAACAAGGTGTTCCCGCCGCTGTTCAACTGCTACACCGCCGGCGGCCACTTCGACTTCCACGTCGACAACGCCGTGCGCCAGGTGCGCAACAGCGCCGAACGGGTGCGCACCGACCTGTCCTCGACGCTGTTCTTCAGCGATCCCGACGAGTACGACGGCGGCGAGCTGGTGATCGAGGACACCTACGGCAGCCAGCGGGTCAAGCTGCCGGCCGGCGACCTGGTGCTCTATCCCTCGACCAGCATCCACAAGGTGGAGCCGGTGACCCGCGGCGCACGCATCGCCTCGTTCTTCTGGACGCAGAGCCTGGTGCGCGAGGACGCCCAGCGCGCCCTGCTGTTCGAGATGGACCAGGCGATCCAGAGCCTGACCCGCGACGTGCCCGAGCATCCGGCGCTGGTGCGCCTGACCGGCAACTACCACAACCTGCTGCGCCGCTGGGTCGAAGTCTGAGTGCGTCGATGAGCCATATCCTGCAGCGTCGCGAGATCCTCGACGCCGAACAGCTGGCCCGCAACCTCGCCGATGACCCGCGCCAGGTGACGCGCTGGCTGCTGGTCGCCGCCGAGGCCGGCGAGGCGGAAGCCCAGGCCCTGCTCGGCCAGGCGCTGCTCGACGGCCGCGGCATCGCCCGCGACCCGGCGCTGGCGCGAACCTGGTTCGCCATCGCCGCCGGCCGCGGCCACGCCATGGCCGACAACATGCTCGGCCGCTGCCTCGAACACGGCTGGGGGGGCGCCGTCGACCTGGCGGCCGCCGCCCGCCACTACCGCGCGGCCGCCGAGCGCGGCCTCGACTGGGGCATGTACAACTACGCCAACCTGCTGGCCACCGGCCGCGGCCTGGCGACGGACGAGACCCGGGCGCTGGCCTGGTACCGGCGCGCCGCCGAGCTGGGCCATGCCAAGTCGATGAACCTGGTCGGCCGCTATCACGAGGAAGGCCGCGTGGTGCCTGCCGACGCGCAAACGGCGCTGGTCTGGTACCGGCGCTCGGCCGAGGCCGGCGACTTCCGCGGCCAGTTCAGCTACGCCACCGTGCTGCTCGGCCTGGGCCGCCTGGACGAGGCGCGCCACTGGCTGCTCGCCGCTCTCCAACTCGGCCACCTGAAGTTCCTGCGCAAGGCCGGCGAGGAGCTGCAGCGCGCCGCCCTCGTCCCGCTCGCCGACATCGCCGCCGCCTACGCGCAGCGCTGCGCCGAGCTGGAGGCCGCCGAGGGCGTGCCGGCGTAAAACCCGCCCGCAGAAACGCAAACGCCGCGACGAGTCGCGGCGTTTGGCGTGCGGATCAGCTACCGGATCAGCCCAGGAAGTAGGCCTTCAGCGGCGGGAAGCCGTTGAATTCCACCGCGCTGTAGCTGGTGGTATAGGCGCCGGTGGACAGCCAGTACAGGCGGTCGCCGCTGGCCAGGTTGAGCGGCAGGCCGTACTTGTAGCTCTCGTACATGATGTCGGCGCTGTCGCAGGTCGGACCGGCGATCACCACCTCTTCCATCTCGCCACGCTTCTCGGTCCAGATCGGGTACTTGATCGACTCGTCCATGGTCTCGATCAGGCCGGAGAACTTGCCCACGTCGGTGTACACCCAGCGCTCCACGGCGGTGCGCGACTTGCGCGCCACCAGCACCACTTCGCTGACCAGGATGCCGGCGTTGGCGATCAGCGAGCGGCCCGGCTCGAGGATGATTTCCGGCAGCTCGTCGCCGAAGTCTTCCTTGAGGAAGCGGATGATTTCCTCGGCGTAGGTTTCCAGGCTGTTGGTCTTGGTGATGTAGTTGGCCGGGAAGCCGCCACCCATGTTGATCATCTGCAGGGTGATGTTGTCTTCTTCCTTGAGGCGCTCGAAGATCACCTTGACCTTGGCGATGGCGGCGTCCCACACGTCGATGTCGCGCTGCTGGCTGCCGACGTGGAAGGACACGCCGTAGGGCACCAGGCCCAGCTGCTTGGCGAGGATCAGCAGGTCGAGGGCCATGTCCGGGTTGCAGCCGAACTTGCGCGACAGCGGCCAGTCGGCCGAGTCGGAACCCTCGGTGAGGATACGTACGTAGATCTTCGAACCCGGCGCGGCCTTGGCGATGTTGCGCAGGTCGGCTTCCGAGTCGGTGGCGAACAGGCGCACGCCCTTCTCGAAGAAGTAGCGCACGTCGCGGGCCTTCTTGATGGTGTTGCCGTAGCTGATGCGGTCGGCGCTGACGCCCTGGGCCAGCACCTTGTCCAGCTCGTAGATCGAGGCGATGTCGAAGTTGGAGCCCTTTTCCTTGAGCAGGTCGATGATCTCTACCGCCGGGTTGGCCTTGACCGCGTAGTAGGTCTTGGCGAACGGGAAGCAGTTGCCTAGCTCGTCATAGGCACGCGAGATGGTGGGCAGATCGATCATCACGAAGGGAGTTTCTTTCTGGTCGGCGAAGGCCTTCATCTTCTTGAAGGTGTCGCGATCGAAATAGTCTTCAACCTTGATGGACATGCTTGGGCTCCATAGGGCAATTCGGATGGCAAATGGAAAGGTGGTGGAGTGGCCGCAAGGACCGTGAACGCCTGATCAGTTTCCCCACTTTGGTTCGCCTACTTCCCAAGGCATGTCGCCGAAAGCAAAAAGGTCAACCGCGTCTCGTGATCGGGGGCGGGTTGACCTTGCTGTCTCGTCGTCAGTACTTGAGCCGGATGGATCGTTTCCAGCATGAGCGTTCGGGCGCGAACTTTAGGACCATGGGGGGGCAAGATCAACCAAAAATTTCCTCAATGCGGCCCCTTTCATCACCAGCGGCTTTTCCGGGGGGCGCATCCGCTATAATCGCCGCCTTTTCTGACAGACCGACTACTCGTCGACGGGTTCCCTTTCCGATGACCATTCAGGCCGCCGAAGTCGCGAAGCGCCGCACCTTCGCCATCATCTCCCACCCCGATGCGGGCAAGACCACCATCACCGAGAAGCTGCTGCTGATGGGCAAGGCCATCGCCGTGGCGGGCACCGTGAAGTCGCGCAAGTCCGACCGTCACGCCACCTCCGACTGGATGGAGATGGAGAAGCAGCGCGGCATCTCGATCACCACCTCGGTGATGCAGTTCCCCTACCGCGAGCACATGATCAACCTGCTCGACACCCCCGGCCACGAAGACTTCTCGGAAGACACCTACCGCACCCTGACCGCGGTGGACTCGGCGCTGATGGTCCTCGACGGCGGTAAAGGCGTCGAGCCGCGCACCATCGCCCTGATGGAAGTCTGCCGTCTGCGGGATACTCCTATTGTGAGCTTTATCAACAAGCTCGACCGCGACATCCGTGACCCGATCGAACTGCTCGACGAGATCGAGGCGGTGCTGAAGATCAAGGCAGCGCCGATCACCTGGCCGATCGGCTGCTACAAGGACTTCAAGGGCGTCTACCACCTGGCCGAAGACAAGGTCATCGTCTACCAGCCGGGCCACGGCCACGAGCGCATCGAGCAGATCGTCATCGACGGCCTCGACTCGGACGCCGCGCGCGCCCACCTGGGCGATATGTACGAGGACTTCCTCGAGCAGCTCGAGCTGGTGCAGGGCGCCTGTCACGAGTTCGACCGCGAGGCCTTCCTCAAGGGCCAGATGACCCCGGTGTTCTTCGGCACCGCGCTGGGCAACTTCGGCGTCGACCAGGTGCTCGACAGCATCGTCGACTGGGCACCGCAGCCGCTGTCGCGCGCCGCCCACGAGCGCGTGGTGGAGCCGACCGAGGAGAAGTTCTCCGGCTTCGTGTTCAAGATCCAGGCGAACATGGATCCCAAGCACCGCGACCGCATCGCCTTTATGCGTATTTGCTCGGGCAAGTACGAGAAGGGCATGAAGATGCGCCACGTGCGGATCAAGAAGGACCTGAAGATCGCCGACGCGCTGACCTTCTTCTCCAGCGAGCGCGAGATGCTCGAGGAGGCCTACGCCGGCGACATCATCGGCCTGCACAACCACGGCACCATCCAGATCGGCGACACCTTCAGCGAAGGCGAGGTGCTCGGTTTCACCGGCATCCCGCACTTCGCCCCGGAGCTGTTCCGCCGCGTGCGCCTGAAGGACCCGCTGAAGTCCAAGCAGCTGCGCCAGGGCCTGCAGGAGCTGGCCGAGGAAGGCGCGACCCAGGTGTTCTTCCCCGAGCGCAACAACGACATCATCCTCGGCGCGGTCGGCGTACTGCAGTTCGACGTGGTCGCCAGCCGCCTCAAGGAGGAATACAAGGTCGAGTGCGCCTACGAGGCGATCAACGTCTGGTCGGCGCGCTGGATCGAGTGCGGAGACGAGAAGAAGCTCAAGGAGTTCAAGGACAAGGCCTACGAGAACCTCGCCGTCGACGGCGGCGGCCACCTCACCTACCTGGCGCCGACCCGCGTCAACCTCGGCCTGATGGAAGAACGCTGGCCGGACGTCAAGTTCCGCGCCACCCGCGAGCATCACTGAGTCACCAGCGGGCGCCATCACGGCGCCCGCTACACTTCCGGCATCCCCGGAGGTTGCATGCGCCTGATCGACACCCACACCCACCTCGACTTCCCCGAGTTCGACGCCGACCGCGCCGCGGTGCTGGCGCGCAGCCGTGCGCTGGGGGTGGAGAGGCTGATAGTCCTCGGCGTCTACCAGACCAACTGGCAGCGCCTGTGGGACCTCGTGCAGGGCGAGGACGAGCTGTACGCCGCCTTCGGCCTGCATCCGGTCTATCTGGAGGAACACCGCCCGCAGCATCTCGTCGAGCTGCGCGGCTGGCTGGAGCGCCTCGCCGGCGAGGAGAAACTCTGCGCCCTCGGCGAGTTCGGCCTGGACTGGTACGTCGCGGACCTCGACCGCGAGCGTCAGCAGACGCTGTTCGAGGCTCAGCTGGCGCTGGCCTGCGAGTTCGAGTTGCCGGCGCTGCTGCACGTGCGCCGCGCCCATGCTCCGACCATCGCCACCCTCAAGCGCTTCCGCCCGCCGCGCGGCGGTATCGTGCACGCCTTCGCCGGCAGCGTCGAGGAAGCCCGGGAGTACCTCAAGCTGGGTTTCAAGCTGGGCTTGGGCGGCGCAGCCACCTGGCCGCAGGCCAATCGCCTGCGCAAGACGGTGGCGCAGTTGCCACTGGAGGCCGTGGTGCTGGAAACCGACGCCCCGGACATGGCGCCGAGCATGCACGCCAACGCGCGCAACAGCCCGGAGTATCTGGCGGAAATCTGCGCCGTGCTGGCCGAATTGCGCGGCGTGACGCCGGCGGAGCTGGCCGCGGCCAGCACCCGCAACGCCTGCGAGCTGTTCGGCTGGAGCTGAGTTCAGAGCAGCAGGATGCCCAGCGCCAGCGCGCTGTACCAGATCAGTCCGGCGCGCTGCAGCAGACTCCACAACTCGTCCAGAGTCTCCAGACCGCCCTCGCCGGCCGGCGTGTCGCCCGCCGCGCGACCGGCGTCGGCCACCAGCTGGGCGGCGCTGGCCGGGAAGTCGAGCAGACGCGGCCAGAGCACGCGATTGGCGCTGACGAAGTTGCCGGCCAGCGCCAGGCTGAGCGCCAGCAGGCGCGCCGGCAGCCAGTCCAGCACATGGCGCAGACGCACCGCATAGCGGCGCAGCTCCGCGCCCGCGGCATGCTCACCGAGCAGGGCCAGCAGACGGTAGGCCACCGCCGGCAGCGGACCGGCCAGCGCGTACCAGAAGATCACCGCGAAGAACCCCTCGTAGGCCTGCCAAAGCAGGAAGCCCTGCACTTGCCTGAGCAGCCCCGGCGCGTCCTCGGCCTGCACGCCGAGATCGCGCTGGGCCTCCAGGTAGGCCGCCTCGGTATCGCCGCGCTGCCAGCGGGTGCGAAACGGCGCCAGGCTGTGCTGCGGGTCGCTGCGCCCCAGGCTCCACAACACCAGGCCCACGTGCAGCGGCAGCAGCAACCAGCCGTAGGCCAGCGGCGCCAGACTCCAGAGCAGCAGGCCGAGCAGCGCCAGCGGTAGGCCGAGCACCAGTAGCAGCTGTACGGCGGGCTGTTCCTTGAACCGCGCACTGTGTTCGAGCCTGCCCAGAATGCGCCGGAACAGACCGTCGCGCTGCAGATGCACCCGCCAGCGGCAGAGCTTCTCCAGGGCGAGGATCAGCAGCAGTACCAGGAAGTTCATGCCGAAACCTCGGCCAGCAGCGCCGCCCGGTAACGCGTCCAGTCGAACGCCGGACCGGGGTCGGTCTTGCGCGCGGGGGCGATGTCACTGTGACCGCAGATACGCTCGGGGGTGATGGCGGGATAGACGCGCATCAGCTCGCGGGTCAGTTCGGCCAGGGTCTCGTACTGGGCGTCGCTGTAGGGCAGTTCGTCGGTGCCCTCCAGTTCGATGCCGAGGGAGAAATCGTTGCATTGCTCGCGTCCGGCGAAGCAGGACACCCCGGCATGCCAGGCCCGTTCGCCACAGGAGACGAACTGGGTCAGGCTGCCGTCGCGCGCGATCAGGAAATGCGCCGACACCTGCAGATGGGCGATGCCGGCGAAATACGGGTGGGCCTGCGGATCGAGGCGATTGAGGAACAGGTTCGCCACCTCGCCGGTGCCGAACTGCCCGGGCGGCAGGCTGATGTTGTGGATGACCAGCAGCGACACTTCGCCGGCCGGTCGGGCATTGCAATTGGGTGATGGACTGTGCAGCGCCTCGGCGCACCAGCCGGTGAGGGGGTCGATCTGCATGGACGGCTCCTTGAATACCGTCACTCTAGAGCAGCCCACAGGCTCCGCCAAGCACGACGCCGGCCTCAGGCGGTACGCATCTCGCGCAGGTTGCTGATGATCGCCCGCAGCGCCTGATCGAATGGCTGCGCGTTGTCCATCAGATGGGCGGCACCACTGGCGAAGGCCTGAGCCAGACCGTCACGGTCGTAGGTGGCAACCTTGGCGCCGGCGCGGTTGACGAAGATGAACTGGCCGCTGACACGGATGAAGGCCGCCATCTTGCAACGCTGCCGGCTGCCATCCCCGACGCAGAACTCGACCCAGCTACCCGCGCCCAGGCCGTCGACCAACGCCCAGTGCGATGCTTCGACCGCGATGACCTCTGCCTCTGGCGAAGCCTGGCTGACCGTCGCCTCCCCGCTCACGCTCAGCATCTCGACGACAGTCGGAGCCTCGCCCACCTGCACGCCCGCGGGCGAGACGAGGGGCGGCCGAGCTTCGACGGCATCGTTCGCTTGAACCGTCTGCTCGTCACGGGATACCTCGCTCGCGCCCGCCCCCCAGACGTCGCCTTGCCCATCCATCCCGGACGACGGGACCGCCGCAACGGCTGGCACTTCGCCGAATTCCAGCAGCGGTATCTCCGGCTCGGCAACGGCGGCGCCGGCGGCCTCCGGCGACTCCCCGGCAGACTCGAGGACAACCTGCTCTTCAGCCTGTACAGCATCGCGCGCATCGGACACTTCGCTCGGCGGGAGCGTCATCGCCGGCCCGCTCACACCCTCGCGGAAGTCGGCAAGCAGCTTGCGCTGCCACTGGGCCAGCGCCTCGAAGAAACGCCTCTGTTCGAAAGCGTCGCAGGTAACCTGCTCGAGCCCGCGCTTCAGGGCGTCGAGCAGTTCGCTGCGCCGCGGCCCCACCAACAGGCGGGCATCCTCCCTGTTGCGCAACGGCTGCATGCGCGCCAGCAGTTCGTCGAGGGTCGCGACAGCCTGCACCCACTCTTCGCCCCCCTCGCCCTCGCGCAGCAGGATCAATTGCAGAAGCGCACCCCAGCCCCGCTCCAGGCCCTGCACGATGGCTGCCGGCAAGGTCAGCGCCTGCAGGCGTTCGCTCAACAGGCGATCCACCTGCTGTCGCACCGTTTCGCGCAGCGCACGCGCCTCCTCCGCTTCGAGCAGACGCTGCTCGAGCAGTGCCGCGCGCTTGCGCTCGCTGGCAGTGAAGCGGCCGAAGTCTTCGAGCAGACGGTCGAACACCGACGGATCGTCGGTGAATTCCTCGCGCAGCCTTTTCGATACTTGATCGATCTTGCCGCGCAGACGGTCACGCTGCATGTCCGCCAGCTCTTCGCTGTCGCGAGCGGCAAGGGTCACCTCGTTGAGCAGCTGCCGGGCGGGATGGCTCTGCTCGGCGAACACGTTCTGATCGATGAGTGCCGCCTTGAGCAGCGGGACCTGCAACTCGCCGATCGGACCGCGCATGGGCTCGGGCAGCGTCGCGTCGCCCAGCACCTGCTCGAACAGCATCGACACCAGCGTGATCATTTCCTCGTCCAGCCGGCCGATCACCCGCGGACGAGGACTGTTGGCACTGGCACGTGCCAGCAGGGCATCCAGCTGCTGGCGCAAGCCGGTACCGCCGGCCGCGGCTGGCTGACGCTGCAGGATGGAAAGCAGACGGGTGAGGTCGCCCTGCGTGACCGGCAGCGCATCGGCAGGAACCGCCTGGACATTCGTCCTTACCTGCCCCAGCAGCTCGCGCAGTTCGCCGAGTTCGACCGGTGCTTCGGCATCCGGCCGGCTGGTGACGGCAGGCGCCACAGGCCGCTCGCGGCTGGCGGGACGCGAAGCCTTGAGCTGCAGGTCGGGGAGAATCCCAGCCGCCGTCATCTGGTCGTTGAGCGCCGAATACAGCTCAACGAGCGTCTTGACCAAGTGCTTCTCGAACAGCTTGAGCAACACCAGGCGTATCTGGATCTTCAGCTGCAGCGGACTCAAGGCACCCAGCATCAGCGTGCACAGGGTACGTGCCGAAAGCGGATTGTTGTCCTCCGTCACCGGCACGCCGACCAGCGCCTGCAGACGCTGCTGCAGCGGATTGAACTCGGTGCCGCTATCGCCGAGCGAACGCATCACCATCGTCTTGACCGCCACCGACTCCTCTAGCTCGTCGTGGCTCACCAGCGTAAGCAGACCGGCGGGCAGGACGTCCATGACGGCCTGGTTGTGATTGGAACCGATCTCGCGAAACGCCTTGTCCAGGCCGTCCAGCAACTCCTTCTCGATGCTCTCGCGCTTGAGTCGCAGGCTACGCATCGCGTCAAACAGCTCCTGCTGCTCCGTGCTGCTTGCGACACGCTGGCCCGCCTCGAACAGGCTGTCGTCCGCTGCATCGAATACGCGCTGCAGCCCCTGCTTGATAAAGTCCCGCGACGAGTCGCGCAGCGGCTGCAGACCGGCAGGCATGGAACGCTCCGCTGTCGGCGCGCGCATCGCGGCGCCTGCGTTCAACGGAATGACTTTCGCTCCACTGGACATGGCACTTTCCTTGGGCCGGCAACCGGGGGGCGGCGCGACTCTCTTGACCGGAACTTGGGCCGCGTTTCGGGCGGCGGCAGGCAACGGCGCGATTATAGGGAGAGCCGTTCGTCGATAACGCGGATGGATTCAAGGATCCTGCGGCAGATCACAGAAGCGATCCGCTTCTTTGCCATCCGCGAAAAAACCTGTCCGCAGCGAAACGCATATAATCCGCCGAAAACGTACAGGGAGCCTGTCATGCCCAACCTCCGCCTTGCCGACCTCGGCGCCGAAATCACCGCCAACGTGCGCGCCGCGCTTGCCGAGGATGTCGGCAGCGGCGACATCACCGCCCAGCTGATCCCCGCCGAGCGCGTGGCCCGCGCTCGGGTGATCACCCGCGAGGCCGCCACCATCTGCGGCACCGCCTGGGTCGACGAGGTGTTCCGCCAGCTCGATCCGCGCGTGCAGGTGCAATGGATGGTCGCCGAAGGCGAGCGCGTCATGCAGGACCAGACCCTGTTCACCCTCGAAGGCCCGGCGCGCGCCCTGCTCAGCGGCGAGCGCAGCGCGCTGAACTTCCTGCAGCTGCTTTCCGGAGTGGCCAGCCGCTGCCGCGAATACGCCGACCTCGTCGAGGGCACCGCCGTGAAGCTGCTCGACACCCGCAAGACCCTGCCCGGCCTGCGCCTGGCGCAAAAATACGCGGTCACCTGCGGTGGCTGCCACAACCACCGCATCGGCCTGTACGACGCCTTTCTGATCAAGGAAAACCATATCGCCGCCTGCGGCGGCATCGCCCAGGCCGTCGCCGCCGCCCAGCGAATCGCTCCCGGCCGACCGGTGGAGGTGGAGGTGGAGAGTCTCGAGGAGTTGCAGCAGGCACTGGACGCCGGCGCCGACATCATCATGCTCGACGAACTCGACCACGACGACATGCGCACCGCCGTCGCCCTCACCGCCGGCCGCGCCAAGCTGGAAGCCTCCGGCGGGATCAACCGCGACAACCTGCGCAGCTACGCGGAAACCGGCGTCGACTACATCTCCATCGGCACCCTGACCAAGGACGTCAAGGCCGTCGACCTGTCGATGCGCCTGAGCCTGTAACCACCCGCCTGGCGGCGAAAGCAAAACGGCCAGTCGCCCCGCGAAGGGCGACTGGCCGTTTTGTCTGAAGAAATGGTGCCGGTGAAAGGAATCGAACCCTCGACCTTCTCATTACGAATGAGCCGCTCTACCGACTGAGCTACACCGGCACATCAGAAAGTGGCGCGAAGGCTATCACTGAGCCCGGCGCAGACGCAAGGCGGGCGCGTAGGGCGCCGGGTCGACGATCGGCGCCTGCCCCAACAACAGATTGGTCAGCAGCTGGCAGGAAGCCGGCGCCAACACCAGGCCGTTGCGGAAATGCCCGCAGTTGAGCCACAGGCCGTCATGCCCGGGGACGGAACCAATGAAGGGGATGCCGTCCGGGGAGCCCGGGCGCAGACCGGCCCAGTGCTTGACCACCTCGGCCTCGGCCAGCGCCGGCAACAACTCGATGGCGGAGGCGCGCAGACTTTCCAATGCCTCGCTGGTCGGCCTCTTGTCGAAGCCCTCGTACTCCAGGGTACTGCCCACCAGGATATGGCCATCGCGGCGCGGAATCGCATAACGGCCGCCCGCCAGGACCATCGCTGGCAGGAAGTTGGCAGCGCATTTGAACAGGATCATCTGTCCCTTGACCGGCTCCACCGGCAGTTCGAGACCGAGGGTCTTGAGCAGTTCGCCGCTCCAAGCGCCCGCCGCCACCACCACGGCATCGGCATACAGTTCGCCTTGGGCGGTCCGCACACCGACGATACGCTCCCCCTCGCGCAGGAAAGCGAATACCTCACACTGCTCGCGGATGTCGACATTCGGCAGGCGCTCGAGCGCGGCCCTGAGCGCCTTGATCAGCCGGGGATTGCGCACGTTGGCAACGCCGGCCATATGGATCGCGTGCCGGTAACCCTGGCGCAGCACCGGCACCGCCGACTCGACTTCGGCCATCGGCACCGCACGCAGCGGTCGCCCTTCGCGCGCGGCCCACGCCAGCGCCTCAGCCTCGTCCTCCAGATCCAGCCAGTACAGGCCGGTGACATGCACCTCGGGATCGACGCCGCCCTCCTCGATCAGCTTGTCAGCCAGCCGCGGATAGAAATCCTGCGACCAGTGCGCCAGCGCGGTCACCGCCGGCCCATAGCGCCACGGATACAGCGGCGAAACGATCCCGCCGCCCGCCCAGGAAGCCTCGCTGCCGACAGCCGACTGGTCGAGCAGGGTGACCTTGCAGCCGGCCTGGGCCAGCAGCCGCGCCGACTGCAGACCGATGGCCCCGGCGCCGATAATGAGGATGTTGTGCATAAGGAATACAGCCAACTTGAGGATGGAGGCCCGCGCCGGGCGGAGAACGAACCCGGCAAGTCTATACCTCGATGGAGGTATTGCAGAGATTCCCGAGTGAAGGCTTGCAAAACCTATCCACAGGCGTCATCCCGGCTCAGGAGCAGGTTCCGCTGCTCCCTTTGTCGACTGTCGTCCGGCCAGTCGCACTGATGGTCACTTGGCGATCCTGGCTACCCACCGTAGGAGTGGCTCGACACACCTTCAACGTGGCCTGACCTGCCCCGACACCGGAAGGCTGGAAATCTACCTGGGTAGCCGTGGAGATAATCTTGTAGCCGGTGGAAGCTGCAGCTTCGCGATGAATCAGAGTGGTGCCCTGCAGTACTATCCAGCCCTGCTCCCAGCTTACCGATCCCGATGCACAAGTGCTGCCATCGGTGGAGACGCACATGCGCACCACCGCATTGCGCTTGATCGCTTCACTCCGTGCCAGCTGGGCACTGGCTACCAAGCTGTTGGCATAGGAGCGCAGGCTGCTGGAGAGTCTCATCTCCTGGAAGGACGGCACAGCGATGCCCAACAGTACAGCCAGGATTGCCACCGCTACCATCAGTTCGATCAGCGTGAAGCCGCGCTGGCTAGCCGCCAGCGCTCTCCAACCGATAGGGAGCACGACTCGGCCCAATGCCCGTGCTTGAGTCTTCATTGTTCAACGTTCCAGTAGACATGCCGCTTGGGCTGGGTCAGCGAACTGAAGCTCGGGTCTGCCTCATCACAATCCAAGGTACAAACGAAGGGCACCACCGTATCATCATCGAGCTGGACATTGCCGGATACCGGCGACGGCGAGAGGCCGCCACCCTCCAGCATTTCGTAGCGATCACCACCGTCGTAGCCACTGGCATCGCGGTAGGAGATCCGATAACTCTTGTTGGTCCCCAGATTGGTGCAGCTGCTACCTGCGGACGCTGACGGCGTATGGGTATTGAAGGTGCTATAACCGAACACTGTCACTGCCGAGGTCACCACCTGCTCATCGTTGGCCAGCTCCAGGTACCAGCCACGCGGATGGTTGGCTAGTTCGGTCGCGCTCGGCGTACCACTGCCGATACTCAGTAGCGAGCTCAGGCAGGCCGTACCATCACCGTCACAATCATCCACCGCCAGCCAGGCATCGTCACCGGGCTTGTCCGCAATATTGAAGAAATAGTTGGTTACGCTGGTCGCCGCGGTATAGCCAGCCAGGGGCTTCTCCCGATCGCCGGAGCCAATCTGCAAGTAGTAGACACCCTGTGAGAGCACTACTTCCGGGCCGAACATGAACTTCCGATTGGCCGAGCAACTGCTCATACCCGAGCAGCCCAGCGAGGCGATCTTGTCCATGCTCCAACTCGCCGGAGCCGCATCGCCGATGGTGATGCGGTAGATATTGCCACCCATGTCCGCTGCATAGGCATAGCGAGCCAGCCCATTGCTATCCGGCACCACGGTCACATCCGCTACCACCGGCCGATCGGTGTCGAAGCTTTTCAGGAGGTCGCCGTTATTGGCATCCAGCACATAGATTTTCTTGCCCTTGCTTGAACTCGTGCAGTTATTGTTGCTGGTACCGTTATCGATATCCTCACATCTGTCATAGCCGCCACCGATGATCAGCATCGGCTTGTTCAGAGTGGAGGCCCCCGAGGTAGCTTGATATCCCGCAGCCTTCAGCACGGTGGCCGATGACCAGGTCTGGCCGATATCGGCAAACCCCGACGTGCAATCGGTATCGTTGAGCAGGTTAGGACAGCCGACCTTCCACTTCAGCGAGGGACTGGCAGGGGTGGTCACGTCGAAGGCATAAAACGCGCGCCCGCCGCGCCGCATGCCGGCATAGATCAGGACCTTGTCACTGCCGCCTGCAGCCACCTGCCCCATGTAGGCAGTCACCGCACCGTCGACCCCATAGTCCTTGGGCGTGCCGCCGGTGCTTCCGAGATAGCTGACGGACCCGGTGTTGTCCCGCAAGCGCTTGATCTTGCCGTAGAACTCCGGCGGCAGGAACGCCCACATCTCCTCGCCGGCAGAATAGTTTCCGGAACTGGCACTGCGGTTACCGTTGATAGCGTGCAATAGCCCATCGTTACCGCCATAGAACACCACCACGTTGGGCGAGTTCTCGCTGCCGTAGTTGACCGCGACCGGCCGCGAGTGGACCACGTCGCCGTGCACTGACGGCCGCACTTCGTTGGTTACCGTATCGGTGTCCTCATCGTTCACATCCAGACCGCGCGCCCAATCGATCAACTTCGTCCGCTCTGTGCTATCCGCCGCCCCCAGCAAGGTACTGGTAATATCCGCATTGCCAGTATCGAACGACGTCAGGCTATCGCTACTCGAGTCGCACGAAGCAAAGGTCGGGCTGCAAGTCAGGACGTTTCGGGTCGTGTCGGGATGGCGCAGGCCATAACCCTGGCCGCCCTTTTCCACCACGGCGCCGTCTGGCGAATCGGAAACGTCGGAGTTGGCGATGGTCAAGCACTCGCCTTTGGGATTGAAAGTCCAGTAGCTATCGGTAGTCTCAGGAGTCCAGTAGCTGCGCGCACACTCGGTGATGAAGTTGGTCGAGGTGTTAATCGCGGCACTGCCATTGGCGTCCACCAGCTTTAGCTCGTCCCCCGAATAACCGAGTTTGTACTGCTTGAGGTTGCCGGCCCAGCGCGGCAGCGAGTTCGCATCCGGGCGGAACATGCCGATGAACACCTGGTTCAGGTACGTACCTTGAGCATTCACGCTGACCGGCAGACTCACCGAAGCGAAAGCGCTGTTTACCGACTGGATCTCGGAAAGGATGGAATTGAAGGCTGCGATGATCTCCGACGCGCTATTGGTCACCGCAAAATATTTGCCATCACTGACGCTCGCCATGCTTTTCAGAAGGGCCGAGTGCGCCGGCCCCTGACCAGTGCTGGCCGGGTTGACATCGATCGTGTAGGTGGTGATTGATGCCGGGAAGGTTGACTTGAGGAACTTGGCCCACTCGTTGGCAGTACTGGTGGTTTCGCCAGTCGGCGAAATCTCGATGCGTGCCGACTTGGCTATAGCCGTTGCGTTATCGTAACCGCCCTCATCCTGGTAGGCCTGGATCAGCATGCTGCGCGGCAGATCCGAGACGGCATCGCTGTCGTTGTTCGAAACCGAGCCGTTGCTGAGGAAGATGATGAAGTTGCGCTGGCAGCCGTCAAGGACCGGATTTGTATAAGTCGTGGCCGTCGCTCCTGCCAGGGCGTTGCCTGCCAAGGCGTACACGGCATTGGAGTTTGCATAGGCCGGGTTGCCAGCGGCATTGTTACCCGTGGTGGATAATACGTTGCCGGTATAGTCGCGCTTGACCTTGCCCACGCCGCCATAGGCGGTACCGCCATCGAAATAGCGGTAGGCCTCGGCCATTGCCATGCCGTATACCGGATTGTTGCCCTTGTCGTGGTTGCTGTTCAGATTCTGCACTAGGTTTACATATGCTGCCCTGTTGGTCTGATCCATCAGGCGCAGCGCAGCGCGGACATAACCGCCGTCTCGCGTGTCGTTCGGCGAACCGGTCTCACCGAACATCATCAGGCCGACGCGAAACTTGTCGAGTGGAAGTCCGCCGAGCACACTGACCAAGGCACTCTTCTCGTTGGTGAAGGGCTGCGGGTTGTTGCCACTCCCCCAGTTGGCGGTATTGTCCATGATAATCAATACGTTCGGCTTCATCGTGCTCCCTGTGGCGGGCGACACGAACAGGTCAACGTCTTCAGCCTGGGCCGAAAATTGCGTGGCCAGCGCAGCTGCAGCCACCAAAAACCGCAGAATTGTAGGTTTCATGATTTCCCCTGGAAATGGCCCAATCACAAGCACACGGCATTCTTTTGAATTTGGGAGAGCAGGACCCGCACCCCGGTCTTGACCGTCACCGACGCTCCGGTGACTGGATCGTCGACTGTTGCCTCGATATCCCACACCGTATTCCACTGAGAGTCCGGCGTGACGATCCCGGAGCGCACCCCACTCTCAAGACCTTCGACCGTTGCCGGCACCTCGACTGCCTCGGAACAGACCGGCTCGGCCATGGAAACGACATAATCGATCGCACCATCGTTGTTCATATCCACATTGATCGACTCGGCGGCTGGGTCGTCGGTAAACGGCGACTCCGACAGACGAGCGATAGCGATATTCGCCGCCGCCATGACCTCGTCACGAGCCTGCATATTGCCGACGGCCTTGAGGTTGGTCGAACTGAGGGTGAAGGCGCTGGCAACCAGCAAGGTGAAGAGCAGCAGCATGATCAGACCTACCACAAGAGTCGCCCCGCGCTGCCGAGGAGCAGTTAATTGCTTGATCATGGCGTCGCCCTTCTACTAGAAACATTGTTAAGACGTACCACGGTGGAAAAGACATGGCGTTTGAAGCCATCATTGGCAGCAGCGATCGTCTGTCCGCCCAAGGTGTAGGTTTTATTGTCCACATGGCCGGCTGTGCTGGCCGAGCTACGCACCAGCAGATGCAGCTTCACCGCCACCACGTTTACCAGCTTGTCGACTGGACAATCGGTAGAGCCGGTGCAATGGACAAATTCATCGGCTGCACCGTCGCCACGATTGACCGGGGTCGCCTTGGTCGTGCTATCAACCCAGGCGATCGCCGCGCTGTAGCGATTATCAGGATCGGCATCGCTTATGATGTCCGTCGCATTCGCGCTCACCCGATCCACGCCCAGTTCGACGCGGAAGCCCTCGACACCCTCGATTAGGGCAACCGGCGCTTGGGCGGTGACCGCACCACTCGCGAGATCGAACTCGGAGCGTACGAGGGTGGGAATGCCGTCGCCGCTCGTCACCGCATAATCGCGCACATAGTAGAGGTGCGAGACATACTTTCTTTTCGGCGCCAAGGTCGTGCAATCGCGTTCATGGAGGTTATGTCCACTTGTGGCCAGCACATATTCCGACGTATCGACAGTCGAGTCGTCGCAACGCGATGCCTGGAAATACAGCTTGGAATCGACTCCTGTCGAAACGCATCCCGTCGCTCCGGCCTCGCAGGTTTCGGCATGCCGGACAACCAGAATATCGGTATTGCTCTTTTGGTTGGTGATAACGCCGCTGCAGCCCGTGGGAACCGAGCTGTGTGTTTGAATCGCGATACCCAGACGATTGGTACGAACAGATGACGTCCAGGACGAGTAAGCCAGGCACGGCTGGGGAATTCCGGTGGGAATTGCCGTCGGCGTCGTACTCACAGTCCAGTCGTCAAAATCCGGAATGTAGCCACCCCAAAACCCGGCGTGCGCAATATCGTTTGCCAGCAATTGAATCGCGAGACGACCGTTCTCAGCCAGAACATTGGTCTTTGCCATCTCATCATTTGTGCGCGCTATATTGAGATATAATGTCAATATGGCAGCCATTATCAGTAGCCCCACTACGGATGCCACCATGAGTTCGATCAGACTAAAGCCGGCCTGGGCAAACTGTTTCGACGATGATTGACGCATGACGCGCCCCTTCCTCACCCGGTCACTCATAGATCAGCCACTCGCACAATAGTGGTCACTACTCGCCGGCACAGATCATTAATGCAGGCCGAGCCGCTGTTATATTGTCCGGAGCCACAGGCAACACTGGCGGGTGGAGCAGAAATCGGCCCCATTCCCTGCCAGGCAACAGTGACCATGTATTGGTTGTCGCCGATATCCTCGACACAGCCGCGCGCGCCTACCATGGCCCCGACCTGAGTCGAGCTTCCTCCACTGGCGATGCTTTCCGCTGCGCCCTGCAATGCCGTGCACCACTCACTTTGGTCGATATCCACTCTGACGGTGGAGCTAGTGGTGCAACTGGAGGTACCGACGCCAAGCGAGGAACTGGTTCCCGTTACATAGTCCGCTGCACTGCTTCGATTGGCCGCGATGCGGTTGGCCATATCGTTGAGTAACAACAGTGCTTGGGAACGCTGATAGGCCTCCATTTCGGACAGCTGCAGCCGCGACTGCAGGCCGGCGACCCCCAGCAGCCCAATGGAAAGAATGAGGAGGGTCACCATCACTTCGATCAGCGATACACCGCTCTGCCGGTGGGAATCAGGTGTGCGCCGCATACTTACCACTTCCCTGACGGAGTCTTGAGCCCTTCGCTGGTCAAGGCCAGATCGCCATCATTGGCTTGAGCGCCAATAGCGGTGAAATCGATGGTAAAAGTCGGCAAGGATCCCGTACCCAAGGTGATGTCGTAGCTGTAGCGGCTGCTGACATCGCTAGGCAACGCATAGCCGGCAGCTTCCAGCTGGGTCTTGCTCGCATAACTGCGATTGGCCAACAAGTACTGCTGCTGGCGGTTGGCGATATCCATCATCTCCGCCTGCGCTGCCGCACGATGGCCACGGAGGACATACTGCTGGTAGCTCGGCCAGGCAATGGCCGCCAGAATGCCGACGATTACCACGGTGATCATCAGCTCGATAAGGGTGAACCCACGCTGTCTGTTTCGTTCCACTGCGCCACCTTCCACGTATTTCGTTCGACTATGTTTGCTTGCCAGTCTGCCCCGGAGCTGGGCGGTCTCTTGCACTCAACTGCATTATCGCGGCTCACCCATCGTTGCGGTTGACCTGGGGCAGACGCACCTTCCAGCGTTGTGTCGCGGATGATTACATCCCTCTGGTGCAAAGGTGAGCACACAGTCGACAACTGGTGCATTTCCCGTATTGGCCGGCTAGCAGCTGTGAAGTAGCGCAAATTTCCGCGACACTCGGAAATGCGCTTGTGGGCGGAAGAAAGAAAGTTTGGTTAGCCTTCGCGCATTGCCCGCCGGACGCGGGATCTCTATAGGACAGCGCGCATGGATGCCTTGTCTGATCGCAATCGCGGCTTCACGCTGATCGAAGCCTTGGTGACGCTGGCGCTGCTCGCCATCCTCAGCGGCTTGGCCGGCCCGAGCCTGATTCAAATGGTGCACGCCCAGCAAGTGCGTGGCGCAAGCATCGATCTCGCCAGCGCATTTCTCCTCGCCCGCCAGGAGGCCATCACCCGCCAGCGAGCGGTGATCATTGCCAGGGTCGACGAAGACTGGGCGAACGGGTGGCAGGTCTTCGTCGATCAGGATGGTGACGGCATGCAGGGCAGCGGCGAGCTACAGCTGCTGGTCAGCGACAGCATCGCCAGCGGCGTGCGCATCGCCGGCAACACCCCAGTCAGCCGCTACGTACGCTATACGCCCAGTGGTGAAGCCAAGCTACTGACCGGTGCCTTCCAGGCCGGCACCATCACCCTGTGCCACAGCGACGGGCAGCAGGCAGTGCGCAAGCTGGTGCTCGCACCCAGCGGGCGCATGCGTACGGTCATTGAGGCAGCTGGGAGTTGCTGAGGAAGCTGCTCAATCCTCCTGCACCACCCGCAATTCCTTGGGCATGGAAAAGGTGACGTTCTCCGCCCGGCCATCCAGTTCGACCAGTTCAGCGGCGCCCCACTCGCGCAGGCGCGCAATTACGCCCTGCACCAGCACTTCCGGGGCGGAGGCGCCGGCGGTGATGCCGATCTTCTGCTTGCCGTCGAACCAAGTGCGCTGGAGATCTTCGGCGCCGTCGATCAGATATGCCGGGGTGTCCATGCGCTCGGCCAGCTCGCGCAGGCGGTTGGAGTTGGAACTGTTGGGACTACCGACCACCAATAGCAGATCGCAATCCTCAGCCAACTGTTTGACCGCGTCCTGGCGGTTCTGTGTGGCGTAGCAGATGTCGCTCTTGCGTGGTCCCTGGATGGCCGGGAAGCGGGCACGCAGGGCGTCGATCACCTTGGAGGTGTCGTCCATCGACAGGGTGGTCTGGGTGACGTAGGACAGAGCCTCCGGGTTACGCACCTCGAGCCCGGCGACATCCTCTTCGTCCTCGACCAGGTAGATGGCGCCGCCGTTGCGGGTGTCGTACTGGCCCATGGTGCCTTCCACTTCAGGGTGGCCGGCATGACCGATGAGGATGCACTCCTGGCCATCACGGCTATAGCGCGCCACTTCCAGATGAACCTTGGTGACCAGCGGGCAGGTGGCGTCGAACACCTTGAGACCGCGGCGCGCCGCCTCGTCGCGCACTGCCTGGGATACCCCATGGGCGCTGAAGATGACGATGACGTCGTCCGGCACCTGATCGAGCTCCTCGACGAAAATGGCACCACGCTCACGCAGGCCCTCGACCACGAACTTGTTGTGCACGACCTCGTGGCGCACGTAGATCGGCGGACCGAACACGTCGAGAGCACGATTGACGATCTCGATCGCACGATCGACACCGGCGCAGAAGCCACGGGGGTTGGCGAGGGTGATTTGCATGGCTGGTCTCGGCACGCGCATTGAAGGTTGAAGCAGGCGGAAAACCTGGCGGTCTTCCGGGATAACGGTGGATAACGCCGCGTGGTTATCAAACTACGATCCGGAGAGCTCACGGCCTCCGCTGGTGAGTTATGGCGCTACGCCGCTAACCCACCTTACAGGAAAGCAATCAGACCGGCTGCACGTCGACGATTTCCACGTCGAAGGTCAGGCGCTTGCCGGCCAGCGGGTGGTTGAAGTCGATGGTGACCTGGTCGGCGTTGAACTGCTTGACCACGCCCGGCAACTCGGCGTTGGCGGCATCGTTGAAGATGATCAGCAGGCCTTCGGATAGCTCCATGCCCTCGAAGTTACCACGCGGCATGATCTGCACGTTCTGCGGGTTCGGCTGACCAAAGCCGTGCTCCGGCTCGATGGCGATCGAGCGCTTGTCGCCGGCCTTGAGGCCGTAGAGTGCTTGCTCGAAACCGGGCAGCAGGTTGCCGTCGCCGACCTTGAAGGTGGCCGGCTGCTTGTCGAAGGTGCTGTCGACCACGTCGCCCGACTCGAGCTTGATGGCGAAGTGCAGGGTTACCTGGCGATCGGCACCGATGCGCTGTTCAGTCATTGCGGTCTCCGCTTTTCTCGGATTTGAACATGTCCAGGGCCAGCAACACGGCGCCGACGCTGATGGCGCAGTCGGCGACGTTGAAGGCCGGGAAATACCAGCGGTTCTGCCAATGAACCAGGATGAAGTCGATCACGTGACCGTAGGCCACGCGGTCGAACAGGTTGCCCAGCGCACCGCCCAGCACCAGCGCCAGGCCCAGCGCCAGCCAGCCCTGGCCGCGCCGCGGCAGGCGCTTGAGCCAGACCACCAGCACGGCGCTGACGCCGATGGCGATCAGTGCGAAAAGCCAGCGCTGCCAGCCGTCGTGGTCGGCGAGGAAGCTGAAGGCAGCGCCAGTGTTGTAGGCCAGCGTCCAGCTGAACAGATTGGGGATGACTTCGATCTGCTGGTACAGGCGCAGGCTGCTCTCGAAGTGCAGCTTGGTCAGCTGGTCGAGCACGAAGACGATCATGCTCAACCACAACCACGGCAGGGCGCCGAAGCGCCCGGCGGTCTCACGCATGCCGACGCACCTCACCGGTGCCACCGACGTTGTCCACACAGCGACCGCACAGTTCCGGATGCTCGGCGTGCGCACCGACGTCCTCGCGGAAGTGCCAGCAGCGGGTGCACTTGGCATGCGTCGACTTGAGCACGCGCAGCTTGAGACCGGCGACATCGCTGTCGACCGCCTCGACCGAAGCTTCGCCCAGCGGTGCCAGGGTGGCATAGGAAGTGATCAGCACAAAGCGCAGTTCGTCGCCCAGCTTGGCCAGCTTCGCGGCCAGCGTCTCCTCGGCGAACAGAGTGACCTCGGCCTGCAGGTTGCCGCCGATGGTCTTGGCATTGCGCTGGTTCTCCAGCTCCTTGTTGACCGCGGCCTTGACCGCCATCACCTCGGCCCAGAACTCGCGCCCCAGCTCTTCGCCGGCGTCCAGCTCGAACAGACCCTCGTACCAGGTATTGAGGAACACCGACTCGTTGCGCTCGCCCGGCAGGTACTGCCAGATTTCCTCGGCGGTGAAGGCGAGGATCGGCGCGATCCAGCGCACCAGGGCCTCGGCGATGTGGAACAGCGCGCTCTGGCAGGAGCGGCGCGCCACGCTGTCGGCATCGGTGGTGTACTGGCGGTCCTTGATGATGTCGAGATAGAAGCCGCCCAGCTCCTGCACGCAGAAGTTGTGCACGCGCGAGTAGACGTTCCAGAAGCGGAACTGCTCGTAGGCCTCGGTCAGCTCGCCCTGCAGCTGCGCAGCGGCGTCCACCGCCCAGCGATCCAGCGCCAGCATCTGCGAGGGCGGCAGCAGGTCGGTGGCCGGATCGAAGCCGCTCAGGTTGGAAAGCAGGAAGCGCATGGTGTTGCGGATCCGCCGGTAGGCGTCGGCGCTGCGCTGGAGAATCTGCTTGGATACCGCCATCTCGCCGGAATAGTCGGTGGAGGCCACCCACAGGCGCAGGATGTCGGCGCCCATGCTGTCGGTGATCTCCTGCGGGGCGATGACGTTGCCCAGCGACTTGGACATCTTGCGACCGTTCTCGTCCACGGTGAAGCCGTGGGTCAACAGGCCGCGGTACGGTGCGTGACCGTCGATGGCCGCGCCGGTCAGCAGCGACGAGTGGAACCAGCCGCGGTGCTGATCGGAACCTTCCAGATAGAGGTCGGCGCGCGGGCCCCGGTCATGACCCATCGGATGCGAGCCGCGCATCACGTGCCAGTGGGTGGTGCCGGAGTCGAACCACACGTCGAGGGTGTCGCTGATCTTGTCGTAGTCGGCGGCCTCGGCACCGAGCAGCTCGGCGGCGTCCAGCTTGAACCAGGCCTCGATGCCCTCCTGCTCGACGCGCTGGGCGACCTGTTCCATCAGCTCGACGGTGCGCGGGTGCAGCTCGCCGGTCGCCTTGTGCAGGAAGAAGGGGATCGGCACGCCCCAGTTGCGCTGGCGCGAGATGCACCAGTCGGGACGGTTGGCGATCATCGCGTGCAGGCGCGGCTTGCCCCAGCTGGGGTAGAACTCGGTCTGCTCGATGGCATTCAGCGCGCGCTCGCGCAGGGTGGCGCCCTGCTCCGGCTGCTTGCCGGACGCGGCCCGGTCCATACCGACGAACCATTGCGCGGTGGCACGGTAGATCAGCGGAGTCTTGTGGCGCCAGCAGTGCATGTAGCTGTGGCTGATGGCCTCATGCTTGAGCAGCGCACCGACCTCGCGCAGCTTGTCGACGATGTGCGGATTGGCCTTCCAGATGAACTGGCCGCCGAAGAACGGCAGGTCCTGTACATAGACGCCGTTGCTCTGCACCGGGTTGAGGATGTCGTCGTTGCTCATCCCGTACTGCTTGCAGGTACGGAAGTCGTCCTCGCCGTAGGCCGGCGCCGAGTGGACGATGCCGGTGCCGGCGCCCAGCTCGACATACTCGGCGAGGTAGACCGGCGAGAAGCGCTCGTAGAACGGATGGCGGAAACGAATGTTCTCCAAGTTCGCGCCCTGGGTACTGGCGATCGCCTCGCCCTCCAGGCCATAACGCTTGAGGCAGCTGTCCACCAGCTCGGCAGCCAGCAGCAGCAGCTTGTCGCCGACGTCGACCAGCACGTACTCGAATTCGGGATGGATGTTCAGCGCCTGGTTGGCCGGGATGGTCCACGGCGTGGTGGTCCAGATCACGATGGCGGCCGGCTTGGCCAGGCTCTGCAGACCGAAGGCGGCGGCCAGCTGGGCGGCGTCCTCGACGGCGAAGGCGACGTCGATGGCGTCGGACTTCTTGTCCTGGTATTCGACCTCCGCCTCGGCCAGCGCCGAGCCACAGTCGAAGCACCAGTTGACCGGCTTGAGACCCTTGAAGACGAAGCCGCCCTTGACCATCTCGGCCAGGGCGCGGATTTCGCCGGCCTCGTTGGCGAAGCTCATGGTCTTGTACGGATTGCTGAAGTCGCCCAGCACGCCAAGACGGATGAAGTCGGCCTTCTGGCCCTCGATCTGCTCGCTGGCGTAGCTGCGGCACAGCTCGCGGGTCTTGTCCGCCGGCAGGTTCTTGCCGTGGGTGACCTCGACCTTGTGCTCGATGGGCAGACCGTGGCAGTCCCAGCCCGGCACGTAGGGAGCGTCGAAACCGGCGAGGGTCTTGGAGCGGACGATGATGTCCTTGAGAACCTTGTTGACCGCGTGACCGATGTGGATGTTGCCGTTGGCGTAGGGCGGACCGTCGTGCAGGACGAATTTCGGACGGTTGGCGCCGAGGGCGCGCAGCTTGCCGTACAGGTCGATATCGTCCCAGTACTTGAGGGTTTCCGGCTCGCGCTGCGGCAGCCCGGCCTTCATCGGGAATGCCGTTTCCGGCAGGTTCAGGGTCGCTTTGTAGTCGGTCATTTCAGGTTCTCTAACGGTTGACCCTGCCAATGGGCACGGGCGGCGGCGATGTCCGCATCGATCGCCGACTTCAGTGCCTCCAGGGAGGCGAAACGCTGTTCGTCGCGCAGCTTGCGGTGGAACTGGGCCACCAGGCGCCGGCCATAGAGGTCACCGGCAAAGTCCAGCAGATGTACTTCGAGATGGGCGCGGCCATCGCCCTTGACGCTCGGCCGCGTGCCGATGTTGGCCACCCCGGGCCAGCGCCGGCCGTCCAGCTCGACGCTGACCAGATAGACGCCCTGCAGCGCCGGACGCAGACGGTTGAGCTGCAGGTTGGCGGTCGGCGTGCCCAGTTGGCGACCGAGCTTCTGGCCGTGCAGCACCCGGCCGCTGATCCGGTAGGGACGCCCGAGCAGGCGCTCGACTTCGGCGAAGTCGCCCGCGGCCAGCACCTCGCGCACTCGCGTGCTGCTGACCCGCTCGCCGTCCAGCTCGATGGTGGCGGCCGACTCCACGGTGAAGCCCTCGCGCGCGCCGGCCTCGACCAGCAGAGCGAAATCACCGGTGCGGCCCTTGCCGAAGCGGAAGTCGTCGCCCACTTCCAGATGCTCGACACCGAGGCCCTCGACCATGATCTGGTGGATGAACTGCTCGGCGGACAGCTCGCGCAGGCGACGGTTGAAGGTCAGGCACAGCACTCGATCGACGCCGGCCTCGCGCAGCAACTCAAGCTTCTCGCGCAGGCTGGTGAGGCGCGGCGGCGCGCTGTCAGGGGCGAAGAACTCGCGCGGCTGCGGCTCGAAGATCACCACGCAACTGGGCAGCCCGGCCTCGGCCGCGCGCTCGCGCAGACGCGCCAGAACCGCCTGGTGGCCCCGGTGAACGCCGTCGAAATTGCCGATGGTGGCAACACAGCCCCGGTGAGAGGGCCGCAGGTTATGAAGACCTCGGACCAGCTGCATAGCACGCGTCTTGTTTATAAAGTGGTCGATTATACCCATGCATTCGGGATCAGGCGTAGGCCCTGTTTGCCGCCGCACACCTGCTCAGTGACGCAGGTGACGCATGCGCAGCCCGAGCAGCACCATGGCGCCGGCGTAGGCACCGATACCGCCGCCCACCAGCAGGCACAGCTCCCAGGCGCGACGTTGCCAGCCCCAGGCGAACCACTCGACCGAGGGAGCATTCAGCCACCAGACCAGCGCCGCCATCGCGGCGCAGCCGGCGAGCAGGCGCAGACCGAACAGCCCCCAGCCCGGCCCGGGGCGGTACACGCCGGTCTTGTACAGCCCCCAGAACAGCAGCGCAGTGTTGAGCATCGACGACAGCGACGTGGCCAGCGCCAGGCCAACGTGCTGCAGCGGCCAGATCAGCACCAGGTTAAAGGCCATGTTCGCCAGCATGCAGTAGATGGCGATTCGCACCGGCGTCTTCAGGTCCTGGCGGGCGAAGAAGCCGGGCGCCAGCACCTTGATGAGCATGAAGGTGAGCACGCCCAGCGAATAGGCTTCCAGGGCGTTGGCCGACTGCACCACGTCGCGCTCGGTCATCTTGCCGTAGTGGAACAGGCTGGCGATCAGCGGCTCGGAAAGGATCGCCAAGGCCAGGGCCGCCGGCACGCCGACCAGCAGCACCATGCGCAGCGCCCAGTCGATGGTCGCCGAGAATGCCTTGGGATCGTCGCCGGCGTGCTGGCGTGACAGGCTGGGCAGAATCACCGTGCCGATGGCGATACCGAAGGCGCCCAGCGGCAGTTCCGACAGACGGTCGGCGTAGTACAGCCAGGACACACTGCCGGTCTGCAGGAACGAAGCCAGCACGGTGTCCAGCAGCAGGTTGATCTGGCTGACCGAAACGCCGAACAGCGCCGGCACCATCAGCCTCATGATCCGTTTCACCCCCTCGTCGTGGCGATTCGGCCGAGGGATGGGCAGCAGCTGGATGCGCGCCAGGAACGGCAACTGGAACAGCAGCTGGGCCAGGCCGGCGACGAACACGCCCCAGGCCAGGGCCATCACCGGCTGATCGAAATACGGGGTGAAAAACAGGGTGGCGCCGATCATGCACAGGTTGAGCAGCACCGGCGTGAAGGCCGGCACGGCGAAGCGCCCGTAGCTGTTGAGGATGCCGCCGCAGAAGGCGGTCAGCGAGATCAGCAGCAGATAGGGAAAGGTGATGGCCAACAGCTCGCCGGCCAGGGCGAGCTTTTCCGGTTCGCCCCGAAAGCCCGGGGCAAACAGCATGATCAGGTAGGGCGAGGTGACCACGCCGAGACCGGTGATCGCGGTGAGAGTCAGACCCAGGGTGCCGGCGACGCGATCGACCAGCTGCTTGACCTCGGCCAGGCTGCGCTGCGCCCGATACTCGGACAGCACCGGCACGAAGGCCTGGGCGAAGGCGCCCTCGGCGAAAAGGCGGCGCATGAAGTTGGGAATCTTGAAGGCGATGAAAAAGGCGTCCGCCGCCGGGCTTGAGCCGAAATAAGCCGCCACCACCATGTCGCGCACCATGCCCAGTACCCTGGAGAGCAGGGTCATCACGCTGACCACCGCGCTGGAACGCAACAAACCGCTTTTGGCCGACTCGCCGGACATGCTTTAATCCCCACCCCGCAAAGGTCGGCGAGTTTAAGCCAGCGCCAGCCCGTCCGACCAGCACCCCGCGGCCGCCAACGCCCCTTGACAATGCCAACCGGCATCGGCATGATTCGCGGCCTTATTTACTTGGTATCCCCAGTTTTCGAGGAGCTCGACGGTGGCCAACTCCCCCTCCGCCAAAAAACGTGCCAAACAGGCTGAGAAGCGCCGCAGCCACAACGCCAGCCTGCGCTCGATGGTGCGTACCTACATCAAGAACGTAGTCAAGGCTATCGACGCCAAAGACCTGGCCAAGGCTCAGACCGCCTACACCCTGGCTGTGCCGGTGATCGACCGTATGGCCGACAAGGGCATCATCCACAAGAACAAAGCTGCTCGTCACAAGAGCCGCCTGAACGGCCACATCAAGGCCCTCGCTCAGGCTTAAGCTTCTGTTCCGACAAAGAACCGGCTGCGGCCGGTTTTTTGTTGCCCGCAGAAAAGTCCCGCCCCTTGCCAGCGGGACCCCATCCCTCCCCTACTGCGCCTCCCTGCCCAGCGAGACGGCGGCATCCGCCCGGCAGCGCGCGGTACGCCAGGCGACCAGCGTCGCACCGGCGGCACAGACCAGCATGACCAGCGCCATCGGTCGCGCCGTGCCATCGTGCAACGCACCGACCAATGCTGCCGCCAGCGCGGCGATGCCGAACTGCAGGCTGCCGAGCAACGCCGAGGCGCTGCCGGCATGCGTGCCCTGTCCGGCCATCGCGCAGGCCGACGTGTTCGGCATCACCAGGCCGAGGGTCGCGATGCAAGCGAACAGCGGCGGCAGCAGCGGCCACAGCACCGCCGGCTGCAACGCGGCAACGACGAACAGCGCCAGCGCGGCACATAAATAGAAGGCCACCGCGCGCGGCACCCAGAAATCCGGCCCCCGCCGGCGCAGCAGGCGCGAATTGAACTGGGCCACCAGGATGAATCCGGCGGCGTTGCTGCCGAACAGCCAGCCGTACTGCTGCGCCGGCACACCGTAGAGGTCGATGAACACGAACGGCGAGCCGGCGATGTAGGCGAACATCGCGGCAATCGACAGACCGCCGGTCAGTGCATGACCGAGGAACACCCGATCGGCCAGCAGCAGCCGGTATTGCAGCAGGGCTCCCGCCAACGGCGCCGGAGGCGCGTCCTGCGGGCGGGTTTCCGGCAGATAGCGGCAGACCAGCAACAGACAGAGCGCGGCGAACAGCCCCAGGCTGACGAAGATCGCCTGCCAGCCCACATGCGCCAACAGCAGGCCGCCAGCGAAGGGAGCCAGGATCGGCGCCAGCCCCATCACCAGTACCAGGCGGGAGAACACCCGCGCCGAGGCGACGGGATCGCACAGATCGCGCACCACCGCCCTCGAAACCACCATCCCCGCACATCCACCCAACGCCTGCACGAAGCGCGCGACCACCAGCCATTCCAGACTCGGCGCCAGGCTGCAAGCCAGCGAGGCCAGGGCGAACAGGGCAATGCCGAACTGCAGGGGCCGGCGCCGACCGAAGCGGTCGGCCAGCGGGCCGTAGAGCAACTGGCCGGCGGCCAGGCCGACGAAATAGGCCGCCAGGCTGAGCTGCACATGCTCTACATCGGTAGCAAAGAAGCGAGCCAGCGCCGGAAAGGCCGGCAGGTAGAAGTCGATCGCCAGCGGCGCGAACGCCGTCAAGGCGCCAAGGATCAGCAGGATGGGCAGGGACATCGTCACTCCGCGGACAGGATCAGGCGCCGCCGGACGTGCGCCACTACGCCGTCATTTTTAGATACATTCACCCACGTTTGTAAATACGTCCGCGATAATTAGCCTGTCTGCTGCCTGCGACATTGCCCTCCGCTGCCGAGATTCCAGATGCGCCGCACCAAAGAAGAAGCCGAACAGACCCGCTGCGAACTGCTCGCCGCCGCCGAACGCCTGTTTCTCGAACAGGGCGTGGCCCATACCTCCCTCGAACAGATCGCCCGTGCCGCCGGGGTGACCCGCGGGGCGCTCTACTGGCACTTCGAGAACAAGGCACATCTGTTCCACGCCATGCTCGAACAGGTGCGCCTGCCCACCGAGCAACTGGTCGCCCAGCTGGCCGCCTCCAGCGTGCCCGATCCCCTGCTGACCCTGCGCGAGCTGTGCGTCCAGGCCATGACCAGCCTGGCGGAGAATCCGCAGAAGCGGCGGATCTTCACCATCCTCCTGCACCGCTGCGAATTCACCGACGAATTGCGCCATGCCCAGGAGCGCCACGAGGCCTTCGTCAATCAGTTCATCGAAGTGTGCACCCAACTGTTCGCCCAGGCGGACCGCCAGCAGCGGCTGCGGCCCGGGCAGTCGCCGCGCCTGGCCGCCCTCGCCCTGCACGGCCTGATCATCGGCATGTTCAGCGACTGGCTGCGCGATCCGCGGCTGTTCGATGCCAAGGACGACGCCCCGCTGATGATCGATGCCCTGCTGTGTGGCCTGGTGCGCGACTGGTCCTGCCCTGCCAGGCACTGAGCGAGGACTTTGCACGGGACGTTCGCACGACTGTAACCGGCGCAGGGTAAATAGCTGCCATCGATTCACGGAGCAGCGCCATGTCGACCCTCACCGAACTCGCCAAGCAGATCGCCGAGCTCTATCCGCTCAAGGACAAGACCGCCGGCAAGCGCTATCGCATCGTCAGCGAGCTCGCCGGCCTCACCGAACTGGAGGAAGTCAGCGGTCAGCCTCGCTACATCCCGACCCGGGCACTGCAGGACGACAGCGTCTGGGATCTCGCCGGCTGAGGTGCGACCTCAGCGCGGCGCTCTGCCGAGTGCACGAAGATCGAGCGTGCCGCTGTCGCTGAAGCGCCCGCTGCCCAAGGGCGCCCCGCCCAGCTTGCCGCGCAGCACATAGGGAAGGCGGTCCAGCCGTTCATGCTCCGCCAGCCCCAGCGCCTGATGCAGCGCCGCGAAGGCCGAGATGCTCACCGGCACCACCAGCAAGACCTCGCCAAACCCCGGCACGCTGCCATGCTGATCGCTGACCCCGCTGGCCAGCGCCCGCTCGTTGACCCGCAGCTCTACGGCCACTCCCTCGTAGGACAGCGCGCCATCGTTGGGATTCTGCAGGCGCAGCTTGAGAGCGAAGCGCATCTCCAGCCCCTCTCCCGGCAAGGGATCGGCACCGACCACATGGATATTGAGCGGGTCGCGCCCGCCCAAAGCGGCACAGCCCGTCAATGCAAGCAGCAGCAGGCCCGCCAGCAGCGGTCGCAGACAGCGGATGAGCAGCGGAACGGCGACGGCAGACATGACTCACTCCTCTCGGGCGGCGGACAAGCCCATGGCAGGCACAAGTATCACTCCCTCCTGGCCGCCCTGCCCGCAACCAGTGCACAGCGCAAGGCCGAGGCCACTCCAGACGACGCCACACCTGCACCCAAAATGGTCACACCCATGGTCTAGACTGACCCAGCGCAAACGAACCGCACATAGGCGCGCTCGACCAGGCTCGCCATGCCCGGAAAAAGACCACACGCGAACAAGTGGCATTCGATTTGCTTTTGCTTTGTCGTGCACTGTCAGGTTTCAGACAACACCACTAAGCCAGCACGAGGAAGAACCATGGCTATCGCAATCAGCTGGACTGCCGACTTCGAGACGGGTATCGACATCATTGACGAGCAACACAAGCGGATCTTCGAATATCTCAAGGAGATCGACCAGGCCATCGCCCAGCGCTCCGTCGAGCCGATCGAGAAGGTCATCCGTTCGCTCATCGACTATGCCATCTCCCACAATACCTTCGAGGAGAGCCTGATGGAGAAGGCGGGCTACCCGATGCTGCAGCCCCATCACGACGTGCATGAGCGCTTCAAGGAGCGCGCGCACGCCTACCTCACCCGCTTCGACAACGGCGAAGACCCGATCCGCCTGGCCCGCGAAGTGCGCGGCGACATCGGCCTGTGGCTGACCAACCACATCCGCTGCGAAGACAAACACTACGTCAACTACGTCAAGCGCGACCTGGAAGGCGGTTTCGTGGCGCGAATGATCAACAAATTCTTTGGCTGAAAGATGCAGGCGAGCGCCCACCCGACCGTCAGGGTTTCCGCCGGGTCGAGGAATGCAGCCGGAAATGGCCATCACAGAAAGCATAAAGCCCCGGATTCCGGGGCTTTATGTCAGGGATTGGTGGAGCCGGGGGGATTTGAACCCCCGTCCGCCAGCTCTCCGCTATCGGTTCTACATGCTTAGCCATCTCTACTGAGTTAACTCCGCGCGGCCCGAGTGGCAGGGCGCTTGGAGCGAGCTGCATAAGTTTTAGCCGTTACACCTGCAGCGTGCTTGGCGGCGATCCTGTTCTATCTGACAGACCAAATCTTCGGGTTTACAGGCATCCCCTAGGGTCTGCTGGCGCCCTTAGGCGGCCAGAGCGTAGTTGTCGTCGTTGGCAACTATGAATTTGTAACAGCGAATTTACGAGTTCTGTTACCAGCTCGGCATGCCCCTCAAGTTTTGTAACCGGCGTCGAATCCTGATCGGCCCCTGGGTACTTCTGCTTGCAAGGTCAGCGCACAGTGTACGGCAAAGGTTTCCTGCGGCCAAGTCTGCGGTAGAGTAGCCCGGACCGCCAGCCAGCCATGGGGGCGGGCCATAGCGGGAAGCCATAGATAGAAACGATTGAGCTGATGCTCTCAATCAATTACGCCTACCCCGCTGACCGGGGTAGGATTCTTCCCGTAAACCAGCTTTCAACCCTGAAGGAGTTCAGTGAATGTCCCTCATCAACACCCAGGTCCAACCGTTCAAGGTCAACGCTTTCCACAACGGCAAGTTCATCGAGATCACCGAAGCTGACCTGAAAGGCAAGTGGTCGGTACTGATCTTCATGCCGGCAGCCTTCACCTTCAACTGCCCGACCGAGATCGAAGACGCCGCCGAAAACTACGCCGAATTCCAGCAGGCCGGTGCCGAGGTGTACATCGTCACCACCGACACCCACTTCTCCCACAAGGTCTGGCACGAAACCTCGCCGGCCGTCGGCAAGGCCAAGTTCCCGCTGATCGGTGATCCGACCCACGTGCTGACCAACGCCTTCGGCGTGCACATTCCGGAAGAAGGCCTGGCCCTGCGCGGCACCTTCGTCATCAACCCGGAAGGCGTGATCAAGACCCTGGAGATCCACTCCAACGAGATCGCCCGCGACGTCAGCGAGACCCTGCGCAAGCTGAAGGCCGCCCAGTACACCGCCGCTCACCCGGGCCAGGTTTGCCCGGCCAAGTGGAAGGAAGGCGCCGAGACCCTGACCCCGTCCCTGGACCTGGTCGGCAAGATCTAAGCAACCTCCGGGTTGCCGCGCAGCGAGGGTCGCAACCCGGCCCCCTGCGCTCGAATGCCCGGGTGCGATCCGCCCGGGCATTTTCATATCCGAATTTCGCAGAGGAATATCGTCACCATGCTGGACGCCAACCTGAAAACCCAGTTGCAGGCCTACCTCGAGAAAGTCACCCAGCCGTTCGAGATCGTCGCCTCCCTGGACGACAGCGCCAAGGCCGCCGAGATGCTCGCCCTGCTCCAGGACATCGTCGGCCTGAGCGACAAGATCGCCCTGGCCACCGACGGCACCGACAGCCGCAAGCCGTCGTTCAGCTTCCGCCGCGACGGCCAGGAGCTCGGCATCCGCTTCGCCGGCCTGCCGATGGGCCACGAGTTCACCTCGCTGGTGCTCGCCCTGCTGCAGGTCGGCGGCTACCCGCCCAAGGTCTCCGACGAGGTGATCGCCCAGATCCAGGCGCTGCCCGGCGAATTCCGCTTCGAAACCTACTTCTCGCTGTCCTGCCAGAACTGCCCGGACGTGGTGCAGGCGCTGAACCTGATGGCGGTGCTCAACCCCAATATCCAGCATGTAGCCATCGACGGCGCGCTGTTCCAGGCCGAGGTCGAGGCCCGGCAGATCATGGCGGTGCCGAGCATCTACCTCAACGGCGAGCCGTTCGGTAGCGGCCGCATGGGCGTCGAGGAGATCCTCGCCAAGCTGGACACCAGCAGCGGCGCGCGCGAGGCCGAGAAGCTCAACGGCAAGACCGCCTTCGACGTGCTGGTGGTCGGCGGCGGCCCGGCCGGCGCCGCGGCGGCCATCTACGCCGCGCGCAAGGGCATCCGCACCGGCGTCGCCGCCGAGCGCTTCGGCGGCCAGGTGCTCGACACCCTGGCGATCGAGAACTTCATCTCGGTGCAGGAGACCGAAGGACCGAAGCTGGCCCGCGCCCTAGAAGAGCACGTGCGCCAGTACGAGGTCGACATCCTCAACCTGCAGCGCGCCAGCGCGCTGATCCCGGCCGAGACCGGCGACGGCCTGCACACCGTGCAGTTCGCCAACGGCGGTGAGCTCAAGGCCAAGACGGTGATCCTCGCCACCGGCGCGCGCTGGCGCGAGATGAACGTGCCGGGCGAGCAGGAGTACCGCGGACGCGGCGTGGCCTACTGCCCGCACTGCGACGGCCCGCTGTTCAAGGGCAAGCGCGTGGCGGTGATCGGCGGCGGCAACTCCGGGGTCGAGGCGGCCATCGACCTGGCCGGCATCGTCGAGCACGTCACCCTGCTGGAGTTCGGCGAGCAGCTGCGTGCCGACGCGGTGCTGCAGAGCAAGCTGCGCAGCCTGGCCAACGTGACCATCATCACCCTGGCGCAGACCACCGAGGTGACCGGCGACGGCCAGAAGGTCACCGGCCTAATCTATCAGGACCGCCACAACGACGAGGTGCATCGGGTCGAGCTGGCGGGCATCTTCGTGCAGATCGGCCTGCTGCCCAACAGCGACTGGCTCAAGGGCACCGTGGAGCTGACCCGCTTCGGCGAGATCGTGGTCGACGCCAGGGGCCAGACCAGCGTGCCGGGGGTGTTCGCCGCGGGCGACGTGACCACCGTGCCGTACAAGCAGATCGTCATCGCCGTCGGCGAGGGGGCCAAGGCTTCGCTGAGCGCCTTCGACCACCTGATCCGCCAGGGCTGAGCACGCTGCCGTCCCACGAGCGCCGCACCGTCCTGCCGGAGGGTGCGGCGTTCTGCCGTCTACGGGGTGGATGCGGCGTCCTGAGGGGTGCGCAGTGCCACGTTGAGGTTGTCGACCACTACCGCCCAGTCGGCGTCCTCGAGGATTTCCTCGCGCAGGAAGGCCGCCTGCGCCGGCGTCCAGAAGCTCGCATCGGCGAGCTTCACATCTTCAGGCAACGGTGCGTGGCGCGCGATGAAGGCCTTGATCGAGTCGTTGTCATTGGGCAGGCCCAGTTGCTCGAACAACTTATGGAAGGGATGGATCGGCTGCTCCATGGAATCCTCCGGCAATACTTGCGCGTGATTGGGGACAGCCCCAAGTATTGTCCAGCCCGGCCGAGCCTGCAGCAGACAACGGCCGGCGCGCCGCTCAGCTCACGCCCAGGGTCACCGCCGCCAACACGGCGTAGCGCGCGCCCTTGGCCAGGGTGACGCACAGCAGCACCACCCACACCGACTCGCGCATCACGCCGGCCACCACGGTCAGGGGGTCGCCGACCACCGGTAGCCAACTCAGCAGCAGCGACCAGCGGCCGTGGCGCAGGTACCAGCCACGGGCACGTTCGAGGTGCTGTTCGCGCACCGGAAACCAGCGCCGGTGACGGAAGCGATCGATATACAGGCCGAGGAGCCAGTTGAGCAGCGAGCCGAGCACGTTGCCGGCGGTCGCCACCGCCAGCAGGGTCAACACCGGATGCTCGGCGAGCAGCAGGCCGACCAGCAGCGCCTCGGACTGCAGCGGCAGCAGGCTGGCGGCTCCGAAGGCGGCGCAGAACAGGCCGAAATAGACGGGAAGATCGGGCATGGTGGCGTGGCGGCCCCGCGGACGGAGAGCCGGTTACGCTTCCTCGTCGCGAATGGTGGAGTAGTCGAAGCCGTAGACATCGCTGAACCACACCGGGCTGCCCTCGGCCATGCCGCCGTAGGTGATGCGCAGGGCCAGCAGATGGGCGCCGTAGCCCAGGTCGGCGAGGCGGCGCGGGAACAGGTCGCGATAGAAGCTGCTGGCCTCCTCGTACTCCTCGCCGACACGGGCCTCCTCCGGGAAGCGCAGGTCCAGTTCGGCATCGAAGCGCGCGAAGCGTGCGGAGAAGTCGGCCGATGCGTAGACGAACTCGTCCTCCTCGCCGCCGAAGACGAAGGCCAGGTGCTCGCAGGGGGTTTCCAGATACTCGTCGTCCTGCTCGACGAACTGCTGCTGGCCGCAGATCGGGCAATGCACCTGGGGCGGCTGCAAGCCGAACGGCTGCTCGATGGAAACGTAACCCACCTGACCGATGGACGCGGAAGCGTTGTCCTGCATGAAATCCTCGCTGAATCGACCCCAAACGAAACGGGGCGACCGATAAGGCGCCCCGTGGGTGATGCAAGTGTAAGGGCTCGCGCCGCGCTGCGGGCGGAAAATCGTCGCCGGGCGCCTTCAGGCGAGGCGGCAGCGCTGGCGCAGGACTAGAAACCGCCGCCCAGCGCTTCCCGGGCCTGCGGGCAGTAGAGCTGGTACAGGGTGCCGAGCAGCACCACCATCCTCGGCTCGGCGATCGAGTAGAACATGCGCTTGCCGTCGCGGCGGGTCTGCACCAGGCCCTCGTTGCGCAGCACCGCCAGCTGCTGAGACAGGCTCGGCTGGCGCAGGCCGAGGATCTCCTCCAGTTCGCCGACCGAAAGCTCGCCCTGGCTCAACTGGCAGAGCAGCAGCAGGCGATCCGGATTGCCGAGGGTGCGCAGCACGGCCGCGGCTTCGGCGGCGGCGGCACGCATCAGGCGCATGTCGAGGTCGGCTTGGGCTTCGGTCATGACGGGAAGATTCCTTGGATCGCGGGAGGGTGAGCGCCGGAGCGACAGTATCGCCCGAAGCGGCCACCAGCGTCACGGGCGCGCCTGTCGCACCCATCCACCAAAAGGACGGACGTGGCTCAGCCGCCGGTGGCGTTCATGAAGCGCAGCACCTGCACCTCGCCGCTGCTGGCGAACTCGTGACGCAGCGGCTTGCGCTGCAGCGCCGCCTCGATGGCCTCGCGCAACGGGCGGTCCTCGCCGGGATAGCGGCGCACCAGGCCGCGCAGGTCCAGGGAATTCTCGTGGCCGAGACATAGCAGCAAGCGCCCCTCGGCGGTCAGGCGCAGACGGTTGCAGCTCGAGCAGAAGTTGTGCGAGTGCGGGGAGATGAAACCGACGCGGGTTTGCGGATGGCCCTCCAGGCGCACGTAGCGCGCCGGCCCACCGCTCTGTTCGGGACTGTCGAACAGGTTGTAGCGCTCGGCGATGCGGGCGCGCACCTCGTCGCTGGAGCAGAACGCCTCGCCGCGGTCGCGCCCCACCAGGCCCAGCGGCATCTCCTCGATGAAACTGATGTCCAGGCCGCGGGCCACGGCGAAGTCGACCAGCGCTGGCACCTCGTCGTCGTTGCGGCCCTTCATGATCACGCTGTTGAGCTTGATCCGCGCGAAGCCCGCCGCGCGCGCCGCCTCGATGCCGTCCAGTACCTGGGCCAGCTCGCCGGTGCGGGTGATCGCGCGGAATTTGCCGGGGTCCAGACTGTCGAGGCTGATGTTCAGGCGCTTGACCCCGGCCTCGATCAGGGGACGGGCGAGCTTGCCGAGCTGCGAGCCGTTGCTGGTCATCACCAGCTCGCGCAGGCCGGGCAGTTCGGCGATCTGTTGGCACAGCTCGACGATGCCGCGGCGCACCAGCGGCTCGCCGCCGGTCAGGCGGATCTTCTTCACGCCCAGGCCGACGAACACCCGGGCGATGCGCACGATCTCCTCGAAGCCGAGCACCTGCTGGCGCGGCAGGAAGGTCATGTCCTCGGCCATGCAATAGACACAGCGAAAATCGCAGCGATCCGTCACCGACAGGCGCAGGTAGTCGATCTTGCGACCATGGCCGTCCAGCAGCATGGCGTCGTTCATCTCGGGTGGCTCCTCATGCCCGCGGGGCGGATGGTCGCGCAGGATGCAAGGAGCGCACCAGCGCGACGGCAAGGACGCAGTGGCGCCCTCGCTGACTAGTTAAGCATGCCGCCTGCAGGCGACCGTCACCAGCAACGACGCGAACCGCACCAAAATGCGGCATGCCCTGCCCTGCATAGCCATCGATGCACCATTGCGATGCACGACCTGGCGCTCGACTCACTCCCAGCGCCGGGCCGCCGCCTGGTCGCTGTCGCGGCCGTCGACCCAGTGCGCACCCTCGGGCGTGTCCTCGCGCTTCCAGAACGGCGCGCGGGTCTTCAGGTAATCCATGATGAAGTTGCAGGCATCGAAGGCCGCCTGGCGGTGGGCGCTGGCGGTGCCGACGAAAACGATCGGCTCGCCCGGCAACAGTTGGCCGACGCGGTGGACGATCTCCACACCGAGCAGCGACCAGCGCGCGTGCGCCTGGGCGACGATGCCGGCGAGCGCCTTTTCGGTCATCCCCGGATAGTACTCGAGGGTCATCGCCGCCACCGGATTGCCGTCGTTGTAGTCGCGCACGTAGCCGACGAAGCCGACCACCGCGCCGATGCCGGCGTTGGCGGCGTGCAGCGCCTCGAGCTCGACGCCGGGCCGGAACGCCTCGTGCTGGACGCGAATCGCCATGTCAGCCCCCGGTCACCGGCGGGAAGAAGGCCACCTCGTCGCCGTCGGCGAGCGGCTCGGCGAGGCTGCACAGCTCCTGGTTGCGCGCGCACATCAGGCTCTGCTCGGCCAGCACCTGCCAGGCGCCGCCGCGCGCCAGCAGCCGGGCGCGCAGCGCCTCGAGGCTGTCCAGCTCGGCCGACCACGGCAGGCGCTCGCCCTCGCAGTCCAGCGCCTCGCGGTAGCGGGCGAAATAGAGCACCTCGATCATCAGGCCTCCTCCGCGCGATAGTCGCCGCTCTTGCCGCCGCTCTTCTCCAGCAGCCGCACGCGCTCGATGGTCATGCCGCGGTCCACCGCCTTGCACATGTCGTAGAGGGTCAGCGCGGTGACGCTGGCGGCAGTGAGCGCCTCCATCTCCACGCCGGTCTGCCCGGCCAGCTTGCAGCGCGCGACGATGCGCACGGCGTCGCTGCCCAGCGGCTCCAGCTCGACGCGGATACCGGTGAGCAGCAGCGGGTGGCACAGCGGGATCAATTCGTGGGTCTTCTTCGCCGCCATGATGCCGGCCACCCGCGCCACGGCGAACACGTCGCCCTTGGGGTGCCCGCCGCCGACGATCAGCGCCAGGGTATGCGGCTGCATGCGCACCAGCGCCTCGGCGCTGGCCTCGCGGGCGGTGGTGGCCTTGTCGGTGACGTCGACCATGTTGGCATGGCCCTTGGCGTCGAGGTGGGTCAGCACGGCGCTGGCTCCGGATGAAAGCGGGGCGGCTGGATCAGCAAGGGGCATGCCAGTCTTCTGCGCCTGCGTCCCAGAAGTCTCACCGGGCGCAAGGCGGGGTGCGGCGGCCATCAGCGCCTCGAGCGTATTCAGGTTGGCCAGTCGCGGGTCGTCCTGGGCGCAGCCCAGCACCTGGGCGTCGGCATTCACCAAAAAGCGCTGCGGACTGCGCTCGCCGGCCTGCCAGGCGCGTTCCAGCTCGCCCTGCAGGCTGCGCGGAATCAGGCAGAACAGCGGTTCGAGCTGGTTGCCGCGACGTAGCATCAACGGCCGCTGCGGGTCGCAGGCCGCCTGGTGGCGCATCGCCGAGAGCAGGTCGTCGTCGATCTGCGGCGCATCGCAGGGCAGCACCAGCAGCCAGTCGTGGCGCATCGCGGCGAGGCCGGCGCGGATGCCGGCCAGCGGACCGGGAAAGTCGTCGCCTTCGTCGGTCACCAGACGGTCGGCCCAGGGTGCGTAGCTCTCGGCGTTGCGATTGCAGGAAATGATCAGGTCGTCGGTGATCGGCTGCACCCGCTCGCTCATGGTGGCGATCAGCGGACGCCCGGCGAACTCCACCAGCCCCTTGTCCATCCCGCCCATGCGCCGCCCGCGCCCGCCGGCGAGCAGCAGCACGGAACAGGGTGGCAGATCAACGACGGCGGACATGGCGACTCTCCAGACTAAAGTATTGCCACGATGGTACACGGTCGGGCTCACGCCGCCAGCCAACGCGTTCACTGGTTGCGACCAGGACCGGCACCAGCAGCGTCTTTTCCCCGGCGACTCGGCGCACCGACCGGCCGGCCGGCTCAGCCTTCCGGCTGTTCCAGCGCGGTGACCAGCACCTTGAAGAAGCGCGCTGCTTCGCCGCCGGTGACCACGCGGTGATCGAAGGTCAGCGACAGCGGCATGATCGGATGCACCTCGACCTTGCCGGCGACCGCCACCGGCTCGTCGCGGATCTTGCCCGCGCCGATGATCGCCACCTGGGGCGGCACCACCACGGGGCTGGCGTAGCGACCGAACAGGGTGCCGAAGTTGGACAGGGTGACGGTCGCGCCCATCATGTCCTTGGGCGGGATCGAACGCGCCTTGACCGCCTCGCGCATGCGCCGCATGCCCTCGCGCAGGTCGTCGGCGGTGCGCCCGCCGACGTTGTGGAGGACCGGCACGAACAGTCCGTCCGGGGTGTCCACGGCGATGCCCAGGTCGAGGTGGTCGTGCTGGCGGATCGCCATGGCCTTGCCGTCGAACCATACGTTGAGCCCCGGCTCGGCCTTGCAGGCGGCGGCGATGGCCTGGGCCAGGCGTACCAGCGGATCGCGCGCCTCCGGCCAGCGGCTGAGGTCGGCGTCCTCGACCAGCATCACCGGCACCACCTCGGCATGGGCGCGGGCCATGTTCAGCGCCATGCTGCGCCGCACGCCGCGCAGGCGCTCGCCGCCGAAGCTGGTGCGCACGCTCTCGGCTGCCGCCTCGACATCGGCGCGGGTGATCAGGCCGTCGGCGCCGCTGCCGCTCAGCCCGGCCAGTTCGACGCCGAGCTGGCGGGCCAGCTGGCGCACCGCCGGAGTGGCGCGCGGCGCCAGGTGCTCGCGGGTCGAGGGCGCGGCGCCGACGAAGAAGCTGTCGCCCGCCCCGCCCTCGCCGGCTTCCAGCTTGCCGACCACCGTACCGGTGTCCTCGCCCTCGCCCTCGTAGGCGAGCAGCGGCTCGCCGACGTGGAGGATGTCGCCCTCGACGCCGTAGGTCTTGGCCACCACGCCGTCGTAGGGGGCGGGGATGTCGACGATGGCCTTGGCGGTCTCCACCGAGACCAGCAACTGGTCGGCCTTGACGGTGTCGCCGGGCTTGACGTGCCACTGGACGATTTCCGCCTCCTGCAGGCCTTCGCCGAGGTCGGGCAGCTTGAAGTGTTTCATCTTCTGTTCCCCTGTTTCTCTCCGGCCTGCGGCGGCCGGGGCGGGTTCGACCGTAGGGCGGACAAGGCACCGCCTCGTCCACCGGTAGGCATGGCGGTGAAGAATCGCTGCGCGTTCTCCACCCTGGCGATTACCGTTTCTCAGGCGTAGTTCAACACCGCGTCGCAGGCCGCCAGGATGTCGCCGGCATCCGGCAGGTAGTACGGCTCCAGGCGGTAGAGCGGCGGCGGGATGTCCGGCGCGGTGACGCGCTGGATCGGCGCGTGGAGGTCGAGCAGGGCGCGCTCGTACAGGCTGGCGGCGATCTCGGCGCCCACCCCGCAGGTCTTCGGCGCCTCGTGGACGATCACGCAGCGCCCGGTCTTGCGCACCGAGGCCTCGAGGGTGTCGAGGTCCAGCGGCTTGATGCTGGCGACGTCGATCACCTCGGCGCTGATGCCGCGCTCGGCCAGCATGGCGGCGGCCTGCAGGGTCTCGTGCACGCTGGCGCCCCAGCTGACCAGGGTAAGATCGCTGCCTTCACGCAGGGTGAAGCAGCTGTCCAGCGGCAGGCGGCGCCCATCGTCCTCCAGCGGCTGCGGGTTCATCCGGTACAGGCGGGTCGGCTCGAGGAAGATCACCGGGTCGGGGTCGTCGATGGCCGCCAGCAACAGGCCGTAGGCGCGCGCCGGCGACGACGGGATCACCACGCGCAGGCCGGGGATGTGGGCGAACAGCGCCTCGACGGCCTCGCTGTGGTGCTCAGGAGCGCGGATGCCGGCGCCCATCGGCGAGCGCACCACCAGCGGGCAGGCCAGCCGGCCGCGGGTGCGGTTGCGCAGGCGCGCGGCGTGGCAGACCAGCTGATCCATGGCGGGATAGATGAAGCCGAGGAACTGGATCTCCATCACCGGCTTGAGGCCCTGGGCGGCCATGCCGATGGACAGGCCGGCGATCATGTTCTCGGCCAGCGGCGTGTCGATCACCCGCTTGAAGCCGAAGGCGTCGCGCAGACCGAGGGTGGCGCGGAACACGCCGCCGTTGACGCCGATGTCCTCGCCGAGCACCACCACGTCGTCGTCCTCGTGCATGGCACGGTGCAGGGCCAGGTTGACCGCCTCGAGCAGGGTGTACTTCTTATCATTCATGATCGGCTCCTCCCTCGCGGCGGGCGATGCGCTCGGCGAACTGCTCGCGCTGCTCGGCCAGCGCCGCCGGCCAGCTGGCGTAGAGGTGTTCGAACACCTCCTGGGGATCCTGCGCCGGGGTCGCCTCGTAGGCGTCGATGGCCTGCTGCAGCTCCGCCTGGCAGTCGGCCACCAGCGCCTGCTCGCGCTTCTCGTCCCACCAGCCGCGCTCGACCAGGAACTTCTGCAGGCGCTTGATGGGCTCTTCCTGCCAGGCCTGGTTGACTTCCTCGGCACTGCGATAGCGGGTGGCGTCGTCGGCCGTGGTGTGGTCGCACAGCCGGTAGGTGATGCACTCCAGTACCGTCGGCCCCTTGCCGTGGCGGGCGCGATCGATGGCCAGGCGCAGGCGCTCGACCACCGCGATGGCGTCGTTGCCGTCCACCTGCTCGCCGGGGAAGCCGCCACCGATCGCCTTCTGCGCCAGGGTCGGCGCGCCGCACTGGATGCGCCGCGGCACCGAGATGGCCCACTGGTTGTTGTTGACCACGAAGACCACCGGCAGCTGCCAGGTGCCAGCGACGTTGAGCGCCTCGAGGAAGTCGCCCTTGCTGGTGGCGCCGTCGCCGCAGGTGACCAGCGCCACCCGCGCCTCGCCGCGGATCTTGAACGCGGTGGCCACGCCGCAGGCGTGCAGGGCCTGGGTAGCGATGGGGACGCACAGCGGGAAGTCGGCGTGCGCCTGCGGTGCCTGGAAGCGACTGCCGCGCTCGTCGCCGCCCCAGTAGAACAGCATCTCGGTCATGCTCACCCCGCGCAGCAGCTGGGCGGCACTGTCGCGGTAGTAGGGCAGAAAGACATCGTCGGCGCGCAGCAGGGTGCCGATCGCCGCGCCCACCGCCTCCTGGCCGAGGCTGGAAGCGTAGGTGCCGATGCGGCCGGTGCGCTGCAGGGCGATGACCTTCTGGTCGAACAGGCGGGTGCGCTGCATGGCGCGGTACAGCCCGACCACGTGCGTGCTGTCCTCGACCCAGTCGGGGAGCGGGCCCAGCGGACGGCCCTCGGGGTCCAGATAACGGGTGTACGGCAGGTCGATACGTGAGTGCGGCATGGCTTCCTCCTTGACACCGGGTAGGTGCGTGGACGGCCCGCGGCGGTTGGCCGCGGGCCGGGAGCGACGACTCAGGAACCGTAGATGAGGCGCTCGGCCAGGCTGTCGGCGACCCTCGCCGGCGAGCGCTGCTCGGCCAGGGCCTCGGCGTAGATTTCCTCCAGCCGGTGGCCGATCTTCGCCAGGTGGGCGGTGATCTCGGCGTGGCGGCGTCCCTGGTGCTGCAGGGCGACGAAGATCAGGCCGCCGGAGTTGATCACGTAGTCGGGGGCATAGAGGATGCCGCGCGCCGCCAGCTCGTCGCCCATCTCCGGGCTCTCCAGCTGGTTGTTGGCGGCGCCGGCCACCGCGGCGCAGCGCAGCTTGCCTAGGCTCTGCGGATTGATCACTCCGCCCAGACCACAGGGGGCGAGGATGTCGCAGGGCATGGACAGCAGCGCGTCGGCGATCACCGGCTGGGCGCCGAACTGCTCGACCGCCAGCTCCAGGCGACCCTCGTCGATATCGCTGACGATCAGCCGCGCGCCGGCGGCGGCCAGGTGTTCGGCGAGGGCGAAGCCGACGTGGCCGAGGCCCTGCACGGCGACGCACACCCCTTCCAGACTGTCGCTGCCCAGGCGCGCCTTGGCGGTGGCGCGAATGCCGGCGAGCACGCCGAGGGCGGTGTGCGGCGAGGGATCGCCGCCGGCCGTGGTGCTGGTGACGTGGTCGGTGTGCTGGGCGATGCAGTCCATGTCGACGCCCGAGGTGCCGCTGTCGACGGCGGTGATGTAGCGACCGCCGAGCTTGTCGATGAAGCGGCCGAAGGCCTCGAACAGGGCGGCACGGCTGGTCGGATGCGGGGGGCGGATGATCACCGCCTTGCCGCCGCCCTGGGCCAGGCCGGCCAGCGCCGCCTTGTAGCTCATGCCGCGGGCCAGCAGCGCGGCGTCGCGCGCGGCGCTCGCCACGTCGGGATAGGGCAGGTAGCGACAGCCGCCGAGGGCCGGACCGAGGTTGGTGTTGTGGATGGCGATGATTGCGTGCAGGCCGGTTTGCGGGTCGCAAGCCAGATGGAGCTCTTCGACGCGCACGGCTTCCATGGTGGCGAACATGAGACGTACTCCTGACAGGTCGATGGACGGGCGTCGTCGACAGGGCAATCCCAACGGCCACTGCACCGCTCCGGTCACCCCCTGACCGCTGCGGCACACCGCCTGCACGCGCCCCTGCGCAGGTACGATGCCCACGCGACGCTTCTTGTTTTTTGTGAGTATAGCCGGCGCCGGGGCGCCTGTACCCCCGACGAAGGATAGGTCAGCGTACCGCCAGCAGGCGCTCCGCCAGCCGCGCCAGCCAGGGCTCGGCATCCTCCTCCGGGGTCACCGTTTCGCTGGCGTCCAGCTGCAGCTGCGACTGCAGGTCGCGCATGCCCAGCGCCAGCAGCCGCATGTGCGCCTGCAGTGCGGCGGCGCAGAAGTCCTCGCCGTAGGCCGTATCGCCCAGGCCGATCACCGCCAGCGGCCGGCCGCGCCAATCGGGCTGGCTGGCGACGATCTCGTCGAGCAGGCTCTGCAGGGCATCCGGCGTCTCGCCCGCGCCGGTGGTCGCGGTCACCACCAGCAGCGCCTGCGGATCGAGCGCCAGCAGCGCCTCGGGCTCGATGCGCGGCAGGTGGCGGGCCTCGAGGCCGGCATCGCGCAGCAGCTGCTCGGCGTGACGGGCCACCTCCTCGGCGGTGCCGTAGACAGTACCCGAGAGAATTGCGACTTCCAGCATGACAGCCCCCGTAGGCAACTTGGCAAAAGCGGCAATTATGCGCCAAATCGCCGCCGCCCTCCTCCCCGCGCGCAGCGCCCGATCAGATATCCAGCTGGCCGCCGAGGAACTGTCGCAGGCGCCGTTGCCACAGCCGCGCCTCGCCGCCCAGGCACGCCACCGGGGTACCGACCAGGGACTCCTCGGCCAGCTCGGAGACGTCGCCAGCCAGCGCCAACGGGCAGTTCAGCGCCTGGTCCAGCCGCGTCAAGCGGCGCCGCAGCTCGCCGTCCGGCGCACAGTTGGAGAACAGCACCAGCGCTCGCGGCCGGACCTTCTCGCAGACCAGCGGCAACTCGTCGAACGGCTGGCCGGGCCCCAGCAGACTCACCGCCAGCTCGTTGCCGGCCAGCAGCAGCGCGGTGACCAGCAGCTCCAGTTCGTGGCAGCGCCCGGGCAACGGCGCCAGCAGCACGCGCTCGTCGCTTTGGCCGCCGATCAGATGCAGGCGCTGCAGCACCCGACCGCGCAGGAAGGTGTCGAGGAACAGCCACTCGCTGGCCTGGCCGAAGCCGTCCTGGCGCAGCAGCAGTTCCTGCCATACGGGCAGCAGTACTTCCTGGAAGGCGGTGGCCAGCGGATAGGCGGAGAACACCTGGCCATACAGGCGCTCCAGGCGCGGCGCGTCGAAGGTGGCGACCGCGCGGCGCAGGCGCAGCTGCCATTCGCGCCACTCGCCAGCGACCTCCCCCATGCCGCCGCTGGTATCGACGCGCTGCGGCACACTGCGCGCCAACAGCTGGCCGACCTTGCTGACCGCCACTCCGCGCTCGATCCACGCCAGGATGTTGCGCACGGCGTCGATGTCGGCCGGCGAGTACAGGCGGTGTCCGCTGTCGGTGCGCAGCGGCTGGAGCAAGCCGTAGCGCCGCTCCCAAGCCCGCAGGGTGACCGGATTGACGCCGGTGAGCCGCGCCACCTCGCGGATCGGATACAGCTCGTCCGCAGAGGACAGCGGCGCAGGGCTGGCAATGACGACGGGAAGCTCGGGCATGGCCTGGGACCGCTCAGGAGGACGATTAGCCGGGATTGTAGCCCAGACTTTTGCACCGCACGGATTCGACAAGAGCTGTACAGGAAATACATCACGGTACAAGGCACTGCCCCGGATGACACGTGCCAGCGCCTGCCAGCCGCTGACCGCACACGGTCTCGTTGGCGAGCTTGTACAGCAAGCGACCCTTGCGCTAGTGTTGCCGACGGTTCAGCCGGTAACCCGTCCCGCACTTGTCAGGTACCCGGCGGCCTTGCCGCTGAACCACCCTTTTTCCACGAGGCACGCATGAGTCAGTCCGCCGCTCCCATCCTGATCACCGGCGCCAGCCAGCGAGTCGGGTTGCACTGCGCGCAGCGGCTGCTCGACGCGGGCCAGCCGCTGATCGTCAGCTACCGCAGCGAACGCCCGGCGCTCGACGAACTGCGCCGGCGCGGCGCACTGACCCTGCCGGCGGACTTCTCCAGCGAGGCCGGCATCCTCGCCTTCATCGACCTGCTGCACAGCCACACCGACCGCCTGCGCGCCATCGTGCACAACGCCTCGGACTGGCTGCGCGAGGAGCCTGGCCACGAGGCCGAGGCCTTCGCGCGCATGGTCAATGTGCACATGCTGGCGCCCTACCTGATCAACCTGCGCTGCCGCGAACTGCTCGAACGCTGCGAACTGGCAGACATCGTGCATATCACCGACGACGTGGCCCGTCGCGGCAGCACCAATCGTGTAGCCTATTGCGCCAGCAAGGCCGGTCTGGAAAACCTGACCCTGTCCTTCGCCGCCCAATTCGCCCCGCGCATCAAGGTCAATGCCATCGCTCCGGCGCTGGTCATGTTCCATGACCACGACGACGCCGCCTACCGCGCCAAGGCCCTGGCCAAGTCGGCGCTGGGCATCGAGCCCGGACCGGAAGTCATCTACCAGAGTCTGCGCTATCTTCTGGACAACCCCTACGTCACCGGCACCAGCCTGTGCGTCAACGGCGGCCGCCACCTCGGCAAGTGAAGCCGGCGCGCGCCGCCACGAGGACCCCGACATGAGCGATCAACTGTCGCAAATCACCGAGCATTACCGCGAAATCCTCCTCGGCCTCGGCGAGGACCCGCAGCGCGAAGGCCTGCGCGACACCCCCGAACGCGCCGCCAAGGCCATGCAGTACCTGTGTCGCGGCTACCAGCAGACCCTCGAAGAGATCGTCAACGGCGCGCTGTTCGCCTCCGACAACGACGAGATGGTGATCGTCCGCGACGTCGAGCTGTACTCGCTGTGCGAGCACCACCTGCTGCCCTTCATCGGCAAGGCCCACGTCGCCTACATCCCCACCGGCCAGGTGCTCGGCCTGTCCAAGGTGGCGCGCATCGTCGACATGTACGCCCGCCGCCTGCAGATCCAGGAGAACCTCACGCGGCAGATCGCCGAGGCGATCCAGCGCGTCACCAACGCCGCCGGCGTGGCCGTGGTGATCGAGGCGCAGCACATGTGCATGATGATGCGCGGGGTGGAGAAGCAGAACTCGGTGATGAACACCTCGGTGATGCTCGGCGCCTTCCGCCAGTCGGTGAACACCCGCCAGGAATTCCTGCAGCTGATCGGACGGAGCAAGTAAATGCCACGACTGGAGCCCGGCATGGCGCGCATCCGCGTCAAGGAGCTGCGCCTGCGCACCTACATCGGCATCAAGGAGGAGGAAATCCTCAACAAGCAGGACGTGCTGATCAACCTGACCATCCTCTACCCGGCCCATCAGGCCGTGCAGGGCAACGACATCGATCAGGCGCTGAACTACCGCACGATCACCAAGGCGATCATCCGCCATGTCGAGGAAAACCGCTTCGCCCTGCTCGAGCGGCTCACCCAGGAGATCCTCGACCTGGTGATGGCCCATCCGCAGGTGCGCTACGCCGAGGTCGAAGTCGACAAGCCGCACGCCCTGCGCTTCGCCGAGTCGGTGTCGATCACCCTCACCGGCCACCGCTGAAAAACCGACCGTCCCCCCGGCCGCACCGACGTTGTCCGCTGCGGCCGCGGCTTTTATGATCGCCCCTCCCCCGACCGCGCGAGAACGAGCCATGACCGAACAACAGCGCACCGAACTGGAAGCCGCCGCCTTCCGCCGCCTGCTCCAGCACCTGAGCGAGCGCAGCGACGTGCAGAACATCGAGCTGATGAACCTCGCCGGCTTCTGCCGCAACTGTCTGGGCAAGTGGTACAAGGCCGCCGCTGACGAGCGCGGCATCGAACTGTCCGCCGATGCGGCGCGCGACACCATCTACGGCATGCCCTACGCCGAGTGGAAAGCCCGATTCCAAAAAGAGGCCACGCCGGAACAGCTGGCCGCCTTCGACCAAGCGAGCAAGAAATGACCGCACTGACCGACTTCCGCGCCGCCCTGCGCCGCGACGACCACGCGTTCGCCGACACCCTGGCGTTCATCGCCGCCCACTACGACTACCAGCCGCAGGCCTTCGTCAACGGCGGCGTGGAGAACGCCGCCGGGCAGAACGAGGGCTCCTGCAAGCTGCTCGGCCTCGCCCTGCTCGAAGGTCTGTCGGTCGAGGAAACCCTGCTGGCCTTCGGCGAGCACTACCGCAGCGTGCTGGCCACCCCGGCGGGCAGCGACCACGGCAATATCCGCGCCCTGCAGGCCTCGGGCCTTTCCGGCGTGCGCTTCGCCGCGCTGCCGCTCACCCGCAAGGCCTGAGCCTTGGCGCCGATGCCGGGCGCCCTGTCCGGCATCTCGCGCCAGGTCCGTACCTGGCGCTCCCTCTTCAGCACACGCCCATCCCCTGCATCAGCAGGCGCAGTCCGCCCTGCTGCCAGCCCCACCAGGCCAGCGCCAGCAACGCGCCGAGCAGCAGCGCGCCGGCCAGCCAGGGCAGTGCGCGGCGCATCAGGCGGCCTGTCCCTGCAGGCGCGCCACCGGCTGCTCGCGCACCGGCCAGTTGAGCAGCGCGGCCATCACGCTGAGGCCGACACAGATCTGCCAGACCAGCTCGTAGCTGCCGGTACGGTCGTACAGGTAGCCGCCCAGCCAGCCGCCCAGGAACGAGCCGAGCTGGTGGAACAGGAAGACGATGCCGCCGAGCATCGACAGGTTGCGCACGCCGAACAGGGTCGCCACCGTGCCGTTGGTCAGCGGCACCGTGGACAGCCACAGCAGGCCCATGGCCATGCCGAAGGCGTAGGCCGTCCACTCGGACAGAGGCGCCCACAGGAAGGCGACGATCACCACACCGCGGATCAGGTACAGGGCCGCCAGCAGCTTGGGTTTCGAGTAGCAGCTGCCCAGCCAGCCGGCGGTGTAGGTGCCGAACACATTGAACAGGCCGACCAGCGCCAGCACCGTGGTGCCGACCTGCGCCGGCAGGTGCTGGTCGACCAGGTAGGCCGGCAGGTGCACGCCGATGAACACCACCTGGAAGCCGCAGACGAAGAAGCCCAGCGCCAGCAGCCAGAAGCCGGAATGCCCGGCCGCCTCGCGCAGCGCCTCCCCGAGGGTCTGCTTGTGGCCCACGGCGTGCTGCGCCTGCGCCGGGCTGCGCAGCAGGGCGGCGCACGGCAGGATCAGCGCGATCAGCACCGCCAGCGCGAGCAGCGCGCCCGACCAGCCGAGCGTGGAGATCAGGCCGAGGCTGCCAGGCAGCATGACGAACTGGCCGAACGAGCCGGCCGCCGCGGCGACGCCCATCGCCATGCTGCGCTTCTCGACCGGCGCGGCTTGACCCACCGCGCCGAGCAGTACGGAGAACGAGGTGCCGGACAGGCCGAGGCCGATCAGCAGACCCGCGCTCAGCGACAGCGCCGCCGGGGTGGTGGAGAAGGCCATCAGCGCCAGGCCGGCGACGTACAGCACGCCGCCGATCAGCACGGTGCGCTTGACCCCGAAGCGGTCGGCGAAGGCTCCGGTGAACGGCTGGATCAGGCCCCAGATCAGATTCTGCAGGGCGATGGCGAAGGCGAACACTTCCCGCCCCCAACCGAATTCGGCGCTCATCGGCGCCAGGAACAGGCCGAAGCCGTGACGCACTCCCAGCGACAGGGCGAGGATCAGCGAGCTGCCGAGCAGCATCCAACCGCAGTGACGCCAAAGCGAGGTCATCATCGAGTCTCCATCGGATACGAGGGTGAGGATAACACCCGGGTGAATGGGCCGAGCCGGCGGCCCTAAGCGATGGCCGGCGCCTGCGCCCGCCAGGTCGGTGCCCCGGCCCTCGGGGCCCGCGCGCAGGGCGCAGACCTCCGTACCGGGGATTGCAATGAATTTTCTGGCTGTGCCGGCCCGCCCACAACTGATTTAATGTGCTCGATGAAATAGGTTTTCTATGCCATGAACCAGTATCCCCCTTTGAAATCATTGGTTTTTCTGGACGCCGCGATGCGCCACAACAGTTTTTCTCTTGCAGCGGAGGAACTGTGCGTGACCCCGGGGGCGGTCGGTCAGCAGATCCAGAAGCTGGAAGAGTGGCTGGGCATCGCCCTGTTCACCCGCCAGACCCGCCAGGTACTGGCGACGGCCGAGGGGTTGGCCTATTGGCGGCGCGTGCAGCCGGCGCTCGCGCAGATCGCCGACGCCAGCCGGGAGGTGAAACGCCGGCGCAGCAACAGCGTGTCGCTGTCCATGCCGCCGAGCTTCGCGGGGAAGTGGCTGCCGCGCCGGCTGGCGGGCTTCGTGACCCGCTACCCCGATGTGGAGCTGCATATCAGCGCCAGCACCGCGCTGGTCAATTTCGAACGCGATGCCATCGACCTCACCATTCGCTACTTCCAGGACGGCGATCCCAATCTGGACGCCACCCTGCTCTACCCGTACGAGGGCCGCGTGTATTGCCGCCCCGACTACGCCGCCGCGCTCGCCCTCGAGCAGGCGGACGACCTGCGGCGTGCGACCCTGCTCGACACCGCCACGCTGCCCTACTGGCACCAATGGCTGCGGCGCTTCAGCCAGCTCGACGACAGGCAGATCGCCGCCATCCCCTGCATCCATTTCGACCAGGGCCTGATCGCCATCGAGGCCGCCAAGCAGGGCCAGGGCGTGGTCATGGCCAGCCCCTTCCTGATCGAGGAGGAGTTGGCCCAAGGCCTGCTGATCGAGCCCTTCGGGCACTGCCTGCAGCTGCCCACCGGCTACTACGTGGTGCATCACCGCAAGCTGGCCCTCCATCCGGCCGCCCGGGCCCTGAAGGACTGGCTGATCGCCGAGGCACGCGGCGCCCAGTCCTGAGCGCGGCCATCGTGGGCGCGCGGCGACGGACCGCCCGTCGCCGGCCATCGGTTACACTCGCGCACCCGCCTTTATCCGCCACGAGACCGCCATGCCGATCCGTCACGCCATCGTCCATCTGATCGACAAGAAGCCCGACGGCAACCCCGCCGTGCTGCACGCCCGCGACAGCGAGCTGGCCGAGTCGCAGGCCATCGACAACCTGCTGGCCGACCTCAACGACAGCTACAACGCCAAGCCCAACAAGGTCTGGGGCCTGTTCCACGAGGAGTCCGGCGCCTACCCGTTCAGCGGCTGGCTCGGCGAGTACCTCGACGACAACCTGAGCTTCGTCGCCTTCAGCCGCCAGGCCGTGGAGCACCTGAAGAAGCTGATGGAGGAATCCAACCTGTCCACCGGCGGCCACGTGCTGCTCGCCCACTACCAGCAGGGCATGACCGACTACCTGGCGATCGCCCTGCTGCACCACAGCGAGGGCGTGGCGGTCACCGACAGCCTCGACGTCACCCCGGCCAAGCACCTCGACCTCGGCCAGCTGCACCTGGCGGCGCGGATCAACATCTCCGAGTGGCGCAACAACAAGACCTCCCGGCAGTACATCTCCTTTATCAAGGGCAAGGGCGGCAAGAAGGTCTCCGAGTACTTCCGCGAGTTCATCGGTTGCCAGGAAGGCGTCGACGCACCGAGCGAGACGCGCACCCTGCTCAAGGCGTTCAGCGACTTCGTCGAGAGCGAGGACCTGGCCGAGGAGCAGGCGCGCGAGAAGACCGAGGCGCTGGTCGACTACGCCAGCAGCCAGGCCCGCCGCGGCGAGCCGATCGCCCTCGAGGAGCTGTCCGAGCTGATCGACGAGGAGCAGCCGCGCGCCTTCTATGATCACATCCGCAACAAGGACTACGGCCTGGCCCCGGAGATCCCGGCGGACAAGCGCACCCTCAACCAGTTCCGCCGCTTCACCGGGCGCGCCGAGGGCCTGTCGATCAGCTTCGAGGCGCACCTTTTGGGCTCGAAGATCGAGTACGACGAGGAGCACGACACCCTGATCATCCGCCAGGTGCCGACCCAGCTGAAGGATCAGCTCAAGCGGCGCAAGGACTGATCCGCCGCTATCGTCGACAGAAGCGCAGGGGGGACGACGGCGCAGCCTGGTCCACCATTGCCGGTAGCTGGCCAAACCGTGGATGACCACCCGGTGGAAATTCGCTGCGCGAGTTTCCCGCCCCACGCAGGATCACCCGCACGGAGAACCCGCCATGCTCCGCCTGCCCGACACCCTGCTCGACGCCTGCCTGGGCGATCCGCTGGCGCCGCTCGGCGCCGATGCCGAGCGCCGCTGCGGCCTCGACCGCGACACCGCGCGGGCCCGGCTGGAGGCGCTCAAGTCCTGGCTGGGCGAGCAGCAGGCGCTGCTCAGGGCGCGCCGGCGCGAGGCGCTGCTGGTCTGGCTGCAGGGTCCGGACTGCGCGGGCAAGGACGGCGCCATCCGCCGGGTGTTCAGCGGCCTCGACCCGCAGGGCCTGACGGTGCACGCCTTTCGCCAGCCCAGCGCGGCCGAGCGCGCCGAGGGCTTCCTCGCCCGCTACCGGCGCTGCCTGCCGGCGCCGGGCGAGATCGTGCTGTTCAACCGCACGCCCTACGAGGGGGTGGCCTACGACCTGTTCGACGGCTTTATCGCCGCCGCGGACATTGCCGGACGGTTGGCGCAGCTGGCGGCCTTCGAGGATGAGCTGGCCGGACGCGGCATCCGCCTGCTCAAGGTCTACCTGCAGATTTCCCGCGTCGAGCAGAAGGCACGTCTGCGCAAGCGCCTGCTCGATCCGCGCAAGCACTGGAAACTCGCCGCCGAGGACCTCGCGGCGCACCGCCAGTTCGATCAGCGCGAAGCGCACTGGGCCGGCATCCTCGCCGCCAGCCAGCGCCCGCAGGCGCCCTGGCAGCTGGTGCCGGCCAACCACAAGTGGCTGCGCGACCTGCTGCTGGCCAGCCTGGTCGCCCGCGAGTTCGAACGCCTCGACCAGCACTGGCCGACCCCGCCGCTGCCGTTCGGCCTCGACGAACTGGAGCGGGCCTGAATACGCACCCGTAGGGCGTAGGGTGGGTTAGCCGCGCAGCGGCGTTATCCACCATCGATGCCGCCAGGCATCGCAATGGACCGGCCTGGGGGCCGGTTGATGGGTTACGCCTCGTTGCGGCTAACCCACCCTACAAGGATCAGGCTCTGCTGCCACCCACTCGCTCACCAGCCGTTCCTTGGCCGGCTTGCCCAGGCGCTTGATCGCCCGCTCGCGCGACAGTGCCGCGCCCTTGCCGGCGCAGGCCTCCACATAGACCAGCGCCTGCGCCGGACTGCTGCGGAAGAAACGTGCGCCCTTGCCACTCTGGTGCACCACGAAGCGCCGCTGCGGGTCGTCGCTGATCCCGCAGTACAGCGCGCCGTTGACGGCGCGCACCAGATAGACGAACCAGGGCCTGTCGGCGTCGACCATCGCCCACTCCTGTGGAAAAAGGCCGAATTATCGACTTCCTCCACGGAACCGTCATGGGTCGGATGCACAGTCTGGCGCAAGTGGTGATAATCGACCTGCTCCGGGCAGCCGTCCGCCCGGCGCCAAAGCCGCGGCAGCGCCTCCCCCTCGCGCTGCAGACTCTTGCCCGACACCACGGAACCACGATGGACGATCGCCAACCGCTGACCCTCGAACCCGCCGAACCGGCCCGCGCCTGCGTGATCTGGCTGCACGGCCTCGGCGCCGACCGCTACGACTTCCAGCCCCTGGCCGAGGCGCTGCAGCGCGTGCTGCACGGTGTGCGCTTCGTGCTGCCGCAGGCGCCGAGTCGCCCGGTGACCATCAACGGCGGCTGGAGCATGCCGTCCTGGTACGACATCCTCGCCATGGCCCCCGAGCGCGCCATCGACGTCGCCCAGCTCGAGGAGTCCGCGGGCGAAGTGCTGGCGCTGATCGAGGCGCAACTGGCCGCCGGCATCCCGGCGCGACGCATCGTCCTCGCCGGCTTCTCCCAGGGCGGCGCGGTGGTGCTGCACGCGGCCTTCCGCCGCTGGGCCGGCGAACTGGGCGGCGTGCTGGCGCTGTCCACCTACGCGCCGACCTTCGCGGACGACGACCAGCTCGGCGCGATCCAGAAGGAGCACCCGGTCCTCTGTCTGCACGGTCGCCACGACGACGTCGTGCCGCTGGCTCTGGGTCAGCGCGCCCACGACTGGCTGGCCGAACGCGGCGTGGCGGTGGCCCTGCGCAGCTACCCGATGGGCCACGAAGTGTGCGACGAGGAAGCCCGCGACATCGCCCGCTGGCTGGCCGAGCGCTTCAGCCACTGAGCGCGCGCCGGCCGGCGCCGGCGAAGCTGACGGCCCACGGCGGGAAAAAACCGCCGATCGAGCGGCAAACCCCAGCGAAGCCGTATCGCGGCTTCGCCCTGCCGACATCTTGCTTTACACTGCAATCTGTATCTTTCCCATCCAGATCGAGATCACCGTGCTCAAGGCACTCAAGAAAATCTTCAACAAAGACGCCGAACAGGCCAACCAGACCGCCAGCCCCGTCGCTGGCGCATCCGCAGGCGCCGCCGACGGCCGCGTCGAACCTGCCCTCGCGGCCGCCGAGGCGAAGCGCCCGGCCGAGCGCGGCGATGGCGAGCGCGCACGCAAGCCGCGCAACGACAAGCCCCGCGCCGAGAAGAGCGGCGAAACCAAGCCGCGCGGCGAAAAGACTGAAAGAAGCGAAAAAAGCGAAAAGAGCGAAAAGAGCGCCGAAGCCCCGGCCAAGACCGCCAAACCACGCCGCGAGCGTGCTCCGCGCAAGCCGAAGGTGGACAACTGGAAGCTCGAGGACTTCGTGGTCGAGCCGGCCGAAGGCAAGACCCGCTTCCACGACTTCAACCTGGATGCGCGCCTGATGCATGCCATCCACGACCTCGGCTTCCCCTACTGCACGCCGATCCAGGCCCAGGTGCTCGGCCACACCCTGCGCGGCCGCGACGCCATCGGCCGGGCGCAGACCGGCACCGGCAAGACCGCCGCGTTCCTGATCTCCACCATCACCCAGCTGCTGATCACCCCGCCGCCCAAGGAGCGCTACATGGGCGAGCCGCGCGCGCTGATCATCGCGCCGACCCGCGAGCTGGTGGTGCAGATCGCCAAGGACGCCATGGAGCTGACCAAGTACAGCGGTCTGAACGTGATGAGCTTCGTCGGCGGCATGGACTTCGACAAGCAGCTCAAGCAGCTTGAGTCGCGCTACTGCGACATCCTGGTCGCCACCCCCGGCCGCCTGCTGGACTTCAACCAGCGCGGCGAGGTGCACCTGGACATGGTCGAGGTGATGGTCCTCGACGAGGCCGACCGCATGCTCGACATGGGCTTCATCCCGCAGGTGCGGCAGATCATCCGCCAGACCCCGTACAAGGGCGAGCGGCAGACCCTGCTGTTCTCCGCCACCTTCACCGACGACGTGATGAACCTCGCCCAGCAGTGGACGGTCAACCCGGCGATCGTCGAGATCGAGCCGGAGAACGTCGCCAGCGACACCGTCGAGCAGCACGTCTACGCGGTGTCCGAGGCCGACAAGTACAAGCTGCTGTACAACCTGGTCAGCCAGAACAACTGGGAGCGGGTGATGGTGTTCGCCAACCGCAAGGACCAGGTGCGCCGCATCGAGGAGCGCCTGACCCGCGACGGCATCAGCGCCGCGCAGATGTCCGGCGACGTGCCGCAGCAGAAGCGCATCAAGGTGCTGGAAGGCTTCCGCGAGGGCAAGATCCGCGTCCTGGTGGCCACCGACGTGGCCGGCCGCGGCATCCATGTCGACGGCGTCAGCCACGTGATCAACTTCACCCTGCCGGAAGACCCCGACGACTACGTGCACCGCATCGGCCGTACCGGCCGCGCCGGCGCCAGCGGCACCTCGATCAGCTTCGCCGGCGAGGACGACGCCTTCGCCCTGCCGCCGATCGAGGCGCTGATCGGCCGCAAGATCCAGTGCGAGATGCCGCCGACCGAGCTGCTCAAGTCGGTGCCGCGCAAGCAGCACTGACTGCCCGCGCCCCTCCGCTTGCGGAGGGGCGCCCTTTCCTCCTGCTTCGCCTCCCCGCCATGCTCCGACCGTTCCGCCCTCTCTTTGCCCTGCTTCTCGCCCTGTCCGCGCCGCTGGCCCTGGCCGAGGGCTTCCTGTCGCGCCTGCTGGACAAGCCGGTGCCCGGCGGAGTGGCGGTGGTCGACCTCGGCGACGCCGCCTCCAGACCGGCCGCCCGCTTCCAGGACAAGCCGGTGCTGGTGGTGCGCGAGGACGGCCAGCGCTGGCTCGCCGTGGTCGGAGTGCCGCTGACCGTCGAACCGGGCGAGCAGCGTATCGAGCTGGACGACGGCCGCCGACTGAGCTTCACGGTGGGCGATCGCGACTACCAGCAGCAATACATCACCCTGAAGAACAAGGAGCAGGTCAACCCCAGCCCGGCCAACCTCAAGCGCATCGACCGCGAACTGGCCGAGCAGACCGCGGCCTACCGCCAGTTCAGCGCGCGCCAGCCGAGCAACCTGCTGTTCGACAAGCCGGTCGCCGGGCCGCTGTCCAGTCCGTTCGGCCTGCGCCGCTTCTTCAACGGCGAGGAGCGCAACCCGCACTCGGGCCTCGACTTCGCCGTGCCGGCCGGCACGCCGGTCAAGGCACCGGCGGCAGGCAGGGTGATCCTGGTCGGCGACTACTTCTTCAACGGCCGCACCGTGTTCGTCGACCACGGCCAGGGGCTGATCAGCATGTTCTGCCACCTGTCGCAGATCGGCGTGAAGGTCGGCGACGAGCTGGCGCGCGGCGCGGTGCTCGGCAAGGTCGGCGCCACCGGCCGCGCTACCGGCCCGCATCTGCACTGGAACGTCAGCCTCAACGATGCGCGGGTCGACCCGAGCATCTTCATCGGCGCCTTCCGCCCCTGAGCGGCGATACTCGCGAGCCCGGCCACGCCGGCTAAGCTGCACCTGAGGCACCTTCCGGGAGCGCCATGACGGCTGCTCACGTCCGGCGATCAGGAGTAGCGCATGCCCGAACTCGCTCTGGCCCTCGACTGGCTGCAGACCCGCCCCTACCTGTACACCATATTGAGCGCCGCGCTGCTGGGCTGCATCGCCTGGCTGGCCAACTGGCTGGTCAAGCACCTGCTGGCGCGCGCCCTGCACCGCACCCTGAGCGCCACGGCGCTGGGGCGCCACCTGCCCAGCTACGAACACAGCATCGTCCGTCGCCTGTCCAACATCGTGCCGGCGCTGATCCTCGCCGGCGGGGCGGAACTGGTCCCCGGCCTGCCCGGCGTCGTGGTCACCGTGGTGGAGAACGTCTGTCGCGCCTTCATCGTCCTGACCATCGCCCTGGCCATCGGCGGCGCGCTCAAGCAGGCCAACCGCCTCTACGAGCAGCGCCCGGACGCCCACCTCAAACCGATCAAGGGCTACCTGCAGGTGATGGAAATCGCGGTGTACACCCTCGCCAGCATCCTGATGATCGCCACGCTGGTCGACCGCTCGCCGCTGATCCTGCTGTCCGGTCTCGGCGCCATGGCCGCGGTGCTGATGCTGATCTTCCAGCACACCCTGCTGTCCGTGGTGGCCAGCGTGCAGATCTCCTCCAACGACATCCTGCGCGTCGGCGACTGGGTCGAGATGCCGCAGCTCAACGCCGACGGCGACGTGATCGACATCGCCCTGCACACCGTCAAGGTGCAGAACTGGGACAAGACCATCACCAGCATCCCGACCAAGCGCTTCATCAGCGATCCGTTCAAGAACTGGCGCGGCATGCACGAGTCGGGCGGCCGGCGGATCAAGCGCAGCCTGTTCCTGGACCAGAACAGCGTCGAGTTCATCGATGTCGCGCAGATCGAGCACCTGCACCACTTCGCCCTGCTGCGCGACTACCTGAACGACAAGCGCGACGAGCTGGAGGAATGGAACCGGCGCCTGCTCGAGCAGGGCGCCGCGCCGCTCAACCGGCTGCGCCTGACCAACCTCGGCACCTTCCGCGCCTACGTGGAAAACTACCTGCGCCAGGATCCGTACATCCGCCAGGACATGACCCTGCTGGTGCGCCAGCTCGCCCCAACCGCCACCGGCCTGCCGCTGGAGCTGTACTGCTTCACCGCCACCACCGCGTGGGCCGACTACGAGCGCATCCAGGCGGACATCTTCGACCACCTGCTGGCGATCCTCCCGGAGTTCGGCCTGCGCGTGTTCCAGCACCCGAGCGGCGCCGAGCTGCGCGAGTGGCGGACGCCGGCGGCCGAGGCCGGCGGGCAGACCACAGCCCCCTGAACGAGCGCGCCGCCCCGGCATCCCCGGCACCGTAGGGCAGAAGGCTCGCGCGGCGATCTTCTACCGCCCCTCCGTGCCCCCGACGGTGGACAATCGCTGGCGCGAGTTGTCCACCCTACCGCTTCCCCCCTTCCGCGTTGTAGCCGGACGGCATGGCGACAACTGGACTCAGAAACTCAGGTCGACCCGCGTCCACAAGGTTCGCCCCGGCTCGTTGACGCGGGTCTCGGCGGGGAAGCCGAAGCCGGCGTTGCCGGCCAGGTTGAGGTGTTCCGCGTAGGCCTTGTCCAGCAGGTTGTCGACGCCGGCGCTGAACTTGAGGCTCTCGTTGACCCGCCAGGCGCCGTTGAACGACAGCACGCCGAAGCCTGCGCTCTCGGCGAAGTCCTTGCCGACCACGTTGCCCTGGTTCTCGGCGATGCGCGTCTGTGCCGCCACCAGGCGCCACAGGCCGCTCGTGCTCCAGTTGCCCCGCTCGTAGGTCAGCCCCAGGCGCGCCTCCAGCGGCGGGATCTGCGGCAGGGCGCGGTCGTCCGAGGTGTTCTCGCCCCAGGCGTAGGCCAGGGTCGCGTCGCCCTTCCAGTTCGGCGTGAAGCGCCAGGCCACACCGGCCTCGGCGCCGGCGATGCGCGCATCGACGTTGGCCACGACGGTGCGGGTCATGCCGGCCATCATCCCCGGCACGTAGTCGAACAGGATGTAGTCCTCGACCACCCCGGCGTAGGCCGAGGCCCAGGCTTCCAGCGGCCCCCGGCGGTACTGGATACCGAGATCCAGCTGGGTGGTCTTCTCCGGCCTGACCGTCTCGAAGGCCTGGATGCTGCCCACCGGACCGGCGCTGGCGGAGAACAGCTCCCAGTAGTCGGGGAAACGCTCGCTGTGGCCCACACCGGCGTACCAGGTGGCCGGCATGACCTGCAGATCCTGTTCGTAGCGCAGGAAGCCGCTGTACAGGGTGTCGTGGCGCGCCTCGTCGGCGCTGGGGTTGGCCCAGGTCTCGCTCTTCATGGTCATCGGGTTGTGGCTGGTGAAGCTCTGCCGATAGTCGTGGGCCTCGGCGCGGTCCAGGCGCGCGCCGCCGACCAGGCGCTGGTCGCGGTCGAGCTTCCAGGTCAGTTCGCCGAACAGGCCGTAGTTGTGGGTATCGGCGTCCTTGCTCCACGGGAACCGGTCGGCGTCGGTGTAGCTGCCGCTCATCATGTTGAAGCTCGAGGCGCGCTTGCGGTGCTCGCTGCGCTGGGCGTCGACGCCGCCGACCAGCTCGACCGCGTCCCAGCGCCAGGTGCCGGCGACCCGCCCGCCGAGGGTGCGCCGGTCGACGTTGCTGGCCATGGGGTTGCGCATCATCGCCATGCCGGCGCTCGGGTCCGGCTCGCGCAGGCGGAAGTTGTCCATCACGTGGTCGGCGTAGTTGTAGTAGACATTGGCGTCGATGCCGTGGAACACCTCGCCGATGTAGCTCTTCCTGAAGCGCAGGCCGAGGCTCTCGCGCGCGAACTGGCTGCCGTCCATGCCGCGCCCGGCGTAGCGCGCCTCGCCGTCGCCCTTGCCGGCGGTGAGCTCCAGCAGGGTGTTGGCGTCCGGGGTCCAGCCCAGCGCCAGGTCGCTGTTCCACTTGTCGAAGCGCGAGGGCACCGTATCGCCGTTGCCGTCGGCGTAGTCGTCGGCCTGCGAGCGGTTGGCCAGCAGCCGCGCATAGCCGTCCCGGCTGCCGGCGGCGGCGTCGATACTGCGGTCGAAGCGGCCGTTGGAGCCGGCCAGCAGGCTGGTGTTCAGGCGCCAGTCGGGCCGGTCGAAGTGCTCGGGTTCGCGCTCGAACAGCACGGTGGCCGCCGAGGCGCCCGGCCCCCACAGCACGGTCTGCGGGCCCTTGACCACGGTCAGGCGGTCGTAGCTCTCCGGGCTGATGTAGGAGCTCGGCGAGTCCATGCGGTTGGGACAGGCGCCGAGCATCTCGCCGCCGTTGCTGAGCAGCTTGATGCGCGAGCCGAACATGCCGCGGAACACCGGATCACCGTTGACTCCGCCGTTGCGGATGGCGGCGAAGCCGGGGATGGTCTTCAGGTAGTCGGCGCCGTCGCTGGCCGGCACCGGCTGGCGCGGCTGCCTGGGGTTGGTGACCACGGTCAGCGGCGACTGGGGCGCCACGCTGGTCACCACCAGCGGCGCCACCTCTTCGGCATCGGTGGCTTCGCCGCTCGCCACTTCGGCGGCGTGCAGCGGCATGGCCAGGGCGCCGAGCAGCACGGCATGCGCCGGCCACCAGCGGCGCGGGAAGGATGCGAGGGCGAACGGGCGGGACTGGCGCGACGGCGCCAGGGACGGACGAGAGAAAACGGACATGGATGGATTCCACGCAAAAAGACAGACTGCAGGTCGTCACGCAGGCGCGCACGGGCACGGGCACGGGCAGACGAGCTGGTTCAGGACGGATTTCAGGCGTGGAGGGAGGGGGGACCGCGGGGCTGGCGACTGGCCGGCGGCGCCTGCGGCAGGCTCTGCGCCGGCGGCAGGTATTGGTGGACCTGGCTGGAAGGCGCCGGCAGGGTCAGCTGCAGGCTGGGCGGCAGCGAAGGCGTGTGCGCCAGCAGATTGCAGTAGCCGCACTGTTCGAGGCCCTGCACCCACTGCGGCGGCCCCTGGTCATCGGCCAGGAGAGGGCCCGGCAGGGATTGTCCTTCGGCGCAGTGCAGGGCCTGCAGGTCGATCAGCGCCAGCGGCAGGCTGTCCAGCGCCCGCAACTGCGAGAACAGCGGACCGGCGAACGCCATGAGCAGGGCGAACAGGCCAAGCCAGGCTGCCAGACGCATGCGCCCTTGCCGAATCACCCGATGCCGCCTCCCTGAATGATGAATGGGACGGCCATGCCGCCCAAAGCGGCCGGGATGATCGCACAGCACCCCGCGCTCACCTAGTGCGACACGGCGCCGCGCAGTCGCCACACGGCAGACCATGGCCGGCAAAGACGGCCACGCAAGAATGTCAAACAAACCCAGCCATTATCAGCACAAAAATCCATAAATTGTTGACGATTAGCTGAAAACACCAATTTTCAGACAATGCTTGCCATTAATGCGCAGCGAACGCTAGGGTTGGCGCCATGAACGCTTCCCACACCCTCATCCTGCAGCGGCAATACCTCAGCCTGCGCCTGGTCAGCCCGCGACTGCGGCCCTGAATCCGCGCCCGTCCCGCCCGTATTGCCTGCCGTCCTGCGGCCTCCCCTTTTCAAGGAATTCGCCATGCCCATGCTGAAGAACCCGTCGAGCAAGTACCGCCCCTTCCCGCAGATCGACATCCCCGACCGCACCTGGCCGAGCAAGGTGATCGACAAGGCGCCGATCTGGCTGTCCTCCGACCTGCGCGACGGCAACCAGTCGCTGATCGAGCCGATGGATGCCGACAAGAAGCTGCGCTTCTTCCAGTGCCTGGTCGCCGTGGGCGTCAAGGAAATCGAGGTGGGCTTCCCGTCCGCCTCGCAGACCGACTTCGACTTCGTGCGCACCCTGATCGAGGACGGCCATATCCCCGACGACGTGACCATCCAGGTGCTGACCCAGGCCCGCGAGGACCTGATCACCCGCACCTTCGAGTCGCTCAAGGGCGCGAAGAAGGCCATCGTCCACTACTACAACGCCACCGCGCCGAGCTTCCGCCGCATCGTCTTCAACCAGGACAAGGCCGGCGTGATCCAGATCGCCGTCAATGCCGGGCAGATCATCAAGCGCCTGGCCGCGGAGCATCCGGAAACCCAATGGGGCTTCGAGTACTCGCCGGAGATCTTCAGCTCCACCGAGCCGGAGTTCGCCGTCGAGGTGTGCAACGCGGTGATCGAGGTGTTCCAGCCGACCCCGGCCAACAAGCTGATCCTCAACCTGCCGGCGACCGTCGAGGCGGCCACCCCGAACGTCTACGCCGACCAGATCGAGTGGTTCTGCCGCCACGTCGCCAAGCGCGACAGCGTGCTGGTCAGCCTGCACACCCATAACGACCGCGGCACCGGCGTGGCCGCCACCGAGCTGGGCCTGTTGGCCGGCGCCGACCGCGTGGAAGGCTGCCTGTTCGGCAACGGCGAGCGCACCGGCAACGTCGACATCGTCACCCTGGCGCTGAACATGTACACCCAGGGCGTCGACCCCGAGCTGGACTTCTCCGACATCGACGGCGTGCGCAAGGTGGTCGAGGAGTGCAACCAGCTGCCGGTGCACCCGCGTCATCCCTACGTCGGCGACCTGGTGCACACCGCCTTCTCCGGCTCGCACCAGGACGCGATCCGCAAGGGCTTCGCCCAGCAGGACCCGGAAGGCGTCTGGGAAGTGCCCTACCTGCCGATCGACCCGGCCGACATCGGCCGCAGCTACGAGGCGGTGATCCGCGTCAACAGCCAGTCCGGCAAGGGCGGCATCACCTTCCTGCTCGAGCAGGAATACGGCATCAGCCTGCCGCGGCGCATGCAGATCGAATTCAGCCAGGTGGTGCAGCGCGAGACCGACCGCCACGGCCTGGAGATGAGCGCGCGGCAGATCCACGACCTGCTGGTCGAGGAATACCTGAACGGTCCGGCGACCTTCGCCCTCAAGGGCCATCGCCTGCACGAGGAGAACGGCATCACCAGCGTCGAGGTGGAAGTCGAGCAGGACGGCGCCGTGCAGCAGCTGCGCGGCACCGGCAACGGCCCGCTGGAGGCGCTGGTCGCCGCCCTGCCGGTCGCCGTGGAAATCATGGACTACAGCGAGCACGCCATCGGCGGCGGCAGCAACGCCAAGGCCGCGGCCTACATCGAACTGCGCGTCGACGGCGGCCGTCCGCTGCACGGCGCCGGCATCGACGGCAACCTGACCACCGCCAGCTTCCGCGCCCTGTTCAGCGCGCTGAACCGCGCCCTGCGCCAGAGCGAGGCGCAGGCGGCGTAAGCCGCGCCAGCGTAGCAACCCCAACGCCCCGCGCCGCCAGGCCCGGGGCGTTTTTCATTCGCGCAGAAATCGCTGGCGGCGCCGCCGCTCCGGCGCCCAGGGAGGGGAAGCGCTCCGGACTGGCCAGCCAGGCAGGGGCGTGAGCACGCTCAGCCGCAAGCCTCAGTAATCGACCTTGCCCCGCCCGGCCTTGATCGCCCCGCGCTTGCTCTTGCCCTCCAGGCGGCGCTGCTTCGAGCCCAGGGTCGGCTTGGTCGGCCGGCGCGCCTTCTCCACCTTGGCGACGCTGCGGATCAGCTCGGCCAGGCGCTGCAGGGCGTCGGCGCGGTTCTGTTCCTGGGTGCGGTACTGCTGCGCCTTGATGACGATCACCCCCTCGGCGGTGATGCGCTGGTCGCGCAGCGCCAGCAGGCGTTCCTTGTAGAACGCCGGCAAGCTCGATGCGTGGATGTCGAAGCGCAGGTGCACGGCGCTGGACACCTTGTTGACGTTCTGCCCGCCGGCGCCCTGGGCGCGGATCGCACTGAGCTCGATCTCATGGTCGGGCAGGTGGACTGCATTGGAGATATCCAGCATGGCGGGCTCGCTGCGCGGTGGTCCCGGACAGGATACCCCTGTGGGGCGAGTTCATTCGCCTGACATCGCCGCGATGGCGGATGCATTCGGCGTTGCAGCGGATCGTCCAGGCATTGCAAACAGCTCGCAAGCAATTGTTTCGACTGACTTTTTGCCCCGGCACGGTAGAATCGGCGGCAACCGCATGGATGCGCCTCTCAGTTCGTAGTCGAGATCCGTCATGCGCCGCCTGCTCGTCCTTCTGCTCGCCGTTCTCCCCACCCTTGCCGTCCATGCCGAAGCCCCGCGCACCTTCCGCGAGGCCAAGAAGATCGCCTGGAAGCTGTACGCCGACCGTCCCGTGGACTTCTATTGCGGCTGCGCCTACCAGGGCAACCGCGTGGATCTGGACAGCTGCGGCTACCGGCCGCGCAAGAATGCCAACCGCGCCGGGCGCATCGAGTGGGAGCACGTGGTCCCCGCCTGGGTGATCGGCCACCAGCGCCAGTGCTGGCAGGACGGCGGGCGCAAGAACTGCACCAGCAACGACCCGCTGTTCAGCAAGGCGGAGGCCGACCTGCATAACCTGGTGCCCGCCGTCGGCGAGGTGAACGGCGACCGCAGCAACTTCGGCTTCGGCATGCTCACCGCCAAGCCCAACCAGTACGGCGCCTGCCCGGTGGTGGTCGACTTCAAGCAGCGCACCGCCATGCCGGCCGAGGCCAGCCGCGGCGCCATCGCCCGCATCTACCTGTACATGAGCGAGCGTTACCGTCTGCGCCTGTCCAAGCAGGACCAGCGCCTGTACGAAGCCTGGAACCGCCAGTACCCGGTGAGCGAGTGGGAACGCTGGCGCAACCAGCGCATCGCCTGCGTGCAGGGCAACGCCAACCCCTACGTGGGCGCGGTGGACCTCAAGCGCTGCGACCGCCAGAAGCAGTTCGCCTACAACTGAGCCACTGCCAGGGCGCGCCCCGGGGCAATCGCACGAGTGGCTGGCGAGCCGGGGCAATCCGCTGTGGGGGCGAATTCAATCGCCGAAATATCTCGTCAAGGCGAATAAATTCGCCCCTACGGAGCGGAAGCTGGATTCAAGCGCTTGCCCTGGCCCCCCCCTGCGCAACGCAGGTACCCGAAGGTACGCATGGCGCCCCCCCCACGCAGCTCGCGGGCATGCCCCGCAGCCGGACGATGGACGGCGCCTGACACGACGGGCTAAGGTGGCGGCGAGCGGCCAAGGGAGAAGACGATGCGCCATACGACCCTGCATGCGGCACTGGGCCTGACGGTGCTGGTCGCCCTGGTGGTCTCCGGCATCGCTCCCTACGACCGCGCCACCTGGTGGCTGGAAGTCTCGCCGGTGCTGATCGCAGCGCCGCTGCTGCTCGCCACCTACCGGCGCTTTCCGCTGACCGACCTGCTCTACCTGCTGATCGCCATGCACGCCCTGGTGCTGATCCTCGGCGGCGCCCACACCTACGCGCGGGTGCCGGCGGGCTTCTGGGTGCAGGAGCTGCTGGATCTTTCGCGCAATCCCTACGACAAGCTCGGCCATTTCCTGCAGGGCTTCGTGCCGGCGCTGATCGCCCGCGAGATCCTGCTGCGCGGCCGCTTCGTCGCCAGCGGCAAGATGCTGGCCTTTCTCGCGCTGTGCGTGGCGATGACTATCAGCGCCGTCTACGAGCTGATCGAGTGGTGGGTGGCGCTGCTCGCCAGCGGGGGCGCGGTCGACTTCCTCGGCACCCAGGGCGATCCCTGGGACACCCAGGCCGACATGGCCTGGGCGCTGCTCGGCGCCAGCGCGGGACTGCTCGCTCTGAGCCGGCTGCAGGACCGGCAGATCGCCGCGCTGCAGCGGGAGCAGATGCAGGGCGGGAGCTGACCCGCCCTGCCGGGGACTCAGAGCTTGTGGCCGTGGGCCTGCTGGTCGGCGTGGTAGGACGAGCGCACCAGCGGACCGGAGGCGACGTTCTTGAAGCCCATCTGCTCGCCCTGCTCGGCGAACCAGGCGAAGGTGTCGGGGTGGACGAAACGCTGCACCGGCAGGTGGCTGCGCGAGGGCTGCAGGTACTGGCCGAGGGTCAGCATGTCGATCTCGTGCTCGCGCATGCGCTGCATGGTTTCGATCACTTCCTCGTCGGTCTCGCCCAGGCCCAGCATCAGCCCCGACTTGGTCGGCACACCGGGGACGCGCTTCTTGAATTCCTGCAAGAGGTCCAGCGACCACTCGAAGTCCGAACCCGGGCGCGACGACTTGTACAGGCGCGGCACGGTTTCCAGGTTGTGGTTGAACACGTCCGGCGGCTGGGTGGCGGTGATGTCGAGGGCGATTTCCATGCGCCCGCGGTAGTCCGGCACCAGGGTTTCCAGCTGCACGCTGGGCGACAGCGCGCGGATCTCGCGCAGGCAGTCGGCGAAGTGCTGGGCGCCGCCGTCGCGCAGGTCGTCGCGGTCCACCGAGGTGATCACCACGTATTTCAGGCGCAGGTCGGCGATGGCCGCCGCGAGGTTCTTCGGCTCGTCGGCATCCAGCGGATTGGGCCGGCCGTGGCCGACGTCGCAGAACGGGCAGCGGCGGGTGCAGATGTCGCCCATGATCATGAAGGTGGCGGTGCCGCCGGAAAAGCACTCGCCCAGGTTCGGGCAGGAGGCTTCCTCGCAGACGCTGTGCAGCTTGTGCTGGCGCAGCAGCTGCTTGATGCGCTCGACCTCGGGGGTAACCGGGATGCGTACGCGGATCCAGTCCGGCTTGCGCGGCAGCTCCTCGGTGGGAATGATCTTCACCGGAATGCGCGCCACCTTCTCGGCGCCGCGCAGCTTGACCCCGGTTTCCACCTTGGCCGGCCCCTTGGCCGAGTTGTCCACAGTACTCATGTCAGCTCCAGCCCTCCCGTGAGGGTTTCGTAGTCAGCGTAGCCAAGCTGGCCGACCAGCTGGCGAACCAGCGCGGCACGCACTTCGGCGAGTTCGATCGGCCCTGTGGCCAGATCCTTGAGTTGGGTCATGGCCATGCCGGCATAACCGCAGGGATTGATGCGGGCGAAGGGCGCGAGATCCATGTCGACATTCAGCGCCAGGCCATGGAAGGAGCGGCCGTGGCGGATGCGCAGGCCGAGCGAGGCGATCTTCGCCGCGCCGACGTAGACGCCGGGGGCATCGGGCTTGGCGTAGGCGGCGATGCCGTATTCGCCGAGCAGCGCGACCAGGCTGGCCTCCATGCGGCTGACCAGCTCGCGCACGCCGAGGCCCGAGCGGCGCACGTCGAGCAGCAGGTAGGCGATCAGCTGGCCGGGGCCGTGGTAGGTCACCTGGCCGCCGCGGTCGGCCTGCACCACCGGGATGTCGCCGGGCATCAGCAGATGTTCGGCCTTGCCGGCCTGGCCCTGGGTGAACACCGGCTCGTGTTCGAGCAGCCAGATCTCGTCCGGGGTGTCGGGGCCGCGCTCGTTGGTGAAGCGCTGCATGGCCTGCCAGGCCGGCTCATAGGGCAGCCGGCCCAGCTCGCGCACCCGCAGGGCGGTCATCAAAGCACCATGTGCACGCGGCCGGTAGCGCGCAGGTCGATGTGGATCGCCTGCAGCTGCTCGAGGCCGGTGGCGCGGATCGCCACCTGCACCGAGACGAAACGGCCATTGCTGCTGTCGCGCATGGTCAGAGTGGTGACATCCAGGTCCGGCGCATGGCGGCGGACGATGTCGATCACCAGGTCGGCGAAGCCTTCGCCGGCGTCGCCGATCACCTTGATCGGGTAGCCGTGACAGGGGAATTCGATCTTCGGGGCCTGGACTTCGGAATCGGGGGTCTTGGTATCGGTCATGGTCGCAGGGGACTTGTGGTCCGCGATGCGGACGCCCCCGGTAGGGACGCCCGCCTCAGGTCAGTGGATCAGTTGAACAATCCGTAGAAAAACAGTCGGATACTATCCCACACACGGCGGAAGATACCACCCTCCTCGACGGCCTCGATGGCCACCAGCGGCGCGCTGTGCAGCACCTGGTCGCCCAGGCGCACCTCGACCTTGCCGACTTCCTGGCCGGCGGCGACCGGGGCGACGATCATCGGCTGCAGGCTCATGCTGGCCTGCAGCTTGTCCATCTGGCCGCGCGGCAGGGTCATGGTCAGGTCCTCGGCGAGGCCGGCCTTGAGCTGGCGCTCGGCGCCCTTCCACACCGGCGCCTGGGCCAGTTCGGTGCCCTTCTGGTAGAAGGTGCGGGACTCGAAGAAGCGGAAGCCGTAGGTCAGCAGCTTCTGGGTCTCGGCGGCGCGGGCCTGCTCGCTGTTGGTGCCGAACACCACGGAGATCAGGCGCTGGCCGTCACGCACCGCGGAGGCCACCAGGCAGTAGCCGGCTTCCTTGGTGTGGCCGGTCTTCAGGCCGTCGACGGTCTTGTCGCGCCACAGCAGCAGGTTGCGGTTGGGCTGCTTGATGTTGTTCCAGAGGAACTCCTTCTGCGCGTAGATCGAGTAGTGCTGCGGATCCTCGTGGATGATCGCGCGGGCCAGCTTGGCCATGTCGTGGGCCGAGGAATAGTGCTCCGGGTTCGGCAGGCCGGTGGCGTTCATGAAGTGGCTGTTGTTCATGCCGAGCGTCTGCGCCGTGCTGTTCATCAGGTCGGCGAAGGCGTCCTCGCTGCCGGCGATGTGCTCGGCCATCGCGACGCTGGCGTCGTTGCCGGACTGGATGATGATGCCGTGCAGCAGGTCGTCCACCGTGGCCTGGCTGTTGAGCGGCAGGAACATGGTCGAACCGCCGGAAGCGGCACCGCCGCTGCGCCAGGCGTGCTCGCTGACGGTGACGAGGTCCTTCTCGCCGATCTTGCCCTTGCGGATCTCCAGGGTGGCGATGTAGGCGGTCATCAGCTTGGTCAGGCTGGCCGGCGGCAGGCGCTCCTCGGCGTTCTGCTCGACCAGCACCTTGCCGCTGGCGGCATCCATCAGCAGGTAGGCCTTGGCCGCCAGCTGCGGCGGCGCCGGGACGACCGTGTCGGCGGCCCAGGCGGCCGGCGCGCTGGCCAGCAGGACCAGCAGGAACAAGCGGTGCACGAAGGTGGTGATGTTCATCCGTCTCTCGAAATGCTGAAAAGTAGGTCAATCAGGCCCTTGCGGGCATTGCAACTGCCGCCACGGCCTCAGTCCGGCCGTACCAGCTTGGGCTGGCCGAGACTGGCCAGCCGCACGGTGTCCTGCAGCTGCAGGACCTCATCCTGAGTGTCGATCGGCCCCAGGCGCACCCGGTGCAGCATCTGCTGGTTGCGCACGACCGAGCTGATAAACACCGGCGCAGTTCCCACCACTCCGATCAGCTTGGCCTTGAGGAGTTCCGCAGCGTCCGGGTTGGCGAAGGCGCCCACCTGGAGATACAGCCCAGCGGCTGGTGCAGAAGCGTTTTTTTTTACCGCCAGCTCGACCGGCGACACGGCGCCGGCATGTTGCGCCACCGGCGGCGTGTAGGTCTCCAGCTGGGCGACGGGCGGCTGCGCCACGGTGCGCACCTCGGTCGGCGCCGGCAGGGCGAGCAGCTTGCCGTTGGTGTTGCCGACCGGCGCGGCGCTCGGCGCCACCAGCGGCACCGGGCGACCCTGCTGGGCCCACCACTGGTAGGGGTCGATGCCCTCGACCTTGACCCGCGCGGTGCCGACCTCGGCGTAGCCGAGCTTCTTCGCCGCGGCGAAGGACAGGTCGATGATGCGGTCGGAGTAGAACGGCCCGCGGTCGTTGACCCGCAGGATCACGCTCTTGCCGTTCTCCAGGTTGGTCACCCGCACGAAGCTGGGCAGCGGCAGGGTCTTGTGCGCCGCGGTCATGCCGTACAGGTCGTAGGTTTCGCCATTGGCGGTGGCCTGGCCGTGGAACTTGGTGCCGTACCAGGAGGCGGTGCCGGTGGCGCGGTAGCTGCGCGCATCCTGGATCGGGTAGTAGGGCTTGCCGAATACCGTGTAGGGGGTGGCCTTGACCGCGCCGTTGTGCGGCATCGGCACGGCGTCGGGGATGCGCGACACGTCGACGTCCCACCAGGGCTCGCCGTCCTTGTGCGGGCGCGCGTAGTTGCCCGGCCCGGAAATCGCCCCCCCCTCGCTGACCGGCGCCCGCGAGGTGGTGCAGCTGCCGAGCAGCAGGGTGGCGGCGATCAGCGCCAGCGGCGCGAGAGTGCTCCCTCTCATCCTCACAACTCCTGGCGCTGCTGCTGCAGCGCGACCGAGAGCTGATGCACGGCCATGGCGTACATCACGCTGCGGTTGTAGCGGGTGATCACGTAGAAGTTGGGCAGGCCCATCCAGAACTCGTCGCCCTGCTCGCCGTCGAGGCGGAAGGCGGTCACCGCGAAGGTCTCGTCCACCTTGTCGAGCGGCTCCCAGCCGAGCTGGCGCAGGTCGGCTACCGACTTGACCGGCTCCAGGCCCGCGGTCAGGCCGTCGGCGAAACGCACGCCGGAAACCCGCGCACGGGTCACCACCGGGTCGCCGGCTACCCAGCCGTGGCGGTGGAAGTAGCTGGCGACGCTGCCGATGGCGTCCACCGGGTTCTTCCAGATGTCGATGTGGCCGTCGCCGTCGAAGTCCACCGCGAAGGCGCGGAAGCTGCTCGGCATGAACTGCGGCAGGCCCATGGCGCCGGCGTAGGAGCCGGTGATCGACAGCGGATCGACCTGCTGCTCGCGGCTGAGCAGGAGGAACTCGCGCAGCTCCTTGCGGAAGAAGTCGGCGCGCGGCGGGTAGTCGAAGCCGAGGGTGGCCAGCGCATCCATCACCCGCCAGTTGCCGGTGTTGCGGCCGAAGAATGTCTCCACGCCGATGATCGCCACGATCACCTGCGCCGGCACGCCGTACTCGCGCTCGGCGCGCGCCAGCGCCTCGGCGTGCTGGCTCCAGAACGCCACGCCCTGCTTGATGCGCGCCTCGGTGATGAAGATCGGCCGGTATTCCTTCCATGGCTTGACCCGCTCGGCCGGACGGGCGATGGCGTCGAGGATCGGCTGCTTGCGCTCGACGCCCTCGAACAGCGCGTTCAGCTCGGGCGCGGTGAAGCCGTGGTCGCGCACCAGCTCGCCGACGAAGGCGTCGAGCTGCGGCGAGTTCTGGTAGTCGCCGGCCAGCGCCGGCGCGGCGCAGGCGATCAACCCCGCCAGGGCGATCCGGCCCATGCCCCGCCGCCCCCAGGCGCGCAGGCTGTGCATCGTGCTCTTCACTCTCGGTCTCAAAGCTGCAGTCTCAAACCTGGGCGATCCACTTCCGATGGGTGTGGATCGACATCAATATTCCGAAGCCGGACATCAGCGTCACCAGCGAGGTCCCGCCGTAACTGATGAAGGGCAAGGGCACCCCCACCACCGGCAGCAGTCCGCTGACCATGCCGATGTTGATGAACACGTAGATGAAGAAAGTCAGGGTGATACTGCCTGCCAGCAACTTGCCGAACAAGGTCTGCGCCTGCGCGGTGATCACCAGGCCGCGGGCGACCACCAGCAGGTAGACCAGCAGCAGCAGGCACACGCCGACCAGGCCGAACTCCTCGCTGAGGACGGCAATGATAAAGTCCGTGTGGCTTTCGGGCAAAAAATCCAGGTGCGACTGGGTGCCCAGCAGCCAGCCCTTGCCGAACACCCCGCCCGAGCCGATCGCCGCCTTGGACTGGATGATGTTCCAGCCGGTGCCCAGCGGGTCGCTCTCCGGGTCGAGGAAGGTGTGGATGCGCTGCTTCTGGTAGTCGTGCAGCACGAAGTACCACATGCCCACCGCCACCGGCACCGCCGCCGCCGCCGCGCCGATGATCCACAGCCAGCGCAGGCCGGCGATGAACAGCACGAAGGCGCCGGACACCAGGATCAGCATGGCGGTGCCGAGGTCGGGCTGCTTGAGGATCAGCGCGAAGGGCACGCCGATCAGCGCGAGAGCGATCGCCAGGTGCTTGAGGCTGGGCGGCAGGCTGCGCGCCGACAGGTACCAGGCGATGGTCATCGGCATGATCAGCTTCATGAACTCCGAGGGCTGGAAGCGGATCACCCCGGGAATGTTGATCCAGCGCGTGGCGCCCATCGCCGTGTAGCCGACGAACTCCACCGCCAGCAGCAGCAGCACCCCGCCGGCGTAGGCCAGCGGCGCCCAGCGCGCCATGAAGCGCGGCTCGATCTGGGCGATGGCGATCATCGCGGTGAGGCCGATGCCGAACGAGGTGGCCTGCTTGAACAGCAGCCCCCAGTGCTTGCCGCCAGCCGACCAGAGCACGAACAGGCCGACCACGCCGAGGGTGGTCAGCAACAGCAGCAGCGGGCCGTCGATGTGCAGGCGCTGCAGCAGGGTCGAGCGGCGGCGCAGCACGTCGTCGCTGGACAGGACGCGGTCGAAATTACTGCTCACTGGGCACCTCGGCGGTCTGCGGCGGGGCGAACTCGGGCTTCAGGCGGCCGTGCTCGTCGAGCAGCCAGGCGTCCAGCACCTGCTTGGCCACCGGTCCGGCCACACCGGAGCCGGATTCGCCGTTCTCCACCATCACCGCCACGGCGATCTTCGGGTCGTTGGCCGGTGCGAAGGCGACGAACAGCGCATGGTCGCGATGGCGCTCGCGCACCTTGCTGCGGTCGTACTTCTCGCCCTGACGGATCGCCACCACCTGCGCGGTGCCGCTCTTGCCGGCGATCAGGTAGGGCGAGCCGAGGCCGACCTTGTGCGCCGTGCCGCGCGCGCCGTGCACCACCTCGATCATGCCGCGGGTGACCTGGTCCCAGTAGTGCGGGTTCTTGGCGACGATGTCCGGCGGGGTCTCGCGCTCCTCCAGCAGGTGGGCGGCCATCAGCTGCTCCGGGCTCATGCCGTCGGCGTCCTTGAGCAGGCGCGGGCGCACCCACTTGCCGCGGTTGGCGACCAGCGCGGTGGCCTGGGCCAGCTGCAGCGGGGTGACCAGCATGTAGCCCTGGCCGATGCCGGTGATCACCGTCTCGCCGGGGAACCAGCCCTGGCGGCGGTTGATGCGCTTCCACTCGCGCGAGGGCATCAGCCCGGTGGCTTCCTCGGAAAGATCCAGGGACACCGGCGTGCCGAGGCCGAAGGCGCTCATGTAGTTGTGCAGGCGGTCGATGCCGAGCTTGAGCGCCAGATCGTAGAAATAGGTGTCGTTGGAACGCGCCAGGGCCAGGTTGAGGTCGACCCAGCCATCGCCGCTGCGGTTCCAGTTGCGGTACTTGTGGCTGTTGCCCGGCAATTGGTAGTAGCCCGGATCGAACACCCGGCTGGCCGAATTGACCACCCCGGCGTCCAGACCGGCCAGCGCCACCTGCGGCTTGACCGTCGAGCCCGGTGGATACAGGCCGCGCAGCACTCGGTTGTACAGCGGGCGGTCGATGGAGTCGCGCAGCGCCGAATAGTCGCGGAAACCGATGCCGGTGACGAACAAGTTGGGGTTGAAGCTCGGCTGGCTGACCATCGCCAGCACCCCGCCGGTCGCCGGTTCGATGGCGATCACCGCGCCGCGCCGGCCGGCCAGCGCCGTCTCGGCGGCCTGCTGCAGCTTGAGGTCGAGGTACAGGGTGATGTCCTTGCCGGGCACCGGGTCGGTGTGCTTGAGCACGCGCAGCACGCGGCCGCGGGCGTTGGTCTCGACCTCCTCGTAGCCGACCTGGCCGTGCAGCACGTCCTCGTAGAACTTCTCCGCACCGGTCTTGCCGATGTGGTGGGTGCCGCTGTAGTCCACCGGGTCGAGCTTCTTCAGCTCCTGCTCGTTGATCCGCCCGACGTAGCCGACCGAGTGGGCGAAGTGCTCGCCCTCGGGGTAGTGGCGCACCAGCTGGGCGACCACCTCGACGCCAGGCAGGCGGAACTGGTTGACCGCGATGCGGGCGATCTGCTCCTCGGAGAGCTCGAACAGTACCGGCACCGGCTCGAACGGCCGGCGCCCCTGGCGCAGGCGCTTCTCGAACAGCGCGCGGTCTTCCTCGCCGAGTTCGAGCACCTGGACGATGGTGTCGAGCACCGCCGGCCAGTCGCCGGCGCGCTCGCGACTCACGGTCAGGCTGAAGCTCGGCCGGTTGTCGGCGATGATCACCCCGTTGCGGTCGTAGATCAGCCCGCGGGTCGGCGGCAGCGGCTGCACGTGGATGCGGTTGTTCTCCGCCAGGGTCGAGTGGTGCTCGTACTGGATCACCTGCAGGTAGAACAGGCGGGCGATCAGCACACCGGTCAGCAGCAGCACGAAGATCGCGCCCACGATGGCGCGACCACGCACCAGGCGGGCGTCGCGTTCGTGGTCCTTGAGCTGGATCGGCTGCGGCATGGGCGGGGCGCGGGGCTACTTGTGGTACGGGTGGCCGGACAGCACGGTCCAGGCGCGGTAGATCTGCTCGCCGAGCAGCACGCGCACCAGCGGGTGCGGCAGGGTCAGCGGCGACAGCGACCAGCGCTGCTCGCTGCGCGCGCACACCTCGGGCGCCAGCCCTTCCGGGCCGCCGACCATCAGATTGACGGTGCGCGCGTCGAGGCGCCAGCGGTCCAGCTCGGCGGCCAGCTGCTCGGTGCTCCACGGCTTGCCGTGGACCTCCAGGGTGACCACGCGCTCCCCCGGCTGCACCCGCGCCAGCATCGCCTCGCCCTCCTGGCGGATCAGGCGGGCGACGTCGGCGTTCTTGCCACGGGTATTGAGCGGAATCTCCACCAGCTCGAGGGTCAGCTCCGGCGGCAGGCGCTTGACGTACTCCTGCCAGCCGTCCTCGACCCAGCGCGGCATGCGCGAGCCTACGGCGATCAGTCGGATGCGCATGCCGGCCGCTTATTCGTCGGCGTGCTGGGCGCGGCTCTGCTCGGCGCCCTGCCACAGGCGCTCGAGGTCGTAGAACTGGCGGGTGGCGGCCTGCATCACGTGCACCACCACGTTGCCGAGGTCGATCAGGCCCCACTCGCCGGCCTCCAGGCCCTCGCTGCCGATCGGGCGCACGCCCTGCTCCTTGGTCTTCTCCAGCACGGTGTCGCACAGCGACTTGACGTGGCGGCTGGAGCTGCCGGTGGCGATCACCATGACGTCGGTGATGCTGGTTTTCTCACGCACGTCGATGGTGGTGATGTCCTGACCCTTGAGTTCTTCCAGGGCGTCGATGACCACCTGGACCAGTTGTTCGGTTTGCATTGTCGATTGTTCACTCTTGTAACGAAGGGGTGGCACGGTACAGACCGTGCGCATTGATATAGGCCAGCACCGCGTCGGGCACCAGGAAACGGATCGAGCGTCCGACGGCCAGGCGCTCGCGGATGCCGGTCGCGGAGATCGCCAGCGGCATCTGCCAGACGGAGGCGATCTGTCCGGCCGGGCCCTTGAGCGACAGCGGATCGCCGACGCTGCGCGCGGCCAGCAGGTCGCGCAGGGTTTCCGGCGCCTCGCTGTCGGCGTCCGGGCGCTGCAGCACCACCAGGTGGCAGTGGTCGAGCAGCTCGTGCCAGCGGTGCCAGGTCGGCAGGCCGCAGAAGGCGTCCCAGCCGACCAGCAGCAGCAACTGGACCTCGCCGCCCAGTTCGGCGCGCAGCGACTCCAGGGTGTCGATGGTCCACGACGGCTTGTCGCGCCACAGCTCGCGGTCGTCGACCGTCAGCGGCGCCACGCCCTCCACCGCCAGGCGCACCATGTCCAGACGCGCCTGCGCGCTCACCTGCGGCGTGCCGCGGTGCGGTGGGCGGGCGCTGGGGATCAGGCGCAGCTCGTCGAGGGCGAACTGCTCGGCCACCTCGAGCGCGGCGCGCAGGTGGCCGATGTGGATGGGGTCGAAGGTGCCGCCGAGCAGACCGATGCGTCGAGTCATCAGCCGCGCACGTGACCGTCGCCGAACACCACGTACTTCTCGCTGGTCAGCCCTTCCAGGCCGACCGGGCCGCGGGCGTGCAGCTTGTCGGTGGAGATGCCGATCTCGGCGCCCAGGCCGTATTCGAAGCCGTCGGCGAAGCGGGTCGAGGCGTTGACCATCACCGAGCTGGAATCCACCTCGGTGAGGAAGCGCCGCGCATCGGTGAAGTTCTCGGTAATGATCGCGTCGGTGTGGTGCGAGCCGTAGTGGTTGATGTGCTCGATGGCCGCATCGAGGCCGTCGACCACGCGGATCGACAGGATCGGTGCGTTGTACTCGGTGTGCCAGTCTTCCTCGCTGGCCTCCAGCACGTCGCCGCCGAGCAGCGCGCGGGTCGCCGCGCAGCCACGCAGCTCGACGCCCTTGGCGCGGTAGATGTCGGCCAGCGGCGGCAGCACGCGCTCGGCGATGTCACGGTGGACCAGCAGGGTCTCCATGGTGTTGCACGGCGCGTAGCGCTGGGTCTTGGCGTTGTCGGCGACACGAATGGCCTTGTCCACGTCGGCGGCGTGGTCGATGTAGACGTGGCAGATGCCGTCCAGGTGCTTGATCACCGGCACCCGGGCGTCGCGGCTGATGCGCTCGATCAGGCTCTTGCCGCCGCGCGGCACGATGACGTCGACGAACTCGGGCATGGCGATCAGCTGGCCCACCGCGGCGCGATCGGTGGTTTCCACCACCTGCACGCAGGCCGCCGGCAGGCCGGCCTCGGCCAGGCCCTGCTGGATGCAGGCGGCGATGGCGCGGTTGGAATGGATCGCCTCGGAGCCGCCGCGCAGGATGGTGGCGTTGCCGGATTTGAGGCACAGGCTGGCGGCGTCGATGGTCACGTTGGGACGCGACTCGTAGATGATGCCGATCACGCCGAGCGGCACGCGCATCTTGCCGACCTGGATGCCCGAGGGCAGGTAGCGCATGTCGCGGATGGTGCCGATCGGATCGGGCAGCGTGGCGACCTGGCGCAAGCCTTCGATCATGTCGTCGATGCGCGCCGGGGTCAGCGCCAGGCGGTCGAGCATGGCCTCGTCCAGGCCGTGGGCGCGGCCGTTGTCGAGATCCTGGGCGTTGGCGCGGATCAGCTCCTCGCGCGCGGCGTCGAGGGCGCGGGCGGCGGCCAGCAGGGCGTTGTTCTTCTGCGCGGTGGTGGCGCGCGCGGTGACGCGCGAGGCCTCGCGCGCGGCGCGACCCAGGCGGGTCATGTAATCGAGTACGGACTCGGTCATGGTCTCGGCGATCCGGCTGCGGAAAAAGTGCTCGATTATAGCCGCGCCGCCGTCCTGCGCCCAGCGCAAGGAGGCGGATGGCAGTATCCCGGTCGTTGCCGGGTGTTGCTACCATCACTCCGAACCGTGTCGTCATGGAGCGCCGATGTCCAGTCCCGACCGCCGCCTGCCCTGGCCCGCCGCCCGCCCGCTCGCCGACGCCTTCTTCGACCGCGACGCCTGCCTGGTCGCCCGCGAACTGCTCGGCAAGGTGATCCGTCACCGGGTCGGCGAGCTGTGGCTGAGCGCGCGGATCATCGAGACCGAGGCCTACTACCTGGCGGACAAGGGCAGCCATGCCTCGCTCGGCTACACACCCAAGCGCCGCGCGCTGTTCCTCGATGGCGGGCACATCTACATGTACTACGCGCGCGGCGGCGATTCGCTGAACTTCAGCGCCCACGGCCCCGGCAACGCGGTGCTGATCAAGTCCGCCTTCCCCTGGCAGGACGCGACGAGCGGCGCCGCGGCGCTGGCGCGCATGCAGGCCAACAACCCCGACAGCCGGGGCGGACCGCGCCCGCCGGAGAAGCTGTGCGCCGGGCAGACCCTGCTGTGCCGCGCCCTCGGCCTCAAGGTGCCGGACTGGGACGGCAAGCGCTTCGACTGGCGGCACTTTTTCGTCGAGGACGTCGGCGAGCGGCCGGCGCAGATCGTGCGGACCACCCGCCTGGGCATCACCCCGGGGCGCGACGAGCATCTCGAGTACCGCTTCGTCGATGCCGCCTACGCCCGCCACTGCACGCGCAATCCGCTGCGCCGCGGCCAGCGCGAGGGCCGCGATTTCCACCTGATCGGAGCGGCGCCGTCCGCCGCCGCGGAACGCCCCGCATGAGCGAGTGGCTCAACCCCGTCACCACCTGGCTGAGCGCTCATCCACAGTGGCTGGGCCTGGCCATCCTGCTGCTCGCCTGCGTCGAGTGCGTGACCATCGTCGGCATCCTGGTGCCGGGCACCGTCGCGCTGTTCGCCGTCGCCGCGCTGGCCGGCAGCGGCGCGCTGGGCCTGGGCGAGACCCTGCTGCTCGGCTACGCCGGCGGCCTGCTCGGCGACGCGCTGTCCTACGCCATCGGCCGGCGCTTCCACCGGGACATCCGCCACCTGCCGCTGCTGCGCAGGCATCCGGAGTGGCTGGCCCAGGCGGAGTTCTACTTCCAGCGCTACGGGGTCGCCAGCCTGCTGGTCGGTCGCTTCATCGGCCCGCTGCGGCCGATGCTGCCGACCGTGGCCGGCATGCTCGACATGCCGCTGCCGCGCTTCGCCGCGGTCAGCCTGGTGGCCGCCGCCAGCTGGGCGCTCGTCTATCTGCTGCCCGGCTGGACGACCGGCGCCGCGCTGCGCCTGTCGCTGCCGGCGGGCTTCTGGTGGCAGGCCGGCGTGCTGATCGGGGCGCTGCTCGCGCTGTTCGCCCTGGTCGGCCAGGCCAGCCTGCGCGAACGGCGCGAAGCCGCCGCGCTGGCGGCCCTGCTGGGCGGCCTGCTGCTGGTCGCCCTGCTCGCCGGCTGGCGGCATTTCGTGCTGTTCGACCAGACCCTGCTGGAACTGGCGCAGCGCCTGCGCACGCCCGCCCTGGACGTCTGGCTGGTGCGCGTGAGCCAGCTCGGCGATCCCGCCGTGCAGCTCGGCGCCGCGCTGGCGCTGGGCCTGCTGCTGGCCGCGCTGCGCCAGTGGCGCGCGCTGCTGTTCGTCGTCCTGACGCTGGCCGGCACCGCGCTGGCCGGTCATGCCGTCACCCTGCTGATCGCCCGCGCCCATCCGCCGCCGCCCTTGCCGCCGCTGGACGCTTTCAGCCTGCCCGGCGGCGACAGTGCGGCGGCGTTCGCCTTCTGCCTGGTGCTCGGGGTGCTGGGCGGGCGCGGCGCGCCGGCGCGGGTGCGCCTGGCCTGGCTGCTGCTGGTCAGCCTGCCGGCGGTGGCCAGCGCCGCCGCGCGGGTCTGCCTGGGCGTGCACTGGCCGACCGCCGGGCTGGCCGGCGCCCTGCTCGCCGGCAGCCTGTGCGCCCTCGCCCTGCTGCTGGTGCAGCGCCGCACGCCGCTGCCGGCGCTGGGCCGGCTGGGCTGGTGCATGCCGCTCGGCGTGCTGCTGATCGCCGGCCTGCTCGCCGCGTTCGTCGGCGATGGCGGGCGGTAGCGGCTGAACGGACGTCGCGCCGCAGATCGGGTCAGGCCACCAGCGCCACCACCAGCGGCAGCAGGATGGCCGTGGCGCCGCCCATCAGGCTCATCGCCAGCGCCGAGAAGGCGCCGGTTTCCTCGCCCTCCTGCAGCGCCTGGGCGGTGCCCACCGCGTGGGCGGTCAGGCCCAGGGCCATGCCGCGCGCCGCCGGGCTGCGCACGCCGATGCGGGTGAGCAGCGCCGGACCGAGGATCGCGCCGATCACCCCGGTGATCAGCACGAACACCGCGGCCAGCGCGGCGACGCCGCCGAGCTGTTCGGCGACCAGCATGGCGATCGGCGAGGTCACCGACTTGGGCAGCAGGGTCATCTGCATCACGTGGTCGGCGCCCAGCAGCCAGGCGAAGCCGATGCCCAGCGCGGTGGCCAGGCTGCCGGCCAGCGCCAGGGTGATGAGGATCGGCCAGAGCAGCTGGCGGATGCGCTTGAGGTTGAGGAACAGCGGGATGGCCAGGGCCACGGTGGCCGGGCCGAGGAACACGCTGAGCATGCCGACGCTGGCGCGATACTGCGGGTAGTCGATGCCGCACAGCAGCAGCACGCCGATCACCAGGGCCATCGACAGCAGCACCGGCTGCAGGAACACCCAGCGGGTGCGCTCGAACAGCGCCAGCGCCAGCTGGTAGGCGCCCAGGGTGACGCCGAAGCCGAACAGCGGATGCTGGAGGATCGCCTGGGCGGCGGCGGTCAGCGAGCCACTCATGCGTCGCCCTCCCGGCGTTGCTGACGGTCGATCAGCTTCTGCATCAGCCAGCCGGCGAACAGCAGCGACAACACCAGCGACAGCACCAGGGTCGCCGTCAGCGCCCAGAAATCGGCGGCGATCGCCTCGGCGTAGGCCATCAGACCCACGGCAGGCGGCACCAGCAGCAACGGCAGGTAGCGCAGCAGCGCGCCGCCGGCCTCGCCGATCGGCGCCGGCACCTCGCCGCGCCAGACCAGGAAGGCGAACAGCAGCAGCATGCCGAGGATCGGCCCCGGCAGCATCGGCAACAGCAGCACGTTGAGGCCCGTGCCCAGCAGCTGGAACAGGACCAGCCAGCTAATTCCACGCAACAGCATCGCAGTATCTCCATGAACCCGGCGGCATTATAAAAGCGTGCACACCGTTTACACTTGGATTGAATGCATCCCGTGGCGGCGCCCTGCCCAGAGCCATTGCCGCTTTCTCGCCGTGACGGCGACCACCCCAGATAAATAGAACGAGCAGCCATGCCGCATACCAACAAACCCCGCAACCTGCTGATCTATGGCGCCAGCGGTCTGACCGGCGAGCACCTGCTCGATCGCGTACTCAACGAACCCACCGTGCAGCGCGTGCTGGCGCCCACCCGGCGACCGCTGTCGGCTCATCCACATTTGCACAATCCGCGCGGCAATCTGTTGGAAATCCTCCCTCAGCTGGAGGGGCCGGTCGACGCCGCCTTCTGCTGCCTGGGCAGTCCGATCACCCAGGACAGCAACGAGACGGCCTTCGTCACCATCGACCGCGACCTGGTGATCGCCTGCGCGCAGCGCGCCCGCGACCTGGGTGCCCGGCACTTCCTGGTGGTCAGCTCGCTGGGCGCCGATCCGCATTCGCGGGTGTTCTACAGCCGGGTCAAGGGCGAGATGGAGGAGGCGCTCAAGGCCCAGGACTGGCCGCAGCTGACCATCGCGCGGCCCTCGGTGCTGCTCGGCGAGCGCAGCCAGCAACGGCTGCTCGAGCAAGTCGCCTCGCCGATGGCACGTCTCTTGCTGGGTAAATGGCGTGCCATCTCGGTGTGTGCCCTGGCTCGAGCGCTCTGGCGCCTGGCCCTGGAAGAAGGGCGCGGCGTGCGGATCGTCGAGTCGGACGAATTGCGGCGGCTCGGCCGCTGAGGCCGACACCGGGGTGGCGAGCGGCGGCGGGAGACTTCCCGACCGCCTCAGCAAGCCGCGACACAGCGGCGATCGTCACCTACCTCAAGGGGCTCGACATGACCGTATTCACTTCCTGGCAAGCACAAGGACTCACCGGCAACGCGGTACTGGAGGCGCAACGCAGCTGGCTCGGCCAGCTGGCGCAGAACCTGAGCGAGCGCCTGAGTCAGGACAGCTCGCCGGCGTCGGTCGGCGACTGCCTGGCGCAGTTGATGAGCGGCCTGCTGCAGTCGCTGGTCAGCGCCGAGGAAGCGGTGCTGGAACAGGGCCTGCCGATCGATACGCTGGTCGAGGAACACAACCTGCTGTGCGAGGAAGTGCTCGACCTGACCGAGCGCCACGAGCGCGGCGCGCGGGTCGGCCTGGAGCTGCTCGACCTGCTGCACGAGTGTCTGGGCAGCTACGACCAGCACACCCGCCACTGACCGCTCCGCGACAACGCACCAAAGCGGTGCATTCGCGCCGCCAACGCAGTGTGCCGGGCACGCCCTCGACGAGGGCGGCCCGGCTCCTGGCCAATACTCACAGCGCGGGGCCGCCTGCCGCGGCCCCGCCCTGAACCTTACTTGTTGACCTGACGCAGGTGCGGCGCCGGCTGCTCGGCGCCGAGGTTGTCCAGCATGCGCTCGCTGTACCAGTCGAGGAAGTTGATCACGCCGAACTCGTAGGTCTTCGAGTACGGGCCCGGCTGGTAGGCGCTGGAGTTGATGCCCTTCTGGTTCTCCTCGGCCAGGCGACGGTCCTGGTCGTTGGTGGCGTCCCACACCTTGCGCAGGTTCGCCGGATCGTAGTCGACGCCCTCGACGGCATCCTTGTGCACCAGCCACTTGGTGGTGACCATGGACTCCTGGGCGCTGATCGGCCACACGGTGAAGTTGATGATGTGGTCGCCCATGCAGTGGTTCCACGAGTGCGGCAGGTGCAGGATGCGCATCGAGCCCAGGTCCGGGTTCTTGATGCGGCCCATCAGCTTCTTGCTGCCCTGGGTGCCGTCCATGGTCATCGACACGGTGCCCTTGAGCAGCGGCATGCGCACGATGCGGTTGCGCAGGCCGAAGCTGGCGTGGGCGTAGGGGATCTGCTCGCTGTCCCAGGCGGCGGCCGAGGCGGCCACGTGGTCCTTGAACTCCTGGGTGGCACGCGGGTCGGTGACGTCGTCCCACTCCAGCAGGGTGTTGAGCAGCTCCGGGTGCGAACCGCTGCAGTGGTAGCACTCGCGGTTGTTCTCCATCACCAGCTTCCAGTTGGCCTTCTCCAGCAAGGTGGTCTGCACCGCCACCTTGGTGTTCTCCATGTCGTAGGGCTCGAGGTAGTGGGCCAGGGTGGCGAGGAAGTCGTCGATCGCCGGCGGATTCTCGGCCAGCGAGACGAAGATGTAGCCGCCGGCGGTCTTCACGTTGACCGGCTTGAGGCCGTAGTCGTTGAGGTCGAAGTCGGCGCCCATCTCGGTGCCGGCGAACAGCAGACGGCCGTCCACCTCGTAGGTCCACTGGTGGTAGGGGCAGACCAGCTTGGCGACCTTGCCCTTGTCGCTGGTGCACAGGCGCGAGCCGCGGTGACGGCAGACGTTGTGGAAGGCGTGCACCGCGCCCTTCTCGCCGCGGATGACGATGATCGGGTTGTCGCCGATCTGCAGGGTCAGGTAGTTGCCCTTGGCCGGAATCTCGCAGGTCATGCCGGCGATCAGCCATTCCTTGTAGAAGATCTCCTGCAGGTCGATCTGGTGCACGCGCTCGTCGGTATAGAACGGCTGCGGCAGCGAGAAGGTGTGGTCGCGGGTCTGCAGCATCTCGGCGGTGGCCTTGCGGGCGGGCTCCAGCACGTCGCCCAGGCTCAGATTAGTTTTGGCATCCATCGGTGACTCCTCTGCCGGCACGCCGGCCGGCTGGTGAAAGTGGCTGTACGGTTGCTACGCAAGGTCGCACCACCGGTCCCTCCCGCTTGGCGCCGAACGCGGCCCCGCCGCAGCGGGGAGGAGGGCCGGCGCGCTTGAAAACCTTCTCGCTCGGCTGGAGCCAAGTGTGGGGGGGGTACCATTGGCGACGTTATTCATGCGCGACACGACCGCATCCGTTTCCGACGCCCCCACCCCAGGCGCCACCGGCAGGTCGCGATAAGCATCGGAATGTCGCGGACAGGTAAATGGCCCGCCGGAGGCATGCGCACAATCGCCTCAACAGAGCGCGGCGGAGCGCCTCCGCTGGCTCTCCCCCGCCAAGAAAAAGTCCCGCGCCATCGCGGCGATCACAGCCAACGTGCAGAGGTGAGCATGTCCAACTTCCTCAATCCGGTCAGTACCCAGACCTGGACCAACGGCCGCCATCTGGTCCGCTGCGTCAAGGTGATCCAGGAAACCGCCGACGTGCGCACCTTCTGCTTCATGGCCGACCAGCCGATGGTGTTCTTCTTCAAGCCCGGCCAGTTCGTCACCCTGGAACTGACCATCGACGGCCAGCCGGTGATGCGCTCCTACACCATCTCCAGCTCGCCCTCGGTGCCCTACAGCTTCTCGCTGACCATCAAGCGCGTGCCCGGCGGCAAGGTGTCCAACTGGCTGCACGACAACCTCAAGGAAGGCGACCAGCTGCCGGTGCACGGTCCGGTCGGCCAGTTCAACGCCATCGACTTCCCCGCCGACAAGGTGCTGTACCTGTCCGGCGGCGTCGGCATCACCCCGGTGATGTCGATGGCGCGCTGGTTCTTCGACACCAACGGCGAGGTCGATATGGTGTTCGTGCACAGCGCGCGCACGCCCAAGGACATCATCTACCACCGCGAACTGCGCCACATGGCCTCGCGGATCGAGAACTTCAAGCTGCACCTGATCTGCGAGAAGTACGAGATCGGCGAGACCTGGGCGGGCTACCGCGGCTACCTCAGCCAGAAGATGCTCGAGCTGATCGCCCCCGACTTCATGGAACGGGAGGTGTTCTGCTGCGGACCGACGCCGTACATGAGCGCGGTGCGCCGCCTGCTCGAGGCCAACGGCTTCGACATGCAGCGCTACCATGAGGAAGCCTTCGGCCCGACCCCGGCCGAGGTGCGCGAGGAAGCCCAGGAACACGCCGCCGAAGCGGCCGAAGCCGCGGCAGTGCCGGCCAGCGAACAGCACCGGGTGGAGTTCAGCGCCACCGGCAAGAGCGCCCACGTCAACCCGGGCGAGACCGTGTACGCCGCCGCCGCCAAGGTTGGCCTGTATATCCCCAAGGCCTGCGGCATGGGCATCTGCGGCACCTGCAAGGTGCTCAAGACGTCCGGCGAGGTGAGCATGGAGCACAACGGCGGGATCACCGACGAGGACGTCGCCGAGGGTTACATCCTGTCGTGCTGCAGCGTGCCCAAGGGCGACGTGACCATCGACTTCTGAGCCCCGGCTCCAGGCGCCGCCCCGGGCGGCGCCTGCCCTCCACTGTACAAAAAACAGTCAATCGCGCGCAATCCGCGCCGCCTCCGGCCTGCGGCCATCGCCACACACGTTGTCCACAGGCTGCCGCACCGAAATTGTGATCAGTCGCCCGCATTTTCCGCCGCAGCCGACCATTCGTCCACAAGGCGCGATGCGGCCGCTCGCCGCCCGAACAACTGATCAAAAAATAGCCAATCGCGCACAAGCCGCACCACGCCTGGCCCGCCGCCATCGCCGCACATGTTGTCCACAGGCTGCCGCACCGAAACTGTGACCAGTCGGGCGATTTCTCCGCGGCAGCCGGCCATTCGTCCACAGCGCGCCATGTGGCCGCTCGCTGCCCGAGCTACTGATCAAAAAATAGCCAACCTCGCGCAAGCCGCACCCCGCCTGGCCCGCCGCCATCGCCGCACACCTTGTCCACAGGCTGCCGCACCGAAACTGTGACCAGTCGGGCGAGCCTCCCGGACCACCGCTCGAAATTTGCGCAACCCTCGGCAAGCCGCGTCACGCCTGGCGCCCAGCCGGCTGCCGACACGTTATGCACAGCCCCGTCCACCGCCCCTGTGCACAACTCCCGCCGCCGGCCTGTGGACAACCGCCGGGGGCGAATGCGGACACTTTCGCGTCGAACCTGGACAGTTCCCGGCTGCCGCCAGCACCGACAATCCTCGCCAATCCGCGTCATCGGTTGAGGAGTCCGCCATGGCCATCAGCGTGTTCGACCTGTTCAAGATCGGTATCGGCCCGTCCAGCTCGCATACCGTCGGCCC
>NZ_JAJHPU010000029.1 GCF_020831405.1 Pseudomonas oryzagri | reverse complement strand
ACGCTGGAGCTGCCACTGAGCAGATTGCCGCTGGTAGCGGTGCTGTCCTCGGCGACGGTCAGGGTTTCGTCGGCGTCGGTGAAGTCGTCGTTGGCCGGGGTGACGGCGATGGTGAGGGTGCTGATGTCGTCGGTGCCCGAGCCGTCGGTGACGGTGTAGCTGACCACCGGGAAGCTGCCGTTGAAGTCGGCGGCCGGGGTAAAGCTGTAGCTGCCGTCGGCATTGACGGTGAGCTCGCCCTTGCCGGCGACGGTATAGGCGTTGCCCAGCACGAACGGACCGGCCTCGCCGGCAATGCTGAAGCTGGCGATCGACAGCGAGCCGTCGACGCTGGAGCTGCCGGAGAGCAGGGTGCCGGTGGTGGCGGTGCTGTCCTCGGCAACGGTCAGGGTCTCATCGGCATCGCCGAAGTCGTCGTTGGCCGGGGTGACGGTGATAGCCAGGGTGCTGGTGTCGTCGCTGCCCGAGCCGTCGGTGACGGTGTAGCTGACCACCGGGAAGCTGCCGTTCCAGTCGGCCGCCGGGGTGAAGCTATAGCTGCCGTCGGCATTGATGGTGATCTCGCCTTTACCAGCCACCACGTAGGCGCTGCCCAGCACGAACGGACCGGTTTCGCCGGCAATGCTGAAGTCCTTGATGCCGACCGCACCGTCGACGCTGCTGGTACCGGTCAGCAGGGTGCCGGTGCTGGCCGCGCTGTCCTCGGCGACGGTCAGGGTCTCGTCGGCATCGGCGAAGTCATCGTTGGCCGGGGTAACGGCGATGGTGAGGGTCGAGCTGTCGTCCGTGCCCGAGCCATCGGTGACGGTGTAGCTGATCACCGGGAAGCTGCCATTGAAATCGGCGGCCGGGGTGAAGCTGTAGCTGCCGTCGGCATTGACGGTGAGCTCGCCCTTGCCGGTAACGGTATAGGCGCTGCCCAGCACGAACGGACCGGCCTCGCCAGCCAGGGTGAAGCTGGCGATCGACAGCGGGCCGTCGACGCTGGAGCTGCCGGTCAGCAGGGAGCCGTTGGTG
>NZ_JAJHPU010000028.1 GCF_020831405.1 Pseudomonas oryzagri | reverse complement strand
GAAGTTGCGGGTCGAGGTGGAGACCACGGTCGAACCGGTCTGCACGCGGGCCTGGTTACCCATGCACAGCGAGCAGCCCGGCATTTCCATGCGCGCGCCGGCCTTGCCGTAGATGCCGTAGTAGCCTTCCTCGGTCAGCTGGTGGGCGTCCATCTTGGTCGGCGGAGCCAGCCACAGACGGGTCGGGATGCCACCCTTGACCTTGTCCAGCAGCTTGCCGGCGGCGCGGAAGTGACCGATGTTGGTCATGCACGAACCGATGAACACCTCGTCGATCTTCTGACCGGCGACGGTGGACAGCAGGCGGGCGTCGTCCGGATCGTTCGGCGCGCACAGCACCGGCTCCTTGACGTCGGCCAGATCGATCTCGATCACGGCGGCGTATTCGGCGTCGGCGTCGGCGGACAGCAGCTGCGGGTTGGCCAGCCAGGCTTCCATGGCCTGGGCGCGACGCTCCAGGGTACGGGCATCGCCGTAACCTTCGCCGATCATCCAGCGCAGCATGGTGATGTTGGACTTCAGGTACTCGGCGATGGCGTCTTCCGGCAGCTTGATGGTGCAACCGGCAGCCGAACGCTCGGCGGAGGCGTCGGACAGCTCGAACGCCTGCTCGACGGTCAGGCCTTCCAGACCTTCGATCTCGAGGATGCGGCCGGAGAAGATGTTCTTCTTGCCCTTCTTCTCGACGGTCAGGAGGCCCTGCTGGATGGCGTAGTAGGGGATGGCATGCACCAGGTCACGCAGGGTGATACCCGGCTGCATCTTGCCCTTGAAGCGCACCAGCACGGATTCGGGCATGTCCAGCGGCATCACGCCGGTGGCGGCGGCGAAGGCCACCAGGCCGGAGCCCGCCGGGAAGGAGATGCCGATCGGGAAGCGGGTGTGCGAGTCGCCGCCGGTGCCGACGGTGTCGGGCAGCAGCATGCGGTTCAGCCAGCTGTGGATGATGCCGTCGCCCGGACGCAGGGACACGCCGCTGCGGTTCATGATGAAGTCCGGCAGGGTGTGGTGGGTCTTGACGTCGATC
>NZ_JAJHPU010000027.1 GCF_020831405.1 Pseudomonas oryzagri | reverse complement strand
CGCTGGCCTTGGCGAAGCTCAGGGCACCGCCCGAGGTGGTGCTGTCGTTGTTGGCAACGGTGCCGTTGACCGGGGTGTCTTCGCTGGTGGTGGCGGTATCCGCCAGGGCGGTGAGATCCACCGCAGCGGTCACGGTGATCGTGACGGTGTGGGTCAGGGACTCGCCGGAAGCCGCATCGGTGACGGTGTAGTCGAAGCTGTCGGCACCGCTCCAGTTGGCGTCCGGGGTGTAGGTGTAGGTGCCGTCGCCATTGACCACCACGCTGCCGTGGGCCGGGTCGCTGGCCTTGGCAAAGCTCAGGGCGCCGCCGGAGGTGGTGCTGTCGTTGGACGCGACGGTGCCGGATACCGGGGTGTCCTCGGCGGTGCTGATGCTGTCGTGGGCAGCGCTCAGATCCACGGCCGGGGTGACGGTTACGGTCACCGTGCGGGTCAGGCTTTCACCCGAATCCGCGTCGGTCACGGTGTAGTCGAAGCTGTCGCTGCCGCTCCAGTTGGCGTCCGGGGTGTAGGTGTAGGTG
>NZ_JAJHPU010000026.1:557-10715 GCF_020831405.1 Pseudomonas oryzagri | reverse complement strand
CGCGTCGGTCACGGTGTAGTCGAAGCTGTCGCTGCCGCTCCAGTTGGCGTCCGGGGTGTAGGTGTAGGTGCCATCGCCATTGACCACCACGCTGCCGTGGGCCGGATCGCCGGCCTTGGCAAAGCTCAGGGCGCCGCCCGAGCTGGTGCTGTCGTTACCCGATACATCGCCGGAGACCGGGGTGTCCTCGGTGGTGGTGGCGGTATCCGCCACAGCCACCAGGTCGGCAACCGGGGTGACGGTTACGGTTACCGTGCGGGTCAGGGACTCGCCCGAGGCCGCATCGGTCACGGTGTAGTCGAAGCTGTCGCTGCCGCTCCAGTTGGCGTCCGGGGTGTAGGTGTAGGTGCCATCGCCATTGACCACCACGCTGCCGTGGGCCGGGTCGCTGGCCTTGGCAAAGCTCAGGGCGCCGCCCGAGCTGGTGCTGTCGTTGGACGCGACGGTGCCGTTGACCGGGGTGTCCTCGGCGGTGGTGGCGGTATCCGCCACAGCCACCAGGTCGGCAACCGGGGTGACGGTTACGGTTACCGTGCGGGTCAGGGACTCGCCCGAGGCCGCGTCGGTCACGGTGTAGTCGAAGCTGTCGGCACCGCTCCAGTTGGCGTCCGGGGTGTAGGTGTAGGTGCCATCGCCATTGACCACCACGCTGCCGTGGGCCGGATCGCCGGCCTTGGCGAAGCTCAGGGCACCGCCCGAGCTGGTGCTGTCGTTACCCGATACATCGCCGGAGACCGGGGTGTCCTCGGCGGTGGTGGCGGTATCCGCCACAGCCACCAGGTCGGCAACCGGGGTGACGGTTACGGTTACCGTGCGGGTCAGGGACTCGCCGGAAGCCGCGTCGGTCACGGTGTAGTCGAAGCTGTCGCTGCCGCTCCAGTTGGCGTCCGGGGTGTAGGTGTAGGTGCCGTCGCTATTGACCACCACGCTGCCGTGGGCCGGATCGCTGGCCTTGGCGAAGCTCAGGGCGCCGCCCGAGCTGGTGCTGTCGTTGGACGCGACGGTGCCGGATACCGGGGTGTCCTCGCTGGTGGTGGCGGTGTCATTGACGGCCACCAGGTCGGTCGCGGCAGTCACGGTGATCGTAACGGTGCGGGTCAGGCTTTCACCCGAATCCGCATCGGTCACGGTGTAGTCGAAGCTGTCGGCACCGCTCCAGTTGGCGTCCGGGGTATAGGTGTAGGTGCCATCGCCATTGACCACCACGCTGCCGTGGGCCGGGTCGGTGGCCTTGGCAAAGCTCAGGGCGCCGCCCGAGCTGGTGCTGTCGTTGGCCGCGACGGTGCCGTTGACCGGGGTGTCCTCGGCGGTGGTGATGCTGTCGGCCAGGGCGGTGAGATCCACGGCCGGGGTGACGGTTACGGTTACCGTGCGGGTCAGGGACTCGCCCGAATCCGCGTCGGTGACGGTGTAGTCGAAGCTGTCGGCGCCGCTCCAGTTGGCGTCCGGGGTGTAGGTGTAGGTGCCGTCGCCATTGACCACCACGCTGCCGTGGGCCGGATCGCCGGCCTTGGCAAAGCTCAGGGCGCCGCCCGAGCTGGTGCTGTCGTTACCCGTGACGGTGCCGGAAACCGGGGTGTCCTCGGCGGTGGTGGCGGTATCCGCCACAGCCACCAGGTCGGCAACCGGAGTGACGGTCACGGTCACCGTGCGGGTCAGGGACTCGCCCGAGGCCGCGTCGGTCACCGTGTAGTCGAAGCTGTCGGTGCCGCTCCAGTTGGCGTCCGGGGTGTAGGTGTAGGTACCATCGGTGTTGACCACCACGCTGCCGTGGGCCGGGTCGGTGGCCTTGGCAAAGCTCAGGGCGCCGCCGGAGGTGGTGCTGTCGTTACCCGACACATCGCCGTTGATCGGGGTGTCCTCGGCGGTGGTGGCGGTGTCATTGACGGCCACCAGGTCGGTCGCGGCAGTCACGGTGATCGTGACGGTGCGGGTCAGGGACTCGCCCGAGGCCGCATCGGTGACGGTGTAGTCGAAGCTGTCGCTGCCGCTCCAGTTGGCGTCCGGGGTGTAGGTGTAGGTGCCGTCGCCATTGACCACCACGCTGCCGTGGGCCGGATCGCTGGCCTTGGCAAAGCCCAGGGCGCCGCCCGAGGTGGTGCTGTCGTTAGCCGAGACATCGCCGTTGACCGGAGTGTCCTCGGCGGTGCTGATGCTGTCGGCCACGGCGGTGAGATCCACGGCCGGGGTAACGGTGATCGTGACGCTGCGGGTCAGAGACTCGCCCGAATCCGCGTCGGTCACGGTGTAGTCGAAGCTGTCGCTGCCGCTCCAGTTGGCGTCCGGGGTGTAGGTGTAGGTGCCGTCGGCATTGATCAGCACGCTGCCGTGGGCCGGATCGCTGGCCTTGGCAAAGCTCAGGGCGCCGCCCGAGCTGGTGCTGTCGTTACCCGCGACGGTGCCGGAAACCGGGGTGTCCTCGGCGGTGGTGGCGGTATCCGCCACAGCCACCAGGTCGGCAACCGGAGTGACGGTCACGGTCACCGTGCGGGTCAGGGACTCACCCGAGGCCGCGTCGGTCACCGTGTAGTCGAAGCTGTCGGTGCCGCTCCAGTTGGCGTCCGGGGTGTAGGTGTAGGTGCCATCGCTATTGACCACTACGCTGCCGTGGGCCGGGTCGCTGGCCTTGGCGAAGCTCAGGGCGCCGCCCGAGCTGGTGCTGTCGTTACCCGATACATCACCGGAAACCGGAGTGTCCTCGGCGGTGGTGGCGGTATCGGCCACGGCCACCAGGTCGGCAACCGGGGTGACGGTTACGGTCACCGTGCGGGTCAGGGACTCGCCCGAGGCCGCGTCGGTGACGGTGTAGTCGAAGCTGTCGGTGCCGCTCCAGTTGGCGTCCGGGGTGTAGGTGTAGGTGCCGTCGCTATTGACCACCACGCTGCCATGGGCCGGGTCGCTGGCCTTGGCAAAGCTCAGGGCGCCGCCCGAGCTGGTGCTGTCGTTGGACGCGACGGTGCCGTTGACCGGGGTGTCCTCGGCGGTGGTGGCGGTGTCATTGACGGCCACCAGGTCGGTCGCGGCAGTCACGGTGATCGTGACGCGGCGGGTCAGGGACTCGCCCGAATCCGCATCGGTCACGGTGTAGTCGAAGCTGTCGGCACCACTCCAGTTGGCGTCCGGGGTGTAGGTGTAGGTGCCATCGCCATTGACCACCACGCTGCCGTGGGCCGGATCGCCGGCCTTGGCGAAGCTCAGGGCGCCGCCCGAGCTGGTGCTGTCGTTAGCCGACACATCGCCGGAAACCGGGGTGTCCTCGGCGGTGGTGGCGGTATCCGCCCCGGCGCTGAGGTCGGCGACCGGGGTGACGGTCACGTTGACGGTCACGGTTTCGGTCACACCAGCGGAGGTCACGGTGTAGGTGAAGCTGTCGGCGCCCACATAGTTGGCCGCCGGGGTGTAGGTCACCAGGCCGGCGGCGGTGAAGCTCACCGTGCCGTGCGCGCCCTGGGTCACGGCGCTGAGCACCGGTGTGCCTTCGAAGCTATCGGCGCTGGCCCCGTTGCTGCCGGTGAGGACGTTGGCCGCGATGGCGGTGTCCTCGGCGGTGGTCAGGCTGTCGGCCACGATGTCGGCCACGGCGCTCACGGTCAGGCCGATGGCCTGGGTGGTGGTGTTGCCGGCGTCGTCGGTGACGGTGACGGTGAAGCTGTCGGCGCCGAAGTAGTCGGCGGCCGGGGTGTAGGTCCACAGGCCGGTGGCGGCGTCGATGCTGGCACTGCCGTGGGCCGGGGCGCCGCTGACGGTGAACACGCTGCCGTCGGTGAGGCCGTCGGCATCGCTGGCGGTCAGGGTGCCGGTGATGGCCGCGCCATCCTCGTTGCCCGAACCACCCACATCGCCGCCGAGGGTAGTCGGGTCGTTGACCGGGGTGACGGTCACGCTGACGGTGCGGGTCAGGCTTTCACCCGAATCCGCATCGGTCACGGTGTAGTCGAAGCTGTCGCTGCCGCTCCAGTTGGCGTCCGGGGTGTAGGTGTAGGTGCCGTCGGCATTGACCACCACGCTGCCGTGGGCCGGGTCGCTGGCCTTGGCAAAGCTCAGGGCGCCGCCGGAGCTGGTGCTGTCGTTGCTGGCGACGGTGCCGTTGACCGGGGTGTCCTCGGCGGTGGTGGCGGTATCCGCCACAGCCACCAGGTCGGTCGCGGCAGTCACGGTGATCGTGACGGTGCGGGTCAGGGACTCGCCCGAATCCGCATCGGTCACGGTGTAGTCGAAGCTGTCGCTGCCGCTCCAGTTGGCGTCCGGGGTGTAGGTGTAGGTGCCGTCGCTATTGACCACCACGCTGCCGTGGGCCGGGTCGGTGGCCTTGGCAAAGCTCAGGGCGCCGCCGGAGCTGGTGCTGTCGTTGGACGCGACGGTGCCGTTGACCGGGGTGTCCTCGGCGGTGGTGGCGGTGTCATTGACGGCCACCAGGTCGGTCGCGGCAGTCACGGTGATCGTGACGCTGCGGGTCAGGGACTCGCCCGAATCCGCATCGGTGACGGTGTAGTCGAAGCTGTCGGCACCGCTCCAGTTGCTCGCCGGGGTGTAGGTGTAGGTGCCATCGCTATTGACCACCACGCTGCCGTGGGCCGGATCGCTGGCCTTGGCAAAGCTCAGGGCGCCGCCCGAGCTGGTGCTGTCGTTGCTGGCGACGGTGCCGTTGACCGGGGTGTCCTCGGCGGTGGTGGCGGTATCCGCCACAGCCACCAGGTCGGCGGCCGGGGTGACGGTGACGGTTACCGTGCGGGTCAGGGACTCGCCCGAGGCCGCATCGGTCACGGTGTAGTCGAAGCTGTCGGCACCGCTCCAGTTGGCGTCCGGGGTGTAGGTGTAGGTGCCATCGCTATTGACCAGCACGCTGCCGTGGGCCGGATCGCTGGCCTTGGCAAAGCTCAGGGCGCCGCCGGAGCTGGTGCTGTCGTTGAGCGACACATCGCCGGAGACCGGAGTGTCCTCGCTGGTGGTGGCGGTATCCGCCACGGCGGTGAGGTCGGCAACCGGAGTGACGGTTACGGTTACCGTGCGGGTCAGGGACTCGCCCGAATCCGCATCGGTCACGGTGTAGTCGAAGCTGTCGGCACCGCTCCAGTTGGCATCCGGGGTGTAGGTGTAGGTGCCATCGCCATTGACCACCACGCTGCCGTGGGCCGGATCGCTGGCCTTGGCAAAGCTCAGGGTGCCGCCGGAAGTGGTGCTGTCGTTGGCCGCGACGGTGCCGTTGACCGGAGTGTCCTCGGCGGTGGTGATGCTGTCGGCCACGGCGGTGAGATCCACCGCAGCGGTCACGGTGATCGTGACGGTGCGGGTCAGGGACTCGCCCGAGGCCGCATCGGTCACGGTGTAGTCGAAGCTGTCGCTGCCGCTCCAGTTGGCGTCCGGGGTGTAGGTGTAGGTGCCGTCGCTATTGACCACCACGCTGCCGTGGGCCGGATCGGTGGCCTTGGCAAAGCTCAGGGCACCGCCCGAGCTGGTGCTGTCGTTGGACGCGACGGTGCCGGAGACCTGGGTGTCCTCGGCGGTGGTGGCGGTGTCATTGACGGCCACCAGGTCGGTCGCGGCAGTCACGGTGATCGTGACGGTACGGGTCAGGCTTTCACCCGAGGCCGCGTCGGTCACCACATAGTCGAAGCTGTCGCTGCCGCTCCAGTTGGCGTCCGGGGTGTAGGTGTAGGTGCCATCGCCATTGACCACCACGCTGCCGTGGGCCGGGTCGCCGGCCTTGGCGAAGCTCAGGGCGCCGCCGGAGCTGGTGCTGTCGTTGGCCGACACATCGCCGGAAACCGGGGTGTCCTCGGCGGTGGTGGCGGTATCCGCCACGGCCACCAGGTCGGCGGCCGGGGTAACGGTCACGGTCACCGTGCGGGTCAGGGACTCGCCGGAGGCCGCGTCGGTCACCACATAGTCGAAGCTGTCGGCACCGCTCCAGTTGGCGTCCGGGGTGTAGGTGTAGGTGCCGTCGCTATTGACCACCACGCTGCCGTGGGCCGGGTCGCTGGCCTTGGCAAAGCTCAGGGCGCCGCCCGAGCTGGTGCTGTCGTTGCTGGCGACGGTGCCGTTGACCGGGGTGTCCTCGGCGGTGGTGATGCTGTCGGCCACGGCGGTGAGATCCACCGCAGCGGTGACGGTGATCGTGACGGTGCGGGTCAGGGACTCGCCCGAAGCCGCATCGGTGACGGTGTAGTCGAAGCTGTCGCTGCCGCTCCAGTTGGCGTCCGGGGTGTAGGTGTAGGTGCCGTCGGCATTGACCACCACGCTGCCGTGGGCCGGGTCGCTGGCCTTGGCAAAGCTCAGGGCACCGCCCGAGGTGGTGCTGTCGTTGCTGGCAACGGTGCCGTTGACCGGGGTGTCCTCGGCGGTGGTGATGCTGTCGGCCACGGCGGTGAGATCCACCGCAGCGGTGACGGTTACGGTGACGGTGCGGGTCAGGGACTCGCCCGAAGTCGCATCGGTGACGGTGTAGTCGAAGCTGTCGCTGCCACTCCAGTTGGCGTCCGGGGTGTAGGTGTAGGTGCCATCGCTATTGACCACCACGCTGCCGTGGGCCGGGTCGCTGGCCTTGGCAAAGCTCAGGGCGCCGCCCGAGCTGGTGCTGTCGTTGTTGGCGACGGTGCCGGAGACCGGAGTGTCTTCGCTGGTGGTGGCGGTATCCGCCAGGGCGGTGAGATCCACCGCAGCGGTGACGGTTACGGTGACCGTGCGGGTCAGGGACTCGCCCGAATCCGCATCGGTGACGGTGTAGTCGAAGCTGTCGGTGCCGCTCCAGTTGGCGTCCGGGGTGTAGGTGTAGGTGCCATCGCTATTGACCACCACGCTGCCGTGGGCCGGGTCGCCGGCCTTGGCAAAGCTCAGGGCGCCGCCGGAAGTGGTGCTGTCGTTAGCCGAGACATCGCCGTTGACCGGGGTGTCCTCGGCGGTGCTGATGCTGTCGTGGGCAGCGCTCAGATCCACGGCCGGAGTGACGGTTACGGTGACGGTGCGGGTCAGGGACTCGCCCGAATCCGCGTCGGTCACGGTGTAGTCGAAGCTGTCGCTGCCGCTCCAGTTGGCGTCCGGGGTGTAGGTGTAGGTGCCGTCGCCATTGACCACCACGCTGCCATGGGCCGGATCGCCGGCCTTGGCAAAGCTCAGAGCGCCGCCGGAGCTGGTGCTGTCGTTGAGCGATACATCGCCGGAGACCGGAGTGTCCTCGGCGGTGCTGATGCTGTCGGCCAGGGCGGTGAGATCCACCGCAGCGGTGACGGTGATCGTGACGGTGCGGGTCAGGGTCTCGCCCGAATCCGCATCGGTGACGGTGTAGTCGAAGCTGTCGCTGCCGCTCCAGTTGGCGTCCGGGGTGTAGGTGTAGGTGCCATCGCTATTGACCAGCACGCTGCCGTGGGCCGGATCGCTGGCCTTGGCAAAGCTCAGGGCGCCGCCCGAGCTGGTGCTGTCGTTGGACGCGACGGTGCCGTTGACCGGAGTGTCCTCGGCGGTGGTGATGCTGTCGGCCACGGCGGTGAGATCCACCGCAGCGGTGACGGTGATCGTGACGGTGCGGGTCAGGGACTCGCCCGAGGCCGCGTCGGTCACCGTGTAGTCGAAGCAGTCGCTGCCGCTCCAGTTGGCGTCCGGGGTGTAGGTGTAGGTGCCGTCGCCATTGACCACCACGCTGCCGTGGGCCGGATCGCCGGCCTTGGCAAAGCTCAGGGCACCGCCCGAGCTGGTGCTGTCGTTGGACGCGACGGTGCCGGATACCGGAGTGTCCTCGGCGGTGCTGATGCTGTCGGCCAGGGCGGTGAGATCCATCGCAGCGGTGACGGTGATCGTGACGCTGCGGGTCAGGGACTCGCCCGAAGTCGCATCGGTGACGGTGTAGTCGAAGCTGTCGGCACCGCTCCAGTTGGCGTCCGGGGTGTAGGTGTAGGTGCCATCGCCATTGACCACCACGCTGCCGTGGGCCGGGTCGCTGGCCTTGGCAAAGCTCAGGGCACCGCCCGAGGTGGTGCTGTCGTTGGCCGACACATCGCCGTTGACCGGGGTGTCCTCGGCGGTGGTGATGCTGTCGTGGGCAGCACTCAGATCCACGGCCGGGGTGACGGTTACGGTGACGGTGCGGGTCAGGGACTCGCCCGAATCCGCATCGGTGACGGTGTAGTCGAAGCTGTCGCTGCCGCTCCAGTTGGCGTCCGGGGTATAGGTGTAGGTGCCATCGCTATTGACCACCACGCTGCCGTGGGCCGGATCGCCGGCCTTGGCGAAGCTCAGGGCGCCGCCGGAGGTGGTGCTGTCGTTGCTGGCGACGGTGCCGTTGACCGGGGTGTCTTCGGTGGTGGTGGCGGTATCCGCCACGGCCACCAGGTCGGTCGCGGCAGTCACGGTGATCGTGACGGTGCGGGTCAGGGACTCGCCCGAAGTCGCATCGGTGACGGTGTAGTCGAAGCTGTCGGCACCACTCCAGTTGGCATCCGGGGTGTAGGTGTAGGTGCCGTCGCCATTGACCACCACGCTGCCGTGGGCCGGGTCGCCGGCCTTGGCAAAGCTCAGGGCGCCGCCCGAGCTGGTGCTGTCGTTGGACGCGACGGTGCCGTTGACCGGGGTGTCCTCGGCGGTGGTGGCGGTATCCGCCACGGCCACCAGGTCGGTCGCGGCAGTCACGGTGATCGTGACGGTGCGGGTCAGGGACTCACCCGAATCCGCATCGGTGACGGTGTAGTCGAAGCTGTCGGCACCGCTCCAGTTGGCGTCCGGGGTGTAGGTGTAGGTGCCGTCGCTATTGACCACCACGCTGCCGTGGGCCGGGTCGCCGGCCTTGGCAAAGCTCAGGGCGCCGCCCGAGCTGGTGCTGTCGTTGGACGCGACGGTGCCGGAGACCGGGGTGTCCTCGCTGGTGGTGATGCTGTCGGCCACAGCCACCAGGTCGGTCGCGGCAGTCACGGTGATCGTGACGGTGCGGGTCAGGGACTCGCCCGAATCCGCATCGGTGACGGTGTAGTCGAAGCTGTCGGCACCGCTCCAGTTGGTGTCCGGGGTGTAGGTGTAGGTGCCATCGGCATTGACCACCACGCTGCCGTGGGCCGGATCGGTGGCCTTGGCGAAGCCCAGGGCGCCGCCGGAAGTGGTGCTGTCGTTACCCGCGACGGTGCCGTTGGCCGGGGTGTCCTCGGCGGTGGTGGCGGTATCGGCCACAGCCACCAGGTCGGCAACCGGAGTGACGGTTACGGTGACGGTGCGGGTCAGGGACTCGCCCGAATCCGCATCGGTCACGGTGTAGTCGAAGCTGTCGGCACCGCTCCAGTTGGCGTCCGGGGTGTAGGTGTAGGTGCCATCGCTATTGACCACCACGCTGCCGTGGGCCGGGTCGCTGGCCTTGGCGAAGCTCAGGGCGCCGCCCGAGCTGGTGCTGTCGTTGCTGGCAACGGTGCCGGACACCGGGGTGTCTTCGCTGGTGGTGGCGGTATCCGCCAGGGCGGTGAGATCCACCGCAGCGGTCACGGTGATCGTGACGCTGCGGGTCAGGGACTCGCCCGAGGCCGCATCGGTCACGGTGTAGTCGAAGCTGTCGCTGCCGCTCCAGTTGGCGTCCGGGGTGTAGGTGTAGGTGCCGTCGGCATTGACCACCACGCTGCCGTGGGCCGGGTCGCCGGCCTTGGCGAAGCTCAGGGCGCCGCCGGAAGTGGTGCTGTCGTTGAGCGATACATCGCCGTTGACCGGAGTGTCCTCGGTGGTGGTGATGCTGTCGGCCAGGGCGGTGAGATCCACCGCAGCGGTGACGGTGATCGTGACGGTGCGGGTCAGGGACTCGCCCGAGGCCGCGTCGGTCACGGTGTAGTCGAAGCTGTCGGCACCGCTCCAGTTGGCGTCCGGGGTGTAGGTGTAGGTGCCGTCGCCATTGACCACCACGCTGCCGTGGGCCGGATCGCTGGCCTTGGCAAAGCCCAGGGCGCCGCCCGAGCTGGTGCTGTCGTTACCCGAGACATCACCGGAGACCGGGGTGTCCTCGGCGGTGCTGATGCTGTCGTGGGCAGCGCTCAGATCCACGGCCGGGGTGACGGTTACGGTCACCGTGCGGGTCAGGCTTTCACCCGAAGCCGCATCGGTCACGGTGTAGTCGAAGCTGTCGGCACCGCTCCAGTTGGCGTCCGGGGTGTAGGTGTAGGTGCCGTCGCTATTGACCACCACGCTGCCGTGGGCCGG
>NZ_JAJHPU010000026.1:0-489 GCF_020831405.1 Pseudomonas oryzagri | reverse complement strand
GGAGTGTCCTCGGCGGTGGTGGCGGTGTCATTGACGGCCACCAGGTCGGTCGCGGCAGTCACGGTGATCGTGACGCTGCGGGTCAGGGACTCGCCCGAGGCCGCATCGGTCACCGTGTAGTCGAAGCTGTCGGCACCGTTCCAGTTGGTGTCCGGGGTGTAGGTGTAGGTGCCATCGCTATTGACCACCACGCTGCCGTGGGCCGGGTCGCTGGCCTTGGCAAAGCTCAGGGCGCCGCCCGAGCTGGTGCTGTCGTTAGCCGACACATCGCCGGAGACCGGAGTGTCCTCGGCGGTGGTGGCGGTGTCATTGACGGCCACCAGGTCGGTCGCGGCAGTCACGGTGATCGTGACGCTGCGGGTCAGGGACTCGCCGGAATCCGCATCGGTCACCACGTAGTCGAAGCTGTCGGCACCGCTCCAGTTGGCGTCCGGGGTGTAGGTGTAGGTGCCGTCGCTATTGACCACCACGCTGCCGTGGGCCGGATCG
>NZ_JAJHPU010000025.1 GCF_020831405.1 Pseudomonas oryzagri | reverse complement strand
CAGTCTTGCCTCACAAGCACCCACACGAATTGCTTGATTCAACTTGTTAAAGAGCGTTTCGATCAGACCCAGCGGAAGCTTTCGTCTCAACCGAGGCCGCGCATTCTACAGCAGCCTTTCAACCTGTCAAGCGTGTTTCGAAAATTTTCTTTTCGATTCAACCGCTTGCGCTCTCGTCAACCCTGAGGCCGCCGCAGCGAGGAGGCGAATAATACAGCCTTTAAAAACGCTGTCAACACTCTCTTCGCAATCCGTTTGAAAACTATCCCTGCCCTTCGAACCACGCCAACTTCTCACGCAAGCTGACTACCTCTCCGACGATCACCAAGGTAGGTGCATGCACCTCATGCTCGGCCACCAACTGCGGAAGATTGGCGAGCGTCCCTGTGAACACCCGCTGCTGACGGGTCGTTCCCTGCTGTATCAGGGCCGCAGGGGTTTCGGCGGCGCGGCCATGACCGATCAGCTCCTTGCAGATCAGTGGCAATCCGACCAGCCCCATATAGAAGACCAAGGTCTGTCCCGGCGCTACCAAGTCGGCCCATGGTAGATTGCAGCTGTTATCCTTGAGGTGGCCAGTGACGAAACGCACCGACTGGGCGTAGTCGCGATGAGTCAGCGGAATTCCGGCGTACGCGGCACAACCTGCCGCAGCGGTAATCCCGGGCACCACTTGGAAAGGAATACCCTCGGCGGCCAGCTCTTCGATCTCCTCGCCGCCACGCCCGAAGATGAATGGGTCCCCGCCCTTCAGACGCAGCACACGCTTGCCCTGCTTCGCCAGCTCGACCAAACGGTTGTTGATCTGCTCCTGAGGCAGTGCATGCTCGCTGCGCCGCTTGCCGACATAGATACGCTCGGCGTCGCGGCGGCACATATCGATGATCGCTGGGGCGACCAGCCGATCGTAGAGCACCACGTCGGCCTGCTGCATCAGACGCAGGGCACGGAAAGTCAGCAGATCCGGATCACCCGGGCCGGCGCCGACCAGGTAGACCTCGCCCAGTTCGCGCTCAAGGCTACCGGCCAGCTTGTCGGCCAGCAGCCGCTCCGCCTCAACCTCGCGCCCGGCCAGCACCTCGTCGGCGATCGCTCCCTGGAATACCTCTTCCCAGAACACCCGACGCTGCTGCACATCGGCAAAGCGCTGCTTGACCGCGCCACGAAACTTCTGGGCAAGGCCGGCCAGCCGACCATAGGCCGCCGGAATCAGGGTTTCCAGGCGGGCGCGCATCAACCGGGTCAACACTGGGGCATCGCCGCCACTGGATACCGCCACCATCAGCGGCGAACGATCGACGATGGCAGGGAAGACCACGCTGCACAGCCCCGGAGCATCCACTACGTTGACCGGCAGGTTTTGCTCGCCAGCCTCGCGCGACACCCGCGCATTGAGCGGCTCGTCGTCGGTGGCGGCAATCACCAGCACGCAGCCGGCAAGATCGGCGGCTTCATAGCCGCGCGCCCGCAGCTCTCCCCCGCCTTGCTCCACAAGGGTACGCAGCCCCTCTTCGACCAGAGGCGCCACTACCCGCAGCCGGGCCCCGGCCTCGTCAAGCAGTCGCGCCTTGCGCAGGGCGACCTCGCCTCCGCCGACCACCAGCACCAGACGACCGCGCAGATTGTGAAACAGAGGAAGAAAGTCCATGGACAGCCTCACAGCAAATGCCGAGCGAATGAAAAGGGCCGGAGATGAATATCGCCGGCCCGTCACACGCCTTTCAAGCGGGAAAGGCGCATCGGGAGCCTTGAGCTCCCAGAGTTACGACTGCGCTCAGCCGATCACCTCGAGGCCAGCCATGTATGGCTTGAGCACCTCCGGCACGCGAATGCTGCCGTCGGCCTGCTGATAGTTCTCCAGCACGGCGACCAAGGTGCGCCCCACTGCCAGGCCCGAACCGTTGAGGGTGTGCACCAGTTCCGGTTTGCCGGTCGCCGGATTGCGCCAGCGCGCCTGCATGCGGCGGGCCTGGAAATCGCCACAGTTGGAGCAGGAGGAAATCTCGCGGTACTTGTCCTGACTTGGCACCCAGACCTCCAGATCATAGGTCTTGGTGGCGCCGAAGCCCATGTCGCCGGTGCATAGCGCCAGCTTGCGGTACGGCAGCTTGAGCAGCTGAAGGACCCTCTCGGCGTGAGAGGTCAGTTCCTCCAGTGCCGCGAAGGACTTCTCCGGCTCCACCACATGCACCAGCTCGACCTTGTCGAACTGGTGCTGGCGGATCATGCCGCGAGTGTCGCGACCGGAGGCCCCAGCTTCGCTGCGGAAACATGGGGTGTGGGCGACGAACTTCAGCGGCAGCTGCTTGGCGTCGAGGATCTCGCCGGAAACGATATTGGTCAGCGACACTTCGGCGGTGGGAATCAGGTAGAAGTCGGCCTCACCTTCGCGGCTGATCTTGAACAGATCCTCCTCGAACTTGGGCAGCTGACCGGTACCCTGCAGCGCCGGGGCCTGCACCAGGTAAGGGGTATAGGCCTCCTCGTAGCCATGTTCGCCGGTGTGCAGATTGAGCATGAACTGGGCGAGCGCGCGATGCAGGCGAGCGATCGGGCCGCGCATCAGGGCGAAGCGCGCGCCAGACAGCTTGGCGGCGGTTTCGAAATCGAGCCAGCCATGCTGCTCGCCGAGGGCGACGTGATCCTTGACCTCGAAATCGAAGGCACGGGGCGTTCCCCAGCGACTCACCTCGACGTTCTCCTCCTCCCCACCACCGACCGGCACCGATTCGTGCGGCAGGTTGGGGATGGTCAGCAGCAGCGCGTCCAGCTCGGCCTGGATCGCGTCCAGCTCCTGCTTGCCGGCAGCCAGCTCGGCGCCCATGCGTTCGACGTCGGCCATCAACGGGGCGATATCCTCACCGCGCTGCTTGGCCTGGCCGATGCTCTTGGAGCGGCTATTGCGTTCGGCCTGCAGCTGTTCGGTGCGGGTCTGGGTTTCCTTACGGCGGCTTTCCAGCCCCTCGAGGCGCGCCACATCCAGTTGGAAGCCGCGGGTCGCCAGACGCTGGGCCACTTCCTGGGGTTGGCCACGAACCAGTTTGGAGTCGAGCATGCAGAGTTCTCTTCAGTCGAAGCAGTCGAAAAGGGTTTCGCTCGGCGCCCCATACGGGGCGCCGTCATCGGCACTCACCGCGCTGCCTGTCGCGGCGGGAGGCGCATGAACAGGGCAGAGAGTTTAACCGCTGAAGGCGCAATGCGGGCAGCTCGGCGGCGTTTTTGTCAGTGCTCGTCTACAACACCCGCGCCAGCGCCAGTCCGCCCCAGGTAGCGATCAAGCCGCCGAACACACTGAGGCCGGCGTACCCCATGGCGGTTGCCAGTTGTCCGCTCTCCAGCAGGCGCAGGGTATCAAGGGAAAACGAGGAGAAGGTGGTCAGGCCACCGAGAAACCCCACCACCAGACCGGCACGCAGCGCCAGCGGAATCTCCGGGCGGAGCAGGAACAGGCCATACAGATAGCCGATCAGCAGGCAACCAAAGAGGTTCACTGCGATGGTCGCCCAATAGAAGTGCTGTGGCCAATGCGCGCCCACCCAGTTGGCCGTGGCGAAACGCAGCAGGCAACCCGCCGTGCCGCCCAGGGTCACGGCCAGAACGGCAGCGATCATGATTTTCTCCGCCGCCGCGGGCTGTTGCGATCCAGCTCGGCGAGATGCGCCAGCTTCTCGCGGATCTTCAGCTCGAGGCCACGCGGCACCGGCTGGTAGTAGGCTTGCGGCTCCAGCGCCTCGGGAAAATAGTCCTCACCGGCGGCATAAGCCTCGGGCTCGTCGTGGGCATAGCGGTACTCGTCGCCGTAGCCGAGGTTCTTCATCAGCTTGGTCGGCGCATTGCGCAGGTGCAGCGGCACCTCCAGCGAGCCGTGGGCGGCGGCGTCGCGCATCGCCGCCTTGAAGCCCATATACACCGCGTTGCTCTTCGGCGCACAGGCGAGATACACGATGGCCTGGGCGATGGCGAGCTCCCCTTCGGGGCTCCCCAGGCGCTCCTGGACCTCCCAGGCGGCCAGGCACAGGCTCAGCGCGCGCGGGTCGGCGTTGCCGATATCCTCGCTGGCCATGCGCACCACGCGCCGCGCCAGATAAAGCGGATCGCAGCCGCCGTCGAGCATGCGCGCGAACCAGTACAGCGCGGCATCCGGATTGGAGCCACGCACCGACTTGTGCAAGGCACTGATCTGGTCGTAGAAGGCTTCGCCGCCCTTGTCGAAACGGCGGCGGCTGTCGCCGAGCAGGTTCTCCAGCAAGCCGGCGCCGATTTCCTCGCCGTCCTCGACCAGGTCGGCGGCATTTTCCAGCAGATTGAGCAGCCGTCTGCCGTCACCGTCGGCAGCAGCCAGCAGCAGCCCGGTCGCCTCTTCGCTGACTTGCAGCCGGCGCTTGCCCAGCCCGCGCTCCTCGCTGAGCGCGCGCGCCAGCAACTGACGCAAGGCCGTCTCGTCGAGGCTTTTCAACACGTAGACCCGGGCCCGGGAGAGCAGCGCGTTGTTCAGCTCGAACGATGGATTCTCGGTGGTCGCGCCGATGAAGATCAGCGTGCCATCCTCGACGTAGGGCAGAAAGGCATCCTGTTGCGCCTTGTTGAAACGGTGCACCTCGTCGACGAACAGAATGGTGCGTCGCCCGTACTGGGCTGCCTGCTGCTTGGCCACCTCGACGGCCTGGCGGATCTCCTTGACCCCGGCGAGCACCGCGGAAATGGTCTCGAAGTGGGCGTCACCGATCTCTGCCAGCAGACGCGCCAGGGTGGTCTTGCCCACGCCCGGCGGCCCCCAGAAGATCATCGAGTGCAGCGCGCCTTGCTCCAAGGCTTCGCGCAGCGGCTTGCCGTGGCCAAGGATGTGCTCCTGACCCACATAGTCATCTAGGCTGGTCGGGCGCATGCGCGCGGCCAGCGGCTGAGCGACGGAGGGGCGATCGAAAAGGTCCATGGACGGAGCCCTAGCGCTCCTCGACCACATCGGCGCCTTCCGGGACCTGGAAGGTGAACTGGTTGTCCGCCAGCGGCTGGTTCAGCTTCACGCCGAGGAACAGGATGTTGGTGCGCTGGCCGATGCTGTCGATCAGTTGCATATCGTTGATCACGCCATTGCGGAACGACAGGCGCAGGGTATCGAACAGGGTGTCCTTGGCCTTCGGCTTGAGGATGAAGTCGACCACGCTGCCGCCTTCCTTATGGCTGATGGTGAAGTTCTCGCGAATCTTCGATACATCGCCGGAGAGCAGCAGCGCCGGGGTGTGGGTCATGCGCTGATCCAGATCCTGGATGGTGACCTGCTGCAGATCCGGGTCGTACAGCCAGACCTTCTCGCCGTTGGAAACCAGCAACTGCTCCATCGGCGCATCGGTGTGCCAGCGCAGCAGCCCGGGGCGCTTGAGCGCCATCTCGCCGCTGGCCTCCTGCAATTGGGTGCCCGAACCATCCAGGGTCAACTGGGAGAAACGTCCGCTCAGGGTCTGCGCCTGCCCAAGCAGCTCGGTCAATCGCTTGACGGACTGATCGTCCTCCGCCGCCTGGGCACTCAGACCGACCACCGCCAGCGCCGCCAGCAACAACACACGAATCAGATGCATAGAACCTCGCTCAGTCTCGTACCGGCGCCGGCGCGATCACGTCGCGGGAGCCGTTGGTATTCATGGGGGTGACCACGCCAGCCATCTCCATCGCCTCGATCATCCGGGCGGCGCGGTTGTAGCCGATCTTCAGCTTGCGTTGCACGGCCGAGATGGACGCCCGGCGGCTTTCGGTGACGAAGCGCACCGCCTCATCGTACAGCGGATCCTCCTCGCTGCCTTCACCGCCCTCGCCACCGGTCGAGTCGTAGGAGCCACCGCCCCCCTCCTCGACACCGGCAAGGATGTCTTCGATGTAGTCCGGCGCGCCGCGCTGCTTCCAGGCATCGACGGTACGGTGCACCTCGTCGTCGGAGACGAAGGCACCGTGCACGCGGATCGGCAATCCGGTACCGGGCGGCATGTAGAGCATGTCGCCGTGGCCGAGCAGTTGCTCGGCACCACCCTGGTCGAGGATGGTGCGCGAATCGATCTTGCTCGAAACCTGGAAAGCGATCCGGGTGGGGATGTTGGCCTTGATCAGGCCGGTGATCACGTCCACCGACGGACGCTGGGTGGCGAGGATCAGGTGGATGCCGGCCGCGCGGGCCTTTTGCGCGATGCGCGCGATCAGCTCCTCGACCTTCTTGCCAACGATCATCATCATGTCGGCGAACTCGTCGACCACCACGACGATGGTCGGCAATGCCTGCAGCAGCGGCGGCATATCGTCCGGGCTTTCGCGGCGGAACAGCGGATCGGTGAGCGGCGTGCCCGCCTCCTCGGCGTCCTTGATCTTGCGGTTGAAGCCGGCCAGGTTGCGCACGCCCATCGCGGCCATCAGCTTGTAGCGACGGTCCATCTCGGCCACGCTCCAGCGCAGGGCGTTGGCCGCCTCCTTCATGTCGGTGACCACCGGGCAGAGCAGATGCGGAATGCCCTCGTAGATCGACAACTCGAGCATCTTCGGATCGATCATGATCAGGCGCACTTGCTCGGGCGTCGACTTGTAGAGCAGCGACAGCAGCATGGCGTTGACCCCGACCGACTTGCCCGAACCGGTGGTGCCCGCCACCAGCAGGTGCGGCATCTTCGCCAGGTCCGCAGTCACCGGCCGGCCGCCGATGTCGTGGCCGAGGGCGATGGTCACCGGCGACTTGGCCTCCTCGTATTCAGGTGTCGACAGCACCTCGGAGAAGCGCACGATCTGGCGGTTCTCGTTGGGAATTTCGATACCGACGGTGGTCTTGCCGGGAATCACTTCGACTACCCGCACGCTGATCACCGCCAGCGAGCGCGCCAGATCCTTGGCCAGGTTGGTGATGCGACTGACCTTGATACCGGGTGCCGGCTGGATCTCGAAGCGGGTGATCACCGGACCGGGATAGGCCGCCACCACCTGCACCTCGACGCCAAACTCCTTGAGCTTGATCTCCAGCAGGCGCGACGTCGCTTCCAGCGCCTCGGGCGAGAAGCTGTTGGGCTTGGCCTGCGGCGGATCGAGCAAGGACAATGGCGGCAGGGTGCCCGCCAGGGCTTCATCCACCGGCAAGGCATGGGGCTTGGGCGGTTCGGGCGGCCGGCGGATCTCGGCACGGGGCGCCTCTGGCGGCCTCACCTGGAGCCTGGGGGGCTCGTCAAAAGACGCATCATCGTCAGACACTTCCTCCACCTCAGGGCTGCGCGCCGGCTTGACCGCCCCCAGGACACCATTCACCGCAGAGGCGATGGAGGTCATGACCGGCACGATCGGCTTGGGCTCGGCGGGGATGACGCTCTCTTCCAGATCGAATTCATCGTCGTCATCCAGCGCCGTGAGGCCGACGACCGGCTCAATGCGCTCGCTGACTGGGGGCTGGCGCTCGACCAGCGCCGGCGCGACAGGCGCCGGCTCGGGCACGGCAACCGGCACACTCGCCGCCTGCGCCAGCGGAGCCACCGGAGCCGCAGGTGCCGGACGCGGACGTGGGGGAGCCGCGTCGGCAGCATTCGCTTTGGCATCCAGTTCGCGCAACTGCAGCTTGACCTGGCGATGCGCCTGCTGGGTGCTCCACCAGCGACTGGCCGCGCTCTGCAGCAGCTCGAGCAGGTCGAGCGTGATCTTGCCGGTCAGGTCCATCACCCGGAACCACGACAGGTCGGTGAATACCGTCAGACCGAAAAGAAACAGCGCGAGAAATACCAGAGTACTGCCCTGCACATTGAGGGCATCCTCTGCCCAGGCGCCGAGGCTCTGGCCAATGATGCCGCCGGCCGGGATCTGCGGATTCATTTCCAGTGTCTGGAACTGGATGGACGCCAGGGCGGCCCCGGAGGCCAGCAAGAAGAACAGGCCGATGGTCCGCCATGACAGCAGCCAGCCGTTCCAGCGCAGCATCTGGTGACGACTGGCGAACAGCTCGATGACCTTCGCCGCCAGCAGGGCTGGCAACAAATAGGCGGCGTAGCCGAGAACCTCCAGGCTCAGACTAGCTACCCAAGCGCCAACCCGACCGGCGGCGTTCTGTACCTGCCCGGCGCCGGTCGCCATATTGATACCCGGATCGAACGGCGAGTAGCTCAGCAGCGCCATGCATAGATAAGCGCCCAAGGCACAGAGCGCCAGCATGGCGGCTTCCTTGAGCCGGTAATGGAGCTGCTGGCGCCAGGGGCTGACGATCTCGGTGCGCGAGCTGCGCCCTCCCCCGGCACGGGGCCTCGCCTTGGCGGAATTAGCGGAAATCTTCAAAACGTGGCGTTCCTGCGCGCATCTCGCGCCTGAATAATCAGTGAACTGCGAATATTACCCATTGTAAGGCTTTGCCCGATCGTTGCCATGCGCGGACACACCTGGAGTTTTGCCGGCACCCGCAGGGCGGTGTAGCATGAGCCTCAAGATTTCAAGGGCGGCTCAATTGGAGCACGCATTCCCTTTTGTGACAAAGACTTATAGGGTGTTTTATGAGTGAATCGAAGCATTCGCGGCTGGTCATTCTCGGCTCCGGGCCGGCCGGCTACACCGCCGCGGTGTACGCTGCCCGCGCCAATCTCAAGCCGACCCTGATCACCGGCCTGCAGGCCGGCGGCCAACTGACCACGACTACCGAAGTCGACAACTGGCCAGGCGACGTCGAAGGCCTGACCGGTCCGGCCCTGATGGAACGCATGCGCGAACACGCCGCTCGCTTTGCCACCGACATCGTCTATGACCATATCCACACCGCCGAGTTGCAGCAGCGCCCCTTCGTCCTCAAGGGCGACAGCGGCACCTATACCTGCGACGCCCTGATCATCGCTACCGGCGCCTCCGCCCAGTACCTCGGCATGCCTTCCGAAGAAGCCTTCATGGGCAGAGGGGTATCCGCCTGCGCCACCTGTGACGGCTTCTTCTATCGCAACCAAGTGGTCTGCGTGGTCGGCGGTGGCAATACCGCCGTCGAGGAAGCGCTGTATCTGTCCAACATCGCCAAGGAAGTCCACCTGATCCACCGTCGCGACAAACTGCGCGCCGAGAAGATCCTGCAGGACAAGCTGCTGGAGAAGGCCCGCAACGGCAACATCCGCCTGCACTGGAACCACGCGCTGGATGAAGTGCTGGGCGATGCCTCCGGCGTGACCGGTGCCCGCATCAAGGACGTGCACAATGGCGCCACCACCGACCTGCCGCTGACCGGCGTGTTCATCGCCATCGGTCACAAGCCCAACACCGAGCTGTTTGCCGGCCAACTGGAAATGCGCGACGGCTACCTCAAGGTCAAGGGCGGCAGCGAAGGCAATGCCACCGCCACCAGCATCGAAGGCGTGTTCGCGGCCGGTGACGTCGCCGACCACGTTTACCGCCAGGCCATCACCTCGGCCGGCGCCGGCTGCATGGCAGCACTCGACGCCGAACGCTACCTCGACAACTAAGTGGAGGGGGCCTCCGGGCCCTCCCTTCCTCTCGCCATGCTCAGTTGGCTGTCGCGTCGCAACTTCGACTTCCCCCCTCTCGACCAGGCCCTGCGCGAGCCCAACGGTCTGCTCGCGCTTGGCGGCGACCTCAGCCCCGAACGCCTGGTCAGCGCCTACCGACATGGCTGCTTCCCGTGGTTCCAGGAGGGCCAACCGATTCTCTGGTGGTCCCCCGACCCGCGTATGGTGTTGTTTCCCGCCGAGCTGCATGTGTCGCGCAGCCTGCGCAAGACCCAGCGCCAGCACCGCTTCGAGATCAGCTTCGATCGCGACTTCCCCGCCGTGATCGAGGCCTGCGCGGGCCCGCGCCCCTATGCCGACGGCACCTGGATCACTCCAGCCATGCTGGATGCCTACAGAATGCTGCATCGTCGCGGCATCGCCCATTCGGTCGAGGTCTGGCAGGATGGCCAACTGGTCGGTGGGCTATACGGACTGGCCATCGGTCGCCTGTTTTTCGGCGAGTCCATGTTCAGCCGGGTCACCGATGCCTCGAAGATCGGCTTCATCACTCTGGTGGAGCGGTTGCGCGACAGCGGCTTCGTCCTCATCGATTGCCAGATGCACACCAGCCACTTGGCCAGCTTCGGCGCAAGACCAATACCCCGCACCCAGTTCGCCCACTACCTTGCGCACTATCTCGACCGGCCCGGCGCCATCCTCTGGGCGGGGGACGAGGCGTGACGTACACTTATTATGCACCTCTCGCCAAGCCAGCAGTTGCGGGGATCGCGCCATGACCGATTTCGCCGAACTGAAGTTCTACGCCACCCAGGCGCATGACTGCAGCTATCTGCCAGATCGGAAAGCCACCACCCTGTTCCTCGATCCGCGCCAGGCGATCGACCCCCAGATGTACGCCGAACTGTCGGGCATGGGCTTCCGCCGTAGCGGCGAGCACCTCTACCGGCCGCACTGCCAGCACTGCCAGGCCTGCATTCCGGCGCGCATCCCGACCGCCAGCTTCCGCGCGAACCGCGAGCAGAAGCGCATCCTCAAGCGCAATCTCGACCTGCAGGTGCGCGCCGTGCGCCCGTCCTTCAATGAAGAGCACTATCAGCTCTACGCCCGCTACATCGAACAGCGTCACGCCGATGGCGACATGTACCCCCCGAGCCGGGAACAGTTCATCGGCTTCCTGGTGAGCGAGCTGCCCTTCTGCGTGTTCTTCGAATTCCGCCTCGGCCAGCGCCTGATGGCAGTCGCCGTCACCGACGTGCTGCCCAATGGCCTCTCGGCGGTCTATACCTTCTTCGACCCCGACGAAGAAAAGCGCAGTCTCGGTCGCTTGGCTATCCTCTGGCAGGTCGCCGAGGCAGTGCGGCGCGGGTTGCCGGCCGTCTATCTGGGCTACTGGATCCGCAACTGCCGCAAGATGAGCTACAAGAGCGAATACCGCCCGCTGGAACTGTACGTCAACCAGCATTGGGTAATGCTCACCTGAGGCCACTTGGCGTCGGAGTGGAATTTCGGGCACAATGCCCGCCGCTTTCGCTCGCCCCATCGTCCAAATCGGCGAGCCAATCTATAAGTAATCGAGGGCTTTACTGCATGTCGAAAGAAGACAGCTTCGAAATGGAAGGCACTGTCGTCGACACCCTGCCCAACACCATGTTCCGCGTGGAGTTGGAAAACGGGCACGTCGTCACTGCGCACATCTCCGGCAAGATGCGCAAGAACTACATCCGCATCCTGACCGGCGACAAGGTGCGCGTCGAGCTGACGCCCTACGACCTGAGCAAGGGTCGCATCACCTACCGCGCCCGCTGAGCAGCGCAAGGTCATGAACGACAACGCCCGGCCTAGGCCGGGCGTTGTCGTTGGGACGCCAGCAACTCAGGCCGGCAAGGCCAGGGTTTCGTAGTCGAACACCAGCTCGCCGTCACGCACATCGATGTGCACGGTGCCACCATGGTCGGCCAGCTCGCCGAACAGGATCTGCTCGGCCAGCGGACGCTTGACCTTCTCCTGGATCAGCCGCGCCATCGGTCGCGCCCCCATCTGCGCATCGTACCCATGCTCGGCCAGCCAGCCGCGCGCCTCCTCGCTGACATCCAGAAGCACACGCTTGTCCTCGAGCTGGGCCTGCAGCTCGGTGAGGAACTTGTCGACCACACTCTTGATGATCGAGTGATTCAGGCGACCGAATTGGATGATGGCATCCAGGCGGTTGCGGAACTCCGGCGTGAAGCTCTTCTTGATAACTTCCACCGCATCGCTGGCGTGATCCTGATGAGTGAAGCCGATCGACGCCCGCGCGGCGGTCTCCGCCCCCGCGTTGGTGGTCATGATCAGGATTACGCTGCGGAAGTCAGCCTTGCGTCCGTTGTTGTCGGTCAGGGTGCCATGATCCATCACCTGCAGCAGCAGGTTGAACACTTCCGGGTGTGCCTTCTCGATCTCATCCAGCAACAGCACGCAGTGCGGCGTCTTGGTGATCGCCTCGGTCAACAGCCCGCCCTGATCGAAGCCCACGTAGCCGGGCGGTGCGCCGATCAGCCGTGACACGGTGTGCCGCTCCATGTATTCGGACATGTCGAAACGCAGCAGCTCGACCCCCATCGCCTTGGCCAGCTGGCGCGCCACCTCGGTCTTGCCGACCCCGGTGGGGCCGGCGAACAGGAAGGAACCGACCGGCTTGTCAGGTGCCTTCAGGCCGGCACGCGACAGCTTGATGGCGGTGGACAGCGCATCGATGGCCGCATCCTGACCGAACACCGTCAGCTTGAGGTCACGCTCGAGGTTGCGCAGCAGCTCCTTGTCGGAGGTGGTGACATGCTTTGGCGGAATCCGCGCGATCTTGGCGACCACGTCCTCGACCTGGGCGACGTCGATGCAGGCCGCGCGGCGCTCTTCCGGCAACAGGCGCTGGTAGGCACCCGCCTCGTCGATCACGTCGATGGCCTTGTCCGGCATGTGGCGGTCGTTGATGTAACGGGCCGCCAGCTCCGCCGCGGCGCGCAGCGCCTCGTCGGTGTAGCTGATCTTGTGGTGCTGCTCGAAGCGGCTCTTCAGCCCCTTGAGGATACCGAAGGTATCTTCCACCGACGGCTCCAGCACATCGACCTTCTGGAAGCGGCGCGCCAGCGCGCGATCCTTTTCGAAGATGCCGCGGAACTCCTGGAAGGTGGTCGAACCGATGCAGCGCATCTCGCCGGAGGACAGCAGCGGCTTGAGCAGGTTGGAGGCATCCATCACCCCGCCGGACGCCGCGCCGGCGCCGATGATGGTATGGATCTCGTCGATGAACAGGATGGCGTGCGGACGCCGGCGCAGCTCGTTGAGCAGCGCCTTGAAGCGCTTCTCGAAGTCGCCGCGGTACTTGGTGCCGGCCAGCAGGGCGCCAAGGTCCAGCGAGTAGACCACGCTGTTGGCCAGCAGGTCTGGCACCTGACCGTCGACGATGCGCTTGGCCAGACCCTCGGCGATCGCCGTCTTGCCGACGCCGGCCTCGCCGACCAGCAGCGGGTTGTTCTTGCGTCGACGGGCAAGGATCTGCGCCACCCGCTCGACCTCGTCCTCGCGGCCGACCAGCGGATCGATACGCCCCATGCGCGCCAATTCGTTGAGGTTGCCGGCATAGGCATCCAGCGGATTGCCGGAGACCGAGCTTTCGCCGCCCTCCTCCTCCTGGGACTCCTGCTCCTGGTCGTGGCTCTCGCTTTCCCCCGGCACCTTGGAAATGCCGTGGGCGATGTAGTTGACCACGTCGATGCGGGCGACATTCTGCTGCTTGAGGAGGAACACCGCCTGGCTTTCCTGCTCGCTGAAAATCGCCACCAGCACGTTGGCGCCGGTCACTTCGCGCTTGCCGGAGCTTTGCACGTGGAACACCGCCCGCTGCAGCACACGCTGGAAGCCGAGGGTCGGCTGGGTTTCGCGCTCCGCCTCATGGATGGGGATCAACGGCGTGGTCGAGTCGATGAACTCGCGCAGATCCTGGCGCAGCTTGTCCATGTTGGCCCCACAGGCCCGCAACACGGTAGCGGCAGCACCATTGTCAAGAAGGGCCAGCAAGAGGTGCTCGACCGTCATGAATTCATGACGCTTGGCTCGAGCATCCTTGAAGGCGAGATTGAGGGTGACTTCAAGTTCTCGGTTCAACATACGGCACCTCACTTCACCTCATTCTCTGGGGCCCACTTCAATCGTCTTTCTCGATCTCGCAGAGCAGCGGGTGCTGACACTCCCGCGCGTACTGGTTGACCTGCATCGCCTTGGTTTCTGCGATATCCCGGGTATAGACCCCACACACTGCCTTGCCTTGGGTATGCACTGCCAGCATTACCTGGGTGGCCTTTTCGCGATCCATGGCGAAGAAACCTTCCAATATCTCCACCACGAAGTCCATCGGCGTGTAATCGTCGTTGAGCAGGATCACCTTGTACATCGACGGCGCCTTGAGCGCCGGCTTGGCTTCCTGGACCGCGAGCCCCGAACTCTCGTCCGCGTACGGGTCCGGAGAGTCCTGATTGAATGTTAGTCGAATCTGGCGGCTTGCATGCATGCTGGGATGGACAACACTGGCTGTATGGATGGGAGCGGCAAGGTCGAGTTTGAACCATTAGACAACCGATTGTGCCTCGCCTTGACTATCGGCAAAACGGTGTTACAACCACAAAGGCATACCCACACAGGGTACGAGGGCTTGTCTTGAGGGGAGCGAAGCCCCCGGCAAGGCGGCCTGAATGGATGATACTCCAGCATTGGAGTCCTTTGCAGAGGGAAGTCAGCATGCTCAGCGGCAAGGTCAAATGGTTCAACAATGCCAAAGGCTATGGATTCATTCTGGCCGACGGCCGGGATGAAGACCTGTTCGCCCACTACTCCGCCATCCAGGGCGATGGCTACAAGACGCTCAAGGCCGGCCAGCCGGTCAGCTTTGAAATCCTCCAGGGACCGAAGGGACTGCACGCCGTCAACATCCAGCCGCTTGGCAATCCGGCTCGGGTACATACCAGCGAAACCTGATCGCCCGCCGCTCGACAAACGCAAAGGGCCGGTCATCGTGACCGGCCCTTTGGCATGAGCACAGCTTACATATGGGCGATCATGGCATCGCCGAACTGCGAGCAGGACAACAGCTTAGCGTCGTCCATCAACCGCTCGAAGTCGTAGGTCACGGTCTTGGCATCGATCGCCCCATCCATGCCCTTGATGATCAGATCGGCCGCCTCGGTCCATCCCATGTGGCGCAGCATCATCTCGGCAGAAAGGATCACCGACCCCGGGTTGACCTTGTCCTGCCCGGCATACTTGGGCGCCGTGCCGTGGGTGGCCTCGAACATCGCCACGCTGTCGGACAGGTTGGCGCCGGGCGCGATGCCGATGCCGCCGACCTCGGCCGCCAGGGCGTCGGACAGGTAGTCGCCGTTCAAGTTGAGGGTGGCGATCACGTCATACTCGGCCGGACGCAGCAGGATCTGCTGCAGCATGGCGTCGGCGATGGCGTCCTTCACCACGACGTTCCTGCCTGTGCGCGGATTCTTGAACTGCATCCACGGCCCGCCATCCAGCAGCTCGGCACCGAACTCGTCACGCGCCACCTCGTAGCCCCACTCCTTGAAGGCCCCCTCGGTGAACTTCATGATGTTGCCCTTGTGCACGATGGTCAGCGACTCGCGGTCGTTGTCCACCACGTACTGCAGGGCCTTGCGCACCAGGCGCTTGGTGCCCTCCTCGGAGACCGGCTTGATGCCGATACCGCAGTTCTCGATGAAGCGGATCTTGGTGACCCCCATTTCCTCGGTGAGGAACTTGATCACCTTCTCGGCCTCCGGGCTGCCGGCCTTCCACTCGACGCCGGCATAGATGTCTTCCGAGTTCTCGCGGAAGATCACCATGTCCACATCGCTGGGCTTCTTCACCGGGCTCGGCACCCCCTCGAACCAGCGCACCGGCCTCAGGCACACGTAAAGATCCAGTTGCTGGCGCAAGGCAACGTTCAGCGAACGGATCCCACCGCCGACCGGGGTGGTCAATGGCCCCTTGATGGAAACCACGTAGTCGCGCACCGCTTCGAGGGTTTCCTGCGGCAACCAGGTGTCGGGATCATAGACCTTGGTCGCCTTTTCGCCGGCGTAGACTTCCATCCAGGCAATCTTGCGTTCGCCGCCGTAGGCTTTCTGAACAGCAGCATCAACCACCTTGATCATCACCGGGCTGATATCGACGCCGATGCCGTCGCCCTCGATGAACGGAATGATCGGGTTGTTCGGAACATTCAGGGACATGTCGGCATTGACGGTGATCTTGGCACCGTTTGCTGGCACTTGGATCTTTTGGTATCCCATGCTGGACTCCGTTGTTGTCGTGGATTGACTTCTTTCTGCTTGCTGCGCCTGAGCTTAGCCAATTGGATTGCCCCCGCAAAGGGTGGGATTTTTTGGTCAACCGGAAGGCCTCCTCCGGGCCCGATCGCCACGAGCCATGCCGGGTGCACGCGGCCGCCACGCCATGATCCCGCCCGACATCCATGTTATCCTGCGCGCGCGACTGCGGTGGCACAGGGAACCGAGCCCGGCTGGAATGGGGGTTCTGTGCCCGGAATCCGGCACATACCGGTCAGCGCCACATAATAAAAGCCGTCCATGGCCAAAAGCCGATGCGCTCAGAAACCGCCTCAAGAAACATCCTCTTGAGCGCATCTCGACTTTGTATAACCACAGCAAAACTGAGGGTTAGATTAGAAGATGTCCACACGCTCAAAGATCATCTACACCTTTACTGACGAAGCACCCGCCCTGGCGACCTACTCTCTGCTTCCGATCATCAAAGCCTTCACTGCCTCTTCCGGCATCGCCGTCGAAACGCGCGACATCTCTCTCGCAGGCCGCATCCTCGCAAGCTTCCCCGAGTACCTGAGCGAAGATCAAAAGATCGGCGACCACCTCGCCGAACTGGGCCAGTTGGCCACCACTCCCGAAGCCAACATCATCAAGCTCCCCAACATCAGCGCCTCGGTTCCCCAGCTCAAGGCGGCGATCAAGGAACTCCAACAGCAGGGCTACAAACTGCCGGACTACCCCGAAGCCCCGGCCAGCGATACCGAGAAAGACGTCAAGGCCCGCTACGACAAGATCAAGGGCAGCGCTGTAAACCCCGTCCTCCGCGAAGGCAACTCCGACCGTCGCGCTCCGCTCTCCGTCAAGAACTACGCCCGCAAGCACCCCCACAAGATGGGTGCCTGGGCCGCCGACTCCAAGTCGCACATCGCCCACATGAGTGCCGGTGACTTCTACGGCAGCGAGCAGGCCATCACCGTCGAGAACGCCGGCAGCGTGAAGATCGAGCTGTTCGGTGCCGACGGCAGCGTGAAGGCCCTCAAGGAAAAGACCAACCTGCTGGCCGGCGAAATCATCGATTGCTCGGTGATGAGCAAGAAGGCCCTGCGCAGCTTCATCGCCGAGCAGATCGAAGAAACCAAGCAACAAGGCGTGCTGCTCTCCGCCCACCTGAAGGCCACCATGATGAAGGTCTCCGACCCGATCATGTTCGGCCACATCGTCGCCGAGTACTACAAGGACGTCCTCGAGAAGCACGCCGACGTGCTCAAGGAAGTCGGCTTCAACGCCAACAACGGCATCGGCGACCTGTACGCGCGCATCAAGGATCTGCCGGCCGAGCTCCAGGCCACCATCCAGGCCGACATCCAGGCCCTGTATGCCCAGCGCCCGCCGCTGGCCATGGTGAACTCCGACAAGGGCATCACCAACCTGCACGTGCCGAGCGACGTCATCGTCGATGCCTCCATGCCGGCCATGATCCGCGACTCCGGCAAGATGTGGGGCGCCGACGGCCAGCTGCACGACACCAAGGCCCTGATCCCGGATCGCTGCTACGCCGGCGTGTACCAGGTGGTGATCGAGGACTGCAAGCGCAACGGCGCCTTCGACCCGGTCACCATGGGCAGCGTGCCGAACGTCGGCCTGATGGCCCAGCAGGCCGAGGAATACGGCTCGCACGACAAGACCTTCGAAATCCCGGCAGCCGGCGTGGTCCGCGTGACCGACGCGAGTGGCCAGGTGCTGATGGAGCAGAACGTCGAGGCCGGCGACATCTGGCGCATGTGCCAGGTGAAAGACCTGCCGATCCAGGACTGGGTCAAGCTGGCCGTCAACCGCGCCCGCGCCAGCAACACCCCGGCGGTGTTCTGGCTGGACGCCAAGCGCGCCCACGACGCCCAGGTGATCGCCAAGGTCCAGCGCTACCTGAAGGACCACGACACCAGCGGTCTGGAAATCCACATCATGTCGCCGGAAGAAGCCACCCGCTTCTCCCTGGAGCGCATCCGCGCCGGCCTGGACACCATCTCGGTGACCGGCAACGTACTGCGTGACTACCTGACCGACCTGTTCCCGATCATGGAGCTGGGCACCAGCGCCAAGATGCTGTCGATCGTCCCGCTGATGAACGGCGGCGGCCTGTTCGAGACCGGTGCCGGCGGTTCCGCGCCCAAGCACGTCCAGCAGTTCCAGGAAGAAAACCACCTGCGCTGGGATTCGCTCGGCGAGTTCCTGGCCCTGGCTGCTTCCCTGGAGCACCTGGGCGTCGCCAACGACAACGCCAAGGCCAAGGTGCTGGCCAAGACCCTGGACCAGGCCAACGGCCAGTTCCTCGACAGCAACAAGTCGCCGTCGCGCAAGGTCGGCCAGCTCGACAACCGCGGCAGCCACTTCTATCTGGCGCTGTTCTGGGCCCAGGCCCTGGCCGCGCAGACCGAGGACAAGGAACTGCAGGCCCAGTTCAGCGGCCTGGCCAAGGCGCTGACCGACAACGAGGAAAAGATCGTTGCCGAGCTGAACGAAGTGCAGGGCAAGGCGGTGGACATCGGCGGCTACTATCATGCCGATCCGGAACTGGCCAGCCAGGCCATGCGTCCGAGCGCCACCCTCAACGCGGCCATTGCCGCGCTGGTCTGAGCGCAACGGCATGACGGGCGACCCTGAGCGTCCGTAGTCAACAAGAGCCCCGGCCCCGCGCCGGGGTTCTTGCTTTTACCGATCGTGCAACACGCGGCCCCTCTCCTTGCCGCCTTATCCCCCTCACCTGCCCCCAACCGTGCGGGGCGCGCAGTGCTTTCCTTACAGATCGACGCGCCTACCGCCCAGGGCACGGAGTCGCGGCGCGGGTGCCCTTGCTCGCAGAGGCCTTTGCTCCAATGCGTTGTGATTGGACGGCGCCAGCATTGCCTTTATCATCGCGGCACTGCCTGCGGGTTGCCGAGGGCATGCCCGCAAGGGCAAGGAGTGGTTGCCTGCAAGGAAGTATTCCGGCTTTTCCGCTGTCGTTACGGCACGCAGCCTTGTAGCCACAGGGAACCCTGTGACCGACGAGGCGGATACCTTCCTTCCGGCACCGAATGAGTGGCAAGGGATTTGACCCCAGGGAGCAGTGTCGATGACGGAAGCAGTGTATGCAGTTGTGTTCAGCGGGGAGGTGCTGGACGGGTTCAGCAAGGCGCAGGTGCAGGCAAGCTTCGCCCGCCTGTTCGGACTGAACGCCGAGCGCCTGGAGCAGGTGTTCTGCCAGCCTCGTACTGTGCTGAAGAAGGGACTCAGCCATGACGAGGCCACGCGCTACAGCAACGCCCTGCAGCGTTTCGGCGCCGCGGTCAGGGTGGAAAGCACCGCACTTGCCCAGCCTGCGCAGCTCGTGCAGGCCGCCTCACAACCGGCCGTCTCTCCAAATCGTGGCCCGAGCAGCAAGACGGCCGCCGCGGCACCGCTGGCCTCGTCTGCCGCGGCCAGCGGCAGCGAAGCGCGCCCGCAAGGCATGGCGATCCCGCCTTCGCGCATCCAAGCCACCGAGAAGATCGCAAGCGAGGTGCCTGCCCGCGCGGCTGGCACACCGCCGCCGGCAACGCGTGTCCACGGCGAGCCCGCAACCGCGCGCCGGGAGCTGGGCTTCGAGTTTCACGGCGAAGGGTTCGAATTCTTCCGCATCTGGATCGTCAACATCCTGCTCTCCATCGTCACCCTCGGCATCTATTCGGCCTGGGCCAAGGTGCGGACGCAGCGCTACTTCTACGGCAACACCCAGCTCGACGGCAGCAGCTTCGATTACCTCGCCGACCCGCTGAAGATCCTCAAGGGGCGCGTGATCGCCTTCGCCTGCCTGATGATCTATTCCGCCGCCGGCGAAATCTCCGTGTTCCTAGGCATGTTGATGGGCCTGCTGTTCCTCGCCGCGCTGCCGTGGATCCTCGTGCGCGGATTGAGCTTCCGCAACAGCAACAGCGCCTGGCGCGGCGTGCGCTTCGGTTTCGATGCCAGCTACGGCGAGGCGGCGATGACCTTCCTGGTCTGGCCGCTGCTGGGCGTGCTGACGCTGGGCATCCTGATGCCGCTGGCGCTGCACAAGCAGCAGCGCTTCATCGCCGGCAACAGCCGCTATGGCACCTCGCGCTTCGCACTCGACGTCGGCGCACGGCCGTTCTACATGATCTTCCTGGTGATCCTGGCGATCAGCGTTGGCCTGGGTATCGTGGGGGCCGTGCTGCAGGGTCTGATCCCGAGCCTAGTGCCGGTCGTCGCGGCGGTGGGCTATCTGCTGATGTTCGCCTTCTTCAACGTCAGGTTCACCAACCTCGTCTACGGCAACCTGGTGCTGGGCGACAATCGTCTGGCCGCGCGCTACGAACTGGGCAGCTTCGCCGTGCTGATGCTGGTGAACATGCTCGGCCTCGTCCTGACCCTGGGCCTGTTCTATCCGTGGGCGAAGGTGCGTACCGCGCGCTACGCCGCCGAGCACATGGCGCTGCTGGCCTGCGACGATCTCGACGGCTTCATCGCGGCCCGTCGCGAAGAGGTTTCCTCCCTCGGCGGGGAACTCGGCGACCTGTTCGACGTGGAACTGGCCCTGTGAACGCAACGGTCGTGTACGAGCTTGCCGGCAGCTATTTCGGCGGCACGTCGTCACGGCCGGTGCCGGCCAAATTGGTCGTCGCCGACGATCGCCTGCGGGTGATCGCCGGCGACGACCTGCTGGCCGGACCGCTGCCGCTTGCCGAGATCGTCGTCAGCTCGCGGCTCGGCAATACGCCGCGCATGCTGCGCTTTGCCGACGGCGCCAGCTTCGAGACCGCCGGCAACGCCACCGTCGACCGCCTGCTCGCCGGCCAGGGCCGCCGCCATGGCCTGGTCCATCGCCTGGAGTCCAGCCTGCGCTACGTGCTGGTCGGCCTGCTGGTGACCATCGCCTTCGTCTGGGGCGGCGTGCGCTACGGCATTCCGGCACTGGCCGAAGCCACCGCCTTCGCCCTGCCGGAGGCGGCCAGCCGGCAGATCGGCGAGGGCGTGCTCGAGCTGCTCGACGACGATTTGCTGTTCCCTTCCGAGCTGACGGCCGAGGAGCAGGCGCGCTTGCGCCAGCGCTTCGTGCCGATGATCGCCGCCAGCGGCCTGCCGATTCGACTCGAGTTCCGCAAGGCGGCTCGCGAGCTCGGGGCGAACGCGTTTGCGCTGCCTTCGGGCACCGTGGTCTTCACCGACCAGTTGGTGAAGCTGGCCGAGCACGACGAGGAACTGCTGGGGGTGCTGGCCCACGAGATCGGTCACATCGATCGTCGGCACGGCCTGCGCCAGGTGCTGCAGAGTTCGGCGCTCGGCCTTCTGACGATGACGGTGACCGGGGATGTGTCGTCGGTATCCTCCCTCATCGCCGCCATCCCGGCGATCCTCACCCAGCTCGGCTACTCGCGCGACTTCGAGTACGAGGCCGACGACTTTGCCGCCGAGCTGATGGCGAACCACCGCATCGATGCCGCCCAGTTGGGAACGATGTTGATGCGCCTGGAGGATGCCTTGCGCAAGTGCCCCGAAGTCGAGCGCTGCGCGGATCCTGAGCGCGGCTGGACCACCTATCTTTCCACCCATCCGCCCACAACCGAGCGCCTGCAACGGCTCACCAAGCGCTGACGCGGGCGGGGTCGCCTGTTCGGAACCAGAGAAGCCCGCGGCAATACCGGTGACGCCCCGCCCCGCACAAGGGGCCCGGCGACCCGGGACCGGCCAAGCCCGGCCCGCGGGACAACCCCAAGCGTACCACCGCAACTGGAAACGCCCGGAAGACATTAGACTGTACGCACTCCGACCCTACGCCGGGTCCCTCGTCTCTACCGCCTCGCGATCCCTCGCAGCATTTCCGGAGCCCCGAATGAATCGCTTTATTCCCCACGTCACCGTCGCCACCGTGGTCGAGGACCAGGGCCGCTTCCTGCTGGTCGAGGAGCACGCCGAAGGCCGCGTGGTCCTCAACCAGCCCGCCGGCCATCTGGAGGCCGACGAAAGCCTGCTCGCGGCCGCCCTGCGCGAGACCCTCGAGGAAACCGGCTGGGACGTCGAGCTGACCGGCGTGGTCGGCATCTACCTGTACACCGCGCCGGCCAACGGCGTGACCTACCAGCGCGTGTGCTTCGCCGCACGACCGCTACGTCACCACCCGCAGCGGCCGCTGGACGACGACATCATCGGTCCGCGCTGGCTGACCCGCGAAGAGCTGGAAGGCCGCCGCGAGCAGTGGCGCAGCGCCCTGGTGCCGCGCTGCATCGACGACTACCTGGCCGGCGGCCGCTACCCGCTGGAGCTGATCCGCGAACCGGCCTGGCTGCCGAGCGCGGAGTGAGCCGGCGCCTCGCCGCCCGCGGCGCCCGACAGACCTGATAGAATCGCCGCTTTGCCTTTCTGCAACGGTTTTCCGGATGACTATGCGTGACCCAGCCCATACCCGCGTGATCGTCGGCATGTCCGGCGGCGTGGACTCCTCCGTCTCGGCCCTGCTCCTGCAACAGCAGGGCTACCAGGTCGAAGGCCTGTTCATGAAGAACTGGGAAGAGGACGACGGCACCGAGTACTGCACCGCCAAGGAAGACCTGGCCGACGCCCAGGCCGTGTGCGACAGGCTCGGCATCAAGCTGCACACCGCCAACTTCGCCGCCGAGTACTGGGACAACGTGTTCGAGCACTTCCTCGCCGAATACAAGGCCGGCCGCACGCCGAACCCGGACATCCTGTGCAACCGCGAGATCAAGTTCAAGGCGTTCCTCGACTACGCCCTGATGCTCGGCGCCGACCTGATCGCCACCGGCCACTACGTGCGCCGCCGCGATCTCGACGGGCGCAGCGAGCTGCTCAAGGGCCTCGACCCCAACAAGGACCAGAGCTACTTCCTGCACGCCGTCGGCGGCGAGCAGATCGGCAAGACCCTGTTCCCGGTCGGCGAACTGGAGAAGCCGGCGGTACGCGCCATCGCCGAGCAGTATGGTCTGGCCACCGCGAAGAAGAAGGACTCCACCGGCATCTGCTTCATCGGCGAGCGACGCTTCCGCGACTTCCTCAAGCAGTACCTGCCGGCCCAGCCGGGCGACATCCAGACCGTCGACGGTCAGGTGATCGGCCGCCATCACGGCCTGATGTACCACACCATCGGCCAGCGTCAGGGCCTGGGCATCGGCGGCATGAAGGACGCTGGCGATGACGCCTGGTACGTGCTGGCCAAGGACCTCGCGCGCAACGTGCTGGTCGTCGGCCAGGGCAATGAGCATCCCTGGCTGTTCTCGCGCACTCTTGAAGCGTCGCTGATCTACTGGGTCAACCCGGTCGACCTCGACCAGCCGCGCCAGCTCACCGCCAAGGTGCGCTATCGCCAGCAGGACCAGGCCTGCACCCTGGAGCGCACCGCCGCCGGCTACAAGGCGACCTTCGCCGAGCCGCAGCGCGCCGTCACCCCCGGTCAGTCGGTGGTGTTCTACGACGGCGAAGTGTGCCTCGGCGGCGGCGTGATCGAGACCGCCAGTCCATGGGACGCAGGAATCCAGCGCCCATGACCCGCCAACAGGAACGTCTGATCGCCCTCGCCGGGGTGTTCACCGCCGCAGCCCTGGTCGAGCGCCTGGCCAAGACCGGCCAGGTGCAGGAAGGACCGCTGGCCTGCCTGCTCGGCAGCCTGCTGGTGCGCGACCCGAAGGACACCCTCGAGGTCTACGGCGGCGACCACCTCAATCTGCGCGACGGCCTGCGCGCCATGGCCGGCGCCCTGGAGCGCAACCCGCAGAACCTGCCGCGCGACGCGCTGCGCTACGCCCTGGCCCTGCTCGCCCTGCAGCGCCAGCTGGACAGGCGTGGCGACATGCTGCAGGTGATCGGCAACCGCCTGCAGCAGATCGACAGCCAGAGCCAGATGTTCGGCATCACCCATGACAACGTCGTCTCGGCCTGTGCGGCGCTGTACCAGGACACGCTCAGCACCTTCCGCCAGCGCATCCAGGTGCATGGCGAGATGCAGCACCTGCAGAACAGCCGCAATGCCGAGAGGATCCGCGCCCTCCTGCTCGCCGGCATTCGCAGCGCCATGCTCTGGCGCCAGCTCGGCGGTCGCCGCTGGCAACTGCTGTTCAGCCGACGCAAGATGCTGGACGACATCTACCCGCTGCTGCGCGGCTGAACGATGCGCCCCGCCACCCCGCTCCCGGCCCGGCAACACCGCCCCGGCCGGGGCGCCGCCCTCTTGGCGCTGTCCGCGCTGTTCTTCGCCCTGATGGGCGTGTGCATCCGCGAGGCCACCACCCTGGGCGTCGGCAACGAGATGGTGGTGTTCTTCCGCAACGCCGTCGGCGTGCTGTTCTTCCTGCCACTGGCGCTGACCCGCGGCGTGGCGCCGCTGCGCACCAGCCGGCCGTGGGGGCATCTCAAGCGCACCTTCTGCGGCCTGGCGGCGATGTACTGCTACTTCTACGCCCTCGCCCACCTGCCGCTGACCGACGCCATGCTGTTCAGCTACGCCGCGCCGGTGTTCACCCCGCTGATCGCCTGGTGGTGGCTGAAGGAGCCGCTGACCCGACGCATGCTGCTGGCCACCGCCGTCGGCTTCAGTGGCGTGCTGCTGGTGGCCAAGCCCAGCGGCGCGCTGGTTTCCACCATCGCGATGGTCGGGGTCCTCTCCAGCGTGATGGCCGCCTGCGCCTTCGTCTCGATCCGCGAGATGAGCAACACCGAGCCGGCCTTTCGCATCGTCTTCTACTTCGCGCTGTTCAGCACCCTGGTTTCGGCCGTGCCGCTGCTGTGGGCCTGGCAAGCGCTCGATCGCCATCAGCTGCTCCTGCTGCTGGCGGCCGGTCTGGTGGCCAGTTGCGGCCAGCTGACCATGTCGCAGGCCTACTCCTGTGCGCCGCCCGGCCTGATCGGCCCGGTCGCCTACCTGGCCATCGTGTTCGCCGGGATCATCGCCTGGCTGCGCTGGAACGAGGTGCCCAGCGGCGCCTCGCTGCTCGGCGCCGGCCTGGTGTTCGCCGCCAGTCTGATCCCCCTGCTGTGCCGTTCGCCGCGAACTGCGGCCTGACGACCCGTTTCCGTGTATAATTTCGCCCCTTTCTGTAGCCCGACTGCCGAGAACGTCCCCATGCAGCTCTCCTCGCTCACTGCGGTGTCCCCCGTTGATGGCCGCTACGCCAGCAAAACCAGCGCCCTGCGCCCGATCTTCAGCGAATTCGGTCTGATCCGTTGCCGCGTGCAGGTGGAAGTGCGCTGGCTGCAGCGCCTGGCCGCCCATGCCGGCATCCCGGAGGTCGCGCCGTTCTCCGCCGAAGCCAACGCCCTGCTCGACCAGCTGGCGGAAAACTTCCAGCTCGAGCACGCCGAGCGCATCAAGGAAATCGAGCGCACCACCAACCACGACGTCAAGGCCGTGGAGTACCTGCTCAAGGAGCAGGCCGCCAAGCTGCCGGAACTGGCGGCGGTGAGCGAGTTCATCCACTTCGCCTGCACCAGCGAGGACATCAACAACCTGTCCCACGCCCTGATGCTGCGCGAAGGCCGCGACACCGTGCTGCTGCCGCTGATGCGTCAGCTGGCCGACGCCATCCGCGCCCTGGCCGTGCAGTTCGCCGACGTGCCGATGCTGTCGCGCACCCACGGCCAGCCGGCCTCGCCGACCACCATGGGCAAGGAACTGGCCAACGTGGTCTACCGCCTGGAGCGGCAGATCGCCCAGGTCGCCGGCGTGCCGCTGCTCGGCAAGATCAACGGCGCCGTGGGCAACTACAACGCCCACCTGTCCGCCTACCCGGACGTCGACTGGGAAGCCAACGCCCGCGAATTCATCGAGGGCGACCTCGGCCTGACCTGGAACCCCTACACCACCCAGATCGAGCCGCACGACTACATCGCCGAGCTGTACGACGCCATCGCCCGCTTCAACACCATCCTGATCGACTTCGACCGCGACGTGTGGGGCTACATCTCCCTCGGCTACTTCAAGCAGAAGACCGTGGCCGGCGAGATCGGCTCCTCGACCATGCCGCACAAGGTCAACCCGATCGACTTCGAGAACTCCGAGGGCAACCTCGGCATCGCCAACGCGATCATGCAGCACCTGGCCAGCAAGCTGCCGATCTCCCGCTGGCAGCGCGACCTGACCGACTCCACCGTGCTGCGCAACCTGGGCGTCGGCCTGGCCCACAGCCTGATCGCCTACGAGGCCACCCTCAAGGGCATCGGCAAGCTGGAGCTGAACGCCGCCCGCCTGGCCGAAGACCTCGACAACTGCTGGGAAGTACTGGCCGAGCCGGTGCAGACCGTGATGCGTCGCTACGCGGTCGAAAACGCCTACGAGAAGCTCAAGGAGCTGACCCGCGGCAAGGGCATCAGCCCCGAGGCGCTGCGCGAGTTCATCGATGGCCTGGCCATCCCCGAGCAGGCCAAGGCCGAGCTGCGCACCATGACCCCGGCCAGCTACATCGGCAACGCGGTGGCCCAGGCCAAACGCATCTGATCCCAGCCTGAACGGCCCTTCGCCCGACCGTCCAGACTGGCAAGCCACCGCCGGTCTCGAGGTCGGGCGTTTTCATATTTGAAGAGTTGGATATGGCACCCGATACCCCGTTGCAACTGCTGGGCGGCCTGACGCCCCGTGAATTCCTCCGCGACTACTGGCAGCAGAAACCGCTGCTGATCCGCCAGGCCATCCCCGGCTACCAGAGCCCGATCAGCCCGGACGAGCTGGCCGGCCTGTCCCTGGAGGAAGAGGTCGAGTCGCGCATCGTCCTCGAGCACGGCAACAGCCCGTGGGAGCTGCGCCGCGGCCCGTTCGCCGAAGACACCTACCAGCACCTGCCGGAGCGCGACTGGACCCTGCTGGTGCAGGCCGTCGACCAGTTCGTGCCGGACATGCGCGAGCTGCTGGACCAGTTCCTGTTCCTGCCCAGCTGGCGCATCGACGATCTGATGATCAGCTACGCCGCCCCGGGTGGCGGGGTCGGCCCGCACTACGACAACTACGACGTGTTCCTCCTCCAGGCCCACGGTCGCCGCCGCTGGAAGCTCGGGCAGATGTGCGACAGCGACAGCCCGCTGCTCGACCATCCGGACCTGCGCATCCTCGCCGATTTCGAGCAGGGCGACGAATGGGTGCTGGAGCCCGGCGACATGCTCTACCTGCCGCCGCGCCTGGCCCACTACGGCATCGCCGAAGACGAGTGCATGACCTACTCGGTGGGCTTCCGCGCGCCCAGCGCCAGCGAAGTGCTGACCCACTTCACCGACTTCCTCGGCCAGTTCCTCCCCGACGAGGAGCGCTACAGCGACGCCGGCTGCCAGCCCGCCGAGGACCCCAACCAGATCCAGCGCGACGCCCTCGAGCGCCTGCGCGGCCTGATCGACCGCCACATGAACGACGAGAAGCTGCTGCTGACCTGGTTCGGCCAGTTCATGACCGAGCCGCGTTATCCCGAGCTGGTCGCCGGCGAGGAAATCAGTGCCGAGGAGTTCTTCGCCGCCTTGGGCGATGGCGCCCTGCTGGTGCGCAATCCCAGCGCCCGGCTGGCCTGGAGCGAGGTCGACGACTATCTGGTGCTGTTCGCCAGCGGCAACAGCCGCCGCCTGGACAGCTCGCTGCGCGACCTGCTCAAGCTGATCTGCAGCGCCGACGCCCTGCACCTGGAAAACCTGGTGGCCTGGCTGGAGAACGACGAAGCCCTCACCCTGCTCCACGAGCTGGCCAAGCAGGGCAGCCTGGAGTTCGCCGCCGATGAATAAGCTCAGCGTTCGTGTCGCCGACTGGCACGCCGACAATGCCGACCTGCGACGCATCCGCGAGGCGGTGTTCATCGTCGAGCAGGGCGTGCCCCCCGAGCTGGAGTGGGACGCCGAAGACGTCGACGCCGTGCACTTCCTGGCCTTCGAGGACGATTTCGCGGTCGGCGCCAGCCGCCTGCTGCTGGATGGCCAAATCGGTCGCGTTTCGGTGCTCAAGGACTGGCGCGGTCTGCACATCGGCGAGATGCTGATGCAGGCGACCATCGCCGAGGCCGAGCGCCGCGGCCTGCAGCGCCAGATGCTCACCGCCCAGGCCCACGCCATTCGCTTCTATGAACGGCTAGGCTTCCGGGTAGCCAGCGAGGAGTTCCTCGAGGCCGGCATCCCCCACGTCGACATGGTGCGCGACAGCGCCTGAGAGGCCCTCCGATGAGCAACGCCCCGGAAAGCGATAACGACCACGGCAACGAACTGCCCGCCCTCGACTTCCGCTCCCCGGGGCGTTTTGCCATCCACAATCCGGCCCCCGAGGGCGGCGAGAGCGGCCCGCGCCTGGAGCCGGCACCCTTCGTCCTCGGCCAGCACGAGCACATCGAGGAATGCCAGGGGCCGGAGCCGCTGCGCAGCCACGCGCTGGCCCTGATCCAGCAGGCGCGCCGCAGCCTATGCCTGTACACCCCGGATCTCGAGCCCTGGTTGTACGACCAGCGCGCCATAGTCGAGGCCTGCGGCCAGTTCCTGCGCGCCCATCCGCGCAATCGCCTGCGCATCCTGTTGCGCGACAGCCGCCGCGCCGTCGGCGATGGCCACGGCCTGCTCCGCCTGGCCCGCCAGCTCACCAGCAACTGCCTGATCCGCAAGCTGCACCCCGACTATCCGGCCGACGACAGCGCCTTCCTGCTCGCCGACGATTGCGGCCTGCTGCTGCGCCCGGCCCCATCGCTGCCCAGCGGCCAGGCCCACTATCGCAACGCCGTGCGCGTGCGCGCCCTGCAGCGCCAATTCGACCAGGCCTGGGACACCAGCCAGAGCGATCCCGACCTACGGAGCCTCCTCCTGTGACCCGCCGCCGACTGCCGCTGCTCCTCGCCCTGCTCTGCACCAGTGTCGCGCAGGCCGCGCCACGCACCGAGATCCTGCCGCTGCACTACCGCACGGCCGACGAGCTGCTGCCGACGGTGCAGACCGTGCTGGGCGGGGAAGGCCGGGTGAGCGCCTACGGCAACCAGCTGATCGTCAACGCGGAGCCGGAGAAGCTCGCCGAACTGCAGAACTTGCTGCAACAGCTCGACACCCGCCCGCGGCGCCTGTTGATCACCGTCGACAGCCAGCAGGACCGCGACGCCAGCCAGAGCGGCTATCGGGTCGATGGCAGCATCGACGCCGGCAACGTCGAAGTCATCGGCGGGCGCGGCGAGCGCCATGGCCAAGACCAGTTGCGCATCATCCGTCGCAGCAGCCAGGGCAGCAGCGGCTCCCTGCAGCAGGTGCAGACCACCGAGGGCTACCCCGCGCAGATCATGGTCGGCCAGAGTGTGCCGGTCCGCACCCGGATACGCGACGCCTACGGCTATCCGCGCGAAATCACCGAGTACCGCGATGCCAACCGCGGTTTCCAGGTGGTCGCCAGCGTGCAGGGCGAGCACGTCCAACTGAACATCTACAGCCAGCAGGATCGCCTCGCCGGCCGCAGCGGCGCCATCGCCACCCAGCACACCGACACCCAGGTCAGCGGCCGCCTGGGCGACTGGATCGAGCTCGGCGGCATCAGCGAAACCCGCCGGGACAGCCGTTCCGCCCTCCTCTCCCACCAGTCCGGCGCCAGCACTCAGACCCAGGCTCTACGCCTCAAGGTCGAGCTTCTCGAGTGACATAGAACTTTTGTAGTAGCTCCAAAAAAAAACTACAAAATTCGTTGACGCCCTCTTCTTCACCGAGCATCATGGCCTCGCTCCCGCTGACCAGAGGCTCGAAACGGCCCCCGGATCGCACTCCAGACCACCCCTGGAATCGATTCGTGTCAGTACCACCCACACGGCGGTGCGACAAGGTTGCGACTGGAACGAAGTTGTCCTGAGGGACGGGGAAGCAAGGTTTCAACCGGCATGACGGACACGGCCCATCCGGCTGTTGTAGTCACCCCACCGGTCGTCACTACATCCCCTCCTCCGGCCTCCTGCCGAACCGGTCTCCTCCACGACGCTCTGCGGTGAGCTCTTGCAACAATACCTTCAGCACTTCGGTGTTGAATGGGAATGTCGGTGCTCAACGAAACACTCTCTTTGAAGGATTGACCATGTCCGCATACCAGAACGACATCAAGGCCGTTGCCGCCCTGAAAGAACAATTCGGCAGCAGCTGGAGCGCTATCAACCCTGAGTCCGTCGCCCGCATGCGCGCTCAGAACCGCTTCAAGACCGGCCTGGAAATCGCCCAGTACACCGCCGATATCATGCGCAAGGATATGGCCGAGTACGATGCCGACTCGTCCGTCTACACCCAGTCGCTGGGTTGCTGGCACGGCTTCATCGGTCAGCAGAAGCTGATCTCGATCAAGAAGCACCTGAAGACCACCAACAAGCGCTACCTGTACCTGTCCGGCTGGATGGTCGCTGCCCTGCGCTCCGAGTTCGGCCCGCTGCCGGACCAGTCGATGCACGAGAAGACCGCCGTCTCCTCGCTGATCGAAGAGCTGTACACCTTCCTGCGCCAGGCCGATTCCCGCGAACTGGACCTGCTGTTCACCGCCCTGGACGCCGCCCGCGAAGCCGGCGACAACGCCAAGGCCGCTGAAATCCAGTCGCAGATCGACAACTTCGAGACCCACATCGTCCCGATCATCGCCGACATCGACGCTGGCTTCGGTAACCCGGAAGCCACCTACCTGCTGGCCAAGAAAATGATCGAAGCCGGTGCCTGCTGCATCCAGATCGAGAACCAGGTTTCCGACGAGAAGCAGTGCGGCCACCAGGACGGTAAAGTTACCGTTCCGCACGCCGACTTCCTCGCCAAGATCGCTGCCGTTCGCTACGCCTTCCTCGAGCTGGGCATCGACAACGGCGTGATCGTCGCCCGTACCGACTCCCTGGGTGCCGGCCTGACCAAGCAGATCGCCGTGACCAACGAGCCGGGCGACCTGGGCGACCAGTACAACTCCTTCCTGGATTGCGAAGAGATCTCCGAAGCCGAACTGGGCAACGGCGACGTCGTGATCAAGCGCGAAGGCAAGCTGCTGCGTCCGAAGCGTCTGCCGAGCAACCTGTTCCAGTTCCGCAAGGGCACCGGCGAAGCACGCTGCGTCCTGGACAGCATCACCTCGCTGCAGAACGGCGCCGACCTGCTGTGGATCGAAACCGAGAAGCCGCACGTTGGCCAGATCGCCGAGATGATGGACGAAGTCCGCAAGGTCATCCCGAACGCCAAGCTGGTGTACAACAACAGCCCGTCGTTCAACTGGACCCTGAACTTCCGTCAGCAGGTGTTCGATGCCATGGTTGCCGAAGGCAAGGACGTCTCCGCCTACGACCGCGCCAAGCTGATGAGCGTCGAATACGACGAGACCGAGCTGGCTCAGATTGCCGACGAGAAGATCCGTACCTTCCAGCGTGATGGCTCTGCCCGCGCCGGCATCTTCCACCACCTGATCACCCTGCCGACCTACCACACCGCCGCGCTGTCCACCGACAACCTGGCCAAGGGCTACTTCGCCGACCAGGGCATGCTGGCCTACGTGAAGGGCGTGCAGCGTCAGGAAATCCGTCAGGGCATCGCCTGCGTCAAGCACCAGAACATGGCTGGCTCCGACATCGGCGACAACCACAAGGAATACTTCGCTGGTGAAGCTGCCCTGAAGGCAAGCGGTAAAGACAACACCATGAACCAGTTCCACTAAGGAACCGGCTCACTCGCCCCACCCGGGACGAGGCGGCAATAAAAAAACCCCGGTCGCAAGACCGGGGTTTTTCTTTTGCCCACGCCCTTCAGCGCACCAGCGCATCCCGCGCCGCCTGGTTCTGCGCCTCGGCCACCAGGCCTTCGGAAGTCAGCTGGACGTTGAAGACGGCGCCATCGACCATGGACAGGAAGGCGACGCGCGCGCCACGCGCTTCGAACAGGAAAAGACCATTGTTCGTCTCGCGCAGCCAACGCCACAGATCGATGCCATAGGGACTTGCCGCCAGGACGGCACGACTCGACTCCGCCACGGCCTGCTGCTCGGCTGTCCGATAGCTGCTGGTCAGGGCATCCAGCCGATAGCCGGGGCGCAGACCGATCAGCGTCGCCAGCCGGTTCCAGCCGAGCACCCGTGCATCCAGCTGCCACAGGTCGCCATCGAGAATGGTGTTGCGCTCGCGCGCGCCCTCCTGGATGGTCACCCGATACCGCTGGTGGCCTTCCGCGCTGAACTTGAGCGAGGCCAGGGTGCGGCCGGTCGCCGGCAGCTCCGTATAGCTGTGCAGATCGTAGGCGATCACGGCGCCGATCGCGGCCAGGCCGACGACAGCCAGACCACAAGTGCCACGTAGCCAGCCAAGGAACCAGCCGGGCCGTGCCAATATCCGCCAGGCGAACACCAACACCAGCAGCGCCAGCAGGGCAATCGCCCAGGTCAATCCGTTGTATTGCATGATGGGAATTTCCTCCTGCAGAAATCGCCGGCATTATGCGGACAGCCCGCGAATGACGGCCAGTGCGTGCGCCGCACAACCACTAAAAGATCAAGATTTGTATGCCTTTCGAGCTTGCCCTGGACCCCGTTCTCCTGCCGATCCTGGCCGTGGTGGCCTTTACCGCCGGCTTCATCGACGCCATCGCCGGAGGCGGTGGTCTGCTGACCATCCCCGCCCTGCTCACCGCCGGTCTGCCACCCCACCTGGTCCTTGGCACCAACAAGCTGTGCGCCACCTTCGGCTCGGCCACCGCCGCCTGGACCTTCTACCGCCGCCAGCTGTTCGACCCTCGGCAATGGCGGAGCGCGCTGCTCGCCACCGCCATCGGCGCCCTGCTGGGCGCCTGGGGCGCCCACCTGCTGCCGGCCAGTTGGCTGAATCGCATGCTGCCAGCGGTGGTGCTCGCCTGTGGACTGTACCTGCTGTTCAATCCCACACCGGCACCCAGCGGGGAGGCCAAGCCGATTGGCAGAGGCCGGCAGTGGCCACAGGGGCTGTCGCTGGGGTTCTATGACGGCATCGCCGGCCCGGGCACCGGCGCCTTCTGGACGGTGAGCAGCCTGCTGCTCTATCCGCTCGACCTGCTGCGCGCCAGCGGCGTGGCGCGCACCATGAACTTCGTAAGCAACGCGATGGCCCTGACGGTGTTCGCCATCGGCGGCCAGGTGTCCTGGCTGCTGGGCATCTGCATGGGCCTGGCCCTGATGCTCGGCGCCTTCCTCGGCGCGCGCACAGCGATCCGCGGCGGCTCGCGGCTGATCCGCCCGGTATTCATCCTGGTGGTTCTGGCGTTGACCCTGCGCCTAGTCTGGCAACACTGGCTCGGCGGCGCCTGAGCGGCGCGCACGGTACAGCTCGATGAGGTAGCGGGCGATGGAGCCGTGCGGCGGCAACGGCGGCAGGGCGTCGAGGCGGAACCAGCGCGCGTCCTCGATCTCCTCCGGTTGCGGCACTATCTCGCCGGCCAGGTAGTCGGCGTGGAAGCCGAGCATCAGCGAATGGGGAAACGGCCAGTTCTGGCTGGCGATGTAGCGCAGGTTGCCGACTTCCACGGCCACTTCCTCGCGCACCTCGCGGTGCACGCAGGCCTCGATCGACTCGCCCGGTTCGACGAAACCGGCCAGCGTGCTGTAGACGCCGGGCGCGAAGCGCGGCGAGCGCGCCAGCAGGAGCTCCTCACCGCGACCGATCAGGACGATGATACTCGGCGACAGGCGCGGGTACTGGTACAGCTCGCAGTCCGAGCAGACCATCGCCCGCTCGCTGGCCAGCGGTTGCAGCGGACCGCCGCAACTGCCACAGAAACGGTGCTGGCGTGCCCAGGTGCCTACCTGGGCGGCGTAGCCCAGCAGGCGGAAGGTCGGCAGATCTCCCTCCAGCAGGAACTGGCGCAGGCCCTTCCACTCGCAACCAGGGGGAAGGGTTTCGGAAATGTCCGCCAGCTCCAGCACGAACACCGGCTTCCCCTGCAGGTAACCGATGCCATGCTCGGCCAGCAGCCCGGGCAACTGTGCCTTCAGCCATTCACGAGGAAACAGGACACCGCTGGCGTTGCAAAGGAAGCGCTGGCGGCAGTGCGCCAGCGCCCAGCCTCCCGGCTGCGCGGGGTCGACGACCGCCGGCTGCCAGGAGCTGTCGACCATCAGGCGGCGACCTGCATACCCAGAGCGCGCACGCTGTCGGCGGCGAGGTCGAGCACATCCTGCTGCCCTTCGGGCCGCAGGTTGGCACCACCCTCCAGGAAGAACTCGAGGCTGGTCAGCGCATCGGCCAGGGTTTCCAGCATCTGTTCGGACGGAATCTGAGCCGTCTCGATCATGTTGCCCTGGATGTAGTCGGCACAGGCGCCAACCAGTTCCGCCGCACGCTCCAGACCGAGGAACCACAGACCACCGCGCACCGCTTGCAGGCTGGTCGGCACGTTGGCCAGGTTGAGCTTGTCGCCGCTGGACTCGAGGTAGGCGGTGATGGCGCGCTTGGCCAGCGCCAGGCCGGCTTGGGCCTCGTCCATGACCACGATGCGCGCCTCGACCAGCTGATGCGAGGCGTAGGAGGTGTCGCCGGTCGACGCGGCACCCGCCGCTTCGGCGTTGCGCAACTGGCGCTTGCGCTCCTGGGTCTGCTCCAGGTTGGCGACCATGCTCTCCACGTACAGCAGGGCATCGGCCAGGCGCAGCAGCTCGCTCGATGGCGGGTTGTCGTTGCGCTCGCACCAGCTACCGACCAGCGCCACCTGCGCCTGCAGGGTGTTGGCGGCGGAGCTGAGACCGATCATGCCGAGCGTCTTGGCCAGCCTGCCGACCTGGGCATGCAGGTTGCTCTTGCCCTCGGCGGTGGCTGCGCCGCGCTCGAGCAGATCGAGGATATCCTTGACGCCGACGAGCTCCTCGCGGATGGCCACCGACAGCGAGCGCATCACGTCCTCGCCCGGCCCCGACAGCCGCTGCGATTCCTCGCCCAATAGGTGATCGGTGAACGGCAGCGTCGCCAGACCGAACACGCGATGCATCTCGGCAGCCCGCTCGCCGCGGGTCCGGGACAACGCCACCAGATACAGCAGCTCCTTGAGCAGGCTGCGCGGCGCCTCGAACTGCTGGTTGGTCAACAGCTGACGCAGGTCGCGATCGAGACGCGACAACAACTGCTTGCGCGACTTGGTCGGACGCAATTGCCCTTCGGCCATGGCCTCCATCGCGGCGGCGCCGATCCAGCACATCCGCGAACGCTCGCGACCACCGAGCAGATCGTCCAGGCGCCCCAGGGCTCGCGACATCAGCTTCAGCGCGGCAGCCAGGTTCTGCTCGCGCAGCACGTTGGTGAGGCCCAGCTGGTACATCTGGCGCAGGCGCGCAGCGTCCCTGTTCGCCACTCCGGGCTGGATCTCGACGTTGCGGCGCTGCGGGCGCGGCTGGTCGAGGCGAACACTGAAGAAATAGCTTTCCGGCAGGCTCGGCTGGCCGGTCGACTGGCGCAGTTCGTTGATGACCGGCAGGAGCAGCTCGGGGATTTCTTGCCGGTGGCTGTCGATACCTTCCAGGTAGCGACGCAGGACGAACAGCGCCTTGCCCAGTGCCGCCAGTTGTCCATCGCGCTCCTGACCGGCACCAGCGGGGATATCGGTGGCGAGCAGCAGGGCTTCCTGGGCGAGCAGCTCGGCGCCGGCCAGTTCGATCAGTTTGAGGATGCCGCGAATCTGCTGCAGGTATTCGACCGCCGCCTGCAACAGGCTGACATTGAGTCGTTCGGCAATGAACTGTTCCAGGCTATGCTCGGCCTGTTCGATGGTGGCGAACAATTCGTTGCGCACCAGACCAAGGGAAGTGGCTCCGGTTACCATGCGCTCTGTACGCCTCCCGCGCAGTATGAATCCAGCGAGGAGGCTACATCCCGCAGCCCTGCGCTGTGCAAGCAAACATCATCCTGAATGCTGCTGAGATCCATCGCCTCAAGCCATCGCGACACGGGCGCGCCTCCTGGCAGTTATTCTATGGACTACACCTGACCGGTGCAGCTTCTTGGTACGGCACTATATCAAGCCGCGGGCAAAAGGCGAATCCACCCCGAGTGACCCAGATCACGGCCACCGGCAGTTCACGGGCGAACGCAATCGACCGTATAGCGCTCCGGCTCGATCGAAGGCTCCGGCTGCAAGCCATGCACCTCCGAGTCGAAGCCGGGAAAGTCCTTCTCGAAGCGCCGGGTGAAGCGCAGGTAGTCGATGATCGGCCGGCTGGCGGCGGTGAAACGCTCGCCCGGCATGATCAAGGGAATGCCCGGCGGATAGGGCACCAGCATGACCGCGGCGATACGCCCCTCCAACGCGTCCAGCGACACGGCCTCGACCTCGCCGCGCACCAGGCGGTCATAGGCCTCGGCCGGTTTCAGCACCAGCTCCGGCAGATGGCTGTACATCCGGCTCAGCGCACGCGGCACACGGTTGTCTCGGTAGCAGCCGTGCAACTGATCGCAGAGATCGCGTAGTCCCAGTCCGGCATAGCGGCCGATATCGGCGTGAGCGACCGACGGCAACGCCTCGTCCAGCGGGGTATTGGCGTCGTAGAGGCGCTTGAACTCCAGCAGTTCGGTGACCAGGGTGCTCCACTTGCCCTTGGTGATGCTGAGGGAGAACAGTACCAGCAACGAATAGAGGCTGGTCTTCTCCACCACCACGCCTCGCTCCCAGAGGAACTTGCTCACCACTGCCGCCGGAATGCCCCGCCCGGCCAGACTGCCATCGGCGGAAAGCCCCGGCATCACCAGGGTCACCTTGACCGGATCGAGCAGCACGTAGTCGTCGGCCAGGTCGCCGAAGCCATGCCAGTCGGCCTGTGGTCCCAGCAGCCAGTCGCCGGTGTGAATGTGCACAGAGTCTTCCGCGGCATCCGCCGGTTGCCAGATGGCGAACCACCAGTCGTCCGCCGGCAGGTTGCGGCGCAGATTGGCCATGGCACGGCGGAAGGCCAGGGCCTCGTCAAAGGTCTCCTGGACCAGCGAGCGCCCGGCCGGCCCCTCCATCATCGCCGAGGCCACGTCGAGCGAGGCGAGGATGCCGTACTGCGGCGATGTGGAGGTGTGCATCATGAACGCCTCGTTGAAGCGCGCCACGTCCAGTCGGCGCTGGCCGCCATCGCGCACGTGGATCATCGAGGCCTGGCTGAAGGCGGCCAGCAACTTGTGGGTCGAATGGGTACTGAACACCAGCGGCTCCCGCCCACCCGCCACCCGTGAGGTATCCATGCCGTAGCGGCCGGCGTAGAACTCGTGAAAGGCGGCATAGGCGTACCAGGCCTCGTCGAAGTGCAGCACCTCGACGCTGTCGGCCAGCTCACGCTTGATCAGCTCGGCGTTGTAGCACAGCCCGTCGTAGGTCGAGTTGGTCACCACCGCCAGCTTGACCCTGGGCTCCGGGCCAAGGGGCAGAGGGCAGGCGGCGATCTTAGCGGCGATCGCCTGCGGGCTGAACTCGCTCAGCGGGATCGGCCCGATGATGCCCAGTTCGTTGCGCGTCGGGTTGAGGTAGAGAGGGATGGCGCCGGTCATGATCAACGCATGCACCACCGATTTGTGACAGTTGCGGTCGACCAGCACCAGGTCGTCGCGGCCGACCATCGCCTGCCAGACGATCTTGTTCGCCGTCGAGGTGCCGTTGATCACGAAGAAGGTATGGTCGGCGCCGAAGTTGCGTGCCGCGCGGCGTTCGGCCTCGGCCAGCGGGCCGGTGTGATCGAGCAGCGAGCCCAGTTCGGGCACCGACACCGACAGGTCGGAGCGCAGGGTGTTCTCGCCGAAGAACTGGTGGAAGGCCTGCCCCACCGGGCTCTTGCGATAGGCCACACCCCCTCCGTGGCCCGGCGTATGCCAGGAGTAGTGGGACTCGGCGGTGTGCTGCACCAGGGCGCGGAAGAACGGCGGCAGCAGGCCGTCGAGGTAGCCGCGCGCAGCCCGCGCCACCTGGCGGGCGAGGAAGGGCACGGTATCCTCGAACAGATACAGGATGCCGCGCAGCTGGTTGAGTTCGGCCATCGCCTCGGGGGGCGCATTCTCGATGGTGACCTGCTCGCCGAGGGCGAAGATCGGCAACCGCGGGGCCCGCACGCGAGCGGCACGAATCAGCTCGACCACATCCTGCAGCAGGCGCGGATTGTCGCCGGCCCCCTCGGCGGCGACCAGGATGCAGGCCAGACCGTGCTGCGAGGAGGCGACTATCCGCCCTTCGCGCGCGCTGGCGGTGGATAGGATGGTGAAGCCGTCCTGCGCCAGCTCGGCGGCGATGCCACGCACCCGCTCGCCGGCTACGCTGTCGGCCTTGATGTCGCGATGGACGATGAGAACGGGAAACTTCAGATCCTTGTACATGAGCCTTCCCTCGCAGCCACATGGGCGCATGGGGCAACGCCCCTACCCTCAGGGTAGTTGCTGGCGCCGGGCGAGGGAACCCGTCCCCGTCAATGCAGGGTCGGCACCTCATCCTCGGCCGACTGCTCGAGCTGCTGCCAAAGTGCCGGTCCACCGGTGGACTTGGCCACGGCCGCCAGGCGGGCCGCATGCTGCTCCAACTCGGCTGCGGTGGCGCGGATCACCCGGGTGCGCGAGCGGTCGGCCGGCAGACGGCGGATCTCCGACACCTGCGGCCCGCTGCTGCCCTCGCCCTCGGCGTTGTGCCCGGCCAGCGAAAGGCTGGTCTGCCCGCCAGTCATCGCCAGATAAACATCGGCGAGGATCTCGGCATCGAGCAGAGCGCCGTGCAGGTCGCGCCCCGAGTTGTCGACCCCGTAGCGCTTGCACAGCGCATCCAGATTGTTGCGCTGGCCCGGATGGCGCTCGCGGGCCATCAGCAGGGTATCGAGCACGCTGCAGTGGTCGAGCACTGCGCCCAGCTCCGGGCGGTCGCTCAGCCGGGCGAATTCGTGGTTGATGAAGCCGATATCGAAGGCCGCGTTGTGGATGATCAGCTCGGCGCCCTTGATGAATTCGAAGAACTCGTCGACCACCTCGCGAAAGCGCGGCTTGTCGGCGAGAAACTCGTTGGTGATGCCGTGCACCGCGATGGCGCCCTCGTCGACCTCGCGCTCGGGATTGATGTAGACGTGGAAATGGCGCCCGGTCAGACGCCGGCCGATCAACTCGACGCAGCCGATCTCGATGATGCGGTGCCCTTCACGAGGCTCAAGACCCGTGGTTTCGGTATCCAGCACGACATAGCGCATGGGAGACGACCTGCCTGCAAATGAATGAAGAGAGAAAAAACGGCGCCTCAGCCAGCCCGGCGGGAACCGTTGAGTTCACTGACCCCGCGATTGGCCAACTGGTCGGCCCGCTCGTTGCCGGGATGACCGTTGTGGCCGCGCACCCAATGCCAGTGCACTTCATGGCGGTTGACCTGGGCATCCAGCGCCTGCCACAGGTCGGCATTCTTCACCGGCTGACGCGCGGCGGTCTTCCAACCGCGCTTCTTCCAGTTCGGTAGCCACTCCTTGATGCCCTTCATCACGTACTCGGAGTCGGTGGTCAGCTGGACCCGGCAGGGACGGTTGAGTAGTTCCAGCGCACGGATCGCCGCGGTCAACTCCATGCGGTTGTTGGTGGTGTCGGGCTCGCCGCCCCACAACTCGCGCTCGACGCCCTTGTAGACCAGCAAGGCGCCCCAGCCGCCAGGGCCGGGATTGCCCTTGCAGGCGCCATCGGTATAGATCTCGACATTGTCAGTCATGGTTCTTTCTTGTTGCCTGGATGACGGCCGACCTTCGCCACGGGAATCGGACGCAACTGGGCGAGCGGTTCCACTCTGGACAGGGGGAGGGGCCGCAGACCAGCGACCAGCTTGCGGGCCGCCAGCAGATAGAAGCCGCCGCCAGGCAGCTGCAGGCTCTCGGCCCAGGGTTCGACGACTCGCAGGCGGGCCTGCCAGCGCGGCGAGGAAAGCGGCGGACAATAGCATCCGAAGCGGCGTTTCTCCAGCGCGAAGCCCAGCAGGTGCAGCCAGTCGCCCAGGCGCACCGGAGAAATGCAGCGTGCCTGGGCGAGCACGTCGCCGGCCATGTAGCGACGCACCCCCCACAGACTCCAGGGATGGATGCCGACCACCAGCAGATGGCCGCCGGGCCGCACGCAGCGCGCCGCCTCGCGCAGCAACTGGTGCGGCGAAAGCGCGAAATCCAGGGCATGCTGCAGCAACACCACGTCGGCGGCATGCTCAAGCACCGGCCAGGCGCTCTCCTCACAGGCGATCTCCACCCCCGGCAACGGTGGCCCCAGGCGGATGCAGTGGCTGATTTGCTGCATGGGCGGCGACTGGGGGGCGGCGAAACCGTAATGGAGCAGGAAACTGCCGAACAGCCTGTCGAGCTGCTCGGCGATGAACTCCTGCTGGCAATCCAACAGCAGACTGCCCAGCGGTCCGGCAAACCAGTCCCGGGCATCGCGCTGCAGCGCCAGCCAGGCAGCAGAGACGGCCTGCAATGACTGCTCGCTCATGACTCCTCCTTCATCTGGCGCCCCTGCCAGCCGGCGCCCTAATATGGCGGATCGAATCAGCATAACGGCTCGTCCGCCCATGATACAGATCACCGCCCTGCCCGCTTTCACCGACAACTATATCTGGCTGTTGCAGGATGCCCCCAGCCGCCGCTGCGCCGTGGTCGATCCCGGCGACAGCGCGCCGGTGCTGGCCTGGCTGGAGGCCAATCCCGATTGGCAGCTCAGCGACATCCTGGTCACCCATCATCACCACGATCACACCGGTGGCGTCGCCGACCTCAAGCAGCGGACCGGCGCCCGGGTGCTCGGCCCTGCCCTGGAGAACATTCCCGCCTGCGACGTCGCGCTCGATGACGGCCAGTCGATCGCCATCCTCGGCCACGACTGGCAGGTGCTGCACGTTCCCGGGCACACCGCGGGTCATATCGCCCTGTTCGGCGAACCGGATGGCGGCGCCCCCGTGCTGTTTTGCGGCGACACCCTGTTCGCCGCCGGCTGCGGCCGGCTGTTCGAAGGTACCGCCGAGCAGATGCACAACTCGCTGCAACGTCTGGCCAGTCTGCCGGCACGGACCCGTGTGTACTGCACGCACGAGTACACGCTGAGCAATCTGCACTTCGCCCTGGCGGTCGAGTCGGACAATGTCGCCCTGCAGCAGCGCCAGGTCGAAGCCCTCGCCCTGCGCGAGCGCAACCTGCCGACCCTGCCTTCCACCCTGGGCCTGGAGCTGGCGACCAACCCCTTCCTGCGGGTGAACGAAGCGACCATCCGCGCCCAATGCGCCGAGCGCGCGGAAAAAACGCTGGCCAGCCCCAGTGCCGTGTTTGCCGTATTGCGCAGCTGGAAGGACAATTTTCGGTAACAAATGCCGCTGGCGAAAACTTGACCATGCCGGGGCACGATTTCTAGAATCCCCCGACTTTTTATCCGAGAAAGTCACCAGACGATGCCCCAGCCGACGCCGCCGAGCACCGCTTCAGACGCTATGACTCGCGCGCTCCGGCTCGCCCTGGTGACCTTGCTACTGATCGCCGCCGGCTGTCAGACCCAGGGCGGCGGCGACGCCGAGCGCGACACCGACCGCGCCGTCAGCGTCGCCAAGCCGATCGTCTGGAGCCCGGAGCTGCGCGAACCCAAGGAGGAGCGCCACAGCGACATCTGGGAGCGCATCCGCGCCGGCTACAAGCTGCAGGACCAGATCGGTACCAACCCACGAGTCGAACGCCAGCGCTTCAGCTTCGCCAGCCGCCCCGCCTCCCTCCAGCAGATCGCCGAGCGCAGCAACCCGTACATCCACTACATCGTCGAGCGCCTGGAAGAGCAAGGCATGCCGCTGGAGCTGGCCCTGCTGCCGATGATCGAAAGCTCCTACGACCCGCTGGCCTACTCGCCCGCGCACGCCGCGGGACTCTGGCAGTTCATCCCCTCCACCGGCCGCCTGTACAACCTGCGCCAGACCAACTGGTACGACGGCCGACGCGACATCACCGCTTCAACAACTGCGGCGATCACCTATCTGCGTCGCCTGCACGACATGTTCAACGGCGACTGGCTGCTCGCCCTGGCCGCCTACAATGCCGGCGAAGGCACGGTCAGCCGGGCCATCGAGCGCAACCAGCGCCAAGGCCTACCGACCGACTACTGGAACCTGCCGCTGCCGCGCGAGACCCAGGAGTACGTGCCCAAGCTGCTGGCGGTCTCGCAGATCGTGCAGAGCCCGACCGCCTACGGCGTGACCTTGGCACCGATTGCCAACGAACCCTACTTCGAGAAGGTTACCATCCGCCAACAGCTCGACCTGGCGCGGGTGGCCGACATGGCCGACGTCGACAAGGACGAACTCTACCAACTCAACCCCGCCTTCAAGCGCGGCATCACCCTCGACGGCCCCCGCCATCTGCTGGTACCGGTCGACAAGGCCGACGAACTGAACGAAAGCCTGGCCCGTTTGGATCCGACCAGCCTGGTGCAGTGGCAGAACTACCAAGTGCGCAGTGGCGACAGCCTGCATGGCATCGCCAATCGCCATCACGTCACGGTCAATACCCTGCGCGACATCAACCGCCTGCCCGGTTACCACGTGCGGGTCGGCCAGACCCTGCTGATTCCCCAGACTTCCGCCAGCCTGCCGAGCGGACCGTTGTTCGAGCGCAACCAGCCGGTCCTCGCCGAGGCCGCTCCCCAGCCTCGCGCCGAAACGCCCGCGCCCGTACGCAACTACCGCGTGCGACGCGGCGATACCCTGTGGGACGTCGCCAAACGCCAAGGCGTGACCGTCGCCGACCTGCAGCGCTGGAACAAGCTCAAGGGGAAGGCATTGCACGCCGGCCAGGTGCTGACCATCCGCGGCAACAGTCAGGCTCCCGCCCAAGGGGACAAGGAGCGCGAGGCGATCACCTACTACAAGGTGCGCCGCGGCGACTCGCTGTCCACCATCGCCCAGCGCTTCTCGATCGGCACCCACCACCTCAAGAAGTGGAACCCCAGCCTGGGCAAGACGCTCAAGGCAGGCCAGACGCTTACCCTCTACCTCGGTCGTCGCTGAGCTGCGAAGCAGCTCCCAGGCCGCCCTTTTTCCAGCGGATACAAGCTGTTACTGTAGGTTTCCCAACCGCCAAGATCGCCACGGACCGGACCCTCGCCCGATGAGTCGTCTCCTCGCCCTGCTGCTCGGCCTGGCTACCTGCCTGCCGGCCGCTGCCGCCGTCATGGAACGGCATGGCTACGCCCAGTTCGGCTCCCTCAAGTATCCGGCCAACTTCAGCCATTTCGACTGGGTCAACCCGGACGCCCCCAAGGGCGGCACCGTACAACTGATGGCCTCCGGGACCTTCGACACCCTCAACCCCTACACGCTCAAGGGCACCAGCCCCATCGGCACGGCCAACTTCCTGCAGTACGGCATCACCGAGCTGAATGCCCCGCTGATGGTCGGCACTGGCGTATACGATCCATCCGGCGACGAGCCCACCTCCAGCTATGGACTGATCGCTGCTTCGGTGGAATACAGCAAGGATCGCAGCTGGGTGGTGTTCAATCTGCGCCCCGAGGCGCGCTTCCATGATGGCCACCCGATCAGCGCCACGGACGTGGCGTTTTCCTACCGCGTGCTCAGCCGCGAGGGTCACCCCCAGTATCGTACCGCCCTGCAGGAAGTGCGCCGCGTCGACATCCTCGACCCGCAGCGGGTGCGCTTCGTGTTCAAGCGCAGCGGCAATCCGCTGTTGATCCTGCGCCTCGGCGAGCTGCCGGTGCTGCCCGAGCACTACTGGCGCGGTCGAGACTTCAAGGCCACCACCTACGAACCGCCTTTGGGCAGCGGCCCCTACCGGATCACGAGCGTCGTCCCCGGGCGTCGCCTGGTATTCGAACGGGTCCGGGACTGGTGGGGCAAGGATCTGCCGGTCAACCGCGGCAAGTACAACTTCGATCGCGTCGAGGTGGAGTTCTACCGCGACAACCACGTCGCCTTCGAGGCGTTCAAGGCCGGCGAATTCGACTTTTTCATCGAGAACCAGGCGAAGAACTGGGCCAACGGCTACGCCACCCCGGCCGTGGCCCGCGGCGACATCGTCAAGGCGGAGATTCCCCACCGCATCCCGACGCAGACCCAGGCGCTGTTCATGAACAGCCGTCGCGCCCACTTCAGCGACGTGCGGGTGCGCGAAGCCATGGGCCTGCTGTTCGACTTCGAGTGGAGCAACCGTACGCTCTTCAACGACGCCTACACCCGCGCAGCCAGCTACTATCCCAACAGTGAGTTCGCCGCCAGCGGCCTGCCCGAAGGTGAGGAGTGGCTGCTGCTGTCGCCGTACCGCAAGGACCTGCCAACCGAGCTGTTCACTCGCGCACCGCAGATGCCCGCCACCGACGGTCACGGCATTCCCCGCCGCACGCTGCGCCGCGCCCTCGACCTGCTCGCCGCGGCCGGTTGGAAACTCTCCGCCAACGGTCTGGTCAATGGCAGAGGTCAGCCATTGCGCTTCGAGATCCTGCTGGTCAACCCAAGCCTGGAGCGCATCCTGCAGCCCTATCGCGACAACCTGGCGCGCATCGGCGTACAGGCCAGCCTGCGCACGGTCGACCGCGCCCAGTACAAGCAGCGCATCGACAACTATGACTACGACATGATCCTGATGACCCTGCCGCAGACACTCAGCCCGGGCCTCGAGCAGTGGCAGTATTTCCATTCCAGCCAGGCCGACGTGCGCGGCGGCAAGAACTACGCCGGCGTTCGCAGCCCCGTGATCGACGCCCTGCTGGACAAGCTGCTGGCCGCGCAGACGCGCAATCAGCAGGTGGCTGCCACCCGCGCCATCGACCGGGTACTGCTCTCCCAGCACTACAGCATTCCCAACTGGTACATCGACCGCCATCGCCTGGCCTGGCGCAACCGCTTCGAGCACACCGCCACGCCGCCCTACACCCTCGGCCTGCGGGCCTGGTGGCTGAAGACTCCGGAGACGTCCCGATGACCGCTTTCCTGCACGGCGCTCGCCGACTCGCCATCGGCGCCCTGCTGCTCGGCCTCGCCGGCCAGGCAACGGCCGCCCCCCGCCACGCCGTGACGTTGTACGACGAGCCGCCGAAATACCCGGCGAACTTCCAGCACTTCGCCTACGTCAATCCGGAGGCGCCCAAGGGCGGCACCCTGCGCCAGGCCGGCTTCGGTGGCTTCGACAGTCTCAACCCGTTCATCAACAAGGGCGTCCCCGCCGACGAAATCAACCTGGTCTACGACACCCTGACCCGCCGAAGCCTGGACGAGCCCTTCACCGAGTACGGCCTGCTCGCCGAGAAGGTCGAGAAGGCCCCGGATAACAGCTGGGTGCGCTTCACCCTGCGTCCCCAGGCACGTTTCCATGATGGACATCCGGTGACTGCCGAAGATGTGGTGTTCACCTTCGAGACCCTGATGAAGGACGGTGCCCCCCTATACCGTGCCTACTACGCCGATGTGGAAAAGGCGGTGGCCGAGGGCGAGCGCACGGTGCGCTTCGTGTTCCGCCATAACGGCAACCGCGAGCTGCCGCTGATCGTCGGCCAGTTGCCGGTGCTGCCCAAGCACGCCTGGGCAGGCCACGAGTTCAATCGCACCAGCCTCGAGCCGCCGCTGGGCAGCGGCCCCTATCGGGTCGCTGAAGTGCAGGCCGGGCGCAGCATCCGCTACGAGCGGGTCAAGGACTGGTGGGCCAAGGACCTGCCGCTCAACCGCGGCCAGTACAACTTCGACAACCTGGTCATCGACTACTACCGCGACAATACCGTGGCGCTCGAAGCGCTCAAGGCCGGGCAGTTCGACTTCTGGGTGGAAAGCAGCGCGAAGAGCTGGGCCACCGCTTATGACAGCCCGGCGGTCAAGGACGGTCGGCTGATCAAGGAAGAAATCACCAATCACAACCCGGCGGGCATGCAGGGCTTCATCTTCAACCTGCGCCGCCCGCTGTTCCAGGACGCCCGCGTGCGCGAGGCCCTGGGCCTGTTGTTCGACTTCGAGTGGACCAACCGGCAGCTGTTCTACAGCGCCTACACCCGCACCCACAGCTACTTCGAGAACTCCGAACTGGCCGCCAGCGGGCTGCCTTCGCCTGCCGAACTCAAGCTGCTCGAGCCCTGGCACGCCAAGCTGCCGCCGCAGGTGTTCACCAGCGAGTATCAGCCGCCGCAGAGCGACGGCAGCGGGGTGATCCGCGAGCAGCGCCGCCGCGCCTTCGAACTGCTCCAGCAAGCCGGCTGGCGCCTCGACAAGGACCGCATGCTGGACGCCAGCGGCAAACCGGTGACCATCGAGTTCCTCCTCGCACAGGTCGAGTTCGAACGCGTGCTGCTGCCCTACAAGCGCAACCTGGCGAGCCTCGGCATCGAGCTGCAGATCCGCCGTGCCGATGTATCGCAGTACATCAATCGCCTGCGCTCGCGCGACTTCGACCTGATCGTCGGCGGCTTCAGCCAGTCCAACTCGCCGGGTAACGAACAACGCGAATACTGGCACTCCAGCAGCGCCGACGACCCGGGCAGTCGCAACTTCATCGGCCTTAAGGACCCGGCCATCGACGCCCTGGTCGAAGGGCTGATCAACGCCGACAGTCGGCAGAGCCTGATCGACCACACCCGCGCGCTGGACCGCGTGCTGCAGTGGGGGCACTACGTGATCCCCAACTGGCATATCAAGACCTGGCGAGTCGCCCACTGGAACCACTTCGAGCGACCGGCCGTGGCCCCCCTCTACGATGTCGGCCTGTACACCTGGTGGGCGAGACCGGACGGCCAAACCCTGCCGCCCACCACGGCGGAGTCGCGCTGAATGCTGGCCTACATCCTGCGCCGCCTGCTGCTGATCGTGCCGACCCTGTTCGGCATCCTGCTGATCAACTTCATCATCATCCAGGCCGCCCCTGGCGGCCCGGTCGAGCAGATGATCGCCAAGCTCGAAGGCTTCGATGCCGCCGCCGGCGGCGCCACCGGACGCATCGCCGGCGGCGGCGCCGAAGTGGCTGCGGCCGGCAACGCCTACCGGGGCGCCCAGGGCCTCGACCCGGAGCTGGTCAAGGAGATCGAGCGCATGTACGGCTTCGACAAGCCGGCCGCCGAGCGCTTCTGGATCATGATCCAGAACTACCTGCACCTCGACTTCGGGCAGAGTTTCTTCCGCGACGCCACGGTGATCGAACTGATCGCCGAGAAGATGCCGGTGTCGATCTCGCTGGGGCTGTGGAGCACCCTGATCATGTATCTGGTGTCCATCCCGCTGGGCATCGCCAAGGCCATGCGCCACGGCAGCCATTTCGACGTGTGGACCAGCACGGCGATCATCGTCGGCTATGCCATCCCCGCCTTTCTGTTCGCCATCCTGCTCATCGTGCTGTTCGCCGGCGGCAGCTACTTCGACTGGTTCCCGCTGCGCGGCCTGACCTCGAACAACTTCGATGAGCTCAGCCTGTGGGGCAAGCTCGTCGACTACTTCTGGCACCTGGCGCTGCCGGTGACCGCGCTGGTGATCGGCAACTTCGCCACCCTCACCCTGCTGACCAAGAACAGCTTCCTCGACGAGATCGGCAAGCAGTACGTGGTCACCGCACGCGCCAAGGGGCTCTCGGAGAACCGCGTGCTCTACGGCCATGTATTCCGCAACGCCATGCTGATCATCATCGCCGGCTTCCCCTCGGCGTTCATCGGCATCTTCTTCACCGGCTCCCTGCTGATCGAGGTGATCTTCTCCCTAGACGGCCTGGGCCTGCTCAGCTTCGAGTCGGCGATCAACCGCGATTATCCGGTGGTATTCGGCACCCTGTTCATCTTCACCTTGCTGGGACTGATCGTGAAACTGATCGGCGACCTGACCTACACCCTCGTCGATCCGCGCATCGACTTTGAAAGCCGGGAGGGCTAACCGATGGCGCTCTCCCCCATCAACCAGCGGCGTTTCGCCCTGTTCAAGGCGCACAAGCGCGGCTGGTACAGCCTGTGGCTCTTCCTCGGCCTGTTCGTATTCAGCCTGGGCGCCGAGCTGATCGCCAACGACAAACCGCTGCTGATCAAGTACGACGGCAACTGGTACGTGCCGGTGCTCACCCGCTATCCGGAAACCGCCTTCGGCGGCGAGTTTCCCCTCGAGGCCGACTACAAGAGCCCGTACATGCGCGAGCTGATCGCAGCCAAGGGCGGCTGGATGCTCTGGCCCCCGATCCCCTACAGCTACGAGAGCATCAACTTCGACCTCAAGGTACCGGCGCCTGCGCCCCCCTCCCCCGACAACTGGCTGGGCACCGACGATCAAGGCCGCGATGTGCTCGCGCGAGTGATCTACGGCTTTCGCATTTCGGTGCTGTTCGCCCTGACCCTGACCCTGTTCAGCTCGATCATCGGCGTCGCCGCCGGCGCGCTGCAGGGCTTCTATGGCGGCTGGGTCGACCTGATCGGTCAACGCTTCCTGGAGATCTGGTCGGGGTTGCCGGTGCTCTATCTGCTGATCATCCTCGCCAGCTTCGTCGAGCCGAACTTCTGGTGGCTGCTGGGCATCATGCTGCTGTTCTCCTGGATGAGCCTGGTCGACGTGGTGCGAGCCGAGTTCCTGCGCGGTCGCAATCTCGAGTACGTGCGCGCCGCCCGCGCGCTGGGCATGGGCAACGCCGCCATCATGTACCGCCACATCCTGCCCAACGCCATGGTCTCGACCATGACCTTCATGCCGTTCATCCTTACCGGCGCCATCGGCACCCTCACCGCGCTGGACTTCCTCGGCTTCGGCCTGCCGCCCGGAGCACCGTCGCTGGGCGAGCTGGTCGCCCAGGGCAAGTCCAACCTGCAGGCCCCCTGGCTGGGCATCAGCGCCTTCGTCGTTCTGGCGCTGATGCTGACCCTGCTGGTGTTCATCGGCGAAGCCGCGCGCGATGCCTTCGATCCGAGGAAATGAGGCGATGAGCGAACCCCTGATCGAAATCCGCGACCTGCAGGTGGCCTTCAGCAATGGCGGCGCTGCGCAAACCGTGGTGCACGGCGTCAGCTTCGACATCCACCCCGGCGAAACCCTGGCTCTGGTCGGCGAGAGCGGCTCCGGCAAGTCGGTGACCGCCCACTCCGTGCTGCGCCTGCTGCCGCGCAGCAGCAGCCACCCTGGCGGCAGTATCCGCTATGGCGGCGAGGACCTGCTCAAGCTCCCGGAGCGGCGCCTGCGCGCCATCCGCGGCAACCGTATCGCCATGGTGTTCCAGGAGCCGATGACCTCGCTCAATCCGCTGCATACCGTGGAGAAGCAGATCACCGAAGTGCTCGCCCTGCACAAGGGACTCACCGGCGAAGCGGCGCGGGCGCGGGTGCTGGAGCTACTCGAACTGGTCGGCATCCCGGAACCGGCCAAGCGTCTGAAGGCTTATCCGCACGAGCTGTCCGGCGGCCAGCGCCAGCGGGTGATGATCGCCATGGCGCTGGCCAACGAGCCGCAACTGCTGATCGCCGACGAGCCGACCACCGCACTGGACGTCACCGTGCAGCTGAAGATCCTCGAGCTGCTCAAGGACCTGCAGGCGCGCCTGGGCATGGCCTTGCTGCTGATCACCCACGACCTCAACCTGGTACGGCGCATCGCCCACCGGGTATGCGTCATGCAGCGCGGTTGCGTCGTCGAACAGGCCGAGTGCGAACAACTGTTCCGCGCCCCGCAGCACCCCTACACGCGCGAACTGCTCGGCGCCGATCCCAGCGGCGCACCGGCGAACAATCCACCTGGCAAGCCGCTGATCGAGGTCGACGACCTGCGCGTATGGTTCCCGATCCGCAAGGGGCTATTGCGCCGCACCGTCGATCACGTCAAGGCGGTCGACGGGGTCAACTTCAGCCTACCGCAGGGGCAGACCCTGGGCATCGTTGGCGAGAGCGGCTCGGGCAAGTCGACCCTGGGTCTGGCCATCCTGCGCCTGATCGGCAGCCGCGGCGCGATCCGTTTCGCCGACCAGGCCATCGACGGCCTCGACCAGCATGCGGTTCGACCGTTGCGCCGCCAAATGCAGGTGGTGTTTCAGGACCCGTTCGGCAGCCTGAGTCCGCGGATGTCGGTCGGCCAGATCATCGGCGAAGGCCTGGAGATCCACGGCATCGGCACTCCGCTGGAGCGCGAACAGGCAATCATCGAGGTTTTGCGCGAGGTGGGGCTGGATCCGGCGAGCCGGCACCGCTACCCTCACGAGTTTTCCGGCGGACAGCGGCAGCGCATCGCCATCGCCCGCGCGTTGGTGCTCAAGCCGCAGCTGATTCTGCTCGACGAACCGACCTCGGCGCTCGACCGTACGGTGCAGCGACAGGTGGTGGAGCTGCTGCGCAGCCTGCAGCACAAGTACAATCTGACCTACCTGTTCATCAGCCACGACCTGGCGGTGGTCCGGGCCCTGAGCCACCAGTTGATGGTAGTGCGGCACGGCAAGGTGGTCGAACAAGGTGAGGCCAGCGCGATTTTCCATGCGCCGCAACACCCCTACACACAGCAGCTGCTCGAAGCCGCCTTCATGGCGCCGGGCGCTGCCGATTAACCAGCAAGAGGAAGTACACAATGGGTTTCATGACCGGCAAGCGCGTGCTGATCGTCGGCGTTGCCAGCAAGCTGTCCATCGCCTCCGGCATCGCCGCCGCGATGCACCGCGAAGGTGCCGAACTGGCCTTCACCTACCAGAACGACAAGCTCAAGGGCCGCGTCGAAGAGTTCGCCGCCGGCTGGGGCTCCAGCGCCGACCTGTGCTTCCCCTGCGACGTCGCCAATGACGAGGACATCACCCGCGTGTTCGAGGAACTGGGCAAGAAGTGGGACGGGCTGGACTGCATCGTCCACTCGGTCGGCTTCGCGCCGGGCGACCAGCTCAACGGCGACTTCACCGAAGTGACCACCCGCGAGGGCTTCAAGATCGCCCACGACATCAGCGCCTACAGCTTCGTCGCGCTGGCCAAGGCCGGTCGCGAGATGATGAAGGGCCGCAACGGCAGCCTGCTCACCCTCTCCTACCTGGGTGCCGAGCGCACCATGCCCAACTACAACGTGATGGGCATGGCCAAGGCCAGCCTGGAAGCCGGCGTGCGCTACCTGGCCGGCAGCCTCGGCCCGGAAGGCACCCGCGTCAACTGCGTTTCCGCCGGCCCGATCCGCACCCTGGCGGCAAGCGGCATCGCCAGCTTCCGCAAGATGCTGGCCGCCAACGAGCGCCAGACCCCGCTGCGTCGCAACGTGACCATCGAGGAAGTCGGCAACGCCGCCGCCTTCCTGTGCTCTGACCTGGCCTCGGGCATCAGTGGTGAAGTGATGTACGTCGATGGTGGTTTCAACACCACCGCCATGGGTTCGCTGGAAGACTAAGCGCGCTCACCGACCCGCCATCCGCGCGGGTCGGTTTTCCTCCCGGCCCTCTAGCCTGCTCCCTGCTCCCTGCTCCCTGCTCCCTGCTCCCTGCTCCCTGCTCCCTGCTCCCTGCTCCCTGCTCCCTGCTCCCTGCTCCCTGCTCCCTGCTCCCTGCTCCCTGCTCCCAACAGGGTGCGCCGCTCCCTGGCCGAGGCCAATCCCCGGCACCAGAAAGCACAACGCCCCCTTGCGGAGGCGTTGCGGTTGCACCGTTCAGGCTTGACGATCAGAAGTGCTCGATCTTCGCCTCGGCCTGCAGCTGGCGCATGAAGGACTGGAAGTCCTGCTGGCCGGCTCGCGACGCCAGGAAGCGCCGGTACATGGCCAGTTGCTCGGCAGGGAGTTCAGTCTCAGGCTCGCTGACGCCATTCAGGCGCAGGACCTGATAGTCGCCATTGGCCAGCGACAGCCCCGCGAAGGTCGGCTTGTCGGCAGCGCTCGGCTTGGGCATGCGGAACAGCGCCTGCAGCACCTGGGGATCGACATTGTCCTGGTTGCGCGTGGCGGCCTCGACCACCTGCCAGGACTCGCCCGACTTGGCCTGGACCACCGGGGTCTTGCCCTGGCGCAGCTCGGCCAGCAACGCCTCGCCACGGGCTTTCGCCGCCTCGGCGGCCTTCTCCTTGCGGATCCGCTCGCGCAGACTGTCGGCCAGTTGCTCCAGCGTCTGCTGCTGCGGCTTGCGATGCTCCTTGACGCGCAATACCACCACGGTGTCGGGATCCAGCTCCAGCGCACTGCTGTTGGCCCCCTCGGTCAGCACTTCCGGACTGAAAGCCGCCTGGGTGAACTGACGATTGGCCGCGACACCCTCGCCACCCTCGCGACCGAAGGCGGCAGTCTGCTTGACCTCAAGCCCCAGTTCCTGGGCCGGCTGGCTCAGGTCCGCTGCTTCGAAAGCAGCATCCTCCAGCTGCTTGCTGACCTCGACGAAGCGTTGCTCGACCTGCTGGGCCTTGAGATCGCGCTCCAACTGCGGGCGCATGCTGGCCAGCGGCGGAATCTCGGCAGGCTGGACGTCGTCCAGGCGAATCAGGTGCCAGCCGAACTGGCTCTTCACCGGCGCAGATACTTCGCCGACCTTGAGGGCAAACAGCGCCTCCTCGAAGGCCGGGTCGTAGACGCCCTTGCCGGCGAAGCCGAGGTCGCCACCGTTGCTCGCCGAGCCGGGGTCCCTGGAGAACTCCTTGGCGAGCGCGGCGAAGTTCTCGCCCTTGGCGATGCGCCCAGCCAGCTCGGTCAGCTTGGCCTTGGCCTGCTCGTCATTCAGCTTGTCGCCGGTTTCCAGCAGGATGTGCGAGGCTTTGCGCTGCTCGCCGAGGTTGGCGATCTGCTTTTCGTACTCGGCCTGGATATCCTCGTCGGATACCTTGACCTGATCGAAGAAGGCTTCTTTCTTCAGCTCGATGTACTCAACCACCACCTGCTCGGGCGTCATGAATTCGCTGGCATGCTGATCGTAAAAGGCCTTGAGCTGCTCGGCGCTGACTTCGATCTGCTCGGGACGAGCCTTGATGGCCAGGATGGCAAAGTCACGGGTCTGCCGCTCGAGGGCAGCAAAGGCGCGCACTTCGGCGTCGGTGACGAAACCGCTGCCGGACAGACCGGCGCGCAGTTGACCGATGAGCATCTCCTGCTGCAGCAGTTCGCGGAACTGCATGCGGTTGTAGCCCATCTGGCGGATGACCTGGTCGAAGCGGTCGGCATTGAACTTGCCATCCTGCTGGAACTCGGGAGTGAGCAGGATCAACTGGTCAACCGCCTGCTCGGAGAAGCCGAAACCCGCGTCCGCCGCACTCTGCAGCAGCAGCTTGCGATCGATCAGCGCCTTCAGGGCGCCTTCGCGCAGGCGCTTGTCGTCGAGCAGCGAGGCATCGAACTGGCCGCCCAGCTGTTGCACCAGCTGCCGACGCTGCATATCCACAGCACGCTCCAACTCGGCCTTGCTGACGCTCTCGCCATTGACCTCGGCCGCCTCCTGCTTGTGGCTGGTGGCATTCATGATGGCGTCGAAACCGGTCAGCGCCATGAGTACGATGATCACGCCGATGATGGTCTTGGCGATCCATCCCTGCGAGTTGTCCCTGATAGTTTGAAGCATGCAGCCCCCCAACGCGGCCGGCACCCTACCCAGGCAAGTACCGGCGGGGTTTGTGGCAGAGAATAAAAGAAAGGCGCATCCAAGGATGCGCCTTCTTGATAACTGGCGGAGGGAACGGGAAACCAGCCCCATCCCTTCGGTAGCATGATCGGCGCATTGCCGACCGCGTTGCCTCCTCCGCTACCCGATCGCCATGGCGACCCGGGAACACAAGCCAGAAAGACGCTTAGTTGACAGCATCCTTGAGGGCTTTGCCGGCCTTGAAGCCGGGGATCTTGGCCGCTTCGATCTCGATCGGCTTGCCGGTCTGCGGGTTGCGACCGGTGCGGGCAGCGCGCTCCTTCACGGCGAAGGTGCCGAAACCAACCAGCACAACCGAGTCGCCGTCCTTGAGGGCACCGGTGATGGAATCGATCACAGCATCCAGCGCTCGGCCGGCAACAGCTTTCGGGATATCAGCAGATGCGGCGATGGCATCGATCAGTTCCGACTTGTTCACTCTAAGTCCCCTTGATTCCTGTTGAGTTCGTATTTCGTATCTGGATTCGCTACAGCAAATTCTGTGTGCGTCTGGTTTGCCGACACGTGAGGAGCCGCTTTATATCAAGCGCTCGAAAAGAGTGTCAAGGAAGCATATTAGCTAGTGCGTGCTGATTCGCTCCTTGCCCTCGGCATCGCGCTTGTCGTCTGCACCGACCCGCTCGGGAGCCGCGTCAGACAAGGGCTCTGGCTTGTATTGCAGCGCAATCTGCAGGACTTCGTCAATCCATTTGACCGGTTTGATCTGCAAATCCTGCTTGATGTTCTCCGGGATTTCCTTGAGATCTCGAACATTCTCTTCCGGGATGATCACCGTGGTAATACCGCCGCGGTGTGCCGCCAGGAGTTTCTCCTTCAGACCCCCGATGGCCAGTACCTGGCCCCGCAGAGTGATCTCGCCGGTCATGGCTACGTCGGCGCGCACTGGAATGCCGGTCACCGCGGAGACCAACGCCGTGCACATGCCGATGCCCGCGCTCGGACCGTCCTTGGGCGTGGCGCCCTCCGGGACGTGAATGTGGATATCGCGCTTTTCATGGAAGTCCGGAGCGATGCCCAGGCTCTTGGCACGACTGCGCACTACGGTCAGCGCGGCGGTGATCGACTCGCCCATTACGTCACCGAGCGAACCGGTCTTGATCAGTTGCCCCTTGCCCGAGACCACGGCCGCCTCGATGGTCAGCAGCTCACCACCGACCTGGGTCCAGGCCAGGCCGGTCACCTGCCCCACCTGATCCTGCAGTTCGGCCTTACCGTAGCGGAACTTCTTGACGCCCAGATAGTGCTCCAGGTCGTCAGCACTGACGGTAATACGGAAGCTCTTGTCGCGGGCATGCTCCTTGACCACCTTGCGGCAGATCTTGGCGATCTCCCGCTCCAGGTTACGCACACCGGCCTCGCGGGTATAGAAGCGAATGATGTCGCGCAGGGCGCTTTCCTCGACGCTCAGCTCGCTCTTCTTCAGGCCGTTGGCCGCCGCCTGCTTCGGCACCAGGTACTTGGTGGCGATACTGATCTTCTCCGCCTCGGTGTAGCCGGGCAGACGGATGACTTCCATCCGATCGAGCAGCGGCGCCGGAATGTTCATCGAGTTCGCAGTGCAGAGGAACATCACGTTGGACAAGTCATAGTCGACTTCCAGGTAATGGTCGTTGAAGTTGTGGTTCTGCTCCGGATCGAGCACCTCGAGCAGTGCCGAGGCAGGGTCGCCACGCATGTCGCTGCCCAGCTTGTCGATCTCGTCGAGCAGGAACAGCGGGTTGCGCACGCCGACCTTGGTCATCTTCTGGATCAGGCGACCGGGCATGGAGCCTATGTAGGTGCGCCGATGGCCGCGAATCTCCGCCTCGTCGCGCACGCCGCCGAGCGCCATGCGCACGTACTTGCGATTGGTCGCACGAGCGATCGATTCGGCCAGCGAGGTCTTGCCCACGCCGGGCGGGCCAACCAGGCAAAGCACCGGCCCCTTGAGCTTCTTCACCCGCTTCTGCACGGCGAGGAACTCGAGGATGCGTTCCTTCACCTCGTCCAGACCATAGTGGTCGGCATCGAGAATCTCCTCGGCACGCTTGAGATCCAGACGCACCTTGCTCTCGGTCTGCCACGGCACGTTGGTCAACCACTCGATGTAGGAGCGCACCACCGTGGCTTCGGCAGACATTGGCGACATCTGCTTGAGCTTGTTCAGCTCGGTATTGGCCTTCTGCAGGGCTTCCTTGCTCATGCCGGCGTTGTCGATGCGCCTCTTCAGCTCGTCGACCTCGCTGTGCCCCTCCTCGCCCTCTCCCAGCTCCTTCTGGATGGCCTTCATCTGTTCGTTCAGGTAGTACTCGCGCTGGCTGCGCTCCATCTGCTTTTTGACCCGCCCGCGGATGCGCTTTTCCACCTGCAGCAGGTCGATCTCGGCATCCAGCAGACCGAGCACATGCTCGATACGTGCCGACAGTTCGGTGATCTCGAGGATCTCCTGTTTCTGCTCGATGCGCAGCGCCATGTGCGCTGCCATGGTATCCACCAGGCGCGCCGGCTCATCAATGCCACTCAGCGAACCGAGCACTTCGGCCGGCACCTTCTTACCCAGCTGCACATACTGCTCGAACTGGGTGAGCAGACTGCGGCAGAACACTTCGGACTCGCGCTCGGGAACCAGGCTCTCCTCGATCAGCTCGACCTCGGCACGGGCATGGCTGTCGGCCTCGATGAACCTCGCCACCACGCCACGCTGCCCTCCCTCCACCAGCACCTTGACCGTCCCATCCGGCAACTTGAGCAGCTGCAGGACGCTGGCCACGGTACCCATGCGGTACAGGGCATCCTCGCCCGGATCGTCGTCGCCCGGGTTCTTCTGGGCCAGCAGCAGGATCCGCTTGTCCGAGGCCATGGCCTTCTCGAGAGCCTCGATAGACTTTTCGCGCCCGACGAACAGCGGGATGACCATGTGCGGATAGACCACCACATCGCGCAGCGGCAAAAGGGGCAACTCGATGATCGTCTTCATGCTATCAACTCTTGCAGGGCCCGCCTTAGAGCTCGCGGGCGTGGGACATGACTCCAAGATGGGGGGCGCGCCTGGAAAAAACAAGCTCTTGCGGCCCCCAGAAAGAACAAGGGGGCCATCAGGCCCCTTTGTGGATGCTTACGCGTCTGGCGCAGCCTTGGCGGGTTGCTCGCTCCGCTTGTAGATGAGCAACGGCTTGGAGGCACCCTCGATGACGTTCTCGTCGATGACCACCTTGCTGACGTCGGCGGCCGAGGGAATTTCGTACATGGTGTCGAGCAGAATCCCCTCCAGGATCGAACGCAGGCCGCGCGCACCGGTCTTGCGCTCCAGAGCCCGGCGTGCCACCGCGTGCAAGGCGTCGCTGCGAAACTCCAGCTCAACCCCCTCCATCTCGAACAAGCGCGCATATTGCTTGGTCAGCGCGTTCTTCGGCTCGGTGAGGATTTGCATCAGCGCCGTCTCGTCCAGCTCCTCGAGGGTGGCGATCACCGGCAGGCGACCGACAAACTCGGGGATCAGGCCGAACTTGACCAGGTCATCCGGCTCGACTTCACGCAGGGACTCGCCGACCTTCTTGCCGGAATCCTTGCTGCGCACCTCGGCGCTGAAGCCGATGCCGCCCTTGGTCGAACGGTTCTGGATGACCTTTTCCAGACCGGCGAAGGCCCCACCGCAGATGAACAGGATATTGCGGGTGTCGACCTGCAGGAATTCCTGTTGCGGATGCTTGCGCCCTCCCTGCGGCGGAACCGAGGCGATGGTGCCCTCGATCAGCTTGAGCAGCGCCTGCTGCACGCCTTCACCCGAGACGTCGCGAGTGATGGAGGGGTTGTCCGACTTGCGGGAAATCTTGTCGATCTCATCGATGTAGACGATGCCCATCTGGGCCTTCTCCACATCGTAGTCGCACTTCTGCAGGAGCTTCTGGATGATGTTCTCCACGTCCTCGCCGACATAGCCTGCCTCGGTGAGTGTGGTGGCATCGGCGATGGTGAAGGGCACGTTGAGCAGGCGCGCCAAGGTTTCGGCGAGCAGGGTCTTGCCCGAGCCGGTCGGCCCGATCAGCAGGATGTTGCTCTTGCCCAGCTCGACGTCATCCTTCTTCTCACGCTGACTGAGACGCTTGTAGTGGTTGTACACCGCAACCGCCAGCACCTTCTTCGCACGCTCCTGACCAATCACGTACTGATCGAGGATCGCGCTGATTTCCTTGGGTGCCGGCAACTTGTTGGCATTACTCTCGGCCTGCGCCTCCTGCACCTCCTCGCGGATGATGTCGTTGCACAGGTCGACGCACTCGTCGCAGATGAAGACCGAGGGGCCGGCAATAAGCTTGCGTACTTCGTGCTGGCTCTTGCCGCAGAAGGAACAGTAGAGCAGTTTGCCGGTGTCCTCGCCGTTGCGGGTGTCAGTCATTCGATCAATCCAATCCGGTAGGCATGAACACAAGATGAAGACTATCGCGGGGTTTTTCAACCCCGCGACGGGCCGGCGGTGCCGGCCGGGGCATGGAGTAGTTAGACGGGCAACTGGCGCCGGGTCAGCACTTGGTCGATGAGACGGTAGTTGACCGCCTCCTCGCCACTCATGAAGTTGTCGCGATCGGTGTCGCGGGCGATCACGTCGATCGGCTGACCGGTATGGCCTGCCAGGATACGATTCAGGCGCTCGCGGATGGTGAGGATCTCGCGGGCATGGATCTCGATATCCGAGGCCTGGCCCTGAAAGCCGCCCAGCGGCTGGTGGATCATCATCCGCGAATGCGGCAGGCAGTAGCGCTTGCCGGCAGCACCGCCCGCCAACAGCAGGGCACCCATACTGCAGGCCTGACCGATGCAGATGGTCGACACATCAGGCTTGATGAACTGCATGGTGTCGTAGATCGACATACCAGCCGTGACCGAGCCACCCGGCGAGTTGATATACAGGTGAATATCCTTGTCCGGATTCTCCGCCTCGAGGAACAGCAACTGGGCCACTACCAGGTTGGCCATGTAGTCCTCGACCGGACCGACCAGGAAAATCACCCGCTCCTTGAGCAGGCGCGAGTAGATGTCGAATGCGCGCTCGCCGCGCGCCGACTGCTCGATCACCATGGGCACCAGGCCGCCAGCGGCCTGCACGTCGAGCTGCGAGTCAAACGAATTGCGGAACATTCCTGGTCACTCCCTAAAAATTATTATGTCCTTAGACACATAAGCCAGCACGAGGCTGGCTTATGTAGGACTCTAACAAGTAGGAAGTCTTTACTCGGCTTTGGGTGCTTCTGCCGGCTTGACCGCTTCCTCGTAGGAGACCTGCTTGTCCGTGACAATAGCCTTTTGCAGGACAGTATCCACGACTTGTTCTTCCAGAACAACCGAGCGAACCTCATCCAGCTGCTGCGGGTTCTTGTAGTACCAGGCGACGACCTGCTCCGGCTCCTGGTAGGCGGAAGCCATCTCCTCGATCATGGCGCGGACGCGGGCTTCGTCCGGCTTGATTTCGAATTGCTTGACCACCTCAGCGACAATCAGACCCAGCAGCACGCGGCGCTTGGCCTGCTCTTCGAACAGCTCGGCCGGCAGTTGCTCGGGCTTGATGTTGCCACCGAACTGCTGGACAGCCTGCACGCGCAGACGGTTGACTTCGTTACCGAGCAGGGCCTTGGGCGCCTCGATCGGATTGCTGGCCAGCAGGCCTTCCATCACCTGGTTCTTGACCTTGGACTTGACGGCCTGACGCAGCTCGCGCTCCATGTTCTTGCGCACTTCTGCGCGGAAGCCCTCGACGCCACCTTCCTTGACACCGAACAGGGCGAAGAATTCCTCGCTCAGCTCAGGCAGCTTGGCTTCGGCAACGGCGTTGACGGTCACGGCGAACTCGGCAGCCTTGCCGGCCAGATCGAGGTTCTGGTAGTCCTCGGGGAAGGTCACGTTCAGCACGCGCTCTTCACCGGCCTTGGCACCCACCAGGCCGTCCTCGAACCCCGGGATCATGCGGCCGGAACCCAGCACCAGCAGGGTGCCCTTGGCGCTACCACCAGCGAAGACTTCGCCATCGATCTTGCCAACGAAATCGATGTTGAGCTGATCACCGTTCTGGGCCTCGCGCTCGACCGCCTCGAAACGGGTGTTCTGCTTGCGCAGGATTTCCAGCATGTTGTCGACGTCGGCGTCGCCCACCTGAGCCTGCAGACGCTCAACCGCGACGGATTCGAAGCCGGCTACCTGGAACTCCGGGAACACCTCGAAGGTAGCGACATACTCCAGGGCCTGGCCCTTCTCGAACACTTTCGGCTCGACGGACGGCGCGCCGGCCGGATTCAGCTTCTCCTGCACCACGGCTTCGTAGAAGGTGGCCTGGATCAGCTCGCCCAGCGCTTCCTGGCGAGCGGAATCCTCGTAGCGCTGACGGATGATGCTCATCGGCACCTTGCCGGGACGGAAGCCGGGGACCTTGGCACGACGGGCAGTCTGCTGCAGACGCTTGTTGACTTCGGTCTCGATGCGCTCGGCAGGCACGCCAACGGTCATGCGACGCTCAAGAGCGGAGGTGGTTTCAACAGAAACTTGCATGGGTAATCCTCGTTGCACAGACAAAGCCGGCCCTACCGGCCCATAAATAGGGCATGCATTCTAGTAGGGGATTTCAGAGAAGTCACCCGCCCGGCGACAGAAAAGGAAATGGCGGAGAAAGTGCGAGCACGACATGCTCGCTAACCGCAGCAGCGCGGAAAAACCCGGAAGCTGATCTATCCAGGCGAGGAATGGTGCGGACGGAGAGACTCGAACTCTCACACCTTGCGGCACTGGAACCTAAATCCAGCGTGTCTACCAATTTCACCACGTCCGCGCGACCGGTGCAGAAACGAAAACGCCAGGCTAGGCCTGGCGATTCGGAATATGGGGTGGACGATGGGAATCGAACCCACGACACCAGGAGCCACAATCCTGTGCTCTACCAACTGAGCTACGCCCACCATATTTTTGCTTGAAACCAAGCGCCTTACTGGCGCGCCCGGCAGGACTCGAACCTGCGACCATCCGCTTAGAAGGCGGATGCTCTATCCAGCTGAGCTACGGGCGCGTTTGTGGCTGCAACCCTCTAGCCGGATTACATGACAATCTTTCGATTGTCAGCAAGTTGGCCAACCACCGAACCAACCTTGCTCAGCTCTCGCTGCCTGGGCTGTGCCGGTCAAGCGGGGCACATGTTAGCCACACCCGAACTACCCGTCAACATTTTTTCTGAAAATTTTCAAACACATAGGGCGCTCGACCGGTTTTGCCAGCGAGCTGCCTTTGCCCCACTGTCGCCCCGTGCGAGAATAGCCCACCTTCTTAACTGACTCTTATGGTTCTCCAAGCGTCATGACCGCACAACTGATCGACGGCAAAGCCATCGCCGCCCGCCTCCGCCAACAGATTGCCCAGCGCGTGACCGAACGCGGCCAGCAAGGGCAACGCATCCCCGGCCTGGCCGTCATTCTGGTCGGCAGCGACCCCGCCTCGCAGGTTTACGTGGCCCACAAACGCAAGGACTGCGAAGAGGTCGGTTTCATCTCCCGCGCCTACGATCTGGACAGCAACACCTCGCAGAGCGCCCTCCTGAAGCTGATCGACGACCTCAATGAGGATCCGAGCGTCGACGGCATCCTGGTCCAACTCCCCCTACCCGCCCACCTGGACGCGTCCCAGCTGCTGGAGCGCATCCATCCCGACAAGGACGTGGATGGTTTCCATCCGTTCAATATCGGCCGCCTCGCCCAGCGCATGCCGGTGCTCCAGCCCTGCACCCCGAAAGGCATCATGACCCTGCTGCACAGCACCGGTAAGGACCTGCATGGCCTGCATGCGGTCGTGGTCGGCGCCTCCAACATCGTCGGCAGACCGATGGCCCTGGAACTGCTGCTGGCCGGCTGCACCACAACGGTGACCCACCGCTTCACCCACGACCTGCCCACCCACGTGCGCCAGGCCGACATCGTGGTGGTCGCCGTCGGCAAACCCGGCCTGGTCAAGGGCGAATGGATCAAGGAAGGCGCCATCGTCATCGATGTCGGCATCAACCGCTTGGCAGACGGCCGCCTGGTTGGCGACGTCGAATTCGAGCCGGCCGCCGCGCGCGCCAGCTGGATCACTCCCGTCCCGGGCGGTGTCGGCCCGATGACCCGTGCCTGCCTGCTGGAAAACACCCTCTACGCCGCGGAGAAGCTTCACGACTAAAGCCCGCGGAACACGCGCCTCGACAAGCAGCTCGAATCGCAAGACGCAGAAAAAGAAAAACCCGGCCTAGGCCGGGTTTTTCTTTGCCAGATCGAGCAGATTACTGCTGAACCTGGGCTTCCACTTCGGCTTCCACGCGACGGTTCACGGCGCGACCGGCGTCGGTGGCATTGTCAGCGACCGGACGGGATTCGCCGTAACCGACGGAATCCACGCGACCGGCGTCAACACCGTACTGGTTCACCAGCACGTCGCGCACGGCGGCTGCGCGGCGCTCGGACAGCTTCTGGTTGTAGGCGTCGGTGCCGACGGAGTCGGTGTGACCCTCAACAGTGGTGGAGGTCTGCGGGTACTGGTTCATGAAGTCAGCCAGGTTCTTGATGTCACCGTAGCTTTCGGACTTCACCTTGGCCTTGTCGAAGTCGAACTTCACGTCCAGCTCGACGCGCACGACTTCCGGCACCGGCTCAGCAACCGGAGCAGGCTCGGCAACCGGAGCCACTTCGGCAACCGGAGCCGGTGCCGGGGCACCGCCGCCACCGAAGTTCACGCCGACGCCCACGCCAGCCATCCACTCGGAGTCGCCCTCGTCGAGGTTGTGCATGCCATCAACACCGGCCTTGGCGAAGAAGTTGTCGGTGAAGTAGTACTTCAGGCCAGCACCCAGGTTGGCGAAGGTGCTGTGGTTACGACCGCCGCGATCGGCCTGACCAATGCTCTGGTGAGCGGCACCAGCGGAAACGTAGGGACGCAGACCGATGCCCGGCTCGCCGAAGTGGTAGACGGCATCGAGGGAGCTCAGCTCACCCTCGATATTGCGCTTGGCGGCAGCATGCCCATCGACATCCACACCGTCGTAGACACCATGCGACAGATTGAGCGACACATCGTCGGTCAGGAAGTAACCGATACCGGCACCGTAGAGCGCACCTTCGTCCAGACCGGTTTGAGTGTCAGGCTCGTAGTACTTGGCAAAGCCCTCTGCCTCCACTGCGCCCTGGCCCTGAGCCATTGCAGTGATGGAAGAAGCGGCGATCAGCGAACCGATAACTACGCTCAAGGTGTTTTTCAGTTTCATCCGTTAAATCCCCAGCAAGGTAAATTTAAAGCTGCCCCTTTACGATATGCAGCCAAGCACAAAGTTTAACACAGCACCAGTGAGACAAGCATTTTTCTCAGAAATTCACTCTGCGGCAGAGTCCGCAAATTTCTCGCGCAAGCGATCCAGCGCGCGCTTGTAGCGCATCTTAGTGGCACTCAGACCCATGCGCATGATATCGGCGATCTCCTGGAACTCCAGCTCTGCGACAAAACGCAGCACCAGGATTTCCCGATCGATCGGATTGACATGTACCAGCCAGCGATCCAGTCCACCTCGCTCTTCGACCTTCGGCGCCCGCTCCTCGGAAGCCTCTTCCTGCGGATCGAGACTCAACGCATCGAGCAGGCGCCGCTTGCGCCGGTCCTTGCGATACTGGGTGATGCATTCGTTGTAGGTGATGCTATAAAGCCAGGTCTTGAACTTCGACTTGCCTTCGAAGTTCTTCAGGCCATAAAGCACCTTGAGCATGACTTCCTGGCAGACATCGTCCGCATCCCGTTCATTGCCCAGATAGCGTGCGCAAACGTTGAATAGCGTGCGCTGGTAGCGGCGCATCAACTCTTCGTAGGCGCGCGTGACATGAAACAGCTCGACGTGCGCGCGCTGCACCAACTCCTCGTCGGTGAGCTCGTGGGGATCGTAGCGCTGAGGCAGTGAGTGCGGCTTGTTCAAACGAGGCAGACCGATCGCGATCGGATAGATGATCGCCAGCCACACATCAGCGCGCAGCTGGCAAAGAATGACCGGCTAATTTAGCAGAAAGCGCGCCGGGAAATCCCACCTCAGCGACTGCTGACACGCCGTGCCAGCAGCAGACGGTTGCACAGCGTGACCAACTCGCCCTCATCGGTGAGCAGGATGGTCTTGACGGTGCCAATTTCCTCGATCACCCCCTCGACCTCGCCGACGCGGATCTGCTGGCCGACCTCATAGAGCTCACGCAAGTAGATGCCGGCGATGATCTGTCCGACCACCTCGCGACTGCCCAGCCCCAGCGCCAGCGCCAGCGCCAGGCCGACCGAGGCAAGCACAATGGCGATCACGGTGTTGAGCAGATCGGTCTTCACTTCGAGCTGACCGATGGCCACCGAAATGCTGATGATGATCACCAGCCCCTGGGCAATCCGCCCCAGGCTGCTGCCATACTCGAGGCCGACCCCATCGGCAGCGCCTCGCACCAGACCGCTGGCCAGTTGCGCCAGCAGCACACCCGCCAGCAGCACCAGGGCCGCGCCGAACACCTTGGGCAGGTACAGCGCCAACAGATCGAGCGTCGCCGAGACACGCTGCAGGCCCAGCGACTCGGCTGCCGAAACCAGGAACACCAGCAGGACGAACCAGTACACGACCTTACCCACCAAGGTCGACACCGGCGCATGGATGCCACCGCGCTCCAGCAGACGGGTCAGGCCCGCCCCCGTCATCAGGCGGTCCAGACCAAGCTTGGCCAGCAGCTTGGATAGCAGCGTGTCGAGCAGCTTGGCGACGACGAAGCCGAGCAGCACCACCACCAGCGCCCCCACCAGATTGGGGATGAAACCGGCGAGCTTGCCCCACAGGGTGCTCATGGCGGTCAGCAGGCTCTGCGTCCAGATATCGAATTCCATGATTAGTCAGCCTTATGCGCGCGCCGCGCAGTGGGATGCAATCGACGAGTGGCGGGCACCTTGCGGGCGGTACCGCTATCGAGACCGATCATCAAGGCCTCGAACCAGTGTCCGAGCAGGTTGAACAGATCGCCAGCGCCCACTTGGCGATTAGCGGCCTTGAGCACGCGATTCAGGCGGGCGCTGTCGGCCGACTCGGTCGGGGCGCCCCTGAGCAGATCGCGCAGGGATTCTTCGAAGGGATCGTGCATAGCGACCTCCACGGTGTCTCTGTTCGAGACGCGCCAGCATTCCGGCGGGTCACATCACAACCAGCGCAGCCGGCGAAACAGCCACCACTGAAACGCGGCCATGACGCCTATCACCAGGCAGGCGAAGAAGAAGCCGTGGGGATGCTCGGCGCCGGGAATCCCGCCGACGTTGGCACCCAGCAGACCGGTGACGAAACTCATCGGCATGAAGAATCCGGTGATGATCGCCAACATATACATGGTGCGGTTCATCCGCTCGGTGATGCGACGATGCTCGGCCTCCTGCAGCAGGCTGACTCGCTCGCGCGCCAACTCCAGCTCCTCGAGATTGCGCGTCAGACGGTTGAACAGCTCGCTCCAGTAGTCGGTATCGTCGGACAGGAACCAAGGCGGCGGATTGCGCCCCAATTGCGCGTAGATGTCCCGCTGTGGCGCCAGGTAACGGCGCAGGCCGGCCGCCCGTCGGCGCAAGGCCAACAGCAAGGGGCGACTGGGCACCCGTTTCTCGCTCAGGTCGAGGTTCTCTTCCTGCTCGTCGATCTGCTCGGCCAGACCGGCCACCAACCGGTCGACGCCGTCGGTCAGCGCATCGGCCAGAAACAGCATGACCTCGGAGGGAGATTTCGGCCCCTCGTTGCGCGCGAAGGCGTCGCACAACGCGGCAGTGGCCTTGAGCGGGCGCAGGCGCAGGGAAATGACTCGCCGCTCATCGGCGTAGATGCGCAGCGAAACCATGTCCTCAGGCGCCGCGCCGGGGTTGAGGTTGACCCCGCGCAGGAACAGCAGCAGCCGCTCCCGCCCCAACGGCACCAGCCGCGGCCGGGTCGCCTCCTCGAGCAACAGGTCGCAGGCGAAGTCGCTCACCCCGCCGGCTTCACGGAGCCAGCGCTGCGCCTGGGGCACGCTGCGATCCCAGTGCAGCCAGAGGCTCTCCTGGGGGCGTAGATCGAGGACATCCAGCTCGTTGCGCCGGACCTGACGAGCGCCGCCCTCGCCATCCAGCACATAGCCATGGACCAGGCCGCGCTCGTTGTCGCCTTCATACGACTGCATCCCGCCTCCCGCAGAACGACGCACCTCGGAACACCCGCCGGCGACCCGATGAGCCGTCCGGCTGGCGCATCCGCCCGTCACTCGGGCATTTTCAACTCGTCACGGGAGACGATGATGCCGTTGTTGTCGGCATAGACATATTCGCCCGGCACAAAGGTCACGCCACCGAAGGTGACCGGAATGTTCAGGTCACCGATGCCGCGCTTCTCGGTCTTCATGGGATGGGTCGCCAGCGCCTGCACGCCCAGATCAGTCTGGGCGATCACGTCGACGTCGCGGATGCAGCCATACACCACGATGCCTTCCCAGCCGTTCTTGGCGGCCTTCTCGGCCAGCATGTCGCCGAGCAGGGCACGACGCAGCGAGCCGCCACCGTCGACCACCAGCACCTTGCCCTTGCCATCCAGATCGACCTGATCCTTGACCAGCGAGTTGTCCTCGAAGCACTTGATGGTCACGATCCGGCCGCCGAAGGAGTCGCGGCCGCCGAAGTTGCTGAACATCGGCTCGACAACGGCCACATCCGGATAGGCATCGCACAGATCGGGGGTAACGTATTGCATGTCAGATTCCTTGCAGTTAGAGATCGACGGCCGTGCGCTTGTCGCCTGAGCCGGCAACAGCCGCAGCAGCGGCGAACGGACAGCATTGACGGCTCGGCCACCAGCCCGCTCGCAGGTGACAACCGAGCCCGGCTGCCGAGGGCAGTTTGCCGGGAGCGGTACCTGTCGGTCACCGCCCGAGCAGCGAACGCCCGTTGACCGGGCAGGCCTTGCGGTAGCCCTTACGTACGGATGGAGCAAGCGCCCAGAGAACCGAACAACCCGCTCCCGTGCACGCGCTCGCTTCATCCCGCTGGTGATCCTAGCCGCAAGCTCGCCGGCGGGAAACTAGGCAAACGTAGGGGAAATCTCCGTCGCAGGCAGCGGCAGGCGGCCGAACCGCAGCCAGCTCTCCAGCAGCGGCCAGACCTCGCGCTGGGCATTCTTGCCCTGCAGCAGCTCGACGTGTCCGTAGTCCTCGGCAAAGCCGTCGGCCCGCCCGCAGCGAACGAATTCGCGCTGTGCCGAACCGAAACACTCGAGCAGTTGCCGGCAGGCGCCGGCCGGATCGGTGCGATCATCCGTTCCCGCCAAGGCCAGCACCGGCACCTCGACGTCCGCCAGCTGGGCAGCCCAGTCCTGCTTGCCCTGCCCGAAGCGGCCGAACAGGCTGAACCAGCGCAACACTTCCCTCACTACGCCAGCCGGCTCCTCCTCCGGACCGCGCCCCAGCCAATCGGCAGCGACCGCCTCCCGGCCCCGCAGCCTCAGGCGCGCCACCCAGTTCAGCGGCGGCAGCTTGAGCGACCAGTGCAGACGACGAATCTGGCAGCCCGCCAGGATCAGCGAAGCGACCCGCTCCCCGGCCAGGTCGCCACCGGCCAGCGCCGCCGCCAGGGTCAGGCCGCCCAGCGAGTGACCCAGCCAGTGCGCCGGCTGACCACACTGCTCGTCGACGAACGCGGCGATCGCCGGCAGGTCGTAGCGCGCGTAGTCGACCACACAATTGTCTCGATAGCGCTGGTTGCGCGGGGAAAGGCCGTGGCCGCGCATCTCCGCCAGCCACACGTCGAAGCCGGCACGCGCCAGCCAGGCGCCCAGGCCGTTGCCATTGGCCGTATACCAGAACCGCCGGTTGGCGAAGCCGCCGTGCAAGAGAACCACCGGCACCGCGCGCGCGGCCCCATCGGCGCGCCCCAGACGGGTCAGCGCCAGCTCCACCGAGCTGTCCGGGCTGTTGTTGGGCTTGAGGAGGTAGACGTCCTCGGTGAGGTCGCCGCGCAACTCGGCGCTGACCAAGGCGACGGGGAAGAGTTTGCTGCTGCTTTGCATGCCGTTCTTTTTCTGGACGCACAAAAAGGGCGGGATTGCCCCGCCCTCTCGCTTCACCGCATCAGGACTGCGGTCAGGCCTGACCTTCGGCGAGGAAGAACCAGGTGTCGAGCACCGAATCCGGGTTCAGCGACACGCTGTCGATGCCCTGCTCCATCAGCCACTTGGCCAGGTCCGGGTGGTCCGACGGGCCCTGACCGCAGATGCCGATGTACTTGTCGGCCTTGCGGCACGCCTGGATGGCGCTGGACAGCAGCTTCTTGACCGCCGGGTTACGCTCGTCGAACAGGTGGGCGATGATCCCCGAGTCGCGATCCAGGCCCAGGGTCAGCTGGGTCAGGTCGTTGGAGCCGATGGAGAAGCCGTCGAAGAACTCGAGGAACTCCTCGGCCAGCAGCGCATTGGACGGCAGCTCGCACATCATGATCACGCGCAGGCCGTTTTCGCCGCGCTTGAGGCCGTGGCTGGCGAGCAGGTCGATGACCTGCGAGGCCTCGCCCAGGGTGCGCACGAACGGGATCATGATCTCGACGTTGCTCAGCCCCATCTCGTTGCGGACTTTCTTGATCGCCCGGCACTCGAGCTCGAAGCAGTCGCGGAAGCTCTCGCTGATGTAGCGCGAGGCACCGCGGAAGCCGAGCATCGGGTTCTCTTCCTCGGGCTCGTAGAGCTTGCCGCCGATCAGGTTGGCATACTCGTTGGACTTGAAGTCGGACATGCGCACGATGACCTTCTTCGGCCAGAAGGCGGCGGCCAGGGTGCTGATGCCCTCGACCAGCTTCTCGACGTAGAAGTCGACCGGATCGCCGTAGCCGGCGATGCGCTTGGTCACACTGTCCTTGATCTCCACCGGCAGGCTGGCGAAGTTGAGCAGCGCCTTGGGGTGCACGCCAATCATGCGGTTGATGATGAATTCCAGGCGGGCCAGGCCGACGCCGGCGTTGGGCAGCTGGGCGAAGTCGAAGGCGCGATCCGGGTTGCCGACGTTCATCATGATCTTGAACGGCAGATCGGGCATGGCATCCACCGAGTTCTGGCGGATGTCGAAGCCCAGGGCACCTTCGTAGATCAGGCCGGTATCGCCCTCGGCGCAGGACACGGTGACCTGCTGGCCGTCCTTCAGCACGCTGGTGGCGTTGCCGCAACCGACCACTGCCGGGATACCCAGCTCACGGGCGATGATCGCCGCGTGGCAGGTACGCCCGCCGCGGTTGGTGACGATGGCGCTGGCGCGCTTCATGATCGGTTCCCAGTCCGGGTCGGTCATGTCGGAGACCAGCACGTCGCCCGGCTGCACCTTGTCCATCTCGGCGATGTCGTGGATCACCACCACCTTGCCGGCGCCGATGCGCTGGCCGATGGCGCGGCCTTCCACCAGCACCTTGCCCTTTTCCTTGAGCAGGTAGCGCTCCATGACGTTGGCGCTGGAGCGGCTCTTCACGGTTTCCGGACGGGCCTGGACGATGTACAGCTTGCCGTCGTCGCCATCCTTCGCCCACTCGATGTCCATCGGGCGGCCGTAGTGCTTCTCGATGATCAGCGCCTGCTTGGCCAGCTCGGTGACCTCGGCGTCGCTCAGGGCGAAACGGGCCCGATCGGCGAGGTCGACGTCGACCACCTTGACCGAGCGACCGGCCTTGGCCTCGTCGCCGTAGACCATCTTGATCGCCTTGCTGCCCAGATTGCGGCGCAGGATGGCGGGACGGCCGGCCTCCAGGGTCGGCTTGTGCACGTAGAACTCGTCGGGGTTCACCGCGCCCTGCACCACGGTCTCGCCGAGGCCGTAGGCGCCGGTGATGAACACCACGTCGCGGAAGCCGGACTCGGTATCCAGGGTGAACATCACGCCGGCGGTGCCGGTTTCCGATCGCACCATGCGCTGCACGCCGGCGGACAGGGCGACCAGCTTGTGGTCGAAGCCCTGGTGCACGCGATAGGCGATGGCGCGGTCGTTGAACAGGGAGGCGAACACTTCCTTGGCCGCGCGGATCACGTTGTCCACGCCACGGATGTTCAGGAAGGTTTCCTGCTGGCCGGCGAAGGAGGCGTCCGGCAGGTCCTCGGCGGTAGCGGAGGAACGCACGGCCACGGCCATGTTGTCGTTGCCATTGGCCATGGCGGCGAAGGCGGTGCGGATCTCGGCATCCAGACGGGCCGGGAATTCGGCGTCCATGACCCACTGGCGGATCTGCGCGCCGGTCTTGGCCAGGGCGGTCACATCGTCGACATCGAGGGCGTCCAGGGCGGCATGGATGCGATCGTTCAGACCGCTCTGCTCGAGGAAGTCGCGGTAGGCCTGGGCGGTGGTGGCAAAGCCGCCAGGTACGGAAACGCCCGCTCCAGCGAGATTGCTGATCATCTCGCCCAGCGAGGCATTCTTGCCCCCTACGTGCTCTACATCGTGGACGCCGAGCTTATCGAGGGAAACTACGTACTCTACCAAGGTGACCTCTCCCCTAAGTGTGTGCGGATACAGCTTCTCGGTCGGACCCAGGCTTGTGGCCGGGCCCGGCAAAATAAGTAACAATGCCGGCGTACGGCAACGGGTGCGCCACGGCTCTCCCAAGATAGCCGAGAATCAGTCCTCCACGGCCAGGGCGCTCATGAAACGCACCGCTTTCTTCATTTCCGACGGTACCGGCATCACTGCCGAAACTCTGGGTCAGAGCCTGCTCGCTCAGTTCGAGAACATCAACTTCCACAAACTGACCCGGCCGTACATCGATACCGTGGAAAAAGCTCGCGCAATGGTACAGCAAATCAACGCTGCTGCCGAGGCGGACGGGGTACGCCCGATCATCTTCGATACCATCGTCAACGGCGAAATCCGTGACGTGCTCGCCGGCTGCAACGGCTTCATGGTCGACATCTTCTCCACCTTCCTGTCGCCGCTGGAGCAGGAACTGAGCGCCCACTCCTCCTACACGGTGGGCAAGTCGCACTCCATCGCGCACAACCCCAACTACATGGAGCGCATCGACTCGGTGCACTTCGCCCTCGACAACGACGACGGCGCCCGCACCCACTACTACGACAAGGCCGACCTGATCTTGGTCGGCGTGTCGCGCTGCGGCAAGACGCCGACCTGCCTGTACATGGCCCTGCAATTCGGCATCCGCGCCGCCAACTACCCGCTCACCGAGGACGACATGGAGCGCCTGCAATTGCCCGCGGCGCTCAAGGCACACAAGAGCAAGCTGTTCGGCCTGACCATCGATCCCGACCGCCTGGCGGCGATCCGCAACGAGCGCAAGCCCAACAGCCGCTACGCCAGCTACGCCCAGTGCGAGTTCGAGGTGCGCGAGGTGGAGAGTCTGTTCCGACGCGAGAACATCCCCTTCATCAACTCCACGCACTTTTCCGTGGAGGAGATCGCCGCCAAGATCCTGGTGGAGAAAGGCGTCGAACGCCGCCTGAAATAGCCCCTTTTCGATAGCACTCGTGGCCGACTGGCCGAGGTGGTTGCCATGACCCTGATGGATGCCGTGCTGTTCGCACCGATCGCCGCCCTGATCGCCCTCGGGCCGGGGCCGAACAACTTCTGCGCGCTGAACAACGGCATCAACTACGGGGTACGCGCCGCGCTGCTGGCGACCTTCGGGCGCCTGGTGTCCTACGCCATCTTCCTGTTCATTTCGGCCGTCGGCCTGGGCGCCATGCTGCTGGCCTCGGAGCGCGCCTTCACCGCCATCAAGTGGGCCGGCGCGCTCTATCTCGTCTACCTGGGCATCAAGACCTGGCGCAGCAGCGAGTTCGGCGGCCTGGACGCGTCGCCGGCCGCAGCCGAGGACGCCGACCGCCGCGAGGCGCCGATCCTGCGCCTGATGCTCAACGAGTTCCTGGTCGGCATGAGCAATCCCAAGGCCATCCTGCTGTTCGCCGCGATCTTTCCGCAGTTCATCAAGCCGGAGCTGCCCACTGCGGAGCAATTCCTCTACCTGGGCAGCACCTACCTGCTGATGGAGCTGTGCGTCGGCTCGCTGGCCTACTCGCTGTTCGGCCGCCAGATCCGCCGCGTGGTGCGCAGCGCCAAGGGCGTCAGCCGCCTGAACAAGACCACCGGCACCTTCTTCATCGGCGCGGGCGGCGCGCTGATCGGCGTCAGCAACCACTGACGACGGCAAAGCAAGCCCGGCCGCCGCCTCGCGCCCTCCTCAGTTCACCAGCAACTCCACGAAGCGGTCGACCGCGGTGGCTTCCAGGCGCGCCTGATCCTGGCACAGGGCGAGGATCCGCGCGCAGCGCAGCGCCGGGAAACGGGTCGCCAGGTTGGCGCGGAACTTCTCCTCCAGCAAGGGAATGCCTTCCGCGCGGCGCCGCCGGTGGCCGAGCGGGTATTCGACCGCCACCTGCTCGGTACTGCTGCCGTCCTTGAAGAACACCTGCACGGCATTGGCGATCGAGCGCTTGTCGGCGTCCAGGTATTCGCGGCTGTAGCGCGCATCCTCGACCACCGCCATCTTGCCGCGCAGCTCGTCGATGATCGGATGAGCGGCATGGAAATCGTCCTCGTAGGACTCGGCCCCCAGCTCGCCGAAGGCCAGCGGTACCGCGACCATGTACTGCAGGCAGTGGTCGCGGTCGGCCGGATTGGCCAGCGGGCCGACCTTGGAGATGATGCGGATCGCCGACTCGTGGGTGGTGATGACGATGCGGTCGATCTCGTGCAGACGATCCCTGACCTGCGGATGCAGCCTGAGCGCCGCCTCGCAGGCGGTCTGCGCATGAAACTCGGCCGGAAAGCTGATCTTGAACAGGATGTTCTCCATCACGCAGCAGCCAAAGCCCTGCGGCAGGTGGAAGCGGCGCCGGTCGGCCGGCTTGGCCGCCAGATCCTTGTTGGTGTGGCTGAACAGCACGTCGTAGAAGCCCCACTGCGGCGCGGTGAGCACGCCGGGAATGCCCATCTCGCCGCGCAGGGCAATGTCGGCCAGACGCACGCCGCGGCTGGTGGCATCCCCCGCCGCCCAGGACTTGCGGCTGCCGGCGTTGGGCGCATGGCGATAGGTGCGCAGGGCCTGGCCGTCGACGAAGGCATGCGACAGCGCCGAAAGCAGTTGCTCGCGGTCGGCGCCCATCAGCCGGGCACAAACCACCGTGGAGGCGACCTTGACGAGGATCACGTGGTCGAGGCCGACGCGGTTGAAGGAATTCTCCAGCGCCAGCACGCCCTGGATCTCGTGGGCCATGATCATGGCTTGCAGCACCGCGCGCATGCTCAGCGGCGCCTCGCCCTGCGCCCGGCGCCGCTGCGACAGGTGATCGGCGACGGCGAGAATGCCGCCGAGGTTGTCCGACGGATGGCCCCATTCGGCGGCCAGCCAGGTGTCGTTGTAGTCCAGCCAGCGCACCATGGCGCCGATGTCCCAGGCGGCCTTGACCGGATCGAGGCGAAAGCTGGTGCCCGGCACGCGCGCGCCGTGCGGCACCACGGTGCCCTCCACCAGAGGACCGAGGTGCTTGGTGCACTCGGGGAAGCGCAGCGCCAGCAGGCCGCAGCCGAGGGTGTCCATCAGGCAGAGCCGGGCGGTATCCAGCGCCTCGGTGGAGAAGGCCCCATAGTCCAGCACATAGTCGGCGATGTCCTGCAGGACCCGGTCATAGTCGGGGCGGACGTTGAGATCGAAGGTGGCGGACATCGGGGCTTCCTCCGGCGAACGGTGGGAGAAAGCTTAGCCGCCCGAAACGAAACGCCCCCGCTGCCGGTCGGCAACGGGGGCGCGGGCTCATTCGGCGCTGGCGAGCGTCAGAAGACGTCGCCCGGCACGCGAACGAAACCTTCCATCAGCACGCGCGCGCTGCGGCTCATCACCGCCTTGGTGGCGGTCCACTCGCCATTGACGATCTCGGCGGCGGCGCCGACCCGCAGGGTGCCCGACGGATGACCGAAGGTCACCGCGTCGCGCTGACCGCCACCGGCCGCCAGGTTGACCAGAGTGCCCGGCACCGCGGCGGCGGTGGCGATGGCGACCGAGGCGGTGCCCATCATGGCGTGGTGCAGCTTGCCCATCGACAGCGCGCGCACGCAGACGTCGATCTCGCCGGCCGCAACGGTCTTGCCGCTGGAGGCCAGGTACTCGGTGGCCGGCGCGACGAAGGCGATCTTCGGCGTGTGCTGGCGCGCCGCAGCTTCGGCGATATCGGCGATCAGCCCCATCTTCAGCGCGCCGTAGGCACGCATGGTCTCGAAGCGCGCCAGCGCCGCAGCGTCGGAGTTGATGTCCTTCTGCAGCTCGGTGCCGGTGTAGCCGATGTCGGCGGCATTGACGAAGATGGTCGGAATGCCGGAGTTGATCATGGTCGCCTTGAAGGTGCCGATGCCCGGCACTTCCAGATCGTCGACCAGATTGCCGGTGGGGAACATCGAGCCTTCGCCGTCGGCCGGGTCCATGAACTCGATGACCACCTCGGCGGCCGGGAAGGTCACGCCGTCCAGCTCGAAGTCGCCGGTTTCCTGCACCTCGCCGTTGGTGATCGGCACATGGGCGATGATGGTCTTGCCGATGTTCTTCTGCCAGATGCGCACGGTGCAGATGCCGTTGTGCGGGATGCGCGAGGCATCGACCAGACCGCCGCTGATGGCGAAGGCGCCCACCGCCGCGGTCAGGTTGCCGCAGTTGCCCGACCAGTCGACGAACGCCTTGTTGATCGCCACCTGACCGAACAGGTAGTCCACATCGTGATCCGGCTGCTCGCTCTTGGCGACGATCACGGTCTTGGAGGTACTGGAGGTGGCGCCGCCCATGCCGTCGATCTGCTGGCCGTACGGATCGGGACTGCCGATCACGCGCAGCAGCAGCTTGTCGCGGGCTTCGCCGGGCACCTGGCAGGCGGCCGGCAGATCCTGCAGACGGAAGAACACGCCCTTGCTGGTACCGCCACGGATATAGGTGGCGGGGACACGAATCTGGGGTACATGCGCCATGGGAATTTCGTCCTCATGAGACTGTGCCGCCACGGGGCCGCACAGGAAGGAAAAATGCTTGAGGCAGGCACCGCCCCACCCGCCTGGCGGGCGGCTGGGGCGGTGCTGCGGATGCCAATCAGGCCTGGCCGAGGAAGTCCTTGGCGAAGCGCTGCAGCACCCCGCCGGCCTTGTACACGTTCACTTCGGCAGCGGTGTCGAGACGGCAGGTGACCGGGACGCGGCTTTCTTCACCGTTCCGGTGGTGAATGACCAGGGTCAGGTCGCAGCGCGGCGACAGCTCGCCTTCGATGTCGTAGCTCTCGGTGCCGTCGAGGCCGAGGGTCAGGCGGGTGGTGCCCGGCTTGAACTCGACCGGCAGCACGCCCATGCCGACCAGGTTGGTACGGTGGATGCGCTCGAAGCCTTCGGCGACGATCACTTCCACGCCGGCCAGGCGCACGCCCTTGGCCGCCCAGTCGCGCGAGGAGCCCTGACCGTAGTCGGCACCGGCGACGATGATCAGGTTCTGCTTGCGGTTCATGTAGGTTTCGATGGCCTCCCACATGCGCATGACCTTGCCTTCCGGCTCGACGCGGGCCAGCGAACCCTTCTTCACCTGGCCGTCGACCACGGCCATCTCGTTGATCAGCTGCGGGTTGGCGAAGGTGGCGCGCTGGGCGGTCAGGTGGTCGCCGCGGTGGGTGGCGTAGGAGTTGAAGTCCTCTTCCGGCAGACCCATCTTGGCCAGGTACTCGCCGGCCGCCGAGTCCAGCAGGATGGCGTTGGACGGCGACAGGTGGTCGGTGGTGATGTTGTCCGGCAGGATCGCCAGCGGCAGCATGCCCTTGAGGGTACGCTCGCCGGCCAGCGCGCCTTCCCAGTACGGCGGACGGCGAATGTAGGTGGACATCGGACGCCAGTCGTACAGCGGGCTCTTGGCTTCCTCGATGGTGCCCAGATCGAACATCGGGATGTAGATCTGCTTGAACTGCTCCGGCTTCACCGAGGCGGCGACGATGGCGTCGATTTCCTCGTCGGACGGCCACAGATCCTTCAGGGTGATGGGGTTGCCCTGACTGTCAGTGCCCAGCACGTCCTGCTCGATATCGAAGCGCACGGTACCGGCGATGGCGTAGGCGACCACCAGCGGCGGCGAGGCCAGGAAGGCCTGCTTGGCGTACGGATGGATACGGCCGTCGAAGTTGCGGTTACCGGACAGCACGGCGGTGGCGTACAGGTCACGGTCGATGATTTCCTGCTGGATCACCGGATCCAGGGCACCGGACATGCCGTTGCAGGTGGTGCAGGCGTAGGCGACGATGCCGAAGCCGAGCTTTTCCAGCTCGCTCAGCAGGCCGGCCTCTTCCAGGTACAGCTTGGCGACCTTGGAGCCCGGGGCGAAGGAGGTCTTGACCCACGGCTTGCGCAGCAGGCCCAGCTCGTTGGCCTTCTTGGCCAGCAGGCCGGCGGCCACCACGTTGCGCGGGTTGGAGGTGTTGGTGCAGCTGGTGATGGCGGCGATGATCACCGCGCCGTCCGGCAGCAGGCCTTCGGCTTCCTCAGCCTTGGCAGCAGCCAGCTTGGCCTCGTCGGCGATGCCGCGCTCGTGCAGGGCGGAAGTCGGCAGACGCTTGTGCGGGTTGGACGGGCCCGCCATGTTGCGTACCACGGTGGACAGGTCGAATTCGAGCACGCGCTCGTACTCGGCGCCGATCAGCGCGCTGGCCCACAGGCCGGTTTCCTTGGCGTACTGCTCGACCAGGGCGACCTGCTCCGGCTCGCGGCCGGTCAGCTTGAGGTAGTCGATGGTCTGCTGGTCGATGTAGAACATCGCCGCGGTGGCGCCGTACTCCGGGCACATGTTGGAGATGGTGGCACGGTCGCCGATCGACAGGCTGTCGGCGCCCTCGCCGAAGAACTCGACGTAGGCCCCCACCACGCGCTCCTTGCGCAGGAACTCGGTGATGGCCAGGACGATGTCGGTAGCGGTGATGCCCGGCTGGCGCTTGCCAACCAGCTTGACGCCGACGATGTCGGGCAGGCGCATCATCGACGGATGGCCCAGCATCACGGTCTCGGCTTCCAGGCCGCCGACGCCGATGGCGATCACGCCCAGCGCGTCGACGTGCGGGGTGTGCGAGTCGGTGCCCACGCAGGTATCCGGGAAGGCCACGCCGCCGCGGGCCTGGATCACCGGCGACATCTTCTCCAGGTTGATCTGGTGCATGATGCCGTTGCCGGCCGGGATCACGTCGACGTTTTTAAAGGCCGTTTTCGTCCACTCGATAAAGTGGAAGCGGTCCTCGTTGCGACGGTCCTCGATGGCGCGGTTCTTCTCGAAGGCTTCCGGATCGAAGCCCGGAGCTTCCACGGCCAGCGAGTGGTCGACGATCAGCTGGGTCGGCACCACCGGGTTGACCTTGGACGGGTCGCCGCCCTGCTCGGCAATCGCATCGCGCAGACCGGCCAGGTCGACCAGCGCGGTCTGACCGAGGATGTCGTGGCAGACGACGCGCGCCGGATACCACGGGAAGTCCAGGTCACGCTTGCGCTCGATGATCTGCTTCAGCGAGTCGGTAAGCATTTCCGGCTCGCAGCGGCGCACCAGTTGCTCGGCCAGCACGCGGGAGGTGTACGGCAGCTTGTCGTAGGCACCGGGCTGGATGGCTTCGACGGCCGCGCGGGTGTCGAAGTAGTCCAGTTGGGTACCGGCCAGGGCTTTGCGATATTCAGTATTCATGGGGCGGAGACTCAGGCGATATCGATCGGTAAAGGAACCGGCAGGAGAGCCCCTCGTAAGGGCTCTCCCGTTCCAGATCAGCGCTGCGCCAGCGGCGGCACGGCGCGCGGCTCGACGCCGATGTACTCGGCGCTCGGGCGGATGATGCGGTTGTTGGCGCGCTGCTCGAACACGTGGGACGCCCAGCCGGTGACCCGCGAGCAGACGAAGATCGGGGTGAACAGCTTGGTCGGGATGCCCATGAAGTTGTAGGCGGACGCATGGTAGAAGTCGGCGTTGGGGAACAGCTTCTTCTGCTCCCACATCACCTTGTCGATGGCCTCGGACACCGGGAACAGCACGGTGTCGCCCACTTCCTCGGCGAGCTGCTTGGACCAGCCCTTGATCACCTCGTTGCGCGGATCGGAGACGCTGTAGATCGCGTGGCCGAAGCCCATGATCTTGTCCTTGCGCGCCAGCATGGCCAGGGTGCCTGCGGTGGCTTCCTCGGGCGAGGCGAACTTCTCGATCATCTCCATGGCCGCCTCGTTGGCGCCGCCGTGCAGCGGGCCGCGCAGCGAGCCGATGGCGCCGGTGATGCAGGAGTACAGGTCCGACAGGGTCGAGGCACACACGCGCGCGGTGAAGGTCGAGGCGTTGAACTCGTGCTCGGCGTAGAGGATCAGCGACACGTTCATCACCTTGCGGTGCAGTTCGCTGGGCTTCTTGTCGTGCAGCAGGGCGAGGAAGTGACCGCCGAGGTCGGCTTCGTCGGTGACGCAGTTGATGCGCACACCCTGGTGGGAGAAGCGGTACCAGTAGCACATGATCGCCGGGAAGGCGGCGAGCAGACGGTCGGCGATGTCGCGCTGCGCATCGAAGCTGGCTTCGGGCTCCAGGTTGCCGAGCATCGAGCAACCGGTGCGCATCACATCCATCGGATGGGCGTCGGCCGGGATGCGCTCGAGCACTTCCTTCAGTGCCTGGGGCAGGTCGCGCAGGCCCTTGAGGCGGGTCTGGTAGGCGTCGAGCTGGGCCACGGTGGGCAGCTCGCCGTAGAGCAGCAGGTAGGCGACTTCCTCGAACAGGCAGTCCTTGGCCAGCTCGCGCACATCGTAGCCGCGGTAGGTCAGGCCGGCGCCTTCCTTGCCAACGGTGGACAGAGAGGTCTGCCCGGCGATCTGACCACGCAGACCGGCGCCACTCAGTACTTTTGCTTCAGCCATTGCGTTGTTCCTCTTATTGAATTTTTAGGCGGATACAGCAACCAACATCGAGAGTCTCAATCGGGAGACTCCAATCCTTCCATGCGGCTTTAGTTAGCATTCCCGCGGCTGGATCTTTTCCTGCTTCTTCTGCGCGAACAGCTCGTCGAGCTTGTCCTCGTAGGCGTGGTAGCCGAGGTATTTGTACAGATCGGCACGGGTCTGCATGAGCTCCACCACGTTCTTCTGGGTGCCCTGCTCGCGGATCGCCTGGTAGACCTTCAGCGCCGCGGCGTTCATCGCCCGGTAGGCGCCGCAGCAGTACAGCACCATGTCGACATCGACCGAGGCCAGCTCGTCGCAGGTGAACAGCGGGGTGTGGCCGAACTCGGTGATGTTGGCGAGGATCGGCACGTTCACCGCGGCGCGGAACTGCTTGTACATCGGCAGTTCGGTCATCGCCTCGGGGAAGATCATGTCGGCGCCGGCCTCGACGTAGGCGCAGGCGCGGTCGATGGCGGCCTGCAGGCCCTCGCCGGCCAGCGCGTCGGTGCGCGCCATGATCACGAAGCTGTCGTCCTGGCGGGCGTCGACGGCGGCCTTGATGCGGTCGACCATCTCCTCGGTGCTCACCACTTCCTTGCCCGGACGGTGGCCGCAGCGCTTGGTGCCGACCTGGTCCTCGATGTGCACGGCGGCCACGCCGACCTTCTCGAACGAGCGGATGGTGCGGGCGATGTTGAAGGCGCCGCCCCAGCCGGTGTCGATGTCCACCAGCACCGGCAGGGTGGTGGCGTCGGTCAGGCGACGGGCATCGGTCAGCACGTCTTCCATGGTGCTGATGCCCAGATCCGGGATGCCCAGCGAGTTGGCGGCCACGCCGCCGCCGGAGATGTACAGCGCCTTGAAGCCGGTGGCCTCGGCCATGCGCCCCGCGTAGGCGGTGATGGCACCGACGATCTGCAGCGGATTCTCGTTGGCGACGGCGTCGCGGAACTTCTGGCCGGGAGTCTTCTGGGTCATGGCAAACCTCGTTACTTGGCGTTCTTGTTGGAAGCGTCGCGGTAGTGACGCTCGACATTGCGCTTGGATGCCGCGATATGGCGGCGCATCAGCAGCTCGGCCAGTTCGCCGTCACGGTCGGCGATGGCATCGAGAATGCGGTGGTGCTCGGCGAAGGCCTGGCGCGGCCGGTTCGGCGTGGCGGAAAACTGGATGCGGTACATGCGCACCAGCTGGTACAGCTCGTTGCACAGCAGGTTGCTGAGGGTGCGATTGCCGCTGCCTTGGATGATCCGGTAGTGGAAGTCGAAGTCGCCTTCCTGCTGGTAGTAGCCGCGACCGGCCTTGAACGCCTCGTCGCGCTCGTGGGTTTCCAGCACCCGACGCAGCTCGTCGATCTCCGCCTCGGTCATGCGCTCGGCGGCCAGCCGGCAGGCCATGCCTTCCAGCGATTCGCGGATCTCGTACAGCTCGAGCAGCTCCACGGGGCTGAGCGATACCACCCGCGCACCGGCGTGGGGCACGCGCACCAGCAGGCGCTGGCCCTCCAGACGGCGGATCGCCTCGCGCAGCGGACCACGGCTGATGCCGTAGGCGCGGGCCAGCTCCGGTTCGGAAATCTTGCTGCCGGGGGCGATCTCGCCGCGCACGATGGCAGCCTGGATACGCCGGAACACATGATCGGAGAGGGTGGCGGATTCGTCGTCTGCGACCAAGGGTTCTTCCAGCATTTGAGTCATGATTGTCGACACTTGGATGACACCGATGGGGAAAAGCTAGGGCAAAGCCACTTACGTGTCAAACACCCTTAGACGATTGTCGACAATCGGAGGAACTGCGGACACCCGTCACAGTTCTGCCCATCCAGCCCGCCAGACCCCGCCGGGAGGCCGGCGCAGAGGCCTCCGTTGTCGCCGGCCCACCACCTGCGTGCTAGAATGCCGGCCGCCCGAGCGGCAGTGGCCTCGATTCCTGCGCCTCCGCCGCCTCCTTCAAGCTCCACTACGCCTCATCACCCAGGACCCATGAGACTCAAGCCCACCGTCTTGCTACTCAGCCTGCTGATGCCGTGCGGCCACGGCTTTGCCGCCGAAAAGACCGTCTACGGCCTCCATGAATACGTGCGCCTGCAGGAGCTCGATACCGTTCTGCCGGCCAAGCTCGACACCGGCGCCAAGACCGCCTCGCTGAGCGCGCGCAACATCAAGCGCTTCAAGCGCGAAGGGGAAACCTGGGTGCGCTTCAACCTGGGCACCGACGCCGAGGGCGCCGAGCCGATCGAGAAGCCGCTGGCGCGGATCAGCAAGATCAAGCGCCGCCATGGCGACTTCGATCCCGACGAGGGCAAGACCTACACTGCAAGGCCTGTGATCGAACTGGATGTCTGCATGGGCAACACGCGACGCACCATCGAAGTGAACCTTACCGACCGCAGCGCTTTCCAATACCCGCTACTGATCGGCTCCGACGCGCTCAAGCGCCTTGGCGCCCTGGTAGATCCAAGCCTCAAGTACGCAGCCGGCAAGCCCGCCTGCACCAACGTTGCACATTCGAACGAGTAAACTCGATGCGCTCTCTGACACTGCACCTGAAAGTCCTCATCGCCATATTGGTGAGCCTGGGCGTGGCGATCACCGCCTACCAGATTTTCGTTCTCGGCATCCCGGTCACCGAGGCGGAAACGGACAACGTCTGGAACATCGACGCCAAGGTCGAGTTCCAGGCCAATCCGCGCAACCCGGTCAAGGTGCAGATGTTCGTGCCGCCGCTGGGCCAGGACTTCGTCAGCCTCAACGAGAGCTTCATCTCCAACAACTACGGCGTGAGCGTCAACAACGTCGACGGCAACCGCCGGGTGACCTGGTCGGCGCGCCGCGCCGAAGGCCCGCAGACCCTCTACTACCGCATGGCCTTGACCCAGCGCTACACCAAGGACAAGCCCAAGGAAGAAGGCCCGATCTACCGCGAGAGCCTGCCGCTGGCCGGTCCCGAGCAGATCGCCGCCGAAGCCCTGCTGGCGCCCATCCGCCAGCACTCGGCCGACGTCGAGACCTTCATCAGCGAGACCATCAAGCGCGTCAACAACCTGGGTGACGACAACGTCAAGCTGCTGCTCGCCGGCGACACCTCGATCACCAACCGCGCCCGCATCATCGACCTGCTGCTGTCCATCGCCCACGTGCCGCTGGAGAAGGTCCACACCATCCGCCTGCTCGAAAACCAGGCGCAGAGCCCGGAACTCTGGCTGCGCAGCTTCAACGGCGAGAACTGGCTGTACTTCAACCCCGACAACGGCCAGCAGGGCCTGCCGCGCGACCGCCTGATCTGGTGGCTGGGCGACGGCGAGCTGATCAACGTCGACGGCGGCAAGCAGGCCCAGGTCAACTTCACCCTCAACACCAGCGAGCTGAACGCCATCCGCCTGGCCAAGCAGTCCGACGAATCGGCCGACGCCGGCTTCCTCGAGTACTCGCTGTACGGCCTGCCGCTGCAGACCCAGCAGACCTACCAGATCATGATCATGATCCCGATCGGCGTGCTGGTGATCCTGATCCTGCGCAACCTCGGCGGCCTGCAGACCCTCGGCACCTTCACCCCGGTGCTGATCGCCCTGGCCTTCCGCGAGACCCAGCTGGGCTTCGGCATCGTGCTGTTCACCCTCATCACCGCGCTGGGCCTGTCGCTGCGCTCCTACCTCGAGCACCTCAAGCTGCAGATGCTGCCGCGCCTGTCGGTGGTGCTGACCTTCGTGGTGGTGCTGATCGCGGTGATCAGCCTGTTCAGCCACAAGCTCGGCCTCGAGCGCGGCCTGTCGGTGGCGCTGTTCCCGATGGTGATCCTGACCATGACCATCGAGCGCCTGTCGATCACCTGGGAAGAGCGCGGCGGCGGCCATGCCTTCAAGGTCGCCGTCGGCACCCTGGTCGCCGCCACCCTGGCGCACCTGCTGATGAGCATTCCGCAGCTGACCTACTTCATCTTCACCTTCCCGGCGGTGCTGCTGATCCTGGTGGGCTTCATGCTGGCGATGGGTCGCTACCGCGGCTACCGCCTGACCGAGCTGTTCCGTTTCAAAGCCTTCCTGAAGGATTGAGCCCATGTTCGGTCTGATCAAGACGTGGAAAGCCCTGGAAGCCAAGGGCATCATGGGCATCAACCGGCGCAACGCGGACTACGTGCTGAAGTACAACAAGCGCAGTCTGTACCCGGTGGTGGACGACAAGATCCTCACCAAGGAACGCGCCATCAAGGCCGGCATCCACGTGCCGGAGATGTACGGCATCATCTCCACCGAGAAGGAGATCGAGAACCTCGACCAGATCATCGGCGAGCACAACGACTTCGTGATCAAGCCGGCGCAGGGCGCCGGCGGCGACGGCATCCTGGTGATCGCCGACCGCTTCGAGGGCCGCTTCAAGACCGTCTCGGGCAAGATCGTCAGCCGCGACGAGATCGAGCAGCAGCTGTCCAGCATCCTCTCCGGCCTCTACTCGCTGGGCGGCGGCCGCGACCGGGCGCTGATCGAGTACCGGGTGACCCCGGACCCGATCTTCAAGAGCATCAGCTACGAGGGCGTGCCGGACATCCGCATCATCGTGCTGATGGGCTATCCGGTGATGGCCATGCTGCGCCTGCCGACCCGCCAGTCCAACGGCAAGGCCAACCTGCACCAGGGCGCCATCGGCGTCGGCGTCGACCTGGCCACCGGCCTCACCCTGCGCGGCACCTGGCTGAACAACCGGATCACCAAGCATCCGGACACCGCCAACGCGGTGGACGGCGTGCAGCTGCCCAACTGGGACGGTTTCATGAAGCTGGCCGCCGGTTGCTACGAGCTGTGCGGGCTGGGCTACATCGGCGTGGACATGGTGCTCGACGTCGACAAGGGCCCCTTGATCCTCGAACTCAACGCACGTCCCGGCCTGAACATCCAGATCGCCAACGACTGCGGCCTGACCCACCGCGCCCACGCCGTGGAAGCGCGCCTGGAGGAGCTCAAGGCCAAGGGCATCCAGGAAACCCCCGAGCAGCGCGTGCGCTTCTCCCAGGAGCTGTTCGGCCACGTCAAGCCGGTCGAGCTGTGACACCGCGGCGGGCGCCCGCCGGCGCCCGCTTTCTCCTCGCCGACAAGCCGCATCCGTGCCTCTAGGCTCGGACTTTGCAGCGCACTAGAATTCCTGCTTGCACTTGTCCGAGCTTCGCCATGCCCACCTGCTGCATCCATCCCCTGCCCTACCATCCCGATCCGCGCGCGCGCTTCGCCCTGCTGCACCAGGCGCCGGGCGCCTGCCTGCTGGACGGCGGCCGGCCGCATGCCGAGCGCAGCCGCTTCGACCTGTTCAGCGCCTGGCCCGAGCAGTGCCTGCAGCCCGAGGCCGGCGAGGACGGCCGCACCTTCTTCGCCCGCTGCCAGGCAGCGCTCGCGCAGCTGGGCCGCGCCGAGGCCCCGGCGGGCGTCGAGCTGCCCTTCACCGGCGGTCTGCTCGGCTACCTCGGCTACGACTTCGGCCGCCGCCTGGAACGCCTGCCGGAGCAGGCCGCCGACGACCTCGCCCTGCCGGACGCCGCCCTCGGCGTCTACGCCTGGGCGCTGGTCAGCGACCACCACAGGCAAACCTCGCAGCTGGTCTTCCATCCCAGCCTGGCCGCGGAACGCCGCGCCGCGCTGATCGCCCTGTTCGACGAAGCCGCCGCCCCGCCCGTCGAGCCGTTCCGCCTCACCCGGCGCTTCGCCGCCGACCTCGAGGCCGCGCAGTACCGCGCCGCCATCGAACAGATCCAGCGCTACATCCTCGCCGGCGACTGCTACCAGGTGAACTACGCCCAGCGCTTCCAGGCGCCCTGCGCCGGCGATCCGTGGGGTGCCTACCAGACGCTGCGCACGGCCTGCCCGACGCCCTTCGCCGGCTATCTGGCGGTCGACGGCGGCGCCATTCTCAGCCTGTCGCCGGAACGCTTCATCCGTGTGCACGGCGGCCAGGTGGAGACCCGGCCGATCAAGGGCACCCGCCCGCGCGGAGCGACGCCCGACGAGGATCGCGCGCTGGCCGAGGAGCTGCTGGCCAGTCGCAAGGACCGCGCCGAGAACCTGATGATCGTCGACCTGCTGCGCAACGACCTGGGGCGCAGCTGCCGCACCGGTACGGTGCGCGTGCCGGAACTCTTCGCCCTGGAAAGCTATCCCAATGTCCACCACCTGGTGAGCAGCGTGACCGGCGAGCTGGCCGACGGCCTCGACGCCTTCGACCTGCTGGTCGGCAGTTTCCCCGGCGGTTCGATCACCGGCGCGCCGAAGATCCGCGCCATGCAGATCATCGACGAGCTGGAGCCGACGCGCCGTTCGATCTACTGCGGCTCGCTGCTCTACCTCGACTGCCGCGGCGAGATGGACAGCTCGATCTGCATCCGCACCCTGCTGGTCCGGGACGGCCGCGCCAGCTGCTGGGGCGGTGGCGGCATCGTCATGGACTCCGACTGGCAGGCCGAGTACCAGGAGTCGCTGACCAAGGTGCGCGTGCTCCTGGAAACCCTGAACGCCACCTGCGCCTGAGCCGCACGAAACGCTGACCTGGCGCCGGACAGTCCGCGGCGCCTCACCTACACTGCGCGCCTGCCACACGCGCCTGTTACCCGCGTCTGCCGCATCTTTTCGCAATCCAGAGGATCTACATGCCCAGCCTCAATCGCCTCATCCTGATCAACACCCACCTCGCGGGCGTGGTCGAGCTGGTCGTGGACGACCACACCAACATCTGCGGCACCAACGCCTCCGGCAAGACCACCCTGCAGCGCCTGGTGCCGGTGTTCTACGGCGAATACCCGAGCCGCGTGGTGCCGGCCACCCGCGACAGCTTCGAGCGCTGGTATCTGCCCACCGAGCAGAGCTTCATCGTTTACGAATACCGGCGCATGGACGGCGAAGCCTGCCAGGCGATCCTCGCCGCCAGCAGCGACGGCCGCGGCGTCGACTACCGCCTGGCGCACAAGGCCTTCGAGCTGGACGACTACATCAGGAGCCGCCAGGGCGATGTCGTGGTCTGCCGGAGCATGGCCGAGCTGGGCCGCCACTTCCGCCAGAGCGGGGTGGCGGTCAGCAACCAGCTGAACACCCGCCAGTACCGCGCGATCATCCAGAACGACCGCAGCCTGCTCGCCGCCGACAGCCAGCGCGGCGAACTGCGCCAGCTGGCCCGGCAGTTCTCGCTGTGCGGCGGCGAGCACAGCCTGCGCCACATCGAGAAGCTGGTGCGCGCCGTGCACTCGCGCGAGGGCAAGATGGAGACGGTCAAGTCGATGGTCGCCGCCATTCTCGAGGAGGATGGCGTGGCGCCGCCGACCACCGGCCTCAGCCCGCAGAAGGTCGAGGACTGGATCCGCGACAGCCAGCTGATCCAGGGCTTCGCCGCGCTGCGTCCGCAGTTCGCCCGCCTGGAGCACGACTTCGCCGAACTGCAGGCCGGCGAGACGCGCCTGGCCGGCCTGCTGCAGGCCTTCCAGACCGACCAGCCGCTGCTGTTTGCCCGCCAGGAGCAGCTGCGCCTCGCCCTCGAGCAGAGCGGCTTCGAACTCAAGCTGCTGGAGGACGACTGGAAGGACCAGCGCGACGAGCTGAGCCTCGAGCTGTCGCAGGTCCAGGCGCGCATCGAGAGTGCGGAAACCCAGCTCGAGCACATCGAGGAGCAGTACCAGCAGTACCTCGACGCCGACATCGACCAGGCCAAGGCCGACCTCGAGAAGCTCGACGGCTGGCGCCTGGAGCTGGACAACCACAAGGAACGCCTGCGCCTGCTCACCGAGCAGCACGCCGACGTGCAGAACGCCTACCTGGAGCGCAAGCAGATCGTCCAGGAGCGCCAGCAGGAGGCCCTCGACCGCCTGCACGAGCAGGAGAGCCGGGTGCGCGACGAACTGGCCGAGCGCAACCAGCAGAAACACGAGGCCCTCGCCCAGCTCGACCGCGCCTTCGCCAATCGCCGTCAGGAGGCGGAAAGCGCCAGCCGCGAGCGCCGCCACGCCCTCGAACTGGAGAAGAGCCGCCAGGAACAGCTGATCGCCAGCCTCGCCTACAGCGAGGAGGAGGCGCTGAGCCTGGAGATCCTCGACCGCCGCCTGGAGGAGGCCGACGAGCAGCGCGACGCAGCCGCCCAGCAGCTGGAGAGCCTGTCCCAGCAGGAGCGCCTGCGGCTGCGCCAGCGCGAGGAGGCCGCCCAGCAGCTCGCCCAGGCCAGCCGTCGGGTCGGCGAACGCCAGCGCGAGCTGGACGACGCCGAGCGCCTGCTCTACCCCGGCCAGCACAGCCTGCTGGAATTCCTGCGCCGCGAGCAGCCGGGCTGGGAGCAGAGCCTCGGCAAGGTCATCGAGCCCAGCCTGCTGCAGCGCAGCGACCTCAAGCCGGCCCTCAGCGCGGCGCCGGCCGACAGCCTGTACGGCGTGCAGCTCGACCTCGCCGCGCTGGCCACCCCTGAGCACGCCGCCGGCGAGGCGGAACTGCGCCACCGCGTGCAGCTGGCCGGCGACAACCTGCAGGACGCCCGCAACCAGCAGGAGCAGGTGGAGCACCAGCTGGGCGAGCACGGCGCCGCGCTGGAGGAGCTGAACACCCGCCTGGTGGTGGCGCGCACCGCTCTGCAGACCGCCAAGGACAACCGCCAGCGCCTCAAGGAGGAACGCGCCGCGCTCAAGGAACGCCTCGACGCCGCGCTCGCCGAGCGCCGCCAGGCCGCGCGCCAGCAGCTCGCCGGCCTCGATGCCGCCCTCGCCCAGCTCAAGCTGGAGCACGCCGGCCTGCTGGAGGAGCTGGACAGCCAGCACCGCGAGGCGCGCCTGGACACCAGCGCGCACTGGCAGCAGGTGATCGGTGATCTGGAACAGCGTCTGGCCCAGCTGCGCGGCCAGCTGGAGGAGCAGCGCGCCCGGGGCAAGGCCGAGCTGGCCGCCTGCGAAAGCTGGTACCGCAACGAACTGAAGTCGCGTGGCGTCGACGAGGCGCAGCTGATCCAGCTGAAGAGCGGCATCCGCGAGCGCGAGCAGCGCATCCGCGAGACCGAGGCGCGCCGCGCCGAGGTGCACCGCTTTGATGAGTGGTACGCGGTCACCTGGCTCAAGCGCAAGCCGCAGCTGCAAGAGGACCTGATCGAGCGCAAGCGCGAGGCCACCGACCTCAGGCTGCGCCTGGACACCGCCACCCAGGCCTTCAAGAGCCGCCGCGACGCGCTCGAGCAGCAGCGCCGCCAGGCCCTGCAGGCCCAGGGCCAGGTATCCGAGCAGCTCGACAGCCTCAAGGCCCTGCTCAAGCGTCTCGGCGAGCTCAAGCTGCCGCGCGACGGCCAGACGCCGGCCGGCGAGCTGGACGAGCGCCTGCGCCTGGCCCAGGAGCTGCTGCACGGCCGCGAGAACCTGCTCGCCGCCATCAAGCAGCACGTCGAGCGCTTCGACAGCCTGATCGCCGGCAAGGCCGGCTCCAGCCTGACCGAGACCTGGGAGCGCAGCCGCGAGGAGTGCAGCCTGGTCAGCGAACGCGGCGTGCCGACCCTCGACTACCGCCGCCTGGTGCCGGCGCTGGCCCAGCTGCTCAACGTGCTGGTGCCGCAGAGCATCACCGCACTGCGCGAGCAGGGGCGGATCTTCGGCAAGGACCTGTTCGACTACTTCGCCGTGCTCGCCGACATCGACCAGCGCATCGCCAGCCAGAGCGCGCGGATCACCCGCGAGGTCGGCGAGGAGCTGTTCCTCGACGGCGTGTCCAACTCGGCGGTGACCATCCGCTCGAAGATCACCGAACTGGAGTTCTGGCCCGAGCTGCGCGCCTTCGTCGCCGCCTACCGCGAATGGGAGGACAGCGGCTTCGGCGAGCTGCCCGGCGAGGACTACACCGGCAGCATGCGCCGCGCCCTCGAAGTGCTCGGCCGCTCGGCGCTGACCAGCGGCATCGCCGGCCTCCTGGAGATCGAGCTGCGCCTGCGCGAGGGCAACAGCGACCTGGTGATCCGCACCGACCGCCAGCTCAACGAGTCGTCCAGCCACGGCATGGCCTACCTGATCCTCTGCAAGTTCCTGCTCGCCTTCACCCGCCTGCTGCGCGGCCGCGCCCCGGCGACCATCCACTGGCCGATCGACGAGCTGGGCACCCTGCACCACAGCAACGTGAAGAAGATCTTCGACGCCTGCGCCAGCAACGCCATCCGCATCCTCGGCGCCTTCCCCAACCCGGATTCCGAGGTGCTGGCGCTGTTCAAGAACCGCTACATCGTCGACAAGCAGAGCCGCCGGCTGCAGGTGGTCAAGCCGCGCCTGGACGTGATCGGCGAACGCCTGAAAGCCCGCCTGAGCGAGGAGACCGTCTGATGCTGTCGAACAAGGGCAAGGTCATCGAGCGCCTGCTGCAGGGCGCCTTCATCTGCCGCACCAGCGACGAGGAAGGCTGGCGCTTTTTGAAGAATCCGGCCAACCGCGAGCAGGTCGACGACTACCTGGCCACCCTCAACCGCAGCGTGGCCACGGTCGGCGCCGGCAGCGAGGCCGAGGTGTTCTACTGCGCCTATCGCCAGCTCGGCGAAGCCGAGCGGCGGGTGGTCGCCCAGCAGTTCCGCGACGTATGCAACGCCCTCACCCCGCTGGTCGAGTGGCTGCTGCTGGTCCAGCAGGCCGGCGCCCAGGATGCGCCGCTCACCGAGGGCAGTCCGATCCGCCTCAACGAGCTGCAGAGCATCGTCGAGGACACCCCGGCATTCCGCGAGCAGCTGGCGCGCATCAGCCACTACCGGCTGTTCGGCTCGACCAGCGCCAGCGTCGACGCGCAGATCAAGCAGGTGTTCAAGCGCCTGTGCGAGCTCGGCTACCTGCTGCGCCCCAACCCGGAGAAGCAGATCTACCTCGGCACCGGCAAGCTGGACTACCTGTACGAGGTGATCCGCTTCATCGACGAGGCCGAAGGCCTGTCGCTCGAGGAGCGCGCCGAGCTGGCCAGCCAGGGGAGCCTGCTGTGAGCGGCAACCTGCACCAGGCCGGCGTGCGCTTCCTGCGCCAGCTGGGCCGCCACGCCGAGACCATCATGGACGCCTACCTGGCCGGTGCGGTCGGCGACGACGCCCTCGAGCCCGGCGTGCAGGAGCGCCTGGTCAAGGACGGCGTGCTCTACCGCCCGGAGCCGGGCGCCGACCTGCACCTGCGCCGGGTGGTGCGCGCGCTGCTCGAGGAGGCGCTCAGGGACGACCGCAACCGGCAGATCGACGCCAACACCGGCACTACCCTGGCCACCTTCAAGACCCTCGCCGCCCACTACAAGGAGGCGCGCCACCAGGGCGACTTCGCCGCCGCCGACGCCTACCTGGCCGACCTGCGCGAGCACGTCTACAGCTTCTGCGAGGGCCTCGGCCACAGCGTGCGGGTGCTGTGGGGGCGGATCAACAACGAGTTCGGCTACGTCGGCAGCCTCGGCGCCAAGATCCGCGAGAACGAGCTGGCCCAGGCCCAGGTCAGCGAGCTGCTGGCCGGCCTCGAACTGATCGACTTCAGCGAACTGGCGGAAACCGCCGGCGAACTGCGCGAACTGCGCCGCCTGCTGGTCACCCGCCTGCAACGCCAGGTCAGCGGCTGCTGCCAGGAGCTGGGCGTGGTGCAGGGCCGCCTGCTCGAACTGCTCGGCCGCTTCCGCAAGATCCAGGGCCGCACCCGCCTGCTGCGCGGCTGGCTGCTGCACGCCGAACAGCAGCCCGACTACCGCCCGGGCAGCCACACCGCGCGGCCCGAAATGCCGCAGCTGCTCAACCTCGCCGAGGCGCTGATCGCCCCGGCGGCGGCGAACCTCCACGACAGCGGCCAGGAAGCCGAGCTGCTCGCCCTCGCCGCGCAGATCCGCGCCCAGCGCGAGGAACGCCCGGCGACGGCGCCGGCCGAGGCCGGCGAGCTGACCCTCGGCGCGGTGGAAAGCTTCGAGGTGCAGCCCAGTCCGATCCAGCTCGCCGTGCAGGAGTACCTGTGCGCGGTGATCGAGAGCGGCCGGCCGGTGTCGGCGCTGACCTGGTGGCGCGAGCGCGAGCTGCCCTGGGATCCGGAGACCTGGCTGTACCAGGTGATCGGCGGCTACGAGGCGCTGCCCGACGAACAGCGCGCCTGCTTCCAGCTCGACCCCGACGGCGAGCCGCACCCGGTGTTTTCCGGCAACTTCATCGTGCAGGATCTATCGCTGTGGCTGGCCTAGGCAAGGATGGCTTCACCGCCGGCGCTGGGCGCGGCGCCCGTCTGGAGTTCAACGCTACTGACTGACGCGATCCAGTTGGCCTGAGCAGGGAGGCGAAGAGGAAATACCACTGAACCTGAGGCTCGCCCGAAAACGCCGAGGCCCGCACATGGCGGGCCTCGGTCGCTACAACGACAGCGCAGCGCTTACAGGCTCAGCTCGCGGTTGGACGCCTTGATGAACTCGCGCTTGAGGTCTTCGTAGGTGTGCACCGCCGGGAATTGCGGGAACTCGCGGATCACGTTGTCCGGCGCGTGGAACAGGATGCCGGCGTGTGCCTCGGAGAGCATGGTGGTGTCGTTGTACGAGTCGCCGGCGGCGATCACGCGGTAGTACAGGCTCTTCAGGGCGATCACCGACTGGCGCTTGGGATCCTTCTGGCGCAGCTGGTAGTCCACCACGCGGTCGGTGTCGTCGGTGATCAGGCGGTGGCACAGCAGGGTCGGGAAGCCGAGCTGACGCATCAGCGGCTGGGAGAACTCGTAGAAGGTGTCGGAGAGGATCACCACCTGGAAGCGCTCGCGCAGCCAGTCGACGAACTCCACCGCGCCGTCCAGCGGCTTGAGGGTGGCGATCACTTCCTGGATGTCGCGCAGCTTGAGGCCGTGCTCGTCGAGGATGCGCATGCGCTGCTTCATCAGCACGTCGTAGTCGGGAATGTCGCGGGTGGTCGCCTTGAGCGCGTCGATTCCGGTTTTTTCGGCGAAGGCGATCCAGATTTCCGGGACCAGTACGCCCTCGAGATCAAGGCAGGCGATTTCCACAGGGCACTCCTCAATTATTCGGCCAAGAAAGGAGGCGGCACTCTAGCGACTTGGCCGCCGGGGCGCAACGCGGCACTCGTCGACGCGCCGCCGCGCGTGGGGCCGGCAGTGCGCCGAGCGCGGGCTCCATATTCCATTCTTGCGGCTGAATATCGTAATTTGGTTATTTCTACGCATAAACGCCGAGCTGTTACCATCGCGCCACGCAATACGCCCACGAATCTACCGGACACCCCGATGAGCCAGACCTTCGATGTTGCCGCCCTGGCGGCCGCCTATGCCGACAAATCCCCGCAGGAGGTGCTCAAGCTCGCCTTCGAACACTTTGGCGACGATCTGTGGATCTCCTTCAGCGGCGCCGAGGACGTGGTGCTGGTGGACATGGCCTGGAAGCTGAACAAGAACGTCAAGGTGTTCAGCCTCGACACCGGCCGCCTGCACGCGCAGACCTATCGCTTCATCGAGCAGGTACGCGAGCACTACGGCATCGCCATCGAGGTGCTCTCTCCCGATCCGCGCCTGCTCGAGCCGCTGGTGCGCGAGAAGGGCCTGTTCAGCTTCTACAAGGACGGCCACGGCGAATGCTGCGGCATCCGCAAGATCGAGCCGCTCAAGCGCAAGCTGGCCGGCGTGAACGCCTGGGCCACCGGCCAGCGCCGCGACCAGAGCCCCGGCACCCGCGGCAAGGTCGCCGTGCTGGAACTGGACGGCGCCTTCTCCACCGCCGAGAAGCCGCTGTACAAGTTCAATCCGCTGGCCAACATGACCAGCGAGGAGGTGTGGGGCTACATCCGCATGCTGGAGATTCCCTACAACCCGCTGCACGAGCAGGGCTACATCAGCATCGGCTGCGAACCCTGCACCCGTCCGGTGCTGCCCAACCAGCACGAGCGCGAGGGCCGCTGGTGGTGGGAAGAGGCGACTCACAAGGAGTGCGGCCTGCACGCCGGCAACCTGATCGCCAAGAACTGATCCGCTCCAGCCAAGGCCCGACCGCCCCCGGCGACCGGGCCTTGTCACGTCTGGCGACTGTCATCCGCGCTTAACCCGGCGCGCCTAGACTGCCTGCAACAGGCAGATCAGGAGCGACCGCCATGCACCCGCAACAACCCACCGAACTCCGCCGCGAGCGCACCGTGCAGCAGCTGCGCCATGCCCATCTGGGCGCGATCATCGACGCGCAGGGCCGGGAAGTCCCCATCACCGAACGGATGATCCTGCAGGCCTGCCGCCAGCTCGAGAAGCAGGCGCGCCAGCGCCGCTTCTGCTGAGTCAGTCCAGCTTCACCCCCAGCGCCGCCAGCAGGCGGCGCAGGTCCGGCGCAGCCGCCGGCACCCGTACCGTCAGCCCCGGCAGCTCGCGGCGCGGCGGGTAGTGCTTGCGCAGGGCGTCGAAGCCGGCGCGGCGCGCCTCGGCATCGCCCAGCAGGCTGCGCCGGAAGGCGGCATCGTCGCCGCGCGGGTCGTAGACCGCGCGGCACACGGTGGCCAGCGCCCAGGCCGGATCGGTCTGCTCGTGCAGGCTCAGTTCGCCCAGCCAGGCCGGCGGCAGCAGTTGGTCCAGGCCGACCGTGGGAGCGATGCCCTGCCACGCGCAGAACGCCCGGTAGATCTGCTCGGTGCCGCGCAGCTTGCCATCCAGGCTGTAGCCGGCGATATGCGGGGTGGCCAGCAGGCACAGCGCGGCCAGGTCGGGATCGACCTGCGGCTCGCCCTCCCAGACGTCCAGCACCACCTCGAGATCAACGCCGGCCAGCAGGTGCGCCTTGAGCGCCGCGTTGTCGATCACCGCGCCGCGGCTGGCGTTGATCAGCCAGCAGCCGGGTTTCAGGCGCGCCAGGCGCTCGCCATCCAGCAGGTGCCAGGTGGCGTCGTCGCCCTCGCGGGTCAGCGGCGTGTGCAGGCTGATCACGTCGCAGCGTTGCAGGATTTCCTCGAGGTCGACGAAATCGCCGCCCTCGCGCGCCTGGCGCGGCGGATCGCAGACCAGCACCTGCCAGCCCAGGCCGCGCAGCACCTCGACCAGCCGTCCGCCGACCTGGCCGGCGCCGACCACCCCGTAGGTCCGCTGGGTCAGCTCGGCGCCGCGCCGCTCGGCGAGCGCGAACAGCGCGCCCAGCACGTAGTCGACCACTCCGCGGGCGTTGCAGCCCGGCGCGCTGGACCAGGCGATGCCGGCCTCGGCGAACCAGTCGAGGTCCAGGTGGTCGGTGCCGATGGTGCAGGTGCCGACGAATTTCACCGCGCTGCCCTCCAGCAGCGCGCGGTCGACCCGGGTCACCGAGCGCACCAGCAGCGCGTCGGCGTCCATCACCGCGGCGCGGTCGATGGCGCGGCCGGCCTGGCGGCGGATCGTGCCGAAGGAGGCGAAGAAGGGGTCGAGCAGCGGAATGTTTTCGTCGGCCAGCAGGCGCATGGGGAGGTCCAAGGAAGATCGTCGAGTGGCGCCACTTTACCCGATCAGCGGATTCGACGCGGCCCCTAACTGGCACCATTTCGGTGCACAGCGTAGACTGGCGCGCTGTTTGTCGAGGTCCACGATGTCCTTCCCGCCTGCTCTCGCCGCCCCCTCCCGCTTCCAGCGCAGTCTCGATGAAGTCAAGGCCCTGCTCGCCCTGGCCGGGCCGATCATCGTCGCCCAGCTGGCCAATACCGCCATGGGCTTCGTCGACGCCCTGATGGCCGGCCGGGTCGGCCCGCGCGACCTGGCCGCGGTGGCGCTGGGCAACTCGATCTGGATCCCGGTGCTGTTGCTGATGAACGGCATCCTGATGGCCACCACCGCCAAGGTGGCGCGCAAGGTCGGCGCCGGCACCTACGCGCTGATCGGCCCGCTGGTCCGCCAGGCGCTGTGGCTGGGCCTGGCCATCGGCCTGCTGGCCACCGCCCTGCTGATGAGCGCCGAGCCGGTGCTGGTGCTGATGCAGGTCGAAGATTCGCTGCGCACCACCACCATGGGTTATCTGCAGGCGATAGCGCTGGGCTTCCCGGCGCTGGCGCTGTACCAGGTGCTGCGCGGCTTCAGCGATGGCCTGGGCAGTACCCGGCCGAGCATGGTGATCGGCATCGTCGGCCTGCTGCTGAACATCCCGGCCAACTACGTGCTGATCTACGGCAAGTTCGGCCTGCCGGCGCTGGGCGGGGTCGGCTGCGGCTGGGCCACCGCCCTGGTGATGTACTTCATGTTCGCCGCCATGCTGTGGTGGGTGCACTGGGCGCCGGCCTACCGCTCCAGCCGGTTGTTCGAACACCTGGAGCTGCCGCACTGGCCGGCGATCCGCGAGCTGCTGGCCATCGGCCTGCCGATCGGCGTGGCCATCTTCGCCGAGGCGAGCATCTTTTCGGTGATCGCTCTGCTGATCGGCAGCCTGGGCGCCAGCGTGGTGGCCGGCCACCAGGTCGCCCTGAACTTCTCGTCGATGGTGTTCATGATTCCCTACTCCCTGGCGATGGCCGCCACGGTGCGGGTCGGCCAGGCGCTGGGCCGCGGCGCACCGCGCGATGCGCGCTTTTCCGCCGGGGTGGCGATGGCCACCGCACTGGCCTACGCGTGCTGCTCGGCCAGCCTGATCGTGCTGCTGCGCGGCGATATCGCCCGCCTGTACACCCCGGACGCCGAGGTGGTGGCGGTGGCCGGCGCGCTGCTGGTGTATTCGGCGCTGTTCCAGTTCTCCGACGCCATCCAGGTCACCGCCGCCGGCGCGCTGCGTGGCTACCAGGACACCCGGGCGACCATGCTGATCACCCTGCTGGCCTACTGGGGCATCGGCCTGCCGATCGGCTACGGCCTCGGTCTCAGCGGCCTGTTCGGCTCGCCGAGCGGCCCGGCCGGGCTCTGGCAGGGGCTGGTGGTGGGGCTGAGCTGCGCCGCGCTGCTGCTCGGTGTGCGCCTGCAGCGCAGCGCGCGGCGGCACATCCACCTGGTGCGTCTGACAACTCCCTGAAACACCGGTACTGCCGGCTGTCAGATCGGCATGACAGCGCAACATCAGCATTACGAACACCCCAGTGGCCTCACCTAACCTGAAGGCGTCCCCCGCTCGCGTGGCGGACGCCTTGCCGCGTTCCATGCCGTCGTAACGGGCCCGACCATCCCACCCCACGGGAGGGCGTTTCGTGAACCCCCTACGGACACTGTCGATCGTCCTGGCGCTGCTGCTGGGCGCCAGCAACCTCTTCGCCGCGCCGCCGGCCCCCGCCCAGCTCGACCTCCCCCGCTACGCGCCCGACCGCGTGCTGGTCAAGTTCAAGCCCGGCACCGCCGCCAGCGAAATCGCCGCCGATCATCGCAACGCCCGGGCGACCCTGCTGCGCGAGCTGCCGGAGATCGGCGTGCAGGTCATGCAGGTGCCGACCGGCACGGTCGAGGCGAGCATCGCAGCCTATCGGGGCAACCCCAACGTGCTGTACGCCGAGCCCGACTATTACCGCCTGCTGCGGATACCGCGCGAAGAGCCCGGGCCCACCCTGGCAGGCGGTGCCGACTACTTCGCCGAGCAGTGGTATCTGCACAACAGCGGGCAGAACCACATGTTCGTCAACCAGACGATCCTCGGCGCGAGCCTCGAGGTCACCAGCGGCACGCCCAACGCCGACATCAACGCCCCGGAGGCCTGGGACCTGAGCATCGGCAAGAGCGGTGACCTGACCGCCTACGACAAGCCGAAGGTCGCTGTGCTCGACAGCGGCGCCGACTGCAGCATCCCCGACCTGCTCGGCAAGTGCCTGGAGCAAGTCAACCTGGTGGGCGCCGCCCCTGGCTCCGGTCTGGACACCTGTGCGGCCAACGCGCCGGCCTGCGACAACTATGGCCACGGCACCTTCGTCGCCGGCGAGGCGGTCGCCAACACCAACAACAGCGAAGGCGTCGCCGGGGTCGGCTGGAACACCGGCGCCGGCATATTCAAGGTTTGCTATCTGGAGTTGGTGACCGACGGGTTTTTCCTCTACGAAGTCGGCCTGTGCCCGGTCTCCGGATCGAGCACCGCGATCCTCCAGGCCTCCGCCGACCAATACGCCAACGGCAACTTGGTTCGCAGCCAATACCAGGTCATCACCATGAGCTACGCCAGCGACCTGATCGACCCGGTCAGCGGCGAGATCACCCAGACCGACGCCTCCAGCGCCGAGTGCGAAGCCATCGCGGTCGCCCGCGACCGCGGCGTGCTGGTGATCGCCGCCGCCGGCAACAACGGCGATACGACGCGCACCTACCCGGCGGCCTGCACCGACGCACAGGGCAAGTCGACCGTGCTGTCGGTCGCCGCCTCCAACCATGAGGACGATCGGGCCAGCTTCTCGACCTACAGCCGCGCCACCGACCACTGGGTGTCGCTGGCGGCGCCGGGGCAGGACATCATCGGCATCCTGCCCAGTGCCAACTGCGGCCTGCCCGACGCCAGCGACAGTTGCGTGGACTGGTGGAGCGGCACCTCGATGGCCGCACCTCTGGTTGCCGGCGCTGCCGCACTGGTGTGGGACGACCTGTACACGCGCCTGCCGAGCGGCGCGTCACGTGCCGCGGCCAGCTGCCGCTACGCCGACATGCCTTGCAACCACGCGGTGCGCCTGCGTCTGGAGCAGAACGCCGCCAAGGTCGGCGCCAACGCCCAGAACCTTTTGAGCTGGACGGCCAACGGCCGGCTCGACCTGGCCGCCGCACTGCGCAACGACATCAGCACGACGGGCGGCGGGGGAACGCCGCCGGTAGCTGCCTTCAGCTATAGCTGCATGGGTCTGGTCTGCGCCTTCACCGCCGCGGGCAGCGGCGAAGGCACCCTGAGCTATCGCTGGCAGTGGGGCGACAGTTCGGCCGACGGCGCGGGGACCGCTCCCGGCCACACCTATGCGGCCACGGGGATCTACACGGTGACCCAGACAATCACGACCGCCAACGGTAGCGCCGCTGTCAGCGCCAGCCTGAATCTCAAGGCCGGCAAGCGGACGGTCAGCGGCAGCGTCAGCAGTGCCACCGGCGGTTCGGGTGGAGGCGGCGGGTGCAGCCATCCCAAGGGCAAGTGCTGAATTCCCGCGAAAAGAAAAGGCGCCAACGGCGCCTTTTCTTTTGCTTCTTACTGCACGGTCAGTCCGCCTTCTTGCGGATCCAGTACAGGTAGGTGCCGGCCTCTTCCTGCTGCTCGAGCAGCTCATGGCCGAGAAAGATGCAGAACTTGGGGATGTCGCGGCGGGTCGAGGGGTCGGTGGCGATCACCTTGAGCAGCCCCCCGGCCGGCAGGTCGCGCACCTTGTTGTGCAGCATCATCACCGGCTCGGGGCAATTGAGACCGGTGGCGTCGAGAATGGCATCGGGTTGCTGGGACATGAGGGGACTCCGCGAGACAGGCCGGCATTGTCGCGCAAAGCGCCGCGACGGCCAACCGAGCGGCCCGGCTCGGCCAGCGATTCCCGCGTAGACCTTCCGCCACCCCGGCTGGTGGATCCGCCCAACCACCTACACCTGGCGAATCAACCGAGAAAATCGGCGATCGCGCTGGCGGCGCTGCGCAGGTGCTGGGCATGGGTGAACCCCGAGGCCTTGAGCGGCTTGAGGTCGTGGTCGGCGGCCGCCAGCCAGAGCAGACGGATCGCCGGCGACAGTAGATATCCGGCCACCTCTTCGCGATTGCCCAGCGCGTCCCGCTCTCCCTGCACGATCAGGGTCGGAGTGCTCAGCGCAGCCAGATGCGCCACCCGCGGCTGCTCCGGCTTGCCGGCGGCATGAAAGGGATAGCCGAGGCAGACCAGCGCCTGCGCGCCCAATTCATCGGCCAGCATGCTGGCCATGCGTCCGCCCATCGACTTGCCGCCCACCGCCCAGGCGCCCGGCTCGCGTTCGTTCACCTCGCGCCACACCGCGCGCCAGCAGTCGAGCAGTTGGGCCTGCGGATTGGGCGGACGCTTGCCGCCCTCGCGACGACGGACTGCCATATACGGGAACTCGAAGCGCACCACGCGTATCCCCGACTCGCCCAGCAGCGCCGCCATTTCGCTCATGAACGGACTGTCCATCGGCGCCCCGGCTCCGTGAGCAAGAATCAGGCCGCAGCGCGCCTCACCGACCGGCCCTGACCACAAAAGCTCGGAAAAACTCACAGGAATACCCCCACTCCCCTTAGGGTGTTGATTTGTATCAACATCTGTCCAAGACGCTTTATCCATGCTGACGCTGATCTTTTTCCGATCAAGCCCATTAGTCGTGGAACCTCGAAAATGAGCACAGAAAACCTCAGGACTGCTTATAACTATAAGGTGGTCCGCCAGTTCGCCGTCATGACGGTGATCTGGGGGATCGTCGGTATGGCGGCGGGCGTATTCATCGCCGCGCAACTGGTATGGCCGGGGCTCAACCTCGACCTGCCATGGACCAGCTTCGGTCGCCTGCGACCGTTGCACACCAACGCGGTGATCTTCGCCTTCGGCGGTTGCGCGCTGTTCGCCACTTCGTTCTACTCGGTGCAACGCACCTGCCAGACCCGCCTGTTCGGCGGTCCGCTGGCCAGCTTCGTGTTCTGGGGCTGGCAACTGGTGATCCTGCTCGCCGCCATCACCCTGCCGCTGGGCTACACCTCCTCCAAGGAGTACGCCGAGCTGGAGTGGCCGATCGATATCCTGATCGCCGTGGTGTGGGTGGCTTACGCCGTGGTGTTCTTCGGCACCGTGATGCAGCGCAAGACCAAGCACATCTACGTGGGCAACTGGTTCTTCGGCGCCTTCATCCTGGTGACGGCGATGCTGCACATCGTCAATAACATGGAACTGCCGATCGGCCTGCTCAAATCCTACTCACTGTATTCCGGCGCCACCGACGCCATGGTGCAGTGGTGGTACGGCCACAACGCCGTGGGCTTCTTCCTGACCACCGGCTTCCTCGGCATGATGTACTACTTCGTGCCCAAGCAGGCCGAGCGTCCGGTCTACTCCTACCGCCTGTCCATCGTCCACTTCTGGGCGTTGATCACCCTGTACATCTGGGCCGGCCCGCACCACCTGCACTACACCGCCCTGCCCGACTGGGCCCAGTCCCTGGGCATGGTGATGTCCGTCATCCTGCTGGCTCCGAGCTGGGGCGGCATGATCAACGGCATGATGACCCTCTCCGGTGCCTGGCACAAACTGCGCCATGACCCGATCCTGCGCTTCCTGGTGGTTTCCCTGGCCTTCTACGGCATGTCCACCTTCGAAGGCCCGATGATGGCGATCAAGACCGTCAACGCCCTGTCCCACTACACCGACTGGACCATCGGCCACGTGCACGCCGGCGCCCTCGGCTGGGTTGCGATGGTGTCCATCGGCTCGCTGTATCACCTGCTGCCGAAGGTGTTCGGTCGCAAGGAAATGCACAGCACCGCCCTGATCAACGCCCACTTCTGGCTGGCCACCATCGGCACCGTGCTGTACATCGCCTCGATGTGGGTCAACGGCATCACCCAGGGCCTGATGTGGCGCGCGGTCAACGAGGACGGCACCCTGACCTACTCGTTCGTCGAAGCCCTCGAAGCCAGCCATCCGGGCTTCATCGTGCGCATGATCGGCGGTGCCTTCTTCCTCTTCGGCATGCTGCTGATGGCCTACAACACCTGGCGTACCGTGCGCGTGGCCAAGGCCTCTGAAATGACCGCTGCCGAGCAGTTCGTGGTTCAAGGAGCCCATTGATGAACAAGCACGAAATCATCGAGAAGAACATCGGTCTGATGACCCTGCTGATGGTGCTCGCCGTCAGCATCGGCGGCCTGACCCAGATCGTCCCGCTGTTCTTCCAGGACGTGGTCAACACCCCGGTGGAGGGCATGAAGCCCTACACCGCCCTGCAGCTGGAAGGCCGCGACGTCTACATCAAGGAAGGCTGCGTGAGCTGCCACTCGCAGATGGTGCGTCCGTTCCGCGCCGAAACCGAGCGCTACGGCCACTACTCCGTTGCCGGCGAGAGCGTCTGGGACCACCCCTTCCTGTGGGGTTCCAAGCGTACCGGTCCGGACCTGGCCCGCGTCGGCGGCCGCTACTCCGACGACTGGCACCGCGCCCACCTGTACAACCCGCGCAACGTGGTGCCCGAGTCGAAGATGCCCTCCTACCCGTGGCTGGTGGAGAACAAGCTGACCGGCCAGGACACCGCCGCCAAGCTGCAAGCCATGCGCACCCTGGGCGTGCCGTACACCGATGCCGACATCGAAGGTGCCCGCGACGCGGTCAAGGGCAAGACCGAAATGGACGCCCTGGTCGCGTACCTGCAGGTCCTCGGCACCAGCATCAAGAACAAGCGCTGATGCGCGGCCTTAGCCAGGAGTAAGCATCCATGACAGGCTTTTGGAGTTTTTACGTCACCCTGCTCACCGTCGGCACCCTGGTGGTGCTGTGGTGGCTGATCTTCGCAACCCGCAAGGGCCAGCGCCCGGACACCACCGACCAGACCATGGGCCACTCCTTCGACGGCATCGAGGAGTACGACAACCCGCTGCCGCGCTGGTGGTTCCTGCTGTTCATCGGCACCCTGATTTTCGGCGCCCTCTACCTGGTGCTCTACCCGGGCCTGGGCAACTGGAAGGGCGTCCTGCCGGGCTACGAGAATGGCTGGACCCAGGTCAACCAGTGGAAACGCGAGATGGATCGCGCCGATGCTGAGTACGGCCCGCTGTTCGCCAAGTACGCCGCCATGCCGGTGGCCGAGGTGGCCAAGGATGCGCAAGCCCTGAAGATGGGCTCGCGCATGTTCGCCTCCTACTGTGGCGTCTGCCACGGCTCCGACGCCAAGGGCAGCTACGGCTTCCCCAACCTGACCGACAGCCACTGGCGCTGGGGCGGCGAGGCCGACACCATCAAGACCACCATCCTCGGTGGTCGCCATGGCATGATGCCGGCATGGGGCGCCGTTATCGGCGAGGAAGGCGTGAAGAACGTCGCCGCCTACGTGCGCAGCGATCTGGCCGGCCTCAAGCAGCCGGAAGGCGCCGAAGGCGATGCCGCCGCCGGCCAGAAGATCTTCGCCGCCAACTGCGTCGCTTGCCACGGCCCGGCCGGCAAGGGCACCCCGATGATGGGCGCCCCGGATCTGACCGCCAGCACCGGCTGGATCTACGGCTCCAGCCTGAGCCAGCTGCAGCAGACCATCCGCAATGGCCGCCAGGGCCAGATGCCGGCCCAGGAGCCCTACCTTGGCAACGACAAGGTGCACCTGCTGGCCGCTTATGTGTACAGCCTGTCGCAGAAGGCTCCGCAACAGCAATAAACAGGATGGGGCCGCGCAATGCGGCCCCATCCTTTCTTCCGTCGAATTCCCCTTCCTTTTATGCGACCGAGTGTCGCACCTATCCCGAAGCTTTCTTCACAGCCACCCCTGGCGGGATTAAGCTCTCTCCAAGTCGTACGCAGTTACAAAAACAATGCGACATCACACCTTGCGGCGTCTTTCGAGACACCGTTCCGCGCCCAACCGACAATGTCGACAGGTCTGTGAAAAGTACCGCCACGATGCCGCCGAGCCCTTGACTGACAGGCGCTCGCGTTGCAATGGCCCCCTCCTTTCTCCATACTTGCCGCCGTTTTTTTGTCCCGAAAGTCCATAACCGTGGAACCCCTGAAATGAGTACAGCAATCAGTCCGACTGCTTATAACTACAAGGTGGTCCGCCAGTTCGCCGTCATGACGGTAATCTGGGGGGTCATTGGGATGGGTCTAGGTGTGCTGATCGCCGCCCAACTCGTCTGGCCGAGCCTGAACTTCGACCTGCCGTGGATGAGCTTCGGTCGCCTGCGCCCCCTGCACACCAACGCGGTGATCTTCGCCTTCGGCGGCTGCGCCCTGATGGCCACCTCCTTCTACGTGGTCCAGCGCACCAACCAGGCTCGCCTGTTCAGTGACACCCTCGCCGCCTTCACCTTCTGGGGTTGGCAAGCAGTCATCGTTCTGGCCGTGCTGACTCTGCCGCAAGGTCTCACCTCCTCCAAGGAGTACGCCGAGCTGGAGTGGCCGATCGACATTCTGCTGGCGATCGTCTGGGTTTCCTACGCCGTTGTGTTCTTCGGCACCATCCTGAAGCGCAAGACCAAGCACATCTACGTGGGCAACTGGTTCTTCGGCGCCTTCATCCTGGTGACGGCGATGCTGCACATCGTCAATAACATGGAGATCCCGGTCAGCCTGTTCAAGTCCTACTCGCTGTATTCCGGCGCCACCGACGCCATGGTGCAGTGGTGGTACGGCCACAACGCCGTGGGCTTCTTCCTGACCACCGGCTTCCTCGGCATGATGTACTACTTCGTGCCCAAGCAGGCCGAGCGTCCGGTCTACTCCTACCGCCTGTCCATCGTCCACTTCTGGGCGCTGATCACCCTGTACATCTGGGCCGGCCCGCACCACCTGCACTACACCGCCCTGCCCGACTGGGCCCAGTCCCTGGGCATGGTGATGTCCGTCATCCTGCTCGCACCGAGCTGGGGCGGCATGATCAACGGCATGATGACCCTCTCCGGTGCCTGGCACAAACTGCGCCATGACCCGATCCTGCGCTTCCTGGTGGTTTCCCTGGCCTTCTACGGCATGTCCACCTTCGAAGGCCCGATGATGGCCATCAAGACCGTCAACGCCCTGTCCCACTACACCGACTGGACCATCGGCCACGTGCACGCCGGCGCCCTCGGCTGGGTCGCCATGGTGTCCATCGGCTCCATCTACCACCTGCTGCCGAAGGTGTTCGGTCGCAAGGAAATGCACAGCATCGGCCTGATCAACGCCCACTTCTGGCTGGCCACCATCGGCACCGTGCTGTACATCGCCTCCATGTGGGTCAACGGCATCACCCAGGGCCTGATGTGGCGCGCGGTCAACGAGGACGGCACCCTGACCTACTCGTTCGTCGAAGCCCTCGAAGCCAGCCATCCGGGCTTCATCGTGCGCATGATCGGCGGTGCCTTCTTCGTCACCGGCATGCTGCTGATGGCCTACAACACCTGGCGCACCGTGCGCGTGGCCAAGGCCTCTGAAATGACCGCTGCCGAGCAGTTCGTGGTTCAAGGAGCCCACTGATGAAGAATCATGACATTGTCGAGAAGAACATCGGTCTGATGACCCTGCTGATGGTGCTCGCCGTCAGCATCGGCGGCCTGACCCAGATCGTCCCGCTGTTCTTCCAGGACGTGGTCAACACCCCGGTGGAGGGCATGAAGCCCTACACCGCCCTGCAGCTGGAAGGTCGCGACGTCTACATCAAGGAAGGCTGCGTGAGCTGCCACTCGCAGATGGTGCGTCCGTTCCGCGCCGAAACCGAGCGCTACGGCCACTACTCCGTTGCCGGCGAGAGCGTCTGGGACCATCCCTTCCTGTGGGGTTCCAAGCGTACCGGTCCGGACCTGGCCCGCGTCGGCGGCCGCTACTCCGACGACTGGCACCGCGCCCACCTGTACAACCCGCGCAACGTGGTGCCCGAGTCGAAGATGCCCTCCTACCCGTGGCTGGTGGAGAACAAGCTGACCGGCCAGGACACCGCCGCCAAGCTGCAAGCCATGCGCACCCTGGGCGTGCCGTACACCGATGCCGACATCGAAGGTGCCCGCGACGCGGTCAAGGGCAAGACCGAAATGGACGCCCTGGTCGCGTACCTGCAGGTCCTCGGCACCAGCATCAAGAACAAACGGTAACGCGCCATGGATATCGGGACTCTGCGTGGATTGGGCACAGCCGTCGTGCTGATCGCCTTCGTCGGCCTGCTGCTGTGGGTATTCAGCGGCAGGCGCAAGAAGAATTTCGACGAAGCGGCCAACCTGCCCTTTGCCGACGAGCCCAAATCCGAAAAGCGTGAAGAAGAAGCTTCTAGGAGTAAGCACGAATGACCAGTTTCTGGAATTGGTACGTCACCGTACTAAGCCTCGGCACCATAGTGGCGCTGACGTGGCTGCTGTTCGCGACCCGCAAGGGCCAGCGTCAGGACACCACGGATCAGACCGTCGGGCACTCGTTCGACGGCATCGAGGAGTATGACAACCCGCTGCCCAAGTGGTGGTTCCTGCTGTTCGTCGGCACCGTGGTGTTCGCCCTCGGCTACTTGGTGCTCTACCCGGGCCTGGGCAACTGGAAAGGCGTCCTGCCGGGTTACGAGGAAGGCTGGACCGGCGTGAACCAGTGGAAGAAGGAAATGGCCCGCGCCGACGGCCAGTACGGCCCGCTGTACGCCAAGTACGCTGCCATGCCGGTGGCCGAGGTGGCTAAGGACGCGCAGGCCCTGAAGATGGGCGGCCGTCTGTTCGCCTCCAACTGCTCCGTCTGCCACGGCTCCGACGCCAAGGGTGCCTATGGTTTCCCGAACCTGACCGACAGCCACTGGCGCTGGGGCGGCGAGGCCGACACCATCAAGACCACCATCCTCGGTGGTCGTCACGGCATGATGCCGGCCTGGGGCGAAGTCCTCGGCGAAGTGGGCGTGAAGAACGTCGCCGCCTACGTGCGTGGCGAGCTGGCCGGTCTCAAGCTGCCGGAAGGTCATGATGCCGACGTCGCCGCCGGCCAGAAGATCTTCGCTACCAACTGCGTCGCCTGCCACGGCCCGGCCGGCAAGGGCACCCCGATGATGGGCGCCCCGGACCTGACCGCCAGCACCGGCTGGATCTACGGCTCCAGCCTGCCCCAGCTGCAGCAGACCATCCGCTTCGGTCGCCAGGGCCACATGCCGGCCCAGACCGAACTGCTCGGCAACGACAAGGTGCACCTGCTGGCCGCCTACGTCTACAGCCTGTCGCAGAAGGCCCCGCAGCAGTAAGTCATTCCGCGGTACAAACGCCGCTTTCCGGTCTCCGGAAAGCGGCGTTTTCATTGGTGCATTGCCTGGCGAAAACCCTCGCCCATCTGCCTCGTCATTGACCTCGGCGACTTGCACGGAATCGCGCGACCACCCGTCGCATGCAGCAGAACGTCATTAGGCGTACCATTGCAGAAAAAGTGAAATGACCCCGGACGGCCCTTACCGCCCGCGGTTCCCACTCCCCCTGCTGTGGTAGAGCCCGATGAGCGACAAGATCCCCGTTCAGGACGTAACACCCCCTGCCTTCCCTGCCAAGAAAGGCGAAAGTGTCGACCTCTACGCCAAGCGCGAACAGATCTACACCAAGGCCTTCACCGGCCTGTTCCGCAACATCCGCCTGGTCAGCGGGGCCTTCCTCTTTCTCCTGTTCTTCGGCACTGCCTGGATCAACTGGGGCGACCGTCAGGCGGTCTGGTGGAACCTGCCGGAGCGCAAGTTCTACATCTTCGGCGCCACCTTCTGGCCGCAGGACTTCATGCTGTTGTCCTGGCTGCTGATCATCTGCGCCTTCGGCCTGTTCTTCATCACCGTGTTCGCCGGCCGCGTGTGGTGCGGCTACACCTGCCCGCAGAGCGTGTGGACCTGGGTATTCATGTGGGCGGAAAAGGTCACCGAGGGGGACCGCAACCAGCGCATGAAGCTCGACAAGCAGCCGATGAGCGGCGCGAAGTTCCTGCGCAAGACCGCCAAGCACGCCATCTGGCTGGGCGTGGCACTGCTCACCGCACTGACCTTCGTCGGCTACTTCACCCCGATCCGCCAATTGGTGGTCGATCTGTTCACCTTCAACCTCGAGGGTTGGGCACTGTTCTGGGTCGGCTTCTTCACCCTGGCCACCTACGGCAACGCCGGCTGGCTACGCGAACAGGTGTGCATCCACATGTGCCCCTACTCGCGCTTCCAGAGCGTGATGTTCGACAAGGACACCCTGATCGTCTCCTACGACGCCAGCCGTGGCGAGAACCGCGGTCCGCGCAAGAAAGGTGCCGACTACAAGGCCCAGGGCCTGGGCGACTGCATCGATTGCAAGATGTGCGTGCATGTCTGCCCGACCGGCATCGACATCCGCAACGGCCTGCAGATCGCCTGCATCGGCTGCGCCGCCTGCGTCGACGCCTGTGACAGCATCATGGACAAGATGGGCTACCCGCGTGGTCTGGTCGGCTATACCACCGAGCACAACCTCAATGGCCACAAGACCCAGATCGTCCGTCCGCGCCTGATCGGCTACGCCATCGCCCTGCTGGTGATGATGGCCGCCTTCGCCGCCGCACTGGTGATGCGCCCCCTCGCCGAACTCGACGTACTCAAGGACCGCGTGCTCTATCGCGAGAACGAGCAAGGCCGCATCGAGAACGTCTATACCCTGCGCATCATGAACAAGGACCAGCGCGAGCACGTCTATACCATCGCCGTGGAAGGCCTCGACGGCCTGGCCCTCGAAGGCCAGCGCGAAGTGAAGGCAGCGGCGGGTGAAGTGATCTCGGTACCGATCGAGCTGTCCATCGAGCCGGAACAGCTGCCTTCCAGTACCAATGAGATTCTCTTTACAATTCAGGCCGCCGACCTCCCCGGCAAGACCTTCGACGCCGAAAGCCGCTTCATCGGCCCCAGCGTCCGCTGAGAGTAGAGAAAGAACATGCAACAGCCCGAGATCACCACCCGTTGGTACAAGCAGTTCTGGGCCTGGTTCATCATCGCCATTCTGGCCTTCGCCGTGATTCTCGGCGTGGGCCTGGTGATCGTCTCCGTGCGCACGGCCGATACCCTGGTGGCCGACAACTACTATGACGTCGGCAAGGGCATCAACCAGTCGCTCGAACGCGAGCAACTGGCTGCGCGCCTGGGGATGCAGGCGACCCTCACCCTCGACGAACAGAGCGGCACCGCCGAGCTGCGTCTGACCGGTATCAGTCAGCCGGCGCAGCTGGTCCTCAACCTGATTTCACCGACCCAGCCGGAACGCGACCGTCGCGTCATTCTCCAGCCGGTGGGCGGCGAGCACGGCCTGTACCGCGGCCAGATGCAGGACGCGGTGAGCGGCCGCCGCTTCGTCGAGCTGATCGGCCAGGAGGGCGGCAAGGACTGGCGGCTGTTCGACGAGTTCGTCCTGGAAGACCGTCGCTCGATCAGTCTGGCGCCCTGACGCCCTTCGTCATGGCCACTCCCCTGCCCTGCTTCCACTGCGGGCTGCCCGTTCCCGAGGGCAGCCCGTATCACGCCCACATCCTCGGCGAATCACGCGACATGTGCTGCCCCGGCTGCCAGGCGGTGGCCGAAGCCATCGTCGCCGGCGGCCTGGAAAGCTACTATCGCCACCGCAGCGAGACCGCCGCCAACCCCGAAGCCCTGCCCAAGGTCCTCGCCGATGAACTGGCGCTGTACGACCGTACCGACGTTCAGCAGGGACTGGTTCAGCACAGCGGCGAGCAGGCGGAAACCTGCCTGCTGATCGAAGGCATCAGTTGCGCCGCCTGCGGCTGGCTGATCGAGCACCACCTCAAGAAACTGTCCGGCGTCAGCCAGGCCAGCCTCAACCTGTCCAACCACCGCCTGCAGGTGCGCTGGGACGACAGCCATCTGCCTCTCAGCCAGCTGCTCGCCGAACTGCGCCGGATCGGCTACGCCGCCCATCCCTACCAGGCCGATGCCGCCGCCGAGCAGATGCAGCGCGAGAATCGCCTGGCCCTGCGCCAGCTCGGCGTCGCCGGCCTGCTGTGGATGCAGGTGATGATGGCCGCCATGGCGACCTGGCCGGAATTCAACCTCGACCTCAGCGCCAGCTTCGATGGCATCCTGCGCTGGACCAGCCTGTTGCTGACCACGCCCATCGTCTTCTATTGCTGCGGACAGTTCTTCCGCGGCGCCCTGCGCGACCTGCGAACCCGTCACCTGACCATGGACGTCTCGGTGTCGCTGGCCATCGGCGGAGCCTACGTCGCCGGCCTGTGGTCGACCGTCACCGGCACGGGCGAGCTGTACTTCGACGCGGTGGGCATGTTCGCCCTGTTCCTGCTCGCCGGCCGCTACCTCGAGCGGCGCGCCCGCGAGCGCACCGCCCAGGTCACCGCCCAGCTGGTCAACCTGCTACCGGCCTCCTGCCTGCGCCTCGACGCGCAGGAGCACAGCCAGCGCATCCTGCTCAGCGAGCTCAAGGTCGGCGACCGCGTGCTGGTGCCGCCGGGCGCGGTGATCCCCGCCGATGCGCTGATCCTCGCCGGTCAGTCGAGCATCGACGAATCGCTGCTCACCGGCGAGTACCTGCCGCAGCCGCGCGTCGTCGGCCAGCGCGTCACTGGCGGCACGCTCAACGTCGAGGGCCCGCTGACCCTGCAGGTCGAGGCGCTGGGCGACGACACCCGCCTGTCCGCCATCGTCCGCCTGCTCGAGCGCGCGCAGACCGACAAGCCACGCCTCGCCCAGCTCGCCGACCGGGTAGCGCAGTGGTTCCTGATCGCCGTGCTGCTGGTTGCCGTCGTGGTCGGCCTGCTCTGGTGGCAGATCGACAGCGAACGGGCATTCTGGATCGTCCTCGCCCTGCTGGTCGCCACCTGCCCCTGCGCCTTGTCGCTGGCCACCCCGACCGCGCTGACCACCGCCACCGGCAGCCTGCACAAACTCGGCCTGCTGGTCACCCGCGGCCACGTGCTGGAGAGCCTCAACCAGATCGACACCCTGATCGTCGACAAGACCGGTACCCTCACCGAGGGCCGCCTGACCCTGCGCGAGATTCGCGTGCTGCGCGAGCTGGATGGCCAGGCCTGCCTGAGCCTGGCCGCCGCCCTGGAAAATCGCTCGGAGCATCCGATCGCGCGCGCCTTCGGCCGCGCCCCGCGCGCTGCCGACGAGGTACACAGCGAACCCGGCAAGGGTCTCGAAGGCCGCGTCGACGGCCGCCGCCTACGTATCGGCGCGGCCGACTTCGTCGGTCAGCTCGCCGGCCAGCCGGCACCCGCCATGCCCGACGAGCCCGGCCAATGGCTGCTGCTCGGCGACGAACAGGGCGCGCTCGCCTGGTTCTGCCTCGACGACCGTCTGCGCGGCGACGCCCGCCTGCTGATCGATACCGCGCGCAGCCGAGACTGGCAGATCCTGCTGCTCTCCGGCGACAGCTCGCCGATGGTCGCCAGCGTCGCTGCCGAACTGGGCATCAGCGACGCCCGCGGTGGCCAGACGCCGGACGACAAGCTCGCCGTGCTGCGCGAGCTGCACCATCAGGGCCATCGGGTGCTGATGCTCGGCGACGGCGTCAACGATGTCCCGGTATTGGCCGGCGCCGATATCAGCGTGGCCATGGGCAGCGCCACCGACCTGGCCAAGACCAGTGCCGATGCCGTGCTGCTATCCAATCGCCTGGACAGCCTGGTGCAGGCTCTGCAGGTGGCGCGGCGCACCCGCCGCATCATCGTCGAGAACCTCGCCTGGGCCTGTCTGTACAATGGTCTGGTGCTGCCGTTCGCCGCGCTCGGCTGGATCACTCCCGGCTGGGCGGCCATCGGCATGTCGGCCAGCTCGCTGGTGGTGGTGGTCAACGCCCTGCGCCTCAGCCGGGTGAGCGGCAGCAGCCAGCCGGTGGCGACCGCCATCGGCCACGCTCCCGAAAACCTGGTCACCAGCCGCACCTGACCCGGAGGTCATCATGTCCGCCCTCTATTTGCTGATCCCGGTTGCCGTCGTGCTGGTCGCCCTGGCCATCTGGATGTTCTTCTGGGCCGTCGACAACGGTCAGTACGACGATCTCGACAGCCCGGCGCACAGCATCCTGTTCGACGACGAGGATCCCCAGCACCAGGCCGGGATCGACGAGGCCAGCGCCAAGCCGACCGATGGCCAGGACCAGCCGACCGACCGGGAGCCGCCGCGTGGCTGACCTGCTGCCGCTGCTGCTGTCCGCCCTGATCCTCGGCCTGCTCGGCGGCGGCCACTGCATCGGCATGTGCGGTGGCCTGATGGGCGCGCTGACTCTGGCCATTCCCGCCGAACAGCGCCAGCGCCGCCTGCAGCTGCTGCTGGCCTACAACCTAGGCCGCATCGCCTCCTACGGCATGGCCGGCCTGCTCCTCGGCGCCGCCGGCTGGGCGCTGGCCAACAGCCCGGCGGCTGCCGTGCTGCGCGTGGTCGCCGGTCTGCTGCTGATTGTCATGGGGCTGTACCTGGCCGGCTGGTGGAGCGGCCTGACCCGCATCGAAGCTGCCGGCCGTCTGCTCTGGAGGCGCATCCAGCCGCTGGCCCGCGGCCTGCTGCCGGTGCGCAATGCGCCACGCGCACTGCTGCTCGGCGCCCTGTGGGGTTGGCTGCCCTGCGGCCTGGTCTACAGCACCCTGCTATGGGCCGCCAGCCAGGGCGATGCCCTCGACAGCGCGCTGCTGATGCTGGCCTTCGGCCTCGGCACCCTGCCGGTGCTGCTCGCCACCGGCCTGGCCGCCGAGCGCCTGACCGCGCTGCTGCGCCGCCAGGGCGTGCGCATCGCCGGCGGCCTGCTGGTCATCCTGTTCGGCCTGTGGACGCTGCCAGGCCCCCACCAGGCATGGCTGATGGGCCACGGCAGCGAGCAGCACGCCCACTAGAGCGCTTGATACAGGTCAACACCCCTCGGCGCGCCGGCTCCTAGACTTGGCCATAAGTCTTATTCTGCAGGGCCACCGCATGCTCGACGCCATTCGTTGGGATACCGATCTGATTCGCCGCTACGATGTGGCGGGGCCGCGTTATACCTCCTACCCTACCGCCGTGCAGTTTCACGACGGTGTCAGCCCCTTCGACCTGATCCAGGCCCTGCGCAGCAGCGCCCAGGCCAAGCGGCCGCTGTCGCTGTACGTGCACCTGCCGTTCTGCGCGCACATCTGCTACTACTGCGCCTGCAACAAGGTCATCACCAAGGACCGCGGACGCAGCGCACCCTACCTGCAGCGCCTGCTACAGGAGATCGAACAGGTCAGCCGCCACCTCGACCCCAGCCAGGAGGTCGAGCAGCTGCACTTCGGCGGCGGCACGCCGACGTTCCTCAGTCATGACGAACTGCGCCAGCTGATGGCCGGCCTGCGCCAGCACTTCCACCTGCTGGACGACGATACCGGCGACTACAGCATCGAGATCGACCCACGCGAGGCGGACTGGACCACCATGGGCCTGCTGCGCGACATCGGTTTCAACCGTGTCAGCCTCGGCGTACAGGATTTCGATCCCGCCGTGCAGCGCGCGGTCAACCGCATGCAGAGCCCCGAGGAAACCCGCTCGATCGTCGAGGCGGCGCACACCCTGCAGTTCCGTTCGATCAACATCGACCTGATCTACGGCCTGCCGCTGCAGAACGCCAAGTCCTTCGCGCGCACCGTGGACGAAGTCATCGCCATGCAGCCGGATCGCCTGTCGGTGTTCAACTACGCCCATCTGCCGGACCGCTTCCCGCCGCAGCGACGCATCAATGTCGAGGACCTGCCCAGCCCCGGCGAAAAGCTGGAGATGCTGCAACGCACCATCGAGCAGTTGGCCGCCGCCGGCTATCGCTATATCGGCATGGATCACTTCGCCCTGCCCGACGACGAACTGGCCATCGCCCAGGAGGAAGGCACCCTGCAACGCAACTTCCAGGGCTACACCACGCACGGCTACTGCGATCTGATCGGCCTGGGGGTTTCCTCGATCAGCCAGATCGGCGACCTGTACTGCCAGAACACCAGCGATATCGCCGCCTACCAGGGCAGCCTGGACAACCACCAGCTGGCCACCCGCCGCGGCCTGCATTGCGATGGCGACGACCGCATTCGCCGCGCGGTGATCCAGCAACTGATCTGCCATTTCAAGCTGGACTTCGCCGATATCGAGGAACGCTTCAACATCGACTTCCGCGGCTACTTCAAGGATGTGTGGCCGGAACTGCAGCGTTTCGCCGGCGACGGCCTGATCCGCCTCGACGACAAGGGTATCGACGTCACCGCCGCCGGACGCCTGCTGGTGCGCTCGGTGTGCATGCTGTTCGACCGCTACCTGCCGATGCTCAACACCCAGCGCTTCTCGCGAGTCATCTGAGATTCATGTTCGTTGTCACACATTGGCAGCCGCCGGCGTGCTGGGGTAACCTTGCGCACAAACTTCGCGTAGGTAGTAGCTCGATATGACCGCCGGCCAAGACAATATCAAGGTGCGCAACCTGCCCCAGGCGCACTGCAAGGAATGCAGCCTCTCCCCTCTTTGCCTGCCGCTGTCCCTGAACATGGAAGACATCAACGCGCTCGACAATATCGTCAAGCGCGGGCGACCGCTGAAGAAGGGCGAGTTCCTGTTCCGTCAGGGCGACAGCTTTACCTCCGTATTCGCCGTGCGCACCGGCGCGCTGAAGACCTTCAGCGTCACCGACGGCGGCGAGGAACAGATCACCGGTTTCCACCTGCCCAGCGAGCTGGTCGGCATGTCCGGCATGGATGCCGAGGCCTATCCGGTCTCCGCGCAGGCGCTGGAGACCACCTCGCTGTGTGAGATCCCCTACGAGAAGCTCGACGAGCTGTCGGTGCAACTGCCGCAGCTGCGGCGCCAGCTGATGCGCCTGATGAGCCGGGAAATCCGCGACGACCAGCAGATGATGCTGCTGCTGTCGAAGAAGACCGCCGACGAGCGCATCGCCACCTTCCTGGTCAACTTGTCCGCGCGATTCCGTGCCCGCGGCTATTCGGCCAACCAGTTCCGCCTGGCCATGTCGCGCAGCGAGATCGGCAATTACCTGGGCCTGGCCGTGGAAACGGTCTCCCGCGTGTTCACCCGCTTCCAGCAGAACGGCCTGCTGCAGGCTGACGGCAAGGAAGTGCAGATCCTCGACTCGGTGGAGCTGTGCGGTCTGGCCGGTGGTCGCATGGAAGGCTGACGATCAGCAATTCCGCCTGAAACAACGCCCGCGCCGGGTAACCGGGGCGGGCGTTGTCGTTTCAATGGCAGCGTTACAGGTCGAATTGCCGCCGGCCGGCCATGGCATGCGCCAGGGTGCCACCATCGACCAGCTCCAGTTCGCCGCCCAGCGGCACGCCGTGGGCGATACGCGACACCTTGAGGCCCTGCGGCGCCAGCAGCTGGGCGATGTAGTGGGCGGTCGCCTCCCCCTCCACCGTCGGGTTGGTGGCGAGGATCACTTCGCTGAAGCTTCCCTGCGCGACGCGCTCTTCCAGTTCGGGGATGCCGATGGCCTCCGGCCCCAGACCGTCCAGCGGCGACAGATGCCCCTTGAGGACGAAATAGCGGCCGCGATAGCCGGTCTGCTCGATGGCGAACACATCCAGCGGCCCCTCCACCACGCAGAGCAAACTATCGTCACGGCGTGGATCGACGCACTGCGGGCACAGCTCGTCTTCGCTGAGCGTGCGACACTGCCGGCAGTAGCCGACCCCCTCCATCGCTCGCGTCAGCGCCTGGGCCAGACGCAGGCCGCCGCTGCGATCCCGCTCGAGCAGGTGCAGCGCCATGCGCTGGGCGGTCTTCTGGCCGACTCCGGGCAGGATGCGCAGGGCATCGATCAACTGGCGAATCAGGGGGCTGAAACTCATGAGACTACCGGGGAAAACGGACGGGAGAAGGAAGGACTGCCGGATGGCGCGACTCGCCGCCCGGCCTGACTCCGACGGTGGGTTATGCCGCTGCGCGGCCAACCCACCCATCAGAGTGCGGGCAGCTTAGAACGGCATCTTGAAGCCGGGCGGCAGCTGCATGCCGGCGGTCATGCCGGCCATCTTGTCCTGATTGTTCTGCTCGATCTTGCGCACCGCATCGTTCACCGCGGCGGCGATCAGGTCCTCGAGCACTTCCTTGTCTTCCTGCATCAGGCTGTCATCCAGAGTGACGCGCTTGACGTCATGGCGGCCGGTCATCACCACGCTCACCAGGCCGGCCCCGGACTGGCCGGTCACCTCGGCGTTGGCCAGCTCCTCCTGTATCTTCTGCATCTTTTCCTGCATCTGCTGCGCCTGCTTCATCAGCGCGGCCATGCCACCTTTCATCATGGGATCACCTCAATTGTCCAGGGGTACGATTGTGCCGTCGCGGATCACCGCGGCGAACTGCTCCATCATCTGCCGAACCAGCGGGTCGGCGTGAATCGATGCCTCGGCTGCGTGCTGACGCTCGGCGCGCTGGCGGGCCGCGGCCTGGGCCGGGGTTTCCTGCTCGGGCCGGACGATATCGATCTGCAGGGTCAACGGACGGGCGTGGTAGCTGCTCAGGGCATCGGTCAATCGCCGCTGCTGGCCAGCGTTGAACAACGCACTCTGCCCGGGATCCAGATGCAGGTGCCAACGGTCGCCGTCCACCGCCACCAGGGTACAGTTGGCGGCGATGCTGGCGGTCATGCCGGCCAAACCCAGCTTGGGGAACAGCTCCAGCCATTCGGCGGCCAGGCCGGTGGCCGGCTGCGCGGCTGGCAGTGGTTCTGCAACGACCGGAACCTGCAGCGGTGCCGGATCGTCCACCGGCTGCATGTTTTCCAGATAGGCGTAGGCATCCACGTCGACGTTGTCGAAATCGTCATCCGCCTCGTCGGCGGCGACCTCCGCCGCAACGGACGGCGCCTCCGGGACCGGCTCGGGCCTGGCAGGCTCCACTCTCCGAGCAGGCGTCTGCGCCACGGAATGAGCCGGAACCGGCGGCACCCTCTCGGGCTGGCGCGGCACTGCCGGCTCGCTCACCTCGCCAGGCGATACATTGGCTGGCGCATGAGCGCTGTGCGTCACGGGCGAGGTATCCCAGGGCACGTCGACTGGCTGGGTCGGCAGCGGAACCTGCACCTCCTGGACCGCCATGCGAGGAACCGGAGCGTTCGGCGAAGCGCCCACCGCCACAGCGGTCTCGGTCACCGAGATCCGCGCTGCAATCCCGGCCACCGCTGCCTGAGAGGAATCAGTCGTGGCCTCACCGATCCCCGGGTTCTTTAGCGGCGTATCGGGTGCCTTGGCCGTATCGGCCGGACGGAACGCCAGCATGCGCAGCAGCACCATCTCGAAGCCGCTACGCGGATCGGGCGCCAGCGGCAGGTCGCGGCGACCGATCAGCCCCATCTGGTAGTAGAACTGCACATCCTCGGCCGGCAGCGCATGCGCCAGCTCAAGCACTCGCTCGCGGTCGCCCTGGCCATTGTCGACCGCCTCCGGCAGCACCTGGGCAATGGCCACGCGATGCAGCACGTTGAGCAATTCGGCCAGCACGCCGGCCCAGTCTGGCCCCTGCTCGGCCAACTGGCGCACGGCATCGAGCAGGGCGCGGGCGTCGCCGGCGAGCAGCGCCTGCAGGACGCCGTAAACCTGACCGTGGTCGAGCGTGCCGAGCATGGCGCGCACGTCGGCCGCCAGCACCTTGCCCTCGCCGAAGGCGATCGCCTGGTCGGTGAGGCTCATGGCATCGCGCATCGAGCCGTCGGCAGCACGGCCCAGCAGCCACAGCGCATCCTCCTCGAAGGGGATCCGCTCGGCGCTCAGCACGTGGGTCAGGTGTTCCACCACCCGCTCCGGCGGCATGTTCTTCAGCGAGAACTGCAGGCAGCGCGACAGGATGGTGACCGGCAGCTTCTGCGGATCGGTGGTGGCGAGCAGGAACTTGACGTGCGGCGGCGGCTCTTCAAGAGTCTTGAGCAGGGCATTGAACGAGTGCGTGGACAGCATGTGCACTTCGTCGATCAGGTACACCTTGTAGCGGCCTCGGGTCGGCGCGTACTGCACGTTGTCGAGCAGCTCGCGGGTATCCTCGACCTTGGTGCGGCTCGCCGCGTCCACCTCGATCAGGTCGACGAAACGTCCCTCGTCGATCTCTCGGCACACCGAACACTGGCCACAGGGCGTCGAACTGACTCCCTGCTCGCAATTCAGGCACTTGGCGAGGATGCGCGCGATGGTGGTTTTACCCACGCCGCGGGTACCTGTGAACAGATAGGCATGGTGCAGGCGCTGATTGTCCAGAGCGTTGATCAGGGCCTTGAGCACATGGGTCTGGCCGACCATTTCGCGGAACGAGCGCGGACGCCACTTGCGGGCAAGGACCTGGTAACTCATCGAATCTTTCGCTGCGGGCAATTGAGCGTAGGGTGTCAATGCTAGCGAAGCATGGGGCAAATTGCACCCGCCCAGGGGCTCAGGACGGGATGTCGCTCAATCAATAACGGGGAATAGGTGCTGTGCCCCGGGGACCGACGAAGCGGCGGCAAAGGTTTTCGCCGGCCGGAAATGGAGATGGCCCCGCCAGCCACACCCCGGCACACGATGTTCTCGCTATGGCTGCTTCCTTCCGGACCTGACCAGGTTGACGAGTAATCGTTGCGGGGGGACCGACAGGGCCACCATAAAGTACCCGCCTGTGAGCGGGCCGCGCCATTGTAACGAGTCGTGCGCAACTTACAACCCGCCGGGCGAAAAACTCTCCGCGCCGCCAGCGACAGCCTCGCCCTCCGGCGCTTGCAGCCGGAAGTGAAACAAAATCGATCAAGGCTTTGCCAAAGCCGTCACAATACAGGTGCATTCCATTATCATCGCCAGGCCCTGCTGCGAGTCGTGGGCGAGCGACATCCCTAAACTGCCGACCCACCACGCGATGAAGACCCAAGGGCGTACCGGTATGCACGACACCCCGAAAACCACCCTCCGCGGCTGGATGTGGCGCGCCTTCGTACAAAGCGCCCTGATCCCGCTGATCCTGGTGGAAACCGTCCTGATCGCCGCCTATCTGCTGACCAACAGTTCGATCCGCGAGGCACAGATCGAGCACCTGCGGGAAACCGCCCTCACCGACCTCAAGGGCGCCGCCCAACAGGAAGCGCACCTGGTCAGCGAACGCCTGAGCGCCATCACCCGGCTCACCGGCGTCTATCGCGAACAGATCGCCAGCGTTCTGCAGCAGGACAGCTTTGCCGACGACGCGCTCGAGCGCCGGCGACACACCCGCAGCAGCGACGGCGTGCTCTACAGCCAGACCGACGATGGCCGCGCCGCCTCCTTCTACTCCAGTGCCACACCGGCCAACCAACAGGATTTCGAGCGCGTCCTGCGCCTGGCCCAGCTCGACCCGCTGATGAAGAGCCTGCTGGGCTCCAACAAGCTCATCGCCTCGATCTATTTCAATACCTGGGACAGCTACAACCGCATCTACCCGTGGTTCCTGGCGCCCGCCCAGTATCCGCACGACATGGTGATTCCCGACTACAACTTCTATTACCTCGCTGACGCCCGCCACAACCCGCAGCGCAAGGTGGTGTGGACCGACATGTACGTCGATCCGGCCGGCCACGGCTGGATGATGTCGGCGCTGGCCCCGGTCTACCGCGGCGACTTCCTCGAAGGGGTCGCCGGCCTGGACGTCACCGTCGACACCATCCTCAGCGAGATCGCCAGCCTGCAGGTGGCCTGGAACGGCTACGCCCTGCTGGTCAGTGCCGACCAGAACATCATGGCCCTGCCGCCGCAGGGCGAGCAGGACCTCCGCCTCAGCGAACTGACCAGCCACTCCTACGACGAAGCCATCCGCAAGGAAATTTTCAAGCCCGCCGACTTCAACCTGGGCAAACGCCAGGACACCACCGCGCTGGCCCAGGCCATCGGCCTCAGCGCCACCGGCGTCGAATCCATCGAACTGGGCGGCAAGCGCAAGCTTGCCGCCTGGGCGACCATCCCGGAGACCGGCTGGAAGCTCATCACCGTGGTCGACGAAGCCGAGGTGTTCAGCAAGACCAACACCCTCGCCAGCCGTTACCAGCAGATCGGCTACCTGCTGATCGCCGGTCTGGTGGTTTTCTACCTGCTGTTCTTCGCCGCCATGTGGCTGCGCTCGCGCCAGCTCAGTCACCGCCTGCAGCAACCGATCGACGGCGTCACCTGGATGCTCGCGCAGATCGGCCAGGGCCAGTGGCTGCCCAAACGCCCCCACTCGGCCATCGTCGAATTCGACCAGATGGCCAGCGCCGCCACCGCCATGGGTCAGCAACTGGCCCACAGCGAGGCTACCCGTCAGCAGGCGCAGACCCAGCTCGGTCTGGTGCTCGACTCGACCACCGAGAGCGTCTGGGAGATCGACCTCGAGCAGCGCAGCATCCGCATCGAGGGCCGCCTCATCGAGCGCTTCGGCCTGGGCGGTCCCCTGCTGGCGCTAGACGCCTTCTACGCGCGCATCCACCCCGAAGACCTCGAACAGGCGGTCACCTGCCTGGAGCATCCGGAGCAGCACCCCAGCGACAACTACACCGTCGAATACCGCCTCGCCGACGACTGCGGCGTCTATCACTGGCTGCTCAGCCGCGGCCGTGCGATGGATACCGAAGCCGACGGCTTCATCCGCCGCCTGGCCGGCACCCATGTCGACATCGACGCGCTCAAGGCCACCCAGGAAGCCCTCAGCCATGCCGGCCAGCAGGCCCAGGCGGCCAACGTCGCCAAGACCCGCTTCCTTTCCAGCATGAGCCACGAGCTGCGCACCCCGCTCAATGCGGTGCAGGGCTTCGCCCAGATGATCCAGCTTGAGCTGGCCGAGCGCAGCGAGGAAACCAGCCTCAACCAGTACGCCGGCGAAATCCTCACCGCCAGCAACCACCTGTGCCAATTGGTCGACGACATCCTCGACCTCGCCTACATCGAGGCGCAGAAGACCAACCTGATCATGGACATCGTCGACGCCCGGCAGATCATGAGCGAATGCATCGAGCTGATCCGCCCGCAGGCCCTCGAACACCATCTGCATCTGGAGAGCCACCTGCCCGAAGGCAGCCTGCTGGTCCACGCCGAGGGGCGCCGACTGCGCCAGATCCTGCTCAACCTGCTGAGCAACGCGGTGAAATACAACCGGCCGAACGGCCACCTGTCGCTGAGCTACAAGATCACCCCCGGCAGCCTGCGCCTGATCGTCGAAGATACCGGCCACGGCATCAGCGCAGAAAAACATCCCCTGCTGTTCAAGCCGTTCCAGCGCCTGGGCCACGAGAACAGCACCATCAAGGGCACCGGTATCGGCCTGGTACTGAGCCGCGAACTGGCCGAACTGATGCACGGCAAGCTTGATTTCAGCAGCGAGCCCGGCATCGGCAGCACCTTCTGGATCGAATTGCCGTTCAGTCCGACCCTACAGAAGGACGCCCAGGACCGCTCCCGACAGCAGCGCGGCGTTCCCCTGCCCCGTGTGCTGTACGTCGAGGACAACCACGCCAGCCAGTTGCTGGTGCAAAAGGCCCTGGCCGATCTGGCCGACGTGGAAATCCTCGAGAACGGCCTCGAGGCGCTGCACTGGATCACCGAGAACCCGCCGGAGTTGCTGCTGCTCGACATCGACCTGCCAGGCCTGCAAGGCGACAGCCTGCTGCGCAGCCTGCGCAAGCATCCGCGCACCCAGCATCTTCCGGTCATCGTCATCAGTGCCGGCGCCCTGCCGGAAGACCAGGCGCTGGTCAGCGAACTCGACGTCGCCTGCTATCTGACCAAGCCGCTGAAGATCCAGGTGCTGCGCGAAGCCATCATGGAGATCGGCAACCGGCTATTTCAATCCAGCAAAGCCTGAATCTCTGCGCTGACGTTCGTCCCACCACGGCTATCGCCCGGCCGCTCATCCGCGCGTTGCTTTGACCGGCTCGCTCAGGGCGAGCCGAACAGCGCCGTCCAGTAGATCCCCGCATCGCTCTTGGGATCGGCGGCGTAGGCCGCGCCCAGTTCCCGAAACTGCGGGTTCATCAGATTGGCGCAGTGGCCGGGACTGGCCAGCCAGCCGTCGATCACCTTGCCGGCGGCGTCCAGCCCGGCGGCGATGTTTTCGCCAATCAGCGCGCCGCCATAGCCGGCCAGCTCCGCCCGGTCGCCCGGCGTGCGGCCGTCGCGATCCTTGTGGGCGAAGAAATTGCCGTTGGCCATGGCCCGGCTGTGGGCCTCGGCCGCCGCGCCCAGCGTAGCGCTCCAGGCCAGCGGCGGCGCCGCCGCGAACGCCTGCGCCCCGCACTGGCGAGGCTGCGCGCGAACGGCGTTGATCCGCTCGAGCAATTGCTGCCCTTCGACCTGCCAGTCGCCCATGCGCCCGGCCAGCAGCGGCCGCGCCACGACGATGCGCCAGTCGCGGCCGGTGTGGTTGACGCCGATATCGACGAACTGCGGATCGAGCAATACCTGACAGAAACTTTGCTGCAGCGCTGCCATGGCCGCCTGCGCGTCGCGCGGCCCGGACAGACTGATCGCCTGGGCGTTGACCAGCGGATAACCCGCGCGACTCAGCGTCCCCTGCAGGTCCCCGCCCCCGGCGGCTGGCATCACCAGCCGCGGATCGACCGCCAGCGGTGGCAGCTCCTCGGAACCCTGGCCGGCACAGTTCTGGACCTGGCCACGATAGGCATTGATCGACTCGACCAGCCGTGCCTCGTCGCCCGCCGAAGCAACGGCGGCGAACGCCAGTCCCAGCGACAACCCGGCAAGCCGCGCCACGAATGAAGCGATACGCATGGAAACCTCCTTGATCTGGATGGGTGCATGATGCGCGATTGCCGGCGGCAGATCATGTCCCGCGTGAGACCAAGCCTTTTCGTGATACGCAGGGGCCGGCGCCCGACTATCACGCCAACCCCGCAAAGCCGCGCCAGCCCGCTACAATGCACGGTTCGTTTGTTGCGCTCGCGAGCCCGCCCCATGTCTCTACCCAAGCACCACCTGGAACTGCTCAGCCCCGCGCGGGATGTCACCATCGCCAAGGAAGCCATCCTGCATGGCGCCGATGCCGTGTACATCGGCGGCCCCAGTTTCGGTGCGCGGCACAACGCCGAGAACAGCGTGGCGGATATCGCCGAGCTGGTGAAGTTCGCCCACCTGTTCCATGCGCGGGTCTTCGTCACCCTCAACACCATCCTCCACGACGACGAGCTGGAGGCGGCGCGCAAACTGATCGTTGATCTGTACGAGGCCGGTGTGGATGCGCTGATCGTCCAGGACATGGGCATCATGGAACTGGACATCCCGCCCATCGAGATCCACGCCAGCACCCAGACCGACATCCGCAGCCTGGAGAAGGCGAAGTTCCTTGCCGACGCCGGCTTCTCCCAGCTGGTGCTGGCCCGCGAGCTGAACCTCACGGAAATCCGCCAGATCAGCGACAGCGTCGACGCCGCGGTGGAGTTTTTCATCCACGGCGCGTTGTGCGTGGCCTTCTCCGGGCAGTGCTACATCTCCCACGCGCAGACCGGGCGCAGCGCCAACCGCGGCGACTGCTCGCAGGCCTGCCGCCTGCCCTACACCCTCAAGGACGACACTGGTGCGGTGGTGGCCTTCGAGAAGCACCTGCTGTCGATGAAGGACAACAACCAGAGCGCCAACCTGCGCGCGCTGATCGACGCCGGGGTGCGTTCGTTCAAGATCGAGGGGCGCTACAAGGACGTCAGCTACGTCAAGAACATCACCGCCTACTACCGCCAGCGCCTCGACGAGATCCTCGAGGAGCGCGGCGATCTGCAGCGCGCCTCCAGCGGACGCACCGAGCACTTCTTCGTGCCCGACCCGGAGCGCACCTTCCACCGCGGCAGCACCGACTACTTCGTCAACGATCGCCTGGTCGACATCGGCGCCTTCGACTCGCCGAAGTTCACCGGCCTGCCGGTCGGCGAGGTGCTCAAGGTCGGCAAGCGCGACCTGGTGGCCAACACCCGCGATCCGCTCTCCAACGGCGATGGCCTCAACGTGCTGGTCAAGCGCGAGGTGGTCGGCTTTCGCGCCAGCGTGGTCGAGCTGCTCAAGCAGTTCGAGGAGGACGGCGAGCCGCGCTGGCAGTACCGCGTCGAGCCCAACGAGATGCCGGCCGAGCTGAAGCAGCTGCGCCCGCAGCATCCGCTCAATCGTAATCTCGACCATAACTGGCAGCAGGCGCTGCTGAAGACCTCCGCCGAACGCCGTGTCGGCGTCACTTGGCAGGCCGAGCTGGACGAAGAACGCGTCACCCTCACCGCCACCAGCGAGGAAGGCATCAGCGCCTCGGCGAGCCTGACTGGCACCTTCGGGGCGGCCAACAAGCCGGAACAGGCGCTGGAACAGTTGCGCGACCTGCTCGGCCAGCTGGGCACCACCATCTACCACGCCGATGGCGTGGCGATCGACGCACCGCAGATGCCGTTCGTGCCCAACTCGCAGCTCAAGGCGCTGCGCCGCGAGGCCATCGAAGCGCTCACCGCCGCACGCCTGGCCGTGCATCCGCGCGGCAGCCGCAAGCCGGTCAACGTGCCGCTGCCGGTCTACCCGGAGTCGCATCTGAGCTTCCTGGCCAACGTCTACAACGAGAAGGCGCGCGCCTTCTACCACCGCTTCGGCGTCCAGCTCATCGACGCCGCCTACGAGGCCCACGAGGAAACCGGCGAGGTGCCGGTGATGATCACCAAGCACTGCCTGCGCTTCTCCTTCAACCTGTGTCCCAAGCAGGCCAAGGGCTATACCGGCGTGCGCAACAAGGTCGCGCCGATGCAGCTGGTGCACGGCGACGAGGTGCTGACCCTGAAATTCGACTGCAAGCCGTGCGAGATGCACGTGATCGGCAAGATCAAGGGCCACATCCTCAATCTGCCGCAGCCGGGCAGCCAGGCGAGCATCGTCGCCGAGATCAGCCCCGAGGACCTGCTGAAAACCATCAAGCGCCAGCCGCTGCACTGAGCGGCGCGAGCGCTGCCGCGAACACGGCAAAACGCTCGGGCACTCGGATAGCCGGGAAAAAAACGGGACCGCACACTGCGGCCCCGTTTGCTTGCGCCGCCTGACAGCGGCCGACCAGAGATGGCTCAGGCGATATCGGTAGTCGCGAACTCGCCCACCGTATTCACCCCGGTCAGCACGATCAGGCTATCGCCGGCGTCCACCGAACCGCTGTCGTTCTCGTCGATGACCAACCAACCGTTGCCGGAGTTCGCCGCGTTCCAGGCCAGGTAGGCATCGTTGGTCCCCACTCCCGCCGTCAGTACCGCGTTGGCGGCAGTGACGAAGGCGTCGAAGCCGGCCAGCGCCGTGCCATTGGCTATGGTGACGTTGCCCGCCAGCAGCGAGGTGGCGATGGTGTCGTCCGCCGAGCTGAAGTCGCCGATGGTGTCCGCGGTGGTCAGGGTGATGCCGGTGTCACCGGAGGCGAACACGAAGGTGTCGTTGTCGTTGCCGCCATACAGCAGGTCGACGCCGGCACCGCCGTGGATCTCGTCGTTGCCCCCCTGGCCGAACACGGTGTCGTTGCCCGAGCCGGCATAGACGATGTCAATGTTCTGCCGGCCATAGATCACGTCGTCGCCCGTGCCGAAGTCGAAGCCACTGCCGGGCAGGTTTTCCGACGAGGCGTTGGTGCCGGTGACGATGCTGAAGGTTTCGCTATAGGTCGCCAGGGCCTCTCCAGTCCCTTGGGCTACGTTGACCGTCACCTCGTAGATGCTCCCGCCAGCCAGCCCGCCTGCCGCAGTGGTGCTGAGCAGACCCGCGGCGCTGACCGAAAACAGTGCAGAGGCATCGGTGGTGATGGTCGCAGAACCCAGCGTCCCCACCTTGGCGCTGTCGAAGCTGAAGGTGTAGGCCCCGCCATTGTCCGGATCGGCACCGGCGGGCACGCTGAGCGTGCCGATTGCCGTACTGGCCCCTGGCGTGCCGTTGCCATTGGCGAACGTCGACACGGCCAGCAAGGCCATGTCCCGCGGCGCATCGTTGTCACCAGTGATATTGATGGTGATGGTCTGGCTGGGCGAGGTCACCCCATCGGCCGTGGCCGTCACGTCGTAGACCAGGCTCGGATTGCTATCCAACTGCAGGGCCTCGATGGCGCCGTCGTTGGCGACGAACTTGTAGGCACCGGTGGTGCTGTTCAGGTACAGGGTGCCGTAGGCGCTGCTGGTGTTCTGCAGGTCGTAGCCGGACTCCAGAGAAGCGCTGCTGCCGGTCAGGGCGAAGATGAAGCTGGTATCGCCGTCGCGGCTGGTCACGCTCAGGGTGCCGGTCTTGTCGCCAAAAGTGTCATCAACGGCCGTGTCGGTGTAGGACGCGACCACCGGCGCTACGTCCGGCGCATCCTGGGCACCGGTCAAGTTGATGGTCAAGGTCGCGCTGTCGGTCGCACCAGAGCCATCGGTCACCATGAGCGTGAAGCTCTCGCTGTCGTTAGCCTCGAGCGCCTCGATTGCCGTATCGAGGGGAACGAACAGATAGGCACCGGCGCTGCTCAGGTAGAGGGTGCCGTAGCTGCCGGCCAGTTTCTGCTGGTAGGTGTTCTCGCCGATGACGAAGCTCCCGGTCACCACGCCCGCAACGTCGATCGCGTAGGTCGCCGTTTCGCCGGCATCGCGATCCACCGTCGACAGACTGCCGGACACATTATTGAAAGTGTCGTTCCCGGCGGTGTCGGTATAGGTGTGCTCGGTCAGAGAGGCCGACAGTTCCGGCAAGTCGTTGACGCCTTCCAGTGCGATGCTGATGGTCTGCGTGGCGCTGTCGGCCGCGCCGTCGGTGGCGTTGACCACGAACTCCAGGGTCTGGGTGCTCTTCAGACCTTCCACTGCCGCATCATCGGCCACGAACTTGTAGGCGCCGCTGATCGTGTTCAAATAGAAGGTGCCGTAGGCCGTGCTCTTCTGCACGTCGAAGCCTGCGCCATCCCCGGTGCCGTCGGTGGCCGTGGAGTCCGCCAGCTCGAAGCTCACCGTATCGCCATCGCGGTCGCTGCCACTCAGCGTGCCGGTCACGTCGTCATAGTGGTCATCGGCGGCCGTGTCGGTCACCGTGCCGCCGCTCACCGCATTCAGCTCCGGCGTATCGTTGACGCCCTCCAACGCGATGGTGATGGTCTGCGTGGCGCTGTCGGCCGCGCCGTCGGTGGCGTTGACCACGAACTCCAGGGTCTGGGTGCTCTTCAGACCTTCCACCGCCGCGTCGTCGGCCACGAACTTGTAGGCGCCCGTCTCGGTGTTCAGGTAGAAAGTGCCGAAGTCCGTGCTCTTCTGCACGTCGAAGTCTGTATCCCCTGTATCAGTGGAGTCCGCCAGCTCGAAGCTCACCGTATCGCCGTCGGGGTCGCTCCCGGTCAGCGTGCCGGTCACGGGGGAGTAGTTGTCATCGGCCGCCGTGTCGTTGACCGTGCCGTCCCCCACGGGATCCAGGGTCGGCGCCTGGTTGACGCTCGATGCCAGCTTGGTGCCCGTGGTATCCACGAACTTGCCGTCGCCGCTGAGCGAGCTGCTACTGGTGGCGCGCACGCCGATGATCAGCGCGGTTGGGTCGCTGGCCAGCAGCGAGGCTATCGCCGGCGGCAAACCGAGCGTATCCAGCGAGAACGACATCGACTCCCCGGCGCTGAGGAAGCTGGCCTTGTCCACTCCCGCCGATCCGAGCCCGGTACTGGAAACCTTGTAGTAGTCGTCCCAGGTAATACCGGTGCCATTCAGATTGAGACTGCTGTCCGACTTGGCCAGCGTGACCGTTCCCCCACCGGTATTGCAACCATCCGAGAACCACAGCGCATTTAGATCCATATATCCCAATATGCAGGTCACCGTGAAGTTGGTGCCATCGAAAACAACCTTGAATTGCAAGCCGGACTCGACCGATCCGAAATCCCACTGATAAGACTCGCTCATGATCATTCCCTCACATCAAAGCTGAAACGCCTCAGACAACCTCTGTCCCATGCTCGCGACCGATCACTCCCGGAATAGGGAATGTACAGATTCAGGGGGCGAGCCTTTCGAGCAGTCCATGGGGGCGGCAAGCAGTTTGATCGGTGAGGTCAGTGCCGATGGATATTTCGTCGCCAAAAAATCCTTGCACCGAACGATGCCAACGCTCATTCGAACCTCCCATCCATGCAACCATTACGGTTATTACTTTCTTGATGCTCCACTTCGTTTCAAACCAGTTCAGGTGTGTAATTACTTCGCCTCGTTAACAAGCAATCGGCATAAGCGATATTCGCCAAATAACTCGATTGCCCCACCAGTTGTTTCTTTGGCTTTACACCTGAAGCACGTTTGTACGTCCATTGAAAAAGTAGCTCAGTGCCATCAGCGCGCCCGGGATTCCGACGGATACTTGACGGTTTTCGAGAGGGGTTCAGACGAACGGCATTCCCCGTCAATTTCCGCACAGGAGTACTGTGACGGAGTTCTCAGTGGTGCGAGGACTGCGCCCCAGGGCGCCGCGACGCATGGGGAAACAATCTGGCGTAGCCATCGCCTGATGACAGGCAAGACGGCGGCCCCCACCCCATTCAGCGCAACCGAACTAGACTTAAAGCGCCCCACAAACGGGGCGATGCCAGGGAGGTAGCGATGCTCGAGATGCGCACTCGCCACCGATCCATTCACCTTCTGCGGAGACCGCAGCCATGAGCAAGAGCCACGAGACGCACAAGGAAACCAGGAAGAAGCCGCAGAAGAATGCCCAGGAAAAGCGCCAGGCCAAGCGCATCAAGAAATCCGGCAACACTTTGCTGGGCAGCCATGCCGCGCCCTGAGGCGGCGCCTCAGGCGCCGAGCGCGATGGAGGCGAAAATCAGCGCCACGCCCGGCACGGTGAACACCCGCGCGGTGAGCCAGGGACGGCGGGCACCGGCAAAACGGCCATAGCAGAACCCGATGACGAACAGCATGGCCAGGGCGACTGCGTGGGAGATGCGCAGAGCGTGCCGGGGTTCGCCGAGCACCATGAACGGCGGCACCACCGGCAGGGTGGAGAGAAACACCAGCAGGAACACCGCCAGCGCGGCGCGCAGATCGCGCCAGCCGATCAGCAGGCTGGTCGGCGGCATTGGCTGCTCGAGAAGACGGCGGTGCAGGCTCTGTATCTCTTCGGCGGGCATCACTTGGCTGAGCAGCGGAGGCATCGCCTCGCTCAACAGGCCGCTGGCCTTGCGCGCCCCCCACCGCCGCCTTACGCGGGCTCTGCCACAGACTCCAGCGTGGCCACGCTCGGCCAGGCGGTTGAGCCGCAGCATGCAGCCGCCCACCATGCCCCAGGCCAAGTTGCAGCCGATACTGGCGACCAGCACTGCACCGAGCTTTCCCCGGCGTGGGCCACGCTGAAGGAACCCGTGAAGGTCAGCACCATAAGCAGACCGAAGAGGGTTTCCGAGATGCGCGAATCCGGATCGGGGATTTCCTGTCTCACCGGCGGGTTGTCACCCTGCACCTCGCTCGCCAGGGCTGCGCTCCCATATCCCTGGCCAATCCCTACCTAAAAGCCAGCAGGGGGATAAAACACTCGTCTCCCAGCCGCCAGCCGAAATTTCCGCCGGGCCGGCCGCCGCGCCGCGGCGTTTCCCTGCCCGGCCGATTGCGGTAGGCTCGGTGACTTCTTCAAGAGGAGCAACTCCCCATGGCCCGAGCCACTGCCCGTCACATCCTGGTCTCCAGCGAAGCCAAGTGCCTGGAACTGAAAGCCGCCATCGAAGCCGGTGCCGACTTCGCCCAGGTCGCCCGCGACAACTCCACCTGCCCCTCCAGCCGCGATGGCGGCAACCTCGGCTCGTTCGGCCGTGGCCAGATGGTCCGCGAGTTCGACCAGGTGGTGTTCAGCGCCCCGCTCAACGTGGTGCAGGGCCCGGTGAAGACCCAGTTCGGCTACCACCTGCTGGAAGTCACCAGCCGCCAGGATTGATCCGGCGCACATGAAAAAGGGGCTGCCAGATGGCAGCCCCTTTTTGTTTGCCCGTTCCCCGCTCAGTTCTGCAACTGGCGGGCGATGCGCTCGGCAGTGGCGGTGAGACGCGCCTCCAGGGCCTCCAGCTGCTGGCGCTGCTCGAGCAGCGGTACGCACAGGTTCAGCGCCGACAGCACCAGCAACTCGTGGCTGCCGGCCAGGGGAAAGCGCTGGTGGTTCTCGTCCAGACGCGCCTGCAGCAGGGCGATGGCCTGCTCCAGCACCGCCTCTTCGCCGGCGCCGGCCTTGATCGAGTAGTCGCGGCCGAGGATCTTCAGCGCACGGACGACGTTGTCGGTCATGCGGCGCTGCTGCTGACGCCGGCGCGCTGCACCAGCGCCTGCAGACGGGCCAGGGTGGCGGTCTGCTGTTCTTCCTGCTCCAGGGCGGCCATTTGCAGGTTTTCGTTCTCTTCCCGAGCCTGGCGCAGTTGCCCTTCGAGCTGCCGGCAGTGGTCGTTCAGCGCCTGGTTCTGTTGCAGCAGGTCGGCCACGAGGCTTTCAAGTTGCGCGAGGGTTGCTTCAAGCATGGGAGTCATCCGAGGGTCGTGAAAGCGCGTGAGCATAATTAAACGTGAAAGCCTTCACAACCACGCCCAGGGGGGCTCGAGAGGATTGGCAGGTGCCGGCGGGTCAGCAAGCCGTTAGAATCGCCTGATTCCCGTTCCCGGCCCGGCCCGGGACCCAACAGCCGCAGCGAGAGAACCGATATGGGCGCCCAGTGGAAAGCCAAACCGAAAGAAGCCGCCGCCAATGCCAGGGGCAAGATCTTCGGCAAGCTGGTGAAGGAAATCATGATTGCCGCACGCAACGGCGCCGACCCGGACATGAACCCCAAGCTGCGCCTGGCCGTGCACCAGGCCAAGAAAGCGTCGATGCCCAAGGACACCCTAGAGCGCGCGATCAAGAAAGGCGCAGGCCTGTCCGGCGAGGTGGTCAACTACGAGCGTACCGTCTATGAAGGCTTCGCTCCGCACCGCGTACCGGTGATCGTCGAGTGTCTGACCGACAACCTGAACCGCACCGTGGCCGAGATCCGCGTGCTGTTCCGCAAGGGCCAGCTCGGCACCTCCGGCTCGGTGAGCTGGGACTTCGACCACCTAGGGATGATCGAGGCGACCCCGGAAGGCGACGCCGATCCGGAACTGGCCGCCATCGAAGCCGGCGCTCAGGACTTCGAGCCCGCCGAGGATGGCGCCACCCTGTTCTACACCGAGGCCACCGACCTCGACGCGGTGTGCAAGGCGCTGCCGGAATTCGGCTTCACCGTGCAGTCGGCCAACCTCGGCTACAAGGCCAAGAACCCAGTCAGCCTGTCCGGCGCCGAGCTGGAGGAAGTCGAAGCCTTCCTCGAAGCGCTCGACAACCACGACGACGTGCAGAACGTCTACGTCGGCCTGGCCGGCTGACGTCCCGCTCTCCCTCCAAGGCCGCGCCGACGCCCGACGTCGCCGCGGCCTTGTCGTTTGTGGGCCGCGCCGGCCCACGCCCTAATCCTGGCCGAGGATATCGTCCGCCCAGCTCAGCGCGGCGGCCACCGTGGGGAAGCCGAGCGTACTGGTCAGCGCGAGCAGGGCATGGCGGATCTCCGCGGCGTCGGCCCCGGCATCCCGCGCACGCAGCACGTGGCTGTGCACCGCGCCCTCGGAGCGGATCGCCGCCGCGGCACCGAGTCGAATCAGGTGGAGAGTGCGCTCGTCCAGCGGACCGGCGTTGTGGGCGGCGCTGCCCAGCGCCTCCACGGCGGCGAAGTAGTCCGGATAGTTCTGCTGGATGCGCGAATAGACGTTCTGCGCGGGCTTGCGGTCCATGACGGGCTCCTCACCTGGCCGACCGAACCCCTTCATTGTCGGCGCAAACCCGGCACCCCGCCAGAAAGCGGCCGGTCAGGCGCTGGCACGATATCTGCTGGATCACTCGCAGCGGCGGCCCCACTCCCCAGCCACGGCGCGTACCCTCGCCGCCCCTGGGCCAAGCGGTCCGCCACCATTCCTCCCAGCCAAGCCAGCAGGATCAGAAGATGACCCAGACCGTAGACATGGCAATTTTCGACATGGCCGACGAATTCATCGACGTTGCCAACCGGTTGCTCGAAGATGAGCACAAGGATCTCGGCAAGATCAGCGCCGCGATCCGCTACGCCGCCGCCCGTTTCAGCGCCCACGAGGCGGCCTGCCGCTCGGCCGACCTGGCCGCCGACAAGGACAAGGCGCGTATCTGGTACACCGAGCAGTTCGAGCGGATGGTGACGGAGAACCTCGACCAGCACGTCGAGATGTCGCAAAGCTGACAAGCGGGACGGTCAGCGAAAGGACGAGCAGGAAGGACAAGGTGGAAGGACTTCCCGCGCCGGGCGCGGGAAGCATCGAGGGACGTAATCGCCTGACTCAGACGAAGTCCTCGTCCTCGCCACCGTCGAAGAAGCCACCCCCGTCGTCGCCGCCGAAGAAGCCGTTGTCGGCGTAGTTCTCTTCCGGCGCGACCTCCTGCTCATGGGCCGCCGGCTGCTCGCTCGCCTCGGCCGGGGTCTGCTCGGCGACCTTTTCGGCCTCGTCGCCTTGGAACATGTCCATCAGCAGATTGCCCAGCACCATGCCACCGGCCACACCGGCCGCGGTCTGCAGGGCACCGGAGAGGAAGCCGCCGCCCTGCTGGGCATAGGCGCCGCGCTGACCGAAGCCCGGCTGCTGGCCAAAACCCGCGGACTGACCGAAGCCCGCCGGCTGGCCGAAGCCATTGCGATTGCCCACGGCCGGCTCGTGCCAGCCGGAGCGAGCCGGCTGCGCGCTGGCCGCCGCGCTAGCCGGTTGTACCTGCGCCTGGCTGCGGCTGCCGAACAGGCCGGCGAGAAAGCCGCCGCTGCCCTGCTGCGGTGCGCTCTGCACGCGCTTGAGGGATTCGATCTGCGCTTCCAGCTCCTTGACCCGCGCATCCAGCTGCTGGATGGCGTTTTCCTGCACGATGATCGCCTGGGCCATGTAGTACGGGGCGGCCGGCTGACGGGCGACGTGCTCGTTGATCAACGCTTCGGCCTGGGCCTCGCGCGGGGCGGATTGCCCTTCGGCATCGCGCAGGCGGGAAAACAGGCCATCGATCAGGTTTTTCTCTTCAGCGTGCATGCTTGACTCTTCTGTGGTTGCCGCAAGATGGTTGGCATCTTCGGAATCCGCCCGGACGATGTCAAAAGCGAGCTTTTGCAAATCGTTACGCGCCGGATTCCCGTCCCAGAGCGCCCGCCCGGCCCGCTCTCGGACCGCCGGCGAACCCTCGACGCTCCACCTTTGGTCAGCCGCTGACCAACAACCTGCAAAAACCTTATATAATTCGTGCTCTTTAGTATTTTTCGAACATGAGGTTTCGTCATGAGCTCCCTGCCGCCCTGCCCCAAATGCGCTTCCGAATACACCTACGAGGACGGCGCGCTGCTGGTCTGCCCGGAGTGCGCCCATGAGTGGTCGGCCGACGCCGCCGAAGCGCCGGTCGAAGGCGAGAAGGTGATCCGCGACTCGGTCGGCAATGTCCTCGCCGACGGCGATACCGTCACCGTCATCAAGGACCTCAAGGTCAAGGGCTCCTCGCTGGTGGTCAAGGTCGGCACCAAGGTCAAGGGCATCCGCCTGTGCGATGGCGACCACGACATCGACTGCAAGATCGACGGCATCGGCGCTATGAAGCTCAAGTCCGAGTTCGTCAAGAAGGTCTGATCCCTCTGTGCCGGGGCTGACATCGGCGTGACATTGGAATAGGTTTTGCTGGATAGATCCTCCATCTGCGGCAGCCACAGGGTCACGCCATGCTCTTTCGCTCGCGCAAGCAGCCCCCGCTCAACCTCGCCCTGCAAGGCGGCGGGGCACACGGCGCCTTCACCTGGGGCGTGCTCGACGCCCTGCTGGAGGACGGACGCCTCGACTTCGAAGGTATCAGCGGCACCAGTGCCGGCGCGATGAACGCCGTGGTGCTGGCCCACGGCCTGCTGCAGGGCGGTCGCGACGGTGCCCGGCAGGCGCTGGCAGACTTCTGGCAGGCAGTGGCCGGCAGTGCACCGCTGATCAGCGCCGCCGCCGATGCCGAGAACGGCAGCCTGCCGGCCAATGTGCGGATGATGCTGTACTGGATGCAGCAGCTCTCGCCGCAGCAGTTCAACCCGTTGGACATCAACCCGCTGCGCGACATCGTCAGTGCGCAGATCGACTTCGAACGCCTGCGCGCCGCCTGCCCGCTCAAGCTGTTCATCGCCGCCACCCATGCCAACAGCGGCCGCCTGCGCCTGTTCCGTACCCAGGAGCTGAACGCGGCCAGCGTGCTGGCATCGGCCTGTCTGCCGCACCTGCACCATGCCGTCGAGATCGACGGCGAGCCCTACTGGGACGGCGCCTACGCGGCCAACCCGGCGGTGTTCCCGCTGTTCTACGAGTGCGCCTGCGCCGACATCCTGCTGGTGCTGCTCAGTCCCTCCGCCCAGGACGCCTGGCCGCACACGACCCAGGAAATCCGCCGCCGCTCCCAGGAGCTGGCCTTCACCTCGACCTTCCTGCGCGAGATGCACAGCCTGGCCCGCGCCCGCGCCTATACCGGCGGCACGCTGCTGCCCCTGGGCCGCCTCGAACGCCGCCTGCAGCAAGCCAGATTCCACCTGATCGCCGCCGACGAACTGATCGGCCGCCTGGCCGCCGAATCCAAGCTGACCACCTGCCTGCCGTTCCTCGAAATGCTTCGCGACCAGGGCCGCATCCACGCCCAGGCCTGGCTGGCCGAGCACCATGGCGCCGTGGGCCGGCGCTCGTCGGTGGATATCGGCCGACTGTTCTGAGGCATGCCCTGCCGGCAACCGCGCACGTCGTGGTCTATGCTCCCTGACTCCCATCCCCACCACAGGAGAGCACCGCCATGGGCCTGTTCAGCAAGATTCTGGAAAAGCTCGGCTTTGGCGACGAGGCACAGGCCGCACCGGCCACTCCAACCACACCAGCCCAGCCAACCGCTCCGGCAGGCGGCGCCGCCTCCAGCCCGGCCCCTGCAGGCAGCACGACGCAGGCACTGCCACTGGTCGACGTGGAGGCCAAGCTGGAAAGCCTCGCCGCCGCCCATCCGGAACAACTCAACTGGAGAGTGTCGATCGTCGACCTGCTCAAGCTGCTGGGAATGGACAGCAGCCTCAGCGCGCGCAAGGAGCTGGCCAGCGAACTGGGCTGCCCGGCGGACAAGCTGGCTGACTCGGCGCAGATGAACATGTGGCTGCACAAGGCCGTGCTGCAGAAACTGGCCGCCAACGGCGGCAACGTGCCGAAGGAACTGCTCGACTGAAGTTCGGCGCCACCAGTCCGGCGCACGCACGAGCTGCCAGCACCCCATGGCGGCATGGGTATAATGCGCTACCGTGCGCCGAGGCCTGGCGACGCAGAACCTCTCAACCGCTATTCCGGATCCACCATGACGTCAGAAACCCAAGCCCCCGAGGCCACCCCGGCCGCCCAGGACGAGCAGACCACCGCTGCCGCGGCTCCCGCCGAAGCCGGCACCCCCGAGGTGCCGGCCTTCCGCTTCCCCTTCTCGCCTGCCACCTACGCGCCGAAGAACGGCGACGACCAGCCCTGGCATCAACGCGGCAACAAGAGCAATCACGACAAGCGCCCGCACACCCCGCCGCGCGGGACGCGACGGTCGATGGGCAAGCGCTGAGGGCTCTGTTCAAGCGCCCCTATGCGGAGGGTTGCAAGCGGCGCGCCTGCGTAGGGCGCGAGCGGCGGCACGCTCGTCGGTCTGACGCCGGTGTTGTTTCAATTCACGCGCCCGCCGGGGGCGCGCGCGCTCTTGGGGCCGCCGCCAAGGCCATGGCAGAACGGCCAGTTCCCCCTGTCTGAAGTGCTCGCAGAGCAACTGCCAGTCGCAGCAGTCAGAATTGGTCGTGGAATGGGCGAAAGACTGCCGCATGGGGAAAATCCTTTTCCGAGAAGCGCCTGCAGGTCGCGGAATACGGCGCAGCCGCCGCTACATACCGATCAGCGATGGCAGGCTCTCTGCTGCGCAGAAGGCCAAAAGATGCCGGACCAGACGTTCAGTAGTGATACCGGCACATGACGATCTGCAGCGCATCGCCATCGACCGTGTAGACCAGCCGATGCTCCTCGCTGATGCGTCGCGACCAGAAGCCGCTGAGGTTGTGCTTGAGGGGTTCCGGCTTGCCGATGCCGCTGAACGGAGTGCGCTGGGCGTCACGGATCAGCAGGTTGATCCGCTTGAGTCCCGCCTTGTCGTTTTGCTGGAACCACAGGTAGTCGTCCCAGGCATCGGGCGTGAAGAGGACGTTCAAGCCCGATCACTCTTCGTCGATCAGTTGCTGCGCCTGGGCCTTGCCAGCCCGCAGGCTGTTGATCGACTTGATCAAACGCTCGGCATTGGCCGGCGAGCGCAGCAGATAGGCGGTTTCCTCGAGTGCGTTGTAGTCAGCCAGGGAAATCATCACCACCGGCTCGCCCTTCTGCCGGGTCACCAGGATAGGGGTACGGTCGCTGTTCACGCGATCCATGGTTTCCGCCAGATGCTGGCGGGCAGCGGTGTAGTTGATGGTCTGCATGCTTGTCTCCTGTAGAGCCATATCAATGTACAGAAATACGTACAGAATAGACAATGAGCTCGGCAGACGACAACCAGCGACCCGCTACAAACACGCCCCCACCACCCTTGCCAGCCGTTGCGCCCGCGGATCCATCAGCACGTACGGCCCCAGGGTGTTGACGACGAAGCCGAAGGCCAGTTCGCGTTCGGGGTCGGCGAAGCCGATGGAGCCGCCGGCACCAGGGTGGCCGAAGGCGTGGCGGCCGAGGCCATAGGTGGCGTTGGCCACGTGCGGCTGGTCGAGCATCAGGCCCAGCCCCAGCCGAGTTGACGTCAGCAGGGTGCGGTCGTCGCCCAGGCTGTGCTCGCGAGTCATCTCGGCGAGCAGGGCGCTGTCGAGCAGGCTGCCGTCGAGCAGGCCCGCGTAGAAGCCGGCCAGGCTGCGCGCGTTGCCGTGGCCGTTGGCCGCTGGCTGCGCCATGCGCCGCCACTCCGGCTTGTTGGTGCTGGTCATAATCGACGGCGGGTTGGTGAAGGCGCGGGTGGTCATGGCCTGTGGCTCGCGCATCATGGCGTTGAGCACGCGCTGGGCAGCCGCGTCACCCAGATTGCCCTTGCCGCGCGAGATATGGGCGACGCGATGGAATTCGCTGTCCGGGAGGCCGATGTGGAAATCGAGGCCCAGCGGCTTGGCGACGCGCTCGACGATCGCCGCACCGGGATCACGTCCGCTGGCGCGGCGGATCGGCTCGCCGACCAGCCAGCCATAGGTGATCGGCGCGTAGCCGTGGCCGTCGCCCGGCGTCCACCAGGGCTGCTCGGCGGCCAGCGCGGCGGTCATGGCGTCCCAGTCAAAGAGGGCTTCCGGTGGCAGCGACTGGCGGATCGCCGGCAGTCCGGCGCGGTGGCTGAGCAGCTGGCGCAGGGTGATGTGCTGCTTGCCGGCGGCGGCGAACTCCGGCCACAGCCGGGCGAGCGGCGCGTCCAGCTCCAGCTTGCCTTCGCCGACCAGCTGCAGGGCGGCCACCGCGGTGAACGCCTTGGTGCAGGAATACAGGTTGAGGATAGTGTCGCTGTGCCAGGGCTCGAGCCCTTCCTTGTCGGCCATGCCGGCCCACAGATCGACCACGGTCTCGCCGCCGACCTGCACGCACAGCGCGGCACCACGCTCCTGCGGGTCGGCGAACAGTTCGGCGAAGGCCTCGCGGACCGCCTCGAACCGCAGGTCGAAATAGCCGTGGATGTGCATGGGTAACTCCTGTCTGGCTGATTCGCTTGGCGCCGGGCAGCGCTCTTCCGGCGTGCGCCGGCAAGCGCAGGGCTTCGTCTGTCTGGCGCCGCGAGCGCCCCGCCCACGGCGTGCCGTCGCTTCGCTCAGTCGATCTGTCGGCGGAACGGCGGCAGGGTATTGAGGATGGCCTTGCCGTAGCGCTGGGTCACCACCCGGCGGTCGAGCAGGCTTACGGTGCCGGTGTCCTGCTCGGTGCGCAGCAGGCGGCCACAGGCCTGGATCAGGCGCAGCGAGGCGTCGGGCACGGCGATCTCCATGAACGGGTTGCCGCCGCGCGCCTCGATCCACTCCGACAGCGCCGCCTCGACCGGATCGTCCGGCACGGCGAAGGGAATCTTGGCGATCACCACGTGCTCGCACCAGGCGCCGGGCAGGTCGACGCCCTCGGCGAAGCTGGCGAGGCCGAACAGCACGCTGGGCTCGCCGTCGTCGACGCGCGCCTTGTGCTTGTTCAGCGTCTCCTGCTTGGACAGGTTGCCCTGGATCAGCACGCGCTTGCGCCAGTCGCGCTCGAGGCCGTCGAACACGTCCTGCATCTGCTTGCGCGAGGAGAACAGCACCAGGCTGCCGCGCGCGCCTTCGAGCATCGCCGGCAGCTCGCGGACGATCGCCGCGGTGTGCGCGGCCGCGTCGCGCGGGTCGGCCTTGAGGTCGGGCACGTGCAGCAGGCCGGCCTCGGTGTAGCGGAACGGGCTGGGCACCACGGCGGTGGCGGCGTTCTTCGGCAGGCCCGAACGCATGCGGTAGCGGTCGAAGCTGCCCAGCGCGGTGAGCGTGGCCGAGGTCACCAGGGCGCCGTAGGCGACGTTCCACAGGTTGCGGCGCAGGGTCTCGGCGGCGAGGATCGGGCTGGCGTTGACCTCGATGTCGTGGTAGCTGCCGCTCTCGGCCAGGGTCAGCCAGCGCGCCATCGGCGGGCTGTCCTCGGGGTCTTCGACGGTGAAGGCGGTCCACAGCTCCCAGTTGCTCTGCGCACGCGCCAGCAGGCTGCCGAACAGCGGGTACCACTCCTCGGCCTGGTAGCTGGTCACCCCGGCGCTGCCGTCGCCGTCCATCGCTTCCTTGAGGATGTCGCTCATCCGGGTGAACTGGTCGGTCAGGCGATTGAAGCCCTTCTTCAGCTCGATGCCCATCTCGCGCAGGTGCTCGGGCACCACTCCGCCGACGAAGCGGTGGCGCGGGCGGTCGCGGCCTTCCATGTCCTCGCCGGCGCGGAAGTCGCCGAGCTCCTCGCAGGCGCTGTAGACGAACTGCTGATGGGTACGCAGCTCGCGGGCCAGCTCCGGCACGCTCTCGACCAGGCGACCGAACTCGCCGGGCAGCGGGTTCTGCGCCAGCAGCTTGGTCAGGTTGCGGGCGATCTGCTCCAGCCAGTCGGCGGTGGAGCGCAGGCGGGTGAAATGGGCGAAGTGGCCGATGGCCTTGTCCGGCAGGTGGTGGCCCTCGTCGAACACGTAGAGGGTCTCGCCGGGCGCCGGCAGGATGGCGCCGCCACCGAGGGCCAGGTCGGCCAGCACCAAGTCGTGGTTGGTGACGATGACGTCGACCTTGGTCATGCCCTCGCGCGCCTTGTAGAAGGCGCACTGCTGGAAGTTGGGGCAGTGGCGGCCGGTACACTGGGTATGGTCGGTGGTCAGCCGCGCCCACTGGGCGTCGTCGACGGCCTCCGGCCAGGCGTCGCGGTCGCCGTCCCAGCGGCTGGCGGCGAGGTGCTCGATCATCTTGTTGAACAGCTTCTGGCTGTCCTCGTCGACGTCGATGCGAAAGCCTTCTTCCTCGAACAGCTGGGCGGTGGCGCCCTGCGCGGCGCCTTCCTGCAGCAGCAGGTCGAGCTTGGACAGGCACAGGTAGCGGCCGCGCCCCTTGGCCAGGGCAAAACTGAAGGACAGGCCGCTGTTGCGCGCGAGGTCGGGCAGGTCCTTGAAGACGATCTGCTCCTGCAGGGCGACGGTGGCGGTGGCGATCACCAGGCGCTTGCCGGCGGCCTTGGCCGCCGGAATCGCCGCCAGGGCGTAGGCCACGGTCTTGCCGGTACCGGTGCCGGCCTCGACCGCCACCACGGCCGGTTCGCCCTGGCGCTTGCCCTCGTCGTCGACCGGAATGGCACCGAGGCCCTTGGCCACCTCGGCGATCATCAGGCGCTGGCCGTAGCGCGGCTTGAGGCTCTTGGCCTCGAGGAAACGGCTGTAGGCGCCCTGGATCTGGGACTTGAGTTCGGTGCTGAGCATGGCGGGCGCGCGCTGGATATACGTTCAGTGATCGAAATGGCGGCTATGATAGCGCGCCGCTCGCCTGCGCGCTGAACGGATGTCCGGATCAGGCAGGGATGCTGTCGACGACGCGCTCGGCGGGACTATCGGCGGTTGCCTCGATGCTCGTCTCGGAAGCAGGTTCGCAACTGGCTTGCACCGGTTGCTCGACTACCGTTGCAAGCACAGGCGCGGGCAACGCATCCAGGTAGAAGGCGCCGAACAGCAGCACCAGCAGGCGGTCGCGGGTCGGCCGCGGGCTGGCCAGCAGGCGCTCGTGACACGCCCAGAGGTGCAGCAGATGCACGCCGAGCACGGCCGCGCCGGCGAGGTCGAGCAGCAGGGCGAACGGCGCGGCGAAGGGCGTGATCAGGTTGACCAGTACGCCCAGCCAGAACGGCACGGCCAGCAGGCGACCGAGGGTGGTCAGCAGTTTCATCGTCTTGGGATGTCCGCGGGAATCAGCGCGCACCATAGCGGCAGCCATCGGGGCTGCCAAGAGCGTCTCGTCACGCGGCAGGCAACGAGGGAGCCTCACGCCCCCTCGTCACGACCCAGCTCACGTTCAACGATCCACGTAGATTTCCACCCGGCGGTTCTGCGCCCGCCCTTCCGGGGTGCCGTTGTCCGCAACCGGCTTGCTCTCGCCGAAGCCTTCGGAGGACAGCTTGTCGGCCGGTACGCCCTTGCTGCTCAGATAGTCCGTCACGCTGGCCGCGCGCCGTTCGGAAAGGCCCTGGTTGTAGGCATCGCTGCCGGTACTGTCGGTATGGCCGGCGACCTTGATCGCCACCACGTCGGCACCCGAGAGTTTGGCGACCACGGTGTCGAGGGTATCCATCGAGGCCGGAGTCAGGTTGGCGGAGTTGGTGGCGAACTGCACTTCGCCCAGGTCGCTGAGCACGATGACCTCGTCCTGCGGCGCGGGCGCCGGAGGCGTCGCCACCGGCTCGGGATACTGCGGCAGCGGGCAGCCGTTGTGGCGCACCGGGGTATTGGGCGGAGTGCCCTGGCAGCGGTCGCGGCGGTCGAACACGCCGTCGTCATCCTCGTCGCCATCCTGGGCGTAGCACAGCAGGCCACCGATGATGACACCGGCCGCAGCGCCGCCGCCCGCCGCGGTCGCGCTTTCCGTGGCGCCGATGCCACCGCCGACCAGGCCGCCGAGCAAACTGCACCAGGGCCAGTTCTTCTGGTTGAGCGGGGCATCACCGGTGCTGGTGGTGGACGCGCAACCGGCCAGAACACTGCTGACCAGAAGAAGGGGTAACGCCGTGCTTGAGAATGAGTTTCCCATGTCGTCTTTCTCCTTTTGCATCGGCCTTGATATACCGATTAGCAGCAAGTAAAGACGGGGCGTCACATCTCCGCCAACTGGCATCGGTAGCGCCGTTGCGGCTAGGCTAGCGCCTCCTTTTTGACAGGCCCGCTCCATGACCGCCACTCCCTGCCCCTGCGGCAGCACCCTCGTCCTGGCCGACTGCTGCGGCTGCTATCACGCCGGCGCCCTGCCCGAAACGGCCGAGGCGCTGATGCGCTCGCGCTACAGCGCCTATGTGCTCGGGTTGATCGACTACCTGATCGCCACCACCCTGCCCGCCCAGCAGAGCGGTCTGGACCGCGCCGCCATGGCGCAGTGGAGCGCGCAGAGTCGCTGGCTGGGGCTGAATGTGGAGGAGCATCAGGCACTCGGCGGCACGCCGGAGCGCGCGCGGGTGACCTTCGTCGCCCGCTGGCAGGATGCGAGCGGCGAGCATAGCCATCGCGAGTGTTCGGATTTCGTCAGGGCGAACGGCCGCTGGTATTTCGTCGACCCGACCGTGACGCTCAAGGCCGGGCGCAACGATCCCTGCCCGTGCGGCAGCGGGCAGAAGTTCAAGAAGTGCTGCGCGGCGTTGCTGTAAGGCGCCGTACGACCCGCCTCACAGCAGCTTGAGGTGCGAGGTGTCCGGCGGCGGAGCGGCCGGCGCGGCCTTGGCCTGGCCCATGTCGCTGCCCACCGGCGCCACGCTGAGCTGACTCAGATCGAGGTTCGGTGCAGCCGGAGCGGGACGGGCGTCCTGCAGATCGACGCCGACCGGTGCCAGACCGAAATCCGGAGCGCTGACGTCGCGGAACGCCGCCATGTACTCGTCACGCGGCGCCACCTTGAGGGCAGGAAACTCGCCGCCGAACGCCGAAGCGCTCGCGGCCGGCGCGGGGGCCGGACGGGGTGCAGCCGCGACCGGCACCGCCGCCGGCGCAGGAGCGGGAGTTGCGGCCGAAGCGACCGCCGCCTGGGCCTGGCCGACCGGGCAGACCTCGACCCGCGCGCCGGCGCGCTCGAGGGTCTGCCGGTACTTGTCGGCGCTCGCGGCGTCCAGATTGCTCTTGATCACCACGCGCCGGCCGGAGAACAGCGCGGCGATGCGCTGCGGGTCGGCCTGGAACAGCCGGGCCAGATTGGCCTTGACCTGCTCCAGCTCGGCGCCCGGCATCAGTTCGCCGGCGAAGGCCACTTCAAGAAGATTGCTCAACCGTCACACTCCTGTCCTTTTTCCCGCGCAGTATGACGCGGATTTTTTCTGCAACATGCCAGTAACAACAATACGTTGCAGCGCCGTACACGATTGTTACACTCGGGTCATCCATTGGAGTGATGGCATGTTTTACCCCAAATCGACAACAAGAAACCTGGGCCTCCTGCTCCTCCTGTTCGCCGCCTCCCTGTCGAGCGGCTGCGCCACCTGGCTGGGGGGCGACTTCAAGGCCCCCGACGTCCGACTGCTCAACGTCGACGTGGTCCGTGCCCGTCTGCTGGAACAGGAGTTCATCCTCAGCTTCCGCATCGACAACCCCAACGGCACCAATCTGCCGGTGCGCGGCCTCGATTACACCGTTTTTCTCAATGACGTGAAGCTGGCAAGCGGCGAATCCTCCACCTGGTTCACGGTTCCGGCGCATGGGCACGAGGAATTCACCGTGCCGGTCAACACCAATCTCTGGCGGCACATGAAATACATCGTCAAACTGTTGGAGAAGCCCGACAAGCCCATCCAGTACCGTCTGGAAGGCGCGGTGAAAACCGGGCTGATGTTCGGCCGTCGCATCAAGCTGGTGCGTGTCGGCCAGATAGTTCCCGGCGAATACATTCCGGAGTGATTGATGAATCAGCAAGCCCACGTGCATGGTCCCGACTGCAACCACGACCACGACCATGACCACCACGAACCCCACGTCCACGGCCCGCACTGCAACCACGGCCACCAGGAGCCGGTGCGCAACCCGCTGAAGGACGTCGGCCGCAACGATCCCTGCCCGTGCGGCAGCGAAAAGAAATACAAGAAGTGCCACGGCGCCTGAGCCGCCGATGAGCGCCCTGTCCATCGGTCTGCTGCTGGCCGGCGCGGTCGTGGTGCTGGTGCTGGGCAGTTACGCCCTGCACCTGTGGCGCCGGGTGTGGGCCCAGCAGAAAGCCTATTCGGCGGCCGAAAGCGAGCGCCAGCACCGCCTGCACGACGACCTGCGCGTCCTCGCCGCTAGCCTGCTCGACGAACAGATGCCGCTGATCGAAGGCGCCATCCGCATCAAGGTCCTGCTCGACAACTACGACATCGCGCTCAGCAGCGACGAGCACTGCCAGGTCTTCCACACGCTGTTCGACGCCACCTCCGGCATCCCCACCCACGCCGCCTGGAAGCAGCTCAGCGCCGCCGAGCGGCGCGCGCACGAGCGGCACTTCAGCGAGCTGGAGCTCAAGCACAAGGCCGCCGCCCGCAAGGGCGCCCGCTGGCTGCTCGACGAAGGTCTGCAGCAGCCGCTCGCCAAGGCGAGCTGACCGTCGCCCGCCCCGCCCGGCATCTTGTCAGGCGCCGGCGCGCCCCCTAACGTAGCGCCTTTTTCCGGCACGGCCCGCGCCGCCGTGCTGAACTGGTCCTGCCTGCCCGCCTCCGGAGCCCCGTCATGTCCTCGCGTTCGTTTCGTCCTCTCGCCCACCTGGCGGGCGCCGCAGCCCTGACCTCGCTGGTCAGCCTGAGCGGCTGCCAGACCTGGCTGGACAACCGCTACCAGGACAGCCTGCCGCCCGCCTCCGGGGTGCAGCCGCTCAAGGGGCTGGCCGACACCGTGTCGGTACGGCGCAACGCGCTGGGCATGCCGCTGATCGAGAGCCGCAACTACCACGACGCACTGTTCGCCATGGGCTACGTGCACGCCAGCGACCGCATCGGCCAGATGGTCGGCCTGCGCCTGATGGCCCAGGGCCGCCTGGCCGAGATGACCGGCCCCGGCGTGCTGGAGATCGACCGCTTCATGCGCGCGGTCGATCTGCGCCAGAGCGCCGACATCCTCTACAAGAACGCCTCGCCGCGCCTGCGCAAGTTCTTCGAGGTCTACGCCCGCGGCGTCAACGCCTGGCTGTACCGCCACCGCGACGCCCTGCCGATGGACCTCGCCGCCTCCGGCTACCGCCCGGAATACTGGAAGCCGGAAGATTCGGTGCTGGTGTTCTGCCTGCTCAACTTCGCCCTGTCGGTCAACCTGCAGGAAGAGGTCGCCAGCCTGGCGCTGGTGCAGAAGGTCGGCGCCGACAAGCTGGCCTGGCTGCTGCCGACCTACCCGGACGAGCCGCTGCCGGTGGACGAGACCGACAAACTCAAGGGCCTCAAGCTCGGCGGACAGATCCCCGGCCTGGCCGCCCTCGACGGCGCCGCCGGCCAGCTCGCCGCGCTCGGCCTCACCGGCTTCGCCGCCTCCAACAACTGGGCGATCGCCCCGCAGCGCAGCCGCAGCGGCAAGACCCTGCTGGCCAACGACCCCCACCTGCCGCTGGCGCAGCCCGCGCTGTGGAGCTTCGTGCATCTGCGCACGCCGAAATACCAGGCCGCCGGCGCCTCGGTGCCCGGCATCCCGGCGGTGGTCGCCGGCTTCAACGGCAAGCTCGCCTGGGGCATGACCATGGTGATGGGCGACACCCAGGATCTGTTCCTCGAGCAGGTACGCCGCCAGGGCAACCGCCTCGAATACCTCGCCGACGGCAAGTGGCAGCCGGTCCGCGAGCGCCAGGAGACCTTCTTCGTCAAGGGCGAGCGCCCGCTGCGCGAGACCATCCTGGCCACCCGCAACGGCCCGCTGCTCAACAGCGTGCTCGGCGAGCGCAAGGACCCGCGCCAGCCGATCGCCCTCGCCAGCGGCTACGGCCTGGCGCTGAAGACCGGCATGTTCGAGGCCGACCGGAGCCTCGACGCCTTCTTCGACCTGTCCCGCGCGCAATCGGTGGAGGACGCCCACGAGCCGGTGCGCAATATCCGCGCCCTCGGCCTCAACATGCTGTACGCCGACGCCCAGCACATCGCCTGGCAGGTCACCGGCCGCTATCCCAACCGCAAGGGCGGCCGCGGCCTGGTGCCCTCGCCCGGCTGGGACGGCCAATACGGCTGGGACGGCTATGCCGATACCATGCTCCATCCCTACGACCAGGACCCGATGCAGGGCTGGCTGGGCACCGCCAACCAGCGCACCGTGCCCGGCGGCTACGGCGTGCAGTTGTCCAACTCCTGGTACTACCCGGAGCGCGCCGAGCGCATCGCCGAACTGGCCGGCGCCGGCAGCCGCCACGACGCGCGCAGCATGATCGCCATGCAGTACGACCAGCAGACGCCGTTCGCCGCCAAGCTCAAGGCGATGTTCGCCGACCCGGCCATCGCCCAGCCGCTCGCCAAGGCCATCGACGCCCTGCCCGGCGGCGAGCGCGACAAGGCGCGCGAGGCCCTCAAGCGCCTGCAGGCCTTCGACGGCCGACTGAGCGCGCAATCCGCCGACGCCGCGCTGTACGAGATGTTCCTCCAGGAGAGCGCGCGGCAGACCTTCCTCGATGAGCTGGGTCCGGAAGACAGCGCGGCCTGGCAGGGCCTGGTGGAGATCGCCAAGCTCAGCTATTCGGCGCAGGCCGACCACCTGCTCGGTCGCCAGGACAGCCCGTTCTGGGACGACGTGCGCACGGCGCAGAAGGAAGACAAGCCGGCGATCCTCGCCCGCAGCCTGGCCGGCGCGGTGGCGCGCCTGGAAAGCGAGCTGGGCGGCAACCGCAGCGCCTGGCAGTGGGGCAAGCTGCACCGCTACCAGTGGAACAGCGACGCCACCCGCCTGGCGCCGTACATGGGCGCCAGCCAGCGCGCCAGCCTGGCCACCATCAAGGACTACCTGGACCGCGGCCCCTACCCGGCCGGTGGCGATCACAGCACCCTCGACGTCTCCGCCTGGCTGTGGGGCAAGGACTTCGACACCTGGCTGGTGCCGTCGATGCGCATGGTGGTGGACTTCGGCCAGGAGGAGCCGCTGCAGGCGGTCAACAGCTCCGGCCAGTCCGGCAATCCGGCGAGCAAGCACTACGCCGACGGCATCGACGCCTGGCTCAAGGGGCGCTACCAGACCTTCCCGTTCCAGAGCCGCAACCTCGACCGCGCCTACGGCAACCAGCGCCTGCTGCTGACGCCGAGTCGGTAAGGCGCGGCAGGGGCCAATGCATTCGACCAGCGGCCACCGACCTGTCTTTGGCAACCTCCGGGGCCGCGTTACGGCCCATGGCGAATGAATTCGCCCCTACGGCCCTTCGGGCGCGCCCACGCAGCCGGGAGGGAGCGCCTTCCGGCCGCCGGGCTGGCTAAACTTCGGGGATATACCCGGATCGCCGAGGCAGCCCCATGTCCAGCGCAAGCCAGGCCCAGCTCGAACGCTACCGCCGCAACCTGCAGGGCGAGATCGACAGCGCCGCGCTGTACCGGGCCCTCGCCCAGTGCGAGCAGCGTCCGGAGCTGAGCGAACTGTACCGCCGCCTGGCCGCCATCGAGGAACGTCACGCCAACTTCTGGCGCCAGCAATTCCAGCAGCTCGGCGCGACCCCGCCCACCCTGCCGGCCGGCTGGCGCATCCGCGTGCTGATCCGCATCGCCCGCCTGTTCGGCCCTGACTGGGTGGTCGGCGCCGCCGCCTCGCTGGAGCAGATCGACCGCTGCCAGTACGACGACCAACCGGAAACCTGCGATACTGGCATGCCCGGCCAGGAGCGCTCGCACGCCCGCCTGCTCAGCGAGCTGGCCCGCGGCCGGCGCAACACCTGGAACGGCCGCCTGTTCGCCAGCCTGGAGGGTCGCCACGGAGCCGGGGGCGGCAACGCCCTGCGCGCCGCGGTGCTCGGCGCCAACGATGGCCTGGTGTCCAACCTCAGCCTGGTGATGGGCGTGACCGGCGCCGCCTTCAGCGCCGACGCCCTGCTGCTCACCGGCCTGGCCGGCCTGCTCGCCGGCGCCTGCTCGATGGCGCTCGGCGAATGGCTGTCGGTACAGAACGCCCGCGAGCTGTACGAGCTGCAGATCGCCACCGAGCGCGACGAGCTGGAAATGGTGCCCGACGAGGAGGCCGAGGAACTGGTGCTGATCTACCGCGCCAAGGGCCTCGACGAGCAACGCGCACGGGCGATGGCCGAGGGCATCATGGCCGACAAGGGGCGTGCGCTGGACACCCTGGCGCGCGAGGAGCTGGGCGTCGATCCGGACGACCTCGGCGGCTCGGCCTGGCTGGCGGCGATCACCTCCTTCGTAGTGTTCAGCCTCGGCGCGCTGCTTCCGGTGCTGCCCTTCCTGCTCCTCGAAGGCCCGGTCGCGGTGTTCGCCTGCGTCCTGCTCAGCGCCACCGGGCTGTTTCTGATCGGCGCGCTGGTCACCCTGTTCACCGGCCGCGGCCTGCTCGCCTCGGGCGTGCGCCAGATGGCCTTCGGCCTCGGCGCGGCGGTGATCACCTACGGCCTGGGGCACTGGCTGGGGGTAACGGTGGGCGGCTGAGTCGTGAAATACTCAGAACACCGTGAAGATAACTATCCTTATTGCAAGAAGGCATCATGGATCGATCCAAAATCGCACTATTCATCGACGTTGAAAATCTGACTCACTGGCTAAAAAACAATGGCCCTGACCTGCTGATCACCGAGCTCAGCGCAATCGGCCAACTCATCGTTCGACGCGCCTATGGCAACTGGGGCAACCCTTGTGTGCAGGGCTTTCAGAGCGAACTTAACCGCTTGGGCTTCGAGCTGATCCATAATTTCCATCCGGTCAGCAAGAAGAACTCCTCGGACATTCAGCTGACAATCGACGTCATCGACTACGCCCACAATCTGCCGGGCATTCAATGGTTCGTTCTTGCGACTGGTGATTCAGACTTCTCTCCACTATTTCGCAAACTCCGCGAAATGGGTAAGGAAGTTATTGGCGTCGGCCCGAAATCACCTCTCAGCGAAAGCGTGAAAACCTCCTGTTCGAAGTACATTTATACCAACGCCGAACAAGCGACCAGCAAGAAGGAGCTGCGCTCGAATACCGACGACGCCATGGATCTGGCGGAAAAAATCCTCCGCGCCGCCGACCAGACGCTACCGCTCTCCACCCTGAAAAACGGCATGCTTAGCGTCGACAGTGCCTTCAACGAACGCGACCTCGGTTATCGTTCGTTCATCGAATTCCTCAAGGCCATCGACTCGATTGAGGTCGCTCAAGACGGCAAGAACAAATCTTGGACTGCAACGCTGAAAAATAGCGACCTGACTGCAGAAACCAGGGAAGAAAACCCCCAGGACGCGCTGGTAAAGGTCTACGAGAGACTGCTGAGAAGAAAGCAGTGGCGCCTCGTCTCCAGTAAGGCTCTCAACGAGGTTTACCAGATAACACGCACCTATCCGAACCAGAGCAAGGAACGCATTGCCGAAGAAATCCAGAAGCGTAGCGAGACAATTACCAGCGTCGAAATCAACAAAGCGTTGACCATTCTGGTTCGCTCCCGCGTTCTCAAGATCAGCGGTTTTAGCGAGTCGGGGGAAAAGCTGTGGCAAATAGACCAGGACCTGGATCTAGCGCGAACAGTTGATGTCGCCATGCTTTCCCGACTTTTCTCGGCCTGCCGGGAAAACCACACCAAGATCGACAAACTTTCACTACGAGACCTGCTTTACGGGAAGTATGACAACGCTGTTCTCGAACCCCTTATCGAGCAGGCATCGGCCCACATGGAAAAAACCGAAGCCTGAGATCTGCGCCCGATACTCGTCTCAGCCCCCAACGATTGAGCCTGAAGCACTGACCTGCGACATTCCGAAGGCTACGCTTTCCCTGACGCGCCGCTACCGTGGCGCGTCGGGAGGTCCCATGAAAGAGCATGTGCACCGGGCAAGCGACGCCGAGCGCCTGGCGCTGCTGCGCCGTCACGCCGAGCCATTGCCGCCGGCGGATAGCGACGAATTCGCCGCGCTGTTCGACCGCTACGCCGACGCCCGCGTGGTGCTGATCGGCGAGGCCAGCCACGGCACGTCCGAGTTCTACCGCATGCGCGCGGCCATCACCCGCGCACTGATCGTGCGCCACGGCTTCGCCATCGTCGCCGTCGAGGCCGACTGGCCGGACGCCGCGCAGATCGACCGCCAGGTGCGCGGCCAGCAACCGCCCAGCTGGCAGACGCAGGCCTTCCAGCGCTTCCCGACCTGGATGTGGCGCAACCAGGAAGTCGCCGAGTTCTGCACCTGGCTGACCGGACACAACGCAGCGCTGCCCGCCGAGCAACGCGTGGAGTTCCGCGGCCTCGACGTGTACAGCCTGAGCGCCTCGATCGGAGCGGTGCTCGCCTATCTGGAGCGCACCGCCCCCGACGAGGCGCAGGCGGCGCGGCGCCGCTACGACTGTCTGAAGCCCTGGGAAAACGCCCCCACGCTGTATGGACGCAACGTCCTGCACGGCCAGCACTCCTGCGAGGATGCGGTGGTCGAGCAGCTGCGCGCGCTGCTCGAACAGCGCCTCGCGCATCTCGGCGAGGGCGGCGAGGCGTTCTTCGACGCCACCCAGAACGCCCGCGTGGTGCAGGCCGCCGAGCAGTACTACCGGGCCATGTACCACGGCTCGGTGGCCTCCTGGAACCTGCGCGACCAGCACATGTTCGACACCCTCGAACGCCTGCTCGAGCACCGCGGCCCGGCCGCCAGGGCGGTGGTCTGGGCGCACAACTCGCATATCGGCAACGCCAGCGCCACCGCCATGGGCTGGGCCGGCGAGTTCAACATCGGCGAGCTGAGCCGCGACGCCTGGGGCCGCGAGGCGGTGCTGATCGGCATGGGCACCGACCGCGGCACAGTGGCGGCGGCCGACAACTGGGACGAGCCGATGCGCATCAAGCAGGTGCGCCCCTCGCGCTCCGACAGTTGGGAGCAGGTGTTTCTGCAGGTCGGGGTTCCCGCCTCGCTCACCGACTGGCGTGAGGACGCCCCGCGTGAGGGCGCCCGACGTGACGACGCCCGCGACGAGCTGCGCGACGCGCTGGCCGACACCCTGCTGCAACGCGCCATCGGCGTGATCTACCGGCCGCAGAGCGAGCGGCAGAGCCACTACTTCGAGGCGGTGCTGGCCGAGCAGTTCGACGCCTGGCTGTGGCTGGAGGAAACCCGCGCAGTCACCCCGCTGGATGGCGAAGCGCCGTGCAGCGGCGAGGAAGACACCTATCCTTTTGGAGAGTAGGGGGAAACGCTGCGCACTTCCCCTGCCCATGCCGAGACGGGCCGCCCCAGCCCTCCCGACCTGCCGTTATCCGACCTCTTCGCAAGGGAACCGCCATGTCGAATACCCCCTCCCAGGCCTGGTCCGGCCCGCTGCTCACCGTGCTGATCCGCGGCGGGCTGATCGTTGTGCTGACCCTGTTCTGCTTCCGGGTCACCCGCCCGTTTCTCGACCTGCTGCTGTGGTCGCTGATCCTCTCGGTCACCCTCTATCCGCTGCACTGCCGGCTGCGGGACAAGCTGGGCAACCGCGAGGGTCGCGCCGCCACCCTGGTGGTGCTGCTGTGCATCGCCGTGCTGCTGGTTCCGGTCTACCTGCTCGGCGCCTCGCTGGCCGAGTCGGTGCAGAACGCGGTGACGGCCCTGAAGGGCGGCGACATCCACATCCCGCCGCCGGACGCCTCGGTCGCCGGCTGGCCGCTGATCGGCGAGCGCCTGTACGCCGTCTGGCAGCAGGCGGCGGTCGACCTGGCGGGACTGGTCCAGCAGCTGATTCCGAAGATCCGCGAGCACGCCCTGGGCATCCTCGGCGCGCTGGCCGGCATGGGCGCCGCCTTCCTGGTCTTCATCGGCTCGCTGATCATCGCCGGGATCATCATGGCCTTCGGCCGCGAGGGCCATCGCAGCGCCCAGCGCATCGCTTCACGCATCATCAGCACGCAGAGCGAACGGGTGGTGGTGCTGTGCACCGCCACCATCCGCGCCGTGGCCCTCGGGGTGATCGGCATCGCCTTCATCCAGATGCTGCTGATCGGCGTGGCCTTCGTGATGATGGGCATTCCCGGCGCCGGCCTGCTGGCGTTGGCGATCCTGCTGCTGGGCATCATGCAGGTGCCGGTGACCATCCTCACCGTGCCGGTGATCGCCTTCGTGATCGTCACCCAGGGCGCCAACTTGGAAACCATCGTGTTCGCCGTCTGGACCCTGATCGCCGGCCTGTCCGACAACGTGCTCAAGCCGCTGCTGCTCGGCCGCGGTCTTGAGGTGCCGATGCCGGTGGTGCTGATCGGCGCCCTCGGCGGCATGGTGGACAGCGGGGTGATCGGCCTGTTCGTCGGTCCGGTGATCCTCGCCGTCGCCTACAAGCTGTTCTGGGAGTGGGTGGAGAATCCGGCCCATGGCGATCCACCGGTCATCGCCACCGGCGCGGCGCCCGCCGAACGGCAGGCATGAAAAAGCCGGACACGAGGTCCGGCTTCTGGTGACGGGGGGCAGGCCTCAGGCCTTGGGCAGGGTCACCCCGGTCTGCCCCTGGTACTTGCCGCCGCGGTCCTTGTAGGACACCTCGCACTCCTCGTCGGACTGCAGGAAGAGCATCTGCGCCACGCCCTCGTTGGCGTAGATCTTCGCCGGCAGGGTGGTGGTGTTGGAGAACTCCAGGGTCACGTGGCCCTCCCACTCGGGCTCGAGCGGGGTGACGTTGACGATGATGCCGCAGCGCGCGTAGGTGCTCTTGCCCAGGCAGATGGTCAGCACGTCGCGCGGGATGCGGAAGTACTCGACGGTACGCGCCAGGGCGAAGGAGTTCGGCGGGATGATGCAGACGTCGCCCTTGACGTCGACGAAGCTCTTCTCGTCGAAGTTCTTCGGATCGACGGTGGCCGAGTGGATATTGGTGAACACCTTGAACTCGTCGGCGCAGCGCACGTCGTAGCCGTAGCTGGACACCCCGTAGGAAATCACCCGATCGGAATCGGCACCGCGCACCTGGCGCTCGACGAAGGGCTCGATCATGCCGTGCTCGAGGGCCATGCGGCGAATCCACTTGTCCGATTTGATGCTCATGGCGGGTGTCCTGATTAGGCTGTGCGGAAAAATCGAGCGCGCATCTTACCGGGGCGGGCCGCCCGGTTCAAAGGCCTGCCGATGGCGGGCGAACGGGCGAATGCGCCCCTGCTGCCGGTCGGCCGATGCGAGAAAATACAAATTAAAGCTCGTATCTTGGAAAAAAAGGCGTATGGTGGCCACGCTGCTGCTGCATGTGTCACCGTGAATCGCTACATGTTTAGATTTCGATCCAACCATCGCTACGACTCCTAACTCCTTGCGCTCAGTTCCCGGTTCGGGACTTCCCCGTGCCTCTTTCACCTCATTCACTGCAAGGAGACATTCCATGTCCAATCGCCAAACCGGTACCGTCAAGTGGTTCAACGATGAGAAAGGCTTCGGCTTCATCACCCCGCAATCCGGTGACGACCTCTTCGTGCACTTCCGCGCCATCCAGGGCAACGGCTTCAAGACCCTGAAGGAAGGCCAGGCCGTTTCCTTCGTCGCGACCCGCGGCCAGAAAGGCATGCAGGCCGAGGAAGTTCAGGTTATCTAACCTGTTCCATCCCGCAAAAAGCCCCGCTCAGGCGGGGCTTTTTTATGCCTGCGATTTCTCGCCGCTGCCCGCGCTTGCGGATCAATCCTCGCTGATGCTGATGCTCGGCATCGCCGGCGCGGCGGCGGCCAGGCGGGCGATGCGCGCGCCGACCTTGCGCGCCAGCTGCTGGTAGAGCATGGCGATCTGACCGTCCGGCTCGGCGATCACGCTCGGCTTGCCGTTATCGGCCTGCTCGCGGATGGTCATGGCCAGCGGCAGCGAGGCCAGCACCTCGACGCCGTACTGCTCGGCCAGCCGGGCGCCGCCGCCTTCGCCGAACAGGTGCTCGGCATGCCCGCAGTTCGAGCAGACGTGCACCGCCATGTTCTCCACCACGCCGAGCACCGGGATGTTGACCTTGTGGAACATCTCCACGCCCTTCTTGGCGTCGATCAGGGCCAGGTCCTGCGGCGTGGTGACGATCACCGCGCCGGCCACCGGCACCTTCTGCGCCAGGGTCAGCTGCACGTCGCCGGTGCCCGGCGGCATGTCGACCACCAGGTAGTCGAGGCGGTCCCAGGCGCTCTGGGTGATCAGCTGCAGCAGCGCGCCGGAGGCCATCGGCCCGCGCCAGACCATCGGCGTGCGCTCGTCGGCGAGGAAGGCCATCGACATCACCTGCACGCCGTACGCCTCGAGCGGCACGAACCACTGCTGGTCCTTGACCTGCGGGCGGGTGCCGTCGGCGATGCCGAACATCAGCCCCTGGCTGGGGCCGTAGATGTCGGCGTCGAGGATACCGACCCGCGCGCCCTCGCGGGCCAGCGCCAGCGCCAGGTTGGCGGCGGTGGTCGACTTGCCGACGCCGCCCTTGCCGGAGGCCACGGCGATCACGTTCTTCACCCCGGCCAGCGCCTGCACCTGCGCGGGCACCTGGTGGGTGGGAATCACGCAGTCGACCTGCACGGCGGCCTCGGTCACCCCGGCCAGGTTCTCCAGCCCGGACTTGAGCAGCTCGGCCCAGCCGGCCTTGAACAGCCCTGCGGCGTAGCCCAGCTCCAGGCGCACGCGCACGCGGCCGCCGTCGATGCTGACATCGCGCAGGCAGCCGGCGCTGACCGGGTCCTGATCGAGATGCGGATCAAGGTACTGACGCAGGACCGCCTCGACGGCGGCGCGGGTGACGGCACTCATGGGTGACTCCCGGGGCAATGGTTGAGCGAAACAGGTGGCTATCCTACCCGACGACGGGCCCACGCGGAGCCATAGGGTGGAAAACTCGCGCAGCGATTTTCCACGCGGTGATCACCGACCATGCCGCTGCGCCATGGTGGGAAAGGCCTACGGCCATTTCCCACCCTGCGCATACCCCGCACGCAGCGCAGCCAGCCCCACGGATGAAAAAAACCCTCCGGCCCGATATAGTTGCCGACTTCCCTCGTTTTGCCAGTGCAGCCGATCATCATGTCCGAGCCCCGCCAGATTCTCGTTACCAGCGCCCTGCCCTACGCCAACGGCTCCATCCACCTGGGCCACATGCTCGAGTACATCCAGACCGACATCTGGGTGCGCTTCCAGAAGCAGCGCGGCAACCAGTGCGTCTACGTGTGCGCCGACGACGCCCACGGCTCGGCGATCATGCTGCGCGCCGAGAAGGAAGGGATCACCCCGCAACAGCTGATCGACGGCGTGCAGGCCGAGCACAGCAGCGATTTCGCCGACTTCCTGGTGAACTTCGACAACTTCCACTCGACCCACTCGGAAGAGAACCGCGCGCTGTCCGAGCTGATCTACACCCGCCTGCGCGACGCCGGGCATATCGCCACCCGCTCGGTGACCCAGTACTTCGACCCCGAGAAGGGCATGTTCCTCGCCGACCGCTTCATCAAGGGCACCTGCCCGAAGTGCGCCGCCGAGGACCAGTACGGCGACAACTGCGAGAAGTGCGGCGCCACCTACGAGCCGACCGAGCTGAAGGACCCGCGCTCGGCGATCTCCGGCGCCACCCCGGTGCTCAAGGACTCCAAGCACTTCTTCTTCAAGCTGCCCGACTTCGAGGCGATGCTGAAGGAGTGGACCCGCAGCGGCACCCTGCAGGACGCGGTGGCCAACAAGATCGCCGAGTGGCTGGACGGCGGCCTGCAGGAATGGGACATCTCCCGCGACGCGCCCTACTTCGGCTTCGAGATCCCCGACGAGCCGGGCAAGTACTTCTACGTCTGGCTGGACGCGCCGATCGGCTACATGGCCAGCTTCAAGAACCTCTGCGCGCGCCGTCCGGAGCTGGACTTCGATGCCTTCTGGCAGAAGGATTCCAAGGCCGAGCTGTACCACTTCATCGGCAAGGACATCGTCAACTTCCACACCCTGTTCTGGCCGGCGATGCTCGAAGGCGCGGGCTTCCGCAAGCCGACCGCGGTCAACGTGCACGGCTACCTGACCGTCAACGGCCAGAAGATGTCGAAATCGCGCGGCACCTTCATCAAGGCGCGCACCTACCTCGACCACCTCAATCCCGAGTACCTGCGCTACTACTACGCCAGCAAGCTGTCGCGCGGCGTGGATGACCTCGACCTCAACCTCGAGGACTTCGTGCAGAAGGTCAATTCCGACCTGGTGGGCAAGGTCGTCAATATCGCCAGCCGCTGCGCCGGCTTCATCCACAAGGGCAACGCCGGGGTGATGGTCGACGCCAATCCCGAGCCCGAGCTGTGGGACGCCTTCCAGGCCGCCGCCCCGACCATCGCCGAAGCGTACGAGCAGCGCGACTTCGGCCGCGCCATGCGCGAGATCATGGCCCTGGCCGACTGCGCCAACGCCTGGATCGCCGACAAGGCGCCGTGGGCGCTGAACAAGGTCGAGGGCAAGCAGGCCGAAGTGCAGGAAATCTGCGCCTTTGGCGTCAACCTGTTCCGCCAGCTGGTGATCTTCCTCAAACCCGTGCTGCCGAACCTGGCCGGCGCCGCCGAGGCCTTCCTCAACGTCGCCCCGCTGACCTGGCAGGACCACGCGCTGCGCCTGGCCGACCACCCGCTCAACCCGTTCACCCCGCTGATGACCCGTATCGAAACCGCGAAGATTGACGCCATGATCGAAGCCTCCAAGGAAGACCTCGCCGCCCAAAGCACCCAGGCCGCCGCCCCCACCGGCAATGGCGAACTGGTCAAGGAGCCGCTGGCGGCGGAAATCAACTTCGACGCCTTCGCGGCGGTGGACCTGCGTATCGCGCTGATCGAGAAATGCGAGTTCGTCGAGGGCGCCGACAAGCTGCTGCGCCTGACCCTGGACATCGGCGACGCCAAGCGCAACGTGTTCTCCGGCATCAAGAGCGCCTACCCGGACCCGAGCAAGCTGGAAGGCCGCCTGACCCTGTACGTGGCGAATCTCGCGCCGCGCAAGATGAAGTTCGGCCTGTCCGAAGGCATGGTGCTGGCCGCCGGCCCCGGCGGCGAGGAGATCTTCCTGCTCAGCCCGGACGCCGGCGCCAAGCCGGGCCAGCGCGTGCACTGATCGCTGCTCGACATTGATGGCTCCCACGCCCCGCGCTCGGCGTTATACACAACCGCCATCCAGCGCTGATCGAGCTGCCAGAGCTGTCACAAATTCC
>NZ_JAJHPU010000024.1 GCF_020831405.1 Pseudomonas oryzagri | reverse complement strand
CAGCACCAGCATGTAGCCGATCACCGCGATGATGCCGGGGATCACGGCGGCGACGAACAGCTTGGCGATCGACTCCTGGGTCAGCACCGCATAGATGATCAGCGGCACCGACGGCGGGATGAGGATGCCCAGGGTGCCGCCGGCGGCGACCGTGGCGGTGGCCAGGCGGCCGGAGTAGTTGTGCCGGCGCAGCTCGGGCAGCGCCACCTGGCTCATGGTCGCCGCGGTGGCCAGCGAGGAGCCGCAGATCGCGCCAAAGCCCGCGCAGGCGCCGATCGCCGACATGCCGATGCCGCCCTTCCAGTGGCCGATGAACGCCGAGGCGCAGCGGAAGATGGCGCGCGACAGGCCGCCGTGGGTGGCGAACTGGCCCATCAGCACGAACAGCGGGATCACCGCCAGGTCGTAGTTGGACAGCCGCGAGTAGGCCAGGTCGTTGAGGGTGAACAGCAGCGCCGAGACATCGCCCTGGTTGACCGCCAGGAAGCAGGCGATGCCGCC
>NZ_JAJHPU010000023.1 GCF_020831405.1 Pseudomonas oryzagri | reverse complement strand
CACACCACGTGGTAGCCGACGTAGATCGCCAGCACGAAGATGATCAGGTTGTAGAGACCGTCGGAAATCGGGTCCATGGCAGTGTCCTTAGGCGGTGGCTTTGGGGGCGGAAGCGGCGGAAGCGGCGGAAGCAGCAGGAGTCGCAGGGGCCGAGGGAGCGGCAGCGCCGCCATTGACCCGCACCAGTTGGCCGTCCGTGCACATCAGGCAGGCGGCGACGATGTCGTCCTCGCGGTTGAGCTGGAAGCGGCCGTCCTTGTCGAGGACCAGCTTGAGAAAATCCAGCAGGTTGCGCGCGTACAGGGCCGAGGCGTCGGCCGGCACCAAGGCCGGCAGATTGCTGTGGCCCACCAGGGTCACGCCGTGCTTGACCACCACCCGGTCGACCTCGGTCAGCGGGCAGTTGCCGCCCTGGGCGGCGGCCAGGTCGATGATCACCGAACCGGGCTTCATCTCGGCGACGGTGGCTTCGTGCAGCAGGGTCGGCGCCTGGCGGCCGGGGATCAGCGCGGTGGTGATCACGATATCGGCCTGCTTGGCCTTCTCGTGCACGGCTTTCGCCTGGCGCTCCATCCACGAGGCCGGCATCGGCCGCGCGTAGCCGCCCACGCCCTGGGCGCACTCGCGTTCCTCGTCGGTCTCGAACGGCACGTCGACGAACTTGGCACCCAGCGACTCGATCTGCTCCTTGACCGCCGGACGCACGTCCGAGGCTTCGATCACCGCGCCCAGGCGCTTGGCGGTGGCGATGGCCTGCAGGCCGGCGACGCCGGCGCCGAGCACCAGCACGCGGGCGGCTTTCACGGTACCGGCGGCGGTCATCAGCATCGGCATGAAGCGCGGGTAGTGGTTGGCGGCGAGCATCACCGCCTTGTAGCCGGCGATATTGGCCTGCGAGGACAACACGTCGAGGCTCTGCGCGCGCGAGGTGCGCGGGGCGGCCTCGAGGGCGAAGGCGGTGATGCCGCGCTCGGTCATGCGCGAGAGGTTGGCGTTGTCGAAGGGGTTGAGCATGCCGACCAGCACGGCGCCGGGCTGCATCAGGGCCAGCTCGGCCTCATCGGGCGCCACGACCTTGAGCACCAGCTCGGCGCCGAGGGCCTCGCTGGCGGTGCCGATGCGTGCGCCGGCGGCGACGTAGGCGTCGTCCGGCAGGCTGGCGGCAACGCCGGCACCGGTCTGGACGACGACCGTATGGCCCTGGCCGACGAGTTTCTTCACCGTTTCCGGCGTGGCGGCCACGCGGGTTTCACCGGCGTGGGTTTCCAAGGGAATACCGATGCGCATTCCTTTCTCCTTGTTCTTGGGGTCTTGAAGCAGGCCAATCGCTGAAACCGATTCACCTGCCCAGCGGATTGATGTGGCGGTCAGCCGCGCTTGCGCCGTGCATAGAATGCGTCGATGGCTGTGACGAATTCGGGACGAGCGGCGCAGTCGAGGAAGCCCTGGTGCTCGGCCTGCAGCTGCTCGGCCAGCGGCTGCTGCAGCGAACTGCGCAGCAGGCGCTTGAGATTGGCCAGGGCATGCGGCGCGCGCCCGGCCAGGCGTTCGGCCATTTCCAGGGTGGTTTCGGCCAGGCGCTCGGCCGCCACCACGCGGTTGACCAGGCCCAGGCGCAGCGCTTCGGCGGCATCGAACGGCTCGGCCAGCAGGGCGACTTCCAGCGCCTTGCGCAGGCCGAGCAGGCGCGGCAGCGCCCAGGAGGCGCCGCCGTCGCAATTGGTGGCGATGTCGGTGTAGGCGAAGTTGAAGCGCGTGCCCTCGGCGGCGATGGCCAGATCGGCGCCCAGCATCAGGCTCATGCCGGCGCCGGCGGCGGCGCCATGCACGCTGGCCAGCACCGGCTTGGGCATCTCGGCGAGCAGTTGCACCGCCTGGTGCAGCGGGCGGATCAGCGCGTCGGCGGCTTCCACCGGCGCGGCGCGCATCGCCGCCAGGTCGCCGCCGGCCATGAAGGCGCGGCCGTTGCCGGCGAGCACGACGACGCGCACGGCGCTGTCGCCGGCCAGCGACCGGCAGCTTTCCAGCAGCGCGTGGGCCAGATCGACGTCCAGCGCGTTGAGCACGTCAGGACGGTTGAAGCGCAGCTGGGCGACGGCCCCGCTGCGCTCGACGAGCAGTGGTGAATCGGTCATGGCAGTCCCCCGGGAATGGGTGCAGGGCAAGCGTATGGAGCCAATGTCCGGACTGTAGGGGCGAAGTTATTCGCCGGAACACTCCGCAAGGCGAATGAATTCGCCCCTACAGGGGAGCAGGTCGCCCATGCGACCTGGCGTTACAGGGCGCGCTCCAGCTCGGGCACGGCCTCGAACAGGTCGGCGACCAGGCCGTAGTCGGCAACCTGGAAGATCGGCGCCTCCTCGTCCTTGTTGATCGCCACGATCACTTTCGAGTCCTTCATACCGGCCAGGTGCTGGATGGCGCCGCTGATGCCGACGGCCACGTACAGCTCGGGAGCGACGATCTTGCCGGTCTGGCCCACCTGCATATCGTTGGGCACGAAGCCGGCGTCGACGGCGGCGCGCGAGGCACCGACGGCGGCGCCGAGCTTGTCGGCCACCGCGTAGAGCAGGGCGAAGTTGTCGCCGTTCTGCATGCCGCGGCCGCCGGAAACGACGATCTTGGCGCCGGTCAGCTCGGGGCGTTCGGACTTGGCGATTTCCTCGCCGACGAAGCTGGACACGCCGGTATCGCAGGAAGCGCCGATGGCCTCGATGGCCGCGCTGCCGCCGGTGGCGGCCACGGCATCGAAACCGGTGCCGCGCACGGTGATCACCTTGACCGCCGCGCTCGACTGCACGGTGGCGATGGCGTTGCCGGCGTAGATCGGACGCTGGAAGGTGTCGGCACTGACCACCTTGACGATCTCGGAGATCTGGTCGACGTCGAGCAGCGCGGCGACGCGCGGCAGATAGTTCTTGCCATTGGTGGTGGCCGGGGCCAGCACGTGGCTGTAGCCGCTGCGGGCCAGCTCGACCACCAGCGGCGCGACGTTTTCCGGCAGCTGGTGGGCGAAGGCGGCGTGGTCGGCGACCAGCACCTTGGCGACGCCGGCGACTTTCGCGGCGGCTTCGGCCACCGCGGCGCAGCCTTGACCTGCGACCAGCACATGAACGTCGCCGCCGATCTGGCTGGCAGCGGCCACGGTATTGAGAGTGGCGGCAGCCAGTGCGGCGTTGTTGTGTTCGGCAATGACGAGAATGGCCATCAGATCACCTTCGCTTCGTTCTTCAGTTTCTCGACCAGTTCGGCCACCGACTTGACCTTGATGCCGGCCTGGCGGGTAGCCGGGGCTTCGACCTTGAGGGTCTTCACGGTCGAGGCGGTGGAGACGCCCAGCGCATCGGGGGTGACGGTCTCCAGCGGCTTCTTCTTGGCCTTCATGATGTTCGGCAGCGAGGCGTAGCGCGGCTCGTTGAGGCGCAGGTCGGTGGTGACGATGGCCGGGAGCTTGAGGGAAACGGTCTGCAGGCCGCCGTCGATCTCGCGGGTGACGTTGACCTTGTCGCCGGCCACCTCGACCTTGGAGGCGAAGGTGCCCTGGGCGAAGCCGGTCAGCGCGGCGAGCATCTGGCCGGTCTGGTTGTTGTCGCTGTCGATGGCCTGCTTGCCGGTGATGACCAGCTGCGGCTGTTCCTTGTCGACCACGGCCTTGAGCAGCTTGGCGACGGCCAGCGAGCCCAGTTCGTCATTGCTCTCGATCAGCACGGCGCGGTCGGCGCCGAGGGCCAGGGCGGTGCGCAGCTGCTCCTGGGCGGCATTGGCGCCTACTGAGACCACCACCACCTCAGTGGCGATGCCCTTTTCCTTCAGGCGCACGGCTTCTTCCACGGCGATCTCGCAGAAGGGATTGAGCGCCATCTTCACGTTGCTCAGGTCGACGCCGGAATTATCCGCCTTGACGCGGACCTTCACGTTGTAATCGACCACGCGTTTCACGGGGACCAGGACTTTCATGCAACCTCCGGGTTCGTCTGGATAGTTGCAGTCAACTTACGGCAACGCGCAGCGATCAGCCTCGTTCATTTGAACTATTGCCGTTATCTTGCCGGCAGCGAAACGAAACCGCCCGGCGGAGGCCGGGCGGTACGGACTGCGGGCGGATCAGCGCTTGTCGACGGTGACGATCTCGCGACGCTCGCTCATTGCCGCCGGTACCTCGGCCTCGTCGGTGTAGAACTGCTGGTACCACTCGCGCAGCTGGTAGACCGGGCCGTCGCCCTCGGCGAGCACCGGGTTGTTGATGGCGACCTTGTGCTTCCAGATGTCCACGTCCTGGTAGAAGGAGGTGCGGTTCTGCTGCACGTACTCCTTGGCCAGCGCCTCGTTCTGCTCCTCGCTCCAGCCCGGCATCTTCTTCACCAGGCAGCCGAAGCGCAGCTCGAAGCTGTTGGTGGTGATCGGCACGTGGCAGTTGAGCAGGATCGAGTGCACTTCCAGGCCCTCGAACACCGCGCGCATGCGGGTGAAGTGGGTGGCCGGGCCGAAGTAGGCCGACTCGGCGACCAGGTCGCCGCCCAGGCGGATCGAGTCGCCATGGAATATCTGGTGGGCGACATGCCCCTCGAACACGTTGGCGAAGTACTTGGTCGGCGTGCCGTGCACCGGGCCGAAGTGCTGGGCGTCGGCGAGGTTGTCGACCAGCTCGCGCGGGTGGGTGTCGATGATCAGGGTGTCGAGGTGCCAGTCGTGCGACCACTCGTCGCTGTCGATCTCCGGCAGGTGCGGGATCACCACATCGGCGGCCGGCGCCTTGCCTTCGGGGTTGTTCCAGACGAACAGCAGGCCGTTCTCCTCGCAGGTCAGCCAGGAGCGGGTCTTGGCCTTGGGCGGGATGCGCTCGCAGTAGGGAATCTGGGCGCAGCGGCCGCTGCCCTCGAACTGCCAGTGGTGGAACGGGCAGACCACGCGGTTGCCTTCCAGGGTGCCCTGCGACAGGTCCGCGCCCATGTGCGGGCAGTGGGCGTCGAGGATGTTGATCTTGCCGTTGTCCTCGGCGAAGGCCACCAGGCGGCCGCCGAAGATGTTCAGGGTGTGCAGCTTGCCGTCGCGGTAGTCGTCGGCGACACCCAGGCAGTGCCAGCCGCGCGCGAAACGGGGCGGCAGCGCATTGTTGATATTGTTAGAGGTCATGGGGCTTTCTCCGTTGGGCACACGCAAGACGGGACGCCCTCCGGCCGCGCCTCTGGGCGGGACGGACGGCGGCGTCCGACGATCTTCACCGACGGCCGCCGCGCGTTCATCATCCGCTTGGACTAGAAAAGGCGATTTCAGGGGACCTCTAAAAACGTAGGCGAGGCAGTCAGCGCAAGGCGAAAACAGGCGAAAAAGCGCAGTTTACGTGTGGTAAATGAGCATTTTGAGACGCCGCGTCCCGGCCTGTTTTCAACGCAGCGATGACAACGCAGGTAGTTTTTAGAAGTGCCCTTCAGGCGCCGGCCGGCGCCCGCCAGTCGGCGACTATGCCCTGCTCCAGCGCGAACGGCTGGGCGGCGATGGTGCGCTTCTGGAACTGCCCGGCCTCGGGCGCGGTGGCCAGCCAGAGCATCACCTGCGCCGGCACCTCGGGCGGCGCCACGCCGCGGCGCAGGGCGATCACGCCCTGGTCGCCGATGGTGGCCTTGAGCGCCTCGGTGGTGACCACGCCGGGGTTGAGGGTGAAGGCGCGGATGCCGCGCTCGCCCAGCTCGGTGGTGAGCACCCCGGACAGGCGCGACACCGTGGCCTTGCCGGCGCCGTAGGCGTAGCCCCAGCCACCGTGCCCGGCCGCCACCGGCGGATCGCTCTCGCCGGCGCCGGAGGTGACGTTGATGATCACCCCGTCGCCGCGCTCGAGCATCTGCGGCAGCACCGCGCGGGTGGCCAGGAACGGCGCCAGCAGGTAGCCCTGGTAGACGCGCAGCAGGGTATCGGCCTCGAGTTCGAGGAACGGCAGGTTGAGGTCGCTGCCCTGGTAGATGGCGTTGTTGACCAGCACGTCGATGCGCCCGAAGTGCTCGAGCACGGCGGCGCAGGCTGCGCACACCGATTCGCCGTCGAGCAGGTCCATGCGTACCACGAAGGCTTGCCGGCCCAGCTCACGGATGGCCGCGGCGGTCGCCGCCAGGCTGCCGGCCAGCGGCGTGCCGTCCGGGTTGCGCAGCGCGTGCTGGTGGGACTCGCCCTCCTCCAGGGTGCGCGCGCTGATCGCCACGTCGAAGCCGGCGCGGGCGAAGGCCAGCGCGGTCTCGCGGCCGATACCCCGGCTGGCGCCGGTGATGAATGCCACCTTGTTCATTGCAGACTCCTTCAGTGAAATCCTCGGCCAGGCGCCTGGCCGGGCCAATCTCCTGCAGGGGCGAATTCATTCGCCAAGCAGGCCAACGGCCTGCCCTGGATGCCTCCTGGGGGCGCTTCGCACCCCTTGGCGAATGAATTCGCCCCTACAGGGTTTGCGTGGGCCCGGACGCTGTTCATGTGCTTGCCCTGCGGGCCAGTCTTGGCGCTGGGCGCCGCGGCGGTCATCGTCAATTCGGACCAGAAACGACGAGGCCATCCTGGCGTTGGACACCCGGCGGAGCATCGCCAACGCCGGGCGCCGTCCGCGTGCTCCAGAAACGACGAGGCCACCCGCGGGTGGCCTCGCCTGTCGCACGGCGGAATCAGAAGCTCGCCGGACGCACCATCGCATCCATGCCGCCATCGACGAATACCACAGTGCCGTGCATGAAGCTCGCCTGCGGCGACTGCAGGAAGGCGACCAGCGCGGCGATCTCCGCCGGGCGGCCGGAGCGGCCCAGCGGGGCGACGAAGTCGCGCACCGCCTGGCCGAAGCGCGGATCGTCCTTGGATGACTGCAGCAGCGGGGTCTCCACCGCGCCTGGCGCTACCACGTTGAGGCGCAGGCCGCGGCCGCCCCACTCCACCGCCTTCTGGCGAGCGTAGCGGGTCACCGCGTACTTGGAGCTGGCGTAGGCGAAGTGCGCCTGGTTCAGTTCGCCGGCCAAGGCAAGGGCGAGCGCCTCGTCGCCGGCCAGCATGGCCTCGGTCATCGGCTGGCTGTCGGCGCCCGGCTGGGTCGCCGCCACCGAGCCGATCACCACCGCCGCGCCCCGCTCGCCGCGCGCCAGCGCGTCGGCCAGGCCGTCGACCAGCGCGGTGACGCCGAAGTGGTTGACCGCGACGATCAGGGCCGACGGCGCGGTGACGCCGAGGCCGGCGCAGCACACCAGGCCGTCGAGCACGCCGTCGCAACGGGCGAGCACGGCCTCGACCGCGGCCCGGCGACCCTCGGCGGTGGACAGGTCGGCGATCACCTCGGCGTTGGCGCGGTCGATGCCGATGATCTGGTGGCCGGCGGCGCGCAGGGCGTCGCACACGGCGGCGCCGATACCCGACGCGGAACCGCTGACAGCTGTGACTGGCATGGAATCTCTCCTCAATGGCCGGGCCGGATGGCTGGGCCGAAATGGCTGGGGCGGCCCCACTCTAGGAGGCGCCCGACGCGCGTCGAATCGTCCAAGCGGACGATTCGTCCGGGCGCGCTTCAGCCGCCGCGCAGGCGGTCGGAGGGGAGATCGGCCTGGCCCAGCGCCATCACGCTGTTGAGCATGACGCGCACCAGTTCGGTCTGCCGGCGCACCCCGGTCTTGGAGAAGATCGCGCGCAGGTGGGCGCGGGCGGTGTTGCGGCGGATGTTCAGCTTCTCGGCGGCCTCCTCCAGCGACAGGCCGTTGGCCAGCTCGAGCGACAGCGCGGTTTCCGCCGGGGTCAGGTTGAACAGCTGCTTGGGCACCGCGGTGCTGGCCAGCGACTTGCCGACCGCATCGCGGATATACACCACCACCGCCGGCTGGCCCTTGCTTTCCGCCCACTCCAGCGAAGGCACCGACTCCACCACCACCACCAGACTGACCTGGCCGGAAGGCCGGGTGATCGACACCGCCTCGGCGATCGGCGGGCTCTCCTTGCCCTGGCGGGCGAAGGCGCCGCGCACCAGGCGCTGCAGCTCGCGATTGTCGCTGGGGTAGGAGGCCTCCAGGCGGCCGGCGACCAGCTTGAGGCCGTCGGCGCTGGTGAGCAGTTCCTGGGCGATGGGGTTGTGCTGCAGCACGCGGCCGCTCTCGTCGAGGACGATGGTGGCCACCGACAGACGGCTGATTGCCTGCGAGTAGAGCGTGCCCATCGACTGGCTGCGGTCCAGCTGGTTATGCATGTTCAGGGCGCGGCGCAGGTGCGGCAGGATCAGCTCGCACAGCGCGCGGTCGCGCGCCGAGAAGGCCGGCGCGGATTCCGGGCGGGTGATGCGAAAACGCAGCTTGCCGGAATCGGGGGTGGCGATGTCCACGCCCATCACGTGGAACACGTCCTTGGGACAGCACCAGTGCTGGAAGTAGGAGGAGGCCCGCCAGTCCTTCTCGCTCATCAGGTCGTCGACGGTGAACACCTTGTCGGCCGGCTGGTTGATGAACGGGGTGCTGGAGTGCGGATAAGTCAGGTAGGTGACCTTGCCCTCGCCTTCGATATTGCCGGCGACGATCATCAGGCCGGCGTCCGACTGGTCGGGGATGCGCAGGATCAGCGTGACGTAGTTGGCCTGGAACAGTTCGCGCAGGTGCTCCATGGGGATATTCCACAGGCGACTGTCCAGCGCGGCGTCGTACAGGGATGCGACCAGGCGGTCGTATTCGGCCAGATCGAGCCCGGCCAGGGCATGAATGCCGCTGTTGTTCTTGTCCACCCTATTACCTCTCTGCGGAGATGGCCTGTCGGCCACCTCTCGTTATTCTTATCGAATCGAGTCGCGACGGGCGCCAGGGCGCCGTGCGACTCGGAGCGGCCGGGGCGCCGCTCGTGCATGCACGCAAGGGACCGCTGGCCGGCCACGGAGTGGCAGGACCGGCCGGTGAGCCCCGTGCTAGACAGCTTCCGGCAAACTCGGGGGGAGCACAACCGCATTTGGTCGAATTCCCCCCGGCTGCCGGACTATGCCCCGACGGTGGTCTCGCGGCGGGCGGCGGCCACCGTGCTCGCCTCGGCCTTGTCGCTCTGCCGCGCCCGTACCAGCGGGCGTCCTTCGTTGAACCAGGCGGCCAGCGCGGGCAACAGGAAGATCGCGCCGAACACGTTGACCAGGAACATGAAGGCCAGCAGCACGCCCATGTCGGCCTGGAACTTCAGCGGCGCGAAGGCCCAGGTGCACACGCCGATCGACATGGTCAGCGCGGTGAACACCGCCGCCGTGCCGCGCTGGCGCATCGCCTCGTAGAAGGCGTGGCGCAGGTCGCGGCCCTCCTCCATCTCGTGCTGGATCCGCTCGTACAGGTAGATGCCGTAATCGACGCCGACGCCGACGCCGAGGGCCACCACCGGCAGGGTGGCGACCTTGAGGCCGATGCCGAGCAGCGCCATCAGCGCGTTGCAGAGGATGGCGACGATGGCCAGCGGCACCAGGATGCACAGCACCGCGCGCAGCGAGCGGAAGGTCAGCCAGCAGAACAGCGCCACCGAGCCGAACAGCGCGGCCAGCATCATCACCTCGGCGCGGTCCACCGCCTCGTTGGAGGCCGCCATGATCCCGGCGTTGCCGCCGGCCAGGCGGAAGTTCACCCCGGGCGTGACGTCGGCGGCGACGATGCGCTTGACCTCGTTGACCACGTGGGCGACGGTCGCGCCCTCGTGATCGGTCAGGAACACCAGGATCTGCATCTGCTGGCAGCCGTCGGTGACCATGCCCAGCTCCGAGGAGTAGGCGCGCGAGCCCTGCTGCAGGCCGCGTTCGGAGTTGGGGATCGCCGACCAGCGCGGGTTGCCCTCGTTGTTGCCGGAGATCACCACCTTGCCCGCGGCGGTGACGCTGGACACCGACTGCACGCCGGCCACATGGCGCACGGCGAAGTCGAAGCGGTCGACGGCGCGCATCACCGCCGGGTCCAGGCAGGCTTCCGGATGGTCCTTGACGTCGACGAACACCGTCAGCACGTCGAGGCCGATGGCGTAGCTGCCGACGATCCGCGCGTTGTCGCGGTTGTAGCGCGAGTCGCTGCGCAGCTCCGGCGCGCCGGCGCCGATGTCGCCGGTCTGCAGGTCGCGGGCCTTGAGGGTGCCGACGACGAGCAGCACCAGGCTGGTGAAGAACACCAGCAGCGCCGGGCCGGGCCTGGCCAGGCTGGAGAGCCCCCACCACAGCGGGTGCTTGCGGCCTTCCAGCGGCTTGTTGCTGGGCTGCGCCGCACGCTCCAGGCTCAGGTGGGAGATGATGATCGGCAGCATCATCTTGTTGGTGACGATCATCAGGATGACGCCCAGGCAAGCGGTCACCCCCAGCTCGTGGACGATGGGGATGTCGATCAGCATGATCACCGCGAAGCCCACGGCGTTCATCAGCAGCGCCAGCGAACCGGGGATGAAGATCTTGCAGAAGGCGGCGTGGGCCGCGGCCTCGGAACTGGCGCCGGCCACCACGTCCTGCTTCCAGGCGTTGGTCATCTGCACCGCGTGGGATACGCCGATGGAGAAGATCAGGAACGGCACCAGGATCGACATCGGATCGATGCCCAGGCCCAGGAGCGGCAGCAGGCCGAGCAGCCAGACCACCGGCAGCAGCGCCACCACCAGCGCCACCACGGTCATCTTCAGCGAGCGCGAGTAGCCCCACAGCAACCCGGCGGTGATCAGGAAGGCGACCACGAAGAAGCCCATCACCGCGCCCAGGCCATCGACCACGTCGCCGACGAGCTTGGCGAAGCCGACCACGTTGATCTCGATCTGATCGCTGTTGTATTTCGCGCGGATCTCCTCCAGGCGCTTGGCCACCTCCGTGTAGGAAACCTTCTCGCCGGTCTTCGGATCGACGTCCTGCAGGTCGGCGCGCACCATGGCCGACTTCAGGTCGTTGGCCACCAGGCGACCGATCTGCCCGGAGCGCGCGGTGTTGTTGCGTACCTGTTCGAGGTCCTCGAGGGTGCCGCCGAAGCGCGGCGGCACCACCACGTCGCCGAAGAAGCCCTCCTCGGTCACCTCGACGTACTGCACGTTGGGGGTGAACAGCGAGGTCACGCTGGAGCGGCTGACCCCGGAGGTGAAGAACACGTCGTCGGTGACCTTGCGCAGGGTCTGCAGGAACACCGGGTTGTAGATGTCGCCCTCGCCCTTCCAGCGCACGCTGACCAGGAAGCGGTTGGCGCCGGTGAAGCTCTTGCTGTATTCGAGGAAGTTCACCATGTACTCATGGCGCAGCGGGATCAGCTTGTTGAAGCCGGGGTCCAGGCGGGTCTGCAGGGCGCTGTAGCCCAGGCCCAGGGTGATGGCGAGGAACACCGCCATCAGTCCGCGACGGTGGGCCATCAGCAGGTCGGCACAGGCCTCGACCCAGCGGTCCACCCGGGAGGTTTGTCCTTTCATCACGTCACCCTCAGTCCTTCGCGACGGTTACGCCGCCGCGGAAACTCTTGAACACGCCCTGCTCGCCGCCGACCACCAGCACCCGCTCGTCGAGCGCCGATACCGAGGTCAGGGTGCCCAGGCTCTTCAGGCGCAGGCTGTCGACCAGATGGCCCTGGCCGTCGAAGCGGGTGACCACCCCACCGGCGCCGACCACCAGCACCCCGGTCTGACCGGGCAGCCGGGCGTGGCCGTAGAGCGGCGAGCTATGGCCGAGCGGAATCTGTGTCCAGTTCTGGCCGAAGTCGTGGCTGACGAACACGTGGCCGCGCATGCCATAGGCCAGCCAGCGCTCGGTGGACAGGCGCGCCACGCCGAACAGCGAGCCGTTGTAGAAGGCCGGCAGCGCCTCCCAGGTCTGCCCGCCGTCGGCCGAGCGCAGCACCGTGCCCTGCTCGCCGACCAGCATCTGCCGGCCGTCGGCGCCGCCGTCCATGCCGTTGAGGTGATAGCCGTCGACCGGCAGCTCGCGGGCCTGCCAGGTCTTGCCGCCGTCGGCGGAGACGAAGAACTTGCCGTAGCTGCCGTAGGCCACCACGTGGTTGGCGTCGCCGGCCCAGACGCCGAGCAGCGGCTCGGCCAGCTCGCTGTCGATCCGCACCTCCTGCCAGCTCTTGCCGCCGTTCTCGGAGCGCAGGATCCAGCCGTCGTGGCCGACCGCCACCAGGTGGTCGGCGGAGAGCACCACCACGCCGGTCAGCGAGCTGCTGCGGCGCGGCTCGATGCTGGCCTGCTGCCAGGTTTCGCCCAGATCGTCGCTGGTGAGGACGATGCCCTGCTCGCCAACGGCGACCACGCGACGGCCGTCGACCGCCATGTCGTTGATCAGCAGGCGGTCGGTGCGCAACTGGGTAGCCGGCAGGGGCGGCGGTGTGCGGTGCGAGAAGGCGTACGCGGCGGTCGCCGCGACCACCGCCGACATGGCGTAGGCGATCAACTGGCGCATGTCGACCTCCACAGACGATTGAGTGCTTTCATGTGCTTCCTATCCCTTGTTCTTGTAATGGCCCGCCGGAACGTCCGGGGGCGACGCAGGCGATCTCACGAACGGATAGTCGGCAGGGGGAGCCTGCGCAGGCATCGTCCATAAGGAGTACGCCGGCGCAGATGGGGGATGGGGCGGATGGTTGCGGGGGCGAATTCATGCGCCTTGCTGGCGAGGCATCGGGGCGCACGAATTCGCCCCGACAGCGCTGGGACTCAGGCGAGTCCGAACAATCCGGCGGCGCTAAGCCGCCGAGGGCGAGGCCAGCGCATGACCCTGTAGGGGCGAATTCATTCGCCAAGGGGCGCGAAGCGCCCCCCGAACCACCAAGCGCAGGCCGTTGGCCTGCTCGGCGAATGAATTCGCCCCTACAACGCCCGGCCTCAGGCGATCTCGAACAATCCAGCCGCACCCATGCCGCCGCCGATGCACATCGCCACCACCACGTAACGCACGCCGCGGCGGCGACCTTCCAGCAGGGCGTGGCCGACCATGCGCGCGCCGGACATGCCGAACGGGTGGCCGATGGCGATGGCGCCGCCGTTGACGTTCAGGCGGTCGTTGGGGATGCCCAGTACGTCGCGGCAGTGGATCACCTGGCAGGCGAAGGCCTCGTTGATCTCCCACAGGCCGATGTCGGCCACGGTCAGGCCGAAGCGCTTGAGCAGCTTGGGCACCGCGAACACCGGACCGATGCCCATCTCCTCCGGCGCGCAGCCGGCCACGGCGATGCCGCGGTACACGCCGAGCGGCGCCAGACCACGGCGCGCCGCCTCGGCGCGGCTCATCAGCAGGGTCGCCGCGGCGCCGTCGGAGAACTGCGAGGCGTTGCCGGCGGTGATGAACTCGCCCTGCTGCACCCACTTGCCGTCCTTCCATACCGGCTTGAGCGCGGCCAGATCCTCCAGGGTGGTCGAGGGGCGGTTGCACTCGTCGCGGGTGGCGAGCACTTCCTCGTGGCCGGTCGGGTTGCCCTCCTTGTCGAAGCACAGCTTGCGCGCGGCGAGCGGCACGATCTCGTCGGCGAACAGCCCGGCGGCCTGCGCCGCGGCGGTGCGCTGCTGGCTCTGCAGGGAATACTCGTCCTGGGCGGCGCGCGAGATGCCGTAGCGGCGCGAGACGATCTCGGCAGTCTCCAGCATGGGGATGTAGGCTGCCGGCACCACTTCCTGCACCGCCAGCGACTGCGCACGGTAGCTGTTCTTGTGCTTGGTCTGGGTCAGCGACAGCGACTCGACGCCGCCGGCCACCGCCACGCTCAGCTCGCCGGTCATGATGCCCTTGGCGGCGACGCCGATGGTCATCAGGCCGGAGGCGCACATGCGGTCCAGCGCCATGCCCGGCACCGTGTCCGGCAGGCCGCCGGTGTAGGCGCACAGGCGGCCGATGTTGTAGGCCTGGGTGCCCTGCTGCACCGCCGCGCCCATGATCACGTCCTCCACCGCGCCCGGCTCGATGCCGGCGCGCTCGACCACCGCGCGCACCACGTGGCCGCCGAGCACCGGCGCCTCGGTATCGTTGAAGGAGCCGCGGAAGGACTTGGTCAGCGCGGTGCGCGCGGTGGATACGATCACCGCATCGTTCGGATTGGCTTGCATGGGGAATCTCTCGCTCAGTTGAAGGTGTAGCGGCTGATGGTGTCGACCACGCAGCCCGGGCGCTCGCCGCCCTCGATCTCGACGCTGACGCGCACGGTGGCCTGCACCGCCGCGCCGATCGCCTCGACGCCGACGATCTCGGCGCGGCCGCGCACGCGTGCGCCGACCCTGACCGCCGCAGGGAAGCGCACGCGGTCGCAGCCGTAGTTGACGCCCATGCGCAGGTTGTCGACCTGGATCAGCTGCGGCAGGAACAGGTTGACCAGGGAGAGGGTCAGGTAGCCGTGGGCGATGCAGCCGCCGAACGGGCCGCTGGCGGCGCGCTCGGGGTCGACGTGGATCCACTGGTGGTCGCCGGTGGCCTCGGCGAACAGGTTGACCCGCGCCTGGTCGATCTCGATCCAGTCGGTGGCGCCCAGCTCCCGGCCCTGGGCGGCGAGCAGTTGTTCGGCGCTGGAAAAGACGGTGGTCATGGCGCGTTCCTCAGGCCTGCTGGGAGCTGACCGACAGCACTTCGCCGGTCATGTAGGAGGCGTAGTCGCTGGCCAGGAAGACCATCACGTTGGCCACTTCCCAGACCTCGGCGGCGCGGCCGAAGGCCTCGCGGCTGGCCAGCTGGGCGAGCAGCTCCTCGCTGGAGGCCTTCTTGAGGAAGTCGTGCAGGGCAATCGACGGCGATACCGCGTTGATGCGCACGCCGAACTCGGCGGCCTCCAGGGCGCTGCAACGGGTCAGCGCCATCACCCCGGCCTTGGCCGCAGCGTAGTGGGCCTGCTCCTTCTGGGCGCGCCAGCCGAGCACCGAGGCGTTGTTGACGATCACCCCGCGGCCGCGGCCCTGCATGTGCGGCAGCATCGCGCGGGTCATGCGGAAGGTGCCGGTCAGGGTGATGTCGAGGACCCGCGACCACTCCTCGTCGCTCATCTCGGTGACGCGCTTCTGGCCGCCGAGGCCGGCGTTGTTGATCAGCACGTCGACACCGCCCAGGCTCTCCTCGGCGGCGGCGATCAGCGCCTGCACTTCTTCTTCCACGGCGACGTTGCACAGCTGCCCGTACACCGCGGCAAGCCCGGTCTCCGCCTTGAGGCGCTCGACCGCCTCTTCCAGACGGCGCGGGTGGATGTCGGAAATCATCAGCGTCCGGCAGCCCTCCTCCGCACAGCGCTTGGCGGCGGCGAAGCCGATGCCGGCGCCGGCGGCGGCGGTGATCAGAACGGACTTGCCGGCCAGCAGCTGGTGGCCGGGCACGTAGGGGGGAGCTTGTCGCATGGCAGAAACCTCATTGTTCAGGGTCTGCCACAGGTATACGGGGCGTTCGGGGGCGTCACATCGTCAATATGGACGGGAGTGGGAAACGCAGGCGCTGGCGTTTGCGCGATCAGGTCGGCTGCGAAGTTAAGAAAAAATGCGCATACTCGCGAAATCTGAAGATTTTCCGTGCTCGCTCAAGAGAATCTGCCGGGCAACGGAAAAACTGTGCGAAAACCGGGGGAACGATGAGCGCCGTTGGCTATGGCTATCTGCTGGATGCCCTGAAACTGGCCGCCTTGCCGCTGCGCTGCCCGGCGCAGGTACGGCCGGTGACCCGCCTGACGAGAATAGGCGACACCCTTTCGGTGCCACAAGCCATGGCCCCGGCCGAGGGCGACCACCTCGGCCACGTGCTCTTCGCGATCAAGCACGAAGGCATCAACCTCAGCGTACTGGCCCAGGCCCTGCCGGAGATTCCGGTGGCGGTCTTCGAGGCCGCCCTGGCGAGCGCGCCGAATGGCATCTACCTGCGCAAGGCCTGTTTCCTGCGCGAGGCTTTCACCGGCGTGCAGATCGCCCAGCCGAAGCCGGTGGCCGGCAAGTTCATCCCGCTGTTCGACCCCGAGCGCTATGTCACCGGTCCCGCCCGGCGCAATTCGCGCTGGCGGGTCGAGTTCAACGGCATCGGCAGCCTGAACTACTGCGCAACCGTCGAGCGCACCGCGGAGATCGAGGAGCTGCTCGGCCACGACATCCTCGGCCGGGCCCGAGCCTTCATCCAGTCCCTGCCGCCGGTGATGATGGATCGCGCGATCAACTGGGCCTACCTGCACGAAACCAGGGATTCCTTCGCCATCGAGCGCGAGGCGGCCAGCGAGGAGAAGTCCAGGCGCTTCATCCGTCTGCTGCGCCAGGCCCATGACCGCCGTCCGCTCAGCGAGGACTATCTGGTCGGTCTGCAGAATGCCGCCGTGAGCAATCCGCTGGATCTGGCGGCGGCCTTCCGTCACGAACAGAACTACCTGAGCAACGGCTCCCGCGGCGCCGCGGGCGTCACCTATGTGCCGCCGCCTCCCGAGCTGTGCCGCGAGCTGATGGACGAGCTGATGGCCTTCGCCAACGACGCGGCCTCCGCGATCGACCCGCTGGTGGCGGCCGGCGTCGTCTCGTTCGGCTTCGTGCTGCTGCACCCCTTCATGGACGGCAACGGCCGCCTGTCGCGCTTCCTGGTCCATCACAGCCTGTGCCGGGCCGGCGCGCTGGAGAACGGCCTGCTGCTGCCGGTCTCGGTGGCCATGAAACGGGAAGAGAAGCGCTATCTGGATGCCCTGCAGGACTTCTCGCGGGCGGCCCGCGAGTTCTGGGAGGTGCGCTGGCTGGATGCCGAGAACCTGACGTTCGAGTTCGTCGGCCATCCCGCCATATACCGCTACTGGGATGCCACCCTGGGCGTGGCCTTCACCCTGGAGATGGCCCGGCGGGCGCTGGAGGTCGAGCTGCACGAGGAAACCCTGTTCCTCGCCCGCTACGATGCGGTCTACAGGGCCGTGGACGAGCGCTACGACGTGCGCGGCAGCGATCTCGCCAACCTGGTGATGATGTGTCTGAGCAACAACGGGGTGGTGTCGCAGAACCGCCGCCGGCAGTTCCAGTACACGGTGCCGGAGGCGGTGTTCGACTGCATCGAGCAGCTCGCCAGGGAACAGCTCGCCGCCCAGGACGGCGAGAGTTCCCCGTCGGCCTGAGGCTGAAGCCAGGGCCGGCGTCAGCCTCCTGCCCTCAGGTCCCCCACACCTTCTGCGCCTTGGGCGCTTCGGCGAGGATCTCGTCGACCGCCGCGCCGATTTCCTCCGGCAGCCAGCGTGCGCCCTTGTCGCGGGTGACGCCGGTGCGCCAGCCGTCGCCCAGGGAGATGCGTCCGCCCTGGCTCTCGAACACCTGGCCGGTGACGTGGCGCGATTGCGCGCTGCCCAGCCAGACCACCAGCGGGGCGACGTTCTCCGCCGCCCACAGGTCGAAGCTGCCGTCTTCGGGCTTCTTCACCACTTCGGCCATGGCGCTCTCGGTCATCGCGGTGCGCGCCGCCGGCGCCAGGGCGTTGGCGGTGACGCCGTAGCGGGCGAGTTCCGCAGCCTGCACCAGGGTCAGCGCGGCGACGCCGCCCTTGGCGGCCGAGTAGTTGGACTGCCCGACCGAACCCTGCAGGCCGGCGCCGGAGCTGGTGTTGATGATCCGCGCGTCGACCATCTGGCCGGCCTTGGCCTGGTCGCGCCAGCGGCGGGCGAGGATGTTGGCCAGGCAGAAGTGGCCCTTGAGGTGCACCTGCATGACCAGGTCCCAGTCTTCTTCGCTGAGGCTGAGGAACATGCGGTCGCGCAGGATGCCGGCGTTGTTGACCAGCACGTGCACCTCGCCGAACGCCGCCAGGGCGGCGTCGACGATGCGCTGGGCGCTTTCCAGGCGGGTGATGTCGTCGGCGTTGGCGATGGCCTGCCCGCCGGCGGCACGGATCTCGCCGGCGACGTCGTCGGCGGCGGCTTGACGAATGTCGTTGACCACCACGTTGGCGCCCTCGGCGGCGAAGGCCAGCGCGTAGGCGCGGCCCAGCCCGCCGCCGGCGCCGGTGATGATCACGGTTCTTCCTGCACAGATAGCCATGGTTTGTTGTCCTTGTTCTCTATATTCGGGTCAGCAGTCGGCGCCCCCCATTCCTGATGGCTCCCACGCTCCTGCGTGGGAGCCCCTGGGCGGGCGCTCCGCGCCCGTGGCCGCAGAGCGGCCCGGGCTGCGTACCCACGCTGGAGCGTGGGCACGATCGATTGGTTCACTGTCAGTGATGGCTCCCACGCTCCTGCGTGGGAGCCCCCTGGGCGGGCGCTCCGCGCCCGTGGCCGCAGAGCGGCCCGGGCTGCGTACCCACGCTGGAGCGTGGGCACGATCAATCACCTACGGTTGATCGCGGCCGGAGTTAAAGCCTTTCGATAATGGTCACGTTCGCCTGGCCGCCGCCCTCGCACATGGTCTGCAGGCCGTAGCGGCCGCCGGTGCATTCCAGTTCGTGCAGCAGCGTGGTCATCAGCCGCGCGCCGGTGGCGCCCAGCGGGTGGCCGAGGGCGATGGCGCCGCCGTTGGCGTTGGTGCGCGCCGGGTCGTAGTCCAGCTCCTTGGCCCAGGCCATCACCACCGAGGCGAACGCCTCGTTGATCTCCACGCGGTCGATGTCGGCCATGGTCATACCGGCCTTCTTCAGCGCAAAGCGGGTCGCCTCGATCGGCGCGGTGAGGTGCCAGATCGGGTCGTCGCCGCGCACGCTGATGTGGTGGATGCGCGCCCGCGGGGTCAGGCCGTAGCGCTTGAGCGCCGCCTCGGAAACGATCAGCAGCGCCGCCGAGGCGTCGCAGGTCTGGCTGGATACCGCGGCGGTGATCGACGGATATTCCGCGCCCACCGGCTCCAGGCTGGCCATCTTCTCCAGGGTGGTCTCGCGCGGCGTCTCGTCGTACCAGACGCCTTCCAGCGGGACGATCTCGCGGGTGAAGCGGCCTTTGGCGATGGCGCTCAGGGCGCGCTGGTGGCTCTCCAGGGCGAAGGCTTCCATTTGTTCGCGGCTGATACCCCAGTGGTCGGCGATGCGCTGGGCGGCGTAGAACTGGTTGACCGGCTGGTCGCCGAAGCGCGCCTGCCAACCCTTGCTGCCGGAGAACGGGTCGGCGAAGCCCAGCGGCTGGCCGGCCAGCATCGCCGAGGAGATCGGGATCTGCGTCATGGTCTGCACGCCGCCGACCGCCACCACGTCCTGGGTGCCGCTCATCACCGCCTGGGCGGCGAAGTGGATGGCCTGCTGCGAGGAACCGCACTGGCGGTCCACGGTGGTGCCCGGCACGTTGAGCGGCAGGCCGGCGGCCAGCCAGCTGGTGCGGGCGATGTCACCGGCCTGCGAGCCGATGGTGTCGACGCAGCCGAACACGACGTCGTCGTACTCGAAGGCCGGGATCGGATTGCGCTCGACCAGCGCCTTGAGCACATGGGCGCCGAGGTCGATGGCGTGCACGTGGGACAGACCGCCCTTGCGCTTGCCGGTCGGGCTGCGCAGGACGTCGACGATATAGGCTTCGGCCATGGTTCACTCCTCGAAGGTATGGCCCGGCCCCAGCGGGGCGCCGTCGGCCAGCACGCAGGCGGCCACGCGGGACTTGTGGAAGGCGCGGTCGCCCCAGGAGGCGTCCAGCGCCCAGGCGCGCTTCATGAACATCTGCAGGTCGACTTCCCAGGTGTAACCCATGGCGCCGTGCACCTGGATGCCGTGGCGGGCCGACAGCCAGCCCGCCTCGGCGCAGGCCAGCTTGGCGTGGGAGACGTGCACCGCGGCGTCGCGGGCGCCGTTGGCCAGGGCGTGGGCGGCGCGATAGAGCACCGGCTTGGCGAACTCGATCTGGGTGGCGACGTCGGCCAGGTGGTGCTTGACCGCCTGGAAGCTGCCGATCGGCTTGCCGAACTGCTTGCGCTGGGCGACGTAGTCGACCGACAGGTCGAGCATGCGCTGGGCCAGGCCGAGGGCCTGGCCGGCCACCGCCAGGGCGCCGCGATCCAGGGTCTGCGCCCACAGCGCGCGGCCCTGCTCGCCTGCGGCCACGCGGGTCGCCGAAGTCGGCTCCCAGACCACCTGGCTTAGGCGGCGCGAGGCGTCGATGCTCGGCGTGGCGACCACGTCGACCAGCTGGCGCGGCACCAGGTGCACCTCGTCGCCGTGGGCGAGCAGAAGGTGGCTGGCCAGGTGGGCGTCGGCCACCAGCGGGTTGACCGGATGGCCGACGGCGACGCGGATGCTGCCGTCGGCGATCTGCGCCAGGGTCTCGTCGCGACCGGCGACATCGGCGCCCAGTGCGGTCAGCAGACCGGCTGCCACGTAGGCGGTGTCGGCCAGCGAATCGGGGATCGCGTAGTAGCCCAGCTCCTGGGTCATCAGCGACCAGGCGACGTCGTCCATGCCCAGGCCGCCGCAGGCTTCGGGAACCGACAGGGCGGTGAGGCCCTGCTCGGCGATCTTGGTGCGCAGCTCCGGGGAGCGGCCGGCGTCGGTTTCCCAGACGTCGCGCAGCATCTCGGGGGCCGCCTCGGTCATCAGGAAGCGGCTGATCGCCTCGCGGAAGGCGAGCTGATCGTCGTTGAAGGTGAAGTCCATGGCCCGCTCCTTACTTCGGCAGGCCGAGCATGCGCTCGGCGATGATGTTGCGCTGGATCTCGTTGGTGCCGGCGTAGATCGGCCCGGCCTGGGCGAACAGGAAGCCCTCCAGCCAGTAGTTGGCCTCGCCCTCCGCGTTCTCCAGCAGCTCGCCGCGCGCGCCGAGGATGCGCATCGCCGTCTCGTGCATGCGCAGGTCCAGTTCGGACCAGAAGATCTTGTTGGTGCTCGACTCGGCGCCGATGCGCGCGCCGCGCGCCAGGCGGCCGACCGTGTGGTAGGCGGACAGCGCGTAGGCCTCGGCGTCCATCCACGCCTGGCTGACCGCCTCGCGGATGCTTGGGTCGCGGTCGGCGCTGGCCTGGTTGGCGCGGTACAGCTCGACCAGCTTGCGCGCGGTGGCCTGGAAACGGGCCGGCGAGCGCAGCAGCAGGCCGCGCTCGAAGCCGGCGGTGGCCATGGCCACGTGCCAGCCCTGCCCTTCGGCGCCGATGCGGTTCTCCACCGGCACGCGCACGTCGTCGAAGAACACTTCGGCGAAGGCGTCCTTGCCGTTGAGCGCCTTGATCGGGCGGATGGTCACGCCGGGGGTGTCCAGCGGCACCAGCAGGAAGCTCAGGCCGTGGTGGCGGCTGGAGGCCGGGTCGCTGCGGAACAGGCCGAACAGCCAGTCGGCGAAGATCGCGCGGGTCGACCAGGTCTTCTGGCCGTTGAGCACGTAGTGGTCGCCGTCGCGGATCGCCTTGCTGGTGATCGCCGCCATGTCCGAGCCGGCGTTCGGCTCCGACCAGCCCTGCGCCCACATGTCGGCGCTGGCGGCCATGCGCGGCAGGAAGCGCTGCTTCTGCTCCTCGGTGCCGAACTCCATCAGGGTCGGGCCGAGCAGCAGCTGGCCGTTCTGGTTGACGCGCATCGGCGCGCCGGCGCCGTAGTACTCCTCCTCGAAGATCAGCCATTCGGTGAGGTCGCAGCCGCGTCCGCCCAGCTCGGCCGGCCACATCACCATGGACAGGCGGGCGTCGAACAGGCGGCTTTCCCATTCGCGGTGTTGTTCGAAGCCTTCACGGGTGTCGTAGCTGGCCAGTGGCTCGCGCGGCAGGTTGTCCGCCAGCCAGGCCCGCACCTCGGCGCGGAAGGCCTTCTGTTTGGGGGTATAGGCAAGATCCATGGTGCGTCCTCAGAACTTGGCGTCGCGCTTCTCGACGAAGGCCCGGCGGGTCTCCGCGGAGTCCGGGCTGGTGTAGGCCTGCAGGGTGAAACCCTGCTCCCAGCGGTACTTGTCTTCGAGGTTGCCGTCCTCGATGCCGTTGAGGGCTTCCTTGGCGATGCGGATCATCGCCGGGCTCTTGGCGGCGATCTTCGCGGCGATCTCCAGGGCGGCCTCGCGCAGCTCTTCCTTCGGTACCACGCGCTCGATAAAGCCGTAGCGCTCCGCGTCCCGAGCGCCGATCTTCTCGCCGGTGAAGAACAGGTAGCGGACCTTCTGCACCGGGAACAGGCGCTGCAGGTGGGCGCCGCCGCCCATGGCGCCGCGGTCGACTTCCGGCAGGGCGAAGGTGGCGCACTCGGCGGCGACCACGATGTCGGCCGCGCCGGTGATGCCGATGCCGCCGCCGAGCACGAAGCCGTGCACCGCGACGATCACCGGCACCGGGCTGCGGTGCACGGCGCGGAAGGTCTCGTAGTTGCCCTTGTTGACCGCGACGATGCGCTCGGGATGGGCGTCGAGCTCCTTGATGTCGACCCCGGCGCAGAAGCCGCGGCCCTCGGCGCGGATGACGATGACGCGCACCTCGGGATTGGCGCCCAGCTCGTCGATCGAGCGCGCCAGCGCCAGCCATTCCTGGCTGTCCAGCGCGTTGACCGGCGGCTTGGCGATCGTCAGTTCGGCAATGCCCGCCTCGATACGGGTAGTGAATGCCTGGCTCATTGTTGTTGGCTCCTGGTAGGCATGGCGGGGTTCAGGAGATGGCCGGCGCGGTCTTCGCCGCTGCCTGGCGGGCGCAGAGCGCGGCCAGGCAGCGCTCGGCCTCGGCGACCATCTCGTCGATCAGTTGCTGGCAGCTCTGCAGCTCGCCGATGGCGGCGGCCACCTGGCCGCTGGGCAGGATCCCCTCGTCGGGGTAACCGTCGACCATCGAGCGCTGCAGCAGCACCGGCTGGTTGGCGGCCATCACCGTCTGCGACACCGCGCCCGGGTCTTCCTTGAGCGCCTGGCGCAGCACGCCGAGCATGTGCGTGAGGCTCATGCCGGTCTGCTGCTTCCACTGCCAGGCGCTGCCCAGGGCGATGCGCAGGCGGCCGAACGGCCCGGCGCCTTCCAGGCGGTTGATGAACGGGTTGTCGATCATCCGGTGGCGCATGCCGTCCACCGCCAGGGTGACGCGGATGCGCTGCGGGTCGTTGACCGCCAGGTAGCGCTGCAGGGTCGCCTTGGGGGTGGGCGAATCGCTGGTCATCAGGAAGCGCGTACCCATGGCGATGCCGGCGGCGCCGGCGGCCAGCGCCGAGGCCAGGCCGCGGCCGGTGGAGTAGCCGCCGGCGGCGATCACCGGCACCTTGACCGCATCGAGCACCTGCGGCAGCAGGATGGTGGTCGGCACGCCGCCAGTGTGGCCGCCGCCCTCGCCGCCCTGGATGGTGATCAGGTCGGCGCCCAGCTCCACGGCCTTCTGCGCGTGCTTGAGCGCGCCGACGGTGGGGATGCACAGCACGCCGGCGGCCTTGAAGCGGGCGATGGTCTGCTTGTCCGGACCGCGGCCGTAGCTCACCGCGCGCAGGCGGTACTGGATCGCCAGATCCACGCACTGCGCCGCGTTTTCCTGGAACATGTGGAAGTTGAGGCCGAAGTTGCTACCGCCGGTGGCCTTGATCACCTTCTGGATCTCGCCTTCCAGCTCGGCGGCCGGGATGGTCGCCCCGGCGAGGAAGCCGAAACCGCCCGCGCGGGTGGTGGCGATCACCAGGTTGGCGTCGGCCACAAAGCCCATCGCGGTCTGCACGATCGGGTAGCGGCAGCCGAGCGCCTCGGTCAGCGGGGTCTGCAGCAGGGCACTCATGCGCTTTCCCCTTCGCTGGCGGCCTGCTTGTTGGCCTTGGCCATGGCCTTGGCGTCATAGCCGCCCAGCTTGTCGCCGGACAGCAGCTCGTTGTGCACGTGGGCGAAGTGGTGCCAGGCGAACACCGCGTCCATGGCGGTGCGCTTGCCGGCCAGGTCCTCGACGTGGTTGATCGCCTGCTTGGTCAGCGCCAGGCCCATGCGCGGCTGGCCGGCGATCCTCAAAGCCAGCGCGTAGGTGGTGGCGGCAAGCTCGTCGCGCGGCACCACGCGGTTGACCATGCCCACCTCATAGGCACGGCTGGCCGGCATGCGGTCGCCGCACATGAGGAATTCCTTGGCGATGCGCGGGTTCATCTCGTAGGGATGGGCGAAGTACTCCACTCCCGGAATGCCCATGCGCACCACCGGGTCCTGGAAGAAGGCGTCGTCGCTGGCCACGATCAGGTCGCAGACCCAGGCCAGCATCAGGCCGCCGGCGATGCAGGCGCCCTGCACCATGGCGATGGTCGGCTTGGGCAGCTCGCGCCAGCGCCGGCACATGCCGAGGTAAACCTCCTGCTCGCGGGCGTACAGGTACTCGCCGCCGGGCTTGTTGGTGTGGTCCCACCACAGGTGGGCACGCTCGAACGGCTTGTTGATGTCGCGTCCCGGCGTGCCGATGTCGTGGCCGGCGGAGAAGTGCTTGCCGGCGCCACACAGCACGATGACCTTGACCGCGTCGTCGTCCACGGCGCGGCGCAGGGCCGCGTCGAGGGCGTAGGTCATCTGCGAGTTCTGCGCGTTGTTGAACCCCGGACGGTTCATGGTCAGGGTGGCGATGCCATCGGCCACGCTGTAGAGCACCGGCTCGTCGGTCTCGTAGACCGAGGCATCGGCGCGGGTGACGAATTCGCTGTCGCTGCTCGGGACGCTCATGGTCGACTCCTCAGGCCGGGGTGGCGGCACGGATGCCGGGCGGATTGCCCTTGAGGGCGGAGGCACGCAGGTCGTGCGGGTCGAGGCGGCGGATGATCGCCAGCTGCTCGGCGGTCGGATGGGCGGTTTCGCCCATGTCGTCGGCCTTGAGCAGCGGGAAGCCGGTGTTGTCCTGCACTTCCTCGAAGGTCACGCCCGGATGCAGCGAGCGCACGCGCACCGCACGGTCGGGGCCTTCGAAGTCCATCACGCACAGGTCGGTGACCACGCGGCGGATGTCCATCAGGTCGCGGCGCACGCCCTGCTCCCAGCGCTCGGCCTTGAAGCCGACGCCGGAGACCATGTCCACCTCGCCGGCGACGAACACCCGCTTGTTGTGGCTGGGGATGAAGAACGAGTTGATGTGGTTGATGCTGTTGCCCGGCAGGCCGCGCACGCCGAGCATGGCGATCTTCGGCTGGCGGTAGTCGCCGACCGCGGACAGGTTGGTCTGGCCCCAGCGGTCGACCTGGGTCGGGCCGATCATCGCGTGGCGGCGGCCGCCCCACACGCACTCGAACACGCGCTCGAAGCTCATGCAGCCGGAGTACTTGGGCACGTAGTCGCCGCGCGGGCCGAGCGGGATCGGCTCCTCGACCAGGAACGCCTCGCTGTCGGTCATCAAGAGTTCCGGGCTGTGGGTGAGCTTGGCCAGGCTCGCGCCCAGGCGCGGGATCACGCCCAGGCCCGAGGCCAGCACCTCGCCGTTGCCGCGCCAGGCTTCCGAGGCGGCGACGATCAGCAGTTCGGCCAGGGTGAAATCACAGGTATCGGTCATCGCTCGTTCTCCTCAGAACACCGGCAGGGGCAGCTTGCCCAGGCGCTCGGCGCCGCCGTTCTTTTCCTGGTAGGCCGACTCGCTCACGTTCACGAACTCGTCGACGTAGGCCTGCCAGCCGCCCTCTTCCGCCGCGCTGGCGGCGTAGCGCTTGAAGTGGCTCATGTCCCAGCCATAGTCGGACGGGCAGGAGGTCGGGTGGGCGCCCAAGGGCGCGTGCACCACGCCGGTTACCAGGTAGCGCTCGAAGGTGTTGTTGCGCGCCTGCTCGGCGGTCAACGCGAAGCGCTCGTGCAGGCGCTCGCAGGACACGAAGCACTGCTGGGCGGCGCGGGCGAACAGGTGGTCGAAGTACGGGTCCGGGCCGGTCACCAGGGTGTTGCCCAGGCGGTCGGCGTCGTTGACGTGCAGGAAGGCCACGTCGAGGTTCAGCGCCGGCATGGCCAGCAGCACCTCGCCGTCGGCGTAGGGCGACTGCACGGTCTTCAGCTCCGGGCTGTGGGTCAGCACGTCGGTGGCCAGGCCACAGCGGGTCGGCAGGAACGGCAGGCGCATGCCGGCGGCGCGCAGGCCCCACTCGAACATGCCCTCGTCCAGCTCCATCAGCTCGGTGAGCTGGCCGGCCTCGCGGCACTTGCGGTACCAGGGCTCCAGCGGGATGGCGTCGAGGGTGGCGAAACCGAACACCAGCTTCTTCACCTTGCCGGCGGCGCACAGCATGCCGACCTCGGGACCGCCGTAGGCGACCACGGTGAGGTCCTTGACGTCCGAGCGGAGGATCTCGCGGACGATGGCCATCGGCTTGCGCCGCGGGCCCCAGCCGCCGAAGCCGACGGTCATGCCGTCGCGCAGTTGGGCGACCGCATCGGCCGCCGTCAGTTGCTTGTTCATCTATGTGCTCCTTATTGCCGGCCGGCGGAGAAGTCGTGGCCCCAGATGCTCACGCGGGTGAACTCGAAGGCGCTGTGTTCGGCCCAGTCGAGCTGCAGGCCGCCGTAGCCGTACTCCAGGTCGAAGCCCGAGGGGGTCTTCATGTAGAAACTGGTCATGCGGTCGTTGAGGTGCTGGCCGAGGGTCGCCGACAGCGCCACCCCGTGCGCCTGCATGCGGTCGTGGGCGCGGCCCACCTCGGTCATCGAGTCGACCTCGACCATCACGTGCACGCAGCCGCTCGGCACCGGGTACTCGGCCAGCGCCAGGCTGTGGTGGCGGGCGTTGGCGCAGTGCAGGAAGTGGATGCGGGTCGCCGGGGCGCTGGGGTCCGGGCGGAAGTTGAAGATGTCGGAGACCTCGAAGCCGAGCACCTCGGTGGCAAAAGCCAGGGTGGCGTCGAAGTTCGGCGCCGGCAGCACGGTGTGACCGAGGCCCATGGCGCCGGTGACGAAGCGCGGCACGCCCTGCGGCGAGACGAACGGCAGGCAGTCGGAGCGATGGCCCCAGCTCAGCTCGTGCCGGTTGCCCGCCGGATCGACGACGATGGCCAGCGCCTGCACGCCGCGCTGCTCGATCTCCTCGGCGCTGCCGGCCTGCCACTTGACGCCCTTGGCCTCGAGGTGCGCGATGGCGTTGCGGAACGCCGCCCCATTGGCCAGCTCCCAGCCCGAGGCCAGGTAGCGCGGCGCATCGCCCTCGACCACCAGCATGCGGAACGGCCGCTCGTCCATCTTCACGTACAGGCCGCCGCCCGGCGCGGGGCTGGTCGGCATGCCCAGCACGTCCTCGGCGTAGCACTGCCAGTCGCCGAGATTGCCGACCTGGGCAACGAAATAACTCAATCCACGGATGTCGATCATGCCCCTGCTCCTGAAAGGTCGTTTCATGACTTGGAGCGATTCTGAGCAGGCCACGCCAGGGACTCATCGTCCGTTGAGACTAAGCAAAGGGAGGTGGCGTAGCCCTGCGCCGACAGGCGACGCCATGTGGCCGAGTCGAGTGGCAAGCAGGAGTAAAAGGTGCCGGCGAGGTCGGCTGCCGGGCGCTCGCCGAATAGGCGGATCCGCAGGTGCTGTTTGCGGGACTGGAGGACCACGGACCTTCCGCGCCCTGCCCGACTTTCTCCGCGACTGCCGGCACAGACGCGCCATCGGCCGCGCCTTCCTCAAGCGTCTGGACAGCCGCCTGCGGGTCGAAGCTCTAGTCCATTTCGAGGATTACCGCCGCAGGACCGGCTTGCACACTTGGCCCTCTATTCAAGCGCACCCGCACCGGCGGCACCGCGAGCGCCTGGGCCCCGCTTCGGGCGTCCGCGGATTCGAATGGCTTGTTGGGGCGAATTCATGCGCCAGGACACCCCGCCAAGGCAGACCACCCGGAGGCCCCTATCAATACCGACTCCCGCTATATCGTCTGGCTGCTCGACTTCCTGCAGGGCCAGGGCATCGACAGCGCGCAGCTGGCGCGCCGGCACCGGCTCGACGGCAAGGCCCTGCTGCAGCCCGATACCCTGATCAGCGCCGAGCTGCACCGCGCGCTGCTGCTCGATGCGCTGCAACTGAGCGGCAATGGCGGCCTCGGCCTGCAACTGGGCATCCAGCGCTCGCTGGCCACCCTCGACCAGCTCGGCTACCTGATGATGAGCAGCAGCACGCTGCGCGAGGCGAGCGAGATCGGCCTGCGCTACCAGAACTATCCGGGGCGCTTCTCCGGACGCTCGATCGTCACCGCGTTCAGCGAGATCGAGGGCCAGGGGTGCTACCAGGTCCACGTCCAGGACGACCTCGGCCCGCTGCGCCTGCTCGCCGTGGAGGACGTGCTGGGCAGCATCGTCGCAACCGCCCGCTGGGTGCTGGGTCGCCCGCTGCCGGTCACCCGCCTGCGCTGCGACTTCCCCGCGCCCGCGCACGCCGAGCAGTACCGCGCGGTGTTCGGCTGCCCGATCCAGTTCGATGCCCCGACCATCCAGCTGTTCTTCGACGCCGCCATCCTCGACCAGCCCCTGCCCCACGCCAGCCCGCAGAGCGCCGCCCTCTACGCCGGCCTGTGCGAGCGGCGCAGCATCGAGCGCAACCAGGGCGACGTGGCCTGGCGGCTGTCGCAGATGATCGTCGCCAACCCGGCCGAGCCGCCGGACCTGGCCGCGGCGGCCAGCGCCCTGCACTGCAGCCCGCGCACCCTGAGCCGCAAGCTGCTCGCCCAGGGCTGGCAGTACCAGCAACTGGTCGACCAGGTGCGCGAGATCCATGCCCGGCGGGCGCTCAGCGATCCGACCCAGAGCATCACCCGCATCGCCCAGCAGCTCGGCTACGCCGACAACTCGGGCTTCTTCCGCGCCTTCAAGAAGTGGACCGGGCTCTCGCCCAGCGCCTTCCGCGAGCGGCTGCTCGGCTGAGCGCCGGTTAGTGTAGGGGCGAATTTATTCGCCAAGCAGACCAGAGGTCTGCCATTGACGATTCGGGGGCTGCTTCGCACCCCTTGGCGAATAAATTCGCCCCTACAGGGACTGTGACCAGACCCCGCGCGGCGACTGGCCCGCCCTGCCCCCCAGGATGGCCTGATCGGCCATCGAACTGACCGCATCGGCAATGCCCGCACCGGCCCCCGGCTCTAGCATCGATCCCACGACAAGAGCCACCCCGCCACCACCGGAGCACCGCCATGCAAAGAACCGAGGGCATCAACGCCCAACTGCTCGAGAAGTTCGCCCCCAACCCCGGCGCCCGCCCGCTGCTGCCCGAACTGAGCGCCAAGGCGCAGGTCGCGCTGATGTGCCGGATGCTCAGGCGCGAGGGCTGGGACGACCATATCGCCGGGCATATCACCGTGCGCCAGAGCGACGGCACGATCCTCACCAACCCCTGGGAGCTGGCCTGGGACGAGCTGCGCGCCAGCGACATCGTCACCCTCGACCGCCACGGCAAGGTCCTCGACAGCGACTGGAACGTCACCCCGGCGCTCGGACTGCACCTGCAGCTGCACGAGCTGCGTCCCGACGCCAACGTGGTGATCCACAACCACGCCCGGTGGAGCGGCATCTGGGCCGACCTGCAGCAGGTGCCGCCGGTCTTTGATCAGTCCGGTGCCTACTGCGGCGTCGAGCTGCCGCTGTACGACGACTACGCCGGCACCTTCGAGAAGCAGCAGGTCAGCCTGTCCGCCGCCGAGGCGCTGGGCGATGCCAAGTGGGCGCTCTTGGCCAACCATGGCGCGTTGGTGGTCGGCCGCGACCTGCGTCAGGCCCACCTGCGGGTGGTAACCCTGGAATGGCGCTGCCGCCGCGCCTACGAGGTCAAGCTGGCCGGCGGCGGTCGCCCGCTGGCCGACGAGGTGGTCGAACGCCTGGCGATGGCCGACGCCAACGGCTTCCCCTTCCTCTGGGAAGCGATGGCCCGCCGCGAACTGCGCAACGACCCGTCCGTCCTCGAATAACGACAATAAGGAGAGCAACCATGGGCCTCATCGTCACCCCCCTGAACAACGTCGGCGTCGAAGTCTCCGGCTTCGACATCAACGGCCCCTACAGCGAGGCGCTGCAGGCCGAGCTGAAGGCGCTGTGGTACGAGCACGCTATCCTGCTGTTCCGCGACCAGCAGATCACCCCGGAGAGCCAGATCCGCTTCAGCTGCCTGTTCGGCAAGCTGGAGATGCACCCGCTCAAGGTCACCACCTCGGATGAGTACCCGGAACTCTTCGTGCTGGAGAACAGCGGCGCCAAGGACAGGTTCACCACCGCCTTCTACCACGGCGAGGAGATCGTCGGCCGGCTCGACTGGCACATCGACCTGCACTACACCGGCCGCCCCAACCACGGCGCCGTGCTGACCGCCGTGGAAGTCGCCCGCGAAGACGGCATGACCGGCTTCGGCGACCTGGCCAAGGCCTACGACGCCCTCGACGACCAGACCAAGACGCTGCTGGAGAAGCTGGAGGTGGCCTACTCGTTCAGCATGCAGCGCCGCCATATGCGCTACGTCGACCTGGACGGCTACGTGCCGGGCCCCGGCCTACCGAAGAAGCCCGCGGATATCGGCTTCCCGGACTTCGCCGATGCGGTCTACCCGGCGGTGCTCACCCATCCGGTCAGCGGCCGCAAGGTGCTCGGCGTGGTCGAGCAGTTCCTCGACCGCATCATCACCCCGCAGCGCTTCGGTCTGTGCAACGACGAAGCCATCGAACTGCTCGAACGCCTGGTGGCGCATACCCGCAAGCCGGAATTCCACTACTTCCACCAGTGGCGCCAGGGCGACATGGTCCTCTGGGACAACTGGCGCGCCATGCACTGCACCACCGGCACCAAACCGGGCGTACGCCGGGTGATCAACCGCACCACCATCGAGGGGGATCGGATGCTGGGTCGGGTGTTGAGTAGGGAATAAATCGCCGCGCATGGCTTGATGGCTGAAAACGACCGGGACTGCGACGAGCGTCCCGGTTGTTTTATTTGTGGATGGCAAGGTAGGCTCGGGGCATCCGAACGGCTTGTGCAAAGGGAGTTGCTGCCGTGATGTATCCCCTTCTCTACCCTCCTGTATCTCCTCGAAAGCTGCAGCGCAGAGCGGTAGCGGGAAAACACTGCTGCGGTTTATCCACCACGCCCGTTCAGGGTGTTATTCACCATTTGGTGTCTAATAACAGTTAGAGGCTCTATTGGTCATGGCATGGGCTTGCAAAGAAAAAATAATAACTGCACTTATAATGCTTGCCTCTGGTTCGGTTTTTGCTTTATCGCAAGCGGAATATGCCGAGAGCAGTATTGAGCGCTGGGGAAAGGATGAGCACACCATGAGCGCAAGGTTTGCTCAATTGCTTAAGGAGGCTGAGCAGGAACCTGGCCAAGACGGCACAGAAGCCCTTAAGAACTTGCAGGAGGCAAAGGTACACTGGGAAGAGTTCAGGCGCACATTCTGCCTTTCAATGAGTGAAACGTATGGTGGTGAGTGGGAAAGCGCAAATGAGTCTGACTGCCGTAACCGGCTGGCGAAATCCTTTACGGAAGATATGAACCAATATGGCTACTGAACTGTTATGCAGTGCTTGCCACTATACAAATTCCCTCTAAAAACTGGCTCAAGCCACTCGCTTCGCCAGCTCGGGACTGCGTTCTGCAGCCCTTAACCAAGCGTTAGGCAAGAGGTTCTCGCCATGAGCAAATCCAAACCCACGCAGTCGGTGCGAATGCGGATCCTTGTAGTGGACCCACCCTCCGGTGTTCGATTCGCAGTGCAACGCGGCAGGTCGGACCTGCTTGAGCCGTTGGCGAATCAGCGAGAGATCATTCAGTTCGAGTTCTCGCTTCGCCTGGGTTCGCCGCTGCCGGACGGCTCAGTCAACTTCGTGGGGGAGTTTGCGCAAGGCCCCTCCTCGGACCGCTTCGTTTACATCAACTCCGGCACCCTTGCAGGACAGGCGGACTCACCCTGGACGCGCCGAGCCAAGCTGAAGCTGGCCGCCATTCCCCTTCAAGTCATCGAGTCCGCGCTCTCTACCGCTGAGGGAGTCATCGAGGCCCGCGTCCTTGGCACGATGGACGATGGCGGTCCAGTGTGCGCCTCGGTGAAGCCGCATGCGGTCGTGTGGAGCGCCGTGCCCCATCTCGCCTGACCCTTCCATCCACCGGATGTCCCACGGGCTTCGCTCACGGGACGCCAGTCAATATCGAGCGTTAGCCCCTATGAATATGCGCGCCACCGTCTCTGCAGTCCTTACCGCCCTCTTGTTTGCCGGAGAATGCATGGCCGATTCAGGCCTTGCATTGTCTGGGCGCTTTGAATATCGCACCGATCCGACAAGCCTCGAAATGCTTGGCGGGCTGGTATGTTTCTATCCGTCCGCTGAGTCCGCCCAATTACTGCCGCGCGCACAAACCGATAAGCGCTTGGCCTGGTTCTGCTTCACGAACGATATGGAGTCCAAGAAACTATTGGATATTCCTCGAGAAGCGAAAGAAGGCAGCTGTGGCTATAGGGGCGAAGCTGCTGTGCAAGTCACGAAATACACGCCCCATGCTGGGGAGGGAGATGGCTTCGATACCGCCATTCTTCAGGCCGTCAGTAATATTTCCCAGCCAAGGACGTTGCCGTGCGAATAACATGGGGCGGCTAAAAATTCGGGCGCGGCGAGAGCGCCTGTCTGACGCGAATGCGCTTCGAGGCGGCGAATGTCTTCGACGCGCTGCCGCCACCGCGCGGCCCGAAGGATGTCTATCTGCTGAGCGCCGTGCTGCACGGTTTCGACGACGAGGCGTGTGTTCGTGCGCTTGAGAACAATGTCCAACCCAATCGCTCGCGCCCGCTCGCGCTCAGCGACCGGCTCAACTCAAACGGTAGCCCGCATAAGATGCCTATCACTCCTGAACTATCGATCCCGGACGTAATCGCCCTCCTGTCCCAGTGTAAATTGCCCGTAGAAGACATCTCATCTTCGTCACCGCCTCAGTTCTTCGGTGTCCGGGATAATGGGGCCTTGGTGGCCGTTATCGGTCTGGAAATCCATTCGCCGGTTGGGTTGCTACGTTCGCTGGCGGTTGCCCCTGCCTTCCGTGGTCGCTGTCTCTGTGCGGAACTGGTTGCTTACGCCGAATCCTTTGCGGTCGCCCGGGGAGTTGAGGAGTTGTTTCTTCTCACCACGACGGCAGAGCGGTTCTTTGCGAAGCTGGGTTACCGGCAGGCATCTCGCAGCACCGCGCCGACCGCCATCAAAGCCACGCCGCAGTTCACGGGCCTTTGTCCGGCTTCTGCGGCTTTCCTCTCCAAGAGCCTCGTCGGTGCGGGCTTATTCCCCATAAGTGGGTGAGTAAAGGCCTTCCGGTCGCCGGCCTTCATCTCACCCCCGCACCTCCCGCCTGATCCGGCTGCCATCCCCTGTGACCAGCGCTGCAAGAGCCAGAGCACCGAGAACAAACCGGGCATCGAGATGGCCTGCCCGGCCGATCCCTGGGTGGCCTGCAGGTCGGCGGCAATCGGGGTCAGCAGGCTGACCGGCAGGAATTCGGAGGCGATCAGCATCGCCACGCAAAGCGCCGTGGAGCCCACGGCGCCGCCATCACCGGCAGACTTTGCGCGTAGAGAAGCTGGCCGCCTCGGTGAAGATGAGCCCCTCGACCTTCCACCAGTACTTCAAGCAGATCACCGCGATGAGCCCGCTGCAGTACCAGAAGTGGCTGCGCCTGGGCGGGGCGCGCCGGCTGATGCTGTCGGAGAACCAGGACGTATCGAGCTCGGCCGCCTTCGCCGTCGGCTACGAGAGCCCCTCCCAGTTCAGCCGCGAGTACGGCCGAATGTTCGGCGCATCGCCCAAGCGGGATATCGAGGAACTCAGGCGCGTTGCCAGCCAGGTTGCCCAGGCAGGCGCATAAAGCCGATTTTCCGGTTTGTAGGGGCGAATTCATTCGCCTTGGTGGGCCATGCTGGCGAATGAATTCGCCCCTACAAGGGATTGACCGGGTTCTCGGGTGGATGCCTCCACCCCATCTGTTTTTTCCGTGGGTGGCGCGGTAGGCTCAAGGGCACCCGATCAGCGGTTGCAAAGGGAGTTGGTGCTGTGGTGTGTCACATCCTTTACCCCTCAAGCTTCTCCGGAAGCCGCAGCGCAGAGCGGTCGCGAGAAGTCGCTGCTGCAGTTTAGCCACCAAGCCTGGCAAGGTGTGATATGCCATTTGGCGCCTAATAATAGCTTGAGGAAAACATGGAACGTAACCCGATACTACTTGGGCTAGGCGCAGCGGCAATTGCACTTCTGATTGTTAAGCTCCTCAAGGCTACCCTGGGCAACCACCTTGCAGGATTCGTGCTGGAAACTATCTATAACCTTCCATGGTTAGCAGGCGGCTTCGTCACTGGTTACAAGTCTAAGCTTTTCCCACTCAAAAATGCTGCTGTCGCCGGTGCGTTTTATGGGTCTATTTTCTGCCTCCTCGGCATCATTCTGGTTTCAACTCAAACCTATGGAGTACAAGAGAAAATTTCACAGCTGGGCATCGCAGCTATAGTCATTCTAAAATTTTCTTTCATGTTCTCCCTGGCGTCCGCTCTCGGGCATTTACAAAAATTAAAGCGGGCGTTTCTCTGACAATGCAGCTCAACTGCTGCGCACTTTGTTCGTTGGGCAGCAAAAAAGCTACGCTTTGGTCTGCCTGCCAGTTTAAACGTTAGGAAATGAGAGGCCCCTCTATGGCATTCGACATGTATGCTGGTGCGCGCCATGAGGCAATCCAGAGCCATGAGGAATACCTTTTTGCGTTTTCAGCGGAGGCTATCACTGACTTCCCGCAACTCAACGCAATTCGGGCAAAGTTTTACTCAGACTTCACCTTGGGTCCCGAGCAATCTAGCGAATTGACTCACGAGATTCTGACTCTGCATGAACGTTACGAAAACCAAGGCGGAAAAGCGTTTTCCGCTACCGCACTACGGCTTGCTCAGTTTTTTAGCTACTCCTAACGCAATAAAATCTCCATACGGTGCTCCGGTGACTGAAATTTCCAACATACGGTTCAAGCCGTTCGCTTTATTCACGGGGACGCGCGCATGCAGCGTCCGCCCTTTAACTTAAGCACTATAAATCTCAGGAAACATCGCATTGGATGCACTTGAACTTGAAACGATAGTTAGCAGAATCGACGGATACGTTGACGCGCTATCGTCAATCACCCAATGCTTTCGGCGCTATCGCGCATGTGCACGCACTGCAAAGCTAGACATTACAAGAATTGACGAATCAGTGGCAGATCTATTTTCTGGCTACTCTAGTGGCTTTGCGGAAGACTTCCCCGATCTAGATGTTCCAGTTTACTCATTCAGCAAGGCGGTTTCTGTAAAAAACTGGGTGCGTCGCATGCATGACGAGTTAGAGAAGGTCTTGCTTCCCAATGAATACAAAGAATCCATAGCAGAACAGGAGGCACTAAAGGCAATAAATTACAACCTCGCCTGGCAAGTAATGGAAATGATCCGGATGGCCAGTAATGATTTTGAGGCTGAGGAAGTTTTCAAATTGAGCTATAAGACATCGGACTCCAGAAACGGCTTGCTCTTCGTTATCCCTACGCGTCTAGAATGCCTGACGCTGAGTTTTGAAGCTGAGGAGGATGTATAGCAATGCGCTCAACTATCTCTCACTTCGTTTGCTGGGCACTCAAAATGCTACACTCTTGACCGCTCGGTAGATAATCGTTAGGAGGATTCTCATCATGCGCTTCATCTTCATCATTCTGTTTTTCGTCGCCCAACCCCTCTGGGCTGAACCTGCCGGTACAGCAGCTCATATTGAGGTCAACTCCCTGCTGGATCGGCTCCAGTCGTCGGGATGCCAGTTCTATCGGAACGGCTCTTGGCACACGGCGTCGGAAGCCAAGGAGCATTTACTTGGCAAGCTTGAATACCTCGAAAAAAGAGGTTCCTTGAAAAACGCCGAGCAGTTTATCGATCTGGCTGCGTCAAAGAGCAGTGTCAGTGGCAAGCCCTACAAAGTCATGTGCGGCAATTCTGCGCCTGTAGAGAGCAAGGCGTGGCTTACCCAGGAACTTCAGGAAATGCGCGCTGGCAGTAAAAATAAGGTCCCTGGCTCGAAATGATATTTTTGGTTGGGCTAATTCCTCTTTTCTGCGGCCCTTCCACCCAACCACGGCCGTAAGGTGCTCGCCGAGGTCAGGTGGCTGAAAGCGGCTGCGCAGCGTGGCGACTGACCCGTCCATCGAGTCGTTGAGCCGTTTGCCTGCCGCGCCTGTCGAACGTTGGGGGCCGAGGTGTTTCGTCTCGAAGGCGAGCGGATCACCGGGCCTTTCGGCTGGGTCGACCAGCCTCGCGGCCGTTCGGTCGCAGACAGTGCGGGTGGCAGGCCGTCGGCCTCTGGCGGTGAATCCGCGGAGGTTGGTTCAGACTCAACCGGCTGTCACCCATTCGCTCTCCCTCGCGGAGAGAGGAGGTTTGAAATGTCCTACGTTGACGGGTTTGTCCTCGCCGTGCCCACGGCGAACAAGGAAACCTACAGAAAACATGCAGAGGCCGCCGCTGAAGTGTTCAAGGAATACGGCGCGCTCAACGTGGTCGAGTGCTGGGGCGACGATGTGCCCGAGGGCAAGGTGACGTCCTTCCCCATGGCGGTGAAGTGCGCGCCGGGTGAAACGGTGGTGTTTTCCTGGATCGTCTGGCCTTCGCGTGCCGTACGCGACCAGGGCATGGATAAGGCCATGGCCGATCCGCGCCTGCAGCCCGACCAGAATCCGATGCCGTTCGACGGCCAGCGTCTGATCTACGGCGGCTTCGAGACGATCATCGATCTGTAGACGCCGCGGCGAGTTGGCCTCGGGGTCTTGCGCAGGCTCCCATCCCCTCGGCAGGGACGCCGACGCGCCCAGCCAGTTCAGCAGGCGGGCTCTGCCTTGCCGGGCGGATGCTCGATCATCCAGTGCCGCGCAATCTCTTCGCGCCGGCAGATCCACACCTTGTCGTGGCTCTGGACGTAATCGAGAAAGCGCGCCAGCGCCATTGCGCGGGCGGGATGGCCGCTGATGCGGCCGTGCAGGCCGACGCTCATCATCTTCGGCCGCTGCGCGCCCTCCTCCCAGAGCAGGTCGAAGGCGTCCTTGAGCAGGCGGAAGAAGTCCTCGCCGCTGGAAAAGCCGTTGGGCAGCAGATAGCGGAAGTCGTTGTTGACCAGGGTGTAGGGAATCACCAACTGCGCCGGCGCGCCGGGCAGCCAGTACGGCAGGTCGTCGTTGTAGGCGTCGGAGCTGTAAAGGAAGCCGCCGGCCTCCTGCAGCAGGCGCCGGGTGTTGGGGCTGACCCGGCCGGTGTACCAGCCGACCGGACGCTTGCCGCAGATTCGCCCGATGGCCTCGACGGTCAGCTGGATATGGCGGCGCTCCTCGTCCTCGCCGATGTGGTGGTAGTCCAGCCAGCGATAGCCATGCCCGGCGACTTCGTGGCCGGCGGCGGCCAGCGCCTGGCCGATCTCGGGAGCGAGCTCCAGCGCGTGGCCGACGGCGAAGGCGGTCAGCGGCAGGCCGCGGGCGGCGAACAGCTCGAGGATGCGCCACACGCCGGCGCGCGAGCCGTACTCGTACATGCTCTCGACGCTCGGGTCGCGCTCGCCGGGCCGGGCCGGGCGGTCCGGCAGCTCGTGCAGATAGGCCTCGGACTGGGCATCGCCATTGAGGATGGAGGATTCGGCGCCCTCCTCGACGTTCAGCACGAACTGCACGGCGATGCGCGCTTCGCCCGGCCAGTGCGGATGGGGCGGGCGGCCGGCGTAGCCGGTGAGATCGCGCTTGGCCATCAGCCCAGCTCGAGGGTGGTGACGCCGAACACCCGCTCCTGCGCGACCGTCGGCGCGGGCCCCAGGTACATGCGCGCGCAGCCGAACACCTCGGTCATGCCATGGCGCCGCACCATCGCCATGGCGGCCGGGTTGTTCTCCGGGGCGTCGATAAACAGCGGACCGCCGGCGGCGAAGGTCGCCAGGTGCGCGTAGAGGACCTCGGCGGCCTGGGTGTCGTCGGCGAACAGCGGGCCGAGCTTGCAACCTTCCTGGCAGCGTCGCACGACGCCATAGCCGCGCAGCTCGCCGTCCCGCAGACAGCCGAGGGCAAGTCCCTCCGGCTGGGCAATCCAAGTGCTGAGGAAGTTCGCGCGCGCGGCGGGGAAGCAGGTGCGGTCGTAGGCGAGCAATTGCTCGAACGGCAGGTGGGCCAGCTGGACCACCACCTCGTTGCCGAGCGCAGGCGCCGCCGGCTGCTGGGGAATATCGGCGCGGAAGCGCAGGTTGCGGTGGGAGAGCACGAAGCCGCCCCTGGCGTAGTAGTCCTGCATGGTGAACACGCCGTCCATGCCGATGCTCGCCCCTGGGCGCAGCCGGGCGAGCAGGCGGTCGCGGCGCGCCAGCCAGAGGGTGTTGCCGAGGCCATGGCCGCGATACTCGGGGCGGACGATGAAGAAGCCCATGAAGCCGAACTCGCCGGCGTAGGAGGTAATGGCGCCGCCGCCGATCAGCTCGCCGTCCAGCTCGGCGGCGACGAAGGCCTGTGGATCGGTGGCCCAGAACAGCTCGGCATCGTGCCGGCCGGGGTTCCAGCCCTCCGCCGCCGCCCAGCCGACCAGTTGGTCCAGCTCGGGTCGGGTCATTTGGCGTATGACAAGCTCATTGGACATCACGCAGTTCTCCCTGGGTTGCGGGCCCCGCGGCTAGCTCGAAGGATGGCTGCGGTCGGCGAGGCGTGGCCATTCTATGCGGGCACCCGACGAACGCCCAGATCACCGCCGCCTGCTGCATGACGGTGAGCGACCGGGCCTCGCCCGGTCACATCCCTCGGATAGTGGCGCGACAGGGCGGCCCGTTTTCCATCCTCCTCGTTAGAGGAAGAGCGTCTTCGAAAAGATCCCCATGGCTGCCGTAGCGGCATTGTCCATCGCCGCGGGCTGACGAGCGGCACGAACCCGCGAGGGATTCGGGAAAGGAAGAGCGCGCGGCAATCCCAGCCTTGGCGTTCGGATACGCCAGACGATCAGGGCTCGGAAAAGCCGGGAGGTGCAGTCGACCCAGCGAACATCTGTTTGTAAGCAGCGCCAGGTAGCCTACGACTAAAGCCACATTGCAGAGAGGTGCGCACCGTGAAAACGCTGTTCCTGGTTCGCCATGGTCAGTCGAGTTGGGACGATGTCAGGCTGGCCGACAGCGAGCGGCCCCTGACCGACAAGGGCAAGAACGACGCGGCGAAGATGGGCCGGCGCCTGGCCGAATCCGACGTGGCCGTCGATGCGCTGGTTTCCAGCCCCGCGCAGCGGGCGCTGGCCACCGCGAATGCCATCGCCAAGAGGCTCGAGTTCAAGCGCAGGCATATCGTGCAGGATCAGCGGCTGTACACCGGACAGGTGGATGACCTGCTGCAGCTGCTGCAGGAGACGGACGACGAGCACAAGCGGCTGATGCTGGTCGGCCACAATCCGCTGCTCTCGGAACTGGTATTGTGCCTTTCCAGCAAGGACGTCAACCTGCCGACCTGTGCGGTGGCCGTGCTCAGATTCGATACCAAGTCGTGGATGAAAATCGGCCGGAAGAAGCTCGAGAAGGTGGCGATCAAGTATTCGTAAGGACTGCTCGGTCCGCTCAGGGGGATTCGAGTTGGCCTGTAATCCTGGCCCTCCCCCGGGCCGTCTTGCGTGATGGTGCCTTTATCTCCTTTGCCTGGCCGACTATCTTTTCCACTCGCGGAGAAGGTAAGGAGCATTCATATACGTGACGGTCGTGGAGTTTTCACAAGCCCCAATATTCGCGGGCTTTGACTCCTTCTCTTTGAGCCAGGCGCACAGAAGTCTCGCGAAGACTCGGCGAAATTTTCCGGAATGTTTTTAGTCGAAAAGATTCTTGCCGGCGAAAGTATCACGTTTTCTTTTTGACGAATGGCAATCTACGCTCTGGGTAACTTGCAGTAGCGGAGTTGTGGATTAGATGAGCTAAAATTTATCTCCTTTTTCTGTGCATGTCGTTCCTGGCATGTTCGAGCGCGAGCGCCCCAAAAGTCATACGCAAGCCCGTGACTGGCTATTCGCAAATATCTGCCGGGTTCTTGTTCCGTTATGGAGCCGACCGCTCTGCGTGCCTGCAAGAGACTATTCGATGAGTGAGGGTGAGGAAGTGAAGACGCTTGGTTTCTATTCGCTACGGCTTTTCATCGTGTCGCTCCTCGGATTGCTCGCGGGGTGCCCGAATCCCAACGGGACGGCGACCATAAGGTATGAGCAGCTCGGCGCCTGCAACGGCTACAAGGAGGGCAACAACGTGGTGAGCGCCGGCCCTGAAGCGGCCTACGTCATCTTCAGGGTCAATAATCTCGACAATCGCAGCGGCAAGGTCGATTTTCCCTACGACCCGGCGAAGCTCTGCTCGACTGCATTCAACCCGTCCGCCTGTGTTTCCACCAGCCTGAGTCTGGCGCAAAAAATCGGTGCATTGGCGACGACAGCAACCACGATACCGGCGGGAAAGGATCTCCCGCACAACGGTTTCGCCGTCATCGTCGTCCCGACGGGAAGTTCGCCAGACCCACAAGTGGAAGCCAACAAGGTGAACTATTTGCTTAGTTATGCGTCGAGCTCCAGCGAGCCCGGCGTCTTGTTGGACAAGCAGAACGCCAAAACCCAATATCAAGGCGTGCAAGATTGCCTGACCAAGGTTTGGTGAGTTGACGGGTGACTGGCGCCGCCGGTCAGGCCGGCGTGGCCGCACTGTTCTCCTCGTGGATACGCAGCACCGTTTCCAGCTCCCCGCGCACCAGTGGGTCCGCGCAGTCGGGCAGCGCCTCCTGCAGCTTGCGGATCACCCAGCGCTGGCCGCGATCGATGAACGCCAGGCGTTCGTGCAGGTCGTCGATGGCCATCGCCCGCGCGTAGAACTCGCCGGTCTGCCGGTTCGGCTCCAGGCCCAGGTGCTGCATGCAGGCCAGCAGGCGCCGACAGCTCTCCCCCTCGCCGGCCAGGATCTGTTCCAGCAGCGGCCGCAAGGCCGGGTCCCGGCATTCGCGCAGGCTCGCCGACGCCACCTGGACGCCGGCACGTTCGGCACTGAGCAGGGTTTGCAGCAGTTCTTCGAGCGATACGGACATGGTTCGAACTCCTGTAGGTGCGGGATATCCAGCGACATCCCGGGCGGGGTGGACGGTTCCAGTGTCACGCCTGGCGATGTATTTTGATAACGAATATTTATGCGCTTTCGAATCAATTTTATTGCACTAAAAGAAGACGAGCGCCTCCAACCGAGAAGCGCGCCAGCCACGCTGGACGCAAGGTGGCGGCACCGCCGAGGGGGCTGTGATCGAACACTGCGGCATGAGGGGTGAGCGACAGGCAAGGTGCATTGCGGGATATTTAAATCAAAAATAATGCACTTTAAATTCATTATTATTAGTTTGTTGAATATCTTGGTGCACGCCAGACTATTGCCGCCTTGCCAACGCCCCATTTCGGGGCAAGAAACCAAAACCTTGCGTGCATCTGGAACATCCATGACAACAGCATTCGTTCCCGACTCCGAAGCCACCTACAACTACAGGGTCGTCCGCCAGTTCGCGCTGACGACCCTGTTCTGGGGGGTATTCGGCATGGCCATGGGCGTCGTCATCGCCGCCCAGCTGGTCTGGCCCGAACTGAACCTCGGCCTGCCCTGGACCAGCTTCGGTCGGATACGGCCGATCCACACCAACCTGGTGATCTTCGCCTTCGGCGGCGGCGCCCTGTTCGCCACGTCCTTCTATGTGGTGCAACGCACCAGCCGGGCGCGGCTGATCTCCGATCGCGTGGCCAGCTTCGTGTTCTGGGGCTGGCAGGCCGCAGTGGTGGCCATCCTGTTCAGCTATCCGCTGGGCTTCACCACCTCCAAGGAATACGCCGAGATGGAGTGGCCCATCGCCCTGTGGGTGACCATCGTCTGGATCGCCTACGCCTGGCTGTTCTTCGGCACCATCGCCCGGCGCACGGTGCGCCACATCTACGTCGGCAACTGGTTCTACGGCGCGTTCATCATCGTCACGGCGATGGTCCACATCGTGAACCACGCGGTCATCCCGGTGGGCCTGCTCAAGTCCTACCCGCTGTACTCGGGAGCCACCGACGCGATGATCCAGTGGTGGTACGGCCACAGCGTGGTGGGCTTCATCCTCTCGGTGGGGTTCCTCGGCATGATGTACTACTTCGTGCCCAAGCAGGCCGGGCGGCCGATCTATTCCTACCGCCTGTCCATCGTGCACTTCTGGGCGATCATCTCGCTGTACATCTGGGCCGGCCCGCACCACCTGCACTACACCGCCCTGCCCGACTGGGCGCAGTCGCTCGGCATGGTGATGTCGGTGATCCTGCTGGCACCGTCCTGGGGCGGCATGATCAACGGCATGATGACCCTCTCCGGTGCCTGGCACAAACTGCGCGACGACCCCATCCTGCGCTTCCTAGTGGTGTCGCTGGCCTTCTACGGCATGTCCACCTTCGAGGGGCCGATGATGGCGATCAAGACCGTCAACGCCCTCTCCCACTACACCGACTGGACCGTCGGCCACGTGCACGCCGGCGCACTGGGCTGGGTGGCGATGATCAGCATCGGCACGCTCTACCACATGATTCCGCGCCTGTACGGGCGCGAACGGATGCACAGCATTGCGCTGATCAACGCGCACTTCTGGATGGCGACCATCGGCACCGTGCTGTACATCGCCGCCATGTGGGTCAACGGCATCTCCCAGGGCCTGATGTGGCGCGCGGTCAACGCCGACGGCACCCTCACCTACTCCTTCGTCGAGGCGCTGGAAGCCAGCCATGCCGGCTATGTGGTGCGCCTGATCGGCGGCGGCGTCTTCGCCAGCGGCATGCTGCTGATGGCGTGGAACGTCTGGCGTACCGTAAGTAGCGGCGAGCGGGTGGCGCCGCGCATCCCTGCCGCAGTCGCGCACTGAGGAGCACCGCCATGCTGATGCTGACCTGCCTCACCCTGCTGAGCCTGTTTGGCCTGTACCGCAGCCTGAAAGGCCATTCCGCCGAGGAGTTGGACGCTGCCGCGCACCTGCCCTTCGCCGACGATCCCCAGGCCATGTGGCGCCTGGCCGCTGCCGAGTCGCGCCGGCTGGTCGCCTGAGGGTCAGCCGCCAACCGAGAGTTCCATGCCATGGATGGCGCCCCGTCCCACGAGGACACTCCTCGAGCCTGCCGCTACTCGCGCGGGCTCGTTTTTTTTCGCCAGCCTATCCCCTGCCCGTCACGCCCCTCAGTCCGCCACAAACAAAAAAGACCGCCCGACGCATGCGCCCCGGGCGGCCAAAGGGTGACACTTCGCAGGGGCCTTACATGTACAGCACGACCAGGTCGTTGATCACCGCCGGGCGTTCGCTGCCGACCACGTGGATGTTCAGCTCCAGGGTCAGCTGGGTGCCGCGCTTGCCGATCTCCACGGCCTTGACCCGGCCGCGGGAATGGATGCGCGATCCGGCCGGCACCGGGCTGGGGAAGCGCAGGCGGTCGGAGCCGTAGTTGACCATATTGGTGAAGCCGACGATCTCGTGCTCGAACGGCACCTTGAGGCGCGACATCAGCACCTGGACCAGCGCGCCGTGAGCGATGGTGCCGCCGAACGGGCCCTGCTTGCGGGCGCGTTCCGGGTCGGTGTGGATCCAGTAGTCGTCGCCGGACAGCCTGGCGAACTCGTCGATCAGCGCCTGGTCGACGACGATCTGGTTGCTCCACGCGGTGAACTCGTCGCTGACCAGCGCGTGCAGGGCCTCGGCGTCGTCGACGCGGATCTGCCGGCGCGGCGCCTGCTCCTCGACCTGCTCCACGGCCTGCGGCGCGTCGAAGCGGCGCGGAGCCACGTCCTTGTCGATGCCGGTGAAGCGCAGCAGGGTGTCGCCCTCGCGGTTCACAGTGTCGAACACCGGCTTGAGGCGCATGCCGATCTTGATCTCGCCCTCCTCCAGGCCGATCAGGGTGGTATTGATCCGCACGCCCTCGTCCAGCTCGACCACAGCGAGTTTCTGCGGCGCCTCGTCGGCGAAGTCCGGCAGGGTCGGGATGCGCGCCACGGTGAAGCTGTACAGCGTGCCGCTGCCGGAAACGTCCTGCCATTTCAGGTCGTGGGAGTAGCAGCGGTCGCAGTGGCGACGCGGGTAGAAGATCCAGTGGCCGCAGGCCTGGCACTGCGGCAGGGTCAGGCGCTGTTCCTTGAGGCCAGCCCAGAACGGTGCCGAGATTTCCGTCGGCGCGGGCATCGGTTTGTTGGTCGACATCTCGCTCATGCTCCCTGGAGAATCAGTGCGCCCTGCTCGCTCATCACGCCGCCGGTACCGGAGACGTAGACGTTGTCGCAGCGGGCGAGCTGGCGGTCGCCGGCGCGGCCGGCGATCTGGTGGAAGGCCTCGATGACCTGCGACATGCCGCCGGCCGAGCCGGCCTGGCCGAAGCTGAGCTGGCCGCCGTGGGTGTTCATCGGGAAGTTGCCGCGCCAGGTCAGGTCGTTCTCGCGGACGAAGCGCATGCCCTCGCCCTTGGGCGCGAAGCCGGCGTCCTCCAGGGTGAGCAGCGTGGTGATGGTGTAGCAGTCGTAGATCTGCGCGGCGTGCATGTCGGCGGGCTTGAGGCCCGCCATGGCGAAGGCGCGGTCCGAGGCCGGGCCAACCGGCGTGCGGGTCATGTCGTCGGCGTAGGACGGCGACTTGAACTCCAGGTGCTCGCCGAAGCCGGTGACCACCGCGCCGCGGTTGCGCGCGCGGGCGGCGACTTCCTTGGAGGCGACGATCAGCGCCGCACCGCCGGCCACTGGCATGACGATCTCCAGCACGTGCAGCGGGTCGGCGACCATCTTGCTGGCCAGCACCTGCTCCACGGTGAGCGGCTGGCCGTAGAACATGGCCTCGGGGTTGAACTGGGCGTTGAAGCGCTGATCGACGGCGATCTTGGCCATGGCCGCGGCGTCATAGCCGTACTGGGCGGCGTAGCGCTGGGCGATCATCGCGTAGCCGGTGTTCTGGCCCATGTGCCCGTAGGGCAGGTCGAACTCCGCCTCGGGCGCGCCGAAGGCCGTGCTATGGCCGCCGAAGCGCATGGCGCGGGCCATCCAGCTCGGGTCCTCGTCGGGGCCGAAGGGCGCCATGCGCGCCGGCAGCACGCAGAGCACCGCCTGGCACAGGCCCAGTTCGATGGCGGCGGCGGCGCGCCAGACCATGGCCACCGAGGTGCAGCCGCCCAGGTCGACCACCTCGGCGAAGTTGAGCTTCATGCCCAGGTATTCGGCGGCCATGGCCGGGACGAACACCGAGGCCTCGTGGAACTGCGGGCCGTTGATCACCAGGCCGTCGAGGTCCGAGGCTTGCAGGCCGGCGTCGGCCAGGGCGCGCGCGGCGAGGTCGGCCACCTGCTCCAGGTGGAACATGCGCGGCGCGGTGGCGTACTTCTCCGGTTTGTACTGGGCCGCCCCGACGATGGCGGCGTTGCCTTTGAGTCCCATGGTTGTCTCCACTGGCGCAGGGCGCGACTGCAACCACTATGCAGCAGTCGCGCCCGGCGCGGATCGTTCGAATCGGGTTGACCGGATCATCCTGTAGGGGCGAATTCATTCGCCAGGCAGGCCACCGGCCCGCCCTTGGCAACCTGCGGGGCCGCGTTGCGGCCCATGGCGAATGAATTCGCCCCTACAACGGACTGACCGGATTCATGCCATTGCCCTGATCGAACGGGCCGGGCAGCACGCGCTCCCCGGCCCATCCTGGTCAGAACGAATACTTGGCGGACAGGGTCGCATAGTCCCGGTCGGCCAGCTGACGCTTGATCGGGTCGGGCTCGCCGAGGAAGGCGTTGTAGGCCAGGCCGATTTCCAGGTTGCCCATGTACTTGAAGGTGGTGCCGACGGTCAGGCGACGGTCGCCCTTGGCGCCGGAGATGGTGCCGGACAGCGGCGTGGCACCCTCGACGATGTGCGAGAAGCGCACCGGCACGTCCAGGTCCCAGCCGGTGAACACACCCGGATAGTTGAACACGCCGACCAGCGAGTAGGCGGTGGCGGTCTTGCTCTTCCACGCCGAGGCGGTCTTGAAGGTGTCGTCGTCGGCACCGTTGAGGTCGTCGACGTCGTCCACCCGGATATGGGCGATCTCGCCCATGAAGGTGGTCTGGCTGGCCCACGGACGGTCGCCGAGGATGCGCATGAACGACAGCTGCATCTGCTGGCCGCGGCCCTTGGTCGGCTTCGGACCGGCGGCGGTCAGCACCTGCACCGGCGCGCCGTCGCGGTACGACCATTCGCCGCCAACCTGGGTGTCGCCGATCTTGGTGGAGAAGCTCAGGCCGGTGAGGTGGATGTCCTCGAAGTAGTCGATCACGTAGCCGCGCGGGATCCGCGGGTTGGCAACCCCGGGCAGCAGCTCGATGCCGGCCGGGTTGCGGTCGTGGTAGTTGATGCGGAACAGCGACAGCTCCAGGTCCGGGGTCGGCCGGTAGCGCATCTGCAGGCCCCACTGGCCGCTGCTGCGCGGTTCGTTGGTATCCAGGTAGGGGATCGACAGCGCGCCGGCACGCAGCAGCTCGCGGCCCGGGCCGGTGACGTCGCTGGTCGACATGTAGCTGCCGGCCGGCGCCAGTTCGTTGCCGCTCCACTCGTACTGCACGTAGCCGCCCAGGCTGAACTGCTCGTTGAGGCTCCACTGCCCGGAGACCTGGCCCACCGGCAGCAGCACTTCCTTGGCCTCGATGCCCGGCAGCGAGGCCTTGACCACGTCGACCGGCGACTGCGCGCCGGAGACGCCCGGGTAGATCAGGCTCTCGCCCCAGGACACCACGTGCTCGCCGACCTTGACGTCGATGCTCTGGCCGTCGTCGGTACGCCAGCCGCCGAACACATAGGCATCGAGGATGCGGCTGCGACCGCCGCTGTAGTACTTGGCGTCGCTGGTGAACTCGTCGTGCGCGCCGAACTTGTTCACCCGGTCCGGCGCATCGTTGTCGTTGCCGTTGTGGTAGACGTCGTCGTAGAAGGTGCTGGCGCGCAGCACCGCGCCGTAGTCGTCCTTGCGCAGGATCAGCTCGGCCAGCGCGCCGAGGCGGTTGGTGACCAGGCTGCCCTTGTCGAAGTTGCGGTCGCCGTCGTCGCTGTTGATGGTCGTCGCACCGTCGATCAGCGCGCTGTCGGGGGATGCGGTGCGCACGCCGATGCCGTAGCTGGTGGTGATCGTCCAGTCGAGGGTGGCGCCGTTGTCGAACTCGATGGTCTCGCCGGCCTGGGCGGCCGCGCTGGCCATGGCGATGGCGGCGGCCAGCCCCATCAGCGGGAAACTCTGGGCTACCAGAGCGGTGCAACGTGGGTTTTTCTTATTGTGCATGCTGCTTCTCTCCTAATGAAGGCCAACCGGCCGAGTCGAGTTTCCAGACTTCGCTCGACCGAACTCGTCGTCAAAAAGGACTAGAAGGCGCGCCGGTCGTCTCCCCGGACCGGACGCGGCGATAGCGGTGCACGCCCGCCTCCGTTTCGCGCACCAGCAGCCCCTCGCCGATCAGGTAGTTGCAGTGCGCCAGGGTCTCGGCGATGGCCATCAGCTCGTCGAAACGGCTCCTCAGGCGCGGGAACAGCTCGGCCATCAGCTCGGCCGCCGTGCACGGCTGGGCGCAGCGCTCCAGCGCCAGGTCGAGGTGCCTTCGGTGGTGCTCGCGCAGCTGGGTCAGCCGCGTGTGCAGGCCGTGGAACGGCCGCTCGTGGGCCGGCAGCACCAGCACCTCGTCCGGCAGCTGGCCCAGCCGGTCGAGGGACTCCAGCCAGTCGCGCAGGGGATCGCCGTCCGGCTCGTCGACGCTGACGCCGACGGTCGGGGTGATGCGCGGCAGCACCTGGTCGCCGGAGATCAAGAGGCCGTCCTCGGCGCTGTACAGGCAGGCATGCTCGGGCGAGTGGCCGCGGCCGACCACCACCTGCCAGCGCCGCCCGCCGATGGGCAGCACGCTGCCCTCCCTGAGCCGGCGGAAGGCGGCCGGCGGCGTCGGCCGGAAGTGCGCCTGGCGGATCAGCGGCAGGAACGCCACCGAATCCTCCTCGCTCAGCCCGGCTTGGCGGTAGTACTGGTGGAACGCCCAGTGCGGCTCGTCGTCCTGCGGCGGCGCGACGTGGATCGCCTGGTACTCGGCGTGGGTCATGTACACCGGACAGCGGAAGCGCTCGGCCAGCCAGCCGAGCAGCCCGCTGTGGTCGTAGTGGAAGTGGGTGCAGACCAGCGCCAGCAGCGGGCGGCCTTCCAGCACGCCGCCCAGCACCTGCTCCCACACCGCGCGGCTCTGCTCGGTGGCGAGGCCACTGTCCACCGCCACCCAGCCGTCGTCGTGGCGCAGCAGGTAGAGGTTGATGTGGTCCAGCCCGAACGGCAGCGGCATGCGCAGCCAGAGCACGCCGGGCGCCACCTCCAGCGTCTCGCCGGCGGCCGGCGGCGCCACCCAGGGGAAGCGCAGGCCGGCCTTCAGCTCATGGCCGTTGTGGTCGAGTTCAGCCATGGCTGTCACCGAAGGGCCGCAGGCCGATGCCGGCCAGCACCTCGGCCGAGTACGGCCGGTAGGTGCCGGCGCCGTCGTCGCGCACGTACAGCGGGTCGGCGAACGCCGCCGGGTCGTAGCCCTGGCGCTGCAGGTCGACCTTGCGCAGCTTGAAGGTGCTGGTCAGGTCGGCGGTGGCCGACACGCGCACGAACACCGGCGCGGCGTAGCGCGGCAGGCGCGCCTCGGTCAGCGCGTAGAAGCTCTGCGGATCGAAGGCGTGGCCCTCCTGCATCAGCACCGCGGCCATGCCGGCGCGGCCCTCCTGCCCAGGCACCTGCACGCCGTAGATGTTGATCAGCTCCAGACCCGGGTAGTCGACCAGGGCGTCGGCCACCTCCAGGGTCGAGACGTTCTCGCTCTTCCAGCGGAAGGTGTCGCCGATGCGGTCGACGAAGTAGAAGTAGCCGTCCTCGTCGTAGCGCAGCAGGTCGCCCGAGCTCCAGTAGGAGTCGCCCGTCTCGAACACGTCGCGGAGGATCTTCTTCTCGGTGGCCTCGGCCGAGGTGTAGCCCTCGAAGCGGCCGCCACCGATGTCCGGATGGTTGATGATGCGGCCGACCGCCTCGCCCACCTCGCCCGGCTGGCAGAGCAGGTAGAAGCCGTTGGCGTCGCGCGGGTGCGCCTCGCTCTCCACGTCGAAACGCACCAGGCGGAAGTTGGTCTTCTCCCAGTACGGCACGCGGCCGCAGGAGCCGATGCGGTTGTCGACGTTGATCAGGTTGGCGTTGGCCTCGGTCGAGCCCCAGCCCTCGAAGATCTGCACCGCGCCGAAGCGCTCCACCCAGCGTTGCCAAGACTCCGGGGACAGCCCGGCACCGAGCATGGCGCGCAGGCTGTGCTCGCGGTCGCGTGGGTCCTCCGGCAGGTTGAGCAGGTAGCGGCAGATCTCACCGATGTACTGCAGCACGGTGATGCCGTTGCGGCGCACGTCGTTCCAGAACTCGCGCACGCTGAAGCGGCGGCGCACCACTATGGCGGCGCCGGCCTTGAGCGCGGTGGAGGTCACCGAGGTGGCCGCCGCGCCGTGGTAGAGCGGCAGGCAGCAGTAGAAGACGTCCGCCGGGGTGGCCTCGAGGGTCACCACCATCACGTCGCCCGAACTCATCCAGCGCATGTGGCTGTAGCGCGCCGCCTTGGGCAGGCCGGTGGTGCCGGAGGTGAAGATCAGCAGGCTCGGCGTCTCGGCGGTGATGCCTTCGCGCAGGCTGCGGGGCGGCGCCTCGCGCGAGGCGACCGCCACCTCGGCGGCGAAGCCGGCGTCGGCCAGCGCGCGCAGCTCGTCGGTGGCCGGCTTCTCGGCGTCCGGCACCAGCCACAGCGGCACGGCCGGCAGGCCTTCGCTGGCGGCGAAGTTGGCCAGGCATTCCTCGCCGGCCAGCACGGCGCGCGCACCGGTGCTCTCCAGCGCGTGGGCCAGCGGCTTGCCGCTGACGTGGGTGTTGAGCGGCGCCACCACCACGCCGAGCTTGACCAGGCCGAACCAGGCGAAGAAGAACTCCGGGCGGTTCTCCAGGGCCAGCGCGCACACGTCGCCGGCCTTGAGGCCGCGGGCCAGGGCGGCATGGGCCACCTGGTTGGCGCGCGCGTCCACCTCGGCGTAGCTGTAGCGCTCGCCGCCGTAGATCAGCATGGGCTGCGCGGCATGGCGCAGCGCCTGCTCCTCGAGGCGGTCGGCGATGGTGTAGAGGTCGCGCGGCTTGACCAGCGCGCTGGCCGCGGCTCGGCGGTCGAGGCGCGCCTGGGTGACCTCGCGGGGTACCGGAGCGGCGTCCAGCGCCGCCACCGGTTGCGCATCAATGCGATCGTTCATGTCGTTTCCCCTGAAAGGCTTCGCGGGTCGCCAGGCTCACTGCGCCGGCACCGGCCAGCGCGGATAGTCGGTGTAGCCGCATGGACCGACGGTGTAGAGCGTCTTGCGGTCGAAGCCGGCCAGCGGCGCGTTGACGCGCAGGCGCTCGGCCAGGTCAGGGTTGCCGACGTAGTGGCGGGCGAAGGACACCGCCTCGCCCTGCCCGGCCTCGATGGCCTCGCGCGCCGACTGGCCGTCGAAACCGTCGTTGAGGATCAGCGCGCCGGGGAAGCGCGCGCGGGCCAGGGCGAAGGCGTCGAGGCCCGGCACCTGCGCGCGCATCACGTGCAGGTAGGCCAGGCCGAATGGCGCGATGGCGTCGAGCAGCGCCGTCGTGGTGGCGAGCGGGTCGCTGTCCTCGGCGTCGTTGTAGGGATTGCCGGGGCAGATGCGCAGGCCGACGCGGCCCGGCCCGATGGCCTCGGCCATGGCGGCGAGCACCTCGGCGGGGAAGCGCACGCGGTTCTCCACGCTGCCGCCGTACTGGTCGGTGCGCTTATTGCTGCCTTCGGCCATGAACTGCATCGGCAGGTAGCCGCTGGTGCAGTGCAGCTCGACGCCGTCGAAGCCGGCGGCGCGGGCGTTGCGCGCGGCCTGGGCGAACTCCTCGATCACCTCCTGGACCTGCGCGGTGCTCAGCTCCGTGGGCTCGTCGGTGTCGACCATGCCGGCGGCGTCGCTGTACAGCTGGGTGCGCGCGCGCAGCGCCGAGGGCGCCACGGTCGCCGCGCCGGCCGGCTTGTTGTGGTGGCTGGAGACCCGGCCGACGTGCATCAGTTGCAGGACGATGCGCCCGCCGGCGGCGTGCACCGCCTGGGTGACGCCGCGCCAGGCGGCGATCTGCGCGGCGCTGTAGATGCCCGGGGTGCGGCAGTAGCCGAGGCCGGCGGCCGAGGGCGCGGTGCCCTCGGCGACGATCAGGCCGGCGCCGGCGCGCTGGGCGTAGTACTCGACCATGTCCAGGGTAGGCATGCCGTCGTCGGCAGCGCGGCTGCGCGTCATCGGCGCCATCACCACGCGGTTGGCCAATTCGATTTCGCCGAGGCGAATGGGTTGGAACAGCGGATTCATGGCCATCTCCTCAGCGCACGCGGATCTTCGGCGCGCCGGCACCGCGGCGCAGGGTGGCGAGGAAGCCTTCCAGCGGCGCCGGCTCGGCGACCTCGGGCAGGCTCTCCTTGTCCGGGCGCGCGGCCCAGAACTCGCTCCAGGAGGGGAACAGGTCGTGGAAGGTGCCGTGATAGGGCTCGCGGCCGGGCCAGCGCATCTTGCGCTGGCCGATCGGCGGCTTGTTCAGGTCGGTGGCGTACCAGTAGCAGGGCAGACGGCGGCGGAAGTACCAGCGCCCGTCGATGCGCTCGTAGTCGTCCCAGTAGAGCATCTGCATGATCACCCACTCGGCGCCGGTCTCGTGCTCGTTCTTCGAATACACCACGCCGGTGGCGTGGTCGGCGTCGACGAACTCGATGATGTGCTGGCCGAGGTGGTGCGAGGTGCCGTCGAACTGGTTGCGCAGGGTGTCGTCCAGCCAGCTCTTGAGGTGGGCGCGGCCGATCTTCTCGCGGCCGACGCGGATGTCCGGGGCGAACAGGTTGACGTGGGAGTCGAGGTCGCGCATGTCCAGCGACAGCGAATACTTGCCGGCCAGTTGGCGGATTTCCTCGATGGATTCGAGGCGGTCCAGGCGCGCGGCGAGGCTGTTGTTGTTATCCATTGGGATTGCCCTTGCTACGGGGGGATTCGGCCCCGCGCGGGCGCTGGCGCCGCGCGCGGGGAGATGACGCACGGCGTTATTCGAGTACGGTGTAGAGGTCCGAACTGCGCCCGCCGTCCACCGTCAGGCTGGCGCCGGTGACGTAGGAGGCTTCGTCGGAAGCGAGGAACAGGATGGCGTTGGCCAGCTCCACCGGCTCGCCGACGCGGCGCATCGGGATCAGCTTCTCGGTGTTGGCGCGGCCCTTGTCGTCGGCCAGCATGCCGGCGGTAGCCGGGGTGGCGACCACGCCGGGGATCACCACGTTGCAGCGGACCTTGGCCGCCGCGCCTTCGGAGGCGGCAGCGCGGCTGAAGTTGATCACCGCGGCCTTGGCCGCCGAGTAGCCGGCCATCCAGGCGGTGCCGAACAGGCCGCAGATCGACGCCAGGTTGACGATCGAACCGCCGCCCTGCTGCTGCATCAGGCGCATCGCGGTGCGGGTGCCCCAGAAGGTGCCGTCCACGGTGGTGGAGAAGTTGCCGTGCCAGGTCGGGGTGTCGGTCTCGGTGATGGCGCCCCAGCTGTAGGCCATGGCGTTGTTGACCATGATGTCCAGGCGGCCGTGGCGCTGGGCGGCCGTCTCGATGGCGGCGACGAAGCTGTGCTCGTCGCTGACGTCGGCGACCACGCATTCGGCGTTGCCGCCCTTGGCGCGGATGGCGGCGACCACCGTTTCCAGCGGCTCGGCGCGGCGGCCGCAGATGATCACGGTGGCGCCTTCCTCGGCGAAGCGGTGGGCGGTGGCCTCACCGATGCCCGAGCTGCCGCCGGTGATGAAGGCGACCTTGCCTGCAAGACGTGCTGTCATCGTTCTCCCCTCCTCAGATGAAGGCCATGCCGCCGTTGACGGCGATGTTCTGGCCGGTGATGAAGCTGGCGTCGTCGCTGGCCAGGAAGGCCGCGACGCGTGCGATCTCGTCCGGCTCGCACATGCGGCCGAGCGGGATGGCCTTGACCATGCTCTGCATCCAGTCGTCGGGAATGCCGGCCATCATCGGGGTGTTGGTCGGGCCGGGAACGATGGTGTTGACGCGGATCTGGCTGGCGGCCAGTTCGCGGGCCAGGCTGCGGGTCAGGCCCATCACGCCGGCCTTGGCGGCGCAGTAGTGGCTCGGCCCCTCGCCGGAAATGGCGGCGGTGCTCGACAGGTTGACGATCACCCCGCCCTCGCCGCGCTGGTGCATCAGGCGCGCGGCCTCGCGGCTGCACAGGAACACGCCGGTGAGGTTGACGCCGATGACGCGCAGCCAGTTCTCGTCGGGGGTGTCGAGGAAGGCGTCGACCGAGCCGATGCCGGCGTTGTTGACCAGCACGTCGAGACGGCCGAAGCGCTCGACCACGGCAGCCATGGCGGCCGCCACCGAGGCGCTGTCGGCGACGTTGCAGGCCAGCGCCAGGGCGTTGCCGCCGGCCAGCCCTTCGATGGTCTCGCGCGCGGCGTCCAGGTTGATGTCCGCCGCCACCACCATGGCGCCCTCCGCGGCGAAGCGGCGCACCATCGCCCGCCCCATGCCCTGCCCCGCTCCGGTGACGAAAGCCACCTTGTTCACCAGCTTCATGTGCGTTCTCCCGCAAGCGAATGTTCCATCGCAGCGGGGAAAGTCCCGCAGCGACCACGGGACTCATGATTGGCGGCGGGCGGCAGGGGGGCATCGTCCAATTTGACGATGCCCCTTGTAGGGTGCAAAGCGGAGCCTGCCACTCAACTTTTGCAGAAGAACACCAAGAGGATCTGGCCGTGAACCCACCTGCGTGCGTCACCTGGCGTAGCCACTACGCCCTGGCGGTACTGACCGTCATCTACGTGTTCAACTACATCGACCGGCAGCTGATGGCGATCCTTATCGAGCCGGTGAAGGCCGAGTTCGCCATCTCCGACACCCAGATCGGCCTGCTCTCCGGGCTGACCTTCGCGCTGTTCTTCACCCTGTTCGGCTTCCCGCTCGGCCGGCTGTCCGACCGCATCGGGCGCAAGCCGGTGATCGTCATGGCCTGCCTCGCCTGGAGCGTGATGACCATGCTCTGCGGCCTGGCCGGCAGCTTCCTGTTCCTCTTGCTGGCGCGCATCGGCGTGGCCATCGGCGAGGCCGGCGGCACCGCGCCCTCGGTGGCGATGGTCTCCGACCTCTACCCGCCGCGACGCCGCTCCAGCGCGATCTCGGTGCTGATGCTCGGCTCCAGCCTGGGCGCGGTGTTCGGTCTGGGTCTCGGCGGCTGGATCGCCCAGCACCACGGCTGGCGCGCCGCGTTCCTGGTCCTCGGCGCCCCGGGCATCCTGCTCGCCCTGCTACTGTGGGCCACGGTGCGCGCGCCGCGCCCGCTCGCCCCGGCCGGCGCCGGCCGCACCCAGGAGAGCTGGCTGCAGACCCTCGGCCTGCTGCTGCAAACCCCGGGCTTCATGTGGATCGTGCTGACCGGTTCGGCCGCCGCCGTCGCCGGCTACGCCATCGGCACCTGGAGCCCGAGCTACCTGATCCGTTCCCACGGCCTGTCGCTCAAGGAGGCCGGCCTGCTGGTCGGCGTGGTCGGCGGCAGCTGCTCGGCCATCGGCACCCTGGCCTGCGGCTGGGTCACCGACCGCATGGCGCGCCGCGATTGCGGCTGGCAGATCGGCGTGCCCCTGCTCGGCACCCTGATCAGCATTCCCTTCGGCCTCGCCTACTTCCTCTGGCCGGCTGGCGTCGCCTTCTCCGCCTTCGGCATCGGCGTGCCGACCGCCTTCCTGTTCTACATCCCGTTCGGCTTCTTCGGCACTTGGTGGGCGACCCCCTGCCTGGGCGCGATCAGCCACCTGTTCCCGGCCAACCGCCTGGCCCAGGCCACCTCGATCTTCGTCATGGGCATGAGCCTGCTCGGCGTCGGCCTCGGCCCGCTGGTCACCGGCATGCTCAGCGACTACTTCACCCCCATCGCCGGCAGCGAGGCGTTGCGCTACTCGCTGGCCGCCTCGATGTCGCTGCTGGTGCTGGCCGCGCTGTTCCTCGTCCTGGCCCTGCCGCGCTACCGCCGCCAGTTGCTCGGCCAGCCGTCGCCTTCCAGGGCCGCCCCCGGCGCCACCACCGCTACCGCCTGATCAGGAGATCGCCATGTCCGCACAAGACCTTCCGCTGCCCCTCGGCCACTTCGCCACCCTGCCCGACGGCCTGCGCCTGCACTACCTCGACGAGGGCCAGGGCCCGGTGGTGCTCTGGCTGCACGGCAGCGGCCCGGGGGCCAGCGGCTTCAGCAACTTCAAGACCAACTACCCGGTATTCGCCGCCGCCGGCTACCGCAACATCGTCCTCGACCTGCCCGGCTTCGGCCGCTCGGACAAGCCCGAGGACACCGAGTACTGCCTGGACTTCTTCGTCGCCGCGCTGAACGCCTTCCTTGCCGTCGTCGGCATCGAGCGCTGCACCCTGGTCGGCAACTCGCTGGGCGGCGCCATCGCCCTCGGCCAGGCGCTGGCCCATCCGCAGACCGTGGAAAAACTGATCCTGATGGCTCCGGGCGGCCTCGAGGAGCGCGAGACCTATTTCCAGATGGAGGGCATCCAGCGCATGGTCGAGGTCTATGGCAGAGGTCCGATGGGCATCGAGGAGATGCGCCAGGTGATGACCCTGCAGTTGTTCGACCCGGCGCTGCTCGACGACACCCTGCTCGCCGAGCGCGCCGCGGTGGCCGCCACCCAGCCGCGCAGCCTGTTCGCCGGCATGCGCGTGGCCAACATGACCGAGCGCCTCGGCGAGCTGACCTGCCCGGTGCTGGCCTTCTGGGGCACCGTCGACCGCTTCAACCCGGTCGGCGGCGCGCTCAAGCTGCTCGACAACGCCCCGCACGCGCGCTGCCTGCTGCTCAACCGCTGCGGCCACTGGGTGCAGGTCGAGCACACCGAGCTGTTCAACCGCAGCTGCCTGGACTTCCTCGGCGAAGCAAGTGCATGAAACCGTAGGGGCGAATTCATTCGCCAACCGCGCCCGTGGCGCGGCAAGCCGCCGAGCTGCCGCACCTCGGGGCGGTCGGATGAATCCGCTCCTGCAGGCGGCAGTCAGCTCATGTCGAGCCTTTTCGGCTTCGTGCAATTACCCTGACTCCTCGGCGAAGCTCGAACAATCAGCGGGTTGCCGCGCTGCGGCAATCCGCCAGCAAGGGAAGATCCTTCATGACCAGCTTCAACCACCTCCTCGCTCCGGGGCGCATCGGCACGCTCGAACTGCGCAACCGCATCGTCATGGCGCCGATGGGCTCCAACTTCGCCGAGGCCGACGGCCACTGCGGCGAACGCATCCAGGCCTACTACGAGGCGCGTGCCGCGGGTGGCGCGGGCCTGTTGATCATGGGCGTGTGCTCCATCGCCTATCCGCACGGCACCGCCGAGCCCTACCAGGTCGGCGTGTCCTCCGATGACTTCCTGCCCGGCCTGTCCGCGCTGGCCAGCCGGGTGCACAAGCACGGCGCGAAGATCGCCATGCAGCTGCAGCACGCCGGCAAGGTCGCCGTGCGCGACATGGCCGAGGGCCGGCCGATCTGGGTGCCGTCGATTCCTCCGGCGCTCAACACCAACATGATGGCGGCGCTGACCCGCGAGGAGCTGGGCACCTTCGTCAGCTCCAGCAAGCGCCGCGAGGGCGGCGCCGCGATCCGCGTGATGGACTGGGCAGACATCGCGCAGATGGTCGAGTGGTTCGCCGCCGCCGCCGAGCGCGCCCAGCGCGCCGGCTTCGACGGCGTGGAGATCCACGCCGCGCACAACTACATCATCGCCGGCTTCCTCTCCGCCTACTTCAACAAGCGCGACGACGAGTACGGCGGCCCGCTGGAGAACCGCGCGCGCCTGCTCATGGAGGTGCTCGCCGCGGTGCGCGCGCGGGTCGGCAAGGACTTCCCGGTGTGGCTGCGCCTGGACGCCTACGAACTGCGCACCCCCGGCGGCATCAGCCTGGAGGACGCCAAGACCGTGGCGGTGATGGCCGCCGCTGCCGGCGCCGACGCGGTCAGCGTGTCGGCCTACGCCGCGGTCACCGAGGGCGTGGCCTTCACCGAGGCGCCGCTGGTTCAGCAGCCGGGCGGCTTCCTGGAGTGGGCGGAGGCGATCAGGAAGGAAATCGATATCCCGGTGATCGCCGTCGGCCGCGTCGAGCCCGAGGTCGGCGACCAGGGCATCGCCAAGGGGCAGTTCGACTTCGTCGCCATGGCGCGCAAGCTGCTGGCCGACCCCGAACTGCCCAACAAGCTGATCGCCGGCCGCCCGCAGGACGTCCGCCCGTGCATCTACTGCTACGTGTGCGTCAGCCAGATCTTCATCAACCAGCGGGTCAAGTGCGCGGTCAACCCGCGCACCGGCCACGAAGCCGAGCTGGTCATCGCCCCGGCCGCCACACCGCGCCATGTGGTGGTGGTCGGCGGCGGTCCGGCCGGCATGGAGGCGGCGCGGGTCGCCGCGCTGCGCGGCCACCGCGTCACCCTGCTGGAGCGCAGCGACCGCCTCGGCGGCACGCTGTTCTTCGCCGCCCTCGCCTACGCCGAGAACGGCCGCCTGCTCGACCATCTGGTGGAGCAGGTGCGCAACCTGCCGATCGAGGTGCGCTACAACAGCGAGGCCACCCCAGAGCTGCTGCGCGAACTGGGCGCCGACGCGGTGCTGGTCGCCACCGGCGCCCGCCGCGCCGCGCCGGCGATCCCCGGCGCCGAGCAGGACCACGTGTGGAGCGGCGACGAGCTGCGCCGCCTGCTCACCGGCGACCGCGCCGAGGAAATCGCCAAACGCAAGCTGTCGCTGGCCCAGCGGGCGATGATGAAGGCCGGCAGCCTGGTCGGCGTCACCGACTCGACCTCCGCCATGCAGAAGCTCTCCCACGTGTGGATGCCGCTCGGCAAGCGCGTGGTGATCGTCGGCGGCGGCTTGGTCGGCCTGGAGCTGGCCGAGTTCCTGGTTGAGCGCGGCCGCGAGGTCTGCGTGCTGGAGAGCGGCCCGAGCCTTGGCCGCGAGCTGGCCATCGTGCGCCGCTGGCGCGTGCTGCACGGCCTGCAGGAGCACCAGGCGCAGCTGCTCACCGGCGTCGAGGTCCAGTCGATCGGCCGCAACAAGGTCAGCTACCGCAGCGCCGACGACCAGAGCGCCGAGGTCGCCGCCGACTCGGTGGTGCTCGCCGTCGGCGCCGAACCGGACGACAGCCTGGCGCGCACCCTGGAAGCCAGCGGCTTCGCCGTCACCCGCCTGGGCGACTGCAACGAGCTGGGCTACATCGAGGGCGCCATGGCCTCGGGCCTGCGCGCCGGCTGCGCGGTGTGAACCAACGGGCGCTGCGGATTCGTCCGCAGCGTCCACTTCACTTCCCCGGAAATCGCATTACCCCTGTAGGGGCGAATTCATTCGCTTTGCCGGGAGGGTTTGGCGAATAAATTCGCCCCTACAGGAAATCGGTTGCCCGCCACGCTCCGCCCAGGAAACCTGCCGATGAACGACGCGATGCGCGCCATCCACAATCTGCTCTACCGCTACGCCGAAGCCATCGACGCCGGGCACCTCGAGGACGCCGCCGCGCTGTTCCGCCACGCCCGCATCCAGGCCGGCGGCAACGGCACGCTCGACCATGCCGGCCTGCTCGCCCTGTGGCAGCGGATCATCGTCCTCTATCCCTGCGGCACCCCACGCACCCGCCACCTGATCTCCAACCCCATCGTCGAGATCGACGAAGCCGCCGGCACGGCCAGCGCGCGCTCCTGCTACACGGTGTTCCAGGCTACCGAGCAGTTGCCGCTGCAGGCCATCGCCAGCGGCCGCTACCTCGACTGCTTCGCGCGTATCGACGGGGAGTGGTGCTTCACCGCGCGGGAGTATCGGTTGGATCTGGTGGGGGATATGAGTCGCCATCTGCAGAACTACTCCGGGCACTGAGCGGCGGAGGTAGTGGCGTGATGTCATGGCTCATCGCCGCTACCCCTACAGGGCCTGGCCAGGGCACCGATTCGCCCCCGCCCTGCCCACTCCGGTGTGTATGGACCACCTGCGACTTATCAGCTGCGCTATCCGTAGACCTGGGTCGGTCGGTTGTTTATTAGTAACTCATTAGTTACTATTCAGCCATGACCATCGCCATCGAAGAATACCTTCGCCCAGATGATTCCAGCCCATTCGAGCGCTGGTTTTCGTCCCTGGATGCCTAGGCAGCCGCCAAGGTTTCGACGGCCATCGTGCGCATGGAGATGGGTGATACATCCAGCATCAAGTGGTTCGAAGGTCTCGGCAAGTACCGCATCGACTGGGGACCTGGCTACCGGATCTATCTGGTCCAGGAAGGCAATCGGCTGATCATCCTGTTTGGCGGCGGTACCAAGGCCAGCCAGAAGACCGACATCAGGCAGGCGAAGGAGCTGCTGGCCGAGTACCGGAGCCGCAAGAGCGCGGCGAAACGAGCGAGGTAATCTGCAATGGCACTCACCCGCAGCTTCAAGAAAACCGTGGCAGAGCGCGCCCAGCGCGATCCCGCCTTCGCCCAAGCGCTGCTGGACGAGGCGGCCACCCTGTTCCTGAATGGCGAGCCGGAAGCCGCTCGCGTGATTCTCCGCGATCTGGTCAATGCGACCGTGGGTTTCGAGGCGCTGGCCCGGGAGACCGCCAAGCCCAGCAAGAGCCTGCACCGCATGCTCTCTGCCAGCGGCAACCCCAGCATGGACAATCTGGCCGCCATCTTTGCCGTCATCCGCGCCAAACTGGGCGTGGATATCCGAGTCCAGGCGGTGAGTGCCGCCTGACCAATCGCTGCACGAAGTGCTTGGGGGCGCAGCCCTTGCTGCCCACGCTTCCCGCTCGCCCCCTGCCACGGCCTCTCCTGCTCTAGCTGTCCGGCCAGCCGATACAGCAGGCCGCTTTCGCTCCAGCCCAGGCTGTGAAAATTTCCGGACGTAAAAGACGAACCCCCGACCAGCGCGAGCTGATCGGGGGTTCGGTATAGGTGCTTGACGATGACCTA
>NZ_JAJHPU010000022.1 GCF_020831405.1 Pseudomonas oryzagri | reverse complement strand
ACCAGGATCGCGCCGTCCATCTGGGCGGCACCGGTGATCATGTTCTTCACGTAGTCGGCGTGACCAGGGCAGTCGACGTGCGCGTAGTGACGGGCCGGGGAATCGTACTCGACGTGCGAGGTGTTGATGGTGATACCGCGGGCCTTTTCTTCCGGAGCGTTGTCGATCTGGTCGAAGGCACGAGCGGAGCCACCCCAGGTCTCGGCGCAGACCTTGGTCAGAGCGGCAGTCAGAGTGGTCTTGCCATGGTCGACGTGACCGATGGTGCCAACGTTGACGTGCGGTTTGTTACGTTCGAATTTCTCTTTAGCCATCGAGTCACTCTCTCGTCGAGGTTCCGAAAAAAAAGCGCGCATAAAACAAAGGCAGATATTTTCATATCTGCCTTTGTTTGTTTGGAGCTCATGAGCGGATTTGAACCGCTGACCTCACCCTTACCAAGGGTGTGCTCTACCAGCTGAGCTACATGAGCGAAACACATTGCACGAACAACAAAACTGGAGCGGGTAGCGGGAATCGAACCCGCATCATCAGCTTGGAAGGCTGAGGTTCTACCACTGAACTATACCCGCGGAGCTTGCGGCTCACGCTGAATCTGGTGGAGGGGGAAGGATTCGAACCTTCGAAGTCGATGACGTCAGATTTACAGTCTGATCCCTTTGGCCACTCGGGAACCCCTCCAAACGGTGCGGCATTCTCTACATCTGCCATTCACCTGTCAAGCACTTTAACTTCTGCTTGACGCTTTCGACTTCTGCTTAGCAGTGCGTCTCAAGTGGTGCGCATGATAGAGGGATTATTCGAACTGCGCAACCCCTGTGCACGAGATAACTTCATGTTTTAGATCAGGAAAGTCTGCGGCGAGCTGCTTGAGCAACAACTCGTCGACCAAACGGCGCGCCTTGCTGGCGACACGCACCCAATATTGCTGGTAGACGCGTGGCAGCTCTCTCACCTGCGGCTCATAGCCGGCCGCCCGCAGCTTGTCTGCCACTCCCACCGCCGCCTCGAGCCGTGGGAAGACGCCCAGGAGGATACCGTTGGCGAGTTCACCCTCGGTAATCAGGTAGCTGTCGATCCCTCGCGCCTGCAACTCGCGCAATTGCCGCAGAGAGGCCTGACTGGAGGCGAGCGGTGGGATATAGACCCAGTGATCCGATCCGAATGCCGCATCGATGGTAATGACGCGTGCACTGATATCCAGGCTCAGCAGACGCTGCTCCAGCTGCCCTGCCCGCTCTGCACCGTCGAACCCACCCAGCGCCAGGCAACTCTCCGCCGCTGGCGCTGTTGCCAGCTCCGCAACTGCTGCCTGTTGCCCCACCGGCTGAGCCTCGGTGAGCAACTGCAGCGAGGCGACCGGCTGCGACGTGGCGGACGGTGCCCGCAACGACAACTCGCTGCTGACATCAGGCGTCAATCGCTGCTGCCAGGCGAATAGCCCAACATTCAGCAGGAGCAAAAGAAAAAAGACCCAACGCATGTACCACCCTCACTCGATCGGACAAGCCAGCGCCAAACCCTGGAAGACCAGATCAGCCACCAACCTCGCTCCAGGCCAGAGGTCAGCGACCAAGGGGGCATCGCCCCCTGTCAGAAGCACCTCGACGTCATCACCCAGCCACTCGCGCGCGTGCTGGCACTGCATTTCAACGAACCCTCGTAGCATGAGCAGGCACCCCCGCTCCACCGCCTCCGCCGTCCCCCGCCCCGGGGAAAGATCCTCCAACGCTCGCTCGGCTTCGATGTCCTCGTAACGGATTCGTCGAGTATGAGTACGCAGTTGCGCGCGCATCAGGGGTAATCCCGGGCAAATATATCCTCCGAGATGCCGACCATCCGGTCCGACCAGGTCGGCCGTCACGGCCGTGCCTAGATCGATGATCAGGCAGGCCCCACTTGCGAGGTGATAGCCCCCCAACACCGCCAACCAGCGATCCAATCCCAACCGCTGGTAGTCTTGGTAACCATTGGTCACACCCATGCAGTGCTGCGTCGGCACTGCCTGCCTGATGGTCATGGGATAATGCCCCGTCAGAGCGTCAAGCAACTGCTGCGTTTCACCGCCCCCACGCACGCTGACGATTCGGCACCACGCCAAATCCGGCAGCTCTAGTGATTGCAAGCTGTCAATCAATGCAGCAGAGGATTCGACGCAACCACTATGCGCAGGAGCCATTCCTTCAGCAGGCAATATCCGCCACTTGATCAGCGTATTGCCGCAGTCCAACTCAAGAATCATGCTGCAACCTCAAGCTGAGTTCGCCGCCACTGAAGACCTGCTCCTCGCCATTGACTTGCAGGCGCAGCGCTCCATCGCCCGTTACGCCCAATGCGATGCCCGCGACCGCGTGTACACCGCTTATTAGGCGAACCTCGCGGTCTTGCCATAAATGATTGGCCTCCCATTCCTCATGGAAAGCGGCGAAACCCTCATCGCGGTGAAGCCCCAGAACACAGCGAAACTCTTCGGCCAATGCTATCGCCAGCTCCGTCCGATCGACTTGGCGTTTAGTCTCGAGCTGAATGGAGGTCCACGCCTGATCGATGTCAGGCCCGCTCAACATATTGACATTGATGCCGACCCCGATGACGACATTACAGATATCCGCGGGATCGCCACTCAGCTCGAGCAGGATTCCAGCGATCTTCTTGCCTCCTGCCAGCAGATCATTGGGCCATTTCAGCCCGATATCGGACACTCCAGCGCGGCGGAGAACCCGTAATACCGCCACACCGACCACCAGGCTGAGTGCTTGCAGCTGGGTCGCTGATCGGTCGATACCGATCGCCAGGGAAAAATACAGATTCGCACCGTAGGGGCTGCACCACTGCCGCCCTCGCCGCCCGCGCCCTGCGGTCTGCGCCTCGGCAAGAACAAGGAGCGGGGGCTCCTGCCTGGCTAGCAGGCGCATCGCCATGGCATTGGTCGAATCGACACGCTCCTCGATATGCAACTGCAGGCTCGCCAGTTGGCTGCAGAGCACCTCAGGAGAAAGCAGACTGATCGGGTGCTCAAGCCGGTAACCTTTGCCGCGCACCTTAAAGAGGGCCAGCCCCGTCATTTCGTGAAGCAGCTGCAGCTGCTTCCAGACCGCACTCCGACTGATACCCAGCAGTGCCCCCAACTCCTCTCCGGAGTGAAAGCGTCCATCCGCCAGCAGACGCAACAGTTGCAAAATAACGCCCTCGGTTCAGCAAACGTGCATCATAAACGGTAGGGATACCGCACCGCAAAAATGGCCGCAAAGACGAACCCCCGACCAGCAATGCTGATCGGGGGTTCGGTATAGGTGCTTGACGATGACC
>NZ_JAJHPU010000021.1:21824-22545 GCF_020831405.1 Pseudomonas oryzagri | reverse complement strand
GTCCCAGGGCGTGGCGACGAAGCGGTTGCGATAGCCCTGCTGGAAGCCGTCGCCGGCGGCGGTATCGCTGGTCACCGACTCCTCCAGCACCTGCGGCTGGCGGCCCTCATGGTGCACGGCGCGGATCAGCCACAGATCGTTCCACTCACGGCGCGGATGCTCGGTGAGCTCCAGGAAGTGACCGCTGCGCAGGCTCGGCTGGTCGCCGTCGCCCTCGGCCAGCCGGTAGTCGCTGCGATGACGCTCCAGGGCACGACGGGCCAGCTGCTTGCCGCGCGTGCGCTCGGTGAAGCGGCCGGGGTAGTCGTAGTCCTCCAGGTCCGGTTCGAACTCGCTGGTGGCGGCGCTTTCCAGTTGCAGGCGCGGCTGCTCGAAGTCGTAGTCGCGGCGGCTTACCCGGCTGGTACGGGTTTCCAGGCGTACGGCGAAGTGCTTGATCACCGGATCAATGGCGACCAGGCCGCTGTCCGGCAGATAGGCGGTGGGACGGCCCAGCTTGGGGAACGCCGTCTGGTCGTCGCCGAATACCAGCAGATGGCCGTCCGGGCCGTGGCGGAAGTGGTAGTGGATACCTTCCTCCTCGCACAGCCGCTGGACGAAGTGCAGGTCGGACTCGTCGTACTGCACGCAGTAGTCGCGCGCGGGGTAGTCGGCGCCGAGCTGGAAGCGGTGGCCGTCGCCTTCGAGGATGCCGTGCTCCTCCAGCACCCGGGCGACGATC
>NZ_JAJHPU010000021.1:0-21818 GCF_020831405.1 Pseudomonas oryzagri | reverse complement strand
GAAGGCGAGCACCTGCAGGTCGGTGTCGACGCCGTCGATGGCCAGCACAATATGCGCCTGATTGGCATCCAGCATGCCTTGGCCTCCATCCATGGATTGGCGAAAGCGGCAAGGTGCCGGAGCGCGCGGCGGCGTTCAATGCTGGCATTTTAATAATCCTGCGCCGGGTCAACAAACCGCCCGGGTAGGAGCCGGGGGCTGTGATTTGCTGCAAGAAACGGCAAATCGCGCTCATTCAGCGGGGTATCACCAGCGGCGCGGACAGGACAGCCCTCTGATAGGCGACGCCGGCATGGCTGGCGCGGAACTTGCTGAGATAAAGCCGAGCCCGGGCGACTCTCTGGTTGACCTTTACGTCAACAGGGCGCCATGCAATCCTGCCTGCTCGTCTGTCGCGCGTTTTCGACCCTGGTCGGCCGGGCGCGGCGGACGAAACGACTTGAACGACGGCGATCCGCCGCCCCGGGCAACGGTTTCCCCCGGCCACGCCGCGTGCGCCGAAGGGGTGATTTCTACCCACTCCGGCGCGCGCCGGGGCGAGCTTCCGAGTCGTGATTCGCTGGAGTACCCATGGCCCTGTCGACAAGAACAACAGAAGACTTCATCGGGGCTTCGCGCAGGATTCGCCAGGCCTTGCGGTCCGGCGGGCGCCTGCCCGAAGGCGTCCTGCGTGCCGAGATCGACGCCTCATGGCGGCGCAGCCTCGACTTCGGGGTGAGTTGCGACGAGCCGGCGCTGGCCAGCGACGCCGCGCCCGACGCCGAGCAGGTGCTCGCCCTCAACCGCCTGCTGCTCGACGCCGCCACCCCGCAGCTCGACTACCTGACCCGCCAGCTCGGCGACAGCGGGCTGATCATCCTCGGCGACAGCGAGGCGCGCGTGCTGGCCATCGAGGGGCAGACCGCCCAGTTGGCGCGCTTCGGCCTGCACGACCTGCGCGTCGGCAGCTGCTGGAGCGAGGCGCTGCGCGGCACCAACGCCCTGGGCACCGCGCTGGTCGAGGCGCGTCCCACGCTGATCGACTGCGGCGAGCACTACCTCGACCGCCTCAGCCAGTTTTCCTGCACCTCGGTGCCGATCCGCGACCCGCGCGGCAGCGTGGTCGGCGTGCTCGACCTGACCCGCGTCGGCCTGCTGGCGCAGCCGCAGGACAACCTGGCGACCCTGATGCTGGCCGCCAGCCAGATCGAGAGCCGGCTGTTCGCCGCCCTGCATCCCGAGCATCTGGTAGTGGCCTTCCACTGCCGCCGCCAATACCTCGACTCGCCCTGGCAGGGCCTGCTGGCCCTCGACCTGGACGGCGCGCTGCTGGCCGCCAACGACCAGGCCTGCGCGCTGCTCGAGCTGCCGCGCGAGCTGCTGCTCGGCCGGCGCTGCGCCGAGCTGCTCGGCGGCGACAGCCAGAACCTGCTGCGCCGCCTGCAGCAGGGCGCTCCGCTCAGCGTGCAGACCGCGCGCGGCGAGTTCTGCTGCCGCACCCTGCAGCTGCCGGCCGCCGCCGGCGCCGGCCTGTGGACGGGCGCGCGGCCGACGCCGCCGCGCGCCGACTGCCTGGATTCGCTGGCCGGCGACGATCCGCGCCTGGCCCGCGCCCTGCGCATGGCCCGCCAGGGCCTGGCCGGCGGTCTGCCGGTGCTGCTGCTGGGCGAAACCGGCACCGGCAAGGAGGTGGTCGCCCAAGCGCTGCACCAGGCCAGTGCACGCGCCGACAAGCCGTTCGTCGCGGTCAACTGCGCGGCGATCCCCGAGGGCCTGATCGAGTCCGAACTGTTCGGCTACCGCGAGGGCGCCTTCACCGGCTCGCGCAAGGGCGGCATGGTCGGCCGCCTGCAGCAGGCCAACGGCGGCACGCTGTTCCTCGACGAGATCGGCGACATGCCGCTGACCCTGCAGGCGCGCCTGTTGCGCGTGCTGCAGGAGCGCAAGGTGCTGCCGCTGGGCGGCGGCGCCGAGCAGGACATCGACGTGGCGATCGTCTGCGCCACCCACCGCGACCTGCGCGCCCAGGTGCAGGACAAGGGCTTCCGCGAGGACCTCTACTACCGCATCAACGGCATCAGCCTGCGCTTGCCGGCGCTGCGCGAGCGCGACGACCTCAGCGCTTTGATCGCGCGCCTGCTGGCCAAGCTCGGCGCGCCGCAGGTGCGTCTGGACGCCGATCTGGCCGAGCTGTTCGGCCAGTACGACTGGCCGGGCAACATCCGCCAGCTGGAGATGGCGCTGCGCGCCGCGCTGGCCATGCGCGAGGGCGACGAGAGCCTGCTCGGCCTCGACCACCTGAGCGACAGCCTGCTCGACGAGCTGACCGCCAGCACCCGCCAGGCCAGCAGCATCCGCGAGAACGAGCTGAAGCTGATCCGCGACACCCTCGACCGCCAGCAGGGCAACGTCTCCGCCGCCGCCGAGGCGCTGGGCATCAGCCGCGCGACCCTGTACCGCAAGCTCAAGCAGCTGCGCGGTTGACCGGCATGCTGCTGCGTCTGCTGGTCCGCCTGATCGACAGCTCCGACCGGCCGCTGCTGGAGCGCTCGCTGCGCTGGCTGTACGGCTTCGTGCGCCCGCACGGGCGCGCCATCGCCGGGTTGCTCGGCCTGTCGCTGTGCGCCTCGCTCTTGGTGCTGGCGCAGCCCTGGCTGACCAAGACGCTGATCGACGAGGGCCTGCTCGCGCGCGACTTCGACCGCCTGCTGCAGGTCGCCGTGGCGATGATCGCGGTCGGTGTGTTCGGCACCCTGCTCGGCGGGATAAACCGCTACCTGCACACCCGCCTGTCCGGGCGCATCCTGTTCGCCCTGCGCGACGCCCTGTATCGCCACCTGCAGAGCCTGCCGCCGAGCTTCTACGCGCGCAGACGGATCGGCGACCTGCTGTCGCGGCTGGACGGCGACGTCGCCGAGATCCAGCGCTTCGCCGTCGACGCGCTGTTCTCCGCGGTCTCCAGCGTGATCGGCCTGCTCGGCGCGGTGGCGCTGATGCTGGCGCTGTCCTGGCAGCTGTCGCTGCTGCTCGCCGTGCTGGTGCCGCTGGAGGTGCTCTGGCTGCGCTGGATGCGCCGCAAGGTCGAGCGCCACAGCCGCGCGCTGCGCGAGCGTTCGGCGGACGTCTCCTCGTTCCTGGTCGAGACCCTGCCGGCGATGAAGTTCATCCAGGCCGCCGGCCAGCAGGAGCGCGAGGCGCAGCGCCTGGAGCGCCTCGGGGCGGGCTACATGAGCCAGCTGCTGCGCCTGCAGGTCACCGAATTCTTCACCCACGCGGTGCCCGGCACGCTGACCTCGCTGTCGCGCGCCGCCGCCTTCATCGTCGGCGGCTACTGGGTGGTGCAGGGCACCTGGCAGCTCGGCGCGCTGATCGCCTTCTCCACCTACCTGGGCATGGCGGTGGGCCCGGTGCAGAGCCTGCTCGGCCTGTACGTGGCGCTGCAGCGGATGACCGTCAGCCTCGGCCGGGTCATGGAGCTGCGCGCCGAACCCTCGGCCATCGCCGCGCCGGTCAGCCCACGGCCGCTGCCGGCGGGGCCCGGCGAGCTGCGTCTGGAGGAGCTGTGGTTCCGCCACGAGGGTCGCCAGGACGCGCTGATGCGCGGCGCCAGTACCTGTCTGCCGGGCGGGACGAAGGTGGCTCTGAGCGGCCCCTCCGGGGTCGGCAAGTCGACCCTGATCGATCTGCTGCAGCGCTTCCACGATCCCGAGCGCGGCCGCATCCTGCTCGACGGCGTCGACCTGCGCGAGTTGGAGCTGGGCGAGCTGCGCCGCGCCATCGCCGTGGTCAGTCAGGACATCGTGCTGTTTCGCGGCAGCTTGGCCGACAACCTGGCCTACGCCGCGCCTGACGCCAGCCGCGCCGAGATCGAGCGGGTGGCGCAGCTGGCGCGCCTCGACGAACTGGTCGCCAGCCTGCCGCAGGGCCTCGACAGCCCGCTCGGCGAGCGCGGCCAGCAGCTCTCCGGCGGCCAGAAGCAGCGCATCGCCATCGCCCGCGCGCTGCTCCAGGAGCCGCGCATCCTGGTGCTCGACGAGGCCACCTCGGCGGTCGACGAGGCCACCGAGCGCGAGGTGATCGCCGCCGTCGACCGGCTGTTCGCCGGCCGCACGCGCATCCTGATCAGCCACCGCGCCTCGACCCTGGCCGCCGTCGACCTGCACCTCGAACTGGCCGACGGCCAGCTGCGCGAGCGCGCGCTGCGGGAGGTGGGGACATGAGTGGCGAATTGTTGATCGGCGTGGTCGACAGCGGCCACGCGCCGCACCAGAGCGCCCTGGTGCGGGCGGCGCGGGGTTTCTATCTGATCGGGGACGAGCTGCAGGAGGACGCGGCGCAGACCGACCGTCTCGGTCACGGCAGCGCGGTGCTCGAGGCGCTGGCGCTCGAGCCGGGCGTCGTGCGCGGCTGCGTCGCTCAGGTGTTCAGCGAACGCTGGCAGACCAGCCCGCTGCAGGTCGCCGCGGCGGTGCACTGGCTGATCGAGCAGGGCGTGGTGTTGATCAACCTGAGCCTCGGCCTGCGCCACGACCGTCCGCTGCTGCGCGAAGCCTGCGAGCGCGCGCTGGCCGCCGGCGTGCTGCTCTGCGCCTCCAGCCCGGCGCAGGGCGAGGCGGTGTATCCGGCCAGCTATCCGGGCGTGCTGCGCATCACCGGCGATGCGCGTTGCGCGGCGGGGCAGTGGTCGTGGCTGGGCAGCGCCCAGGCCGACTTCGGCGCGCCGGTGAGCGCCGGGGGCCTCGCCGGCTCCAGTCTCGCCTGCGCCACCCTGAGCGGGCAGATCGCCCGCTACCTGCACCAGCATCCGGGCAGCGACCGTGCGGCGCTGCTCGATCACCTGCGCTGCGGTGCGGCATTCCTCGGCCCGGAGCGGCGCGGGAGGCAGCCATGAAGGCACCGAGGATCGCGGTGCTCGGCGCCGGCCCGGCCGGCGTGGCGGTGGCCATCGGCCTGCGCCGGCTCGGCTACGAGGTGGTGGTGATCAGCGAGTGGCGGCGCTTCGCCGCGGTGGAGGGCGTCTCGGCGCGGGTGCTCGACGGCCTGGGCCAGGCCGGCCTGACCCGCGCGCTGGCCAGCGCCGACCTGGCCTCGCCGCGGCGGGTGCTGTGGAACGGCACGGAGAGCGCGCTCAACCAGGAATTTCTCCTCGACCGCCCGCGCTTCGACGCCGCGCTGCGCGAGGACCTGCGCGCCGCCGGGGTAGGGCTGCGCGAGGCCCGGGTGCGCGAGGTACGCAGCGACGGCCACGGCCATCGCCTGCTGCTCGACGGTGCCGACGGCGAGCAGCAACTGCCGGCGCAGTTCCTGGTCGAGGCGCGCGGCCGTCAGGCACCGCTCAGCAGTGGGCGCCTGCGCGGGCCGGAAACGGTGAGCCTGCTCAACCAGTGGCAGGAGGAGCCGGGCCGCGGCGGCTCGGCGGTGGAGAGCCTGGAGGACGGCTGGGCGTGGATGGCGCGGCTGGCCGACGGCCGTTGCTACTGGCAGATCACCCTGGACGCGGCCAGCGGTGCGCTGCCGGCGCGCGACGAGCTGCCCGCGTACTGCGCGGCGCGCCGTGCGCAATCGGCGCGGGTCGCCGAGCTGTTCGGCGCCGCGGCGCTGCAGCCGGCCGCCCTGCACGCGCGCAGCAGCACGGCGATCCTCGCCCTGGAGAGCGGCGGGGCCAACTGGCTGCGGGTGGGCGATGCGGCCATGGCGGTCGATCCGCTGTCCGGCAACGGCATCTTCCAGGCGCTGTCCTCGGCGCTGCAGGCGCCGGCGGTGATCAACACCCTGCTCACCCGTCCCGAACGCACCGAGCTGGCGCTGGGCTTCCACCAGCGCCGCATCGAGCAGCTGTTCCTGCGCTTCGCGCGCACCGGCCGCGACTTCTACGCGCTGGAGCAGCGCTGGGCGCAGCAGCCGTTCTGGGCGGCGCGGCGCGCCTGGCCGGATAGCGAGCCGCTGCATGCACCAGCCGACTTCGCCAGCCTGCGGGTGGAGCGCGCGCCGGTGCTGCGGGACAACCTGATCGACGAAGCCGAGGTGGTGGTCAGCGCCGACCAGCCGCTGGGCATCTGGCACCTGCAGGGCATCGAACTGGCACCGCGCCTGCGCCGCCTGCAGGCCGGCGAGTCTTTCGAGCACATGGCCGCCGACCTGCCCGGGCCGCAGCGGGCGATGCTGCGGGGGTGGTTGAGCAGCCAGGGGTATGCGGGTCCATAGAAGAGCAACGACCGGGGCTGGCGTAATCTAGGGGCCGTGGAGCAGCTTGATGGTTGAGTGCATCAATAAATGCTTGACGAGAGCAAAGGGTTCGCCACAGGCGGCTAATTCTATTTTGCGCTCTTTAGCATGGCTTTTGCTGTTAGCGCCTTGTACTTGAATCTAACGTCAAGATAGGACGCTTCGTTCAGCATTCCGGCAAGCTTCTGTATTAGTTTCTCTTCCGTGAACCCAAAGCTCTCGATCTCACCGTTAATGGCCGATTGAAGTCTTCGTGCAGCAAGTAGTCGAGTGTGGGGGACATGGATGCGGTTGTTTAGGATTACGGTTCCGGTCACATGCTTTGGTTGGTTCTCGCGGTAAATTTTGGTCTTGTTTATGGAGAGGCTGTGTCCATGCTTTCGCACAATGGAGCTAACATCTCTCTCAAGAGAAGAGGGAATACTATCTCCTGAAAAAGTGAGGTCGTCCACGTAACAGGTAAATTTTAATTTATGCTTTTTTGCTAGCGCATCTAAGTCATCGAACATGGGCTTCGAGGTGAACAGCGCTAGAAGGGCGCTGAGCGGGCTGCCCGTTGGAACACAGTTTCTGAATGTTGTTAGCTTGGTCAATATTCCAGCTACGTCGCCTACACAGTTCAGTTGCTCGGAAAAGAAAGTATTTACGTGATATGACTTAACCGCACCATAGAAGCCTTTTAAGTCAAAGGTGGCTATGGTTTTAGAGTTTACGTGGACTAAAGCGTTGGAGCGGTAGGAGCGTTTCTTCACGCCGGCATGCGAATAATCAGGGTATTCTATTCGTTGCAATAGCTGAAGTATCCGCTCGTGGATATTTCTAAGCTTTTTGTTTGGTGTCTGGACAAGTCTTTTCTTCTTTATCTTTCGAGAGAATGGGTCGACTTCTTCAAGTAGTGTGAACTCTCTGTAGTTTTCATCACTTTCAAGTACGTCCGACAGTAAGCTTTTTTCGATTTTTAATGCTTCGCAAAGCTTCTTTGGTGATGTTAGCTTGTATAGTGCGCATTGGTTTATTGGGTATAGTTTAGATGTTCTTCGACTTCCTGCTGAAGTTTTTGGCTGCCTCATTTCTGCTTTGATTCCATTCAAGGATTGAGACTATTTTTTTTGCTACATGTAGCCTGATTTTGTCGCTTGGTTTATTGCTATCCAGGGTTTCAGAGAAGAACATGATGGAGGATAGTGGTATTTCGAACTGTTCGCTATACTTTTTCAGTATTTCTATTGTGGGCTGTTTTTTTCCAGACTCAATCTCTGATAGGTATGAGTTTGAAATTCCCAAGCTGGCCGATAGTTCTGACTGTGAGACGTCGTAGAATGTACGAATCAGTCTGAGGGCTTGATTTAGCATATATAAACCTAAAGTAAGCAGGTGTGACACCAGTGGGGTAGGTCTACTCGGGGCCGAATCCGAAGAGGCTCATGATTTGGGGCCAGTACTTGTCAATCAAGCTGAACAGGTTCACGAAGAACCGAACTGCTTGAAAACAAGCGCTGAAAACCTTTGCCACGCTCCACTTCTTCTTCTTACCCTCACAAACCAGACACTGCTCTGCGGTTTTTTCTTCACTTTTTTGCATTTTTACTGCTCCTATCAAGTTTATGACACGCTGATGCGTGCCTCTCGACCATAAACCTGACAGAAAAAGTGAAACGGGTTGAGCAGTGCTTTTCCCCCTCCGAAGACACCGGCTTCGTCTCTCGACGAAGCCGCTTATGTCGCGAGGTGGCGTACATGCATAACGCGACGCACGCGGCCCTCTGTGCGACCAAGGGACAGAGACCAGGGGTCTCCACAGTGCAATGCACTAACAGCAACGAGATTGAATCACCGTCCGCGAATCAAATATCGTCAATTTGTTCGCTCCTGTCAAACAAATTTCGCTGTCAGCGAAAAAATTTCTGTATTTACGTGTCTGTTTTTTTTGAAAAAATCAATAAAATCAAAAGGTTGAAAATATTTTTGGTAATCTTCTGTGGTAGGTAAATTTTATGGACTGTAGAGCTACAAAGCATAAAAAAGCCGGACCGCCCGTTGCCGCGGGAGGTCCGGTGAGGGTAAGTAACTGCTGCCGGGTGCGCGTGGTCAGAGCCTGATCAGCACCGACTTCAGCTCGGTGTAGTGCTCGATGGCCGCGGCGCCCATCTCGCGGCCGAGGCCGGACATCTTGTAGCCGCCGAACGGCAGCGCCGGGTCGAGGGCGCTGTGGCAGTTGACCCATACCGAGCCGGACTTGATGCGCGGCACCAGGCGGTGCACGGCGGCCAGGTCGTTGGACCAGATGCTGGCGCCCAGGCCGTAGGGGTTGTCGTTGGCCAGCTTGACCACCTCGTCGATCTCGTCGAAAGGCATCGCCACCAGCACCGGGCCGAAGATCTCCTCCTGCACCAGGCGGTGCTGCTGGTCGACGTCGACGATCACCGTCGGCTGCACGAAGTAGCCCGGGCCGAAGCGCTCGCCGCCGCAGGCGACGGTGGCGCCCAGTTCGCGGCCGAGCTGGATGTAGTTGTGCACGCGCTGCTGCTGGCGGGCCGAGATCAAGGGGCCCATGTCGACGCTGGCGTCCAGGCCGTTGCCGAGCTTCATGCCGTTGGCGATGCCGGCGATGTCGGCCACGACGTTGTCGAAGTGCTTGCGCTGCACGTACAGGCGCGAGCCGGCGCAGCACACCTGGCCCTGGTTGAAGAAGATCGCGCCGGCGGCGCCGGCGGCGGCCTGCTGGAGGTCGGCGTCGGCCAGCACGATGGTCGGCGACTTGCCGCCCAGCTCCAGGGTCACCCGGGTCATGCTGTCCATGGCCGCCTTGCCGATCTGCTTGCCGACCTCGGTGGAGCCGGTGAAGGTCAGCTTGTCGACGCCCGGATGGCGGGTCAGTGCGGCGCCGGCCTGCGCGCCGGTACCGCTGACCACGTTGAACACCCCGGCCGGGTAGCCGGCTTCCAGTACCAGTTCGGCCAGCTTGAAGGCCGACAGCGGCGTCTCGTCGGCCGGCTTGAGCACCACGGTGCAGCCGGTGGCCAGCGCCGGGCCGAGCTTCCAGCAGGCCAAGAGCAGCGGGAAGTTCCACGCCACGATGGCGCCGACCACGCCGACCGCCTCGCGGCGTATATAGCCGTGGAACTCGTCACCCGGCATCAGCGGCATCGACACGTCGACCGTGCTGCCCTCGATCTTGGTCGCCCAGCCGGCCATGTAGCGCAAAAAATCGATGGCCAGCTGCACGTCCATCACCCGCGCCACCGCGGCGCTCTTGCCGTTGTTCAGGCACTCCAGCTCGGCGAGCACCTGGGCGTCGCGCTCCATCAGCTCGGCCAGGCGCCACAAGAGGTTCTGCCGCTCGCGCGGGCGCATGCGGCTCCACGGCGAGTCGTCGAAGGCGCGGCGGGCGGCCTGCACGGCCAGCTCGATGTCCTCGGCGCCGCCGGCCGGCACCTGGCACAGCGGCTCGCCGCTGGCCGGGTTGTACACCGGCATGCGCGCGCCGGCGACGGCGTCGACCCAGGCGGCGCCGATCAGCATCTGCTGCGGACGGTCGAGGAAGGCGCGGGTTTGGGGATGGATGGGCAGGGAAGTGGACATGGGATGACCTCTCGGATTGTTTGCCCCATCCCGGTTCAACCGCCGTGCCAATTTGGCATTTTTATTCAAGTGACTGAAATAAAAGGGTTTTTTCAATAATCCCGGCCATGCCGGCGATGGCCCCTGTCGCAGTTTGAGACGCCGCGGCGCGGGGCTGCGACAGGCGTCGTCGGCCGCGTGGCGCTGCGTATCGCGGCTGTCTCAGATTGCAACCGCTGTCTCGAAATGTGACGCCGCGACCGTTCGGCGCACCCTCCGTCGGCCCCGGGAATCCCGGTCATCTCGTTGTTTTCAAAGGGCTTTCCGATGAATGGCACGCAATGTGTATCGCTGCAGGCCAGGGCGCATCCGCCGTGCCGCGATGCCGATCAGAACAACAGCGAGGAGAGCCGAATTCCATGATGACAAGACTTCGCGACTACGTCGGGGCCGCCAGCCTGGCGGCGGCGCTCGCCAGCCTGGCGCAGCCGGCGCTGGCGGCCGGGCGTACGGCCGAGCAGGTCCTGGGCGAGACCTGTGCGGCCTGCCATATGAAGGAAGGCGACGGGCAGTTCAGCCGCATCAGCCACCAGCGCAAGACGCCGGAAGGCTGGCTGATGAGCATCGCGCGCATGCAGGTGATGCACGGCGTGCAGATCGACGACGCCGACCGCCGTACCCTGGTCAAGTACCTGGCCGACCGCCAGGGCCTGGCGCCGAGCGAGACCGAGGGCGTGCGCTACGCCATGGAGCGCCGGCTGAACACCGTGGAGCAGTTCGACGAGCAGACCACCCAGATGTGCGCGCGCTGCCACTCCGGGGCGCGGGTGGCGTTGCAGCGCCGGCCGGTCAAGGAGTGGGAGCACCTGGTCAACTTCCACCTCGGCCAGTGGCCGTCGCTGGAGTTCCAGGCGCAGTCGCGCGACCGCGACTGGCTGCCGACCGCCCTGAACGAGGTGGTGCCGAAGCTGGCCAGCCAGTATCCGCTGGACAACCCGGCCTGGAGCGACTGGCAGAAGGCCCGGCCGACGGCCGCCGCGCTGCCGGGGCAGTGGAGCTTCAGCGGCCACCTGCCGGCCAAGGGCGACCTGCGCGGGGTGATGACGGTGAGCGCCGGTGAGGGCGACAGCTTCAAGGTCAGCGTCGATGGCCAGTACGCCGACGGCACCCCGCTCAAGGGCAGCGGCTCGGCGATCCTCTACAACGGCTACGAGTGGCGCGGCAACCTGAAGATCGGCGAGGTGGCCATGCGTCAGGTGTTCAGCGCGCTGAACGGCGAGATGCGCGGGCGCATGTTCGAGACCGAGCACGACGAGCGCGGCCTCGACTTCGTCGCCGCCAAGGCCGGCACGCCGCGCCTGCTCGCCGTGCAGCCGGCTTACCTGAAGGCCGGCAGCGAGGCCGAGCTGACCCTGGTGGGCAGCGACCTCTCCGGCCAGCCGGACTTCGGTCCGGGCGTCGAGGTGGTCAAGGTGCTGGAGCAGAGCCCCGAGCGCGTGCGGGTCAAGGTCCGCGCCTCCGCCGATGCCGCCGCCGGCAGCCGCGCGGTGGCGCTCGGCGAGCTGAAGGGCGCGAACCTGGCGGTGTACGGCAGCGTCAGCGAGGTCAAGGTGGTGCCGGCGTTCTCCATCGCCCGCATCGGCGACAACGGCGGCTCGACGCCCAAGGTGCAGGGCCGCTTCGACGCCGAGGCCTGGGGCCAGGACGCTGCCGGCAAGGCCTTCCGCATCGGCTACCTGCCGGCGCAGTGGTCGGTGGCGGCGTTCAACGAGCAGGCGGTGGAGGACGAGGACGTCAAGTACGCCGGCACCATGCAGGCCGACGGCGTGTTCGTGCCGGGCGACGCCGGTCCCAACCCGGCGCGCAAGATGTCCACCAACAACGCCGGCAACCTCAAGGTGATCGCCGAGCTCAAGGACGGCGACCAGCCGCTCAAGGGCGAGGGCCAGCTGATCGTCACCGTGCAGCGCTGGAACAACCCGCCGTTGCCGTAATCGCTCGACGCCGGGCGGGGTAGGCCCCGCCCGCAGGGCAACGACGAGGGCAACGAATCCGGAGGTCGCCATGGGCGCAATCTTGAATCTGGTCGAGCGCAACCTGCACGAGGTGCAGGTCAACGACGACCGTCTGCTGTTCCATATCCCGAGCAGCTCGCTGTTCGCCGCCGACGCACTCACCGGCGGGATCATCGACGCGCTGCGCGGCGCGGGCTGCTCGCCCGAGGCACTGGCGCAGCGCCTGGCCGGGCGCTTCGCCGCCAACGAGATCGACGAGACCCTGCGCGAGCTGATCGCGCTGGAGGTGGTCAGCGACGGTGCGCCGCTGACCCCGGAGATCGCCGTGCGCCGGGTCGAGCGCACCGCGCTGAACACCGTGGTGCTCAACGTCAACACCGGCTGCAACCTGAGCTGCACCTACTGCTACAAGGAAGATCTCGACAAGCCCTCGGCCGGCAAGAAGATGCAGCTCGACACCGCCCAGGCGTCGGTGGAGATGCTGCTCAGGGAGTCGCCGGACGAGGTGCGCTACACCGTGGTGTTCTTCGGCGGCGAGCCGCTGTCCAACCGGCCGCTGATCGAGGCGATGGTGGAGTGGTGCGAGGCGCGTTTTGCCGCCGCCGGCAAGGCGGTCGACTTCGTGATGACCACCAACGCCACGCTGCTCACCGAGGAGATCGTCGACTGGCTGAACGCCCACCGCTTCGGCCTGTCGGTGAGCATCGACGGGCCGAAGACGGTGCACGACCGCAACCGCATCACCGTGGGCGGCCAGGGCACCTACGACGTGGTGAGGAAGAAGGTCGACATGCTGCTGGCGCGCTACGACAGCCGCCCGGTGGGCGCGCGGGTGACCCTGACCTGCGGCGTCACCGACGTCGAGACCATCTGGAACCACCTGTTCAACGAGCTGGGTTTCGCCGAGGTCGGCTTCGCGCCGGTCACCTCGGGCGACGTCAGCGACTACAACCTCAGTGGCGAAGAGCTGGCCGCGGTGTTCGCCAACATGAAGGCGCTCGGCCGCCGCTATCTGGACGAGGCGCTGGCCGGGCGCAACATCGGCTTCTCCAACCTGCACCAGCTGCTCACCGACATCCACGAGGGGCAGAAGAAGGCCCTGCCGTGCGGCGCCGGGCTGAAGATGCTGGCGGTCGACCACAAGGGCGAGCTGAACCTCTGCCACCGCTTCACCGGCTCCAGCCTGCCGACCTTCGGCAATGTGCACGAGGGGGTGAAGCAGGCCGAGCTCAACGACTTCCTCTCCCAGCGCCTGGACCGCAGCGGCACCGGCTGCGACAGCTGCCGCATCCGCAACCTCTGCTCGGGCGGCTGCTACCACGAGAGCTACGCCCGCTACGGCGACCCGGCCCACCCCACCTATCACTACTGCGAACTGATGCGCGACTGGGTCGACTTCGGCATCGAGGTCTACCACCGGATCATGGCCGGCAACCCGGCCTTCTTCAGCCGCTTCATTGCACCGAGAAAGGCGCACTGACATGAAACATCTCAAGCCGCTCAACCAGAAAGCCCAGCTGCTCGACCAGGCCGCCGCGGAGGATCGCGTCGAGGAAGTCATCGCCATGAGCGCCGTGGCCGGCTGCACCGCCACCACCGACCCGGGCTGGGAAGTGGACGCCTTCGGCGGCGTCGCCTCGCTGTGCCAGCCGATGGAGTCCGACCTGTACGGCTGCTCGGACCCGTGCTGGTGGCCTGCCCAGGTGCCGGACATGATGAGTACCTACCCGGACTGGAACAAGGACGCGCAGGCCTCGGCCGAGGACTGGCGCAACCTCGGCACCGTATTCCCGAAAGACCAGTGAACGGCCGCAGACCAACAGGGGAACCGACATGAAGCTGCACACCATCGGCGGCCTGGCGGCCGCCATCGCCAGTCTCGCCCTCGGCCTGCCGGCGCACGCCGCCGGCGAGGCCGGCCCGGCACTCAAGGCCGGCCACGAGTACCTGATCGCCACCAACTATCCCAACAACCTGCACGTGGTCGACCTGGCCAGCGACAAGGTCTACAAGACCTGCACGATGCCCGACGCCTACGGCCCGGGCACCACGCAGATCGCTCCCGACCGCAAGACCGTCTACGTGCTCAACAACCACTACGGCGATCTCTACGGCATCGACCTGGACAGCTGCAACACGGTGTTCCACGCCCGCCTGGCGCAGAGCGCGACCGAGAAGGCGCGGGCGATCTTTTCCATCGCGGTGAGCCCGGACGGCAAGGAGCTGTACAGCGTCGCCAACCCGACGGAGCTGAAGACCGACCACTACGTGGTCAAGGCGCCGCGTCTGCAGGTCTACGCCACCGACGCCGGTCTGGACGCCAAGCCGGTGCGCAGCTTCGAGGTGCCGCGGCAGATCTCGATCATGCAGGCCGGCGACGACGGCAGCCTGTACATGGCCGGCGCCGACGTCTACAAGCTCGACGTGCAGACCGGCAAATACGACGTGGCGCTGGCCAGCCGCAACTGGCAGCGCGCCCAGTACAGCCCGCCGGACGTGCTCTACGCCTGGCCGCAGCAGACCCATCTGCGCGACTTCTCGATGCTCTACACCGCGGCGAAGTTCAAGGACGACAAGCAGGACCTGGCCAGCGCCGACTTCGTCTACGGCTACTTCAGCATCGACCTGAAGACCGGCAAGACCACGGTGCAGGACTTCGCCCCGCTGACCGAGATCTACTTCACCGGCATGCGCTCGCCGAAGGATCCGAACCAGATGTTCGGCGTGCTCAACCGCCTGGCCAAGTACGACATCAAGGAGCAGAAGCTGCTGAAGACGGCCAAGCTGGATCACTCCTACTACTGCATCGCCTTCAACAAGGCCGGCAGCAAGGTCTACCTGGGCGGCACCTACAACGAGCTGGCGGTGTTCGAGGCCGACAGCCTGGCGCCGCTCGGCAAGATCGAGCTGCCCGGCGGCGACATGGCGATCGCCACCACCCAGGTGTTCACCCGCTAAAGCCGGCCGAAGGCAACCGAGGCCGCACCCCGCTCCGGCGGGGTGCGGCCTTTCTGTTTGCGTCTCAGGAGTTGCTTTCGGTGATGCCGCAGGCGGTGCTCCACTTGCGGTAGTCGAGCACGCGGATTTCGCCTTGCGAGTCCGCGTAGGTCAGGCGTGCGGCGACCACGCCGCAGGTATCGTCGGGTTCCTCGATGCTGATCACCCGTTCGATGTCCAGCGGCATGCCGTAGGTGTAGCGCTCCTCCGGCGGGTCGGCGGCCAGTGCGGGGCCGGCGACCAGCAGGGCGAGCAGGGCGAAGCGGATCTTCATGGCGGGTACCTCCGGCGTCGATGGGACATTTCCCTACCGTGGCCAGGCTGCCGGTTTCCGGGGCAGTCTGTGGCTTGCTGTAATGAGCAATTCTAGTTCGCGGCGGGGCCGCACAAGGCGGTGGCAGGGAACGATGGGGAGCAGCCGGCGGGGGGCTGATAACGGCGGGTGCTGAGCGGCCGGGTGGCCGGGGAGGGGAAAGTGCGGCAAGAGCCTCGGGCCGGCGGTGGCCGGCCCGAAGGCAGGAGCCGACGGCTCAGCTCAGGGCTGGCCCATGCCGTCGTCGATGGCGATGCCCTGTTCGCGCATCCGTGCGATCAGCCCGGCGCGTACGCCGGGGCGATTGAGGAGGGCGCGGTGACGCACCTCGGCGATCTCCGCCGCGTTGTAGGGGCGGAAGTCGCTCGGCGTGCTGGCGCCGGCCATGCCGTGCTGCGGATCGAGGATCCAGTTGAGCAGCTCGGCGATCTGCGCGTCGCTGAGCGCCGACGCCGAAACGCCGGGGACGCGCACCAGGAACTCGCGGCCGCCTTCCACGCGCAGGAAGTTGCCGACGAAGCCGACCATCTTCGGCGTGCCGGTGCGCGGCGCGCCCTCGCCGCTGCTGAGGTGACAACCCAGGCACTGCAGCTGGTAGTTGGTCGCCGCGCTGTAGCCGGCCTGGGCGATCGGCGTCTGCGGCGCCTCGTTGCCCGGTGCCGGCTTCTGGTGCGGGTCGGGAATGGCGCGGGCCAGGGCCGGAGGAGCCGCCAGCACGGCAGACAGCGCGGCGGTAAGTCCGGCGAGGGTCAGCAGGCGCATGACGGCTCCCTCCTTCACTTGGCGACGCCGCGGATCACCGAGATGGTGCAGTTGTAGACGCTGTTGGACTTGGCGCCCAGGCACCAGTTGACGTCGTTGTTGTTGAACGGCCGGTACATCGGCTCCTCGCTGTCGTTGCGGGTGCAGGCGCACTGGCCGCAGGCGTGCTTGCCGCAGCAGTCGTTGTAGGAGATGACGTAGTTGACGCCGTCGGCCGGGTTGCGGCAGGTGCCGACCCAGGTCACCTGGGACACCTCGGTGCCGGGCGGGCACTTGGTGGCGGTGCCGCCGCAGCAGTTGCACAGGAAGCCGTCCACCGAGCAGTAGCGCCAGTAGTCGCAGCTGTTCGGATCGCCCGGATCGCCGGCCACGCCGGTTTCGCCGGCGTGCGCCTTGGAGGCGCGGTCGATGGGCAGCAGCAGCGGCAGGGCGGCGCCGGCCACCATCCAGGAGCCGATGCGGGAGATGGCCTGGCGGCGCGAGGTGAGGTCGGCGACCCGGCGGGCGGAGCGCTCGAACAGCAGGTCCAGCAGTTTCATGATGACTCTCCTCGGGCCTTATTGATGGATTTTCACGGCGTTGTCGGGTTTGTGCAGGTAGTCCTGCAGCGAGGCGATGCCCATGCGCTCGGCCTCGAACAGGCTGTCCAGGTGCTCGCGGGAGTTGACCAGGCCCTTGGCGCGCAGCACGCCGGCGGCATCGATCAGCGCGGCGTAGGGCAGCTTGCCGATCTGGTAGGTCATGCCGACTTCCGGGCCGACCACGTAGCTGGCGTCCTCCAGGGCGAACTCGCGGATCAGCGCGGCCTGGGCGTCCAGGTCGCCGTCGCTGACGTAGACCACCTCGAGGTCCTTGCGCGCCTTGCCGATGGCCTTGACCGCCGGCAGCAGCGACTTGCAGATCGGACAGGTCGGCGAGAGGAAGAACAGCAGCTGGCCCTTGTCGGACGGATAGCCGAAGTTCACCGGACGGCCGTTGCGGTCGGCGGCGGTGACCTTGGGCGCCGGTTCGTTGACCGCCACGCCCTTGTCGATCATCAGCGCGCCGGCGGGCGCGAGGCGGCCGTGCAGGACGCCGATCTGGCGCACCAGGCCCATCAGCACGAAGGCCAGGGCGATGAGGAGGACCCACAGCAGAATATTGGAAACGATCAGAGCTTCCATGGTTTCACCTTCCAGTCAGTTTGAGCAGGCGCGGGGCGTTGGTCAGCAGACCGTCGGCCGCCGCGTAGAGCAGCAGGAGCACCGCGGCGGCGGCGAGGGCGACGAAGCCGTCGAACAGGCCGAGCGCGCGCGGCAGCGGCGGCAGCGCGGCGAGCACGGCGAGGCCGAGCAGCGCGGCGTTGCGCGAGAGCAGTACCGGGCGCAGCGGCTGGCTTTCGCCGGGGCCGGCGCAGCCGCAGTCGATGTCGCGGCGGCCGCGCCACAGGTTGACGGCGATGGCGCCGGCGTAGACCGCCAGCAGCGCGGCGGCGGCCAGCGCCGCGGCGCTGCGGCTGGCCGGCAGCAGCAGGGCGACGGCGACGGCACCTTCCACCAGCGGCAGCAGGCGGGCGACCGGCGCAAGCAGCGCCTGCGGCAGCAGGGCGTAGGCTTCCAGCTGCGCGGCGAACCAGCGCGGCGCGCGCAGCTTGTGGGTCGCCGCCGTGGCGAGGATCGCCGCCAGCGCCAGGGCGCAGGCGTGGATCAGGATGGGATCGAGCGGCATGGCGGCCTCCTCAGTGGCTCAGCACCTGGGTCGGCGTCTTGGCGATGCCGGTCATGGTGCCGGTGTGCTTGCCGCTCTTCAGGTCGAACACCTCCAGATCGCCGGTGACGGTGCCGGCGAGCAGCAGCGGGGCGTCGTCGTTGGTGGCGTGCATGCTCCACATCAGCCCTGGCGCCTCGAGGGTGCCGGTCTTCTTGCCGGTCTTGAGATCAAAGACCCAGATGGTGTTGCTCGGGTCTTCCCAGTTCATCGGCTTGTGATCGGGGTGCATCAGCACGTAGAGGCGATCGAGCTTGGGCGCCAGGGCCATCATCTGCCAGCCGCCGGGCGCCCAGCCGGCCTTCTTCTCCTCGTCGCTGACCAGCGACCAGGTCGGCAGGAACTTGGGCTTGTCGCCGGACAGGTCGACCGGATGGATCACGCCTTCGGTGGTGGTGAAGTAGTAGGTCTCGCCCTTGGCCACGGCGCGCTCGACCATCTTCACCTGGTTGGGATCGAACATCGGCGTCTGGTGGCGGGAGACTTCCTTGCCGGCGTCGTCGAGGGTCACCACCTGCAGGCTGCCGTTGCCGCACAGCGAGGCGAAGCGCCGCGCGCCCACCGGGTAGTTGAGGATGCAGCCGCTGATGTCGACCTCGCTGGTCACCTTCTGCGCCTTGACGTCGACCACGGTGACCGAGGTGGCGGGGGTGAAGTTGTAGACGTAGACGAAGCGGTCGTCGCTGCTGGTGTTCAGTGCGTAGCGCTCGGTGATGCTGTTGGCGCGCTTGGCGGGGATTTCCACTTCCCAGAGCGGCGACAGGGTCGAGCTGTCCCAGGCGGTCAGCATGTCGGTGCGCGTGCCGCGCACGTAGCGCGACCAGTAGGTGTCGGCGGTGAAGAGGGTCTTCTGATCGCGCGAGGGAACCATCGGCGCCATGCCGCCGGTGGAGAGCATGCCGAGCATGCGCTTGTTGTCCGGGTCGACCACGGTCACCCGGGTGGCGATCATGTTCATGAACTCGACGTCGACGACGTAGGCGCGGTGCGGCTCGGGCGGGAAGGGCAGGGTGACCTGACCTTCCTTCTCCACCGGCAGTTCGGCGTGGGCGACGCCGCTCAGGGCAAGACCGAGCGCCAGGGCGGTGCGCGCAAGGATGGGGGTGGTTCGCATGGGATGGCTCCCTGTTCTGGGTATTGGACCGCTGGTTTTTATGCGCGGTGGTTGGCGCCTCCGAGTCTGCCGGCCCGTCGTATGGGCTGCATGGCTGTGCCTGCCAAGCGCTTGTCTCGCTGTGCCACGACCCGCCGTCGCGCCGCGGCGAGGAGTGTGGCGCGGGGGCGGATGCTCTAGGTATAGTCGCGATTTTTCGGCCCATCCCAGACCCATGACCGCCCTCGCTCCCCTGGCCAACCTGATCAAGCGCTTCCAGGAACAGACCCCCATCCGCGCCAGCTCGCTGATCGTCACCGTCTATGGCGACGCCATCGAGCCGCACGGCGGCGCCGTGTGGCTGGGCAGCCTGATCCAGCTGCTCGAGCCGATGGGCATCAACCAGCGGCTGATCCGCACCTCGGTGTTCCGCCTGACCAAGGACGGCTGGCTGAAGGCCGACAAGGTCGGCCGGCGCAGCTACTACAGCCTGACCGGCGCCGGCCGCCGGCGCTTCGAGAAGGCCTTCAAGCGCATCTACAGCAGCAGCGTGCCGGCTTGGGACGGCACCTGGTGCCTGGCGGTGCTGTCGCAGCTGGAGGCGGACAAGCGCAAGCAGGTGCGCGAGGAGCTGGAGTGGCAGGGCTTCGGCGCGCTGGCGCCGACCGTGCTGGCCAGCCCGCGCTGCGACCGCGCCGACGTGGCGGCGACCCTGCAGGAGCTGGAGGCGCTGGACGACACCATCCTGTTCGAGACCACCGCCCAAGAGGTGCTGGCTTCGCGCGCGCTGCGCCTGCAGGTCAAGGAGAGCTGGAAGATCGACGTGCTCGGCGCGCACTACAGCGAGTTCATCCAGCTGTTCCGCCCGCTCTGGCAGGCGCTGCGCGAGCAGACGCAGCTCGACCCGCAGGACTGCTTCCTGGCCCGCACCCTGCTGATCCACGAATACCGCAAGCTGCTGCTGCGCGACCCGCAGCTGCCCGACGAGCTGCTCCCCGGCGACTGGGAGGGGCGCGCCGCGCGCCAGCTGTGCCGCAACATCTACCGCCTGGTCTGCGCACCGGCCGAACAGTGGCTGGGCCGCCTGCTGGAAACCGCCGACGGCCCGCTGCCGGAGGCCGGCGAGAGCTACTACCGGCGTTTCGGCGGCCTGGAATAGAACATTTATTCCTCGGTTCTACCTCCTTCATGATTTTTGTATCGCGTTGTCGGCCGGCGGCGCGGCCCTCGCGCGCCTGCCGGCCGCTCTGTCTCGGGTCTTTGCTGCTGTCCGGGGGCGTCTGGCGGGCCGGGGCGCCGCTCGCTCAGGCGTGCATTCGCCTAAAGAGATACGGAAAGCGTATTTGTCGTAGTTGATTGGTGTCCCTTTTTAGGTATGCTCCAAGGCGTGCGGCGCATCGTCGTTGGCCTTCGGGTCCGCCGCCGCCATCCCAAAAGCCTCGCAAGCTGATACAAAAATAATCCGGGAGCCCCACATGAAACCCCTCAAGCTGGCCGCACTGGTCGCTGCCCTCGGCTGCGCCTCCACCACTCTCCAGGCCGCCGACACCTACACCCTCAAGTTCGGTCATTTCCTGCCCTCCAGCGCCCATCAACAGCGGCTGATCTTCGAACCCTGGTGCGCCAAGCTCAAGGAGGAGTCCGCCGGCCGTCTGCAGTGCCAGATCTACCCGTCCATGCAGCTGGGCGGCACGCCGGCCAAGCTGGCCGATATGGTGCGCAACGGCGTCGCCGATATCGTCTGGACCGCGCCGTCCTACTCGCCGGGCAAGTTCCCGCGCATCGAGGCCATCGAGCAGCCGTTCCAGCTGCCCTACGGCGCCAAGGCCAGCAACCCGATCATCTGGCAGTTCTACCAGCAGTACGCCAAGGAGGACTTCAAGGACTACAAGGTGCTGGCCATGCACGGCGACGGCGGCATGGGCTTCCACTCGCGCAGCAAGCCGATCACCAGCCTGGCCGACCTCAAGGGCATGAAGCTGCGCGCCTCCAACCGCGCCTCGGCGATGCTGGTCGACGCCCTCGGCGCCGCGCCGGTGAGCATGCCGCCGGCGCAGATGACCGAGGCGCTGTCCAAGGGCGTGATCGACGGCGTGCTGTTCACCTGGAACACCGTGCGCGACGTGAAGATCAACGAGGTCACCCAGTATCACAGCGAGGCGCCGCAGGGGGCTCCCTCGCTGTCCAACACCGTGCTGACCATGCTGATGAACCAGCAGACCTACGCCAAGCTGCCCAAGGACCTGCAGGAGATCGTCGACCGCAACAGCGGCCCGGCGCTCAACGAGCTGATCAGCACCGTGTGGGACCAGGAGATGGAGAACGCCCGCAAGGCCACGCCGGACGAGCAGATCGTCAACCTGACGCCCGAGGCCTACCGGCAGATGCAGGCGGCCGCCGAGCCGGTGGCCCACAACTGGGTGAAGGAAGTGGCGGCCAAGGGCGTGGACGGCGAGCCGCTGCTCAAGGGCATCCGCGACATCCGCGACCAGACCCGGTAATTGTCGATGAAAGAGTCGCTTTCCTTCGAAAGCGGCCTGACCACGGAGCACGGCGCCTGCCGCCGTGCCCTGTACGCCGTCACCCAGGGCTTTGCCCTGGCGGGCGGCGGGGTCCTGCTGCTGCTCATCGCCATGTCCCTGGTTTCCATCGTCGGCCGCAAGCTGTTCGCCATGCCGATCCGCGGCGACATCGAGCTGATGGAGGTCGGCGCCTCCATCGCCATCGCCGCCTTCCTGCCGCTGTGCGAGCTGCGCGGCACCCATATCAAGGTCGACGCCTTCACCTCCTGGCTGCCCACCCGCGCCCAGGCCCTGCTCGATGCGTTCGCCCATCTGCTGTGCGGCCTCGCCGCCCTGCTGCTGGCCTGGCGCACCGGCCTGCAGGTGCTGGAGAACCACGAATACGGCGACGTCACCACCCTGCTGTCGATCCCGCTGTGGATTCCGCTGACCCTGATCGTCCCCAGCCTGGTCCTTCTGGCGCTGTGCTCGCTGGCGCGCATCGCCGACATCCTCGCCCGTCTCGGAGGTCGCGCATGAGCGGTCTGACTCTCGGCCTGATCGCCCTGGCCATCACCATGACCCTGCTGGTGCTGCGCGTGCACATCGGCATCACCATGCTGGTC
>NZ_JAJHPU010000020.1 GCF_020831405.1 Pseudomonas oryzagri | reverse complement strand
TTGCCGAGCGCCGGCAGGAAGTCGCCGAGGTAGCGGAAGCTGTCCGGGGTGATCGGTGCGAGGTTGGCGGTGCGCTGGGCGATGGTGTAGCCGCCGTCCGCGCGCTTGCGGAAGGCGTAGCGGCTGGCGCCTAGGGCCTGCTCCGGGCCGCCGGGCATCGGCGGGGTGCGCAGCACCGAGGCGATCACCTTGAGCTGCGGCAGGCGGATGCCGAGGCTCTTGCACAACAACGACGACCAGGCGCCGCCGGCAAGCACCACGCTGGTGCACGGCAGCTCGCCGCGCTCGGTGACCACCGAGGCCACTTGACCGCCAGAGGTGGTCACCCCGCGCACCGCGCAGCGGGTGAAGATCCGCGCGCCCAGCCGGCGCGCGGCGCGGGCGATGGCCGCGGTGGCCAGCTGTGGTTCGGCGCGGCCGTCGTGCGGGGCGAACAGCGCGCCACTCCAGCCGGCGCGGGTGCCCTCGGGCTGCAGGCGGCGCAATTCCGCGCCTTCGACCAGCCGCGCCTCGGCGCCGAAGGTGCCGGTACAAAAATAAATCCGTCCCCTTTTCCCTGGGGAGGCCAGGGCAATTTGAGCGAGGGTAGCGGTTAGTACATTTCGCTGCATTTTTGATATTTGAGTGATTTTAGAGTAGTTGTGGTGTATTTTTTGAGTTCGTAAATTTCTGGAGTAATAAGTGCTGAAAGCCCAATGGGTTGGGCCGGATTGGTTGTTGAGTAGTTTATGAATATCTGCTTATGGGGGATTTTATAGCATTCGTTGTTTTTCTTCAGGTAGGTGTCGGGTGTTGAGTTTTCAAGTTGAGACAGGGATTTGTAGTTTTCATGGATCTCGATTCCTTCGATAATACCTCTCGTGACGTCGAGTGGTTTTTTGTTCATGGTTAGCGGTGTGATGTCAATAGTGGATGCTTCGTCCTTCCATTGGTCGGTGAAAGAGTATCCAAGCTCTGCATAGTCTTGGTCTAACTCCTTGTTTAGGTCGCAAATGGATTTTCTTATAGGTATGCCGGTCTGATTGCTTCTGGTTTCGGCGATGGCGCAGTCAATGAAGATCTTTCCATTTTTTTCTTTTAGTGTATATATTATGTCCGCGTCGCCTGAGGTGAGTAGTGCGGGGACTCCGTTGGTTTTGATCAGGTCTCGATAGATTCCGTCTTTGGATTTTGTTATGTCTTCGTAGCTCGTTGTGTAAGTTTTGCTGTATAAGATTATGCTTCCATTTTTGCCTTTGATGATTTCTGCGGCGTTGGCCGACAGGGCGAGCGCTGTTTGTATAAGAATGGCGAGGAGGGGAAATATTTTCATTTTAGGAGTTCGTAAGTGCGATGGCGGCTTCTTTGAAAATCCCCAGATATTTTTCGCAAATGACGCGAGCAATATTTTCTGGTTGGTTCAATTAATAGTTTTATATTATCTCTCATAGTGTGTTTCTGGTTTTTATTTTCTGTGTTTGTTGTGAGTGTGGTTTATTTTTCGGTTTCTGAAATTTCTTTATTTCCTAGATTGATGGCTGGTATTCCGTCAAAGGCGTAGTCAACTAGATAAGTCTTTCCCGGTTCTTCACATGGCTTGTTGAAGACTTCCTTTTCGTTGTCTCTGACTACCAGTCGATAGCTTGAAAGCCCGCGATTTTCGAATGAATATATGTTGTTCCCTGTGCTGAATCTTAGAGCTTGGGTTATTCCGTCAATGGTTTCTGACTTGTATATTTTAAATATTTCTTTGGGTTTTTGGATATTTTTTGGGAATTGCAGTTCGAGCTTTTTTCCTGGAATTCCGTAGCGGTATTGAACATATCCTGAATTAGGTGTTTTGTTGTCCTTGGCGCATATGGATGCGACTTTTATCTTGCTTTCCGTATTGGTGCTGAAGGAGCAGCTTATGTATATGGCCTCCCATTCGGTACACATGGTTTCTTGGTTGTCAATATAAGGATCTCCTGAGAATGAAGTTGTTGGTAGTAGGAGAGGGGAGCCTAAAATTGTTAAAATTATTGATTTCATTTGATTTTTCATTTTTGCCAAATTGCCTGGAAGTGATTTTGTTTTTCTAGGGGCTGCCGGTTTCTTGTTAACGATGTATTAATTAGATTCACCACTTCTGGGGCTTTTCCTCGGTCTTCAAGGGGACGACCGTTCCACAGTGGCTTTCAGTCGGCTCTCTTCCATCCATCCCTCCACGGTAGCTCCGTTTTTCCTGAAATACATGATTGATATGTGGCCATTGAATTTTGTGTATGCCTGGACCTTGTCTCCGGGAAGAAGGAATGTTTGATTTTTAAATTTGCATCTTGGGTCTGGTGCGGAGAGTATGTGAGCTCTTTCTTCTCCAGTCACCACGAATATTTGAGATGAGGGGATGAGGATTTTCTCCTCCGTGTTCGCCAGATTTTCTGCTTTCTCACATGCGTCTGCTGCGAATGTGCATTTTGAGATTAATGCTAGAGATATGGTAATAAGGTTTTTTGTTAAAAATCCCATTGCTTAATAGCTTCCTTTGGTTTGCTTGAGTATTTTGTCGGTTGAATATTATTTTTCGCAGTTTGTGGATGCAGAAAAAGGGGGCAATGCCCAGCCAATCATGGGTTGCCTTGCAGCAGCCCGTGAGTCGTGACTGGATGCGGTGGGTGCGGAGTTTTTTACGTTCGTTGCTGAAGTTGGTAGGTGGGTTTTGAGTGCGTTTTCGTATTCTTTAGTTTGGGTGGTTATAGGGCCTTTCCAAGTGGTGGTTTTATTGTTGGATGTTGATAATTGTGTTTCGGCAGTAAGAAGTGGGGTTTGGATTTTGGCGACATGCTCACTGCTCGATATCGATGTGCCTTTCATGGTTGTCTTTGTCCCTGAAAATAATTGAGTAAATGTGATAATTTAGTTTGGTTTCGACTACTCTTGATGGAAGTGTGGCATCTTTCGGGATATCTGCTTTTACTGATTTTATGGCGCCTTTCACGGCTGGAGGGAATTTGAATATCTTGAGTTCTCGTCTGCTAATGCTTAATAGCGTGCCTTTTTTGTAGTCGACGGTGTCGACTAATGAATAAGGCCCTGAAGTTTTGTTGTCGGGGAGTATGAGATATGTGATGGAGCACTCTGTTCCACAGGAATACAGAATTTCTATAATGCCGTCGGTGTCCTTTGCCGACACGGGAGCATAAGGAAAGTTAATTCTGGCGAGTTCGATGGAGCTGTTTGCCTTTACGGTGCTGCACTTATGTTTTGTCTCGCGGACGCTGGTTAGGGTCCAGTACGTTCCGGAGAGTAGCGGCGGTTCGGCATCGGCGTGGACCATGGATATAAAGGCGGTTAGGGCGGAAAGGGGTTTTTTATAAGATTGATAATTTTCATTGTTAACACTCGTGGGGTTTGGGATTATTTTGCTTGTTATGGCAAGCAGAGGGAGATCTGGATAGTTATCCGGATCTGCTGCATGAGGTTTGGTCTGGGCGGTGGCCTGTAGTAACTGACTACGCCTGAGTGGGCGAATTTGTTTTTTATCAAATAATAACATCGATCATCTTTACTTTGGAGGTGGCTCGGGTGCGGCGTCAGAGTTATTTGGATAGGGTGGTAAAATTTCATTAGTGTTATTTGTTGTTATTCGAATTCGATGCTTTCGATAAGCTTTAGGGCTTGTGGGGTGATGTCGATGTTTGTGCTGTCTTCTTGGCGAATAGTTTCGCCATCTCCACAAAGGGCTTGTAGTTTATGTATCATGCAGAAATGTATCTTTTTGCGTGGTGGATTTTGAGGTAATGATATGCTGTCAATTACGGCATAGCCTTTTGCGTTTTTTGATGTTATGTTGTATAGGTCAAGCATGGAGTTCGGCGAAATTTCTTTATTGTGGTGCGGGTTGGTTTGAATGTGCCACGTTGCATTTTTGTAGTTGTAATAGGCTTTTTCGCCTGTGTGTGTCGACTCGTATCCATACTCCATTGCTTCTCCCGCATTTACGCAAATCCAGCTGCTTATTGGTGAGATCATTTTAAAGTATATGTGGTCTTCAATTTCTCCGTATGTGAAGGCTGTGAATTTCGCGCGGCATTCTGTCGTGGCGGCTGAAATAAAATCTGCAGGTGATTTTGATGAGATATGGTAAGTTGTCGGTGTGAGATGTGCGTCTTTGGTTTTTATATTGACGGGCGGGTTGATTTGGGCTGGTGCCGAGGCGGATAATAATATTGAGATAGATAGGGGGAGGGATTTCATGGTTTATTATTCTCTTCTTGGTTGATAGAGTTCTGGGAACTCGAGCGAGGGGGTTCCGTGAGCGTCCGGGAATCTTTCCTCGGATAATACGGCTATGGCGTAGTTGTATGCGCAACAGCGTGAGTCGAATCCATTTAAAGATGTGCTGTAGTATGTGTTTAATGCTGATGGTAAGTTTACGATTGCGGTTGCTTTCCAGAAGCTAATGCTTCTGTAGTAAAATTTCCCCCCTTGATTTGTTGTTGCGGACACTCGCTCTAGCGTGTGTGGCTGATCTGAGTATTTGGCCATTTTTTTGGAGATCCAATAGAATCCTGCACTATCTGAAGGCGAGTATAAGTCTTCATTCGTGGTTCCATTTCCCTCTACATGGCTGCGCCATCTTTGAATTTCAATGGTTAGTCCTGAGAAGTTTATATCCTGCAGTTGACTATTGTTTCGTAAGCTTGGTGGTTGTGCATATATTTGATTGTAGGCCGTTGTTAATGCGTCGTATAGCGTGTTGGAAATTGATCGACCGCGATAGCGCCAGTAGTCAATGTAATTGCCAGGATTGGTAAGCTGTAAAAAACCTCTGCCATACCACGGTGCATACCATGATGTTGAGCCGCTTCCCTCTGATGTACGCGAAAGCCAAGAGGTTTCTTGGATTGAATTCCCCATAAAAGACGCTATACGCATTGGGGTGTTGATTCCATATGTCCGCATCATTTTATTTAATGGGGTTCTGTTTTTTGTTAGAGTGGAGGTCGGCGACGTAAGGTTGGTATTAACTGGCTCCCATGCATGCTGAGTTGCGCTGATTTTTCTTAGTGCGTGTTTGGGTATCAATTGTTTGAACTCTGATTGACTCAGCCATCCGCATTTTCTGAATGCTTCGATAAATTCTCTGGGTGGGAAATGCCAATGATTAATCTCAATTCCATCCAAGTTAGCCTCTTCCCAAAAGGCTAAGGCCTGTTGGTGGGATTTTAGTTTTTCATAGCTTTCTGTATGCAGTGGGCCACCGTCGGCAACTTTCAGGAGCCAGCCATATCGGGCATCGAATTCATTCTTGCTCCATTCGCTCGCGAATTTGAATATGCAACGCTTTATATTGCTCTGGGTGACGCTGTTGTTGAGTAATGCAGTGTTGCGTTGGTGCTCTAATGCGTAGCGCTCGGACAGTAGGTCTTTCTCCTCTGCGGAAAGCTCGTTGTATGCAGAAGAGTTTGCAATCGAAACGGCATCCGTTTGGTCTGAGAATAGAGGGTCTTCATGCAGCTTCAGCAGTGTGCGGAGACGTGGGGATTGGCAGTGGCTGTCAGCGTCGTTGTCATCATCAATCAACTGCCATCCTTGCCAATGGGGGAAATCTGCATCACTGAAGCAGGTGACGGTAGGGGAGTGCAGATTCACCCATGCACTGGTCCCTCCGGGAAGCGCAATTTTGCGCCAGTGTGCGGCATTGGCGGGCTGCAAGGCATCTGGGCCCAATACGCGACCAAAACGGAGCAACTCATAACCGGAGCTGGGGCAGGCTGGGTAGTGCTGGCAGGCTGTTTTGTAGAGATCGTATTCGTAATCCGGGGCTTCCTGTCGCTCGCCAAGGAGTTCACCATTTTCGGTAAATGTGCTCAGAGTGCATTGACCTTGGGCATAGCGAATCCGGATAAACAAATTCTCATTAGGTCTCGATAGAGCCGTAGACGTATTATTGGCATCGAGCCAAGTGCTTGGGTGATCGGCATGGCAAAGAACCTCTGGAGGGAGGTAGAAATGTATGTCTCCCCAGCAACTGTCGGTGCGCCCATTACCGGTCAGGTAGTTCAGGGTGGCTGTGCTACGGCCTAGTAGTTTTTCAGGTTCGTTAGAGATGATTTCAAAGTGAATCTTGTCTGGCACCCCGTATATCTTCCCTGCGTTACCCAAGATATCTTTGCGGTAGATCTGCATGCCAATGCTAGGATTGGTCAGAATTATGGAGGAGAAGTGCTGATAGATGGAGTAGAATACAACGCGGGCTTTTTCTCCTTCACCGATTTCAGTCTCGTGGCGCAATATTATGCAACCGTTATCTGTCCAATTTCCCCGGTAGTTCAAGGGGTGCAAGGAATCATCGCTGAACGCCAGCGGATGGCGAAAATAGGCTACGGTGCCGTCGGCAATCGCCCGTACCGGGAGGGTGGCGGAGCCTTCGCGGGGAGCTGTCAGGTGAATCCCACCGTGCCAATTGAGGTCATAGCTCAATGGAAATCCGCCGTCGCCGGGAGTGCCTCCTTGCATGGCCCGATCGAGAAAAGACTGGTCATTTTCCCCGCTGATGGGGGTGGGGATAAAAGGTGGGCTGATAATCATATAAGTACCTAATCCTTGTACATTCGCCATCTATCTCGCTGGTTCACAGCGAGAGCGGGTATTCCCTATTGATGCGGGGCTGGTTTTTTTCTGGAGCATTGGCTGCTGCCTGCTCCAACAAAGCCCCCCCTTTGTCCTTATCCGCCATCCCCGGCAGCACCGGCGCCTTGATGCCAATGCCGGTTCCCGTCCCGGGCGATCCCCCCGCATTGACCCTGACCTGCGCTCCCACCACCGTGACCCCGCTGGCATCCAGCTTGATGAAGCTGCCTCCGGCCTTGAGGGTGAGTTCGGCGCCGGCTTCGATGACGATCTTCTGCCCAGCCTTGAGGTGGATCTCGCTGCCGGCTTCGAGCAGTTGGGCGACGCCGAGTTTGATGTGTTGGCTCTGGCCGACGGTGAGGTGGTCGTCGGGTTTGATCTCGACCTTGCGGTCGCCGTGCACGGTCAGGTGTTCCTCGGCCTTGAACTCGCTGTAGCTGTTGGCCTCCACGGTGTCGTGACGCTCGTGGCCGACGCGGATCTTCTGATCGTGCTCGATGTTCTGGTCCCAGTCGCGCTGGGCGTGGACGTAGATCTGCTCCTGGCCCTTGCGGTCCTCGATGCGCAGCTCGTTGTAGCCGCCCCCGCCGGGGGAGCTCAGGGTCTTGAATACCGTGCGGGTCTTGTTGGCCGGCAGCTCGTAGGGCACCACGTGCTCCTTGTGGTACAGGCAGCCGGTGACCAGCGGCTGGTCGGGGTCGCCCTCGAGGAAGCCGACCAGCACCTCCATGCCCACCCGCGGGATGGCGATGCCGCCGTAGCGGTCGCCGGCCCAGCTGCTCGACACCCGCAGCCAGCAGCTGGTGGTGTCGTCGGCCTGGCCTTCGCGGTCCCAGTGGAACTGCACCTTGACCCGGCCGTACGCGTCGCAGTGGATCTCCTCGCCTTGTGGCCCGGTGACCACCGCGCTCTGGCTGCCCAGCACCCTGGGTTTGGGGTGTTTCAGCGGCGGGCGGTGCAGGGTGTCCCAGGGCGTGGCGACGAAGCGGTTGCGATAGCCCTGCTGGAAGCCGTCGCCGGCGGCGGTATCGCTGGTCACCGACTCCTCCAGCACCTGCGGCTGGCGGCCCTCGTGGTGCACGGCGCGGATCAGCCAGAGGTCGTTCCACTCGCGGCGCGGATGCTCGGTGAGCTCCAGGAAGTGACCGCTGCGCAGGCTCGGCTGGTCGCCGTCGCCCTCGGCCAGCCGGTAGTCGCTGCGATGACGCTCCAGGGCACGACGGGCCAGCTGCTTGCCGCGCGTGCGCTCGGTGAAGCGGCCGGGGTAGTCGTAGTCCTCCAGGTCCGGTTGGAGCTCGCTGGTGGCGGCGCTTTCCAGCTGCAGGCGCGGTTGCTCGAAGTCGTAGTCGCGACGGCTCACCCGGCTGGTGCGGGTCTCCAGGCGTACGGCGAAGTGCTTGATCACCGGCTGGTCGGCCACCAGGCCGCTGTCCGGCAGATAGGCGGTGGGGCGGCCCAGCTTGGGGAACGCCGTCTGGTCGTCGCCGAACACCAGCAGATGGCCGTCCGGGCCGTGGCGGAAGTGGTAGTGGATACCTTCCTCCTCGCACAGGCGCTGCACGAAGTGCAGGTCGGACTCGTCGTACTGCACGCAGTAGTCGCGCGCGGGGTAGTCGGCGCCGAGCTGGAAGCGGTGGCCGTCGCCTTCGAGGATGCCGTGCTCCTCCAGCACCCGGGCGACGATCTGCGGCACGGTGAGGTGCTGGAAGATGCGCTGGTTGACCCGGTGGGCGAGGTAGGCCAGGCGCGGCACCAGGCTCAGGCGGTAGCGGGTCAGGCGCTGGCCGGAGTCGCCCTGGGCGATGCGGTAGACCAGACCGTGCACGCCGCCGCCGTCCGCGGCGAAGGCGAGGAAGGCCGGGCGGTTGAGCAGGCTTTCGAGGTCGAGATCGGGTCGTTCGCCGACCAGTTCGAGTTCGAAGCGGTAGGGGGTGTCGAGGGCTTCGTGGCCGTCGAAGGCGAGCACCTGCAGGTCGGTGTC
>NZ_JAJHPU010000002.1 GCF_020831405.1 Pseudomonas oryzagri | reverse complement strand
TTGCCGAGCGCCGGCAGGAAGTCGCCGAGGTAGCGGAAGCTGTCCGGGGTGATCGGTGCGAGGTTAGCGGTGCGCTGGGCGATGGTGTAGCCGCCGTCGGCGCGCTTGCGGAAGGCGTAGCGGCTGGCGCCGAGCGCCTGCTCCGGGCCGCCGGGCATCGGTGGGGTACGCAGCACCGAGGCGATCACCTTGAGCTGCGGCAGGCGGATGCCGAGGCTCTTGCACAACAACGACGACCAGGCGCCGCCGGCAAGCACCACGCTGGTGCACGGCAGCTCGCCGCGCTCGGTGACCACCGAGGCCACCCGCCCGCCGGCGGTGGTCACCCCGCGCACCGCGCAGCGGGTGAAGATCCGCGCACCCAGCCGGCGCGCGGCGCGGGCGATGGCGGTGGTGGCCAGCTGTGGTTCGGCGCGGCCGTCGTGCGGGGCGAACAGCGCGCCGCTCCAGCCGGCGCGCGCGCCCTCGGGCTGGAGGTGGCGGAGTTCGTTGCCTTCGACCAGCCGCGCCTCGGCGCCGAAGGCGCTGGCGCCGCGCAGCCAGGCGGCCTGCTCGGCCAGCTGGCGCGGGTTCTCGCAGGCGTACCAGATGCCGGTGCGCACGAAGCCGGTGTCCTCGCCGAGCGTCGCCTGCCAGTCGTCCCACAGGCGCAGGCTGGCCAGCGCCAGCGGAATCTCCGCCAGGTCGCGGCCCATGCTGCGGCACCAGCCCCAGTTGCGCGACGACTGCTCGGCGGCGATCTCGCCCTTCTCCAGCAGGGTCACGGCGATGCCGCGGGCGGCCAGCCAGTAGGCGGTGCACACGCCGACGATGCCGCCGCCAATAATCGCCACGTCGGTGCGGGCGGGCAGCTGGCTGTCGCTGGGAAGGGTGGGGATCTGCGGATACATGGCGCACCTCATGAGTCGGGAATGGTCCGATCCTGCCGGACGATCCGCGGCGCGCAACTTGCATCGCTTTCCAGCGAGCGACTTTCCCAGCATGTGGGAATACCCGGAGGAGGTCCGCCGCCATGCCTACCGTCAGCCTCGCCAGTCCGGCCCGGGTGCCGGGCACTCAGACCCTCGAGCGCTCCTTCGCCCTGCTGCGCGCCATCGCCGCGGCGGGGGAGGAGGGCGCCAGCCTCGACGAACTCTGCGCCCTGCTGGGCGGCACGCCGAGCACCACCTACCGTCTGCTGCAGGCCCTGCGTCAGCAGGGCTTCGTGCGCCCCGGCGGCGAGCGCGGCCGGCATGTGCTGGGCTACGAGCTGTTCGCCCTCGGCGCCCGCGCCGGCAATCCCGGCGGCCTGCGCGACCAGGCGCGCCCGGCGCTGCTGCGCCTGGCCGAGCACTTCGGCGACAGCTTCTTCCTGCTGGTGCCCGACGGTAATGCCGTGCTCTGCCTGGAACGCCAGGACGGCCGCCAGCCGGTGCGCAGCTACAGCGAGGCGGTCGGCGGGCGCATTCCCATGGGCGTCGGCCAGGGCTCGCAGGTGCTGCTGGCGCACATGAGCCGCCGCGACTGCCGCGACGTCCTGCGCCACAACGCCGCCACGCTGCGGCTCGACTACGGTCTGGACGCCGAGGTGATCGCCCACACCCTGCCCAGCGTGCGCCGCCTCGGCTACGCCTGCGGCCTGCCGGATCGGCGCCTGCCCGGCTATACCGGCCTCGCCGTGCCCATCGTCGACGGGGGCGGTCAGGTACTCGGCGCGCTCAGCTGCGCGTTGTCGCGCCCGCAGATGACCGCTGCGCGCCGCCAGGCGCTGGCGGAGGCGATGATGGCGGAGGTGGAGCGGCTGCTCGCCGGCGTGCCGGCCGACCGAAACGCCTGAGCGGTTTCCGATCCGTGGGGCTCATTCGTCCAAGGGGGAAGCTCCCCGTGTAGTGCTCAAGGGCAGGCCGTTGGCCTGCTTGGCGAATGAATTCGCCCCTACAGGGAATGCCCGTCAGGCCCGCCGTTTGCGGCTCCGCCCGATGCTATGCATTCGGCCGATACCACCCATCAATGCATTCGAATTATCGAGTCGCGCCCAGCCGCCTAAGCTGTCTGTCACGTCCCACCGACAGGCCACATGGCCGGCACAGGAGACCCGATGAAGATTCTGATGGTGCTCACCTCCCACGACCAACTGGGCCATACCGGCCACAAGACCGGCTTCTGGCTGGAGGAATTCGCCGCGCCTTACTACGTGTTCAAGGACGCCGGCGCCGAGATCGTCCTGGCCTCGCCCAAGGGCGGCCAGCCGCCGATCGACCCGAAGAGCAGCGATCCGGCGATGCAGACCGACGCCACCCGCCGCTTCGCCGAAGATGCCGCGGCCCGCGCCGCGCTGGCCAGCACCCTGACCCTCGATGCGGTGCGCGCCGACGACTTCGACGCGCTGTTTTATCCCGGCGGCCATGGCCCGCTGTGGGACCTCGCCGAGGACCTGCGTTCGGCAGCCCTGATCGAGCGCTTCCAGGCCCTCGGCAAGCCGGTCGGCGCGGTCTGCCACGCCCCGGCGGTGCTGCGCTACGTCAGGGGCGCCGATGGCCACCCGCTGGTCAGGGGCCGCCAGGTCACCGGTTTCAGCAACAGCGAAGAAGAAGCCGTGCAGCTTACCGACGTGGTGCCCTTCCTGGTCGAGGACATGCTCAAGGCCCATGGCGGCCACTACAGCAAGGCTGCCGACTGGCAGAGCCACGTCGTGGTGGACGGCCTGCTGGTCACCGGGCAGAACCCGGCGTCCTCCGACGCCAGCGCCGAGGCGCTGTTGAAGCTGCTCGGCCACTGACTCCCTCGCCGGCCCCGCCCCGGGGCCGGTTTTCCCCTGCCTTCCCACTCATCCCGATAGTCGAGAGGACTCCGCATGTCCGCACTGTTCACCCCCTTCAAGTTGAAAGACGTCACCCTGCGCAACCGCATCGCCATTCCGCCGATGTGCCAGTACAGCGCCACCGACGGCCTGGTCGGCGACTGGCACCTGCATCACTACGCCGGCCTGGCCCGCGGCGGCGCCGGCCTGGTGATCGTCGAGGCCACCGCCGTCGCCCCGGAAGGGCGCATCTCCCCCGGCTGCGCCGGGCTGTGGAGCGACGAACAGGCCGCTGCCTTCGCGCCGGTCGCCCGCGCCATCAAGGCCGCCGGCGCGGTGCCGGGCATCCAGATCGCCCACGCCGGGCGCAAGGCCAGCGCCAACCGCCCCTGGGAGGGCGACGACCATATCGGCGCCGACGACCCGCGCGGCTGGCAGACCATCGCCCCCTCGGCCGTCCCCTTCGGCGCCCACCTGCCCAACGCGCCCAAGGCGATGACCCTGGAGGACATCGCCCGCGTGCAGGCCGACTTCGTCGCCGCCGCGCGCCGTGCCCTGGCGGCCGGTTTCGAGTGGCTGGAGCTGCACTTCGCCCACGGCTACCTGGCGCAGAGCTTCTTCTCGCCGCACTCCAACCAGCGCGACGACCAGTACGGCGGCAGCCTGGCCAACCGCAGCCGCTTCCTGCTGGAAACCCTCGCCGCGGTGCGCAAGGTGTGGCCGGAGCACCTGCCGCTGACCGCGCGCTTCGGGGTGATCGAATACGATGGCCGCGACGAAGAAACCCTCGAGGAGTCCATCGAACTGGCCAAGGGCTTCCGCCGCGGCGGGCTGGACCTGCTCAGCGTCAGCGTCGGCTTCACCATCCCCGACACCAGCATTCCGTGGGGCCCGGCCTTCCTCGCCCCGGTCGCCGAGCGCGTGCGCCGCGAGGCGGAGCTGCCGGTGGCCTCGTCCTGGGGCATCGACAGCCCGGCCAACGCCGAGCGCGTGGTCGCCGACGGCCAGATGGACCTGGTGATGATTGGCCGCGCCCATCTGGCCAACCCGCACTGGCCGCTGCAGGCCGCGCAGAAACTGGGCGTCGAGCGGCCGACCTGGGTGCTGCCGGCGCCCTACGCGCACTGGCTGGAACGCTACCGGGTCGGCGAGTGAGGGGAGAGACGAGATGACCATCTACCTGATCGCCCGCGTGCAGGCCAAGGCCGAGCATCGCGGCGAAGTGGAAGCCGAGCTGCGGCGCATGGTGGCGGCGAGCCGCGCCGAGCCGGGCTGCCTGCGCTACGACCTGTTCGCCGACCAGGACGGCGGCGCCGGCTTCTCGCTGGTCGAGGCCTACCGCGATGCGACTGCCGTGGAAGCCCACCGCAACAGCGCCCACTACCAGGCCTATCGCGGTCGTACCGGCGACTGGCTGGCGGCACCGACCGAAGTGCAGGTGCTCGGCGCAGTGGACGTCGCACCCTGCGCGTGAGTGGCGAACGGCGGCGGACGGGACTGTCCCGTCCGCCGCTCAGAACACCAGCGCATCATGGATCGGATGATCCTTCGCATACTTCTCCCGCAGCCAGTCGTGCAGGGTGCGGGTGAAGGTCTTGCTGCTCGCGCGCAGCGCCATGTACAGCTCCGACTGCTCGCGGCTCTCCTCGCGCACGGCGGCCAGTTCGTGGCGGTTGGCCGGTTCGGCGAGCTGGCGCAGGAAGCACTCGTAGAAGGTGAAGATCTCCCGCGTCTTCTCCTCCACCGCCGCCGAGGGCGGTTGCAGCGGCCCGCCGGCGCTGGCCAGGCGGTGCAGTCGCTCCAGGGGCGGCAGCTCCAGCAGGGCGAGCATGCGCTCGATGCGCGCGTCGCGGGCCGGCTCGCGGGCGGTGTCGGCGATGGCGATGATCGCCGCGAAGTACAAGAGCTTCCTCGAGAACTTCAGCTTGATGCTGCGCAGCCCCCAGTCCTTGCGGTCCACGCAGGCCTTGTGCTGCACGTCGATGGTGATGGTCCGGTAGTAGCGGATCACGTCGTTGAGCAGAAAGCGCGAGATCGACTTCTCCGGGCTGCCCTTGCAGATGTACGCCTCCAGCAGCCGCCGGCGCAGGCGGGCGAAGTGCTCGGCGCCGAACAGGCAGCGTCCTTCCAGAAGCAGCAACATGCGCCGGGTCAGCGACTGGTTGGTGTCCTGGCTGCCGCCGATGTGCTCGATCAACTGGCCGAAGTCCTGGGTCGCCTCGCCGCCGAAGATGCCCGAGTCGCCGGTCGGTCGCCGCACGTGCCGCTCGATCACCGCAGCGATCGCCGCCTTCTCCTGGGCGATCTCGCCGGTCTCGCAGCCATCGAGCAGGATGAACCAGTCGAGGTCGGACTCCGCGCTGGCCTCGTCGCGTCCGTAGGAGCCGGTGACCACCACGCACAGCCGCTCGCGCTGCGGGCTGTCGCGCAGCGCTTCCTGCAGGTCGCTGCGCAGGGCTTGCAGTACGCCCCGGCCGTGCCGCCGGGCGTTGGTGACATTGGGATAGTCGCGCAGGTAGGCGCGGTACTCGGCGTCGCCGGACAGATGGGCTGGCGCGTCCGGCTCGAGGCAGGCCAGCAGGGCGCTGGCGTGGGTCTGCTGGCTGCTGCGGACCAGCCGGTAGCGCTCGGCGAAGTCCTGCTTGCGGTCGACGAAGTAGCCGCGGAACTCGATGGCGAAGGGCGCATCGTCCATCCATGCCGGCAGGTAGTGGCGCTTCAGCTCGGCGAAGCCGGCGAACAGCTCGGGGTACTTGCGCCGCCACAGGCCTTCCCCGGCGAAAAAGTCCTCCTCGTCCGGCGGCGCCACCCCCGCCGCGCCGGCCAGGAAGCGCCGGCACGCCTGGTCGGCGAGCAGGCCCAGCGGCTCGTCGATGAACTGGGTATAGAGCAGGTTCTTGCGCTCCCAGAAGGTGTCGAGCACCGCCAGGGTCGTGCCGTCGCGGCGCGTGTCGAGCAGCGAGGCGCGCGCGCAGGACAGCCGGCACAGCGGCGGCAGCTCCGGCGCCAGGCAGGCGAGGGCACGGGCGATGCCGTCCAGCGTGTCGATGTTCATCGCGCTGGCGAACAGGTCGCCACCCGCCGCGCTGTCCACCTTGCCGTCGAGTAGATCGAGGATGAAGGGCACATCCGCCGCGCGGTTCAGCACGCCGTGAAGCTCCGCGCCGATGGCCACCTCGCCGCGGATGATCCGCACCCCGGCCTCGTGGTGGCCGTAGCCGGTGCGCTCGCGCAGGGCGGCGTCGGCGCTGTGCGACAGCGGCGGATGGCCGATGTCGTGGAGCAGCGCGGCGATCATCAGTTGGCGACGCAGGTCGGCCGGATAGCCGCGACCGCTGGCGACGAAGTTGGTCAGCGCGGCGACTTCCAGCGAATGGCTGGCGCGGCTGCGCTGGGCGGTCGGCAGGTGCAGGCGGTGGGTGTAGTCGAGGGCGCCGAGAAAGGCGACATCGTGCAGGCGGCGGAAAGCGGCGGTGTCCATCACCGCGTGGACCAGCGGATCGCTGGCGGTGGCATCCAGCCAGGAGACAGGTTCGGCTTCCCTTCCAGTATCGCTCTCACCCCAGGGCAAACTGGCAGCTGTAGTCATGAGAAGGCGCCATAGTGGTTTTTGTAATTGGCGATGCTGAAAGTTAGCATAGCGCGCGCCGCCAAAACGGCGATAAGAGTGACCGTCCGGCGGGCCGCGATAGCGGGCAAGGTGCAGCGATGGGGCTCGATTGGCGGCGAAACCGCCTCACAGCACATAGAGTTGCACCGCCGTGAAGTGCAGGCTGCTGCCACCGATCACGAACAGGTGCCAGATGCCGTGCCAGTGGCGGAAACGCTCGTCGAACACGTAGAAGACGATGCCGCCGGTGTAGCAGAGCCCGCCGGCGAGCAGCCAGATCACCCCGCTGTTGCCGAGCGCCTCGGCCAGCGGACCGACCGCCAGCACGGCGATCCAGCCCATCAGCGCGTAGATCACCAGCGACAGCACGCGCGCCTCGGAGCGCGGCTTGATCTCCTGCAGCATGCCCACCAGCGCCATGCCCCACACCACGCCGAGCAGCGTCCAGCCCAGCGGGCCGCCGAGGCTGACCAGGCAGAACGGCGTATAGCTGCCGGCGATCAACAGGTAGATGGAGAGATGATCGAGCTTGCGCAGCACCGCCTTCGCTCGGCCGCGCACGCTGTGATAGACGGTGGAAACGACGTAGAGCAGCACCAGCGTGCCGCCGTAGACCGCGACGCTGCCGATCTTCAGCGGCTCGCCCTCCCAGAGCGCCTGCACCAGCAGGCAGAGCGCACCGATGAAGGCCAGCACCGCGCCGACCAGATGAGTCCAGGCGTTGAAGCGTTCACCGTGGTACATATCCCACCCCCGGCGTTCACAATTCCCCGAGCACCCCGTCCCAGCCGTAGCCCTCACGGCTGCCTGTGGCAGGGCCGTAACGACAATTTCAGCACAAACTTCGCAAATTGGCGTTCGGCGCCGCAACCGACCGACGAGGGAACGGCCCCGGCCGGCGAGCAGCCCGGCAACCGGCTGGCGGCACGCTCTGGATGGCCATGAACGGCGGGCCAGGTTGCCGTCCATGGGGTCCGGGGCCGCCACCCGGCGCGCCACCGCTGCGGCTGCCGGGATGGAGGTTACAAGCCTGGAGTCGTCCCGGCGTGACAGGCCGAATGCGACGCAGCCCGCCTCGCCAATCGGGCATGGACTACGGCTTTGCCAGGTGCAGGGTGGGTCACTGGCGCAGGCGTTGCCCACCTGGAGCGCCATAACCGGCGTCGTGGCAGAAAATCGCTGCGCGAGTTTTCTACCCTGCGTGCTTAATCTCCACGCTGAATTGCGAGTGGGTTCATCACGCCTATAGGCGATGGGGGACGAGGTAAAGGCAGAGGTGTTCGATCAAGTCGAGCAGTTCTACGATCCATCGATGATGGCATTCGGCCCCGGATGGAAGCGGCCCGGCAGAGTTTGAAATAACGCTATGCGGGTTTCCCCGGGTTCGTGAAAGCGGGGCAAGCCCAGGCTCCGGCATCTGGACGCACGGGTTCAGTACTCCGGAGAGCTGAAGGTCGGGGTGCCGTATCGGTCTATGCTCAATACCTTGGATAGCGCACGTTCGGCGGCGGATGCTGCATCAGAGAGGAGTTTGAAGCAGGTCTGATGGCAGACCAGGTGGTACTGGGTCTCCGATGTCAGCCCGTGCTCTCTGACGGCCACGAATGCGAGGGCATGGTCGCCATTCATTTCGGCTGAACTCCAAGCCTCGAAACCAGGGAACTCTCTTTTGCTCATTTCGTTCTCGGGCGATGGCTGGATGAAGTTTGACTATCCCCCTTGTGGCATCAGATAGCTCTCTTTAAATCAGATATCTGATCAAGGGTCAGGGGTTCATGAGCCAAAAGCCCAGCGCTGACAGGCTGCGTGAAAACCCGAACAAGGTCTGATCTGACCCGCGATTTTCGCCCGCTTCTCGTGAGGCTGCTTCACCATCCGGATTCGATTTCCTGCCCCAAAGCGAGCGGTGGGAGATTCCCGCGCATTACCGAAGCACCTCGCCTGCCATACGCGAGCGTTTTCGGATCATCCGGCGGTTCGACAGCGCACATGGTCACAGGTGGGCAACTCGCGTAGCGATTGCCCACCAAGCAACGCCCGAGACCGGGAGTTGGTAGAAAAGCGCTGCGCGAGCTTTCAACCCTACGGGTTAGCGCAACCCGGCAACGATCTCGAAGCTGCGCAGGCGGTGCTCGGGCTGGTAGAGGTCGCCGGTGAAGATCAGCTCGTCGGCGCCGGTCTGCTCCAGCAGCACCTCCAGGCGGGCGCGCACCTTCTCCGGGCCGCCGATCACCGCAAGACCCAGGAAGTCGCCTACCGCCTCCTGCTCGCGGGGCTGCCAGCGGCCGGCCATGCTCTCCACCGGTGGGCGCAGCACCAGGCTTTCGCCGCGCATCAAGGCCAGCACGCGCTGGTAGGCGGTGGTGGCGAGGAACTCGGCCTCCTCATCGGTAGGCGCGGCGATCAGCGGCACACCGATCATGGAGTAGGGCTTGGTGAGAATCGCCGAGGGCTGGAAGTTGTCGCGGTAGATGTGCAGCGCCTGGTGCATGTAGCGCGGCGCGAAGTGCGAGGCGAAGGCGTAGGGCAGGCCCATCTGCGCCGCCAGTTGGGCGCTGAACAGGCTGGAGCCGAGCAGCCAGATCGGGATGTGACTGTCCACCCCGGGCATGGCGATCACCGTCTGTCCCGGCTGGCGCGGGCCGAGCAGGGCCTGCAGTTCGGCGACATCCTCGGGGAAGTCGTCGGCGCTGCCCGAACGCTCGCGGCGTAGGGCGCGGGCGGTCTGCGGATCGGAGCCCGGCGCGCGGCCGAGGCCCAGCTCGATGCGCCCCGGATAGAGCGCGGCAAGGGTGCCGAACTGCTCGGCGATCACCAGCGGCGCATGGTTGGGCAGCATCACCCCGCCCGAGCCCAGCTTCAGCGTCGAAGTGCCGGCGGCCAGATAACCGAGCAGCACCGCGGTCGCCGAACTGGCGATGCCCTCCATGTTGTGGTGCTCGGCCACCCAGTAGCGCGAGAAACCGAGCCGCTCGGCGTGCTGCGCCAGGGCCAGCGAGCGCTGCAGGGCCGGCGCCGGCCCTTTGTCGTCGTCGCGCAGCGGGGCCAGGTCGAGGATGGAAAATGGGGTGTCAGACAGCCTGCTCATACAACGTCCTCAAGTCATCAAGGCCTTATGGGGGCGGATGGGGGAAAGGCCAAGCCCAGTGTAGTCAGGGACAGACCGAAGGTTCTCCAGTCATAGGCTGGACAACTGCCGGAGGCATTGCCCGCCTTGGGGAGCTGCGCCTGACGCCGTGGCGGAGGATCGCTGAGCGATGTTCCCCCCTGGGAGCTGCCTATACTCTGGTCCGATGCAGCGGCCCCGCGGTCCGGGACATGCCGCGCACAGGCGGAGGAACGGGCATGCACCAGTGGGCGAAGTTGAAAGCGGGTGCGATCGCACTCGCCCTTGCGGTCGGCTTGTTGGGGGCGCAGGTTGCGGCTGCCCACCATGGCTGGGCCTGGACCAGCGACGAGGAGTTCGAGCTCACCGGCAAGATCGTCGCGGTACGCCTGGGCAATCCCCACGGCCAGCTGACCGTGGAGGCGGACGGCCAGCGCTGGACCGTGGAGGTCGGCCAGCCATGGCGCAACGAGCAGGCGGGTCTCCGCGACGATCTGCTGAGCATCGGCCGGGAGCTCACCGCCCATGGCCACCGCTCGTCCGACCCGGAGCAGCACCTGATGAAGGCCGAGCGCATCGTGATCGAAGGCAAGAGCTACAACCTGTATCCCGACCGCGCCTCCTGAGCGGAACATGACGAGTTGGCTGGCCGCGCTGGAGGCGAGCGGGTTCGCCCAGGCGCTGCGCAACTCGGTGTGGAGCTATCCGCTGGTCAACGCGGGGCACGTGCTGGGCGTGGCGCTGCTGGTCGGGGCCATCGTGCCGCTCGACCTGCGCCTGCTGGGCGCCTGGCGCACGCTGCCCCTCGTCCCCTTGTGGACTGTCCTGACGCGCACCGCCGCACTGGGGCTCGCCCTCGCCGTGGGGTGCGGCGGGCTGCTCTTCGCAACGGACGCGACCGACTACGCGGCGTCCGGCCTGTTCCGGGCCAAGATGACGCTGGTCCTGCTCGCGACACTCAACGCGCTCGCACTGCGCCGGACCGGCTTCGATCCGGCGGGCGTGCACGGCGCGGCCGACAAGGTGCCCGCGCGCATCCGTCTTGCCGCGGCTTTCTCGCTCGCAGCATGGCCCACAGTGCTCGGACTCGGCCGGTTGGTGGGCTATTTCTGAAGGTAAGTGCCTCATCCTGCGCGCTGCATCGCCACGCACATCGATGGCACCCGTGCTCCTGCGTGGGGGCCTGAACTATGGATGCACCGCGTCCATGGCCCCGGCAGCGGCCGAGTTGCGTGCCCACGCTGGAGCATGGGCACGATCAAAAGGCAAGCCTACGGAGTCGGGGGCAGACCAAGGGTTCGTCAGCCGTAGGGTGGGCAACTGCCGCAGGCATTGCCCAACTTGGGGAGTTGCGTTCGGCACTCCGGTAGAAAATCGCTGCGCGAGGTTTCTACACTACGAGTTGCGGACTCAAACAATGATAAGCGTACCTCCAGAAAATAAACTGCCTTTTTAACTTGGCTCTGTATACAAAAATCTGCACCACCTCCAACGGTGGTCTATGATTTTGATTGGTGAATAGGAATGGGATGGATCCATGAAAAACATACTCTTGTTTGTTTTTGGGGTTCTAATGGTTGTGTTTGGAACTTCAACCTATTTGTTATACACAGGTCAGGGTGGCTCGCTTAGTGATAAAGTCAGTAAGGCATCGACTGAAGTGGTGCCGGCTAGATTAATTAAAAAAGACTTTTCCGGGCGGATATTTATTGTTACGCGTGGAGGGGGTAGCGTACCGCTCGGGGGGGTGGTTGTTTCTTTTTATAGCTATAATAATTTCAAGGGGCTGCTGCCGGGGATGTATGAGTCAATTGCGAAGAATGTTTATGCGCATTCTGCGAGGTTTTCTGAGGAGTATGAGAAGGAGGATGCTCTGAGCAGAGAGTATGATAAAGTGGCTAAGCGGTCGCAAAGTGCTGCAAATAAGATATATAAAAAGGAAAAGGAGGTCGCGAAAGAGCGTAAAGCGGCATATTGGTCTATTTATCATTCAACAAGCTCAAGGGTTTTCTTTGAATCGCTACCAAAGCCGTACTTTACAACGCAAACGGATCCAGATGGAAAATTCAAGATCTCATTGTCGGCGGATGGGGTTGTTGTAGCTGTTGCCTGCGCATCGCGACTTATATTGAATAATACTGAAAGATATTGCTGGTTTACTAAGATGGATGGTTCTGGTGAGGTGTTTATGAATAATCATAATATGTTTGGGGTTGGCTCGAATGATTCGGCGATTCCAATGCCCGAGCTTTCAGGTGAGTGCGAATATCGATATTCATGTAAAGAACAGGTTGATATTGTTCGGGCTGCTTATGCGCCTTACTTTGTGAGTTCTGCTGCTGGAAGTGGTAAAAGGTAAATTTGTCAGTTTTTCTTGTTGGTCATGCGCGCCGTTGTTGGCGCGAGTGCAACGCATTAGAGTGGTAGCTGCCCCAGGCTTCGCCTACCTTTGGGTCGTGCTAGGCGCCGTGGTGGAATACTGCTGCGCGAGTTTTTCGATGGCTCCCACGCTCCTGCGTGGGAGCCTGAACTCTGGACGCTCCGCGTCCAACTGCAGGAGCGGTCGCGTGGCGTGCCCACGCGAGAGCGTGGGCGCGATCATTATACAGCCTCAAGTCGTCCTGGTTTTATGGGGGCGGATCAGGAAAGGCAAGTCTGAGGAAATCAGGGATAGGCCAGAGGTTCGCCAGCAGTAGGGTGGGCAACTGCCGTAGGCATTGCCCACCTTGGGGAGCCGCGCCCGACACCACGGTAGAAAGTCGCTGCGCGAGTTTTTTATCCTACTTGCTGACTCTAGCTATCCGACGTGGCGCTTCAAAAAAATCTGTCCACTTATTCTATTTCTCAGTTTTTCTTTCCCTCGATAGAGCTAAACCCGGATCTCATGTAGTTTACTATCCAGCCGCGAGAAGTAATTCCAATTGTTTTTCTGCGATTGTCTGTGTCGTCAATTGCGCTTTCAATGAGGTTGGCCTCCTCAAGTGACCTGAGATGAGGTCTCATCGCCTGGTTGCTTTCGAATCCGAATTCCTCATATTGACTTGGAGAGGTATTTCCGCCGGTAGAAGCTAGCTTCTCAAAAACTCCCCAAGCCCTTCCGCCAACACTAGATGTATCTGCGGAGTATTGGTCTGCTAGTTCGGCCATCCAAGCTTCGATTAGTCCATAAAGATCATCTGATTTACTTCTCTCGGCGCCATGTTCTACAGCCCAGAATGAAAAGTCTTCGCTGTATTTCATTGCGTTTCGAAGGTTTCTTCCTCCGACAGCATACAGATGGCCAAATCCTCGCGAGTCAACGGGGGCAATGGCTTCGTCATCGAGTTTGAAAACTTCTAGCCTTTCGGTTATTAGGTTTTCGATGTATTGGTCTGCAATTGGGTTTATCAGTATTGGCTCGGCAAGAACCCCTTGAAGTCGAGGGGAGGAAGCAACGCTTCTAGTTATACCTCTCGCTCCACATAATACCCAGCGAAGCCCTTTGACCCCTAGGACTTCGTCTCTAATTCCTTCTAGTAATGCTCTTGCATTTTTTGATGTTTCTAAAAGTTCAAGGTTGTCAATTGTGCAGATAAATCCACCTGATGAGCTTGTAGGGAAGCACTCTCGAAGCCAGGTTAGAACTGTCGTAGTAAATCCGTCTTCGCTAAATCCTACTGAGGTGTTTGCAGCGCTGCCTGAGTTGGCAGTTACTCCAAGAACTCCCGCAACATTAAGGCCGCCGCCTTGGGTTGATAGTATTGGGGAGTTAAGCCATCTGGCTACATTTGATGAGTCGGGGATGTTGTACCCTTTTGATTTTAATAGGTCATGATTGTCGATGAATGCTTGTGCAACTCTGAATAGTACTCTGCGCTTAAAGACTGCAGCCGAATCATCTACTGTTAGTTGGAATGGCTCAGATATTGGGATAAGAGCTTGCTGCGATGCTCCCTCAGAAAACTCCTTTTTGAGAAGAAATCCTGCAACTGCAACTAGGCTCGTTTTTCCTACGCCGTTAGGGCCTTCAAGTGTTGGATGTGTGTCCGAGGACTTTAGGTAAGTTGTTAACCGCCTTAGCTCTTTGTCACGGCCAACGAGTAGCTTTACGCCTTGCTCATCACCTTGTATTGGACGAGGGCTATATGGGTTGTCGGAAAATCCAAGTTTGTTCCATAAATTCATCGAAATGTCCTGTTTCCGATTGTTAGGCCACTTGTCAGTGGGAACGAGCCATGATGGGGCGCCATACCTTTTTGGGGTTGCGTGTGTCATCTGGAGAAAAGTGCTTGCGGATATGCACTCCATGACTAAAAAGAACTGACTTCAAACTTACGTATTTGCTAAGGAATTGTCTACTGTCTTGTTTTAGGTGCTACTCTAACTTTTTGAACCTACGCCTTTCTTCACTCCTTCCCATAATTCACCACCGACAACAATCTGATCGGCACCTTCACCAGCTGCTCCGGCCCGTGCGGCACTTCGCCGTCGAAGGTCAGGCTGTCGCCGGGTTGCATGTGGTAGAGCTGGTTGCCGTGGCGGTAGACCAGTTCGCCTTCCAATAGATGAAGGAACTCGGTGCCGGGGTGGGAGAAGGTCGGGAATTCCTCGCTGGCGTCGCCCATGTCGACCATGTAGGCCTCGAAGTTCTTCTTCGGGCCGCGCACGTGGTTGAGCAGGTGGTAGGTGTGGCCCTTGTCGGTGCCACGGCGGACCACTTCCATGCCTTCGCCGGCCTTGACCAGCAGCGCGCTGCTGCCTTGCTGGTCGTACTGGCTGAACAGCTTGGACATCGGCATGCCGAGCACGTCGCACAGGCGGCTCAGGGTGTCGAGGCTGGTGGAGACCTGGGCGTTCTCGATCTTGCTGAGCATGCCCTGGCTGATGCCGGCGATGCGCGCGACGTCGGCGATCTTCAGTTCCTGGGCCAGGCGCTGGCGCTTGAGCTGCATGCCGAGATACTGCTCCAGCTTGAGGCGGGGTTGATCGTCGTCGGTCTTTTTCATGCCGGCCTGCACTCTTTCAGTTCAAGAATATAAATTTCGCACCATGAATGGTCAGGGCCGGCCGCCCGTGCGCCGCTTCCGGTGCGCTGCTTTCCCGGTATGAAAGCATTTTTCCCATATAGATAGAAGGATGGCGGGCCCTGGCGGCGTGCGCGGGCGTTCCGGTCCAGGTTGGCAAGCTGTTTGCATTTCCTTTGGTGAAAGTAAATTTCCCTTGCGGAATACACAGCCTGAAGCCGAGGAGCCAACTGCCCATGTTGCCCAGCGAAACCCAGAAAATCATCGACCAGCACGGCATCAAGTACGTGCTGGCCCAGTTTGTCGACATCCATGGCGCCGCCAAGACCAAGTCGGTGCCGGTCTGCGGTCTGGAGGCGGTGGCCGAAGACGGCGCCGGTTTCGCCGGGTTCGCCATCTGCGGCATGGGCATGGAGCCCCACGGCCCGGACTTCATGGCCCGCGGCGACCTCTCCACCCTGACTCCGGTGCCCTGGCAGCCGGGCTACGGCCGGGTGGTGTGCATCGGCCACGTCGACGGCCAGCCGTGGCCCTATGACAGCCGCTACGTGCTGCAGCAGCAGGTGCAGCGCCTGAGCGACAAGGGCTGGACCCTCAACACCGGCCTGGAGCCGGAGTTCAGCCTGTTCCGCCGCGACGAGGCGGGCACCCTGCAACTGGTCGACGCCTCCGACAACCTCGACAAGCCCTGCTACGACTACAAGGGCCTGTCGCGCTCGCGCGAATTCCTCGAGCGGCTGACCGAGGCGCTGCAGCCGGTGGGCTTCGAGATCTATCAGATCGACCACGAGGACGCGAACGGCCAGTTCGAGATCAACTACACCTACAGCGACGCCATGACCTCGGCGGACCGCTTCACCTTCTTCCGCATGGCCGCCGGCGAGATCGCCAACGACCTGGGCATGATCTGCTCGTTCATGCCCAAGCCGGACCCCAAGCGCGCCGGCAACGGCATGCACTTCCACCTGTCGATCAGCAGCGCGACCAACAAGAACCTGTTCCATGACGCCAGCGACCCGAGCGGCATGGGCCTGTCGAAGATGGCCTACCACTTCATGGCCGGCCTGCTGGCCCATGGACCTGCGCTGTGCGCCTTCGCCGCGCCGACGGTGAACTCCTACAAGCGCCTGGTGGTGGGCCGCTCGCTGTCCGGCGCGACCTGGGCGCCGGCCTTCATCACCTACGGCGCCAACAACCGCTCGGCGATGGTGCGCATCCCCTACGGGCGCATCGAGTTCCGCCTGCCGGACGCCGGCTGCAACCCCTACCTGGTGAGCGCCGCAATCATCGCCGCCGGCCTCGACGGCATCGACCGCCAGCTCGAGCCGGGCCAGGTGTGCAACGAGAACCTCTACAAGCTGAGCCTGGAGGAGATCGCCGCGCGCGGCATCGACACCCTGCCGCAGAGCCTCAAGGAGGCCTGCGACGCGCTGGAGGCCGACCCGCTGTTCGCCGAGGTGCTCGGCCCGCAGATCGTCGGCGAGTTCATCAAGCTCAAGCGCATGGAGTGGGTGGAATACAGCCGCCACGTCTCCGACTGGGAAATCCAGCGTTACACCGAATTCTTCTAACCCGCTTCGGGCCGTCGCCCGCAGGCGGCGGCCATCTGCCTCCGAAGGAGAGAAAACATGTGTGGAATCGTAGGTCTTTACCTGAAGAACCCGGCGCTGGAATCCCAGCTCGGCAAGCTGTTCGAACCGATGCTGCTGGCCATGACCGACCGCGGTCCGGACAGCGCCGGCTTCGCCATCTACGGTGACGAAGTGGCCGACGGCTGGGTCAAGCTGACCCTGCAGAGCACGGTCGGCGAGTACGACTGGAAGGCCCTGATGGGCGCGCTGGAAGGCCGCCTGGGCTGCTCGCTGGACTGGTTCCAGAACGCCAGCGCCGCGGTGCTCAAGGTCGCCGCCGAGGAGGCCGCGGTGCGCGCCGCGCTCGCCGAACTGGCTCCGGACGTGCGCATCATGAGCGCCGGGCAGAGCATCGAGATCCTCAAGGGCATGGGCCTGCCGGCGGAAATCGCCGAGCGCTTCAAGCTGGCCAACATGAAGGGCAGCCACATCATCGGCCATACCCGCATGGCCACCGAGAGCGCGGTGACCATGGAGGGCAGCCACCCGTTCTCCACCGGCGCCGACCTCTGCCTGGTGCACAACGGCTCGCTGTCCAACCATTCGCGCCTGCGCCAGGAACTCAAGCGCAAGGGCATCACCTTCGAGACCCTCAACGACACCGAGGTGGCCGCCGGCTACCTGACCTGGCGCCTGCGCGAGGGCGACTCGCTGAAGGAGGCGCTGGACCACTCGCTGGAAGACCTCGACGGCTTCTTCACCTTCGCCATCGGCACCCGCAACGGCTTCGCGGTGATCCGCGACCCGATCGCCTGCAAGCCGGCGATCCTCGCCGAAACCGACGACTACGTGGCCATGGCCTCCGAGTACCAGGCGCTGGCCAGCCTGCCGGGGATCGACAAGGCCAAGGTCTGGGAGCCTGAGCCGGCCACCATGTACATCTGGGAAAAGACTGCCTGAGGAGCGCACACATGAAGACCATCGACCTTTCCACCTCTGAAGTGCGCGCACTGAACCAGGCCCTGCACGACCAGGCGAAAAACCTCGAAGAACGCGAGTGGGTCGTCACCCATTCGGACGGCAAGCACAACCTCGCCGTCGGCGTGAACGAAGCGCTGAGCATCGATATCCAGGGCCACGCCGGCTACTACTGCGCCGGCATGAACCAGAAGGCCACCATCACCGTGCACGGCAACGTCGGCGTCGGCGTGGCGGAGAACATGATGTCCGGCTCGGTACGCGTGAAGGGCAGCGCCTCCCAGGCCGCCGGCGCCACCGCCCACGGCGGCCTCTTGGTGATCGAAGGCGACGCCGGCGCGCGCTGCGGCATCTCGATGAAGGGCGTCGACATCGTGGTCGGCGGCAGCATCGGCCACATGAGCTGCTTTATGGGCCAGGCCGGACGCCTGGTGGTGTGCGGCGATGCCGGCGATGCGCTGGGCGATTCGTTGTACGAGACGCGCATCTACGTGAAGGGCACGGTCAAGTCGCTGGGTTCGGACTGCATCGAGAAGGAGATGCGCGCCGAGCACCTGGAGGAGCTGGCCGAGCTGCTCAACCGCGCCGGTTTCGACGAGGACCCGAAAGCGTTCAAGCGCTACGGCTCGGCCCGCCAGCTGTACAACTTCAAGGTCGACAACGCGTCCGCCTACTGATTGCCCACCGGGCCGCCGCGCGGCCCGGATACCCGATTCCGGCCCGTCGGCGAACCGCCGGCCGGCCACGAGGAGCACGAATATGAGCGAGAAAACCACCCCGGTGCTGCGCGAGTCCGCCACCTTCGACCGCCTGGCCATCCAGGAAATCCAGCGCGCCGCCGAGACCGGCATCTACGACATCCGCGGCGGCGGCACCAAGCGCAAGCTGCCGCACTTCGACGACCTGCTGCTGCTCGGCGCCAGCATGTCGCGCTACCCGCTGGAGGGCTACCGCGAGAAGTGCGGCACCGACGTGGTGCTCGGCACCCGCTTCGCCAAGAAGCCGATCCACCTGAAGATCCCGGTGACCATCGCCGGCATGAGCTTCGGTGCGCTCTCCGCCAACGCCAAGGAAGCCCTCGGCCGCGGCGCCAGCATCGCCGGCACCAGTACGACTACGGGTGATGGCGGTATGACCCCGGAAGAGCGCGGCCAGTCCAAGCACCTGGTCTACCAGTACCTGCCCTCGCGCTACGGCATGAACCCGGACGACCTGCGCAAGGCCGACGCCATCGAGATCGTCCTCGGCCAGGGCGCCAAGCCGGGCGGCGGCGGCATGCTGCTGGGCATGAAGGTCACCGAGCGCGTCGCCGGCATGCGTACCCTGCCGATCGGCGTCGACCAGCGCTCCGCTTGCCGTCACCCGGACTGGACCGGCCCGGACGACCTGGCGATCAAGATCGCCGAGATCCGCGAGATCACCGACTGGGAAAAACCGATCTACGTGAAGATCGGCGCCAGCCGCCCGTACTACGACGTCAAGCTGGCGGTGAAGGCCGGCGCCGACGTGATCGTCCTCGACGGCATGCAGGGCGGCACCGCCGCCACTCAGGAAGTGTTCATCGAGCACGTCGGCATCCCGATCCTCTGCGCCATCCCGCAGGCCGTGCAGGCCCTGCAGGAGATGGACATGCACCGCAAGGTGCAGCTGATCGTCTCCGGCGGCATCCGCACCGGCGCCGACGTGGCCAAGGCCATGGCCCTGGGCGCCGACGCGGTGGCCATCGGCACCGCGGCGCTGATCGCCCTCGGCGACAACCACCCGCGCCTGGACGACGAGCTGAAGAAGATCGGCTCGGCCGCCGGCTACTACGACGACTGGCAGAACGGCCGCGACCCGGCCGGCATCACCACCCAGGACCCGGAGCTGTCCAAGCGCCTCGATCCGGTGGAGGGCGGTCGCCGCCTGGCCAACTACCTGCGCGTGCTGGTGCTGGAAGCGCAGACCATGGCCCGCGCCTGCGGCAAGTCGCACCTGCACAACCTCGACCCCGAGGACCTGGTGGCGCTGACCGTGGAAGCCGCGGCCATGGCCCGCGTGCCGCTGGCCGGCACCGGCTGGATCCCCGGCCAGCAATTCTGACCCGCCGGGCGGGCGCCGGCAGCGTACCGGCGCCCGTCTCACTGGTCTGGATCTGTAGGGGCGAATTCATTCGCCAGGCAGGCCAACGGCCTGCGCTGGGTGGTTCGGGGCGCTGCGCGCCCCCTGGCGAATGAATTCGCCCCTACAGGTCGGCTCCCGGCCAGAATTTTGCATTGCACATCCCACCTGCCAGGAATCCTTCATGACCCTTTGAGGTACTTCACCATGTCGATCACCGCATCAGGTTCCACTCCGCTAAGCCGCACGCTGAGCCGTGTCTTGCCGCTGTTCATGCTGGTCTTCGCGCCGCTGGCGCTGGCCGACGACTCCACCCTGGATACCGGCGTCACCGCCTGGATGATGACCGCCACCGTGCTGGTTTTGTGCATGTGCGTGCCGGGCCTCGCGCTGTTCTACGGCGGCCTGGTGCGCGCCAAGAACATGCTCTCGCTGTTTTCCCAATGCTTCGCCGTCGCCGGCGTGGTCGGCGTGCTGTGGGTGATCTACGGCTACAGCATGGTGATCGACACCACCGGCATGGTCGCCGGCGAGTTCACCTTCAACAGCTTCGTCGGCGGTCTGGAGCGCGCGATGCTCGCCGGCCTCAAGGGCGACAGCCTGGTGCTGGGCATGCCGGAAGGGGTGTTCATCACCTTCCAGATGACCTTCGCGATCATCACTCCGGCGCTGATCGCCGGCGCCTTCGCCGAACGCATGAAGTTCGTCGCCGCCGTGCTGTTCATGGCGCTGTGGTTCACCTTCGTCTACGCGCCGATGGCGCACATGGTCTGGGGCGGTCCGGGTGCACTGATGCACAACTGGGGTGCACTGGACTTCGCCGGCGGCACCGCCGTGCACATCAACTCCGGCGTCGCCGCGCTGGCCGCCTGCCTGCTGCTCGGCAAGCGCAAGGGCTACCCGCACGTCGAGATCCGTCCGCACAACCTGCCGCTGGCGATGACCGGCGCGGCTCTGCTGTGGGTCGGCTGGTTCGGCTTCAACGTCGGCTCCGCCGCCGGGGTCGGCACCGTATCGGGCATCGTCATGCTCAACACCCAGCTGGGCGCCTGTGCCGGCATCGTCGGCTGGATGATCGCCGAGCTGATCAAGGCCGGCCGGCCGAGCGCCATGGGCCTGGCTTCCGGCGCCATCGCCGGCCTGGTCGGCATCACCCCGGCCTGCGCCTACGTCGGCGTCGGCGGCGCGCTGGCCATCGGCCTGCTGTGCGGCGTGCTCTGCTACCTGGCGGTCACCTCGCTGAAGCAGCGCCTGGGCTACGACGACAGCCTCGACGTATTCGGCCTGCACGGCATCGGTGGCGTGGTCGGCGCCATCCTCACCGGTGTGTTCTGCGTACCGGCGCTGGGCGGCTACGTCGAGGGCAGCGAGATCGCCACCCAGGTGTGGGCGCAGGTGAAGAGCGTGGCGTTCACCTTCATCTACTGCTTCGTGGTCAGCTGGGTGCTGCTCAAGCTGGTCGACAAGCTGGTCGGCCTGCGCGTGGCCGAGGAGCACGAGGACATCGGCCTCGACCTCGCCGAGCACAACGAGACCGCCTACAACCACTGATCCCTACGGTACGGGTCAGGCGAGCGCCGGGCATTGCCCGGCGTTCTGCTTTTCGCGGCGGCGTTACGGCGCGCAGGCTCGTGCAGAGCATCTACCCTGAGGGGAGGCCGGGTGGTTGGGCGGCCTGCGGGGTTTTCGATGCGAGAGGTATCGGTCATGCGTCAGCTTGCTCTGCCCGTGCTGCTCCTTGCGCTCGGCGCGTCCGCCGAGGCCCGTATGTACGGCGCCGACTACGAGGCCTGCAGCCAGCAGGCCGCCGAGATCGTCGAGTGCGTGAAGGCCAGCGCGAAGACCTGGGACCGGCGGATGAATGGCGCCTACAAGTCACTGATGCAGCGCAGCGAGCCCGGCCAGCGCGAGCCGCTCAAGGCCGCGCAGCGCCGCTGGGTGGAGTACCGCGACGCCAATTGCGGCTTTTATGCGGCCGGCGGCGGCTCGCTCAGCCCGGTCGCCACCGCCGAATGCCTGCGCGCCATGACCCAGCAGCGCGCCTGCGAACTGGAGGCCGCCAACATGCCCGAAGGGGCGGCGGGGCAGGGGTGCGAGTGAGAGCCTGCTCACGATCTGCTGCGCGTCGGCCATGCTGCGTTGAAACGGAGTGAAGCGGAGTAACAGCCGAAGGCTGGCCCGCAGGGCGAGCGAAGCGAGTCAATCGGTTTCGGACAGTGGCTTGCCACTGAACGTCCGCAAGGACGACCCCGGAGGGGCGAGCGGAGCGAGTCATGCTCATTTACCGCTCGTAAACTCCGCTTCCTCAACCGATTGCGCGGGGCCGCCGAGGCCTTGCCTGGCTCTAGCTCGCGAAATCGTGAGCAGGCTCTCGGGGGCTCAGCGCAGCTGACTGTCCTTGCTGCCCCGCCGGTTGTAGCCGCTGAACACCGCCTGCTGCTTGTCGTGCTCGCTCTGGCAGGCGAGGCACAGGCGCACGCCGGGCACCGCCTGGCGGCGGGCTTCGGGGATGGGCGCGTCGCATTCCTCGCAATGGGTGAGGCTTTCGCCGCGCGGCAGCTGGCTGCGGGCGCGGGCGATGGCGTCCTCGATGGTGCTGTCGATCTGTTCCTGTACCGCTCCGTCGTTGGTCCAGCCGCCGGCCATGTCGTCTCCTCGGCAGGGTGATTCGCCTGTGCGCCGGGCTGTGCAGCCCGGCCGCCGTGTCTTGCCCGCGGGCTCGACGTTTACGATAGATCGATTAACTTGAAATGAGGCAGGCCGCCCGTCCGCTCGTCGAGGGTGCCGCAATCCCGCGGGCGGCGCTTGCATCCCACCGTCATGCCATATGCAAGGAGCGCCAGGTGATCATTCCACAATACTGGGCCGAGGGCCGTGCGCGGAACAGGAGCGAAGGGCGGCAGGTGACGGTGCGCCGTTTCGGCTGGTCGCAGACGAGCCAGGAGGAGGCGCAGGCCAACGCCGAGCAGCGCGCGACAGAGGCGCTTGAGCGTGTGCTGGCGGGCGAGAAGCTGGCGCGCCGGGAGCCCAAGGTGCCCTACAACGGCGCCGAGGGCGTGCCGATCCGCGAGGAGGTGGTCGAGCGCCACGGCGAGGTGGTGATCACCCGCAACGCCTACGGCGCGCGCTGCCTGAACACCCCCAACGTGCTATTCGCCGACATCGACTTCGCCGCCGAGACGCCGGTGCGGCTGATCTTCGCCACCATGGCCGGCCTGGTGGCGCTGGCGGTGCTGATCGGCCTGCGGCTGGATTCCTTCGGGCTGCTCGCGGTGCTGGTGCTCTGCGCGCTGTTCGGCGCCAACAGCCTGGCCGGCTGGCTGTACCGCCTGCGCCTGCGCTTCGACGGCGGCGCCGAGCGTCTGGCGCGCAAGCGGGTGCTGCGCTTTCTGGCCGCCCATCCGGACTGGGGGCTGCGCCTGTATCGCACGCCCGCCGGCTTGCGCGTGCTGGCCACGCACCGCACCTTCGCCCCGGACGATCCCGAGGTGGCGCGCTGCTTCGCCGCCGTCGGCGCCGATCCGCACTACGTGCGCATGTGCCTGCGCCAGCAGTGCTTTCGCGCGCGGGTCAGCGCCAAGCCGTGGCGCATCGGCATCGACCAGCATCTGCGCCCGCGCCCCGGCGTCTGGCCGGTGGCGGCCGAGCGCCTGGCGCAGCGGCGGGAGTGGGTGGCGCGCTACGAGACGGCGGCCGGCGACTACGCGGCCTGCGCTTTCATCGAGGCGCTGGGCAATGCGGTGGTCGCGCCCGCGGTGGCCGAGGTGCAGCACCTGCACGATGCGCTGTGCGGCTCGGCGAGCGGCCGTCCGCTTGCCTGAGCACGGCGCAGCGGCGCGGATTCACTCCTTGACGTTCATGTGCTCGCGCGCCCAGGCGATGTAGTCGTCGGGGTGGGTGTACTTGGTCACCAGTTCCGAGGCGCTCAGGCCGTTGCCGGTGGCGATGCCGCGCTGTTCGCGCATGCTGTCGTAGGTGGCCTTGATCGCCGCGAAGTAGGCGCCGTGGCCGTCGACCACGATGCGCACGCCCATCTCGGCCAGGCGGTGGTCGTCGCGCAGCTCGGGGTTGCCGTAGGTGACCAGCATCAGCGGCACGTGCAGGCCCTCGGCGATGGCTTCCAGATGGGCGAAGTCCTTCACGCCGACCAGGCAGATGCCGTCCGCGCCGGCGGCCTGGTAGGCCTGGGTGCGGTGGATCACCTCCTGCACCGGCAGCACGCCGGCGTGGGTGCGGGCGATGATCGCCAGTGCCTTGTCGTCGCGCACTTCCTGCGCCGCGCGCAGCTTGCCGATGCCTTCCTCGACGCTGATCAGGTCGTAGGACTTGCGGCCGAACTGGGCCGGCAGCAGGGTGTCCTCGAGGGTCAGCGCGGCGACCCCGGCGCGCTCCAGCTCGATGACCGTGCGCATCGCGTTGAGCGCGTTGCCGTAGCCGTGGTCGGCGTCGGCGATCACCGGCAGGCGGGCGACGCGGCCGATGCGGGTGGCCTGCTCGGCGAACTCGCTGAGGGTGATCAGCGCCACGTCGGGGGCGGCGAGCACCTGCAGGGAGGCGACCGAGCCGCCGAGGATGCCGACCTCGAAGCCGAGGTCGGCGGCGATGCGCGCCGACAGCGGGTCGAACACCGAGGCGGTGTGGTAGCAGGCGTTGCTGTCGAGCAGGGCACGGAAGGTGTTGCGCAGGGCGTGGTGACAGGATTTCTGCATGGTCTTATCCCTTGGGTCTTTGTCTTGTCTTGTACCTTTCAAGTATTGCAAATCCTGTACCCGAAGGTCGTATTGCGTGGGTTTACTCGTTTTGCTGGGCGGTTATCGCGCGGGAGTGGCGAACGGGCGCCGCTACCTCGGCCGAGGTGGCGAAAATCCGCCAGCCGGCGCGCGCCAACTGTGCCATTGCGGACAGTTCGCGCCGCGGCGCCGGGCCGGGCAGGCCGCGGGGCAAGGCAGGGGCACCGTCGTGGGGCATGCACGGCTCCTTGCCGCGCATACCCCGCGCGGCTCACTTGATGAAGCGCACCTGGCTGTTGATCTTCTCGAGGATCGCGGCCTTCTTGTCGTTGAAGCGCGCCTTGTTCTGCTCGAACAAGTTGTTGCCCTTGGTGTCGATGGAGATGATCAGCGGGCCGAACTCGCGCACGCGGTTGACCCACAGGGTTTCCGGCATGCCCAAGTCCTGCCACTCGGCGCGCTCGATCTCCTCGACCTTGGTGGCGGCCAGCACCGCGCAGCCGCCGGGGAACACCGCGTGCACCGCCTTGTTCTCCAGGCAGCCGGCGGTGGTTTCCGGGCCCATGCCGCCCTTGCCGACGATCAGCTTGACGCCGGTTTCCTCGATGAACTGCTTCTCGAACTTCTCCATGCGCATGCTGGTGGTCGGGCCGATGGAGACCATCTCGAAGCTGCCGTCGTCCTTCTTCTTGACGATGGGACCGGCGTGGAAGATCGCCCCGCCGCGCAGGTCGACCGGCAGCTCGCGCTTGAGCTCGATCAGCCGGCGGTGCGCCACGTCGCGGCAGGTCACCAGCTGGCCGGTCAGGTAGACCACGTCGCCGACGTTGAGGGACGCCAGGTCTTCGTCCTTGATCGGGGTGGTGAGGATCTTTTTCACAGGACTACTCCTTCGTGGGAGAGGATGTCGTAGGACAGGTCGGCGTTGATGCGGATCTTGCCGCGGCGGTGCGCCCAGCAGCCGGTGGACACGGCGACGCCGATGGTCGACGGGTGGCGCGCCGAGGATTCGATGTTCACGCCCATCACGCTGCTGTTGCCGGAGAGACCCTGCGGGCCGATGCCGATCTCGTTGAGGCCCTCTTCCAGCAGCTGTTCCATCAGCGCCGCGTTGGGGTTGGGATGGCTGGAGTCCACCGGGCGCAGGATGGCGCGCTTGGACAGCCGCGCGGCGGTCTCCACCGAGGTGGACACGCCGACCCCGACCAAGAGCGGCGGGCAGGCGTTGACGCCGCGCGAGGTGATCACGTCGAAGACGAACTCGGCGACTCCTTCGTAGCCCTGGCCGGGCATCAGTACCTTGGCCGAGCCGGGCAGGGTGCAGCCGCCGCCGGCCATGTAGACGTCGATCAGCGCGTAGTCGGCGTCGGGGAGGATTTCCCAGTCCAGCCACGGGATCTTCGAGCCGGTGTTGGTGCCGGTGTTCTTCTCGTCGAAGGTTTCCACCGCGTTGTGGCGCAGCGGGCCCTTTTTGGTCGCCTCCAGGGTGGCGTTCTGCAGGATGCCCTCCAGCTCGCCGAGCAGCGGGAAGCGGGCGCCGGCGGCGATGAAGTACTGGATCACCCCGGTGTCTTGGCAGCTCGGCCGGTCGAGCTTGTCGGCGTAGTCCTGGTTCTCCGCCATCGAGTCGTAGATCTCGATGGCCAGCGAATTGGTTTCCGCGGCGCGCAGCTTGGCGGTCTTTTCCTTCACGTCGGTGGGCAGGCGCTTGCCGATATAGGCGGTGAACTTGGCCATCACGTCGGTGAGCGATTGAACGGCTGATTCGTTATCCACTTTTATTCTCCTACTGCATCACAAGGCGGGTTCGTTCTGGGTCTGTGGGCTGTTCTGAGACGTCATGCGACGCTGGCCCGGGTGGCCGGCTGGGCGGCCTGGTGGTGCGGCGCGGTTTCCTGCGCCTGCTGCGGGTCCGGCAGTTCATGGCCGTCCAGTACGCGCTGCATGCGCGCCTGGTCGAGCGAGCCGACCCATTTGGCGATGGCCATGGTTCCTACCGCGTTGCCGATGGTGTTGGTGATGGCGCGTGCCTCGGACATGAAGCGGTCGACGCCGAGCAGCAGGACCATGCCGGCAACCGGGATGTTGTCCAGCGAAGCCAGGGTGGCGGCCAGGGTGATGAAGCCCGAGCCGGTGACGCCCGCCGAGCCTTTGGAGGTGAGCAGCAGCACGCCGAGCACGATCAGCTGGTCGGTGAGGCTCAGCGGCGTGTTGGTGGCCTGGGCGATGAAGATCGCCGCCATGGTGTAGTAGATGCACTGGCCGTCGGGGTTGAAGGTCAGCCCGGAGGGCACCACCAGGCCCACCACCGGCTTGGACACGCCGGCGTGCTCCAGCTTGTTCATCAGTTGCGGCACCACCGACTCGGAGGAGCTGGTGCCCAGCACGGTGAACAGCTCGTCCTTGAGGTACTTGAGGAACTTCCACAGGCTGAAGCCGGACAGGCGGCAGATGCTGCCCAGCACGATCACCACGAACAGGAAGCAGGTCAGGTACATGGTGGCCATCAGCTTGCCGAGCGAGACGATCGAGCCCAGGCCGTACTTGCCGACGGTGAAGGCCATCGCGCCGCAGGCGGCCAGCGGGGCGACCCGCATGACCATGCCGACGATGTGGAACATGCCGTGGGAGAAGGCTTCCAGCACGTCGACCATCGGCTTGCCGCGCGGCCCCAGGTGCGACAGGGCGATGCCGAACAGGGTCGAGAACAGCAGGATCTGCAGGATCTCGTTGTTGGCGAAGGCGCCGGTGACGCTGGCGGGAATGACGTTGAGCAGGAAGTCGGTGAAGCTGCCCGAGCCGCTCGCCGCGCTGGCCGTGTAGGCGGCGATGCTCTTGGCGTCGAGCGTGGCCGGATCGACGTTCATGCCCTGGCCGGGCTGCACGAAGTTGACCACCAAGAGGCCCAGTACCAGGGCGAAGGTCGAGAGGATCTCGAAGTACAGCAGGGCGCGCACGCCGACCCGCCCGAGTTCCTTCATGTTCTCCATCTTGGCGATGCCGAGCACCACGGTGGCGAAGATGATCGGCGCGAAGACCATCTTGATCAGCTTGATGAAGGCGTCGCCGACCGGCTTGAGGTCGGCGGCGAATTGCGGCCAGAACACCCCGAGCAGGATGCCGACGGTCACGCCGATCAGCACCTGCACGTAGAGTTTTCCGATGAATCGCTTGGCCATTGTCTTCTCCGAATTATTGTTGTGAGTCGGATGCTGTCCCTGGCGCCCGGGCGAACTGCCGATTGCCGGCAGCGGGGAACGCTGGCGGGCAAATGGCCCAGGTTTCTCGTGGGTAATTCACGGAAGTAAAGGTAATGGTTTTCCTGAAGTGCTGTAATACAATGAAAGTTAATTCATTAGTTACTTAGAGTTAATTATGAGTCAGGAGTCGGAGCTGGCCTTCTTCACCCAACTGGTCAGGCTGGGCAGCCTCGCGGCCACCGCGCGCGAGCTGAACCTGACCCCGCCCGCGGTCTCCAAACGCCTCGCGCAATTGGAACAGCGCCTCGGCGTGCGCCTGCTCAACCGCACCACGCGCAGCATCAGCCTGACCAGCGAAGGCGAGGTCTACCTGTTCAATGCCCAGCGCATCCTCGGCGAGATCGAGGAGATGGAGCGCCAGGTGTCGAGCAGCCGGGCGGAGCCGCGGGGGCTGCTGCGCGTCAATGCGCCGCTGGGTTTTGGTCGCACCCACGTCGGGCCGGCGATCTCCTCGTTCCTCCGGCGCTTCCCCGACGTCGAGGTGCAGCTGCAGCTGAGCGACCGGCCGGTCAACCTGCCGGACGACGCCATCGACGTCGCCATCCGCTTCGGCGAGCTGCCCGACTCGCGGCTGATCGCCCGCAGGATCGCCGCCAATCGCCGCCGGCTGTGCGCCGCGCCGGCGTATCTGGAAGCCCGCGGCCGCCCGCAGGCGCCCAAGGATCTGCTGCAGCACAACTGCATCGTGCTGCGCCAGAACGATGCGGCCTTCGGCGTCTGGCGGCTGAGTCGCGGCAAGTCCAGCGAATCGGTCAAGGTGCACGGCAGTCTCAGCACCAACGACGGCGAGGTGGCGCTGAACTGGGCGCTGGACGGCCACGGCATCCTCATGCGCGCCGAATGGAACCTCGCCGGCCACCTGCGCAGCGGCCGGCTGGTGGAGGTGCTGGGCGACTACGAGACGCCGCCGGCGGACATCTACGCGGTGTATCTGGAGCGCCTCAACCTGTCGGCCAAGGTGTCCTGCTTCGTCGAGCACCTGCGCGAGTTCTTCCAGCGCCACGCCGACGGTCCGGGCGACAGCCTGGCGGCCTGGCAGTGAGCGGCGCCGCGCCCGCTCACCCGCCAGCCCGATTGGGCGTTTTCCTTTCGCTCTTGCGCCCTTGTGCTAGGTTTCATCAGGTCTTCCATTTTTGAGGATTCGCGGATGAAGCTCTATTACGCGCCGGGTGCGTGCTCCCTGGCAGCCCATATCGTGCTGTGCGAGCTGGACCTGCCCCACGAGCTGGTCAAGGTGGACCTGAAGACCCACATCACCGAACACGGCGGGGACTTCTACAAGGTCAATCCCAAGGGCTACGTGCCGGCGCTGGAGCTGGACGATGGCCAGGTGCTGACCGAGGACGCGGTGCTGCTGCAGTACTTGGCCGACCTCAAGCCGGGCTCCGGCCTGCTGCCGCCGGCCGGCAGCATGGAGCGCTGGCGGACGCTGGAGTGGCTGAACTTCATCAGCAGCGAGCTGCACAAGGGGCTCGGCACGCTGTTCAATCCGGCGGTCACCCCGGAGTGGCGGGCGGTGGTGATCGCCCGGGTGGAGACCCGTCTGGCCTACCTCGATCGCCTGCTGGCGGAGCAGGGCTACCTGTCCGGCAACGACTTCTCCGTCGCCGACGCCTACCTGTTCACCATCGTCAGCTGGACCGGCGTCATGCAGATCGACCTGACCCCCTGGCCGGCGCTGGTGGCCTACCAGGCCCGGGTGGCGGCGCGTCCGGCGGTGCAGGAGGCGATGCGCAGCGAGGGCCTGCTCAAGTAGCGCCCCTGTCAGCACAAAACTGCCGGAACGAAAAAGGGGCGCCTGCGGGCGCCCCTTTTGCTGTCTGCCGGCCGCGCGGCTTACAGCGTCTTGCCTACCGACAGCACGAAGTTGGCGCCGCAGTAGTCGTCCTTGCCGATGAAATTGGCGCACTCGTCGTCGCTGAGGTCGGTGTCGCTGTAGGTCAGGCCGAAGTCCAGGCCGGCGAGGGTCTTGGTCAGGCCGACCGACCAGTCGCGGTAGCTGTCTTCGCTGCTGCCGCTGTTGCTGAAGAAGGTCGGGTCCTTGAAGTCGTAGTTGCCGTACTGCAGGGCCAGGCCGATCTCGTAGGGCAGGGTGTGGCTGTAGCCGACGTAGCTGTACAGGGTGGTGTTGTCGTCGGCGAAGTCGTCGGAGTAGGCGGCGCCGAGCTTGAAGCCGTAGGCGGTGAAGCTGCCGTAGTACTCGCTGTAGTTGAGGGCGCTGTTGCCCGGATAGTCGTACTTGACCCAGCCCAGGTCGTAGGACAGGTCTTCGCCGATGTCGTTGGTGAAGCCCAGGAAATAGTCGAACTCGGCGTTGCCGTCGACGCTGTCGCCGAAGTCGACGTTGGAGGCCCAGATGCCGGTGTACAGGCCGCTCTCGTGGGCCACGTCGAGGCCGCCCTGGATGGCGCCGTCGCCCTGGGTCTGGGAGATGCCGCGGAAGATGTAGTCCGAGGTCAGGCCGACGTTCATGGTGACGTCGAAGTCGCCGACCGGGCTCTTGACGGTTTCGGCGGCGGCGAAGTTGGCGGCGGTCACGGCGCTGGCGGCGGCGATGGCGAGGGTCAGTTTCTTGAGCATGCTGTTGTCCCTAAATGGTCTTCGAGGGCCGGGTCTCACGACTTCCCGGTTTATTCGTTCGAGTTATGTGTAAATCGCTATAAAGCCATTGGCTCATAGCTCGAAACGTGCCAGTTCGAAAAAAGTCATTTAAAAACAAATAGATATGGTTATTTCCAGGTGCCGGCCACCAGTCGATGGCACTTGGCGGGGGACCCTGATCTGCACCGCTCTGGTGCGCGGGGAGGGCTTGGCGGCCTTGTCGCGGGGCTGGCGCGGCGCTGGCTGAGCCGGCCGTTCGGCCGGGCCGGAGCGGAAAAAAGCGCGGGGGATGGGCGGGGGGAAGGTGGTTTGCGGATGGGGCGAATCGCCCTGCGCAGGCGTCGGCGCTAACTGGCCGGAGCGAGCGCCAACGGCTCGCTCCGCGGGAGGGGACTATCTGCCCGGCTGCCCGCAATGGCGCGGTCGCCACTGGGGCGGGACGTCTCCTGCGCCCACATCGGTGCCCGCGCCTCAGGCGCTCAGCCGGCCGCGCAGGCGACCGAGCATGCCGAGCAGGTGGCCGACCGTGTTGCGCTCGCGCTCGTCCTTGGGAACCTCGGCCTCGCGCGCCACCCGCGCGCGTGGCTGGGCGCGCCAGTGCTGCGCCTGGCGCGCGGCGGCGTGCAGGCCCTTCTCGAACAGCGCCGGGCGGATGGGCTTGGGCAGGTAGCGGAAGATCTGCGCCTCGTTGATCAGCTTGAGCAGCGCGTCGGTGTCCTGGAACGGCGTGACCACCAGGCTGAGCAGTTGCGGCTGGGCCTGGGCGAGGCTCTTCAGCAGCGGAGCGGTTTCCTCGCCGCCCACCTTGAGGTCGCTGACCAGCAGGTCGATCGGCTCGTCGTTCAACCGCTCCAGCGCCTCGGCCAGGCTGCGCGCGTGCAGCAGGCGGTGGCCGCCGGCGCGGCAGAACTCCGCGACGCTGGCCTGGGTTTGGGCGTGGTCGTCGAGCAGCAGCACGTTCAGGGCGGTGGCCGGCGGGCTGTTCGCCATGCCCGTGGCCAGCGGGGCGGTGGCCGGCTGGCTGGCGGCGATCTTCGCCGCCTGGCGCAGGGTGGCGGCCATTTCCTGCGGGTTCCACGGCTTGGTCAGGTAGCGGAAGATGCCGCCGCTGTTGAGCGCCTCGACCGCGGCCTCCAGGTCGGAATAGCCGGTGAGCAGGATGCGCAGGCTGTTGGGGGCGATCTCGCTGGCGCGGGCGAGCAGTTCGGCGCCGCTCATCTGCGGCATGCGCTGGTCGCTGACGATGATGTCCACCGCCTCGCTCTGCAGGCGCTCCAGGGCGCGGCGCGGGTCGCTTTCGGTGAGCACCTGGTAGTCGCGGCGGAACTGCATGGCCAGGCTGCGCAGGATGCGCTCCTCGTCGTCGACGAACAGGATGCGGGTCGGTGCGGTCATGTCAGGCGGTCTCCTGGAGAAGCGGCGCATGCGCGCGCGGCAGGCGGATGAGGAAGCGCGTGCCGCGCCCCGGTTGAGAGGCGGCGCGGATGCTGCCGCCGTGGTCCTGGATGATCTTGAAGCTGATCGACAGGCCGAGCCCGGTGCCCTGGCCGACCGGCTTGGTGGTGAAGAACGGATCGAAGATCTTCTTCAGCACCTCGGGCGGCATGCCCTTGCCGGTGTCCTGCACCGAGACGTACGCCGCGGCGTCGTCCGCCCAGCTCTTGATCAGGATGCGGCCGCAGCCGTCCATGGCCTGGGCGGCGTTGGTCAGCAGGTTGAGCAGCACCTGGTTGATCTGCGACGGCGCGCAGGGAATGCGCGGCAGCTCGCCGAGCTGGCAGACCACCTCGGCCTTGTCCTTGAGGTTGTTGCGGGCGATCACCAGGGAGCTGCGGATGCAGTCGTTGAGGTCGATGTCCTCGCTCATCGCGCGGTCGAGGCGGGCGAAATCCTTGAGGCCGACCACTAGCTCGCCGATCTGTTCGAGGCCGTAAAGGGTGTCGGCGAACAGTTGCTCGAAGTCGTCGGCGAGCAGTTCCGGGGCGGCCAGTTCGCGATTGCGGGCGGCCTCGTCGAGGGCGAGCGCCAGGCGCTCCTCGTCGCAGGCGGGATCGTTGAGGCAGTCGATCAGGCGGGTCTGCGCCTCGGCCAGCTCCAGCAGCGGCGCCTGCAGCTCGCGCAGCAGCTGCACGTTGTTCTTCACGTAGCCCAGCGGGGTGTTCAGCTCGTGGGCGACGCCGGCGACCATCTGGCCGAGCGAGGCCATCTTCTCCGCCTGCACCAGCTGGGTCTGCGATTCCTTGAGGTCGACCAGGGTCTTGCGCAGCACCGCGTTGCGCTGGGCCACGCGCTGTTCCATGGCCTTGAGCAGGTCGAGCACGGTGCCGAGGCCCTGGTACAGGCCTTGGCCGTCGACCAGGATGAAGTCCTCGGTGATCGGGTAGCTGAGCTGCGAGGTGACCTGCTGGGCCGCCTCCTCGAGGTTCATCGCCAGGTTGACCACCAGCGGCGCTGGGTTCATCACCTCGCTCACCGGCTTGCGGCCGTGCAGGTCGCGGCCGAAGCGCAGCATGAAGATGTCCTGCAGGGTATAGCGGCTGATCAGGCCCAGCGGGCGGCCCGCGTCGTCGACCACCGGCAGCGACAGGAAGGCCCGGCACTCGGCGGTGAGCAGGCGGTCGGCCACGTCGGCGATGTTCATCTCCGCGGGCAGCGCGGCCACGGGCATGAGCAGGCGGGACAGGGCACTCTGGGCGGTCATGGCGGCTCCCTCCATCCGGTTTCGGGCGGCGCCATTCAAGCAGGGCAAGGTTGCGATGGTGTGACGGAGTGCGCAGCACACGGACGGTCGACAAGTTCCCCGCGCCGACGCCGCATCGGCGACAATGGGCGCGACACTTCCATGCCGCACAGGACTTCCCCATGAAAGACCAGCTCGTCGAGCTGATCACCCTGATCAGTTCCGGCTGCATGCGCGACGAGGAAATCGCGCGCATCGCCGACGAGGCCGCGCAGGCCTACGCCGACCCGCAGGCGTTCCTCGCCGCCAACCCGGACGTCAACTACGACGACGATTTCCCCATCCCGCTCGGCGAATGGGTGGTGGTCGGCAGCCTGCCGGACACCGTGCTGTTCATCGGCGACACACCCAGCGAGCTGTTCCAGCAGATCCGCGATTCCTTCGGCCCGGGCGTGCCCTTCGTGCTGACCGCCAAGCAACTGGCCAAGGCCGACCTGCTCGCCGGCCTGCGCCGCATCCAGGTGCAGCTGAGCGCGCTGTACCCGGAGAAGGGCGGTTATGTGCTGGTCGACTTCAGCGACCCGCTGGACGACGAGTTCCAGTGCGTCCTGGTGTACAGCGCCGATCTGCCGCGGGTGCTGGAGCTGGCCGTGGAAGTCGGCATCTACGCCGCGCCGGCCTACGAGAGCCTGCTGGCCGAGTTGAAGGCCGAGGACCAGGGCGAGGCGCAGTAAGCGCCTGTCCCGCTGCCGCGCCGGGCTTCGCCGGCGCGGCGCCCGCACTTCCTTTCTTTCTTTCTTTCTTCCTTCCTTCTTCTTTTCCCTCCTTCCTCTCCCGGCCGCGTGCTGTCGCCCGTGCCGTCCCGGCCTGGCCGCGACGTCGTCGCCGGGCATTTTCGCGTCGTCCGCGTGCACGCCATGCGCCTCTCGCGCACGGCATGCTCCACGCTGCCGCATCCCGTCCGTCTGCTTCTCCACGGTGCGTCCGCTGCCCTGACCGGCACCGCCCTGCCCCGAAAAAAGGCCGGCTTGCCCCGCGGTTGTGCAGGCAGTAGCGGGCGGTGGCCGGCATTCGCGAGGCGTTCTTTCGCGGCTGCACAACAACTCCTTGCAAATCAATTGTTTAAGAAAATCTGGCACGCAACATGCTTTCCCACGGAGAACAAAATGTTCTTTTCAGTAATTTGAACCGCTGCGCGTCGAGCCCCGGCCCGCGACTGCGGCGGGGTTCGGGAGGTGTTGCGGATGAGTGGCGAAGCGACGGGCGCGATGCTCAGTACGCCGGTGTACGCACCGGAGGTTTCCATCCTGGCCAGCGGGCGACGCCTGCTGGTGGTCCAGGACGCAGGCGTGGAAGAGGCCGCCCGGCTGCACGGCCAATTGAGCGCCGACGGCCAGGCGGTGGAGCTGATCGCCCTGCGCGGCGAGGCGCCCTGGGCCGGCGGCCAGCGCGGCTGCGGCAGTACCGACCTGCTCGAGGTGCGCCTGCTCACCCTGCTGTCCTCCGCGCCGGTGGGCACCCGCCTGTACGTGTGCGGCGACGAGACCTTCGCCTGGCGCATCTACCGCCTGGCGCGCAACAGCGGCCTGCTCGCCGAGGAGATCGAGCTGGTCAAGGCCGGCAGCCAGCGCGAACTGTACTGCGTGCACTGCGCCACCATGCAGACCATCGGCCGCGAGACGGAAACCACCTGCTGCCACTGCGGTGTGCAGCTGCTGGTGCGCGAGCACTTCTCGCGCCGCCTGGGCGCCTACATGGGCGTGTGCATCAACCCGGACCAGCCTTACGCGGAGAACAAGGCATGAACGGACTGCTCGACGTGCGGGTGGCGGCGGTGCGCCAGCTGACCCCGCTGGTACGCGAATTCACTCTGGAAGCCGAACACGGCGCGCTGCCCGGCTTCTCGGCCGGCAGCCACGTGGTGGTGCACATGCCGGCGCCGGGGCGCACGCTGCGCAACGCCTATTCGCTGCTCGGCGATCCGGCCGAGGCGCAGCGCTACCGCATCGCGGTACGCCTGCAGGAAGACTCGCGCGGCGGCTCGCGCTTCATGCACGAGCAGGTGAACGAGGGCGACCGCCTGCAGCTGTCGCCGCCGGCCAACCTGTTCGGCCTGCACTCCGAGGCCCGCCATCACCTGTTGATCGCCGGGGGGATCGGCATCACCCCGTTCCTCGCCCAGATCGCCGAGCTGGAGCGTCGCGGCGCCAGCTTCGCGCTGCACTACGCCTGCCGCGGCGGCCTGACCGATGCCTACCGTGGCGAGCTGGCCGGTCGCCTCGGCGCGCGCTTCGCCGCCTACGACGCCAGCGCCGGCGAGCGCCTGGACCTCGCCGCGCTGCTACGCAGCCAGCCGCTGGCCACCCATGTCTACGTATGCGGCCCGCAGCGGCTGATCGACGGCGTGCGCAGCGTGGCCGCCAGCCTCGGCTGGCCGCAGGGCCGCGTGCACTGGGAGGCCTTCGCCGCCGCCGCGCCGGGCGAGCCCTTCGTCGCCGAGCTGGCTGCCAGCGGCCGGCGCCTCGAGGTGCCGGCCGACCTCAGCCTGCTCGAAGCGCTCGAACAGGCCGACGTGGCGGTGCCCAGCCTGTGCCGCGGCGGGGTCTGCGGCCAGTGCGCGACCCGCTACTCGAGCGGCGCGGTGGAGCACCGCGACAGCTTCCTCGCCGAGGCCGAGCGCGCCTGGCAGCTGATGCCCTGCGTGTCGCGCGGTTGCGCCGGCAGCACGCTGGTCCTCGACCTCTAGTTCCCGTCGGCCCGTTGGCCGCAACCGAATCCGTGGAGTCCGTCATGCCCGTCACCCTCAAACCGCTGGAAAGCTACCGGGACGATTTCAGCTTCGCCAACAGCCCGGCGGCGATCGCCCGTTTCCCGTTCCCGTTCCCCGACGACCACTACCTGTACTCGGTGAACATCGAGCCGGCCACCGCCGGGGCGCCGGGTTCGGTGTTCGAGCACTGCTTCGACATCGACGAGCACTACCGCTCGGAAACCGCCGAGCGCGCCCGCGTGCTGGCCCGCGATCCGCAGCGTTTCGTGGTCATGCCGCACATGCACGAGGCCTGCTGGGACGCTCTGGAAATGCTGATGACCCACCTGGCCGCCGACTATCCCGAGCACTTCCGGCTGACCCGCAAGGGCAACCAGTGGACCTGGGAGAACTTCGCCCTCGACATCTGCCAGCGCTTCACCTTCGGCGACGCCGATACCCTGCCGTACGAGCCGCTGGAGTACATCGGCCGCCAGGTGCAGGGCGATTTCGCACTGCTCGACCAGCGCGACGGCGACCTGTACATGGATGCCGGCATTGTCACCGGGCCGGCCGACTGGTCGCTGGCCTTCGACGCCGGGATGAGCTTCAAGCAGTGGCACGCGCCGGTGCCGATGGCCCACCAGATGGGCGTGTTCGACCGCGCGCTGAAGTACCTGCTGAACATCCCGGTCGAGCGCCCGATGCGCCGGCTGAACTGGACCATGACCATCAACCCGCGCCTGGACACCTCCTCGGAGACCTTCCACGAGTGGGGCCACGAGCGTGGCCTGGTCACCGCCGACAACGTCGGCCGGCTGGTGCACCTGCGCGTCGAGCTGCAGCACATGGCGCGCCTGCCGCGCAGCAACGCGCTGCTGTTCGGCATCCGCACCTACCTGATCAGCCTCGACGAGCTGGCCACCAACCCGGCCTGGGCCTGTCGCCTGCACCGCGTGCTGCGCGGCCTGCCCGACGCCATCGCCGACTACAAGGGGCTGACCCGCTACCGGCAGACGGTGGTCGACTGGCTGAGCCGCTTCGACCCCGAAGCCGAGGCCGCCGCGTAACCGCGCAGGGTGGGTAGACGCGCGGCGCTACCCACCACGCACCTGGCCTGTGGCTGAACCACAGGCGGCGTGATCCATCGATACCAAAAAACCGAATGCCTTGCGTGCACCGGATGGGCCGGCGCGCGCCCGAAAAAACTCAAGGAGAACGACATGGCCAATTCCTGGCGCATTTCCGTCCTGGCCGAACGTCATCGTGCCCTGGGCTCCAAACTCGAAGACTGGAACGGCATGGGCACCGCCTGGACCTACGAGGCGACCAGCCTGGCCGACGCCCACGAGGCGATCCGCACCCGTGCCGGCCTGATGGACGTGTCCGGCCTGAAGAAAGTCCACTACGTCGGCCCGCACGCCGAATCCTTGCTCGAATACGCCACCAGCCGCGACATTTCCAAGCTGTATCCCGGCAAGTCGGTGTACGCGACCATCCTCAACGAGGCCGGCAAGTTCGTCGACGACTGCGTGATCTACCGCACCGGCCCCAACGCCTTCATGGTGGTGCACGGCGCCGGTGGCGGCTACGAGATGCTGATCCGCTCGGCCCAGGGCCGCCAGGTTTCCGTGCTGTTCGACGACGACATGCACGACCTGTCCCTGCAGGGCCCGCTGGCGGTGGACTTCCTCGCCGAGCACGTGCCGGGCATCCGCGAGCTGCCGTACTTCCACCACCTGCAGACCAAGCTGTTCGGCTGCCCGGTGATGATTTCGCGCACCGGCTACACCGGCGAGCGCGGCTACGAGATCTTCTGCAAGGCCGCCGACGCGCCGCTGATCTGGGACACCATCCTCGAGCTGGGCAAGCCCATGGGCATCATCCCCTGCGCCTTCCTGGCGCTGGACTGGCTGCGCGTAGAGAGCTACCTGCTGTTCTTCCCCTACGACAACTCGGAGATGTACCCCTTCGCCGACCAGGGCGCCGGCGACACCCTCTGGGAACTGGGCCTGGACTTCACCGTGTCGCCGACCAAGGCCGAGTTCCGCGGCGGCCTGGAGCACGCGCGGCTCAAGGGCAAGGAGCGCTTCAAGATCTTCGGCGTGCTGCTCGAGGGCGAGCAGGCGGCGGCGGGTGGCGACACCCTGTGGGCCGACGGCAAGCAGGTCGGGGTGATCACCTGCGCGATGTACTCGCGGCTGACCGGCAAGTCGATGGCCATCGCCCGCCTCGAAGTGCCCTACGCCGAGCAGGGCTGCCCGCTGGAAGTGCGCGGCAGCCTCAACGTCCAGGCCATCGCCCACACCATGCCGTTCGACGATCCGGAGAAGAAGAAGCGCACGGCCAAGGGCTGACAGCTTTGCGATCCGGCCCCCGCGCGGGTCGGGTCGCCACAGCGTTCCTGGGGCAGGGAACCGGGCGGCAGACAGGAAGTGGCCGCCCGTCATTTTTGTGCCTGCCCACGATCCGCGGCGTGCCAGCCGCGCCGCGCGATCGTGGACGGGTTTCGATGGGGAGCGAGCAATGTTTACGGGTGCCAACGCCGGCTGGTGGTTTCTGATCAGCGCCGGCATCGCCGAGATCTGCTACGCGGCGGTCATTCCGCGCACCGACGGCTTCACCCGCCTGTGGCCGACCCTCTACTGCGGGGTGTTCATCGCCCTCAGCCTGTACCTGCTGGCCATGGCGGTACGCACCCTGCCGGTGGGCACCGCCTACGCGGTGTGGGTGGGCATCGGCGCGGTGGGCACCGCGGTGTACGGCATCCTCTTCCTCGGCGAGGCCGCCAGCGCGGCGCGCATCGCCTGCCTGCTGCTGATCGTCGCCGGGGTGGCCGGCCTCAAGCTGTTCTCGCCGGCGCTGGCCTGAACGCCAGGCCGCCGCCGGCGACCTTTCTCCTTTTCCGCACCTTTGCCGTCCGGCCGCCGCGCGCCGGATGCGCTCGACCGGACGCTTGCCTGCCCGCGACTAGGCCGCGATGGCCGATGAATTTTGTGCGCCGAATCGCAAAAGCCGAAACTGCCCAGCTATATTTGGAAAATATCGGGGGGCGGTGCATTGTTGGCTGCGGTAGTTGCTAGTCGTTCGCAATAAAATAACAACTCGTAGGAGTTAAGGGACTATGCATACGATGACCAGGGATCAAGCCCGACAGGGATGGTTGGATTCGGCCGCCGCCCTGCTGCGGGTACACGAGCTGACCGGTATCTTCCTCACCAACCACGAGCTGATCGAGCTGTGCGCCGCCGAGCTGTGCCGCGCCCATGTCGATTGCAGCTTCGCCGCCGGCCCCGCGCCGGCCGACCAGCTGTTCGTGCGCAAGATCAAGGGCGCCGACTTCAGCGAACTGCTCGAGTCGGACGCGGTGACCGTCGCGATGCCCGAGGGCAGCGACGAGCCCCTGCTGTGCGCCACCGGCATGCTGATCGTGCGCGGTACCGCCTGGGTCTACTCCAGCGAGGAGGGCCGCCGTCCGGGGCGCGAGGACGGCATCTGGCGCCTCGATCTGGGCCGTTCGCTCCGCCCGCTGTACTTCGCGCCGCTCGACGTGGAGCATCTCGCCGAGGCCATCAACGCCGGCGATCTGCCGCGCGGCACGGCGCGCAGCCCGCGCGGCCGTCGACGCGCCCACTGAGGCGCGTCGCTTCCCTCCCATCGACCCGGCCTCGGGCCCGGTCGTCGCCCCCGTCGTCTTCCTGATCGCGCGGCTTACGGCCGCGCCGGGTGGTCCGCGCCGAAGCGGGCGAACTGCATCTCGCGCAGGCGGCTCAGCGTGCGGCGGAAGGCGAAGGTCAGGCCGCCTTCGCCGTACAGCTCGTCGAGCGGCACCTCTGCTTCCACATACAGCGGCACGCGGCGGTCGTAGCACTCGTCGACCAGGGCGATGAGGCGTCGCACGCTGTCGTCGAGCCGCGACAGTTGCGGCAGCTGGCGGTCGCCGGCGGCCACCTGGCGAGCGGCGTCCTCGGTGCCGCGGGCGATGCGCGCCGCCTGTCGGCGGGCGCTGAGGGCGGGCACCTCGCCGAGCAGGATGGCCGGGAAGCGGTCGCACAGGGCGATGAAGTCGAAGGCCGCCAGCGGCTGCTGGCAGAGGTCGGCGTAGCGGCACCAGAGCGCCGCCGGACTGTGGCGCACGCTGTCTATGCGCCGCTGGCCGAGCAGCAGCGGCCCCTCGCTCACCGCCTGGCCGGCGCTCAGCTCGGCGAACACCGCCTCCAGCGCGCTGGGCCGGCCGGCTTCGGCGACCCAGTAGCGCTGGCGATGCGCGCCGGGATGCAGGCGGTGGTCGGCGCCGCCGTCCACCGCAATCACCTGCATGTGCCGCTCGATGGCGGCGATCGCCGGCAGCAGGCGCTCGCGATTGAAGCCGTCGGCGTACAGCTGTGCGGGCGGCTGGTTGGAGGTGGCGACCACCGTCACCCGCTCGGCGAACAGCGCGGTCAGCAGCGGGCCGAGCAGCATGGCGTCGCCGATGTCGCTGACGAACAGTTCGTCGAAGCACAGCACGCGCACCTCGCCGGCCAGTTCGCGGGCCAGCGCCGCTAGCGGAGCGGCGGTGCCGGTGAGCTGGAACAGGCGACGATGCACCCAGCGCATGAAGTGGTGGAAGTGCTGGCGGCGTGCCGGCACGCGCAGGCTGGCGTGGAACTGGTCCATCAGCCAGGTCTTGCCGCGGCCGACCGGTCCCCACAGGTACACCCCGCGCGGCGGCGGGCCGCTCGCGTGCAGGGCGGCGTGGCAGGCCTCGAGCAGCAGGGCGGCCTGTTGCTGGGCCGCGTCGGCCTGGAAGCCGGCGGCGAGCGCGGCGCGATAGGCGGCCAGCGGCGAGGGAGCGGTGGGGCGGTCGCCCTCGGCGGGGCGCTGTTGCGCTGCCTCGCTGGCGGCCGGCATGACGGGGTCCATGGTGCGTCCTCGCGCGGTAGGATGACGTTCGCGGCAGGCATGATAACCGCTGTCCGGCGCGTAGCCAGCTGGTCGTCAATGCCTATACTCCAGCAATCATCGCGCGCAGGAATTACCCATGACCGTTGCCCGAGCCACCCCCGCCGACCTGGACGACCTGATCTGGCTGTTCGCCGGCTACCTGAATTTCTACGACGTGCCGCAGCCGGCGGCGCCGATCCGCAGCTTTCTCGGCGAGCGCCTGGAGCGTGGCGACTCGGTCATCTTCCTCGCCCGCGACGAGGAGGGGCGCGCGCAGGGCTTCGTGCAGCTCTACCCGATCTTTTCCTCGCTCAGCCTGCGTCCGGCCTGGCTGCTCTACGACCTGTTCGTCAGCCCCGAGGCGCGCCGCCAGGGCGTCGCCGAGATGCTGATGAACGCGGCGCGCGCCCACGCCGAGGCGACCGGCGCCTGCGGCCTGCAACTGGAAACGGCACGCAACAACCTAACCGCGCAGGCCCTGTACGAGAAGCTCGGCTACGTGCGCGACGAGGTCTTCCATACCTACTGGCTGGCGCTGCCCGGGCGTCCGGCCGAGTGATTTCCCCTACACGTGCAGAGAGGCTCGCCATGGACCATCTGGTATTGACGGTGATCGCCCCCGACCAGCCGGGGCTGGTGGAGAAGCTGGCCCAGTGCGTCGCCGACCACGGCGGCAACTGGCTTGAAAGCAGCATGGCACGCATGGCCGGGCAGTTCGCCGGCATCCTGCGCGTCGCCGTGCCCGTCGAGCGCCACCCGGAGCTGGAGCAGGCCCTGCAGGGGCTGGCCAGCCAGGGCATCCGCGTGCTGCTGGCACCCAGCGGGCCGGAGCCGGGAAGCGAGCGCCAGGCGATCTTCCTCGAGCTGGTGGGCAACGACCGTCCCGGCATCGTCCGCGACATCACCCGCCTGCTCAGCGAGCACGGCGTCAACGTCGAGAGCCTGACCACCGAGGTGCTCTCGGCGCCGATGAGCAGCGAGCCGCTGTTCCGCGCCGAGGCAATGCTCGGCGTGCCCGCCGACATCCCGCTGCAGACCCTGCAGGCGCACCTGGAGGCGTTGGCCGACGACCTGATGGTCGAACTGAACCTGCGCAGCGAGTAGCGCAGGTCTTTCCGCGCCGCTTCGCGGATCGCGGCCGCCCGGCAACGCTCGACAGGACTGTCGCAACTTGCGACAGTCCCGCGCCGCCATGAAGGCGTGCGTATCTTGTAGACAAGGAGTTTCGTGAATGGCTATTCCCCGCAACATCGCCCGGCTCGCCGGCGCGGCGCTGGTCGCTCTCCTGCCGCTGGCGGCCGCTGCCGCGCCGGTGGCCAAGCAGACCGGCCAGGTGCCGGGCTTCTACCGCATGGCGCTGGGCGACTTCGAGGTGACCGCGCTGTACGACGGCTACGTGGACCTCGATCCCGCGCAGCTCAAGGGCGCCAGCGCCGAGGACATCCAGAGCCTGCTGGCGCGGATGTTCGTCGAGTCCGGCAAGGGCGTGCAGACCGCGGTCAACGCCTACCTGATCAACACCGGCAGCCAGCTGGTGCTGGTGGATACCGGCGCGGCGCAGTGCTTCGGGCCGACCCTCGGGGTGATCCAGGCCAACCTCCAGGCGGCGGGCTACGCGCCGGCGCAGGTCGACAGCGTGCTGCTCACCCACCTGCACCCGGACCACGCCTGCGGCCTGCGCAACGCCGGCGGCCAGGCAGCCTTCCCCAACGCCACCGTGTACGTGCCCCAGGCCGAGGCGGACTACTGGCTGAGCGCGGAAGTGGCGGCCCAGGCGCCGGAAGCCGCCAAGGGCATGTTCAAGATGGCCCAGGACGCCGTGGCGCCCTACGAGGCCGGCAAGCGCCTGAAGCGCTACGGCGAGGAAGGGCCGGGCATCGCCGGGGTGATCGGCGTGGCCAGCCACGGCCATACCCCGGGGCACAGCGGCTACCTGTTCAGCTCGGGCGCCAGCCGCCTGCTGGTGTGGGGCGACATCGTGCACAGCCATGCGGTGCAGTTCGCCCGCCCGGAGGTGGCCATCGAGTTCGACGTCGACCGCGAGCAGGCCATCGCCAGCCGGCAGAAGCTGTTCGCCGAGACGGCGCGCGACAAGCTGTGGGTGGCCGGCGCGCACCTGCCGTTCCCCGGCATCGGCCATGTGCGGGCCGAGGACAAGGGTTACGCCTGGGTGCCGGTGGAGTACGGGCCGCTGCGTAGCGACCGCTAGAAGCGGGGCGGGGCAGGCCTGCGGGCCTGCCCGATTGGCCGGCCGCACGGCGGGGAGAGGGTGCGCCTTCCGTGGCGCGGAGAGAACCTTGGCGCCTTAGCGGGTGCCCATCAGCACGTTGTACTGCTTGCGGCTGAAGCCGACGGTCAGCGGGGCGCCTTCGTAGTTGCAGGAGACGCTCACCTTCAGGCTGCGCTTGTGGTCGTAGTAGGTGTGGTTGTCGGGCTTGTCGATCGCCAGCTCCAGTTCGCTGGCGTTGATGCCCAGGCTCTGCAGCGCGGCGGCTGAGTCGATGGCTTGCTTCTGGCTGCACGGCGGGTTGCCGCGGAATTCCACGTCGGCGTAACCGACGGTGTTGCCGTCGGACTCCAGGAACACGTGGTGCTTTTCGGTATCGAAGGTGATGTTGTTGGCCTGGTTGGGCTGCACGCCGACGCGGGTGGCGGCTTCCTTGACCGGCAGGTCGATGAGGTTGTACGGCATCTTGGCCTGGCTGCCATCGGCGATGGCCAGGGTGGAAGTTGCCAGAAGAGCGAAACCGAGTGCAGCGCAGCGGATGTCCATTTTCTAGTTCTTTCTATGTAGTGGGAAGTTTCAATCGGCCCTTGGGACGAAAGTGCAGCCGCCTTTCGTCGATACCCACGCCCAGTATGCCGAAGCGACAAACGGCATCGAAGTCGATCAAGGTCTTAGAGGCAGCGCGGCAAGGTGGCCGTAGTCGCGGATTTATTGTGAGGCGCATCACAAATCCGCCATCGTCCGTTGGCCTGCGCCCGGTGCCAGGTCAATGCGGCGGCAGATACGGCAGCACTCGAACACCGTCCGCGTCGGTGCCACGCCCTGGTGCTGGCAATACCTGGCGAGCAGCTTGGCCAGACCTTGATGTCCGCCCTCTAGTGGCGCTCAGCCGGCCAGGCGCCTGAGGATCATGCCGAGGATGCCGACCTTCTCGGCCCTGGCCGGGGGCTGCTCGGTGGGGGGGAGGTCATGCGGCAGCGGCAGGCTCGGCGCCGCCTGGCTGGCGCCGAGCAGGTTGCTGGCGTAGGCGAAGTTGTAGAACTTGGCCAGTTCGCCCAGCGGGGCATCGCAGGTGGTGTGCAGTTCGTTGACGCTCAGGCTCTTCTTCATCAGCCGGCCGGTGATGGCGATGTGGTAGGACTTGTGATGGAGCGTGGTGAAGGAGGGCCAGCGGCTCAGGCGAAAGCGCCGGTTCAGACTGGCCGCGGCGCTGTGGAGCAGCGGCTGGGCTTCCTGGGTCGCCAGCCAGACGAAACTTTCGGTGGAGATGTAGGGCATCCCTTCGGTCAGATGCTCGAGTTCCTGGCGGTCGACCTCGACCAGCGCATCCGCTGTGGTGCGGAAGGCGGTCTCGATCAGCTTGAGCTTGTTCTCGAACAGCTGCGGGGTGACGAAGGCGCGGTTGCCGGCCACGTCGAGAATCAGCGCCCTGCGGCGCTCGTCGACGATGGCGTAGGGGGTCTGCCCGGCGGTGATGGCATGCAGCCGGTCGATCAGCATGGCGCCCTGGGCGACCGGGATCGGGCCGGCCTGGTCGGCCTCGACCGCCTCGTTGGCCGGCGCCTGGTCGGGGCCGAGCCGGCCGTGCAGGTCGCTCAGCAGGTGCATGACTTCCTTGCTGGTGGCGGGTTTTTCCAGGGTCCAGGCGAAGGCGCCCTTGTCGCCGCCGTAGACCACGACAATGGGCTGGCCGCGGCGGGTGCAGGAGTTGATCAGGATGCTCGCCCCCGGTTCGTCCGGCTTGACGAACACCACGTCGGCCGCGGCGACATCGGTCTTCTGCACGCACAACTTCAGGCGTCGCCCGGAAAGCTCGAGGATTCGGGACAGGTACTCTTGCTCGCTGGGGTCGAAAATTCTGATGGACAAGTTCATGGTTCCTCCTTGAAGAAAAACGCTGTCCCTGAAACATCGAGCAGTCGAGTGGCCGGCTGTTGGGCGGAATGATCCGCAAGTCGGGCTGGTCTGAGTTCTGAATATAGACCCTGTTCATTGTGTTTGTATGGCGCGCGCCAAGTGACGTGGCAAATGGCCATGTCGGCTGCCCGTGAGCCAACGCAGGCGCCGGAGAGTCCGCGCCGGAAGCGGCGTCGTGCCCTCTCGGCGCAGATGGCCGGCCGCTGGCGGCGAGGCTCAGCCGGCGCGCCGCAGGCTGCCGGTGCAGCACTCCAGCAGGTCGTGCTTCAGCGCGGCGGCGACGCTTTTCAAGTAGTCGTCGCTGGTCTGCGCGTGGCCCTGCACGATCAGCAGCGCGGCGCTGCTGTGCGGGGTCAGGGCGCTGGCGGCGGCCTGGCGATACTCCATGCGGCAGATCACCTGGTCGCGGGCGTCGAAGTAGGCGTATTCGCCGGCCGGCAGGCGCTCGCTGGCTTCGTTGGCCGCCCGGCCGAGCGGCTGGAAGGCTTCGCCGCCGGCGGTGAGGGCCAGGCGCACCGGCAGGCGCAGGCGCTGCAGGTCGTGGGCGCCGATCGACAGGCCGCTGTTCAGCGACCATTGGTTGTACAGGTCGACCACCGGGGCGATGGCGCGCAGCCCGCCGTTGCGACGGTTCTGCTCGAACAGCGCCAGCGGGGAGGGCGGAAAGCGCCGCACCGAGCGTTCGACCTGCTGGCGCAGGGCCAGGAAACCGTGCTGGGCGGTCAGGCTGTGGCTGGGATCGAAGCCTTCGCGCAGGCTGTGCAGGCGCGCCAGCAGCCTGGCCGAGTAGTGCTGGTTGTCGAGCCCGTGCAGGGTGAAGGCGATGGCCTTGAGGCCCAGGCCGGCAGGGGTTTCGAGACGGAAGACGGGGTTGAGCATGGGTGCACCTCGGCGCAGCGTGGACGGGGCGCGAAGGCGCCGGCCACGGCTCGCTAGCTGGTCATCGCGGATTGTTGTTGTGCGGTACAGCCAGAAGGGTCGTCGGTCGCCGGATCTTCGGCAGACCGGCGCCGCCACCCGGTTGGTACACGGCAAGGTGGCTCCGCATCGTTCAGTCGCCATTGCATAAGCACGTTCCGTACCAGGCGCCGGCGTGCCCGCTGCGGAAGGGGAAAATGGCGATCTTGACGGCGGCAGGCGGCATGTTGGCGGGCGTTGCCGGCCTGATTGCCGCAACGGCGATGGGGCGTGGGGCAGTCCTGCCCCACAAAAGAGCATGCCCCCGATGCAGCATCGGGGGCATGGTGATGGCGCCATGGCGTGGCGGTGGGTGGCCGTCACGGGGGAGGGTACTCCCGCCGGCGGCCGCCGCCGGGGCGCTCCTCAGTTGGCGTACTTGTAGCCGACCTCGCCGTGGCTGGAGAGGTCCAGGCCGTCCACCTCGTGCTCCTCGTCGACGCGCAGGCCGCCGCACAGCACGGCGGCGAGCTTGAAGGCCACCCAGCTGCTCAGCGCCGAGTAGAGGATGCTGAACAGCATCACGCCGCCGTTGACCGCCAGCTGGTCGAGCAGGTCGCGCCCTTCGGCGAAGCCCTGGCCGCCGAGCGCGGTCATGGCGAATACCGGGGTGAGCAGGCCGCCGACGATGCCGGCCACGCCGTGCACGCCGAACACGTCGAAGGCGTCGTCCAGGCCGATCAGCGGCTTGAGCTTGTCGACCGCCCAGACGCAGACCGGCGCGGCGATCAGACCGAGGGCGATGGCGCCCATCGGGCCGACGAAGCCGCAGGCCGGGGTGACCGCCACCAGGCCGGCGATGGCGCCGGACACCGCGCCGAACATGCTCGGCTTGCCGCGGTACTTCCACTCGGCGAGCATCCAGGCCAGCGCGCCGGCGCAGCTGGCCAGCATGGTGTTGACGATCACCAGCATGGCGAAGCCGTTGGCCGCCAGCACGCAGCCGCCGCAGAAGCCCAGCCAGCCGACCCACAGCAGGCAGCCGCCGGTCACGGTCATGGTCATGTTGTGCGGCGACAGGGTCTGGGTGCCGAAGCCGCGGCGGCGGCCGATCAGCCAGGCGCCGACCAGCGAGGCGATGCCGACGTTGAGGTGCACCACGTTGCCGCCGGCGAAGTCCTGCACGCCGAGGTTGAACACCCAGCCGCCGCCCCAGGCCATGTGCGCCATGGGGATGTAGTTGATGGTCAGCCAGATCGCCATGAACAGCATGACGGCGGCGAACTTCATGCGTTCGGCGAAGGAGCCGACGATGATCGGCGGGGTGATCGCGGCGAACAGCAGCATGAACAGGAAGTACAGCAGCTCGGGAATCGTGCCCTGCAGGGAGTCCGCGCCGACGCCCTGGAGGAACAGCTTGTCGGTGCCGCCGATGATCGCCTGCAGGCCGCCGCCGTCGGTGAAGGTCAGGCTGTAGCCGTAGATGGCGAACAGTAGCGCCATCAGCGCGGCGCCGGAGAACACCTGCATCTGCACCGACAGCACGTTCTTGCTGCGCGCCATGCCGCCGTAGAACATGCCCAGGCCCGGCAGGGTCATCAGCAGCACCACCAGCGAGCACACCACCAGGAAGGCGGTGTCGCCGCTGTTCAGGGCCGGAGCCGTTTCTTCCGCCGAGACGCCGAGCGCGCTCGCCAGCAATAGGGTGCCGATCAGGCTGCGACGCAGAAGGCCGAATCGCTTCATGGTCTGTTCCTCACGTTAAGGTCGATAGATGGTCAAAAGGCAGGGCAGCGGACGTCGGCGGTGGGCCGGCGCGCTGCGCGAATCGCGGGCCGGCGGCGCTCAGGCGCGCACACGGCTCTTGTCCGGGTCGTAGAAGATCGGTGCGCTCACCGTGGCGGCGATGCGTTTCTGCTGACCGTCGAGCTTGCCGATCTCCACCGCCGTGCCGGGCGCGCAGTAGCCGATGTCCAGGCGGCAAAGGGCGACGTTCTTGCCGGTGATGGGCGAGCGGGTGGCGCTGGTGACCACGCCGATCTGCGCGCGGCCGTCGCGCACGCAGTCGCCGTGCTGCGCCGGCTCGTTGCCGTCCAGCACCAGGCCGACCAGCTTGTGCTGCGGGTGGGTGCTGCGCCGCAGCAGCGCTTCGCGGCCGATGAAGTCGTCCTGCTTGCTCTTCAGCGGCACGCAGAAGCCGATGCCGGCCTCGAACGGATCGGTCTGGTCGCAGAATTCGTAGCCGGCGAAGATCAGCCCGGCCTCGATGCGCAGGGTGTCCAGCGCGTGCAGGCCGAGCGGCACCAGGCCCAAGGGCTCGCCGAGCTGCCAGAGGCGCTGCCAGACCTGCATGGCATCGGTGGGATGGCACCAGATCTCGTAGCCCAGCTCGCCGGTGTAGCCGGTGCGCGAGACCATGACCGGGCAGCCGTTGTAGTCGCCCAGGCGGCCGACCAGGAAGCGGAACCAACCGAGCTCTTCCAGCTTGGGCTGGCTGGGCGGCGTCCAGATCATCTGGCTGAGCAGCTCGCGCGAGCGCGGCCCCTGCACGGCGACGTTGTGGATCTGCTCGGAGGCCGACTTCACCCACACCTTCATGCCGAGCTTGTCGGCCTGCTGGCGCAGCCAGTCGCCGGCGAAGTCCTCGCCGCCGACCCAGCGGAAGGCGTCCGGGCCGAGGCGCAGCAGGGTGCCGTCGTCGAGCATGCCGCCGTGCTCGTAGCACATCGCCGAGTAGACCACCTGGCCGACCGCCAGCTTGCGCACGTCGCGGGTCAGGCAGTAGTTGAGCAGCGCCTCGGCGTCCGGGCCGAGCACCTCGAACTTGCGCAGCGCGGACAGGTCCATCACCGCCACCCGCTCGCGGCAGCCGTGGTACTCCTCGATGGCGCCGAAGCCCGCGTAGTGGGTCGGCGTCCACCAGCCGCGGTAGTCGACGAAATTGCCGGTCAGCGCCGAGGTGCCGGGGTGGAAGCCGCTCTCGCGGGTCAGCACCGGATCGGCGTCGGCGGTCTTGCGGGTGGCCATGGCCATGCTGAAGCGCTCCTTGGCGGAATACACGCGGATGTGGATGTCGGTCGGCTGCCAGCCGTTGGCCGGGTCGATGTCGTCCGGGCAGGAGCTGTTGGCGCACACCAGGTCGGTCATCGCGCGCAGCAGCACGTAGTCGCCGGGTCGCGACCAGGGCTCGTCGAGGGTCAGCTGCTGGTGGGCGTCGATGCCGGTGTTGTAGAAGAAGTTGATCGCCGGCCAGCCGGGACGGCCGCTGACGCCGTGGCGGGCCAGCGCGCGGCTGAGGTTGTCGCTGCAGTTTGCGTGCCCGAAGTAGCCCTGGGCCTCGTAGTAGCGCGCGGCGCAGGCGAGGGCGAAGGTGTCGTGGCGGCCGACGGTGTCGCGTACCACTTCCAGCATCGGCTGCATGTTGCGGTCGAAGAACTTGGAAAACAGCCCCGGCCCGGGATAGGCGTTGCCGTTGAGGGTGCGGGTGACGGTCGGGTCGAGGTCGATCTCGCGGCCGGCGTCGAGGCCGCGGCGGTCGAAGGCGACGAAGTCCGAGCACTGCCGGCCGGCGACATCCAGCACCTGGATGTACTGGCCGGCCTCGACCACGTAGTCGCGCGCGCTGCCGGGGCTGATGGTGAACTCGTCGACCAGCTCGCCGAGCGGCGCCGGCAGCGGCGGGGCCAGCACGCTGCGCGGATTGGCGCGCTGGATGATCAGGCGCAGCTCGCTGGCGCGCTGCTGGCTGTCCACCGCGACGCGGCCGCCGGGCGCGGCGACGATCACCAGCAGTTCGGTGCCCGCGCTGAACTGGCGGGAAAAGCCGGCCGGGGTGTCGTCGTCCCACAGGCGGGCAGCGTCGGGCAGCGCCCGACAGTCGATGTCGCGCTTGGCCAGGCCGAGGCGGGTATGCACCGACTCGGTGCTGCCGTCGGCGAGCAGCGTGCCGATAAAGCGCGCGCCGGGGCTGGCGGTCAGGCCGAGGTCGGCCAGCGCGGCGCGGCCGGCGGCGAAGGCCAGCAGCTCGGCGCTCTGCCGGCCTTCGAGGTCGATCACCTCGAGGCGGTCGCCGGCCTCGAGGTCGATCACGGTCAGCCCGCCCGGCGCGACGCGGTGGCGCTCCAGCGCCGGGGCGCGGGCGAACAGCGCGGGCTCGCGCGGTCGGGAAATCACGGGCATGTGCATGCAAGGCTCCTGTGCGGATGCGCGGCGGAAGATTCCGGGTGGGCTCTGGCCCATCTGCAGGGGCGGGGGCTTGGCAGTGCTGCAGGGTGGATGGCCACCCGGCGGCTCCCGGGTGGGTAACGCTCGCGGTCACCCACCCTGCGAAGCTGCGCAAGCCGCTCGCCGCGGGGTCAGCTCACCGACTTCAGGCGCTGTTCCGGCTCATCGGAGAGGTAGGCGGCCATCGAGTCGTCGAGCGCTTCCAGCCAGGGGGTGTGGTGCGGGGTGGCCATGGTTCCGGTCATCAGCGAGCGGTGGCACTTGTTGCGGTAGCCCATGATGTCCTCGTACTTGTCGTGCTTCCAATCGAGGAAGGTCTGGTTCACCGCGGCGATGTCGAAGCTCGGGTAGTCGGTGGCGTCGATCAGCTGCTGGATGTACTTGCCCTGGAACTCGAACATTTCCTGGGCGTTCTGCAGGGTTTCCTCCTCGGCGCGCCAGGCCAGGTCCTCGGCGTGCATCTCTTCCTGGCTGGGCAGGGCGATGCGGCCGAGCAGCACGTCGCGCACGTACCAGGCCTGGGCGTCGAACATGTTGAAGCTGTACCACTGGTCCTGCATGCCCAGGTAGATCATCTTCGGGTTGTCTTCCCAGAACACGCCCTTGTAGAGGTTCAGCGGCCACAGGCGGTTGTCGGTCTTGAGGGTCAGCTCCTCGGGCAGGAAGCTGAAGTGGTGCTTGTAGCCGGTGCACAGGATCACCGCGTCGACGTGCTTTTGGCTGCCGTCGGCGAAGTGCGCGGTGCTGCCCTCGACGCGCTGCAGCAGCGGCTTCTCCTCCCAGTTGGCCGGCCACTTGTAGCCCATCGGCGTGTTGCGGTAGCAGCTGGTGATCGAGCGCGCGCCGTACTTGTAGCACTGCGAGCCGATGTCCTCGGCGGAGTAGCTGGCGCCGACGATCAGCACGTCCTTGCCCTTGAATTCCAGCGCGTCGCGGAAGTCGTGGGCGTGCAGCACGCGCCCGGCGAAGCTCTCGAAGCCCGGGAAGTAGGGGACGCTGGGGGTGGAGAAGTGGCCGCTGGCGCAGACCACGTAGTCGAAGGTTTCCGAGTAGGTCTCGTTCCTGGTGTAGTCGTGCACGCTGACGGTGAACAGCTCGCTGGCCGGATCGAAGCTCACGTGGCGCACGGCGCTGTTGAAGCGGATGTAGTCGCGCACGCCGGCCTTCTCGACGCGGCCCTTGATGTAGTCCCACAGCACTTCGCGGGGCGGGAAGGAGCCCATCGGCCGGCCGAAGTGCTCGTCGAAGGTGTAGTCGGCGAACTCCAGGCACTCCTTGGGCCCGTTCGACCACAGGTAGCGGTACATGCTGCCGTGCACCGGCTCGCCGTTCTCGTCGAGGCCGGTGCGCCAGGTGTAGTTCCACATGCCGCCCCAGTCCTGCTGCTTCTCGAAGCACACCAGTTCGGGAATCTCGGCGCCCTTGGCCTTGGCGGACTGGAAGGCGCGCAGTTGGGCCAGGCCGCAAGGGCCGGCGCCGATGATGGCGATACGAGTGGTCATGGTCAGCTCCTGAAACGAAGATTGCGGATTGATAGGAAATAAAGTTTCCCGTTGCGAATTACGCTACCGCGACCGCGCCGCTGCGAAACTCTGCCGGTGGAGATACTCCGTTCGGGGTAGAGGCGCCCGTGCGGGCACCGTGAACAGGCAGGAAAGGCGCATGGCGCCTCGCCTTGGTGCAGGCTGCGGGCACTTCGCCGACCATGCACAGGGAGAAAGATTGTTTACTGGGGGTTGTGGCGGGGGACGCTAAAGGGCACGGAACTTGCTGCATTTGCGCAGCCATCCATTCAGCGAGGGAAGACCATGGCGCCGCAGTCGATCACGCCTATTCGCCTGCCCGGGAGGAGGGGATGACGGGGTTCCCGCAACCGCCGTCGCCCGAGCTGCTGGCCGGCCTCACCGACCGCGAGCGGCAGACCCTCGGGCTGATCGCCGAAGGGCTGAGCAACAAGCTGATCGCCCGCCACATGGGCATCAGCGACGGCACCGTGAAGGTCCACGTGCGCCATTTGCTGTGCAAGCTCGGCCTGCACTCGCGGCTGGAGCTGGCCGCCTGGGCGCACCGCGCCGGCGAGCAGGCGGGCCTGCCGCTGCCGGCCGCCCGCCTCCTACCGGTCAGCCCGCTGGATCTCGGCAACCTGCTCGACGACCTGCCGCTGATGATCTACCGATGCCGCAACGACCCGCACTGGAGCATGGCCTACGTCAGCGCCGGCTGTCAGGCGCTGACCGGCTACAGCCCGGCACAACTGGTCGGCAGCCGGCGGCTCAGCTACAGCAGCCTGATCCACCCCGCCGACCGCGACCGCGTGTGGCTGGGCGTGCAGCGTGGCCTGCAGGACGGCCGGCCGTTCAACCTGGCCTACCGCCTGCTGTGCGCCGACGGCAGCGAAAGGGTGGTGCAGGAACGCGGCTGCGGCATCTATTCCGACAGCGGCGAGGTGCTGGAGCTGGAAGGGGTGGTGATGGCGCGTTAGCCCGGTGCCGTCGGCTGGCGCATGAGAAGGGCGAACACTCCCCCTGCGGCGGCGCGCGTCGGCGTGGGGCCCGGTGCCGCGGCAACCTGCAGCGCCTTCATCGAGGTGCCACCCGCTACCTTGGTACTGGCTTTTTCCAGTGCTTTTGTAGTGCGACAAAAAATACGCTACAAATCTGTTGACGAGGGCCCATCCCGCAATGCAGGATGAAGCCACTCCCAGATGCGGGGGCCCTGGCAAGGGGTTCCAGCGTCTCTCCGGCCCACCAGCCGGACTCCCGTGTTTGTACTGCCCACAAGGCAGACTGATGAAGTTGACTGGCAGGCTCGTCCCCCGGATGGAATGTGCTGGTGAAACGTCCTCATGATGCTGGCTGTGGCCGTACGCTGTTCGGTTAGGCCCTCCGCTTCGCATCCTGCAGGCCTCACCGCCACCTTCCGCCCCCGATGAACCGGCCGCAGGCTTCAACGCTCTGCCGCCTGTAGTTCGCTTGGATCAGCGCTACACCAGGCTCAGGTTGAGATTCGACCCCGCGTGCACACGTCGGCCTACCGTCGACGGTATCCGGGTCCACCCAAATTCAGACCGACGTTTTCGATCAACAATTTAAGGGGCTCATACCATGAATCTGAACAACCAACCCACTCCCGAGCAATTGGCCAAGCTGTTCGCCACCCGCAAGGACACCCACGGCAGCCACATCCTGTGGATCAGCGAGTGCGGCGAGGTGCATCTGGACAACCTGGCGCCGGAACTGGGCGAGAAAGAATTCGAGAAGCGCACCCCGAGCATGCGCGCCCGCCTGCGCACCTACCACCGTGGCAAGGGCTACGTGGGCAAGAAAGCCGCCGCCGACAAGGACTTCATCGGCCGCGTCTACCAGACCCTGCAACAGGAATGGCCGGCAGTTCGCAGCAATCCCGAGGTCGCCTACATCGACCGCTACTGCTGATCCCGGCTTAAACGAGCAACAAACCCTCAGTTTCGCCTGACCCTCGCGGGTCAGGCTTTTTTTTGCCTGCACTTTTTTCCGCGGCGGGTGGGCAGGGGCGGACGTGGCGCGTGGAAGGCTTACTATGGATAGCGGATGAGCGCATCGCGCCAGCCCCCTTCCCGCGACGGAGCGTTGCATGTTCACAGTGATTCACGACCACCCCATGATCTTCGCCGTCGGCCTCCTGCTGGCCGACCTCGCCTGCTGGCGGCTGCTGCCGGTGGAGCAAAAGGTCGGGCGGGTGCTCCTGCGGCTGGTGTTCTTCACCGCCTACAGCGTGCTGATCTTCAGGGCCGGCATGAGTCCGATGCAGCCCTCGCCCTGGCCGGACGCCGCCCTGAACATGATGGGGACCGCCCTGGAGATCGCCTGGTGGCTGCTGGGGGCGCGCACCCTCACCGTGGTGCTCGGCCTGCTGTTGATACCGCGCAGCGGGCACGCCGGCCGCCTGCTCAAGGACGTTCTCGGCGCGGCGATCTTCCTGGCCGCCATCGTCGCCGCGGCGGCCTACGTCATGCAGCTGCCGGTCAAGGGCCTGCTCGCGACCTCCGGGGTGGTCGCCATCGTCGTCGGCCTCGCCCTGCAGAACACCCTGAGCGACGTGTTCTCCGGCATCGTGCTGAACACCACCAAGCCGTATCGGCTGGACGACTGGATCGCCATCGACGGCACCGAGGGCAAGGTGGTCGAGATCGACTGGCGCGCCACCCATCTGCTGACCGCCCAGGGCGGCACGCTGGTGATTCCCAACTCGGTCGCGGCCAAGGCCAAGATTCTCAACCTCAACCGCTCGGCCGACGTCCATGCGATCGCCATCAGCGTGACCGTCTCCGCCCAGGTGCGGCCACGCCTGGTGCTCGATGCGCTGCACAAGACCCTGCGGGGCGTCAGTGTCCTGCTGCCGACGCCCAAGGCCAAGGTGGTCATCAAAAGCTCCGACCTCGCCTCGGTGGAGTACGAGGCCAGCGGCTTCGTCGGCGCCGGGACCGACCGGGTCGAAGCACGCAACCTGATGTTCGACCTGGCCTACCGCCATCTGCGCGCGGCCGGCATCGCGACCGGCGAAAACCCCCGCGAAGTACCGGCAAGCCAGGCCCGCCGCCTGCTGGATGACGTGAAGATCTTTCGCTCGCTGGACGCCGAGGAGAAGGACCGTCTCAGCCAGCAGCTGGTCGCGCAGCCGTTTGCCGCCGGCCAGGTGGTGCTGGAGTTCGGTGCGGCCAGCGAGCAACTGTGGGTGATCGGCACGGGTGTGGTCTCCGCGTCGATCCCCGACGGCGAGGGTTTCGTCGAGGCCGGGCGGATGGGGCCGGGGGAAGTCATGGGGGAGGAGGGCGTCACGCTCGGCGCGCCCTCCCAGGCGCGTTTCACCGCGCTGACTTCCAGCGTGATCTATCGCATCGACAAGGACATGCTGCAGGCCTGCCTCGAAGAGCGCACCGAGGTCGGCAGCGCACTGTCGAAACTGCAGGAGTTCCGCCAGCAGGCCAGCGCCTCGCTGCTGGTGCACAAGCCGGTCGCCATCAAGAAAGGCGGCTTCCTCAGCTGGTTGCGGCATTCCTGAGGGCGGTTGCCCCCCGCGCCGGCGCCGGGGGCAAGCGGCTACGCGATCAGCTATCGAGTCCGGTGTGGATGCGAATCTCGCCGCTCAGCAACTTGTGCATCGGGCAGGCGTTGGCGACCTTCAGCAGTTGCTCGCGCTGCTCGTCGCTCAGCTCGCCCTGCACCGTGATCTGGCGAACGATGTCGTTGCCGGATTCGGGCTTGCCGTTGGGGTTGAGCTGCAACTCGACCTCCACGCCGGTCAGCGGCAACTGGCGGCGGGCGGCGACCATCTTCAGGGTGATCGCGGTGCAGGCGCCGAGGCTGGCGAGGATGAGGCGTTCCGGCGTCGGCGCCGTGTTGCCGCCGCCCACCTCGGTGGGTTCGTCGGCGCTCCAGGCGTGGCCGAGATCGTCGGTGAAGGACACCCGATAGAGCGTGTCTTCGAGAACGGCTTTGACAGTCGGGATAGCGGACATGGCGACTCCTGCGGGTGGGATGGTTGGAGCCTACCCTCAGGCGGTGATCCGGGCCAGCTCGCCATGGGCGGTGCCCGTCTTCCTTGTCCGGCCCTCGGCAGGGGCGAGCCCGACGGCGGCGCTGGTGATCGAGGCGCGGCCCTGTCCGCCGCCGCGCGCGCAGCCGGGGCCGGAGCCGGAGCCGGAGCCGGAGCCGGGATGGTGGATCGTCGGGAAGGAAAGAGTGAAATGAAGAGAAGGGCGGTCGTCCCTGACCGCGCGGGCCGTCGCGCTCAGTGCGCGGCGCCCTTGACCTCGCCCTGCTGGCGCCATTGCCGCGGGCTGACGCCGAACCAGCGGCGGAAGGCGCGCGAGAAGGCGCTGGTTTCCGAGTAGCCGAGCAGCGGCGCCAGCTCGGAGATCGGCAGCTGCTGCTGGCGCAGGTAGTGGGTGGCCATCTCGCAGCGCACCTTGTCGACCAGCTGGCTGAAGGTCAGGCCCTGCTCGCGCAGGCGGCGCTGCAGCGACCAGCTGGCCAGGCCCATCTGCTCGGCGATGTCCTCCAAAGTCGGTTCGCCGGCGAGCAGCTGCTGGCGCACCTGGGCGCGGGTGTCGTCGACGATGTTGGGCGCCTCGCGGCCGGCCAGGCTGAGCTGGCGCAGCGAGTCCTGCATCACCAGCAGCAGGGTCGGATTGCTCTCGGGCATCGCGCGGCCGAGGTCGCGCTTGGGGATCAGCAGCGAATTGCACGGCTGCTCGAAGTACACCGGGGCGTCGAACACCTTGCAGTGCTCGTGCCAGTGCTCCGGGCGCGGGTGCTCGAAGTGCACGGCGCGCGGCGCCCACTGGCTGCCCAGGACGTGGCGGATCAGGTTGAGGGCCATGCCCAGGGTCAGCTCGGCGTCCTGGCGGCGGACCAGGATGGCGCCGTGGCGCACCTGGTAGTCGAAACGGTAGTGATCGCCGCCATCGACCAGGCGGATCAGGCTGTTGCGCTGGTGCAGCGGGAAGGCGCGGGCGAAGTTGATCAGCGCCTGCTCGAGGGTCGCCGAGCACAGGCCGATGTAGCCGAGCAGGCCGAGCGCCTGCGGCTTGAACTGCTGGCCGTAGTAGAGGCCGAAGTTGTCGCAGCCGGATTGCCGCGCCGCCTCCTCCAGCACCTGGCAGTAGTTGGGCAGCGCCAGGCTCAGGGTCGGGTGCTGCAGCTGCTCGGGATCGATGCCGGAGACGCCGAGGATGCGGTCGGGGTCGCCGCCCTGCCTCTCGATGAAGGTGCACAGGCCGCTGGCGGCCGCCGCCAGCACGCCGGTGTGGCGTTGGCTGGCCGACAGGTCCGGCACACCGGGCAGGCCGGCAGGGGAGACGGGAAACGGGGGCATGGAAGACATCTCCAGGAAACAACCGGTAATACAAAGCAATTTTCGCGCCTGGCCCGCTGACGCCGGTCGGCAGGCCGCCAGCCCGCCGCTGGCGCGGCTCTCCCGACGCCGCCCGCGCCGCGCCGCACCACGCTGGTGCAGCAAACGGGTGGTTTGGAAACACGCGAACCGCGCCGGTGCCCGCGAGTTGACCGCAGGTGACAGCTCGCCCCACGAGCGGAAAAGTTGACTTCAGACGACAGCGCCTGGTCCTCCCGGTCAAGTCGGGGAGGCGGCTGCGGTGCATGATCGATCCCAGGCCGCAGCGAAACGCGACGGGCGAGGGAAAGTCCCGCGAGCCGTTCGCGCACCGCCACAACTACAAGAATCGTTTCGGAGAACCAGCATGATCTACGCACAACCGGGTACTGCCGGCGCCATCGTTTCCTTCAAGCCGCGCTACGGCAACTACATCGGCGGCGAGTTCGTCGCGCCGGTCAAGGGCCAGTACTTCACCAACACCACGCCGGTCACCGGCGAGGTGATCGCCGAATTCCCCCGCTCCACCGCCGAAGACATCGAGCTGGCGCTGGACGCCGCCCACGCCGCCGCCGACGGCTGGGCCCGCACCTCCGTGCAGGACCGTGCGCTGATCCTCTTGAAGATCGCCGACCGCATCGAGCAGAACCTGGAAGTGCTCGCCGTCGCCGAGACCTGGGACAACGGCAAGGCCGTGCGCGAGACCCTCAACGCCGACGTACCGCTGGCCGCCGACCACTTCCGCTACTTCGCCGGCTGCATCCGCGCCCAGGAAGGCAGCGCCGCCGAGATTAACGACACCACCGCCGCCTACCACTTCCACGAGCCGCTGGGCGTGGTCGGCCAGATCATCCCGTGGAACTTCCCGCTGCTGATGGCCGCCTGGAAGCTGGCCCCGGCGCTGGCCGCCGGCAACTGCATCGTGCTCAAGCCCGCCGAGCAGACCCCGCTGTCGATCATGGTGCTGATCGAGCTGATCGGCGACCTGCTGCCGGCCGGCGTGCTCAACATCGTCCAGGGCTTCGGCCGCGAAGCCGGCCAGGCGCTGGCCACCAGCACCCGCATCGCCAAGATCGCCTTCACCGGCTCCACCCCGGTCGGCTCGCACATCATGCGTTGCGCCGCCGAGAACATCATTCCGAGCACCGTCGAGCTGGGCGGCAAGAGCCCGAACATCTTCTTCGAAGACATCATGCGCGCGGAGCCCGAGTTCATCGAGAAGGCCGCCGAAGGCCTGGTGCTGGCCTTCTTCAACCAGGGCGAGGTGTGCACCTGCCCGTCGCGCGCGCTGATCCAGGAGTCGATCTACGAAGACTTCATGGCCGTGGTGATGAAGAAGATCGGCCAGATCAAGCGCGGCAACCCGCTGGACACCACCACCATGGTGGGCGCCCAGGCCTCCGACCAGCAGTTCGAGAAGATCCTCTCCTACTTCGAGGTGGCCCGCACCGAGGGTGCGCAGATCCTCACCGGCGGCGCCGCCGAGAAGCTCGAGGGCAGCCTGGCCAGCGGCTACTACATCCAGCCGACCCTGATCAAGGGCACCAACGACATGCGCGTGTTCCAGGAGGAGATCTTCGGCCCGGTGGTCGGCGTGACCACCTTCAAGGACGAGGCCGAGGCGCTGGCGATCGCCAACGACACCGAGTTCGGCCTGGGCGCCGGCGTGTGGACCCGCGACATCAACCGTGCCTACCGCATGGGTCGCGGCATCAAGGCCGGTCGCGTGTGGACCAACTGCTACCACCTGTACCCGGCGCACGCCGCGTTCGGTGGCTACAAGAAATCCGGCGTGGGCCGCGAGACCCACAAGATGATGCTCGACCACTACCAGCAGACCAAGAACCTGCTGGTCAGCTATGACATCAAGCCTTTGGGTTTCTTCTGATCGCCTGTCCACGATCAGCTGCGCGTCGGTCATGCTGCGTTGAAATCGGTTTCGGAATGCTCATTTGCAGCGAGCAAACTCCGCTTCCTCAACCGATTTCGCCTTGCCTGACCCTAGCTCGCAAGACCGTGAACAGGCGATGGATATCCCCCGGCGCGCGGCCCAGGTCGCGCGCCGGCGGGCGCCTGCCATCTGCGCCCGTGACAGTGCCGCCAAACCGGAAAGAAAGACAACTACACGGGAACTGTCCATCATGCCGGGAATATCCCGGCACATGACTGCATCGATGGGAGATCAGCATGACCGCTAACCAACTCAAACCCACCCTGGGCACCCTGCATCTGTGGGGCATCGCCGTCGGCCTGGTGATTTCCGGCGAGTACTTCGGCTGGAGCTACGGCTGGGGCACCGCCGGCACCCTGGGCTTTCTGGTCACCGCCCTGCTGGTGGCGACCATGTATACCTGCTTCATCTTCAGCTTCACCGAGCTGACCACCGCTATCCCCCACGCCGGCGGCCCGTTCGCCTACAGCCGGCGCGCCTTCGGCGAGAAGGGCGGACTGATCGCCGGGATCGCCACGCTGATCGAGTTCGTCTTCGCCCCGCCGGCCATCGCCATGGCCATCGGCGCCTACCTCAACGTGCAGTACCCGGATCTCGATCCCAAGCACGCCGCGGTTGGGGCCTACTTCGTGTTCATGGGCCTGAACATCGTCGGCGTCAGTATCGCCGCCGCCTTCGAGCTGGTGGTCACCGTGCTGGCGGTGGCCGAGCTGCTGGTGTTCATGGGCGTGGTGGCGCCGGGCTTCAGCTTCAGCAACTTCGTGCTCAACGGCTGGGCCGGCTCCAACGAGTTCGGCGGCCAGGCCATCTCCGGCATCTTCGCCGCCATTCCCTTCGCCATCTGGTTCTTCCTCGCCATCGAGGGCGCGGCCATGGCCGCCGAGGAGGCCAAGGACCCGAAACGCACCATTCCGCGCGCCTACATCGCCGGCATCCTCACCCTGGTGTTCCTCGCCATCGGCGTGATGATCATGGCCGGCGGCGTCGGCGACTGGCGCCAGCTGTCCAACATCAACGACCCGCTGCCGCAGGCGATGAAGGCGGTGGTCGGCAACGACTCGACCTGGATGCACATGCTGGTGTGGATCGGCCTGTTCGGCCTGGTGGCCAGCTTCCACGGCATCATTCTCGGCTACTCGCGGCAGTTCTTCGCCCTGGCCCGCGCCGGCTACCTGCCGCGCGGCCTGGCCAAGCTGTCGCGCTTCCAGACCCCGCACCGGGCGATCCTCGCCGGCGGCGTGGTCGGCATCGCGGCGATCTACAGCGACGGCCTGGTCAGCCTGCAGGGCATGAGCCTGACCGCGGCGATGATCACCATGTCGGTGTTCGGGGCTATCGTCATGTACATCATCAGCATGCTCAGCCTGTTCAAGCTGCGCCGCACCGAACCGCACCTGGAGCGCAGCTTCCGCGCCCCGGGCTATCCGGTGGTGCCGGCGATCGCCCTGGTCCTGGCGGTGGTCTGCCTGCTGGCGATGGTCTGGTTCAACACCCTGATCAGCCTGGTGTTCCTGGGCTTCATGGTGGCCGGCTTCGTCTGGTTCCAGTTCACCGCCCACCACCGCGCCAGCGCGCCGGTCGATGCGCTGCTGAACCGCGCCTGAGCGCCGCCGGGCCCGCCGCGGGCGGGTCCGGCGCACGGAATCGGTCGACGCGCCCACGGCGGCGTCGACCCCGCGAACGGAGACTGAGATGGCAAGCTTTTCCCACACCGTCGGCGGCCAGACCTGGCGCTTCGACAGCCTGCGCGAGCTGATGGCCAAGGCCACCCCGGCGCGCTCCGGCGACTACCTGGCCGGCGTCGCCGCCGCCAGCGCCGCCGAGCGGGTTGCCGCGCAGATGGCGCTGGCCGAGGTGCCGCTCAAGCACTTTTTGATCGAGGCGGTGATCCCCTACGAGGTGGACGAGGTCACCCGGCTGATCATCGACACCCATGACGCCCTGGCCTTCGCGCCGGTCAGCCACCTCACCGTCGGCGGCCTGCGCGACTGGCTGCTGGGCGATGCGGCCAACGAGGCCGCGCTGGCCGCCCTGGCGCCGGGCCTGACCCCGGAGATGGCCGCCGCGGTATCGAAGATCATGCGCGTGCAGGACCTGATCCTGGTGGCGCAGAAGATCCGCGTGGTCACCCGTTTCCGCAACACCCAGGGCCTGCGCGGGCGGATGTCCACCCGTCTGCAGCCCAACCATCCGACCGACGATCCGGCCGGCATCGCCGCCAGCACCCTCGACGGCCTGCTCTACGGCAACGGCGACGCGATGATCGGCATCAACCCGGCCACCGACAGCATGGGCTCGATCTGCACCTTGCTGGAGATGCTCGACGCGGTGATCCAGCGCTACGAGATCCCCACCCAGTCCTGCGTGCTGACCCACGTCACCAGCTCGATCGCCGCCATCGAGCGCGGCGCGCCGCTCGACCTGGTGTTCCAGTCGATCGCCGGCACCCAGGCGGCCAACGCCAGCTTCGGCATCGATCTGAAGGTGCTGCAGGAAGGCTACGAGGCCGGCCTGTCCCTCAAGCGCGGCACCGTCGGCAACAACCTGATGTACTTCGAGACCGGCCAGGGCAGCGCGCTGTCGGCCAACGCCCACCACGGCTGCGACCAGCAGACCTGCGAGACCCGCGCCTACGCGGTGGCCCGCCACTTCAAGCCGTTCCTGGTCAACACCGTGGTCGGCTTCATCGGCCCGGAGTATTTGTACAACGGCAAGCAGATCATCCGCGCCGGCCTCGAGGACCACTTCTGCGCCAAGCTGCTCGGCGTGCCGATGGGCTGCGACATCTGCTACACCAACCATGCCGAGGCCGACCAGGACGACATGGACATGCTGCTGACCCTGCTCGGCGCGGCGGGGATCAACTTCATCATGGGCATCCCCGGCTCCGACGACGTGATGCTCAACTACCAGACCACCTCGTTCCACGACGCGCTGTACGCCCGCCAGGTGCTCGGCCTGCGCGCCGCGCCGGAGTTCGAGGCCTGGCTGGCGCGCATGGGCATCCTGCACCAGCAGGGCGGCCGCGTGCGCCTGGGTGACGAGCTGCCGCCGGCGTTCCGCCAGGCGCTGGCGCAGCTCGGTCCATGACATTCGCCGTGCGCGGCCCACGCCTGTAGGGGCGAATTCATTCGCCCCTACACGCAAAGCTCAGTCGCAGCCTGGGGCGCTGGCGGTCATCCGCCTTGTGTAACGCCAAGATCCGATGAGGTACCCGATGTCCGACAAGTCCCCCGCCACCGAGAACCCCTGGCAGCAGCTGCGCAACCTGACGCCGGCACGCATCGCCCTCGGTCGCGCCGGCACCAGCCTGCCGAGCCGCGCGCAGCTCGACTTCCAGTTCGCCCACGCGCAGGCGCGCGACGCCGTGCATACCCCGCTCGACCTCGCGGCGCTGGGTGAATCGCTCGGTTCGCTCGGTCTCGACTGCCTGCGCCTGCACAGCGCGGCGAAGGACCGCGACACCTACCTGCAGCGTCCCGACCTCGGCCGCCGCCTGCACGCCGACTCCGCGCAGCTCCTGCGCGAGCACGCCGCGACGCAGGGCGGCGGCTGCGACCTGGCCATCGTCGTCGCCGACGGCCTGTCGGCGCTGGCGGTGCAGCGCCACAGCCTGCCATTCCTCGACCGTCTGCTCGAACAGGTGCGCGCCGAAGGCTGGTCGCTGGCGCCGGTGAGCCTGGTCGAGCAGGGCCGGGTGGCGGTGGCCGACGAGGTCGGCGAGCTGCTCGGCGCGAAGATGACGGTGATCCTGATCGGCGAGCGCCCTGGCCTCAGCTCGCCGGACAGCCTGGGCCTGTACTTCACCTACGGGCCCAAGGTCGGCCTCACCGATGCCTATCGCAACTGCATCTCCAACGTGCGCCTGGAAGGCCTCAGCTACGGCATGGCCGCATTCCGCCTGATGTACCTGATGCGCGAGGCCTGCCGCCGCCAGCTGTCGGGGGTCGATCTCAAGGACGAGGCCGAGGTGCCGAGCCTGGCCGGCAGCGGCCAGGGCAATTTCCTGCTGGAAGGGCGCTGAACGCGGGGTGCGGCGCCCGGTCGCAGGCGCGGGCGCCGGCCAGCCCGGATAATCGCGCGCCGCTTCGTCGTGCCCGCCGGATCATCCCGCACTCCATGAGCTTCTCGTCGACCGACCGCATGCTGACCGCCTGGGTGCTGTACTGCAGCCTCCTGCTGGCGCTGTTCGCCTGCAGCCTGGGTCACGGGCAGATGGCCGGTCTGCAGCTCAATGGTGTCGGCGGCGCCTTCTGCTCCCTGCAGGACAACCCCGGTCCGGTGCTGGACAGCGGCTTCGACGAACCCGCCCCCGGCGACGCGCTCGACCTGTTCGGCTGCTCCTGCTGCAGCTCCTTCGTGCTCCTCGCGCTGCCCCTGCTGCTGGCCCTCGGCCCGTGGCTGCGCCCGCAACGGCGCTGGCGCAGCACCGCGCTGCAGCGCGGCGGCACGCCGCCGCGCCACGCCTGGCCGCCGGCCAATCCCCGCGCCCCCTGATCTCCCCGCGCCGCCGTGACCGTGGCGGGTCGGCTTCCGGCTGATCCGTTGCGGCCGTCTGCGCGCGTGCCCCTGTCCCCCGACCGTCTTGCCTGCCCGCCATGCCCCGCGGCTGTTGCCGGTGCGCGCCCGCTCCGCCGCCGCCTCCCGTGGCATCGCCGGCAGGTCCATGGAAGCGAACAAAGCATCTGGAGATCACCATGCGTCACCTGCCCATTCCGAGCCTGCTCGCCCTCGCCATCGCGCTGGCCTCGACCGCCCACGCCGAGGAGGCCCGGCCCGAAGTCGTCGAGCTGCAGCCCATCGTCGTCAGCAAGGGCCAGCCGAGCGACCCGACCGCGCCGACGCTGGCCGAGAAGCGCGCCGAGTTCGCGCAGATTCCCGGCGCCGCCGCCGTGGTCGACGCCGAGACCTACAAGAGCGGGCGCAGCAGCACCCTGCAGGACGCCTTGGGCCTCGCGCCCGGGGTGTTCGTCCAGCCGCGCTTCGGCGCCGAGGAGGCGCGCCTGTCGATCCGCGGTTCCGGCCTGCAGCGCACCTTCCACGGCCGCGGCCTGCTGCTGATGCAGGACGGCGCGCCGCTCAACCTGGCCGACGGCAGCTTCGACTTCCAGGCCGTCGAGCCGCTGGCGGTCGATCACATCGAGGTGCTGCGCGGCGCCAACGCCTGGCGCTACGGCGCGGCCAACCTGGGCGGGGCGATCAACTTCGTCGCCCCCACCGGCCGCACGGCGGCGCCGGTCGACCTGCGCGTCGAGGCCGGCAGCTTTGCCTACCAGCGGCTGTACGGCGCGGTGGCCGAGGAGTTTGGCGACTGGGATGGCTACCTGAGCTTCTCCGACTCGTCCCAGGACGGCTTCCGCGACCACGCCCGCCAGGACAACCAGCGCTACTTCGCCAATCTGGGCGGCACGCTCAACGAGGATCTGGCCACCCGCTTCTACCTGACTCACGTGGAAACCGACTCCGAACTGCCCGGCAACCTGACCAAGGCCCAGCTGCGCAATAACCCGGAGCAGGCCGCGGCGGGCAATATCAGCGGCGACCAGCGCCGCGACTTCACCCTCGACCGCATCGGCAACCTCACCCACCTGCAGCTGGGCGGCGGCCACCGTCTGGAGCTGGCCAGCTACTACAGCGAGAAGTCGCTGCTGCACCCGATCTACCAGGTGCTCGACGTCAACAGCGAGGACTACGGCCTGCGCCTCTCCCACAAGTGGGACAGCGGCGACGGCTGGCGCTGGAGCGGCGGCGTCGAGACCAGCCACGGGCGCAACCGGGACTCGCGCTATCGCAACGTCGGCGGCCACAAGGGCGCCAAGCTCAACGAACTGCAGCAGACCGCGCGCAACCTGAACGCCTTCGCCGAGCTGGAGGTGCCGCTGGCCGAGCGCTGGGCGCTGGTCGCCGGCGCCGCCTGGCTGCACCAGCAGCGCGAGGTCGACGACCGCCTGGTCAGCGGCCGCGACGAGTCGTTCGACGCCACCTACAGCGGGCGCATCGGCCGCCTCGGCCTGCGCCACGACCTGGCCGCGGACGTCCAGCTGTTCGCCAACTTCAGCCAGAGCATGGAACCGCCGACCTTCAGCGAGCTGACCGGCGGCCAGGTGATCACCCAGAACGACGAACAGCGCGCCAACACCTGGGAGGCCGGCCTGCGCTGGGCGCGCGGCGATCTCGACCTGGACCTGGCGGTGTACCGCAGCGCGATCCGCGACGAGTTGCTGGCGCTCAACGACGCCAACGGCGATCCGCTGGGCACGGTCAACGCCGAGCGCACCGTCCACCAGGGCGTCGAGCTGGGCGGCGCCTGGACCCTCGGCCGGCTGGTGCTGCGCGGCCAGTACCTGTTCAACGACTTCCGCTTCGACGACGACGCGGTGTACGGCGACAACCGCCTGGGCGGCGTGCCGCGCCAGTTCGTCAAGGGCGAGGCGCTGTGGCAGCAGGACGGCTGGTACGCCGGGCCGACCTTCGAGTGGGTGCCCAGCCACTACGCGGTCGACCACGCGCAGAGCCTGTACGCCGACGGCTACGCGATCTGGGGCCTGAAGGGCGGCTACCGGCCGGGCGAGGGCTGGGGCTTCTTCGTCGAGGGGCGCAACCTGGCCGACCGCAACTATGTCGCCACCACCGGGGTGATCGCCGACGCCAAGGGCCTGGACAGCGCCCAGTTCCTCCCCGGCGACGGGCGCAGCCTGTACCTCGGCCTGGAGTGGCGGATGTAACAGCCTTGCCGGCGCTGGCGGGGGGAAACCCTCGCCAGCGCCGGCGCGGTCAGATTTCCACCTGGGTGCCCAGCTCGATCACCCGGTTCACCGGCAGCTTGAAGTAACGCATGCTGCTGTTGGAGTTGCGCTGCTGGAAGGCGAACAGCTTCTCGCGCCAGTTGGCCATGCCGATGCGCTTGCTGGGGATCACGGTTTCCCGGCTGAGGAAGTAGGTGGTGCGCATCGGGGTGAAGTCCAGGCCGTCGTGGCGCAGCTGGCGCAGCGTGGCCGGCACGTCGGGTTCTTCCATGAAGCCGAAGTGCAGGATGATGCGGAAGAAGCCCTCGCCGTAGCTGTCCACCTCGAAGCGGCGGTTGTCGGGCAGGCGCGGGCTGTCCTCGGTCACCACGGTGAGCAGCACCACCTGATTGTGCAGCACCTGGTTGTGCAGCAGGTTGTGCAGCAGGGCGTGCGGCACGGCGTCCGGCCTGGCGGTGAGGAACACCGCGGTGCCGTCGACGCGGTGCGGCGGCTGCAGGCAGATACTGTCGATGAACACCGGCAGCGGCAGCGCGGTTTCGTCCAGGCGCGCGAACAGCAACTGCTTGCCGCTCTTCCAGGTGGTCATCAGGGTGAACAGGACGATACCGGCCACCACCGGGAAGGCGCCGCCCTGGAAGATCTTCGGCACGTTGGCGGCGAAGAACAGGCTGTCGACGAACAGGAAGCACAGCAGCAAGGGGATCGCCAGGATGCGCGGGAATTTCCACATCATCAGCATCACCGAGGCCACCAGCAGGGTGTCGATCAGCATGGTGGTGGTCACCGCCACGCCGTAGGCCGCGGCCAGCGCGCCGGACGAGCCGAAGCCGAGCACCAGCAGCAACACGCCGGCCATCAGCGCCCAGTTGATCACGCCGATGTAGATCTGCCCCTGCTCGGCGCTGGAGGTGTGCTGGATCTGCATGCGCGGCACGTAGCCGAGCTGGATCGCCTGCTGGGTCAGCGAGAAGGCGCCGGAAATCACCGCCTGCGAGGCGATGATGGTGGCCAGCGAGGCCAGCACCACCATCGGCAGCAGCGCCCACTCCGGCGCCAGCAGGTAGAAGGGGTTGCGCGCCGCCTCGGCGTCTTCCAGCAGCAGGGCGCCCTGGCCGAAGTAGTTGAGCACCAGCCCCGGCAGCACCAGCGAGAACCAGGCGCGGGCGATCGGCTTGCGGCCGAAGTGGCCCATGTCGGCGTACAGCGCCTCGGCGCCGGTCAGCGCCAGCACCACGGCGCCGAGGATGGCCACGCCCAGGCCCGGATGGGCGACGAAGAAGTTCAGCGCCCACCACGGATTGAGCGCCAGCAGCACCTCGGGGTTGTGGCGGATGCCGTACACGCCGAGGGCGCCGAGCACCACGAACCAGGTCACCATGATCGGCCCGAACAGGATGCCGATGCGCGCGGTGCCGTGCTTCTGGATCAGGAACAGGCCGATCAGCAATATCACGGTGACCGGCAGCACCCAGTGGGACAGCCCCGGCAGCGCCACGTCCAGGCCCTCGACCGCTGACAGCACCGAGATCGCCGGGGTGATCATGCTGTCGCCGTAGAACAGCGCGGCGCCGAGCAGGCCGAGCAGCACCAGCACCGACGCCAGGCGCGGATGGCCCGCCGCGGCGCGGCGGGCGAGGGCGGTCAGCGCCATCACCCCGCCTTCGCCCTCGTTGTCGGCGCGCAGGATGAACAGCACGTACTTGAGCGAGACGATCCAGATCAGCGACCAGAAGATCAGCGAGAGGATGCCGAGCACGCCGTCGTGGTTGACCTGCACCCCGTACTGCCCGGAGAACACCTCCTTGAGGGTGTACAGCGGGCTGGTGCCGATGTCGCCGTAGACCACGCCGGTGGCGGCGACCAGCAGGCTCAGCGCCGAGGAGGGTGGATGCGGTTGCTCGTGGTTGGCGGGCAGCGCGGTGTCAGTCATGGCCTTGCTCCTGAGATTGTTCGCGCAACCGGTAGCCGATGCCGGCCTCGGTCGCGATGTACTGCGGCTCGGCGGGGTCGTCGCCGAGCTTCTGGCGCAGGTGGCCGACCACCACGCGCAGGTAGTGACTGTCTTCCACGTGGGTCGGCCCCCAGATGTCCTTGAGCAGCTGCTGCTGGGTGACCACCCGTCCCGGCTGGCGGGCCAGGGCGGCCAGCACGGCGTACTCCTTGGGGGTCAGGGCGATGTCGCCGTTGTTCAGGCTGACCCGCCGGGCGGCGAGGTCGACCTGCAGCGCGCCACAGCGCACCGGGCCGTCCACCTGGCCGGCGGCCAGCGGCGCGCGCAGCAGCACGCGCACCCGGGCGAGGAACTCGGGGATGCTGAACGGCTTGGTCACGTAGTCGTTGGCGCCGCCGTCCAGGCACAGCACCTTCTCGGTGTCGCCGGCGCGTACCGAGAGCACCAGCACCGGCATCGGCGACCAGCGGCGCAGCTCGTCCAGCACGTCCTTGCCGTCCATGTCCGGCAGGCCGAGGTCGAGCACCAGGAGGTCGGGGCGCGCCTGGGCGGCCAGCGCCAGGCCCTCGCGGCCGCTGCCGGCCTCCAGCACCCGGTAGCCGTGGGCGGTGAGGCTGATGCGCAGGATCATGCGGATCTGCGCCTCGTCGTCGATGACCAGCACGCTCTGGGGTCTGTCGCTCATGCTTCGCGCTCCGCCTCGCCGAGCTGGGGCTGGGTCTGCAGCGGCAGGTGCAGGCACAGGGTCGCGCCGCGCCCGCCCAGGCCGTCGTCCACCGTCACCGCGCCGCCGTGGGCGCCGAGGATGCCCTGGCAGATCGCCAGGCCCAGCCCGGTGCCCTTGCCGCCGCGGTCGCCGCGCGCCGCGGTGTAGAACATGTCGAAGATCTTCTCGCGCTCGGCCGGCGGGATACCCGGCCCCTCGTCGCCGACCGCGATGCGCAGCTCGTCCGCGTCGGCCTCCACCGCGACGCGCAGGCGGCCGCCCGGCGGCGAGAAGCGCACGGCGTTCTCCACCACGTTGACCAGCGCCTGCTCGATCAGCGCGGCGTGCACGTAGAGCAGCGGCAGTTCGTCGGCGAGCGCGGTCTCCAGGCGCAGCGGCGTCAGCACCGGGTGCAGGCGCTGCAGCGCGCTGGCGACGATATCCGCCGGCGCCACCCAGTCGCGCTCCAGCTTGAGGCCGCCGTGGCCCAGGCGGGTCATGTCGAGCAGGTTCTGGATGTAGCGATCGAGCCGCTCGGCCTCGTTGCGGGTGCTTTCCAAGAGTTCGTGGCGGTCGGCGGGGCCGATCCGCTCGCCCAGGGTCAGCAGGCTGTCGATGGCGCCGTGCATCACCGTCAGCGGGGTGCGCAGGTCGTGGGACACCGAGGCGAGCAGGGCGCTGCGCAGCTGCTCGGTTTCCGTCTGCAGGCGCGCGCCCTCCAGTTCCCGGGCCAGCTGCGCGCGGGCCAGCGCCTGCGCCAGCGGCTGGCCGAGCGCGGCGAGCAGGCGGCGGCGCGCGGCCGACAGCGTGCCGCCGGCCTTGCGGTGCACGCCGAGCAGGGCCAGCGGGGCTTCGCCGCCGGCCAGCGGCAGCCACCACCAGCGGCCGTCGGCCAGGGTCTGGGTGCCGCGGCCGCTGGGCTGGCCGTGTTGCCAGGCCCATTCGGCGGCGGCGCGCTCGCCCTCGTCGTCGAGCACGGCCGTCGCGCCGGCCTCGACCTGCAGCGCGCCACCGTTGCGGCCCAGCAGGCAGAAGTCGAGGTCGCGCCAGGCGGCGAGCTGCTGCAGGGCGGCGTCGAGCACCGCCTGGCGGTCGGTGGCGGCGCCGAGCTTGCGCGACAGCTCGAACAGCGTGGCGGTTTCCGCCTGGGCGTCGCGCAGGGCGTCCATCTGCCGGCGCTGGCGGGCGGCCAGGTTGCCGGTGAACACCGCCATCGCCAGGAAGAACAGCAGGGTGAGGATGTCCTCCTGGTGGTGCACGTCCAGCGAGAAGGTCGGCGAGACGAACAGCAGGTCGTAGGCGAGGAACGACAGCGCCGCGCACAGCAGCGCCGGCCCGAGGCTGCTGCGCACGCCGACCAGCAGCACGGCGAGGAGGAACACCAGGGAGATGTTGGGCAGCTCCAGGAAGTGCGAGATGCTCCAGGCCGCCGCCGTGGCCAGCAGGGTGGCCAGCACCGCCAGCAGGTAGTCGGCCAGGCGCCCGGTGCGCGGCGCGGCGGCGCTCGGCGACGGCTCGCCCGGCGTATTGAGGACGCTGATCTCCAGGCCCTGGCCGTGGCGCAGCAGGCGACCGACCACGCCGCGGGCGAGGCCGGGGCGCAGCAGCCAGGGGCGGCTGGGGCCGATCAGCAGGACGTTGGCGCGGCGCTCGGCGGCGTGCTGCAGCAGGGTGGTGACGACGTCGCCGGCGCGCAGGTTGACCACCTCACCGCCGAGCTGCTCGGCCAGCCGCTGGGCGGCCTGCAGCTGGCGGCGCGCCGCCTCGTCGAGCACCGCGCCGGTGTCCACGTGGACCAGGCTCCAGGGCAACTGGCGGCGCTGCGCCAGGCGGCTGGCGTGACGCACCAGCTGCTCGGCCTGGGCGTTGCCGTCAACGGCGACCAGGAGGCGCCCGAGCACCGCCGGGGCGTCCGCGCCGTGCTGGCGGTAGCAGCGCTGCAGGTCGGCGTCGACGCGCGCCGCGGCGAACTGCAGGGCCATCTCGCGCAGCGCGGTCAGCCGCTCCAGGCTGGCCAGCGCCTCCGGCAGGCGGGCCTCGCCGCTGTGGTGGCGCGCCAGCAGCTCGCGCGGCGGACGGTCGACCAGCAGCAGCTCGTCGGCCTCCAGCAGCAGCCAGTCGGGCACCGTCTCGTGCACGCGCTGGCCGGTCAGCTCGCGCACCTGGTCGTTGAGGCTTTCCAGGTGCTGCACGTCGAGGCTGGCGTAGACGTCGATGCCGGCGGCGAGCAGTTCCTGCACGTCCTGCCAGCGCCGGGCATGGCGGCTGCCGGCGGGATTGTCGTGGGCCAGGTCGGCGATCAGGGTCAGCGCCGGCGGGTCGGCGAGCAGGCCGTCGAGATCCAGCTCGGCGCGCTGGGCGGCGTCGCGGCGCGGCGCCTGTTGCGGCAGGCCGGCGAGCAGCGCCGCGCTCTCGGCGTCGCGCGCCTCGACCAGGCCGACGCGCAGGGCGACGCCGGCGTTCGCCTGGCCCTGCGCGGCGCGCAGCATGGCCAGGATCTTGCCCGCCCCGGGGGCGGCGCCGAGAAACACCGTGAGCTGGCCGCGCCGGCGTCGTTCGCGGCTGGTCTCCGCGTCGCGCACGCTGCTCATCATCGCCACGCCTTGGTTGGGAGTCATGGATAAGTCCGCTACTGGCACAAGCATGAAGTATGCAGGGCGAATTCTCCTCCGCCGCGGGATCGGTCGGGCGTAAAGAATCAGTAAAAACGCAACCGGGCGCGTGGGTGGGGGCGTCGCCCTGGCCGGGGCGGTGGGCCGATCGACTCAAGTGTGGCCGACCGCGCTGGCACGGCAAGGCGCCGCGCCGAGTCACGGCACGGTGCGCAACGGCAAGGCCGCAGCGCGTCTGGCCGGCGAGCGCGGACCCGGCAGAGCCGCCGCCGACTCAGCCGCCCAGCACCTGGCGCAGGGTGAGCAGGTCGCGGCGCACCCAGTCGCAATCGGCGGCGAAACTCTCGGCGTCCATGTCCGGCCGGTGGAACAGGGTCAGCGCCACCGTGCTGCCGTCGCCGTTGGCCACCACGCGCAGTGGCACGTAGATGACCCGGCCATCCTCCAGCTCGACCCAGTGATCGGCCACGCCGTAGGGGTTGGCCGGGCTGAAGCGGATGCGCAGGCAGCCGTGGGGCGTGCTGGCCAGCCACTCGCTGCCGGCCTGCGGGAGCAGGGAGCTGTCCGCCGCGGGTTCCAGGCCGTCGGCCAGGCCGCTGGCCCAGCTCGGGAAATTGCGCGGCTCGGCGAGGAAGGCCGCCACCTCCGACAGCGGCCGGTCGATGCCGATGGTCAGGATTCGTGCCGACTGGAGCATGGTGACGACCTCGGGGGGCGGAAGGCTCCCCATCCAGTCTTGCAGAGCCCCCGCTCCGGCGCCAACGGCGCAACGGCATGGCCCGCACCGCCGGTCGCCCGGCCGGCTACGCTGATGCCAAGCAGGGCCACCGTGCCTGTCATGCTGGGAGGTCCGGGCCATGGCCGCATCCCCATCGCTGCCGCGCATCCCGCGTACCGTCTGGGCGCTGGGCTTGGTCAGCCTGCTCATGGATGCCTCGTCCGAGCTGGTGTACAGCCTGCTGCCGCTGTACCTGGTCGGCACCCTGGGCGTCGGCGTGCTCACCGTCGGTCTGATCGAGGGGGTGGCCGAGGCCACCGCGCTGATCGTCAAGGTGTTCTCCGGCGCGCTCAGCGACTACCTCGGCAAGCGCAAGGGCCTGCTGCTGCTCGGCTATGGCCTGGCCGCGCTGAGCAAGCCGCTGTTCCCGCTGGCGCAGTCGGCCGGCGTGGTGTTCGGCGCGCGCGTGCTCGACCGCATCGGCAAGGGCATTCGCGGGGCGCCGCGCGATGCGCTGATCGCCGACGTGGCGCCGGAAGAGATTCGCGGCGCCTGCTTCGGCCTGCGCCAGTCGATGGATACCGCCGGCGCCTTCGTCGGCCCGCTGCTGGCCATCGGGCTGATGCTCTGGCTGGACGACGACATCGCCCTGGTGCTGTGGTTCGCCGTGCTGCCGGCGCTGCTGTGCGTCGTCCTGCTGGCCGTGGGCGTCGAGGAGCCGGCGCCCGCGGGCGGCGCGCGGCGCTTCCGCTCGCCGATCCGGCGCGACGCCCTGCGCCAGTTTTCCTCGGCCTACTGGCGGGTGGTGGCGATCGGCGCGGTGTTCACCCTGGCGCGCTTCAGCGAGGCCTTCCTGGTGCTGCGCGCCCAGCAGCTCGGCTTCGCGGCCAGCTGGGTGCCGCTGGTGATGGTGGTGATGGCGGCCTTCTATATGCTGTCGGCCTACCCGGCGGGCAAGCTGTCGGATCGCATCGGCCGCCAGCGCCTGCTCGGTGGCGGGCTGATCCTGCTGGTGCTCGCCGACCTGGTGCTGGCGCAGGCCGGCTCGGTCGTCCCGGTGCTGCTCGGCGTCGCCCTGTGGGGCCTGCACATGGGCTGCAGCCAGGGCATCCTCGCCAGCCTGGTGGCCGACACCACTCCGGCCGAACTCAAGGGCACCGCCTTCGGCCTGTTCAACCTGGTCAGCGGCGTCGCCCTGCTGCTGGCCAGTGGCATCGCCGGCTGGCTGTGGCAGACGTATGATGCCGCCACGACCTTTTTTGCCGGCGCGCTGTTCGCGGCGCTGGCGCTGATATTGCTGCTGTGGCGGCGAGCGGGGTGACGATGGAGCTGAACGCGGATTTCGCCAGGCGCGTGGTGATCGACACCCGCGCGCAAGCCTGGCAGGACTCGCCGCAGGCAGGCGTGCAGCGCATCCCGCTGGATCGCCAGGGCGAGGAGGTGGCGCGTGCCACCAGCCTGGTGCGCTTCGCGCCCGGCAGCCATTTCCCCGCCCACGATCACGGCGGCGGCGAGGAGATCTTCGTGCTGGACGGCGTGTTCAGCGACGAGAGCGGCGACTACCCGGCCGGCAGTTACCTGCGCAACCCGCCGGGCAGCCGGCACACCCCGGCATCGCTACCCGGCTGCACCCTGCTGGTCAAACTCTGGCAGTTCGCCCCCGACGACCACGCCCAGCTGCGCCTGAACAGCCGCGCGCTGCCCTGGCAGGCGGACGAGGCCCAGGGCGTCGCCGTGCTGCCGCTGCACGAACATGGCGGGGTGCGCACGCGGCTGCTGCGTCTGGCGCCCGGCAGCGCGCTGCCGGCGCAGTGCTGGCCGGGTGGCGAGGAACTGCTGGTGCTGGAGGGCGCGCTGGCCGACGAGACCGCCGACTATCCCGCCGGCAGCTGGCTGCGCAATCCGCCGGACAGCGTCTGGCCCCGTCATTCGTCGACGGGCGCGGTGCTCTTCGTGAAGACCGGGCACATAGGCGCGCCCACCTGCTGGGACGCGCGCTGAGGCTCAGGCCAGCGCCGCCAGCAGGCGCGCCCAGAGGAGCAGGAGGACGACGTTGCTGGCCGCGAACAGCAGGAAGCGGTGCACGATGGCGTTGTAGGTGAGATGCACCAGGCTGTGCAGCACGCGCAGGGCGACGTAGCCCCAGGCCAGGGCGAGCGCCGTGGCGTCGATCTGCGCGCTCAGGTAGCCGACCAGGCAGACCACGTAGAACAGCAGCGGCACTTCCAGGAGGTTCTGGAAGTTGCGATTGGGCAGGCGCACCTCCGGCGGCACCTGCTCCGACTCGCCGAGCCGGAAGTCGTGGCTGGTCACCCGTCCGGCGAAGACCGCCTTGAAGCGCTGGTAGGGAATGAGCAGCAGCACGCACAGCGTCCAGCCGACCAGGGCCATCAGCGGCCGGAAGATCTCTGTCTGTTCCAAGGCGGTTCCTTCCTGTGTATGTATCCGTGTTCAGAACACCATGACGTGGTCGACCAGGTAGCGGCCATCCTGCTCGACCAGCAGCAGCTCGGCCACGTACTCGCCGGGCTCGCGGGTGAACCATTGCTTCCAGACCACCACCACCGAGTCGGGGCGGCGAAAGATCGCCACCGGCTTGCGGCGGGCGAAGAAGCCCTTCTCGGCCTGGTAGCGCTCGCAGACCTGGCGCAGGTGTTCGGGGGTGACTTGCGCCCTGGCCCGCTCGGTGAAGTCGCGGACGTGGCGCGCGTGGTCGATGGCGGTCGAGGCCGCCATCAGATTGTCCATGATGGGGTCGGCGACGGCGAGGATTTCCTCGTCGCTCAACAGGGCGAGTTCCATGCTCTTCTTTCTCCTATGCGGCGGCGGGCAGGCGCACTCAGTGTAGTGGCCCTCCACCTGCACGCCCGCCGGCCGCCACGATTGCTGGCGCCGAACAGCATAAAGCCCGCGCGTGGCGGGCTTCATGCTTCGTGCTTGCTAGGGGTGCTGATCCATCAGCAAGGTCATAGTGCCGCAACGAATGTCAACAAAGTGTGAAGGGGAATGGTGCCGTCCATCGGGAACGCGGCGCCGGCTCGACTATTCTCGAAACAGGACAACGGGCAGAGCCGGAGCCGAGGAGCACCATCGTGACCTTGCAACCCCTGGAAACCCTGCTGGTGGCGGCGCTGGCGCTGCTCCTCGGCCGTCTGGTCAATCGTCTGGTCCCGCTGCTCTCGCACTACAACATTCCCGACCCGGTCACCGGTGGCCTGCTGTTCGCCGTCGGCCTGACCCTGCTCGGCCGTTTCGCCGACTTCCAGCTGGGCTTCGACACGGTGATGAAGCCCGGCCTGCTGCTGGCCTTCTTCGCCGCCGTGGGTCTGTCGGCCAACCTCGGCATGCTCAAGCAGGGCGGCCGGCGTCTGGTGCTGTTCGTCCTCGCCATGATTCCCTTCCTGTTCCTGCAGAACATCCTCGGCATCCTGGTCGCCTGGGGCCTGGACATGCACCCGCTGATGGGCCTGGTCGGCGGCACCATCACCCTGGTCGGCGGCCACGGCACCGGCGCGGCCTACGCCGAGCGCTTCGCCGAGGTGGTCAACCTGCAGTCGATCATGGAGCTGTCGATGACCTCGGCGACCCTCGGCCTGGTGCTGGGCGGCATCATCGGCGGACCGCTGGCGCAGTGGCTGATCCGTCGCCACCGGCTGTCCGCGGACGCCGGGCAGGCGGATGCGGACGAGACGGCCGCCGCCACCGGCGAGGCGCCGGTGAATTTCGCCAACTTCCTCATGGTGCTGGCCGCCGCGCTGGTCGCCCTGGTGGCCGGCCAGCAGCTGACCGCGCATCTGGACACCGGGCCGGTGACCCTGCCGAGCTTCATCTGGTGCCTGCTGCTGGGCGTGGCGATCCGCAACAGCCTGCCGCTGGTGGGCATCCGTCTCAACGACGGGGCGATCGAGCTGCTGGCGTCGCTGACCCTGTCGCTGTTCCTGGTGATGACCATGATGGCCCTGGATCTCGCCCAGGTGGCCGGCCTGGCCGGCCCGCTGCTGCTGATGCTGGTCGCCCAGGCCGCGCTGGCCATGCTCTACGGCGCCTGGGTGGTGTATCGCTTCACCGGCCGCGACTACGAGAGCGCGGTGCTCTCGGCGGCGTTCTGCGGTTTCGGCATCGGCTCCACCGCCACCGCGATGGCCAACATGCAGGCCATCACCCGCAAGTACGGGCCGGCGCCGCAGGCCATGGTGGTCGCCCCGCTGGTCGGCGCCTTCCTCATCGACCTGCTCAACGCCCTGGCGCTGACCCTGTTCCTGCTGCTGCCCTGGATGGGAGGCTGATCATGTTGCGTGCCCTTGTCTTCGGCGTGCTGGCCCTGCTGCTGGGCGCCTGTTCGCGCGGTCCCGACCAGGCCACCCTGCAGGCCGACCTGCAGCAGCGCCTGGACCAGACCTTCGGCAGCCAGGTGCTGCACGTCGCCGCGCTGCAGCGACGCGGTTCGGCCAGCGATGCCAAGGCGCCGGCCGGGGAGAAGCGGGTGGTGGTGTATTTCGACAGCGAGCTGGAGATGCTGCGCGACCAGGACTTCGGCGCCTGGGACTCGCCCGGCGTGGCCAGCCTGGTCAGCGCGCTCGGCGCCGGGCCGCGCGGGCTGAGCGGTGTGCAGAACGGCGGCAACCGCCAGGGCGACCGGCTCGAGGCGCACGGCAGCCTGATCTACCGGCAGGTCGCGGACGGCTGGCAGGCGGTGGTGCCGCAGGGCTTCAGCGCGCCGCGCGCGCCCAAACCCGGCGAAGGCGGCGCCGGCTCGCCCGACGAGATCCTCATCGCCGCGGTCGGCACCGCGCTGAAGCTCACGCCCGGCGGCACGGGCGAGCCGGAGCGGGCGATCATCAGCGACGAGCTGCAGCGCTCGCTGGTCAATATCCAGGGGCGGCTGGGCCGTCTGCATCAGGGCTATCCGCTGGCCGGCGGCGCCGCCGGCGGGCAGTACGCGCGTTTTGCCGTGGCGCTGGCCAGCCTGCTCAAGGACAAGGGCATTCAGCTGCTCCCGCTGACCACCGCGGGCGGGGTGGTCAACCTGCAGATGCTGCGCCGCGGCGATGCGGTGCTGGCGTTGTCGCAGAGCGATGCCGCGTACCTGGCCAGCACCGGCGGCGGTCCCTTCGCGGCGCAGGGGCCCTATCCGCAACTGCGCGCGCTGGCCAGCCTGTATCCAGAGCCGGTGCACGTGCTGGTCCGCGGCGCCGCGCCGATCCGCGCGGTCGCCGACCTGCGCGGCCAGCGCGTCAACCTCGGCCAGCCGGGCTCCGCCTCGCGGGACACCGCGCTGGCGGTGCTGGCAGCCCACGGCCTGCAGCCGGCGGATCTCGGCGAGGCGGCCAGCCTCGACCTCGCGCAGGCGCTGGCGGCGATGCGCGACGGCCGACTGGATGCACTGATGCAGGTGATCGGCGCGCCGGCCGACCAGATCCGCGCCGCCAGCGAGACGCTCGACCTGCGCCTGCTGCCCCTCGACGAGCAGGCCGTGCGCCAGCTGGTGGCCAGCCGGCCGGGCACCTTCGCCATGCCGCTGGCCGCCGGCAGCTATCCGCGCCAGGAGGCCGCGGTCGCCACCCTGGCGGTGAGCAGCCTGCTGCTTTGCGAGCAGCAGTTCAGCGCCGCCGAGGCCGAGCAGCTGGTGCAGCGGCTGTTCGCCCCCGGCAATCGCTGGCTGGAGGCCGGCAGCATTCAGGGCGAGCAGTTGTCGCCGGCCAATGCGCGGCGCGGCCTCACCGTACCGCTGCACGAGGGCGCGCTGCGCGCGCTGGACGCCGCGGCGAACGGGGAAGGCGGGAAAGGCTAGGCGGGACGTGGGATGGGGCGCGAAAAGGCGCCGACCAGACAGCAAAAAGCCCGCACAGGGGCGGGCTTCTTACCTAGGGGGCTGGTCCATCAGCAAGGTCGATGGTGCCGGGACGGGCGTGAAGAAAGCGTGAAGAATCGCCCCGACCCGGGCACACCGACGAACGGCATCCTCACAGCACGCCGAACACCTTCTTGGCCAGGCTGGTGGCGGCGCCGGCTGGGTTCTCGCGGATGCTCGCTTCCTGGGTGGCGATCACCTCGAACAGGCCGTTGAGCGCCTGCTCGGTCACGTAGCCCTCCAGATTGGCGCTCTTGGCGTCGACCACGCCGAAGTTGGCCGCGGTGCCGGCGAAGGCGTTGTACTGCTGGGCCAGGCCGACCTTGTCGGTGGCCTGTTTGACGATCGGCAGGAACTTGGCGCGGATCTGCTCGCGGCTGCTGCGGTTGAGGTACTGGGTGGCGGCGTCCTGCGGACCGCTGAGGATGCTCTTGGCGTCGCTGATGGTCATCTTCTTCACCGCGTCCAGTAGCAGCGCCTGGGCCTGCGGCACTGCCGCCTCGGCGGCCTTGTTCATGGTCAGCTCGAGCTGCTCGACCTGGGCGCCCATGCCCATCATCTTCATGGTGCTGGCGACCTTGCCGAGGTTGCCGGGCAGGCCGATGCGCACCTCGGGATCGTTGCTGAAGCCGCCGGGCTTGCCGAGCTGCTGCACGGCGATCTGCGCGCCCTGGCTGAGGGCGTCCTTGAGACCGCCGCTGGCGTCCTGCTGGCTGAGATCGGCGAGCGAGAAGGCGAGGGCGTGGGCGCTGAGGGCTAGGCCGGCGAACAGGGTGGCGAGACGGCGCATGGGGCGATCCTTGTCTGTAGAAGGTCTGGAGGGAAAGCGCCCATCTTAGCAGTGCGCCGGCCGCCGGGCTGCGACGACCGGCGCTCCGCTCGTTAGGTTCCGTTCGTCACAGCGCCGGCGGCCGGAAGCGCTTGAGGCGCAGGGCGTTGCCGAGCACGAACACGCTGGACAAGGCCATGGCGCCGGCGGCGAAGATCGGCGACAGCAGCATGCCGTTGAACGGATAGAGCGCCCCGGCGGCCAGCGGGATCAGCGCGGTGTTGTAGGCGAAGGCCCAGAACAGGTTCTGGCGGATGTTGCCGAGCGTCGCCCGCGACAGCGCGATGGCGCTCGGCACGCCGCGCAGGTCGCCGGACATCAGCACCACGTCGGCGGCCTCGATGGCCACGTCGGTGCCGCTGCCGATCGCCAGGCCGACGTCGGCGGCGGCCAGCGCCGGGGCGTCGTTGATGCCGTCACCGACGTAGGCCAGACGGCCGTGGGCGGCCTTGAGGCGCTCGACCGCGGCGACCTTGCCGTCCGGCAGCACCTCGGCGACCACCTCGTCGATGCCCAGCTGACGGGCGATGGCCTCGGCGGTGCGGCGGTTGTCGCCGGTGATCATCGCCACCTTGAGGCCCAGCTCGTGCAGGGCGCGGATCGCCTCGGGGGTGCCGTCCTTGATCGGGTCGGCCACCGCCAGCATGGCCGCCAGGCGGCCGTCGAGGGCGGCGTACAGCGGCGTCTTGGCCTCGTCGCCCAGGCGCTGGGCCTCAGCGGCGAACACCCCGACGTCGAGGCCGAGCTGGGCCATGAAGCGGTCGGCGCCGATCTCCACACGCACGCCGTCCACGGTGGCGCGCACGCCGTAGCCGGTGACCGACTCGAAGCTGTCCACGCGGCCGAGGGCGAGGTTTTCCGCCTGCGCCGCGGCGACGATGGCGCGGGCGATGGGGTGCTCGGACTTGTCCTCGACGGCGGCGACCTTGTCCAGCACGGCCGCGCGGTCGAAGCCCTCGGCGAGCACCAGGTCGGTCAGCGCCGGCTTGCCGCGGGTCAGCGTGCCGGTCTTGTCCAGCGCGACCACGCGGGCGCCCTTCAGCGACTGCAGGGCCAGGCCCTGGCGGAACAGCACGCCCAGCTCGGCGGCGCGGCCGGTGCCGACCATGATCGAGGTCGGCGTGGCCAGGCCCATGGCGCACGGGCAGGCGATGATCAGCACGGCCACCGCGTTGACCAGGGCGAAGGTCAGCGCAGGCTGAGGGCCGAAGAGCATCCAGGCGGCGAAGGTGAGCAGCGCGGCGAGCATCACCGCCGGCACGAACCACAGGGTGACGCGGTCGACCAGCGCCTGGATCGGCAGCTTGGCGCCCTGGGCCTGTTCGACCAGGCGGATGATCTGCGCCAGCACGGTATCGCCACCGATGCGGCTGACGCGCAGACTCAGTGCGCCGTTCTGGTTGACCGTGCCGCCGACCAGCGCGGCGCCGGGCGCCTTGGCCACCGGCAGCGGCTCGCCGGTGATCATCGACTCGTCGACGAAGCTGTCGCCCTCGACCACCTCGCCGTCCACCGGCACCCGCTCGCCGGGACGCACTTCCACCAGGTCGCCGACGCGCACCGCGTCGATGGGCACCTCGACCAGCTGGCCGTCGCGGCGCACCCGGGCGGTGCGCGCCTGCAGGCCGACCAGCCGGCGGATCGCGGCCGAGGTGCGGCCCTTGGCGCGCGCCTCGAGGAAGCGGCCGAGCAGGATCAGCGCGACGATCACCGCTGCCGCCTCGTAGTAGACGTGCACGGTGCCGGCCGGCAGCAGGCCGGGGGCGAGGGTGGCGACCAGCGAGAACAGCCAGGCGGCGCTGGTGCCGACCGCCACCAGCGAGTTCATGTCCGGTGCGCCGCGTACGAGCGCCGGCACGCCGAGGCGGAAGAAGCGCAGGCCGGGGCCGAACAGCACGGCGGTGGTCAGCACGCCCTGGACGATCCAGTTGGTCTGCTGGCCGAGGGTGGCGAGGATCCAGTGGTGCAGGGCGGGGATCAGGTGCGCGCCCATCTCCAGCGCGAATACCGGCAGGGCGAGCAGCGCGGCCCACAGCAGCGAGCGCCGCAGTTCGGCCAGCTCGGCCGCGCGGCGCGCCTCCTCGGCATCGGCCTGGGCGCCGGCGGCGGCCAGTGGTTCGGCGCCGTAGCCGGCGCGTTCGACGGCGGCGATCAGGCTGCTCGTCGGTACGCCGCGCAGCACGCGGACCTGGGCGCGCTCGCTGGCCAGGTTGACGTGCGCCGCGCTGACCCCGGGCACCTTGCCCAGCACGCGCTCGACCCGCGCCACGCAGGAGGCGCAGGTCATGCCGGTCACGCTCAGCTCGACGGTTTCCTCGCCGACCTGGTAGCCGGCCTGCTCGACGGCGGCGATGGCGGCGGCGACGTCGGGGCTGCCGGCGAAGCTGACCTCGGCGCGCGAGGCGGCGAGATTGACGCTGGCGGCGGTGACGCCGGGCACCTTGCGCAGCGCGCGCTCGACGCGGCCAACGCAGGAGGCGCAGCTCATGCCGTCGATGCTCAGGTGCAGAGGCGGGCTGGCGGCCGACTGGGGAGTGGCGGTGCTGTTCATGGCTGTTCCTTGTCCGTTACAGGCATGTCCCACCTTAGAGCTTCCAACGGTGGCAAGGTCAAGCGGCAAGCGCTTGGCCGTGCGGCGGTCGCGGATGGCGGTCAGTCAGGAAGCAGGCGGAGCTGGATGCCTGGGCTTTTTACATCAATAAAAATGAACTGGTGCTTCATTATTATTAGTTTGAGTCGTTGGAGCGGGGACGACAGACTGTTGGCCGATCTTGCCGGTCGAGCCATGTCGGCGCGAGCACTCCCCATTCAAGAGGGAGGCCGTGGCGGCGGGTGAGGCGGGGTCGACGAGCGTGTTTTCCTGTCCCTTTGCGGAACTGCCCATGATTCCTGTCTATCGCCTGGACACCCGCGTGTCCCGTCCCGGCGTCGGCGTGCGCCGACGCGTCCCCATTCCCATCCTCCGTTGCGCGCCGGGCCCTTGGCGCCGGCCGGCCTCCGCCGGCCCGCTAGTTGGGCCCGGACCTCGTCCCGCCGCTGGCGACGAGCGCTGCGGAGGTGGCCATGCGGGGATCCGGTGACGGCCTGGCGAGCCTGCTCGGGCGCGTGCTGCCGCCCGCCCTGCATACCCGGCCCGGCGAGTGGGCGCGCGCTGCCCTGGGTGCCGCCCTCGGCGTGGTCGCCTCGCTGTGGCTGTGCGGCGGGCTGTTCGGCGAGGAGGTAGCGCGCGCCCTGCTCAATCCGCTCGGCGCTTCGGCGGTGTTGCTGTTCGCGGTGGCCTCGGGCGCGCTGTCGCAGCCCTGGTCGATCCTGGGCAGCTACCTGTGCGCCGCCCTGGTGGCCACCGCCGTGGGCCTTTTGCATCTGCCGCTGCTGGCCACCCTGGCGCTGGCGCTGGGCGGCGCGCTGCTGGCGATGTGCGCGCTGCGCTGTCTGCATCCGCCCGCCGCGGCGGTGGCGCTGGGCCTGGCGCAGGGGCATCCGGCGCTGACCGCGATGGGCTTCGCCGTGCTGGCGCCGGTGCTGCTGTGCGCCGGCGGGCTGCTCGGCAGCGCGCTGCTGTTCAACAACCTGACCGGCGTGCGCTATCCGAAGGCGCCGCTGGCCGAGCCGCCGCAGCCGGCGCGCCCCGACGTGTGGGTCGGCATCACCGCGGCCGACCTGCAGCAGGCCCTGGAGGAATTCGGCGAGTTCGTCGACGTGACGCCCGAGGACCTCGAGGAGATCGTCCTGCGCAGCGAGCGGCTGGCCCTGCAGCGCAGCCTCGGCGAGGTGTTCGCGGCCGAGGCGCCGGCGGGCGACGCCCAGCTTGTGCAGTCCCAGGTAAGTTAGTGGCCTGTCTGGTTGGTTGTGTCGGTCGATCTCGGCGCCCATGGCCCCGATACGGCGTTGCCACTCCTCGCCATAGCCCTGCTATGACGCGTCGCAGCGCCTTGTCTCGGAACCATTAGTTGGTTGAGTAAAGGGTCATCCGCACTCGAGTTAACAAACCAACCGCACAGGCCACTAGATGAGGGGGTCCCAGCGCTGCGACCAGTCGTGGTCGCGGCGGATCACCTCGCGCAGCACGGCGAAGGCCTGCTGCAGGTCCGCGCTGTCGCGCTCGCGGGAATACACCAGGTAGGTGGGATAGCTGAACTCGGGCACCCTGGGCACCCGTTCGAGGATGCCGAGTTCCAGGTAGCGCTGCACCACCCGGCTGCGGAAGTAGCCGGCGCCCCCGCTGTCGAGGATGTACTGCAGGGCCAGCGGGCCGAGGTTGAAGCTCAGGCCGGCGCGCGCCCGTTCCGGCAGGGCGGCGTCGTGCTGGCGGCGGAACGCCTCGCCCCAGTCGATGTACACGTAGGGCTCGGGGTTGGCGACCGAGCGGATCATCACCAGCTTCTCTTCCAGCAGCTCCTCGACCTGCAGGCCGGCCTGGTAGGCCGGAAGGTAGACCAGCGCGGCGTCCAGCACCCCCAGTTCGACCTGCTCGACCAGTTGGCGGGCGTCGCCGACCTGGGCGCGGATGGCGTGGTCGGGCAACTCTGCGCGCAGCTGGCGAACCCAACTGAGCATCAGCGGGTTGCACAGGCTGACCTCGCCGCCCAGATGCAGCACGTGATGCAGGCCCTGCGGCAGCGGCAGGTCGCGGCGCGCCGCCTCCCAGGTCTGCACCAGCTGGGTGGCATAGCTGACGAAGGCCTCGCCGTTGGCGGTGAGCCGGGCACCGGCGCGGTTGCGCACGAACAGCCGGCAGTCGAGCTGGCTCTCGAGGTTCTGCACGCGGGCGGTGATGGCGGTCTGGGTGACGTGCAGGCGCTCGGCGGCGGCGATGAAGCTGCCGCTGCGGGCGATTTCCAGGAAGGTGCGGGCGAGCTCGATGTCCATGGGGCTGGGCGTTCCGGTCCAGGCTGATCGGCAGGCATTGTCCCGCTGCGGGCCGAGGAGAGCCAGTGCTGCGGAGCCGTCCCCTGCGGGGGCTCTTCTCCGTGCCCTTGGCCCTGATACCATCGGACTGCACGGCGTGCAGCTGCTCGCCGTGTACCTGATCCGCGGCCTGGCGTTCTTCTTCACCCCGGATGCGAGCAGCCGAGCGCGGGCACAAAAAAACCGGCTGCAAGGGCCGGTTTCTCTGGGTTTCATCGCCACGCCGCGGCGTAGGGAAACAATTGTCTGGAGCGGGCGATGGGAATCGAACCCACGGCTCTAGCTTGGGAAGCTAGGGTATTACCATTATACGACGCCCGCTTTTGCAGGCCGTCTTTTTACCAGAAGATGGGCCGCGGGTGAAGTGCGTTTTATGCCCCAGTGCAATGAGCCGCGGGGTTTTCCAGGGTGCAGGCGAGTTCCGCGGCGCTGAGCGGGCGATATTCGCCGGGCTGCAGAGTCGGGTCGAGGCGGATCGGCCCGATGCTCTCGCGGTGCAGGCGGGTCACCCGGTTGCGGAAGTGGCCGAACATGCGCTTGACCTGGTGGTAACGGCCCTCGACCAGGGTGAGGCGGGCGCTGTTGCTGCCGAGCAGCTCCAGGTGCGCGGGCTGGGTGACCAGATCCTCGAAGGCGAAGTAGATGCCGCGCGCGAAGGTCGCGACGTATTCGGCGCCGAGCGGCTCGGCGGTCTCCACCTGGTAGACCTTGGGCAGCTTGCTGCCCGGCAGGGTCAGGCGCCGCGACCACTGGCCGTCGTTGGTCAGCAGGAGCAGGCCGGTGGTGTTGCCGTCCAGCCGTCCGGCGATGTGCAGGCCCTCGCGCGCCGCCTCCGGCAGCAGGTCGAGCACGGTGCGGTGCTGCGGGTCATGGGTGGCGCTCACCACCCCGGTGGGCTTGTGCAGCATCAGGTAGCGGGCGGGATGCCCTTCCTGCAGCGCCTGGCCATCCAGTTCGATGCGCTGGAAGGCGTTGATCTCGCGCAGACCGTCGCGCTCGGTCTGGCCGTCGATCGTTACGCGGCCGGCGAGCAGCAACTGGCGGACCTGCTGGCGGTTGAAGTCGGGGCGCTTGCTGAGGAAGCGGTCCAGGCGCATGGCGAAGGCTCGTGGCGAAGAAAGAGAGTGCGCGGCCGCGGGCTGGGTAAGCGCTGCGCGCGCGTCATGCTACCCGATGCTGCAACAAAGCTGCTCGGCGCAGGTCTGATTGATTGCCTATGACTGATTCGCGAGGGCTGACCATGCGCGGACTTTTCGGAGTGTTGCTGGCGCTGTTGATCGTGCTGTCGGGGTGCAGCGTGCATGTCCCGGGCGTGAGTGCCGATGTGGGCGACGATGTGCACGTCGACGTCGGCGGAGGACACCATGACTACGGCGGTGGCGGCTTCTGTCCGCCGGGGCAGGCCAAGAAGGGCAACTGCTGAGTACGCGTGTCGGGATGACGCAACGGGGCGCGGAGGCGCCCCGTTGTGCTTTCTGGCGTCCGGCCTGAACTTGTTCGCGCCCGCCGCCGTCTTATGAGGGGGCCAGTCGGGCCCGTCTGCTGAGGACGTCTTGTTCATGCGTGTTGCCGTGTTGCTGTTGGGAGTGCTGCTCGGGCTGTCCGGGTGCGTGGTCTACGACGATGACCATTACGACGGTCATCGCGACGGTTATCGGCACTGGGATGGCGAGCATCGCCACCGCGATTGGGATGGGCGCGATTATCGCCGTTGGGACGAGCGCGACGCGCACCGCGAACGCTGGGATGGTCGGCGCGAGCGCGAGCGCTATGGCCATCGCGATGATGATCAGGGCGAGGACGATTGATGGCCATAGCGGGAACGGCAGGGATTCGATCACGGGGCGCGCGAGCGCCCCGTGGCGTTCTGGGTAAGCGATGGCCTAGCGGTCGTTGAGTTCGGCCAGGGGATGCTCGCCTTCCCAGGTCGGCGCGAAGTGCGCCTCGACCACGGCCGCCGGCACGGCGGCGACGTCCGGCCAGTGCCAGCGCGGCTGGTTGTCCTTGTCGATCAGACGGGCGCGCACGCCTTCGGCGAATTCCGGGTAGCGACAGCAGTTCAGACTCATCGCGTATTCCATGCGCAGTACCTCGGCCAGCGACAGGCGTGGCGCGCGCTGCCGCTGTTCCCACACCAGGTGCGCGGTGAGCGGACAGCCGCCGCGCAGGGTGGTGGCAGCACGCGCCAGCAGCGGGTCGCTGTCGTCCGCGAGCGCGGTGAGGGCGTGCCAGGCGGCCGGCAGGTCGGCGACATCCAGCAGGCGGTCGATGCGCTCGCGGCGCGGCAATAGCTCGGCGCTGGGCAAGTGGGCGAGGGCATCGCCCTCCAGGGCCTGCAGCAGGCTGTGCAGCTGCTGCGCCGCCTGTTCACCCCAGTTGAGCTGGGCCAGGCCGTGGAGCAGGGCGTGCTGCTGCTCGTCGAGCAGGAAGCGGTCGGCAAGGCCGAGGTCGAGGGCGTCGCGGGCATTGAGCGCACAGCCGCTCAGGCCCAGGAACAGGCCGAGCCGGCCGGGCAGACGGGAGAGGAACCAGCCGGCACCGACGTCGGGGTACAGGCCGATGCCGATTTCCGGCATGGCCAGGCGGCTGGAGGGGGTGACGATGCGCAGGCCGGCGCTCTGCAGCAGGCCCAGGCCGCCGCCCATCACGTAGCCGTGGCCCCAGCACAGCAGCGGCTTGCGGTAGTGGTGCAGGCGGTGCAGCAGGCGGTATTCGTCGGCGAAGAAGCGCCGCGCCAGCGGCGGCACCTCGCCGGGATGGGCGCGGCTGGCCTCGGCCAGCTGGCGCACGTCGCCGCCGGCGCAGAACGCCTTGTCGCCGCTGCCGCGCAGCACCACGCAGGCGATCCCCGCGTCGTCCTGCCAGGCCTGCAGGCGCTGCTCGAGCGCCTCGAGCATCGACAGGCTCAGGGCGTTGAGACTCTTCTCGGCGTTCAGAGTGGCGATGCCCAGGCGCTGGCCGTGGCAGGCTGGCCGCTCTTCGAAGGTCACGTTCATTGCGGCTCTCCCACGCGCCCGGCGTGTCTCAACGGTTGCGCCACTGCGGATCGCGCTTCTCGAGGAAGGCGTTGACGCCTTCGCGGGTGTCCTCGGCGTCGAACAGGTCGACGAAGCGCTCGCGCTCCTCGGCCAGCCAACTGCTCGGTCCGCGCTGGCGCGCGCCCTGGATCAGCGGCTTGATCGCGCGCACCGCCACCGGGCTCTGGCGGCCGACCCGGGCGGCGAGCAGCAGGGCATGGCCGCGCGCCTCGCCGCTGTCCACCACCTGCTCGACCAGACCGATGCGCAGCGCGGTTTCGGCATCGACCCGCTCGCCGCAGAGAATCATGCGCTTGGCCCAGCCTTCGCCGACCAGCCAGGACAGGTGTTGGGTGCCGCCGGCGCAGGGCAGCAGGCCGACGCCGGCCTCGGGCAGGGCCATCTGCGCCTCGCGTTCGGCGATGCGCAGGTCGCAGGCCAGCGCGCATTCCAGGCCGCCGCCCATGGCGTAGCCGTTGATCGCGGCGATGCTCACGCCGCGAAAGTCGCGCAGTGCCTCGAAGGCCTCGCCGAACAGGCGCGCCATGCTGCGCGCGCGGGCCTTGTCGCCGTCGGCGAACAGCTTGAGGTCGGCGCCGGCGCTGAAGAACTTGCCGCCCTGGCCGGTGATCACCAGGGCGTAGATGTCGTCGTCGTGGTTGAGGTGCTCGACCAGCTGGCGCAGACCGATCAGCGAGTCGCGGTCCCAGGTGTTGGCCGGCGGATTGTTGATGGTGACCAGCGCGGTGTGGCCGTGCTTTTCCACGGTCAGCTTGTGGGTCAGGTCGAAGGGGGCGGACTTGTAGGGTTCGACGGCGTTGCTCATGACGGTCCTCGGGCTTCAGGCGGGTGGCCAGCTCTGCCGGAGTTGCCAGGCGTGCCCACCCGGCAGGCGGATGCTCGGTCTGGTGCGTCACTGGAAGCCCGCGCGTCGCTCGCTGGAGCGGCGGCGCGGGCCGCCGGGATGAACTTCTTTTAGCCGTCCCGGCCGCGGCTTGTCCAGCCCCGGCCGGGAGGAGGGGGTTACTGCAGTTGCGGCGGCTGGCCGGCGGCGGTGCGTTCCTGCTTCCATTCGTCCAGGGTCGGGGCGGCCAGGGAGCCGTCCAGACGACCGACGATCTCGAAGTAGTCCTGCTTGGAGCGGTCCTTCATGATCTCGTCGCGGGTCTTCACCTTCACCGCGTACACGGTCTGCACGTTCTGGTGGTCGAAGCTGCGCCACTCCTGCGGGCCCTTGAGCAGCTGGTACTTGTGGCCCTCCAGGCTCTTGATCAGCTTCTCGCTGTCCAGGCTGCCGGCGCGCTCGGCGGCGTCGGCCCACTGGTGGACGATGCTGTAGGCCGAGGCGGCCGAGCTCGACGGCATCAGCTCGTAGCGGGCACCGTAGTTCTTGACGAAGGCCATGCCCGCTTCGGATTTCTCCAGCTCCGGCACGCGCCAGGTCCACGGCTCGGTGCCGATCACGCCTTCCATCAGACCGGGACCGGCCTGTTCGACGATGCTCTGGGTCAGGTTGGGCGCGACGATCTGCATGCGCTTGGTCAGGCCCAGATCCTCGGCGATGCGCATGGCATTCACCAGGTCGTCGCCGAACAGCACCAGCGCCAGCACGTTGGCATCGCTGCTGGCGGCCTGGGTCAGCGCGTCGCGATAGTCGGCCATGCGGGCGCCCGGGAAGGGCACCTTGAGACCGGGGTTGGCCTTGGCGTCGGTGGTGCCGGTGGTCTGGCGCAGCGAGCTTTCGCTGGTGTGGCCCCAGGTGTAGTCGGCGGTCACGTAGAAGTAGCGCTTGTTCGGCAGGGTCTTGGCCAGGTACTGGCCGAGCACACGGGCGCTCATCCACGCGCTGTTGCACTCGCGGAACATGTAGCGGTGGCCGTTCTTGCCGGTGGTGTCGTTGGAGTAGGTGAGGGTGCCGAAGTACAGCACACCGAGTTCCTTGGCTCGCTTGCTGGCGGCGATCGCCACGGCGCTGGAGGCGCCGCCGAACAGCATGGCGGCGCCTTCGTTGACCATGCGCTCGACGTTGTTCACGGCCTTTTCCGGGCGTGACGCGGTGTCGCGGCTGATCAGGCGCAGCGGTCGGCCGAGGACGCCGCCCTGGGCGTTGATCTCGTCGACCGCGAGCAGGGCGCCGCGCATCTGCGCGAGGCCTTCTTCCTTGTAGCTGCCGGTCCGCGGGTAGTTGAGCCCGAGGGTGATGGGGTCGGCAGCACTGACGGTGGTGCAGAATCCGGCCCACAGGGCTAGAGCAGTAAGAGTGCGCTTCATGGGGCCTCCTGGTCGTTGTTATGTTTGCCCAAGCCTGTTGTACGCGGCGGCGTCTAAAACGGGCATTAGCTCTTGGTCTACCGGGAGGTCGGCGGTTTTCGTGATAAGCGTCACATACGTGGCGGGTTGCCTGTGCGGGGTGAAAATCCTGTGCTACGCGCCCCCGGCGGTGGCCGGGGGCGGCGGTCGGTCGGGCTTTACTCGAGGGTCAGGCTGTCGCGCTCCTGTTCCCAGTCGTCCATCGACACCGCGGCCTGCTCGCCCTGCATGCGGTGGATGACCTCGAAGTAGTCCTGTTTCAGCGGGTCCTTCATGATCTCCTCGCGCGGGCGCACACGCACGGCGTAGACGTCCTGCACATTCTGGTGGTCGAAGGCGCGCCACTCCTGCGGGCCCTTGAGCAGCTGGTAGCGGTGGCCTTCGAGCGCGCGGATCACCGCCTCGCTGTCACTGCTGCCGGCGCGCTTCACGGCCTCGGCCCACTCGCGGACGATGGCGTAGGTGGAAGCGGCGGTACTGCCCGGATATTCCTGGTTCTCCGCGACGAACTCGCGGATGAAGTCCTGGCCGGCGGCGCTCTTCTCCAGCTGCGCGCTTTTCAAGGTCCAGGTTTCGGTGCCGATCACCCCGGTCATGATCGACGGGCCGATCTGCTCGACCAGCGGCTTGGAAAGGTGCGGGATGATGATCTGCAGGCGGCGGTTGAGGCCCTGCTGGTCGACCAGGCTCATGATCTGCACCAGGTCGTTGCCGAGCAGGTTGAGCACCAGGACCTCCGCTCCGCTCTTCTCCGCCGCTTCCAGGGCGGCGCGCATGTCGGCCAGACGGGCAGCGCTGGGGGCCAGGCTGCGCCGGCCGTGGCGCGCCTTGTCCTGGGTGGAGGTGCTTTCGCGCAGGGCGCTTTCCATGCTGCGGCCCCAGGCGTCGTCGCGGGTGATGTGGAAGTAGCTGCGGCGCGGCTGGTGGATGGCCAGGTATTCGCCGAGCACCCGTGCGCTCATCCGTGCGCTGCCGGACTCGCGGAACAGGTAGCGATGGCCATACTGTCCGGTGACTTCGTTGGCGTAGGCGAGGGTGGCGAAGTACAGCAGGCCGAGCTCGCGGGCGCGCTGGCTGGCGGCGATCACTTCCTCGCTGGTGGCGCCGCCGAAGACCATCGCCACCCCCTTGGCCTGCAGGCGGTCGACATTGCGCACCGCGGTTTCCGCCCGCGAGGCGCTGTTGGCGGTTTCCAGCTGCAGCGGACGACCGAGCACGCCGCCGTGGGCGTTGATCTGCTCGATGGCCAGCAGGGCGCCGCGCATCTGCTCCAGGCCCTCGGCCTTGTCGTTGCCGGTGCGCGGGTAGTTGAGGCCGATCTTCAGGGGCTCGGCGGCCGGGGCGGCGTGGACGGCGAAGGCTGCGAGCAGCAGGCTGAGGCAGGCGAGTCGGCGCATGGACACCTTTCCTTGTGGCAGGGGGGAGCCGGAGTTGTACCCTTCGCCCGGCGGGGCGCCCATGCGCTTTTGCGGTGGGCCGGGGGCGACTTGGGTCGTCATCCGGGTGGCCTGCTACCCGCATCCTTGGTCGCGCCTTGACTTGCCGGAACGCCCTCTCTAGGGTGCCGCTTTGTTTCGCTCACAGGGGGCTCCATGAGCACCGCGCAGAATCGCATCAAACTCGAACCGGGCTGGAAGGCGGCCCTGCACGCGGAATTCGAGCAGCCCTACATGCAGGCGCTCAGCGAGTTCCTGCGCAGCGAGAAGGCGGCCGGCAAGCAGATCTTTCCGCCCGGCGGGCTGATCTTCCACGCGCTTGACTCCACGCCGCTGGAACGGGTCAAGGTGGTGATCATCGGCCAGGACCCCTACCACGGTCCCGGGCAGGCCCACGGCCTGTGCTTCTCGGTGCAACCGGGCGTGCCGGTGCCGCCGTCGCTGCAGAACATCTTCAAGGAGCTCAAGCGCGACCTGAACATCGATCCGCCCAACCATGGATCCCTGCAACACTGGGCGGACCAGGGCGTGCTGTTGCTCAACACCTCGCTGACCGTCGAGCAGGGCAAGGCCGGCTCGCACGCCGGGGCCGGCTGGCAACAGTTCACCGACCGGGTGATCGAGGTGGTCAGCCAGCAGCGGCCGCACGTGGTGTTCCTGCTGTGGGGCGCTCATGCGCAGAGCAAGGAGCGCCTGATCGATCCGACCAAGCACCTGATCCTGCGTTCCCCGCATCCCTCGCCGCTGTCCGCGCACCGTGGCTTCATCGGCAACGGCCATTTCAGCCGTACCAACCGCTTCCTCGAGCAGCACGGCCTGGCGCCGATCGACTGGCGTCTGCCGACGGTCTGACTCAGTCGCGGCATACCAGTTCGCCGAGGTCTGCGCTCAGGCTGTCCAGCTGCTCCTGCAGATACGCGCGTTGCGTCGGCGTGGCGCTCGCCCACAGCTCGGCGAGCAGTTCGGCCAGCGATTGCTGGCTGCGCTGCAGCGCCTGCCGGTAGTCCCCATCCCAGTGGCGATCCGGGGCGGCCAGCTGCGGCTCCAGGCGCGCGGCGAGTTCTGCCCGCGGGGTCTGCCGCAACTGCGCCAGCAGGCCCGTCTGCCAGCGGGTGCGATTGTCCAGCCAGGGGCGTACGCCGGCTTCCTGGCGTGCCGCCCACAGGCGCAGGTAGGCGCGCTGCTGCGGATGCAACGGACCCAGCCAGAACTCCAGGCGCGGCTGGGCGACCTCGACGCGCCGTTGCAGGCGTTCGGCCAGGCTGCCGCCCAGGTAGCGCTCGGCGAATTCGGCCCGCTCCTCGGCCAGATTTTCGTCCAGTTCGGCGATCTGTTCGGCGCTGAGACCGGCCAGCAGTTGGGCGGCGTCCGGTGCCAGGCGGGCGAAGGTCGGCTGCAGCAAGGTGCGCGCTTCGCCCAAGGCCGCCTCCAGACGGGCGCTGCTCGGGCTGCCGGCGAGCAGCGGGCGCTGGTGGTCGAGCCAGTCGATGTAGCGCGGCAGCTCGCTCTGGCAGTGCCAGCGCAGGTGCGCGTCCAGCCGTGCGTCCAGCCAGGCGCTCTGCTTGGCGTCGAGGCTCAGGTAGTCGTCCACCTTCCAGGGAATCAGGTAGTCGAGGTTGCGGTAGACCAGCTCCATCCGGCTGCAACCGGCCAGTAGCAGCAGCGCGAGCAGCAGGGCGAGCGATCTGGCGGGAAGGAGAAGGCGGGACATGGGCGCTCCGGCGACAGTCCGATCTGGCTTGAGCATAAGCCAGCGGCGCGCGCCCTGCCGGCGCTCAGCCGTGCGGCGAGCGTTTGTCGGCCAGCGGCGGTGCAGAGGCGCGGCGAGCCGGCTGAGCGGCAGCCCCCGCCGCTGCCCCGCGCTCCCGAGAGCTGCCGCGCGGCTTGGAGTGTGTCTCGACGGGCGATTGTCCTGTAGGGGCGAGTTCAGTCGCCCGGCATGGCCGGGGGGCGAATCAATTCGCTCCTACAGGGATGCGCGTGCGGCAACGTCGTATCGAGCTCTCGAGGCCACACCCGGCTGGATGACTCAACGTTTGGCGTCGCGCTCGTTGTCGATCGTGTAGGGCAGCTCGAGCAACTGCAGCGCCGGGCCCTCCAGGCTGCCGAGGTGCAGGCGGCCGTCTTCGGCGGCATTGTTCTGCAGCACGGCGAGCAGCTCGCTGGCCGCGCCGTCGCGGGCGGCCAGCACCACCTCGCCCACCGCACTGCCGTGCACCGGCGAGAACAGCTCGGCACCGGCGATCGGCAGTTCCCCGCCTTCCAGGCGCAGGCGGTACAGGCGGCGCTTGAGCTGGCCGAGGTACTGCATGCGCGCGACTATTTCCTGGCCGCTGTAGCAGCCCTTCTTGAAGCTGACCCCGCCGAGTGCCTGCAGATTGAGCATCTGCGGAATGAACAGCTCGCGGGTGGCGCCGAACACCTGGCCGACGCCGGCGCGCACCTGGGCGAGCAGCCAGTCGTTGATGCTGCCCTCGGCCAGTTGGGCGGCCAGGCGCTGGCGCAGGTTGGCGGCTTCGCCGGCCGGCGCCCACAATTCGGCGCGGCCGTCGCGCAGGCGCACGGCCAGCAGCTCGCCGTTGCGCGCCACACTGCCGTCGGCGTAGGCCAGGTCCAGGCCGAGGGTGAGCAGGACGCCGTCGCCCTGGCTCAGGCCGAAACGCACCCAGGCCTCGCTGTCATCGGCCAACTGGGCCTTGAAGAACGCCGCGAACTTCTTCAGGTCGGCGAGCTGCGCCTCGATCAGTTCGCGGGCCATGGCCAGCAGGAAGCGCTCGCCCAGCGGGACGATGCGGAAGCTGGAGATCATCCGTCCCTTGGGCGTGCAGCGCGCGCCCAGGCTGCTGGTCTCGGCGTTCAGGTAGTTGAGGTTGCAGGTCAGCTGTCCCTGGAGCAGCTTGGCGGCGTCCGCGCCTGCGACGGCGAGGACTCCTTCATGATCGAGCGGGGTGAAAAAAGCGGTTGCGGACATCGGGTCGGTCGCCGGTGCGAAGGTCGGGACGGCCATCATAGAGCCGCCCGCCGGCCCTTGTCAGCCGGCAGGCTGGCGGCTATCCGGGGCATCGTTATAATGCCGCGATTGCCGAGGAGGCCGAGATGACCGAAGAAAATATCGAACTGAAGCGACTGCAGTGGGAGTGCCGGCGCGGCATGCTGGAGCTGGACGTGCTGTTCAAGCCGTTCCTCGAGGAGGCCTATCCGCAGCTGGAGGTGGCCGACCAGGAGCGCTTCCGCAACCTGCTCAAGTGTGAGGACCCCGACCTGTTCAGCTGGTTCATGGGTTACAGCGTGTCGGAAAACGCCGATCACCAGCGCATGGTTCGCATGATCCTGGACCGTGTCCAGCCCAAGTGAACCCTTCGAGTGCCACTGGCGGCCGTCGCGGCGTCTGCTGGCACTCTACCTCTTCTGCTCGGGGCTGGCGCTGCTGGCTCTGACGCTCGCCGCGCTGCCCCTGTGGGCGCGGATTGCCGGTCTGCTGGCCTGCCTGCTCCACGCCGCCTGGCATCTGCCACGCGCCATCCTGCTCCGTCATCCCGCCAGCTTCACCGCCCTGCGCCACGACGAGCGCGGCTGGCAGCTGCGCAATGCCGCCGAAGGCTGGGTGGCGGTGCAGCTGCGGCCGGGCAGCCTGGCCCTGCCGCAGGCGGTGATCCTGCACTTCCGCCGTCCCGGGCAGCGCTTCGACCGCGGCCTGTGCGTCGCCGCCGACAGCCTGACGCGCGACCAGCACCGCCGCCTGCGCGTGCGCCTGAAGTTCGCCCGGCGACGCTGGGCGGCGGTGGATGAGGTGGAGCCGGCTTGAGCGGGATGCTCAGGCCGGGTGATAGCAGGGCGGGATGAGGATGGTGTCCAGCGGCTTTTCCAGCTGGCCGGGGTAGTCGAGGGTGTAATGCAGGCCGCGGCTCTCGCGGCGCAGCATGGCCGAGCGGATCATCAGGTCGGCGACCAGCGCCAGGTTGCGCAGCTCGATCAGGTCGCGACTGACCTTGTAGTTGCTGTAGAACTCGTCGATCTCGCTGAGCAGCAGGCGCACGCGGTGCTGGGCGCGCTGCAGGCGCTTGCTGGTTCGCACGATGCCGACGTAGTCCCACATGAAGCGCCGCAGTTCGTCCCAGTTGTGCGCGATGATCACGTCCTCGTCGGAGTCGGTGACCTGACTGGCGTCCCAGGTCGGCAACTGGCCGGGCATGGCCACCTCCTGCAGCTGGCCGGCGATGTCGGCGGCCGCCGAGAGGGCGTAGACGAAGCATTCGAGCAGCGAGTTGCTGGCCAGGCGGTTGGCGCCGTGCAGACCGGTGAAGCTGGTCTCGCCGATGGCATACAGGCCGGGCACGTCGGTCTGGCCGCGGCTGTCGACCAGTACGCCGCCGCAGGTGTAGTGTGCGGCCGGCACCACCGGGATCGGCTGGTGGGTGATGTCGATGCCGTATGCCAGGCAGCGCTCGTAGACGGTGGGGAAGTGCGCCTTGATGAATTCGGCCGGCTTGTGGCTGATGTCGAGGTACACGCAGTCGATGCCGAGGCGCTTCATCTCGTGGTCGATGGCGCGCGCGACTATGTCGCGCGGCGCCAGTTCGCCGCGCGGGTCGAAGCGGTCCATGAAGCGCTCGCCGCTCGGCAGCCGGAGCAGGCCGCCCTCGCCACGCACCGCCTCGGTGATCAGGAAGTTCTTCGCCTGCGGGTGGTACAGGCAGGTCGGGTGGAACTGGTTGAACTCCAGATTGCCGACCCGGCAGCCGGCACGCCACGCCATGGCGATGCCGTCGCCACAGGCGCCGTCGGGGTTGCTGGTGTACAGATAGACCTTGGCGGCACCGCCGGTGGCCAACACCACGAAGCGCGCGCGGTAGGTGTCGACCTCGCCGCTCTGGCGGTTCAGCACGTAGGCGCCGAGGCAGCGCCGTCCGGGGCCGCCGAGCTTGTGTTCGGTGATCAGGTCGACCGCCACGCGGTCTTCGAGCAGCTCGATGTTCGGGCGCCGCCGGGCATGGTCGAGCAGCGTGGTGAAGATGGCTGCGCCGGTGGCGTCGGCGGCGTGGATGATGCGTCGATGGCTGTGGCCACCCTCGCGGGTCAGGTGGAAGGCGAAACCGCGCTCGCCGTCCTGATGTTCGGCATCGGGGGTGAAGGGCACGCCCTGGTCGATCAGCCACTGGATCGCCGCGCGGCTATGCTCGACGGTGAAGCGCACGGCATCCTCGCGGCACAGGCCGGCACCGGCGACCAGGGTGTCATGCACGTGCGACTCGATGTTGTCGCCATCGTCCAGCACGGCGGCCACGCCGCCTTGGGCGCGCGGGGTCGAACCGCCGTCCAGTGGTCCCTTGCTCAGCACGGCCACACGCAGGTGCGCAGGCAGGTTGAGGGCGAGGGACAGGCCGGCGCCGCCGCTGCCGATGACCAGTACGTCATGCTGATAGTGTTGGCTCATGTACACCGTTCCGCGGTAAACAGCGCCCTAGTATATAGAAGGGCCTGCCGGCACAATACAGCGGAACTTTGACCATCATCTGCGTTCTCACTCGGGTTGCCCAGGAGGCAAGCCGGCCCGCGTGTCACACTCTTCAGTGCCATGCGTCTGTGGCGAAGCAGATCCACCGTCGGCCGCCCAGCGCAGCCGACATGACTTGCAAACCCCGGTCTCGACGACTCGGGGAAAAGCATCCCGCAGAGACGAACTTTAGCGCCGTGCCGAAGTCTATTTAAGCAGACCGGTACTTGGGCGCCTCGTACTCTCCGGGCGTTGGAAGGAGCATGAATGCAAACCCAGGAACCGGATCAGCAGCTGGTTGAGCGGGTCCAGCGTGGCGATAAGCGCGCGTTCGATCTGCTGGTGCTCAAGTATCAGCACAAGATCCTCGGACTGATCGTGCGCTTCGTGCACGATCCCCAGGAAGCTCAGGATGTGGCGCAGGAGGCCTTCATCAAGGCCTATCGTGCATTAACCAATTTCCGCGGTGATAGCGCCTTCTATACCTGGCTCTACCGCATCGCCGTGAACACGGCGAAGAACCATCTGGTGGCCCGTGGTCGGCGTCCGCCGGATATCGATGTCAGTGCCGAGGATGCCGAGTTCGTCGAGGGCGACCATGCCCTCAAGGATATCGAGACACCGGAGCGCGCCTTGCTGCGCGATGAGATCGAGGCCACCGTGCATCGAACCATCCAGCAGCTACCCGACGACCTGCGCACGGCGCTGACCCTGCGCGAGTTCGAGGGACTGAGTTACGAGGACATTGCCACGGCCATGCAATGTCCAGTGGGGACGGTGCGTTCGCGGATCTTCCGCGCGCGTGAAGCGATCGACAAGGCGTTGCAGCCGCTGCTGCAGGAAGCCTGAAACCTGGCGCAAGCCAAGAGAGGAAAACCATGAACCGTGTAGTGCTGGACGAGTCGCTGTCCGCCGTCATGGACGGCGAAGCCGATGAGCTGGAACTGCGTCGCGTGCTCGCGGCGGCCGGCGAGGATCCGGCGCTGCGCGAGCGCTGGGCGCGCTTGCAGCTGGCCCGTGACGTGATGCATAAACAGGCCGTGCTGCCGGGCCTGGACCTGGCTTCCGCCGTGTCCGCCGCCATCGCCGCCGAGGCAGAGCCAGCGCCGGCGCAGCCGGCGGCCTCTTCGGGCTGGCGGCAGCTCGGGCGGCTGGCCGTGGCTGCCTCGGTGACCCTCGCCGTGCTGGCCGGGGTACGCTTCTACAACAGTCAGGACGACGCCGCGCCCCAGCTGGCTCAGCAGCCGGCGGCGGTTCAGCAGCCGCAGCCGACCCTGCCGGCGATGGCGGTGCCGCAGGGACCGGCGGTGCTGGCCAGCTTCCCGGCCGAAGAGGCTCCGACCGAGCCCGCCCAGCCCGCTCAGGCGGACGACCTGCTGCGTGCCGTGCCGGCCGACGCCGCCGCGCCGGCGACCGTTGACGAGGCTCCGGCCCGTTAAGCGCGCATGGTCGAAGAGCAGGGGCGGGTCGTTGCCGTCGAGGAAGGTGCGGTATGGGTGGAAACCCTGCGGCGCAGCACCTGCAACGGCTGCTCGGCAAGTTCCGGCTGCGGCCAGGGACTGATGGAGAAGCTGGGAGTGGGGCAGCGCCGTGGTTACGTGCGCGCCCTGACCGACCTGCAACTGGCAGTGGGCGACGGGGTGACCATCGGCATCCGCGAGGATCTCGTGCTGGGCAGTGCGCTGCGGGTTTATCTGTTGCCCTTGCTGGGGTTGTTCGCCGGCGCAATGCTGGCAGAGTGGTTGGCACTGGATGAGTCTTTTGTCATTCTCGCGGGCCTCAGTGGATTCTTCGCCGCCTGGTGGCTGGTGCGCTGGCGCAGCCGGCGCCACGAGCACGATCCGGGCTGCCAGCCGGTGGTTCTGCGCGCCGAGCTGGTCATGCGCGGCGAGCCGTTGAGGCGCATTGATCTTCATTGAGCACAGAGGGAGTCGGGGTTCCATGTCTATCGTGAAACGCGCAGTGCTATCGCTGGTCGCCGTGCTGGCGCTGGCCCAGACGCTGGTGGCCAATGCCCAGTTGCCGGAGTTCACCGCGCTGGTCGAGCAGGCTTCGCCGGCAGTGGTGAACATCAGTACCCGACAGATCATCGCTACCCCGGCTGCCGGGGTGCAGCAGATGCCGGATCTGGAAGGCCTGCCGCCGATGTTCCGCGAATTCTTCGAGCGCAGCATTCCGCAATTGCCCCAGCAGGCACCGCGCCAGCGCGAGGCGCAGTCGCTGGGGTCGGGATTCATCATTTCCGCCGACGGCTACGTGCTGACCAACAACCACGTGGTCGCCGACGCCGACGAGATCGTCGTGCGCCTGTCCGACCGCAGCGAGCTGCCGGCCAAGCTGGTCGGGGCCGATCCGCGCACCGACGTGGCCCTGCTCAAGGTCGAGGGCAGCAACCTGCCGACCGTCCAGCTCGGCAAGTCCGATGCGCTCAAGGTTGGTGAGTGGGTGGTGGCCATCGGCTCGCCGTTCGGTTTCGATCACTCGGTGACCGCCGGGATCGTCAGCGCCAAGGGGCGCAGCCTGCCGGACGAGAACTATGTGCCGTTCATCCAGACCGACGTGGCGATCAACCCGGGCAACTCCGGTGGCCCGCTGTTCAACCTGGGCGGCGAGGTGGTCGGCATCAACTCGCAGATCTTCACGCGTTCCGGTGGCTTCATGGGCCTGTCGTTCGCGATTCCCATCGACGTGGCGATGAACGTGGCCGAACAGCTCAAGAGCGAGGGCAAGGTCAGCCGCGGCTGGCTCGGCGTGGTGATCCAGGAAGTGAACAAGGATCTGGCCGAGACCTTCGGCCTGGACAAGCCGGCCGGTGCCCTGGTGGCCCAGGTGCTGGAGAACGGCCCTGCGGCCAAGGGCGGTTTGCAGGTGGGCGACGTGATCCTCTCCCTCGATGGTCAGCCGATTCAGGTTTCGGCCGACCTGCCCCACTTGGTCGGTACTCTGAAGCCGGGCACCGAGGTAACCCTGGATGTGGTGCGCAACGGCGAGCGCAAGAAGCTCGAGCTGGCGGTCGGTGCCCTGCCGGAGGACGGCGAGGCGGTCGCCGCCGCTGGCAAAAAAGGCGCGGAGCGCAGCAGCAATCGCCTGGGGGTTACCGTGGTCGACCTCGCTGCGGATCAGAAACAGGCTCTGGAGCTGAATGGCGGCGCACTGATCCGCGAGGTGCAGGACGGGGGGCCGGCGGCGCTCATTGGCCTGCGTCCGGGTGATGTGATCACCCACCTGAACAATGAGTCGATCGATTCGGCCAAGACCTTCAGCAAGGTGGCCGAGGCGCTACCGAAGAATCGCAGCGTATCGATGCGCGTGCTGCGTCAGGGGCGGGCCAGCTTCATCACCTTCAAGCTGGCCGAATAAGGGGCGTAGCGGTGGACGGGGGACGAGCGATTCGTCCCCTTGTCGTTTCTGTTGGGGGAGTTGGCCGAGCCGTGGTGACGCCTGCCCGGGCGATCAGGTAAACTTCCCGGCTATTTTCGGCGGGCCAGGCCCGCGCTCCCTTCGAGTGTTGAGCCCGTGAGTGATCTGAGTCATATCCGCAACTTCTCCATCATCGCCCACATCGACCATGGCAAGTCGACCCTGGCCGACCGCTTCATCCAGATCTGCGGCGGTCTGTCCGACCGCGAGATGGAGGCCCAGGTGCTCGACTCGATGGACCTCGAGCGCGAGCGCGGCATCACCATCAAGGCGCACAGTGTGACCCTGCACTACAAGGCGCAGAACGGCCAGACCTACCAGCTGAATTTCATCGATACCCCCGGCCACGTCGACTTCACCTACGAGGTCAGCCGCTCGCTGGCGGCCTGCGAGGGCGCCCTGCTGGTGGTGGACGCCGGCCAGGGCGTCGAGGCGCAGTCGGTGGCCAACTGCTACACCGCCATCGAGCAGGGTCTCGAGGTGATGCCGGTGCTGAACAAGATGGACCTGCCCCAGGCCGAGCCGGAGCGGGTCAAGGAAGAGATCGAGCACGTCATCGGTATCGACGCCACCGACGCCGTGGCCTGCAGCGCCAAGAGCGGCATGGGCGTGGTCGACGTGCTCGAGCGCCTGGTCTCGGTGATCCCGGCGCCGGAAGGCGAGATCGACGCGCCGCTGCAGGCGCTGATCATCGATTCCTGGTTCGACAACTACCTGGGCGTGGTCTCGCTGGTGCGGGTGCGCCACGGTCGCGTCAAGAAGGGCGACAAGATCCTCGTCAAGTCCACCGGCAAGGTTCACCAGGTCGACAGCGTCGGCGTGTTCACTCCCAAGCACACCGCCACCGAAGACCTCAAGGCGGGTGAGGTGGGCTTCATCGTCGCCGGCATCAAGGACATCCAGGGCGCTCCGGTGGGCGATACCCTGACGCTGTCCAATACCCCCGATGTCGATGTGCTGCCTGGCTTCAAACGGGTCAAGCCGCAGGTCTACGCCGGCCTCTTCCCGGTCAGCTCCGACGACTTCGAGGATTTCCGCGACGCGCTGGAGAAGCTGACGCTCAACGACGCCGCGCTGCAGTACGAGCCGGAAAGCTCCGATGCACTGGGCTTCGGCTTCCGCATCGGCTTCCTCGGCATGCTGCACATGGAGATCATCCAGGAGCGTCTGGAGCGCGAGTACGATCTGGACCTGATCACCACCGCGCCGACCGTGGTGTTCGAGGTGGTGCTGAAGAACGGCGACATCGTCTACGTCGACAACCCCTCCAAGCTGCCGGACATTTCGTCGATCGCCGAAATGCGCGAGCCGATCTGCCGGGCCAACATCCTGGTTCCCCAGGATCATCTGGGCAGCGTGATCACCCTGTGCATCGAGAAACGTGGTGTGCAGCGCGACATGCACTTCCTCGGTAGCCAGGTGCAGGTCAGCTACGACCTGCCGATGAACGAGGTGGTGATGGACTTCTTCGACCGCCTGAAGTCGGCCAGCCGCGGCTACGCCTCGCTGGACTACGGTTTCGACCGTTTCCAGCCCGCCAACCTGGTGCGTCTGGATGTGCTGATCAACGGCGAACGGGTCGACGCGCTGGCGTTGATCGTCCATCGCGACAATGCGGCCTACAAGGGCCGTCAGCTGGTGGAGAAGATGAAGGAACTGATCCCGCGGCAGATGTTCGACGTCGCGATTCAGGCGGCCATCGGTGGGCAGGTGGTGGCCCGCTCGACGGTCAAGGCACTCAGGAAGAACGTGCTGGCCAAGTGCTACGGCGGCGACGTCAGCCGCAAGAAGAAGCTGCTGGAGAAGCAGAAGGCCGGCAAGAAAAGGATGAAGCAGGTCGGCAGCGTGGAGATCCCACAGGAAGCCTTCCTCGCCGTGCTCAAGGTGGACAGCTGAGGACATGACTCTGAACTTCCCGTTGCTGCTGGTGATCGCCGTTGCGGTGTGCGGCGTGCTGGCGCTGATCGATCTCCTGTATCTCGCCCCGCGCCGTCGCGCGGCAATCGCCTCCTACCAGGGCAACGTCAACCAGGCCGATCCGCAGGTGCTGCAGCGGTTGGCGCGCGAGCCGGTGCTGGTGGAGTATGGCAAGTCGTTCTTCCCGGTCCTGGCATTGGTACTGGTGCTGCGCTCCTTCCTGGTCGAGCCGTTCCAGATTCCCTCCGGGTCGATGAAGCCGACCCTCGAGGTGGGCGACTTCATCCTGGTCAACAAGTTTTCCTACGGTATCCGTCTCCCGGTGGTGGACAGCAAGGTCATCGAGATTGGCGACCCGCAGCGCGGCGATGTGATGGTGTTCCGCTATCCGAGCGAGCCCAGCGTGAACTACATCAAGCGGGTGGTTGGCCTGCCGGGCGATCATGTGCGCTACAGCAGCGACAAGCGTCTGTTCGTCAACGGCCAGCCGGTGGCCGAGCAACTGCTCGGCGACGAACCGGGCAGCCTCGGCAGTGCGCGCCTGTTCAGCGAGAAGCTGGGCGAGGTCGAGCACTTGATCCGCAAGGAAATGCACCGCTACCGTATCGAACCGAACCGCGAGTGGGTGGTGCCCGCCGGGCACTACTTCATGATGGGCGACAACCGCGACAACTCCAACGACAGCCGTTATTGGGACGATCCGGCGATTCCCGTCGAGCTGCATGGCATGGTTCCTGACCGCAACATCGTCGGCAAGGCATTCGCCGTGTGGATGAGCTGGCCTGCGCCCAAGCTCGGCCACCTGCCGACCTTCGAGCGTGTCGGGCTGATCCATTGATGCGCTGAACAGTCCACGGAGACGAGGTCGATCATGAAATTTGCACGTTCGCAGCAAGGGTTGTCGATGCTGAGCTGGCTGGTGGTACTGGCCGTGGTGGCCTTCCTGGCCAGTACTGCGTTCAAGGTCCTCCCGCACTACTTCGACTTCTTCGCGTTGCAGAAGAGCATTACGGGCGTCGAAAATGAAAAAGCCCTGGACCTTCGCACGCCCGGCGAATTCTTCTCGCACATTGAGCGTGCAACTCAGGTTAACAACATCCGTGATCTCGACCTGCGCAAGGTGATGGACGTGCGCATGGAGAGCAACGAGTTCCTTGTCCATCTCAGCTACGAGAAGCGCGAGCCGCTGATCGAGAACCTTGACCTGGTCGTGCACTTCGACCGCGAATACCGTGTCAGAGCCCCGTGAGCAATCCGCTTGATCGACTCGAGCGTCAGCTCGGCTACAAATTCCAGGACCAGGGTCTGATGATCCTGGCCCTGACCCACAGAAGCTTCGCCGGCCGCAACAACGAGCGGCTGGAATTCCTCGGTGATGCCATCCTCAACTTCGTGGTCGGCGAGGCGCTGTTCAAGCGCTTTCCCCAGGCCCGCGAAGGTCAGCTGTCGCGCTTGCGCGCGCGGCTGGTGAAGGGCGAGACCCTGGCCCGGCTGGCCCGCGTGTTCGACCTCGGCGAATACCTGCGGCTGGGCTCCGGCGAGCTGAAGAGCGGCGGTTTCCGTCGCGAATCCATCCTCGCCGATGCCACCGAGGCGCTCATCGGCGCCATCTACCTCGACGCCGGCATGGATACCGCGCGCGACCGCGTGCTCGCCTGGCTGGATCCGTACTTCGACGAGCTGACGCTGGTCGACACCAACAAGGATCCGAAAACCCGCCTGCAGGAGTTCCTGCAATCGCGCGCCTGCGAACTGCCGCGCTACGATGTGGTGGACATCCAGGGCGAGCCGCATTGCCGGACTTTCTTCGTCGAATGCGAGATTGCCCTGCTCAATGAAAAGACCCGGGGTCAGGGTGCCAGCCGGCGCATCGCCGAACAGGTGGCGGCCGCAGCGGCACTGGTGGCTCTGGGCGTGGAGAATGGCAATGACTGAATCCCAGGTGAGCCGCTGTGGCTATGTGGCCATCGTCGGCCGGCCGAACGTCGGCAAGTCGACCCTGCTCAACCACATCCTCGGCCAGAAGCTGGCGATCACCTCGCGCAAGCCGCAGACCACCCGGCACACCCTGCTCGGCATCAAGACCGAGGGGGCGGTACAGGCGATCTACGTCGATACCCCCGGCATGCACAAGGACAACGACAAGGCACTCAACCGCTACATGAACCGCAGCGCCAGCGCGGCGCTCAAGGACGTCGACGTGGTGCTCTTCGTCGTCGACCGCACGCGCTGGACCGACGAGGACCAGATGGTGCTCGACCGGGTCAAGTTCGTGACCTGTCCGGTGCTGCTGGTGGTGAACAAAATCGACCGCCTGGAGGACAAGGGCGAGCTGCTGCCGCATTTCCAGTGGTTGACCGAGCAATTGCCCAACGCGGAGATCGTGCCGATCTCCGCCCAGCATGGGCAGAACCTGGAAACCCTCGAGCGCCTGGTCGGCGAGCGCCTGCCCGAGGGCGAACACTTCTTCGAGGAAGACCAACTCACCGACCGCAGCTCGCGCTTCCTGGCCGCCGAACTGGTGCGCGAGAAGGTGATGCGTCAGCTCGGCGCCGAGGTGCCCTATCAGGTCACCGTGGAGATCGAGCAGTTCCAGCAACAGGGCCGCATCCTGCATATCCACGCGCTGATTCTGGTCGAGCGGGACGGGCAAAAGAAGATCATCATCGGCGACAAGGGCGAGCGCATCAAACGTATCGGCCAGGACGCCCGCCGCGACATGGAAGAGCTGTTCGGCAGCAAGGTGATGCTCAATCTTTGGGTCAAGGTGAAGAGCGGCTGGTCCGACGACGAGCGCGCCCTGCGCTCGCTCGGTTATGGCGATAGCTGACTGATCGCGCGCTGGCCGGATCTCAGGTCCGCCCGGCGCACGTCGGTGATCGGCCATGTCGCTCCACGGTTGGCCCCTTCCGCTTCCCGCGAGCGTCTCTGCAGGTGTCCAACCCATGTCTTCCCGCCAGGCCTTCGTCCTGCATTCCCGTCCCTACAAGGAAACCAGCGCTCTGGTGGATTTCCTCACCGCCGAGGGGCGCCTGCGCGCGGTGCTACGGGCGGCGCGCGGCAAGGCGGGCAGTCTGGCGCGCCCGTTCCTGCCCCTGGAGCTGGAGCTGCGTGGGCATGGCGAGCTGAAGACCGTCGCCCGTCTGGAGGCGCTCGGCATTCCCCATCTGCTGACCGGCGAGGCCCTGTTCAGCGGCCTTTATCTCAACGAGCTGCTGGTTCGCCTGCTGCCGGCCGAGGTCCCGCATCCCGCCCTGTTCGATCACTATGCCGCCACCCTGGCCGCGCTGGCGGCCGGCTGCCCGCTGGAGCCGCTGCTGCGTGCCTTTGAATGGCGGCTGCTGGACGATCTGGGCTATGGTTTCGCTCTCGATCGCGACTGCCAGGGGCAGCCGGTCGATCCCGCGGCGCTGTACCAGTGGTTGCCCGAGGATGGTTTCCAGCCGGTTGGCCAGTTGCAACCCGGGTTGTTCCACGGCCGCGAGCTGCTCGCCCTGGCCCAGGCCGACTGGGCGGCGCCCGGTGCCCTGGCTGCCGCCAAGCGGCTGATGCGCCAGGCGCTGGCGCCACATCTGGGCGGCCGGCCGCTGGTCAGCCGCGAGCTGTTCATCAATCGCAAGGAGTCCCGTCGTGACTGAAGCCAACCGCATCCTGCTGGGTGTCAACATCGACCATATCGCCACCCTGCGCCAGGCCCGCGGCACCCGTTATCCGGACCCGGTGAAGGCGGCGCTGGACGCGGAGGAGGCCGGTGCCGACGGCATCACCGTGCACCTGCGCGAGGACCGCCGGCACATCCAGGATCGCGACGTGCGCCTGCTCGCCGAAGTGCTGCAGACGCGGATGAACTTCGAGATGGGCGTCACCGAGGAAATGCTGGCCTTCGCCGAGCAGATCCGTCCCGCGCACGCCTGCTTCGTGCCCGAGACTCGCCAGGAGCTGACCACCGAGGGCGGCCTCGACGTGCTCGGCCAGGAGTCGCGCATCCGCGCTGCGGTGGAGCGCCTGGCCGCGGTCGGCTGCGAGGTGTCGCTGTTCATCGACGCCGACCCGCGGCAGATCGAAGCCGCCGCGCGTATCGGCGCACCGGCCATCGAGCTGCACACCGGTCGTTATGCCGACGCCCATGGCCCGGCGGAGATGGCCTGCGAGCTGGCGCGCATCCGCGACGGCGTCGAGTGCGGCCTGAGCCATGGCCTGATCGTCAATGCCGGCCACGGGCTGCACTACCACAACGCCGAAGCCGTGGCGGCGATTCGCGGCATCAACGAGCTGAACATCGGCCATGCCATCGTCGCCCACGCGCTGTTCGTCGGCTTCAAGCAGGCGGTGGCGGAGATGAAGGCGCTGATCGTCGCTGCGGCGGCGCGCTGAAGGCTGTCGGTCGGGGTAGGGTGGATGGTCACCCGGTGGAAAGCCGCGGAGTGTTTTCCACCGCGCCCTGATTGGTGGAAAAGAGCTTCGCCCGTTTTCCACCCTACGCTCGCCTTCAACGCCGGAACAGGCTGAGCAGCAGGCTGGCCACGATGCTGATCAGCAGCATCGAGGTAATCGGGATGAATACTTTGTTGCGTTCCGACTCGATGCGGATATCGCCGGGCAGGCGGCCGAACCAGGCGAACAGCCAGGGCGCGAAGTGCAAGGCGATGCCGAGAAGCAGCAGCGTCACACCGAAAATCATCAGCCAGCGGGCCATGTGTCCGCCTCCAGGTTACCGAGCGGGCCAGCGCTCGCCCGGCCCGTGAGTCAGGATGAGCGCTTCACGGCTTGCGTGCCAGCAGTACGGCGCGCTTCGGTGCCGGCAGGCCTTCCACGGTGCGGCCGTGGTTCTGCGGGTCGAGGAACTCCGGCAGCGACTGATACTTCATCCACTCGGTGGAGCGCTGCTCCGCGGTGGTGGTGATGCTGACGTCTACGCAGCGCACGTCGACGAAACCGGCGCGGCGCAGCCACAGCTCCAGGGCCGGCACCGAAGGCAGGAACCACACGTTGCGCATCTGTGCGTAGCGGTCCTCGGGAACCAGCACGGTGCTCGCGTCACCATCCACCACCAGGGTCTCCAGCACCAGTTCGCCGCCGCGCAGCAGGCAATCCTTGAGCGCCAGCAGGTGGTCGATGGGCGAGCGGCGATGGTAGAGCACGCCCATGGAGAACACGGTGTCGAAGCCTTCCAGCTTTTCCGGCAGCTCCTCCAGCGCCAGCGGCAGGTGCCAGGTGGGCAGCTCGGGCAGATAGTTCTTCATCGCCAGGAACTGGCAGAAGAACAACCAGTTCGGATCGACGCCGAGCACGCAGTCGGCGCCGGCGCCGAGCATGCGCCACTGGTAGTAGCCGTTGCCGCAGCCGACATCCAGCACGCGCTTGCCGGCCAGATCCAGATGCGGCGCGACCCGCGCCCATTTCCAGTCCGAGTGCCACTCGGTGTCGACGTGCACGCCGAACAGCTCGAACGGCCCCTTGCGCCACGGCATCAGGCCCTTGAGCGCCTGCTCCAGCGTCGCCCGTTGGGCGGCGGTGCTGGTGCCGTCGAGGAAGAACGCCTCGGCCAGCTCGCGGCGCGCGACCGCCAGCGCCGGCAGGGCGTCCACCGCCGCCTGCCAGCGCGGCAGGTCGCCGTGGCCCTCGGCCAGCTTGGTGGCCAGCAGCTCCGGCAGCGTTTGAGCCCAGGCGGCCAGGGGTGTGGCGTGCAGTTTGTCGATCAGGGCGGGGAGGGCGGCGCGGGTGGCGAGGTCGGTCATGGCAGGGCGATCAGCGAGGCGAAGTTCAGGCACTGGAACCAGGGGATGACTTTCGAGAAGCCGGCCGCCGCGAGGCGTTCGCGGTGCTCGCCGAGGCTGTCCGGCTTCATCACGTTTTCGATGGCGCTGCGCTTCTGGGCGATTTCCAGCTCGCTGTAGCCATTGGCCCGTTTGAAGGCGACGTGCAGGTCGGTGAGCAATTCGTGCTCCTCGGCGTCGGCGAAGCGCAACTTCTCGGAGAGGATCAGCGCTCCGCCCGGCAGCAGCGCCTGGCGGATGCGGGTCAGCAGGTCCAGGCGCTGGGCGTGGGGAATGAACTGCAGGGTGAAGTTGAGCGCCACCACCGAGGCCGGGCGGAGGGCGAGCTGGCAGATGTTGGCCTCGAGCACCTCCACTGGCAGTAACTCCTGGAACATCGAGTCCTGAGCATGCAGGTACTCGCGGCAGCGCTCAACCATGGCGGGCGAATTGTCCACCGCGATCACCCGGCAGCCTTCGATCTGCACATGGCGGCGCAGCGCCTGACTGACCGCGCCGAGCGAGCAGCCCAGGTCGTACAGGGCGCTGTTCGGCTGGGCGAACTGGCCGGCGATCACCCCAATGTTCTCGACGATGGTGGGATAGCCCGGCACCGAACGCTTGATCATGTCGGGGAACACGCGCACCACCGCCTCGTTGAATACGAAGTCGGCGACCTGTCCCTGGGGACTGGCGTAGAGGCGGTCGGGGATCTGCTTCACGGCGCGCTTCCGGGATGGAAAGCCCGCCATTCTAGCGGAGTGCCGGGCTGCCTCGCAGCTCCTTCATTTCAGCTGGTCGGAAAGGTACTCGCCGGCGCCCTGCAGGGGACCGAGCGGGTTACGGTCGACCTGCATCTTGCGTATCTGCGGCTCGCCGTTGCTAACCTTGTGCACCAGCTTGTCGTCCACCATCACGAACACTGCGCGGAACGTCCAGCCCTTCAGCTCGCGGTTCTTGCGGAAGTTGAGCACGTCCGCCCAGAAGCTGCCGATGCGCTGGGTATCGGTCTGGTTGAATTCGAAGGCCAGGCCGGTGCAGCGCTCCTTGGCTTCGAGACAGGTCACCAGACTGTCCGGCAGATAGTCGATGGGAATGTTCGGCTGGACGAACATGGTGCGCACATCGAGGAACGACAGCATGCGCGCGTTGCCACCGGTCTGCGGGTCGAAGCCCATGGAGAACAGCTCGGGGCGGGTGGTTACGCCGGGTACCGCTTGGGAGAAGCGGCTCTCGGCATCCAGATAATCACGGAACGGCGACGAAATTTCCGCGCGCTGACTGGGGAGAAGGCTGCCACAACCGGCCAGCAAGACCAGCACGCTCATCATCAGATACCGCCCACAAAGGTCCATGATGTCCTCCTTCTGCTGTAGCCGGTGCTATTTGCTATAGGCGATTTACGGAGGAGTTGCCGTGCCGGAAGACGAACGGTGGAAAGCGCGGCACGAGGTCAGGGGGCTATTTGACGACCACCCGGCAGGTGAAGTTTTTCGCCGCTGCCACGCCGTTTTCCCAGGGGCGGCGGTAGTCCAGATCCAGTTGTCCCTCGCCGCTGGCGACCGCTCGAAAGCGCCAGGTCGACACCCCCGCACTGCCCACCACACCCGCTTCCTCCGGGGTGGAGTAGACCTCGGGACCGAGCAGATGGAGCACCGGTGCACCGCTCTCGCGCATCACCCAGCGAAAGCCGGTGGTGGGATTGCTGGGCAGGCGCAGGTTGAAGTCCTGGCCGGGGCGCAACTGCAGGGGATCGCAGTAGCGCGGTTGCTCCTCGAGGGTCAGGGTGCTCGGTGCCTGCTGCGCGCAGGCACCGAGCAGGACCAGGGCGGCGAGTGGCAGCAGGCGCAGAGGGGCAGGGAAGGGCATCGGCTGGCTCCGGCGGGCTATGAACGTTGGGCTATAGCCTAGCCGATGATTATGACTTTTCAGCCGCAGGGCGTGCCGCCGACGGCGGCACGGTTGCAGTTCGCAAGGCTTCAGGTGCCCGGGAACAACACCTTGGCCACGTCGGCGAAGCGCTGGGCGAAGTGCACGTTCAGACCTTCCCTGAGATAGCCCGGCAGTTCCTCGAAGTCGCCGCGGTTGGCTTCCGGGAGGATCAGCTCGGAGATCTTCTGCCGCCGCGCGGCGATCACCTTCTCGCGCACGCCGCCGATGGCCAGGACCTGGCCGGTGAGGGTCAGCTCGCCGGTCATCGCCACGTTCTTCTTCGGCGCCTGCTTGCGCGCCAGGGAGAGCAGCGCGCTGGCCATGGTGACACCGGCGCTGGGGCCGTCCTTGGGCGTGGCGCCCTCCGGCACGTGCAGGTGGACGAAGGCCTGGTCGAAGAAGGTCGGGTCGCCCTTGTACTTCTTCAGGTGCGAGCTGATATAGCTGTAGGCGATCTCCGCCGACTCCTTCATCACCTCGCCGAGCTGACCGGTCAGCTTGAAGCCGCGGTTGAGGGTGTGGATGCGTGTCGCCTCGATCGGCAGGGTGGCGCCGCCCATGCTGGTCCAGGCCAGGCCGGTGACCACGCCGACGCCCTCCAGATGCTTTTCCTTGCGGAACAGCGGCATGCCGAGGTAGCCCTCGAGATCCTTGGGACCGACCTTGACCGTCGCCTCGGGTTCCTCCAGCAGGCGGACCACCGCCTTGCGCACGATCTTGCCGAGTTGCTTCTCCAGCTGGCGCACGCCGGCCTCGCGGGCGTAGCCATCGATCACCGCCTTGAGCGCGCTGTCGCTGATCGTCAGGCGTAGCTTAGGCACCCCGGCCTTCTCCAGCTGGCGCGGCCACAGGTGCTTCCTGGCGATGGCCAACTTCTCCGCGGCGATGTAGCCGGACAGGCGGATCACCTCCATGCGGTCGAGCAAGGGACCTGGGATCGAGTCGAGGGTGTTGGCGGTGCACACGAACAGCACCTTGGACAGGTCCAGGCGCAGGTCCAGATAGTGGTCGAGGAAGGCGACGTTCTGCTCCGGATCGAGGGTTTCCAGTAGCGCCGAGGCGGGGTCGCCCTGGTAGCTGGCACCCATCTTGTCGATCTCGTCGAGCATGATCACCGGGTTCATCACCTCGACCTCCTTGAGCGCCTGCACCAGCTTGCCGGGCAGGGCGCCGATGTAGGTGCGCCGGTGGCCCTTGATCTCCGCCTCGTCGCGCATGCCGCCAACGCTGAAGCGGTAGAACGGCCGGCCGAGGGTTTCGGCGATCGACTTGCCGATACTGGTCTTGCCCACCCCGGGCGGGCCGACCAGCAGCACGATGGAGCCGGCGATCTCGCCTTTGAACGCGCCGACGGCGAGGAACTCGATGATCCGCTCCTTGATGTCCTCCATGCCGGCGTGGTGCTTGTCGAGCACCCTGCGCGCGCGCTTGAGGTCGAGCTTGTCCTTGCCCAGCACGCCCCAGGGCACGCTGGTCGCCCAGTCCAGGTAATTGCGGGTGACCGCGTATTCCGGCGAGCCGGGTTCGAGGACCGCCAGCTTGTTGAGCTCCTCGTCGATGCGCTTGCGCGCCTGCGCCGGCACCGTCTTGCCCTCCAGGCGCTTCTGGAACTCCTCGGCGTCGGCGCTGCGGTCGTCCTTGGTGATGCCCAGTTCGGTCTGGATCACCTTGAGCTGCTCGCGCAGGAAGAACTCGCGCTGGCGCTTGCCGATGGTGCTGTTCACCTCGGCGCTGATCTCGTTCTGCAGGCGCGCCACCTCCACCTCGCGACGCAGCAGCGGCAGCACCTTCTCCATGCGCTTGAGCACCGGCACGGTGTCCAGCACCGCCTGCAGGTCGCTGCCCGGCGCGGTGGTCAGCGCCGCGGCGAAGTCGGTCAGCGGCGAGGGATCGTTGGGGCTGAAGCGGTTCAGGTAGTTCTTCAGCTCCTCGCTGTACAGCGGGTTGAGTGGCAGCAGCTCCTTGATCCCGTTGATCAGCGCCATGCCGTAGGCCTTCACCTCGTCGCTGGGGTCGGAGGGCGTGCGCGGATAGTCGACTTCCACCAAGTACGGCGGCTTGCGGCTCAGCCAGCTGCGGATGCGCACCCGCGCCAGGCCTTGGGCGACGAACTGCAGGGTATCGCCCTGCTGGCTGGCATGGTGCACGCGCACCACGGTGCCGTGTTCGGGCAGGTTGTCCGGATCGAATTCCTCGGCGCTCTGCGGCGGATTCTCCACGTAGAACAACGCTACGCAGTGATGTGGCGTCTTGCCGACGCGGGCCAGGGTCTCCGCCCAGTGCTCCGGATTGATCACGATCGGCAGCACCTGGGCGGGGAAGAACGGACGATTGTGGACCGGCATGATGTACAGCTTGTCCGGCAGGGTCTGGCCCTGCAGGATCACTCCGGTGCTGCCGCCCTCGCCCTCTTCGACGACCTCGTGGGGAATTTCCTGCTCGCTCATGAATGAAGTTCCTGCACATTCGGGATTTCAGGCTACATGGGGCCGCAGACGGGCATTTCAACCATGCGTCGCATGCGCGCCGGGCGGGACTGGGCCCCTGGGACGAGCTTGAGTAAAATGCTCAATTACCTTGCCCTCCGGTCCGCCCGCCATGCTCGACATTCGCCTGGTGCGCCTGTCCGACCAGTCGCACACCCACACCCACGGCCACCACCAGATGGTGCTGTCGCTGTCCGGCCGCGCCGAATTCGAAGTGGCGGGCAAGGGCGGCGAGGTGTGCCGGATGCGCGCTTGCCTGCTGCCGGGCGATACCGCCCACGCCTTCGCCGGGGTCGGCGACAATCGCATGCTGATCCTCGATCTGGCCGACGCGGCCGCCTGCGACGACGCACCGGCGGCGGAGCGGGCGTTGCTCGGCGAGCTGTTCGACGTGCCGCGCTATCCGCTGCTGGATGCCGAGTTCCAGCATCTGCTCGCCTACGCCGGCGCCGAACTGGCGCGCTATGGCGACCAGCCCGAGCTCGCCCGGGCGCTCGGCGGCTTGCTGCTGCAGGCCCTGCACCTGCGCCTGCGTGGCGAGACGCGCAGCGTGCAGCGCACCCCACTCGACCGCGAGCGCATCGAGGCGCACATCGAGCGACATCTCGGCCGGCGCATCGGCGTCGCCGAGCTGGCCCAGGTCGCCTGCCTGAGCCCCAGCCACTTCCACCAGCAGTTCAAGGACTGCTTCGGCCTGACGCCGCACCAGTACCTGCTCAAGGCGCGTCTCGATCGCGCCAGCCGCCTGCTGCGCGACAGCCCGCTGCCCCTGGTGCGCATCGCCGAGGAGTGCGGCTTCTCCAGCCAGAGCGCGCTGACCACCGCCATGCGCCGCTACCTCGGCCTGACCCCGCGCGGCCTGCGGCGCAGCCACTGAGCCGCGACCAGCCGCTCCAGCCCTGATCCTCGTTGGCTGCCTGCGTTCCCGCGCAGGCGAGCGTCCTTCCCCACGCTACTGAGCACCCTGCACCTCGCTTGAGTCGAGCGCATGCAGCGTGGCGATTCGCCCTTGATTGTTACGTTATTACGTTTTAGATTCGCCACCCCGCGCCACCAGGGAGGCTGCGCGGCTGTCTGTTATCCGCCATTCCGGACGGACGCGAGGGAGCGTGTCGTCTCGCTCATTCGAGGTATGCATGAAAACGATCCGCCAACCGCTGGCCTGGGCTGTCGCCGTGGGTCTGGCGCCGGCTGCGCTGGGCAGCGAGGCTGCGCCGCTCGAACTCGACGCCAGCGTGGTGAGCGCCAGTGCGCTGGCCAGCAGCGTCCAGGAAATGACCGCCCCGGCCGCGATCCTGGAGGGCGACCAACTGGTCCTGCAGCGCGCCGCGACCCTCGGCGAGACGCTCGACGGCCTGCCCGGTGTGCAGGCGGCGAGCTTTGGCGCCGGTGCCAGCCGCCCGGTGATCCGCGGTCTGGACGGCGGGCGGGTGAAGGTGCTGAGCGACGGTATTGACGTGCTGGACGCGTCCACTGCCAGCCAGGACCATGCGGTGAGCATCGAGCCGCTGCTGGCCGAGCGTATCGAGGTGCTCAAGGGACCCGCGACCCTGCTGTACGGCGGCGGCGCCATCGGCGGCGTGGTCAATGTGATCGACAAGCGGGTGCCCACCCACGTGCCCGAGAAGGGCTACGAAGGCGAGCTGGAGCTGCGCGCCAACAGTGTGGCCAACGAGGGCGCGGGCCTGTTCGGCATCACCGCCGGAGCGGGCAACGTCGCCATGCGCGTCGAAGGCGTCAAGCGTCAGGCCGACGACTACGAGATCCCCCGCGCCGAGGGTATGCCCCGCAGCGACAAGCAGGTCGGTTCCCATAACGACACCGACAGCTACAGCCTGGGCGGCAGCTTTATCGGTGCGCGCGGCTATCTGGGCCTGGCCTGGAGTCGCCAGGAAAACCGCTACGGCCTGCCGGGCCACGAGCACGCCGACTGCCACCAGGACGAGGCGCTGTGGCACTGCGGCGAACACGGGCATGGAGAGGAGGAGCACGAAGACGAGGAGGGGGATGAGCACGAGGAGCATGGCGGGGCGGTGCCCTTCATCCGTCTCGAGCAGGACCGCTGGGACCTGCGCGGCGAGCTGGAGGATCCCCTGCCCGGCTTCGAGCTGGCACGCCTGCGCGCCGGTCACAGCGATTACCGCCACCGCGAGATCGAGGAGGAGGCGACTGCGGCGATCTACGACAACCAGGCCAGCGAAGCGCGGCTGGAGCTGACCCACCGGCCGTTCCATGGCTGGCATGGCGTGCTCGGCGGACAGACCAGCCGCCGCGACTTCGCCCGTTTCACGGCAGAAAACCCCATGCCACAGACGCTGACCGGCAACCACGCGCTGTTCCTCCTCGAGGAGTACGCGGTCGGCGCCTGGCGCTATGAGCTGGGCGCACGTCACGAGTGGCAGGACATCGAGGCCGACTCCGGAGCGCCGGATACCGACCACGCCGGCACCTCGCTGTCGGCGGGCGCGGTGTGGACCTTCGCCCCCGCCTACTCGCTGGGCCTGTCGCTATCCCGCGCGTAGCGCCTGCCCAGTGCCGAGGAGCTGTACGCCTTCGGCCCGCACGCCGCCAGTCGCACCATCGAGCTGGGCAACCCCGACCTCACGGAGGAAACCTCGCACAACCTGGAGGTCACCCTGCGCAAGTTCGCCGGCCCGACTACCTTTACCTTCAGCCTGTTCCGCAATCAGGTGGACGACTTCATCTACGCCGCCGACCTCGGCCTCGATACCGAAAGCGCCTTCCGGGTGGTCGAGTACCGCCAGGCCGACGCCGTACTCAGCGGCGGCGAGGCCGAGCTGCGCCACCAGTTCAGCGAGCGCTTTGCCGCCACCCTGTTCGGCGACCGCGTGCGCGGCAAGCTGCGCCACGGCGGCGACCTGCCGCGCATTCCTGCCGACCGCCTGGGCGTACGCCTCGAGCAGCGCTTCGGCGGAGCCCTGGATGGTCAGCTGGAGTTCTACCGGGTGCAGCGCCAGGACCAGTTGGCCGCCTTCGAGACCACGACCGCCGGCTACAACATGCTCGGCGCCGGCCTCAGCTACCACGGTCGCCTGAGCCAGGCCGACTATCAGCTGTATCTCAAGGCGGACAACCTGCTGGACGCCGAGGCGCGCCAGCACAGCTCACTGATCAAGGATGAGGTGCTACTGCCTGGGCGCAACCTCACCGTCGGATGGCGCCTCACGTTTTGATTGGTTGCACCTTGGCTGCATCTTGGTTGCACCTGTTCCGGAGTTTTTCGCAAAAACTCCGGAGTCTTTTGCAAGAAGCCGTCATCCGGGTGCCACTAGAGTCTGCCCACGTCTGCATGCATGGGCTAAACCATTATGTAGGCGGATTCTCTTCAAGGCAGTGGCGTGTCGCTACAGACCGGCTGCGGGCACTCAAGGGCGGGTGACCGCATGCTCGCCGGTCGGCGCTGGCCGCTGCCGAGTGCGTTTCGTCAGCGCAGACCGCTTCCGCTGTGCATCGGCACGGGAGCGGCGGCGTCTTTCCCGGCGCGGGGGAGCGAGCAGTGCGCGGCGCCAGTCCGCTCCTCGGGGCGGTTGACGTGCGCCTGTTCAGGAAAAGATGCGGCACCAGGGTGTGGGTGCGGCACGACAAAAACAATTGATGCAACCCGGGGAAAGGGCGTCATCCCTTTCCACAGCCGGATGGCACGGAGCCGCCGGTCCGCGGGTACCTGCTGCCACAGTGGGCGTGGCCACAAGCCGCTGCCTGGATAACAACATCGCTGGGATCCCCTCACATGAGCATGACCAACCCGACCCTGATCACCTTCGTGATCTACATCGCGGCCATGGTGCTGATCGGCTTCGCCGCCTATCGCTCCACCAACAACCTTTCCGACTACATCCTCGGCGGCCGCAGCCTCGGCAGCTTCGTCACCGCGCTGTCCGCCGGCGCCTCCGACATGAGCGGCTGGCTGCTGATGGGCCTGCCGGGCGCGGTCTACCTGTCCGGTCTGTCGGAGAGCTGGATCGCCATCGGCCTGATCGTCGGCGCCTACCTCAACTGGCTGTTCGTCGCCGGTCGCCTGCGTGTGCAGACCGAGCACAACGGCAACGCCCTGACCCTGCCGGACTACTTCACCAACCGCTTCGAGGACAACAGCCGCGTGCTGCGTATCCTCTCTGCGGTGGTGATCCTGGTGTTCTTCACCATCTACTGCGCTTCCGGCATCGTCGCCGGCGCGCGCCTGTTCGAAAGCACCTTCGGCATCTCCTACGAGACCGCGCTGTGGGCCGGCGCGGCGGCAACCATCTGCTACACCTTCGTCGGCGGCTTCCTCGCGGTGAGCTGGACCGACACCGTGCAGGCCAGCCTGATGATCTTCGCGCTGATCCTCACCCCGATCATCGTGATGGTCGCCACCGGCGGCATGGACCCGACCTTCGCCGCCATCGAGCTGAAGGACGCCGCCAACTTCGACATGCTCAAGGGTGCCAGCTTCGTCGGCGTGATCTCGTTGATGGCCTGGGGCCTGGGCTACTTCGGTCAGCCGCACATCCTCGCCCGCTTCATGGCCGCCGACTCGGTCAAGTCGATCCCCAACGCCCGTCGCATCTCCATGGCGTGGATGATCTTCTGCCTGGCCGGCGCGGTGGCCGTGGGCTTCTTCGGCATCGCCTACTTCTCCGCCCACCCGGACGTGGCCGGTGCGGTGAACCAGAACCACGAGCGCGTATTCATCGAGCTGGCCAAGATCTTGTTCAACCCGTGGATCGCCGGCGTGCTGCTGTCCGCCATCCTTGCCGCAGTGATGTCGACCCTCAGCTGCCAGCTGCTGGTGTGCTCCAGCGCCCTGACCGAGGACTTCTACAAGGCGTTCTTCCGCAAGAACGCCTCCCAGGTGGAACTGGTCTGGGTCGGCCGCGCCATGGTGCTGCTGGTCGCCGTGATCGCCATCGCCATCGCCGCCGATCCGGACAGCAAGGTGCTCGGCCTGGTGTCCTACGCCTGGGCCGGCTTCGGCGCCGCCTTCGGTCCGGTGGTGATCCTCTCCCTGCTGTGGAAGGGCATGACCCGCAACGGCGCGCTGGCCGGCATGCTGCTCGGCGCGGTCACCGTGGTGCTGTGGAAGAACTTCTTCGGCTGGACCGGCCTCTACGAGATCATCCCGGGCTTCATCCTCTGCACCCTGGGCATCCTGGTGTTCAGCCGCATCGGCAACGCGCCGTCGCCGGCCATGCTCAAGCGCTTCGACGAAGCCGAGCTGGAATACCGCAACGCCCACCTCTGATCCTCATCGGCCGGCGCGCCCCGTGGCGGCGCGCTCGGCAGCTCAACCAGGCACGGATCACTCCGTGTTTTACGGCTCGCGTTATGGCAAACGCGGGCCGTTTTTTTGCCCGCCATGCCGCTCCGCCCCCGTCCGTCCCTGCGCAGCCCCGCGATGTGCCAAGCAGTCCACACTCTGCTGTGACGCGCCCGGTTATCCTTCGCCGCGGCCATTATCCGGCCATCACCCGCCGGGAACCCGTCCCGCGTCTTCCTCCAACGCCCAGCCGGGAGCCTCCGCGAGCATGTCCATCACGCTACCCGTTCATAGCCTGGGATACGCGGCGCTGACGGTTGCCGGGCGAGTCCGCCCGCACAACGAGGACGCCATCCTCTGCTGCCCGTCGCTTCACCTGTGGGCGGTCGCCGACGGCATGGGCGGCCACCAGCGCGGCGAGGTGGCCAGCGCCCTGGCTGTGAAGACCCTGCGCAAGCTGAGCCAGCGCGGCGCCGGACTGGACGAGGCCGTCCACGGCGCCAATGCCGCCATCCTCGCCGCGGCGGCTGCCGACGAGGCTAGCTGCGGCATGGGCACCACCCTGGTGGCGGTGCGCTTCAGCGGCATGGATTTCGAGGTGGCTTGGGCCGGCGACAGCCGGGCCTACCGCATCGGCGCAACGGCCATCGAGCGGCTGACCCGCGACCACAGCCTGGTCCAGGCGCTGGTCGACGCCGGCCAGTTGACCGCCGAGCAGGCCAGCCGTCATCCGCGGCGCAATGTGGTGACCCAGTGCCTCGGTCGCGCCGAGGAAGAGCTGACGGTGGACCGGGTGCAGGGCACCCTGGGCCACGGCGAGCTGCTGCTGCTGTGCAGCGACGGCCTGACCGGCGAGCTTGACGATGCGCAGATCCAGCGGATCTGCCTTGACGCGGACACCCTCGACGCCCTGGTGAGCCAACTGGTCGAGGCAGCCAACCGCGAGGGCGGGCGGGACAACATCTCCTGCATCGTCCTCGGCCTCGCCGCCGCGCCGGTCGCCAGCGAGGCGCCGCGCGGCCTGTTCGACAAACTGTTCAAAACTGCCAAGACCTGACCGGCGCCGATCATGAGCGACAGTGCATTGCAAATTCCCGGCTACACCCTGCATGGCCCGCTGGGCCAGGGCGGCATGGCCGAAGTCCACCTCGCCACCCAGCAGTCGCTGCAGCGCAAGGTGGCGATCAAGATCCTCAGCAAGTCCGAGGACCAGGAGTTCATCCAGCGCTTCATCAAGGAAGGGCACCTGGTCGCGTCCTTGCACCACCCCTCGATCATCACCATCTACGACATCGACCAGCTCGCCGATGGTCGCCACTACCTGGCCATGGAATATCTGCCCGGCGGCGACCTGGCGCAGCACAAGGGCGAAGTGTTCGCCGCCGAGCGCGCCCTGGCCATCGTCCGCCAGATCGCCAGCGGCCTGGCGGTGGTCCACGACAAGGGCCTGGTGCACCGCGACGTCAAGCCGGCCAACATCCTGTTCCGCGGCGACGGCACCGCAGTGCTCACCGACTTCGGCGTGGCCAAGGACCTCGATCTCGACAGCGAGCTGACCCAGTTCGGCATCGCCGTCGGCAGCCCGGCCTACAGCAGTCCGGAGCAGGCGCAGTGCCAGCCGCTGGATGCGCGCAGCGACATCTACAGCCTGGGTGTGATCCTCCTGGAGCTGCTCACGGGCAGCAACCCGTTCCGCGCCAGCAACTACACGCAGACGGTGATGAACCACGTGCAGATGCCGACGCCCTTGCTGCCGACGCCGCTGGCCGCCTGCCAGGGCCTGCTGGCGCGCATGCTGGCCAAGGACCCCGAGCAACGCTTCGCCGACTGTCGCGCGCTGCTGGCGGCGCTGGAGCAGATCGAACTCGGCGATCCCGACGAGACCCGCATCGGCCCGGCCGTCGGCCTCAGCGCATCGCGTGTGGACGCGCTGCCGGCAGGGGGGGGCGAGAGCGCAGCCAAACCGCGCAAGGCGGTGTGGCCGATGGTGCTCAGCGTGCTGGCGCTACTGGTCACCCTGGCCGCCGGTGGCCTCTACTGGCAGCAGCAGAAGCGCATCGACGATCTGCTGGCCCAGGCCGAGCAGCGCCTTGCCGTCGGGCAACTGGTCGAGCCGGCGCAGGACAATGCCGAGTACTACTTCAACGAGGTGCTGCACATCGAAGAACGCAACCGCGCTGCCCTGGAGGGGCTGCAGCGGGTCACCGCGGCGCGCATCGCCGGCCTGCTCAGCGTCGGCGAGCAACGCCTGAGCGAGGGCCAGCTGCTAGAGCCGGCCGACGACAGTGCCGACCACTACTTCCGTGCCGCGCTGGCCCTGGACGGCCAGCATGCCGGTGCGCTCGACGGTCTGCGTCGTCTGCAGGAGGCGCGTATCGCCGGCCACCTGGCGCGTGCCGAGCAGAACCTCGCCGAGCAGCGGCTGCTGCAGCCCGAGGACGACAGCGCGGTGTTCCACTATCGGCAGGTCCTCGACCTGGAACCGGGCAACCAGGCGGCGCTGGACGGCCTGCAGCGGGTCGCCCTGCAGTACCGCGACATGGCCAGGGGCGCCTACCGGCGCGGCAACTTCCCCGAGGCCCTGGCCATGATCGAGCGCGGCCTGCAGGTGCAGCCGGACGACCCCGAGTTGCTCGCCATGCGCGACGAACACCAGGCGCTGCTCGCCGAGGCGCGCGCCGCGCAGGCCGCCCGGGCCAGCCGGCCGGCCCCGCAACGGTCGACCGGCAGCACCAGCCAGACGCAGGACAACAACCCGATCAAACGGGTGTGGAACAACCTTTTCGGTCAATGAGGGAGCCGCCCCGACCAGCGCGGCATACAGCACAGGACTCGTAGCCCCCATGCTCAAGTTGCACTTCAAGGACAGTCGACAGGCGCCCATCTGGCTGGTCGAAGAGCGCTTCGCCATCGGCCAGGATCGCCGCAACCAGCTGGTCCTCGGCGATCCCGGGATCAGCGCCTTCCATGCCGAGATCCTCCTCCAGGACGGTCGTCATTACCTGCGCGACTGCGACAGCGCGGGCGGCACCTTCGTCAACGACGAGCGCATCAGCGGCCAGTACCAGCTGCGCTCGCGCGATCGCGTGCGCCTGGGCAACGTCGAGCTGCTGCTGCTCGAACCCAGCAAGACGCCCAATGTGCGCCCCGACGCCACGGTGCGCTGGTTCCTCCAGGTCACCAGCGGCGAGCAGGTGGGCAAGAAGTTCCACCTCCAGCCGGGCGGCATCGGCTTCGGCCGCTCGCCCAAGAGCGAGCTGTGCTTCAGCGACCCGGAACTGTCGCGCCGCCACTGCGAGTTCTTCCTCAAGGACGACGTGCTGGAGGTCAAGGACCTGGCTTCGGCCAACGGGGTCTACGTCAACCACAAGAAGGTCGCCACCGCCGAGCTGCGTCCGGGCGACGAGGTGCGCATGGGCTCGGTGACCCTGCTGGTGATCGGCCCGCAGATCGACGGCCGCCCGGCGGTCGAAGAAGAGGAAGACAGCGACGCCACCCAGTTCGTCCGCGCCATCGACCTGCCCAAGCCGGTGGAAAAGCCGCAGACCGGCCGCGGCGGCGCCACCGCCAACCCGCTGCGCGCCGCCGCCCCGGCTGTGGCGGTGGCGGCCGCGGCGGACGAAGGCAACGCACTGAAGCGGGTGATCCTGATCGGCAGTGCCGTGCTGCTGGCGGTGGTGGGCGCGGCTCTGGTGTTGCTGCGTCACTGACAACGGCGGCGGGCGCCTGGGTTATCCTGCGCGCCCCTGTTCCGCTTCCCGGTCGAGTCCCCATGAGCCAAGCCCCGAAGAACCCCCTGCACGGCGTTACCCTCGAAGCCCTGCTCACCGAGCTGGTGGCCCACTATGGCTGGGACGGGCTGGCCCAGCGCGTCGACATCCGCTGCTTCAAGAGCGACCCCAGCATCAAGTCCAGCCTGACCTTCCTGCGCCGCACGCCCTGGGCGCGGGAGAAGGTCGAGGCGCTCTACGTCAAGCTGCAGCAGCGGCGCGGCTGATCACTCGCCGAGCACCACGCCCTCGCGACGCGGATCGGCGCCGCCGAACCAGCCCTGCGCGTTGCGCTGGATCGCCTGCAGACCGCTGGGCAACTCGCCTTCCTCGACCTCCTGGCCCAGCGCGCGCAGCGCCTCCAGGGTGCCCGTCGGGAAGCGCTCCTTCTCGAGCACCGTCGGCCCGTTGAAGTTGGTGAAATTGGGCAGGTCGATGGCGCGCTGGGCGTCCAGCCGCCATTGATAGAGACCGAGCAGGGTCTTGGCGTTGAAGTGGATGATCCCGGCGCCGCCCGGCGCGCCCAGGCTGGCCAGCAGGCTGCCGTTCCCCGCATCGAACACCAGGGTCGGACTCATGCTCGAGCGCGGCCGCTTGCCCGGCTCGACGCGGTTGGCCACCGGGCGGCCCTGGCCATCGCGCGGGGCGAGGGCGAAGTCGGTCAGCTGGTTGTTGAGCAGGAAGCCGCCCGGCAAACCGGTGCCGCCGTCGCTGAGCAGGCGGGCGCCGAAGGCCTGCTCGATACTGCTGGTCATCGCCAGCGCCTGGCCCTGGGCGTCGACGATGCTGATATGGCTGGTGCCGTACTCCTCCTGGGCGGCCTGCGGCGCCCAGGCCAGCGGCGTGCCGCCCGGCACTCCGGCGCTGGCGCTGCCCATGCTCTTCTCGCCGATCAGCGTGGCGCGCTGCTTGAGGTAGGCCGGGGCGAGCAGGCTGCGCCAGTCGCCGGCCGGCGGCGCCACGAAGTCCGGGTCGGCGATGTACTGGGCGCGGTCGGCGAAGGCCAGCTTGGCCGCCTCGCTGTAGCGGTGCAGGAACGCGGCGCTGGGGCGGCCGTTCTCCAACTCGTTATCCAGTGTGGGCAACTGCTCGAGCAGGCCGAGGATCTGCATCTGGGTCAGCTGGCCGGAGGAGGGCGGCGGGAAACCGCACACCCGGTACTGCGCCAGCCACAGCTGGCACAGCGCCTCACGGCGCAGCGGCCGGTAGCGTTGCAGATCGGCCAGCTGCAGGCGGCCGGGGCTGCGCGGGTCGCGGCGCACCCGGCTGACCAGATCCTCGGCGACCGCTCCGGTATAGAAGGCGGCGCTGCCCTGGCGGGCGATACGCCGCAGCACCTCGGCCAGCGCCGGGTTGCGCAGCCGTTCGCCGACCGCCAGTGGCGAGCCGTCGCTGTGGTAGTAGAAGGCGGCGGCGGCCGGATCGAGCCGCAGGTACTGGTCGGCGGCGAGCAGCTGGTGCAGGCGCGGGCTGACGGCGAAGCCCTGCTCGGCCAGGTCGATGGCCGGCACGAACAGCGCCGCCCAGGGCAGGCGGCCATGGGCGCGGTGCGCCGCTTCGAGCATCTTCAGCACGCCGGGCACGCCCACCGAGCGGCCGCCGAGCACCGCCTCCATGAACGGCACCGGCCGGCCGTCGCTGCCGAGGAACATCTGCTCGTCGGCGGCGGCCGGGGCGGTTTCGCGGCCGTCCCAGGCGTCCAGGCGCTGGCCGTCCCAATGCAGCAGGAAGGCGCCGCCGCCGAGACCGCTGGACTGCGGCTCGACCAGACCGAGCACCATCTGCACGGCGATCGCCGCGTCCAGCGCGCTGCCGCCGGCCTGCAGGACGGCGCGGCCGGCCTCGGCGGCCAGCGGATTGGCGGCGGCCACCGCGTAGTGCTTAAGCTGCCAGCCCGGCTTGGCCTGATAGCCGCTGGCGGCCTCCGGCTGAATGGGGCGGATCGGCAGCGACGGGCCGGATGGCGTTGCGGCGCAGCCGGCGAGCAGCAGGCCGAGGAGCAGGGCGGCGCGGCGCCAACCGGCGCCGACGCGGGCGCCGGAAGGGGCCCGGGTCATGGCGCCGGGGCCTTGCGGTTGACCAGCATCTCCGACGCGGTTTGGCTTTCGCCTGCCGGCGCCTGGCAGGCGGTAGCTTCGGCCAGCAGGTAGGGCTGCAGGATCGGCAGCATGCCCTTGAGGGTCTGCACCGGCAGCGCCGAGGTGAAGCTGAAGCGTTCCGCCTCGCGCCCGGCGACGTAGGCGGTGAGGGTGCCGAAGTGGCGCGGGCCGAGGTAGAACACGAAGGTGGCGGTACGGTTGCGCGCCGTGGAGCTGGTCACCCAGCCGCTGCGCGTCACGGTCTCGAAGCGGTTGTCGCCGGTGCCGGTCTTGCCGCCCATCATCATCGGCTGGCCGTCGGCCTGGGTCAGCAGGCCCTTCAGACGGCGCGCGGTGCCCTTTTCCACCACCTCGGAGAGCACGCCGCGCAGGGCGGTCGCCACCTCGCTGCGCATTACCCGTTCGCCTTCGGTCGGCAGGCGCTCGAAGCGGGTCTCGTAGGGCGTGTTGATGGCGAAGTCGAGGTTGTCGATGCGCACGGTCGGCAGGCGCACGCCGTCGTTGAGGATGATGCCCATCAGCTCGGCCAGCGCCGCCGGCCGGTCGCCGGAGCTGCCCAGCGCGCTGGCCAGCGACGGCACCATGTGGTCGAAGGGGAAGCCCAGGCGCAACCAGCGCTGGTGGATGTCGGTGAACGCCTCGACCTCCACCATGGTGCGGATGCGGCTGTCGCGGGCGCTGCGGTGACGGGTCTTGAACAGCCAGCCGTAGACTTCCTGACGCTCGTCGCGGCTGGCGGCGAGCGTCTCCTCCAGGGTGGCCTGCGGTTTTTGCAGGCGGTAGCCGATCAGCCACAGCTCCAGCGGGTGGACGCGGGCGATGTAGCCCTGGTCCGGCAGGCTGTAGGCGCCGGGACCGTAGCGGTCGTACAGCTCGTCGAGCTTCTTGGGCGGCGGCAGGCGGGTGCCCAGCTCGGCCTTCATGACCTGGGCGAATTCCTCCCGGCTGGCCTGCGGGAACAGGTAGCGGTGGATCGCCGCCAGGCGCGGCGGACTCAGGCGCAGGCCCTCCAGCAGGGTGTCGAGCATTTCCTGCGGGGACTTGTCGCGGTACTTGCGCCAGAAGCGCCGCTGGAACACGGTGCCTTCGTTGTCGGCGAAGCGGGCCAGGTATTCGAGGCGGCGCGGGTCCTTGTCGTCGGAGAGCAGTTGGGTGCTGCTCTCCATCTGATAGGTGCTGTAGCGCACCAGATCGCGCAGCAGACGCACGAACGGCAGGTTGATCGACTCGCGCAGGGCCTCGCGCATGGTCGGCCGGCGGCCGTTGTCCTCGCGGCGGAAGTTGTTGAAGACGTGCGCGCCGCCGCCGGTGAAGAAGGTTTCGCCGGGGCTGGCCGAGTATTCGCGCTCCAGCGCGGCATCGAGCATCTCGCTGAGGGTCGCCTGCGGATTGACCCGCAGCCAGTCCAGCGCCCAGCGGCTGAGGTTGTCGCGCTCGTGGGCGGCGTGATACAGCTCGCGCAACTCGGCCGGCGTCTTGCCGGCATTGCGCTGATGCAGCTCGGCGACCATCTCCAGGTAGGTGGCCATCACGCGCAGCTTGGCGGTGGAGCCCAGCTCCAGCTTGCTGCCCTCGTTGATGTCGAACGGCTGGCCGGTGGTGTCGGTCTGCACGCGCACCCGGTTGCCGTTGGCGCCGCGCTCGAACAGGGTGAAGCTGTAACGTACGTCGGCGGTCAGTTCGGGGCTGAGCAGGCGCTCGCCGAACAGGCCCATCTGCTCGGCGAAGGCCGGATCGACCAGCTTGTCCAGGTACTCGCTGACCGCCTGTTGCAACGGCTGGTTGAGCGTGGCGTCGACCGACAGATCGAGGCGGTCGAGATCGTACAGCGGCATGCCCAGTTGACGCACCAGCCGCGTGCGCACGGTACTGATGCCCTTGTCCGGCGGCACCGGCGGCAGCGCCGGGTCGGTGGCCGGGTTGCGGAACGCCAGCTGCTGCTGCAGCGCCGCGTCGCGCAGGGCGGGGGGGATGATCCCGGCATTGGCCAGTACGCGCAGATGGCTGTCGGTCAGCGTCGCCAGCTCGGCACGGCCGTCGGCCAGATACCAGGACGGGCGGCGCTGGGCGATCATCAGGGCGAGCACCTGGCGCAGCGCCAGACCCTGCTCGGCGAGATTGACCTGCGGCCCGCCGGCGAGCGCCCGGTTGGCCTTGGCGAAGTCGGCGGCGAACCACACCCACAGACCGTCGCCCAGGCCGTGCACCTCGCCATAGCCGGCCGCCGCCGACAGCGGCACGTTGTTGACGTAGTCGTGGACGATTTCCCGGCGCAGCGGCAGGGTCTCGCGCCCCTCGTGATAGGCGCGCACGCTCGCCGAGAGCATCTGGCGGAGCTTCTCGGCGGCGTTGGTCGTACGTCCTTCCGGCGAATGGCGAAACTTCTCGATCTGCGTGGCCAGGGTGCTGCCACCGGCCGAGTCGGTGTCCGGATTCAGCCGGCTTGCCAACTGGCTCCAGGCGGCCCTGAGAAAGCGCGGCCAGTCCACCGCCGGGTTCTGGTACACCTCGTCCTGGTCGAGCAGATGGCGGTTCTCGATGAACAGCAGGCTGGCCACCACCAGCGGCGGAATATCGCCGAAGCGGTCGTAGTGGCGCTGCGGGTGGCGGAAGTTGAACATCGGCTCGCCGCGACAGTCGCTGACGTCCAGGCCGGCGTGGGTCTTCTCGCGATAGGGCGGATACAGGCCGTGGTCGGTGTACTCCAGCAGCGCCGGCGAGAAGCGCGCCTGCCGCTCGATCACGTAGCCCTGACTGGTCAGCCGGCGGATGAACTCCGGCAGGCCGACGTAGCCCAGGCGCTGGTCGAACGGTCCCTGGCTGGGGAAGCGGATGGCGTCGCTCGGCCCGGGCTCGACGTCGAAGCCGAGCTTGCTCGACCAGTCGACGATCAGGCGCGACTGCCATTCGGCGGTGCGAGCCTCCTCCATCAACCACCGGCCGGCAACCACGGTCCCCGCCAGCAGGACGACGGCGAAGCCGGCACGCACTCGCCATAATCGCCGTTTGCTGGCCGCCGTGGCTTTCTGACGTGCAGGGGAACAAGCCGGTTGATCGGCAATTGCGGAGGATGGCTCGGAGGCACCCATGGCGGACCTATCCATGATTATTATCGAATGCTGACAACAGCTTAGCCGGATTCGCCAGCAGTCGCCTGCGAGACGCGGCACAGAGCGGCAGGGAGTTTGCCCGGACGAGCCAACCGGGCGACGAATGGCAAAGGCGAGCGAGGTGGCTTGGCCCGGGGGCCGGCAATATCGCTTCGAGCCTCAAGATCAACCGCTTGCGAATTGCCTTGGCGTCGAGGTGCTTGACGCGCCAGCGCCATGCGCGCGCCGGCCTTCGTCGTCTCCGTGGCCGGCCCTCCCTCCAGCGACGGCATCGCCTTCGGTAGGCGGATTGGCCGTCGCCGCCGGCGCACCTCCCTGTAGGCGCTTCTGTAGAGGGAACTCGTTCCCGGTGCACGTTCCACTAACGCAGCGACATCGACGAAAACCGCCTGATCTTCCGTTACACCTTGACCCTGTTCTGGCGGCTGGCGACGGTGGTGCGCTCGTCTCACCCCCGCGCCGCACTGACTCCTTCGAGGGTGGCGAACGAGGTGTCCTTGGCGGTGAGCAGGAAGTCGCGCATGAACGGGGCGTCCAGCATATCGGCGCGGATCCCCGCGTAGAGCGTGGCGTACAGCCCTTTTTCGCCGAGCTTCTTCGCCGTCACGTAGCCGCGCGAGCTGTACTCGTGCAGCGCCCAGTTGGGCAGGCAGCAGACCCCGCGGCCGCTGGCCACCAGCTGCAGCATCATCACCGTCAGCTCGGCGGTGCGGGTGCCGGCCGGCTCGACGTCGGCCGGGTCGAGGAAGCGGGTGAAGATGTCCAGGCGGTCGCGCTCCACGGGGTAGTGGATCAGCGTCTCGCCGGCCAGGTCCTCGGGCAGCACGCAGGGCTTGTTCGCCAGCGCATGCTGATTGGCCACGGCCAGCTGCGCCTCGTAGGTGAACAGCGGCACGTAGGTGATGCCGGCCAGCTCCACCGGATCGGAGGTCACCACCAGGTCGAGGTCGCCGCGCGCCAGCGCCGGCAGCGGAGCGAAGGAGAAGCCCGAGGCGAGGTCGAGCTCCACCTCCGGCCAGGCGTCGCGGAACTGGTCGATGGTCGGCATCAGCCACTGGAAGCAGCTGTGGCACTCGATGGCCATGTGCAGGCGCCCGGCGGTCCCCCCGGCCAGCCGCGCCAGGTCGCGCTCGGCGCCGCGCAGCTGCGGCAGCACCACGTCGGCCAGCTGCAGCAGGCGCAGGCCGGCGCTGGTGAAGCGCACCGGCTTGGTCTTGCGCACGAACAGCGGCAGGCCGAGGCGCTCCTCCAGCTCCTTGAACTGGTGGGAGAGGGCGGACTGGGTGAGGTGCAGGCGCTCGGCGGCCTCCACCAGGCTGTCGGATTCGCGCAGGGCGTGCAGGGTCTTCAGGTGACGCAGTTCGAGCATGGTGACCTCGGTGGTGCCGTAGGAGCCCGTTGGCCGGTGAGGCGTGCGGGCCATTGCCGGATGGAGCTCCTGCAGCCGGATCGGTAGGGGGCTGGTCCCCCGGAAAGTTCGCGCAGGCGATTCGCCGCCCGTCTCGCAGGGTGGATGGCCACCCCGTGGAAAACTCGCGCCAGCGATTTTCCACCGGCATCCGCGCCAAGGTGGAAAGACCTGCGGTCGTTTTCCACCCTACGGCAGGCGAGGCGCAGCGTGATCGTGAATAAATCTGTAGATCATCACGAATAGATTGAGTTTGTCTCACGTGGCGTCGGCTGTCGACAATAACGGCCATCCACCAGAGGAGACAGATCAATGGCACTGGCGCACAACCCCGGCTTTCCGCACGCAGGCCGCGAGCTGACGCAGGCTCGCGACGCCTACCGGCAGGGCGCCCTGGACGAGGCCGGGCTGCGCGCGGTCGGCCGCGAGCTGCGCGCCGCGCACTGGCAGGCACAGAAAGACGCCGGTCTCGATCTGCTGCCGGTCGGCGACTTCGCCTGGCACGACCCGCTGCTCAACCACTCGCTGCTGTTTGGCGTGGTGCCCGAGCATTGCCGCGACGCCGCTGGCCGCGTCAGCCTCGCCAGTCAGTTCGCCATGGCCCGCGGCGGCTGCAGCGACAGTGCGGGCAGCCAGGCGCTGGGCCTGTGGTTCGCCAGTCACGAGTACTATCGGGCCCCCGAATTCACCGTCGACCAGAAGTTCCGCCTCAGCTGGGAGCAGCTGTTCGAGGAGGTGGAGGAGGCGCTGGCGCTCGGCCATGCGATCAAGCCGGTGCTGATCGGCCCGCTCACCTACCTGTGGCTGGGCAAGGTGCGCGGCGCGGCCCGCGAGGACTTCGACAAACTGGAACTGCTCGAACGTCTGCTGCCTATATACGGCGAGGTGCTCGGCCGTCTGGCCGGCCTCGGCGTGGAATGGGTGCAGATCGACGAGCCGATTCTCGGCCTCGAGCTGCCGCAGGCCTGGCGCACCGCCTTCGAGCGCGCCTACAACCTGCTGCAAGCGCCCAAGCCGCAGAAGCTGCTGGCCACCCGCTTCGCCGGCACGAAGGACAATCTGGGCCTGGCCGCCAACCTGCCGGTGGCCGGTCTGCACGTCGATCTGGTGGGCGCGCCCGAGCAGCTCCCGGCGATCCTCGATCGCCTGCCGGCCTACAAGGTGCTTTCCTTGGGCGTGGTCGACGGCCGCGAGGTTTCGCGCGGCGAGCGGGCGCAGGTCCTGGCGGTATTGCATCAGGCGCAGGAGCGCGTCGGCGAGCGGCTGTGGATCTCGCCGTCGGGCGTGCGGCCTGGCTCGCTGGAAGACGCGGATCAGCCGGAAGCTGCGCCGCAAGACGGACCCGCCTGCGCCGTGCGCACGTGTCAGGAAGTAGCGCGGCTCGCCCGGGCCCTCGACCAGACGCAGGTCGAAGCGGCGTAAGCCGCTGCCCGACTACGGTGGACAACGCTGCGCGGTTGTCCACCCTACGCCTCGGGCATGGCGCTGATGATCGCGATAGCGCTGTAGGGTAGAAGACTCGCGCAGCGATCTTCTACCGTGCTTCTGCCTCCGGCCTTCCATCTGCCTCCGCTGGCCAACGCTGCACGGTTTTCCCCTACCCCTCGCGCAGGGACAGCGGGATCACGACAGCACGGGCCCCGCCTGCTCGCGTTCGCGGATGCCCTGTTCGACGATCGCGGCGAAGCGCTGCAGCGCCGGCAGGTAGCGCTGGGCGGCCTGTTCGATGGTCATCGCCTTGAGCACGTAGACCAGGTTGATGCAGCCGTACACGCGGCTTTCGCCACGGATCGGCACGGCGATGGAGGCGATGCGCTCCTCGGTGTTCCAGGTGCCGTAGTTCTCGCCGTAACCCAGGCGGCGGGTCCGGCGCAGCAGGTTGTCCAGCGCCACCGGGTTGCGCGCCAGGCGGCTCTCCTCGTCGTCGCGCTTGGCCAGCAGCTCGACAATGCGCTCGCGCTCGGCGTCCGGGCAGAACGCCAGGTAGGCCAGGCCGGTGGCGGTGATCAGCATCGGCAGGCGGCGGCCGACCATCGAGCGGTGGAACGACAGGCGGCTGAAACGGTGGGTGGTCTCGCGCACCACCATGGCGTCGACGTCCAGGGTGCACAGGTCGGTCGGCCAGTGCACCTCCTGCAGCAGCTCGGCGAGCAGCGGCGCACCCAGTTCGGAAATCCACTGCTCGTCGCGAAAGCCCTCGCTCAGCTCGCGCACCTTCAGGCTGAGGCGAAAACTGTCGTCCGATTCGCTGCGCCGCACGTACCCCTCGTCCTGCAGGGTTTCCAGCAGGCGGCGCACCGTGGTGCGGTGCAGGCCGGTCAACTCGGCCAGCCGGGCCGGGCTGGCGCCGCCGTCCACCCGGTTGAGGGCGTTGAGGATCTGCAGGCCACGGGTCAGGCCGCGCACGGTCTTGTATTCGGTTTCGCTGGTGGTCATCGCTCGCTACCAGGGCAGGTCTGCTGCGGATATTCAAACACGCCATGGCCGTGCACGCCCATATCGCCCCCGGCCGCGACCTCCTCGCCGGCGCCGTCGCGACGGAGACGGAAAAACCGGCAAAACCGCATGGTCATGCGTCTCTCCGCTCCTTCCGGCGATTCGCCACGCGCGTCGAATCGTCCCGCTACAGGATAAAAAATCCTTTTAAATCAGTGAAGTGCACATAGTGCACGCAAGGGCAGATAGTTTTTCAGCTTCTGCCGGCGCCTCCCTAGAATGGCCCCTGTCCGATCTGAACAAAAAACAACCAGGGGGCGAGCAGGCCCGTTGGCGAGTGGAGCAGGGCGAACGCCGCAGGTGCGGCGGCCGCCATCCAGAGCGCTGCGAACCTCCTGAAACGACACGCCTTGCCCGCCGGCGCGCAGCGCCGAGGGCCGCGGAGGTTTCATGACTGTCAAACTGAAATGCCTGTCGCACACCCCCCTGCGCGGTCTCAACGACCCGGGTGCCGCGGTGGTCGGCGAAGTCGATGCGGTGACCGCGAAACTGCGCGCCGAGGTCGAGGCCTTCGATCCCGAGCTGATCGTGATCTTCGCCCCGGACCACTACAACGGGCTGTTCTACGACCTGATGCCGCCGTTCGTGATCGCCACCGCCGCCGAAGGTGTCGGCGACTACCGGAGCCTGGCCGGTCCGCTGTCGATCCCGCGCGAGCTGGCCATGGAGATGACCCGCTTCATCCTCGACAACGACGTCGACATCGCCCTGTCGCACCGCCTGCAGGTCGACCACGGCTGCACCCAGACTCTCGAGGAGATGACCGGCGCCATCGACCGCTATCCGGTGATCCCGATCATCGTCAATTCGGTGGCCCCGCCGTTCGCCCCTTATCGCAGGGTGCGCATGCTCGGCGAAGTGGTCGGCCGCTTCCTCGCCACGCTGAACAAGCGCGTGCTGATTCTCGGCACCGGCGGGCTGTCCCACGAGCCGCCGGTGCCGCTGCTGGACAGCGCCCCCGAAGCCATCGCCGAGTTCCTGATCGCCGGGCGCAATCCGACCCCCGAGGCGCGCGCCGCCCGCCAGGAACGCACCATCGCCGCCGGCAAGATCTACGGCACCGAATTGTCCCAGCAGACCCCGCTGAACGCCGACTGGGACCTGGCCTTCGTCGACCTGCTGCTCAGCGGCCGTCTCGACGAGATCGACGAATTCAGGATCGAGGAGATCTCCAAGGCCGCCGGCCGTTCCGCCCATGAGGTGCGTACCTGGGTCGCCGCCTTCGCCGCACTGGCCGCCACCGGTGCCTATACCGCCCGCCTGGACTACTACCGGGCGATCAACGAATGGATTGCCGGGTATGGCGTGGTGAGCGCCGAGCAGGCCTGAGCCCGCCGGGGCCAGCGCCATCCACAACAAGAGTGCGTCAGCCGCAGCGCGTGCCGCGGCGCGAAAGAGGTCAGAGACATGAGCCACATCGAAACCCAGATCCCCAGCGAAGCCGAAATCGTCGCCCGTGCGCAGGCGCTGATCCCGCGCCTGCGCGAGCGCGCCGAGGCCTGCGAGAAGGCGCGCATGGTGCCGAAGGAAACCATCGCCGATTTCCAGGAAGCCGGCTTCTTCAAGATCCTCCAGCCCAAGCGCTGGGGCGGCTACCAGATGAGCCCCAACGTGCTCAACAAGGTGCTGATGGAGCTGGCCCGCGGCTGCCCGTCCAGCGCCTGGAACGTGATGGTGCTGGGCGTGCATCCCTTCGAGGTCGGCCTGCTCGATCCGCGCTGCGGCGACGAGCTGTGGGGCGACGACAACACCCGCCTGGTGTCCTCCTCCTACGCACCGTTCGGCACCGTCAAGCGCACCGAGGGCGGCTATGTGCTCAACGGCGAATGGCTGACCTCCAGCGGCTGCGACCACGCCGCCGGCGGCGCCTTCCTCGGCGGCCGGGTGGCCAACGACAAGGGCGAGATAGAATTCCGCTCGTTCTGGGTGCAGCGCAGCGACGTCGAGATCGTCGACGACTGGCACGTGGTCGGCCTGGCCGGCACCGGCAGCAAGAAGCTGCTGGTCAAGGAAGTCTTCGTCCCCGAGTACCGCAGCCACGTGATCGCCGCCTACGACGACGAATCCCACGGCCAGGTCGAGAACCTCTACAAGATGCCGTTCTTCTACGTGTTCTACGCCGCCGTGTCCTCGGTGATCATCGGCATGGCGCGCGGCATGGTCGATCTGTACATCGACCACATGGTGCCGCGGCAGAACCTCAACCAGGCGGTCGGCGCCGCGGTCAACGACCCGTTCATCAAGGGCCGTCTGGGCGAAGCCTACGCCAAGATCCTCGCCTGCGAGGCCCGCGTGCTGCACAACACCGAGGAGGCCTTCGCCTACGCCTCGCGCGGCGAGCTGGTGCCGCTGGACGTGCGCGTGCGCCACTTCGCCACCAACCAGTTCACCGGCGGCGAGTGCTTCGACGCCGCGCACATGATCTTCAAGAAGACCGCCACCCGCGGCGTCTGGCTGAGCAGCCCGATGCAGCGGCAGATGCGCGACATCCTGGTCGGCGCCAACCACATCACCCAGAACCAGGACAACATCGGCGACCTGCTCGGCGGCCAGCTGCTCGGCAACCCGCTGCCGGCGGCCAACCCGTTCGGCGTCAAAGCCTGAGGGACAGGCAGTCGCATGAAGCCGACCTCCCGGCCTGTAGGGGCGAATTCATTCGCCTCGACGGGGGAGTTGGCGATTGAATTCGCCCCTACAGCGGATTGGTCTGGCTCGGAAGCCCGCCCGTCCCCATCTGCCTGCTGCGTGAGAGATGAAGCCGTGAGCAAAGAAATCAACCAACTGCTGGACTGGATGCCCAACGCCGAACTGGCCGGCCTGCCGCTGGTGGGCGCCGACGACCACCGTGGCGGCATGCGCAACCTGGCCGCCGCGGTGACCATCATCACCGCCCGCGACGGCGAGACCCACCTCGGCCTGACCGCCACCGCGGTCTGCTCGGTGACCGCCGAGCCGCCGCGCCTGGTGGTGTTCGTCAACAAGAAGGTCGCCGCCAGCGAGGCGATCCTGGGCAACGGCGCGCTGTGCGTGAACGTGCTGGCCGCCGACCAGGAACACGAGGCCAGGGTGTTCGCCGGGATGGTCGAGGGTGTGCACGGCGAGGCGCGCTTCCAGCATGGCCAGTGGCGCGATCTGGCCAGCGGCGTGCCGGTGCTCGACGGCGCCCTGGCCAACTTCGATTGCCGGGTGGTCAAGGTGTTCGACGAGAGCACCCACCACGCCTTCCTCTGCGAGGTCCTGGCCACCCGCGGCCAGCAGGGCGGCGAGCCGCTCCTCTACCTCAACGGCGCCTTCCGCCGCCTCGCCCCCCAGGCCTGAATTCGAGAGACACGTTCATGACTGCACAAGCACTGACCGAAGCGTCCACCAGCCAGTTCGTCCGCATCCAGGACGGCGAACTGGATCTGAACATCCACTACAACGACTGCGGCGAAGGCTCCGAAACCGTGGTCATGCTGCACGGCTCCGGTCCCGGCGCCAGCGGCTGGGCCAACTTCAACCGCAACGTCGAGCCCTTGGTGAACGCCGGCTACCGGGTGATCCTCATGGACTGCCCGGGCTGGAGCAAGAGCGACTCCATCGTCTGCACCGGCTCGCGCTCCGACCTCAACGCCCGCGTACTCAAGGGCCTGCTCGACGCCCTGGACATCGACCGCGCGCACCTGATCGGCAACTCGATGGGCGGCCACAGCGCGGTGGCGTTCGCCCTGAGCAACCCGCAACGCGTCGGCAAGCTGATCCTGATGGGCGGCGGCACCGGCGGCGCCAGCCCGTTCGTGCCGATGCCCACCGAAGGCATCAAACTGCTGCAGGGCCTGTACCGCGAGCCGACCATCGACAACCTGAAGAAGATGATGAACATCTTCGTCTACGACACCAGCGACCTCACCGAGGAGCTGTTCCAGGCGCGCCTGGACAACATGCTGGGTCGTCGCGACCACCTGGAAAACTTCGTCAAGAGCCTCGAGGCCAACCCGAAGCAGTTCCCCGACTTCGGCCCGCGCCTTTCCGAGATCAAGGCGCAGACCCTGATCGTCTGGGGCCGTAACGACCGCTTCGTGCCGATGGACAGCGGCCTGCGCCTGCTCGCCGGCATCGCCAACTCGGAGCTGCACGTGTTCAACGCCTGCGGCCACTGGGCGCAGTGGGAGCACGCCGACAAGTTCAACCGCATGGTGCTCGACTTCCTCGGCCACTGAGCGGCGACCGTCCCGTTCCGCTTCCCGGCTTGAGCGCGCCGACGGGCTGGCGCGACAGGCCTTTGCGAGCCACCCGGCACCTCTGCGGTGCCGGGTTTTTTTATTGCCGCCAGAACGCGACGGGAAGGCGGGCTGCACCGCGGCGCGCGCCGGTCCGTGTGGCGGAGTTTTATTAAAAAATCCTTATAAAACAACGATGTGCACTATGTGCCCATCACGCCGGTTTTTCGTTGTCGGGGTTTTCCGCGCCTTCCTATACTCGCCCCGACAACAAAGGCCCCACGGCCGCTGCGGACAAGCCTCCCCGGCTTTTGCCCGCCGCCGGCTCTGCGACCACCGACAGCCACCGGCCGCGATCCGCTCGCGGTCGACCGGCGGACTCCGATCTGCGCGCACCCCGAGGTAAGCCATGAGCGTGACCCAACAGACCCTGGAACAACTGGCCGCCGCCCTGCGCGGCGCCGAGGCGAGCGGGGAGGCCGTCGAGCCGCTGCGCGGCCTGATCGGCGAGGACAACGGCGCAGCCGCCTACGCCATCCAGCGCCTCAACGTCGCCCACGGCATCGCCAGCGGGCGCCGCGTGGTCGGTCGCAAGATCGGCCTGACCAATCCCAAGGTGCAGGCCCAGCTCGGCGTCGACCAGCCGGACTTCGGCACCCTGTTCGCCGACATGGGCTACGGCGACAACGAGGTGGTGCCGTTCGGCCGCGTGCTGCAGCCGAAGATCGAGGCCGAGATCGCCCTGATCCTCGAGCGCGACCTGCCGCGCGCCGACACCACCTTCGCCGAGCTGCTGGATGCCACCGGCTGGGTGCTGCCGGCGCTGGAGATCGTCGGTTCGCGCGTGCAGAACTGGAACATCCGTTTCGTCGACACCGTGGCCGACAACGCCTCCAGCGGCTGCTACGTGCTCGGCGGCCCGGCGCGCCGCATTGCCGATGTCGACCTGCGCCAGGCGGCCATGCGCATGACCCGCAACGGCGAGGTCGTCTCCAGCGGCAGCGGCGCCGAGTGCCTCGGCCATCCGCTGAATGCCGCGGTGTGGCTGGCGCGCACCATGGCCCGCCTGGGCGAGCCGCTCAAGGCCGGCGACCTGATCCTCACCGGCGCCCTCGGCCCGATGGTCGGCGTGGCCGCCGGCGACCGCTTCGAGGCGGTGATCGACGGCATCGGCCAGGTCGCCGTCAACTTCTCGGCCGAGTGATCGGCGCGCTGCGTGCCCCTAGAGAGCAATCCCATGAAAAAACTCAAAGTCGCCATCGTCGGCTCGGGCAACATCGGCACCGACCTGATGATCAAGATCCTCCGCCATGGCCAGCACCTGGAAATGGGCGCCATGGTCGGCATCGACCCGGCCTCCGACGGCCTGGCCCGCGCCGCGCGCCTGGGCGTGGCCACCACCCACGAGGGCGTCGAAGGCCTGACCCGTCTGCCGGTGTTCCAGGACATCGACTTCGTCTTCGACGCCACCTCGGCCTCCGCCCACGTCAAGAACGACGCCTTCCTGCGTAGCCTGAAGCCGAACATCCGCCTGATCGACCTGACCCCGGCGGCCATCGGCCCGTACTGCGTGCCGGTGGTCAACCTGGAGGACAACCTCGCCGCGACCAACGTCAATATGGTCACCTGCGGCGGCCAGGCCACCATCCCGATGGTTGCCGCGGTGTCGCGCGTGGCCAAGGTGCACTACGCCGAGATCGTCGCCTCCATCGCCAGCAAATCCGCCGGCCCAGGCACCCGCGCCAATATCGACGAGTTCACCGAGACCACTTCCAAGGCCATCGAGGTGATCGGCGGCGCCGCCAAGGGCAAGGCGATCATCGTCATGAACCCGGCCGAGCCGCCGCTGATCATGCGCGACACCGTGTTCGTGCTGTCCGAGGCAGTCGACCAGGCCAAGGTCGAAGCCTCGGTCGAGGAAATGGCCGCCGCCGTGCAGGCCTACGTGCCGGGCTATCGCCTCAAGCAGAAGGTGCAGTTCGACGTGATTCCCGAAGACAAGCCGCTGACCATCCCGGGCCACGGCCAGTTCTCCGGTCTGAAGACTTCCGTGTTCCTCGAGGTGGAGGGCGCCGCCCACTACCTGCCGGCCTACGCCGGCAACCTCGACATCATGACCTCCGCCGCGCTGGCCACCGCCGAGCGTATGGCGCTGTCGATGCTGAACAACGCCATGAACAACGGCTGAGGAGCGCTGCCATGACCTTCGACCCGAGCAAGAAGCTGTACATCTCCGACGTCACCCTGCGCGACGGTAGTCATGCCGTGCGCCACCAGTACTCGCTGCAGAACGTGCAGGACATCGCCCGCGCCCTGGACGAGGCCAAGGTGGATTCCATCGAGGTGACCCACGGCGACGGCCTGCAGGGTTCCTCGTTCAATTACGGCTTCGGCGCGCACACCGACCTGGAGTGGATCGAGGCCGCCGCCGACGTCATCGAGCACGCCCGCATCACCGTGCTGCTGCTGCCCGGCATCGGCACGGTGCACGACCTCAAGGCCGCCTATGAAGCGGGCGCCCGTTCGGTGCGTATCGCTACCCACTGCACCGAAGCGGATGTGTCGAAGCAGCACATCGAGTACGCGCGCAGCCTGGGTATGGACACCGTGGGTTTCCTGATGATGAGCCATATGATCCCGGCCGAAGAGCTGGCGAAGCAGGGCAAGCTGATGGAGAGCTACGGCGCCCAGTGCATCTACATGGCCGACTCGGGCGGTGCGATGAACATGAACGACATCCGCGACCGCATGCGCGCCTTCAAGGCCGTACTCGATCCGGCCACCCAGACCGGCATGCACGCCCACCACAACCTCAGCCTCGGCGTGGCCAACTCCATCGCCGCCGTGGAGGAGGGTTGCGATCGCATCGACGCGAGCCTCGCCGGCATGGGCGCCGGCGCGGGGAACGCTCCTTTGGAGGTGTTTATCGCCGCCGCCGAACGGATGGGCTGGAACCACGGCACCGACCTCTACCGCCTGATGGACGCCGCCGACGACCTGGTGCGTCCGCTGCAGGACCGTCCGGTGCGCGTCGACCGCGAAACCCTCGGCCTCGGCTACGCCGGGGTCTACTCGAGCTTCCTGCGCCACGCCGAGGTGGCGGCCGCCAAGTACGGCCTGAAGACCCTCGACATCCTCGTCGAGCTGGGCCGCCGCCGCATGGTCGGCGGCCAGGAAGACATGATCGTCGACGTGGCACTGGATCTGCTGGCGGCCGGCAAGGGCCACTGATCCGCAGGACAGCGATTCCCCCAAGGAAAAACCGGGCTGTGCCGGCGACCGCGAGGTCGCTGGCCGGCCTCGTACATCCCCGAAAACCACAGGTAAAACAATAATGACTACTTGCACTGTGCCGAATACCGAGGCTCCTGCCGTGGAACACGATAGCCGCCGCACCTGGCTGACCATCGCCCTGTGCTTCACCGTCGCCCTGCTCGAGGGCATCGACTTCCAGGCCCCCGGCATCGCCGCGCCCGGCATGGCCGCCGCCTTCGGCCTCGACAAGCTGCACATGGGCTGGGTGTTCAGCGCCGGTATCCTCGGCCTGCTGCCCGGCGCCTTGGTCGGCGGCTGGCTGGCCGACCGCATCGGCCGCAAGGGCGTGCTGATCGGCTCGGTCGCGCTGTTCGGCATCTTCTCCATCGCCACCGCCCACGCCTGGGACCTCAACAGCCTGCTGGCCGCGCGCCTGCTCACCGGCGTCGGCCTCGGCGCGGCGCTGCCCAACCTGATCGCGCTGTGCTCGGAGGCGGCCGGCGTGCGCCTGCGCGGCACCGCGGTGAGCATGATGTACTGCGGCGTGCCGCTGGGCGCGGCGCTGGCGGCGACCATCGGCATCGCCGGCTATACCGCCGACTGGACGGTGGTCTACTACGTCGGCGGCGTGCTGCCGCTGCTCGTAGTTCCGCTGCTGGCCCTGTGGCTGCCGGAGTCGGCGGCCTTCCGCGCCCGCAAGCAGGCCGCCAGCGTCGAAGCCCGCGTGCCGGTGGTCGACGGACTGTTCCGCAACGGTACCGCGCTGCCGACCGTGCTGCTGTGGGGCGCCTACTTCTTCACCCTGATGGTGGTGTACATGCTGATCAGCTGGCTGCCGAGCCTGCTGGTCGGCCAGGGCTTCACCGGCAAGCAGGCCAGCTGGGTGATGTTCTCCCTGCAGATCGGCGCCGCCGTCGGCACCCTGATGCTCGGCGTGTTGATGGAGCGCCTGCGCCCGCTGGCGATGGCCGCTCTGGTCTACGGCGGCCTGCTCGCCGCGCTGGCCGCCCTGGGCATGGCCGAAGCATTCGGCGCCATGGTGCTGGCCGGCTTCGCCGCCGGCATGTTCGCCACCGGCGGGCAGGGCGTGCTGTACGCCCTGGCGCCGGTGTTCTACCGCACCGAAGTACGCGCCACCGGCGTCGGCAGCGCGGTGGCGGTCGGTCGCCTGGGCGCGATGAGCGGCCCGCTGGTGGCCGGCAAGATGCTGGCCCTGGGCTTCGGCAGCGCCGGGGTGATGCTGGCCTCGGCGCCCGGCCTGGTGCTGGCCGGTGTGGCGGTGTTCTACCTGTTCGGTCGCAAGCCGCGCGGCTGATCCTGCGCCGCGCGGACTCCGCTCCGCGCGGCCTTCGCTCGTCTCCCAGCCAGCCATCGGCCGGTGCCCTGTCTCGTCAAGGGCGCCGGGACGCTGGCTGCCCACAACAAAAACAACGCACGGACCCTTACATGAAAAAACATTCCTTGGCGGCGGCCATCGGCCTCGCCATCGTCCATGGCGCTCCGGCTCAGGCCGGCGGCTACGTCGACAGCCTGCCCGCGGCTGCGGGTTGGCCGGCAGCAAAGGTGGCGCAGGCCCAAGGGGGCGGCTTCGTCGAAGACAGCAAGGCCAGCCTGACCCTGCGCAACTACTATTTCGACCGCGATTTCCGCTCCGACAACCCGCGCCTCCCGGCTCGGATCAACGACGTATCGCAGAGCCAGGCCTGGGCGCAGGGCTTCATCCTGCGCATGGAGTCCGGCTTTACCGAAGGCCCGGTAGGCTTCGGCCTCAACATGCTCGGCACCGCGGGCTTCAAGCTCGACGGCGGCCCCGGCCGCTCCCCGCTCGGTAGCGATCTGCTGCCGTCCGATCCGGCTACCAACGAGCCGGTCGACAACTACTCCGAGCTGGGGCTGACCGCCAAGGCGAAGATTTCCGCCAGCGAGCTGCAGGTCGGCACGCTCGCCCCGGTGTTGCCGGTGCTCCTGTCGGTGCCGACCCGCCTGTTCACGCCGACCTTCCGCGGCGCCTACCTGCGCTCGGACGACATCGACAACCTGAGCCTGCATCTCGGTCACATCGACCGCATGAATGTGCGCAACTCGAGCAACTACGAGCCGCTGCGCATCAACGGTCCCTACGGGCGCTTCAACGAGGCGGCCGAGTCGAACCGCTTCGACTTCGCCGGCGGCGACTATCGCTGGTCGGAGCGCTTGGCCACCAGCTACTACTACGCCCAGCTCAAGGACATCTACCAGCAGCACTACTTCGGCCTGGTGCACACCCAGCCGCTGGGCGAGGGCAGCAAGCTGAAGACCGACCTGCGCTATTTTGCCAGCGGCGAGGATGGCAGCGCACGCGCCGGCGAGGTGGACAACCGGAGCCTGGGGCTGCGCTTCACCTGGATGACCGGCCCGCACTCGCTGATGGTCGGCTACATGCAGCAGAGCGGCGCCAGCGCGCAACCCTTCGTCTATCGCACCGACGTGCACGTGCACAGCGAGCTGGCGATGACCTCCGACTTCGTCAACCCCGACGAGCGCACCTGGGGGGCCCGCTACGACTACGACTTCGGCTCGCTCGGCGCCCCGGGGCTGCGCGGCATGCTGCGCTACATCCACGGCGACAATATCGAGCTGCCGGGCGTCGATCACCGCGCCAGCGAGATCGAGCGCGGGGTCGAGCTGGCCTACACGGTGCAGTCCGGTCCGCTGAAGGATGTCGCGCTGCGCTGGCGCTACGCGAGCAATCGCAACGACTACTTCCGCGACATCGACGAGACGCGGATCAACATCGACTACACCCTGAAGCTCTGGTAACGGCAGGCCGGGCTCGCCGTACGGACGAGCCCGGCGTCCCGCTCAGCGCGTCGGGCGCTGCAGCAGGGGATTGCCGGCGGGCGTCTCGATCGGCGCGCGCAGCGGCGCCAGCCGCTCGTGGACGACAGGCGCGGCGGGGTTGGCGCAGCGCTTCTGCAGGTAGCGCGCCAGCTTCTGCTGCTGCATCGGGCCGAGCACCAGGCCCAGCTTGGTCCGCCGCCAGAGGATGTCCTCGGCGCTGGCGGCCCATTCCTCCTCGCACAGGTAGTCCACCTCGCGGGCGTACAGGCCGGCGCCGAAGTTCTCGCCCAGGTCCATCAGGCAGTGCGCGTCCTCCAGCAGGCTCCAGGCGCGCGTGCCGTAGCTGGCGGCCCAGCGCCGCGCCAGGTCGTCGGCCAGCCAGCCATGGGCGTCGCACAGGTTCTCGGCCAGCTTGCGCACCGAGTCCAGCTCCTCGGCGCCGGGCAGCTTGCTGGTCGCGGTCCAGGCCGGTCCCATCTGCGGGAAGAACGTGGCCAGTTGCTCCAGCGCCGCCTCGGCCAGCTTGCGGTAGGTGGTCAGCTTGCCGCCGAACACCGACAGCAGCGGCGCCGCGCCATGCTCGCTGGACAGCGCCAGGTGGTAGTCGCGGCTGATCGCCGAGGGATTGCCGGTGGCGTCGTCGTACAGCGGACGCACCCCGGAGAAGTGGCTGACGATGTCGGCGCGTTCGATCTGCCGGCGGAAGTGGGCGTTGACCACGCCCAGCAGGTAGTCGATCTCCTCGTCGCTGATGCGCGCCGCCGCCGGATCGCCTTGATATTCGCGGTCGGTGGTGCCGATCAGGCTGAAGCGCTTCTGCCAAGGAATGACGAACACGATGCGCCCGTCGGTGTGCTGCAGGATGTAGGCGTGCTCGTCGTCGTGCAGGCGCGGCACCACGATGTGGCTGCCCTGCACCAGGCGCAGGTGCTGCGCGCCGGGCTGGTGCAGGCCCTGCTGGAGAAACTGCTCGACCCACGGGCCGGCGGCGTTGACCAGGGCGCGGGCGCGCAGCGACAGGCGGCTGCCGTCCGCGCGCTCCAGGTGCAGGTGCCACAGGCCCTTGCTGCGCCGCGCGCTGATGCAGCGGGTGCGCGGATGGATGTGCGCCCCGTGCTCGTGGGCGCTGATCGCGTTGACCACCACCAGGCGGGCGTCGTCCACCGCGCAGTCGGAATACTCGAAGCCCTGCTCGATGTCGGCCTTCAGCGGGCAGCCGGGGCCGAAGGTCAGGTGGCGCGAGCCGGCCAGGCTGTGCCGCGCGCCGAGGTGGTCGTAGAGGAACAGGCCGGCGCGGATCATCCACGCCGGGCGCAGGTGCGGGCGGTGCGGCAGGATGAAGCGCAGCGGGCGTACCAGGTGCGGCGCCATGCCGAGCAGCACCTCGCGCTCGCCGAGCGCCTCGCGCACCAGGCGGAATTCGTGGTGCTCCAGGTAGCGCAGGCCGCCGTGGATCAGCTTGCTGCTGGCCGAGGAGGTGTGCGCGGCCAGGTCGTGCTGCTCGCAGAGGAATACCGACAGGCCGCGACCGGCCGCATCGGCGGCGATGCCGCAACCGTTGATGCCGCCGCCGATCACGGCCAGATCGTAGACTTCGGCCAGCGGAGTAAAGGGCAAGGATGCTGTCATGATGGTCACGCCTGTTGTTGTGCGTCCGCGATCCCTGGGCCGCTCCGTGGCCCTGGCTGCCTGACTTTCGACTCTTGCGTTACCCCCGGGTTCGCCCGCAAAGTGCCGATCCTCGGCGTCCGTTGCGTGCGCCTTCGATTTCATTCTCGACCCTTTTCGTGAAACCAGCATGACCCCCGCCATAGATCTGTTGAAGAAAGTTCGTGCAGACCACGCAGTTCACAGTTACAGCCACGATCCCAAGGCGCCGTCCTACGGTCTGGAGGCGGCGGAGAAGCTCGGCCTGGAACCGGCGCGGGTGTTCAAGACACTGCTCGCCGCCAGCGAGAAGGGCGAGCTGCTGGTGGCGGTGGTGCCGGTGGCCGGCACCCTCGACCTCAAGGCGCTGGCGCAGGCGGCCGGGGTGAAGAAGGCCGACATGGCCGATCCGGCCGCGGCGCAGCGCGCCACCGGCTACCTGCTCGGCGGCATCAGCCCGCTGGGCCAGAAGAAGCGCCTGCGCACCTTCATCGACGAGTCGGCGCAGGGCTTTGCGACCGTGTTCGTCAGCGCCGGACGGCGCGGGCTGGAGGTGGAGCTGGCCGCCGCGGTGCTCGCCGAGCACACTCAGGCGCGTTTCGCGGCGATCGGCCGCGGCTGAGCCGCGGTTTGTCTGCGATGCTGTAGGGGCCGCATCGCCAATGATGCGAGTCCCGGCCTCGGCCGGCCAGCCGGTCGCCCGCACGGAGGTAGCTCATGTCCGCCCATCTGCTCGCCATCGACCAGGGCACGACAAGCAGCCGCGCCATCATCTTCGACGCCGCCGGCCGGGTGCTGGCCCAGGCCCAGCAGGAATTCCGCCAGTATTTCCCCCAGGACGGCTGGGTCGAGCACGACGGCGAGGAGATCTGGCAGGGCGTGCTGGCGGTGTGTCGCTCGGCGCTGAGCCAGGCCGGCCTCGACGCCCGGCAGATCGCCGCCATCGGCATCACCAACCAGCGCGAGACTACCCTGGTGTGGGACGCCGCCACGGGCGCGCCGATCCATCCGGCCATCGTCTGGCAGGACCGCCGCACCGCCGCCGAATGTGCGGCGCTCAAGGCCGCCGGCCGCGAGGCGCAGGTGGCGGCCAAGACCGGCCTGCTGCTCGATCCGTACTTCTCGGCGACCAAGCTGCGCTGGATCCTCGACCATGTGCCCGGCGCCCGCGAGCGCGCCGCGCGCGGCGAGTTGCGCTTCGGCACGGTGGACAGCTTCCTGCTCTGGCGCCTGACCGGCGGCCGCGTGCACCGCACCGACGCCAGCAACGCCGCGCGCACCCTGCTGTTCGATATCCACCGCCAGCAGTGGGACGACGAGCTGCTGGCGCTGTTCGACATCCCGGCCAGCCTGCTGCCGGAGGTGCTGGACTGCGCCGCCGAGTTCGGCGCGACCGACCCGGCGCTGTTCGGCGCGCCCATCCCGATCCGCGGCATGGCTGGCGACCAGCAGGCCGCGCTGTTCGGCCAGGCCTGCTTCGCGCCGGGCATGCTCAAGAGCACCTACGGCACCGGCTGCTTCATGATCCGCAACACCGGCGCCACGCCGCTGGTGTCGCGCCATCGCCTGCTGACCACGGTCGGCTATCGCCTGCAGGGGCAGACCAGCTACGCCCTGGAGGGCAGCATCTTCGTCGCCGGCGCGGCGCTGCAGTGGCTGCGCGACGGCATCCACCTGATCCGGCACGCCAGCGACAGCGAGGCGCTGGCCGAGCAGACCGATGCGGCCAGCGGCGTGTACCTGGTGCCGGCCTTCACCGGCTTGGGCGCGCCCTGGTGGGATCCGCTGGCGCGCGGGGCGATCCTCGGCCTGACCCGCGACACCGGAATCAAGGAGATCGTCACCGCCGGCCTGCAGGCGGTGTGCTACCAGAGCCGCGACCTGCTCGAGGCCATGCGCCTGGACGGCGCCGGCGAGCCGACCGCGCTGCGGGTGGACGGCGGCATGGTGGCCAACAACTGGCTGATGCAGTTTCTCGCCGACATCCTCGGCGTGGCGGTGGAGCGCCCGCAGGTGATCGAGACCACCGCGCTCGGCGTGGCCAGCCTGGCCGGCCTGCAGAGCGGGGTGTACCAGGGGCTCGACGAGCTGGCGGCGCGCTGGCAGGCCAGCCGGCGCTTCCTGCCGGCAATGGCCGCCGAGCGCCGCGAGGAGTTGTACGCCGGTTGGCAGGACGCGGTGCGCCGGGTGCGCAGCGGCGCGGCGGGCTGAGCGCGCCGCGTCGTCAGGGAGGGGGAGCCTTGGGCACCGGGCAGGCCGGCGCCGAGGCGCTGGCGATCAGGACTCGCTCTGCATGCGCGCGGTATAGGCCGCGGTCAGCTCCTGCATCTGGCCGAGCAGGGTTTCGGTGGTGATGGCGATCACCGTCGGCACGTAGCGGCCGTCGGAGGACAGCTCGAAACCGGCGCGCGAGTACTGCCACTGGGCGTCGGCCTTGCTCAGTGCCGCGCTGATCTCGCTGGTGTTCTGCTTGGCGCCCTGCAGTTCGTTGAGAGCCTGGCCGAACTCGTTCACCGCCTGGTTGAACTGCTCGTCGAGGCCGTTGACCGGCAGATTCCAGCTGCGCGCCAGGTACAGCTTGGCAATACGCTGGCTGAGCATGCGCTGGCTGCCGCTGCGGTTGACCAGCCAGGCGCTGCCGCTGCCGGTGTGCCGCTCGATCATCTGCACCACCTTCTCGCACTGGGCGAGCAGCTCGTCGCTGAGGGCCAGCACCTCGACCGCGTGCTGCTTGTCCGGGGTGCTCAGGGCCAGGGCGCGGTAGCGCTGCCACAGCTCGCCGGCCTTGGTCAGCTCGCCGCGGATCGCCTCGGTGGGCGCGTATTCGACCAGCGCCAGGTGATTCTTCTCGAAGGTCGCCATGCTCTGGTCGAGCTGGGTGTTGGCCTCGTCGGCGCGCACCTCGGTGCCGATCATCAGATAGCTCTTGGCGATGCGCTGGCTGAGCATGCGCTGCATGCCGGACAGGTTGACCGCCTCGGCGTTGCCGATGGCGGCCTGGGCCAGGGGACTGCTCAGACCGAGGGCGAGCAGCAGGGGGAGGGCGAGGCGTTTCAGCATGGTTGGTCTCCTGCAACCTGGAGGGCGGTGGGCCGCCATTTACGGAGGGCTCCTCCGGAGCCCGCTGGACCAGCTGTGGACTGCCTGTATCGCCGCAGCACAGCGCTTCGGCGGCCCGAAAACGAAAACGTCACGGCTTCCCGCCCGTAAAGGGGGAAAGCCGTGACGTCGTTGTCGGGGGAGCAGGCACGCCGTTGTGCTGATCGGGGGCGGTGACAGAGCAAGGTGCGTGCCAACGTTGGCGAAATGCCGCGGGCGGCGTGAATTTGCCCGTTTCCGGCGTGGCCTGGCGGTGCGGAGCGGCCGTGCCGCGGGCTCACGGCAGGCCGGCGCGCACCACTGGGGGGCGGCCTGCCTGCTTGCAGGGCGGCCTCAGGCGTGGCTGAGGATCAGGACTCTTTCTGCATGTGCGCGGTGTAGGCCGCGGTCAGCTCCTGCATCTGGCCGAGCAGGCTTTCGGTGGTGATGGCGATCACCGTCGGCACGTAGCGGCCGTCCGCGGACAGCTCGAAGCCGGCGCGCGAGTACTGCCACTGGGCGTCGGCCTTGCTCAGTGCCGCGCTGATCTCGCTGGTGTTCTGCTTGGCGTTCTGCAGCTCGCTGAGGGCCTGGCCGAACTCGTTCACCGCCTGGTTGAACTGCTCGTCGAGGCCGTTGACCGGCAGATTCCAGCTGCGCGCCAGGTACAGCTTGGCGATACGCTGGCTGAGCATGCGCTGGCGGCCGCTGCGGTTGACCAGCCAGGCATTGCCGCTGCCGGTGTGCCGCTCGATCATCTGCACCACCTTCTCGCACTGGGCGAGCAGCTCGTCGCTGAGGGCCAGCACTTCGACCGCGTGCTGCTTGTCCGGAGTGCTCAGGGCCAGGGCGCGGTAGCGCTGCCACAGCTCGCCGGCCTTGGCCAGCTCGCCGCGGATCGCCTCGGTGGGCGCGTATTCGACCAGCGCCAGGTGGTTCTTCTCGAAGGTCGCCATGCTCTGGTCGAGCTGGGTGTTGGCCTCGTCGGCGCGCACCTCGGTGCCGATCATCAGGTAACTCTTGGCGATGCGCTGGCTGAGCATGCGCTGCATGCCGGACAGGTTGACCGCCTCGGGGTTGCCAATGGCGGCCTGGGCCAGGGGACTGCTCAGACCGAGGGCGAGCAGCAGGGGAAGGGCAAGGCGTTTCAGCATGGTCGTTCTCCGTCAACCTGGGGGAAGGCGGCGCGCGGCGCCGCCCGGGGTGGACTCCTGCAGAGCCCGGTGGATCAGTACACGTATTGCAGTTGCAGCCACAGCTTGTCGGTATCGACGGCGAACTCGTCGGCGTCGTAGCCGGCGTACTTGACCAGCCCGGTCAGCCCCTTGATGCCGGGGATCGGGTGGGCGTAGGACAGGTCGATCTCCTCGCCGTACTGGCTGCTGCCTTCGTCGGCGCGGAAGTCGTGGTACCAGGCCTGCAGGGTGCCGCCCAAGAGCGGGGCGGTGACACCGAAGTAGGCGTCCTTGACGCCGGCGGCCGGGGTGGTGAGGAACTGGTCGGCCCAGCCCTGGAAGATGTGCTTGGTGGCCAGCGGGGTCTGGAAGGCGCGGTTGCCGGGGCCGTCGTCGCCGCCCAGCACCTCGTAGCCGGCCTTGAGCTGCACGCCCTGGAGGGTGTAGCCGAGCTCGGCCAGGTAGTAGTCGCTGTCCAGCTGTTGCGGATTGTCGGCGTAGTCCTGCTGCTGGGCGTACTCCAGCACGTAGCTGACGCCCTGCACGGCGCCGTTCAGACGCAGGCCGCTGGTCTTGCTGGACAGTGTGCCGTAGGCGCCGGCGGCGGTCAGGGCGAGGTTGTCGAGGCCGAGCAGGTAGTGGTACGCGGTGACGGTCAGCTCCGGGCGCAGCACGTACTGGGCGTTGAGCAGGTGGCTGTGGCCCTCGATGTTGGCCGGATTGGTGCGGTTGTCGAAGCGACCGTTGTCGGGGCCGAAGATGGTGTTGATGTTGTCGAGATAGGCGTAGGTCAGGGTCAGGCCGTCGAGCGGCTTGAGCTGGCCGAGCACGGCATCGAAGGTCTGCTCGTTCTGCCGCCAGGCGACGCCGCCGACGAAGCGCTGGTTGTCGAGGTTGATGCGCTGGCGGCCCACCACCGCGCTGCCCAGCTTCTGGTCGTAGCGCAGCAGGGCCTGGTTGATTTCGCTGCCGTCCGGATCGGCGACCAGCGAGCGATCGGTCTGGCCGTTGCGGGTGTCGTTGTAGGCGGCTTCGCCCAGGCGCGCAACGTTGTCGGCCTCGACCAGCGCGGACAGGCCGTACCACTTGCCGCTCTGCAGGGTCAGGCGGGTGCGCAGGGTCTGCGCGTTGGCGTGGTCGAGGGCGTTGTCCTGGTCGACGTGTTCGTAGCGATAGCGGGCGTCGATACCGACCTTGCCCTGGCTGATCAGGTTGCCGAAGTCCTCGGCGGCGAAGGTGGCGTGGCTGAATGTGCCGGCGGCGATGGCGAGCGACAGCAACGAGGGGTTCATCATGCGCATTCCAAGCTTTCCTTATGACCCAAAACGAAAAAACGCCACGGCTTCCCGCCCTGATCGGGGGGATGCGGTGACGTCGTTGTCGGAAGTTGGCAGACACGCCGTTGTGCTGACCGGGGACAGTCTCAGCAAGGGGCGTGCCAGGAGTCGGAATAAGCGGGCGGCGCGTTATGCGGCGGGGGCTTAGGCGGTCAGCACCTCGGCGGTTGCACCGATTTGAGACCGCCTGCCTTGTCCGGGGGCAGGAGAGGGCCCCGGCGCGGCGTCAGACGTGGGCGTGCGACTCGCTGCGCGACAGCTGGGTGGCCACGCTGCCCTCGGCGGGGAAGGCGACCAGGTGCTCGGCGCAGACGCGGATGCCGACGTCCTGGCCGATACGATGATCCTCGTGGCTGGGGAACAGCGCTTCCAGACGGCTGCCGGTGGGCAGCTGCAGGCGGTAAAGGGTGGCGGCGCCGAGGAACGACTTGCCAACGATACGGGCCTTGAGGGTGCTGTCCGGCGCGTGGACGATGTCGTCCGGGCGCAGCAGCATGTCCACCGCGCTGCCCGGCGCCCACTGGTAGGCGCGGTTGCCGCGGATCACGCCCAGCTCGGTCTGCACGGTGTCGTGGCTGAGCATCTGCCCGCGCACGAAGTAGCCCTGGCCGACGAAGCTGGCGACGAAGGGCGTCAGCGGCTCGTGGTAGAGGTTGTAGGGGGTGTCCCACTGCTCCAGGTGGCCGTCCTTGAACACGCCGACCTGGTCGCACACGGCGAAGGCTTCCTCCTGGTCGTGGGTGACCAGGATGGCGCTGGTGCCGCGCGACTTGAGGATGTCGCGCACCTCGTGGCTGAGGCTGTGGCGCAGCTTGACGTCGAGGTTGGAGAACGGCTCGTCGAGCAGCAGCAGCAGCGGTTCGGGAGCCAGCGCACGGGCCAGCGCGACGCGCTGTTGCTGGCCGCCGGACAGCTCGTGGGGATAGCGCCTGGCCAGGTGGCCGAGCTGCACCAGTTCGAGCATCTCGACGGCGATGCGCTCGCGCTCGGGATGCTTGGCAATGCCGAAGGCGACGTTCTCGGCCACCGTCAGGTGGGGGAACAGCGCGTAGTCCTGGAACACCATGCCGATGCGGCGTTTTTCCGGCGCGAGGGTGAAGCCGGGGCGGGAAATCGTCTCGCCGGCCAGCTCGATGCTGCCGCTGTGGATCGGCTCGAAGCCGGCGATGGCGCGCAGGGTGGTGGTCTTGCCGCAGCCCGAGGGGCCGAGCAGGCCGCCGATGTCGCCGGCGTTGAGGTGCAGGTTGAGGTTCTGCACCACCCGCTGTTCGCGGTAGCCGCAGGCCAGGTCACGCAGTTGCAGCAGCAGGTTGTGAGTCATCGCCGGGCTGGTCCTTGTGCGTTAGGCGGGATAGGCGTGTTCGACGAGGAACTCCAGCAGCGCCTTCTGCGCGTGCAGGCGGTTCTCCGCCTGGTCCCAGGCCACCGCGCGCGGGTCGTCGAGCAGGTCGACGCTGATCTCCTCGCCGCGGTGCGCCGGCAGGCAGTGCATGAACAGCACGTCGTTGGCGGCCAGATCGAGCAGGGCGCGGCTGACCTGGTAGGGGGCGAAGCGCTGCATGCGCGCCTCGGCTTCCTCTTCCTGGCCCATCGACGCCCACACGTCGGTGCTCACCAGGTGGGCGCCGGCCACCGCCTCGCGCGGATCGCGCAGCACGGTGACGCGGCCGTCGGCCTGGTCGAGGAACTCCTGCTTGGGCTCGTAGCCCTCCGGGCAGGCGACCTTGAGCTGGAAGTCGAACTGCACCGCCGCCTGGGCGTAGGTGTTGCACATGTTGTTGCCGTCGCCGATCCACACCACGGTCTTGCCCTGGATGGAGCCGCGGTGCTCGTGGAAGGTCTGCATGTCGGCCAGCAGCTGGCAGGGGTGCAGGTCGTCGGTCAGGCCGTTGATCACCGGCACCCGTGAGTTGGCCGCGAAGTCGAGGACGTTCTGGTGGGCGAAGGTACGGATCATCACCGCGTCGAGCATGCGCGACATGACGATGGCCGAATCGCCGATCGGCTCGCCGCGACCGAGCTGGGTATCGCGCGGCGACAGGAAGATGGCCTGGCCGCCGAGCTGGATCATGCCGGCTTCGAAGGACAGGCGGGTACGGGTCGAGGCTTTCTCGAAGATCATGCCGAGCACCCGGCTCTTCAGCGGCTCGTAGAGTACGTTGCGCTGGCGCAGGTCTTTCAGCTCGATGCCTCGGCGAATCAGGCTGGCCAGCTCCTGCGGCGTGCAGTCCATCAACGAGAGAAAGTGCCGTACACTCATTATTCACTACCTGATCAAGACAGGCCGCAGAAATGACCGGCTTCGAATAAAAACGGGCGGGAACTGCGGCGGGACCGCACTGTGCGGTACTCGAGAAAAGAAACCGATCTTATAAGGAAATTGCGCGCTCGCGCAAACCGCCGCCGCTGATTGCACAAAACGTCAGTCCCGGCTGTGCGCTGCGCGATTCTGCTGCGCCTGCGGGTACGCGGCGGTCGCCGCAAGACCGAGCGATGCGCACGGGTTTCCGATACAATCGGCCCATCCCGCCGGTCGGCGACCGGTGCAATCTTCCAGCCGAGGTAGACCATGGACATCATCGACACCATCAAAGAGCAGATCGCCAACAACCCTGTCCTGCTGTACATGAAGGGTTCGCCCAACGCCCCGCAGTGCGGCTTCTCCGCGCGCGCTTCGCAGGCGGTGATGGCCTGTGGCGAGAAGTTCGCCTATGTCGACATCCTGCAACATCCGGAAATCCGCGCCAACCTGCCGAAGTACGCCAACTGGCCGACCTTCCCGCAACTGTGGGTCAACGGCGAGCTGGTCGGCGGTAGCGACATCATCCTCGAGATGCAGCAGAAAGGCGAACTGCAGCCGCTGATCAAGTCCGCGGTACACAAGGGCGAGTGATCGTTCCTCGTCCGCGGAAATGAAAAAGCCCCTCGCATGCGAGGGGCTTTTTCGTTGCGCCGTTCTTACTCTTCCATGTGCGACTGCAGGTAGTTCTGCAGGCCGACCTTGCCGATCAGGCCGAGCTGGGTTTCCAGCCAGTCGATGTGTTCTTCCTCGGACTCGAGGATGTCTTCCAGCAGTTCGCGGCTGCCGTAGTCGCCGATGCTCTCGCAATAGGCGATGGCTTCCTTGAGGTCAACCAGGCCCTTCTGTTCGAGCTTGAGGTCGCACTCGAGCATTTCCTGGGTGTTCTCGCCGATCATCAGCTTGCCGAGATCCTGCAGGTTGGGCAGGCCTTCGAGGAACAGGATGCGCTTGATGAGCTTGTCGGCATGCTTCATCTCGTCGATGGATTCCTTGTACTCGTGCTTGCCGAGCTTCTCGAGGCCCCAGTCCTCGTACATGCGCGCGTGCAGGAAGTACTGGTTGATCGCCACCAGCTCGTTGCCGAGGATCTTGTTGAGGTGCTGGATGACTTTCAGGTCGCCTTTCATGCCGGGGTCCGCCTTGACTGGGGTTGATGACGAACAGTCTGTGTTCGCCATCGGAAGCTGTCAAATAGCGATCCGGGCAAATATGCGAAGCGGGAAGAGGGGAGAAGCAGGCTCCGGCAGCGGGGCTGCGGAGCGATGGCCCGAAGCCGACTGCTTCGGGCGGGAAGGCGGGGCGCTCAGGCGGCGGCGAAGGCCACCGGCTGGGCGAGGGCGAGCTGCGCCTGGTGCACGTCGTGGATGGTCTGACGCACCAGCTTCTTGGCTTCGCAGGCGCACTTGCCGCACTGGCTGCCCAGGCCGGTGGCCTCGCGCACCTGGCGATAGCTGCAGCAGCCTTCGTAGATGGCGTCGCGAATCTGGTGGTCAGTCACACCCTGGCAAAGACAGACGTACATGGCGCTACCTGCGAGCAGTCGGTTGATGGAGTCGATCCTAGTTTTAATGAGAAGTATTGTCAAACACGAGAGATGACCATTTATCGCCTGGCGCGATGTTCGGCCTGCAGATTGCAGAGATAAAAAAACCCGGCCGAAGCCGGGTTCTTGCAGAGCGCCTGAGGCTCAGTCCTCGAAGTCGATCCAGCCGCCCAGTTCCTTCCAGCGGTTGACGATGCCGCAGAACAGCTCGGCGGTCTTCTCGGTGTCGTAGCGGGCGTTGTGCGCCTCGCGGTTGTCGAACGGGATGTCCGCCGCCTGGCAGGCCTTGGCCAGCACGGTCTGGCCGTAGGCGAGGCCGGCGAGGGTGGCGGTGTCGAAGCTGGAGAACGGGTGGAACGGGTTGCGCTTGATGCCGGTGCGATTGACCGCGGCATTGAGGAAGCCGAGGTCGAAGCTCGAGTTGTGGCCCACCAGCACCGCGCGCTTGCAGCCGCTGGATTTCAGCGACTTGCGCACGCCCTTGAAGATCTCGCCGAGCGCCTGCTCCTCGCTGACCGCCATGCGCAGCGGGTGGCCGAGCTTGATGCCGGTGAAGTCCAGCGCGGCCTGCTCGATATTGGCGCCCTCGAACGGCTCGACGCGGAAGAAGTAGGTGTGCTCGGGGTAGAGGAAGCCGTCGTCGTCCATGGCGATGGTGGTGGCGGCGATTTCCAGCAGGGCGTCGGTGGCGGCATTGAAGCCGCCGGTCTCGACGTCCACCACTACCGGCAGGAAGCCGCGGAAACGGCGCGCCAGCGGCGGCTTGAAGCCGCTGCTGCCGGGTTCCTGTTCGTAGTCTTCGTAGTCGATCTGCTCGCTCATGCCTCGCCCTCCAGCACGCGCCAGTGCAGTTTCTCGCCGGCGCGCAGCGGCACCAGTTGGTGGTCGCCGAAGGCCAGCTCGGTGGGGGCCACCCAGTCCTCGCGCACCAGGGTGATGCGGTCGGTATTGCGCGGCAGGCCGTAGAAGTCCGCGCCGAAGCAACTGGCAAAACCTTCCAGCTTGTCGAGCGCGCCGCGGCTGTCGAAGGCCTCGGCGTACAGCTCGATGGCCGCATAGGCGGTGTAGCAGCCGGCGCAGCCGCAGGCGGCTTCCTTGGCGTGACGGGCGTGCGGCGCCGAGTCGGTGCCGAGGAAGAACTTCGGATTGCCGCTGGTGGCGGCGTCCAGCAGGGCCTGCTGGTGGGTGTTGCGCTTGAGGATCGGCAGGCAATAGAAGTGCGGACGGATGCCGCCGACCAGCATGTGGTTGCGGTTGTACAGCAGGTGATGGGCGGTGATGGTGGCGCCGACGTTGGCCGGCGCCTCCAGCACGAACTGCGCGGCATCGCCGGTGGTGATGTGCTCGAACACCACCTTGAGGGTCGGGAAGCGCTCGACCACGCGGCGCAGGTTCTCGTCGATGAAGCGCTTCTCGCGGTCGAACACGTCGATGTCGGCGTGGGTCACCTCGCCGTGCACCAAAAGCGGCAGGCCGACCTCGGCCATCGCTTCCAGCACCGGGAAGATGTTGTCGATGGAGGTCACGCCCGAATCGGAGTTGGTGGTGGCGCCGGCCGGGTACAGCTTGGCGGCGTGCACCAGACCGCCGGCCTTGGCCGCGCGGATTTCCTCGGGGCTGGTCTTGTCGGTGAGGTAGAGCACCATCAGCGGCTCGAAGCGGCTGCCGGCCGGACGTGCGGCCAGGATGCGCTCGCGGTAGGCGGCGGCCTGCTCGGCGTTGCGCACCGGCGGCACCAGGTTGGGCATGATGATGGCGCGACCGAAGGTGCGCGCGGCGTCGGGCACGGTGTGCGCCAGGGAGGCGCCGTCGCGCAGATGGATGTGCCAGTCGTCGGGACGCAGCAGGGTCAGGCGGTCGGACATGCGGGGAATTCCAGGCGGGATGACTCGTGGGGCACGATGCTACCGAAAAGCCGCCGGACGGTCACGCGGCGCCCCGTCGAGCGGTCCGTTCCCCTGTAAATTCACGGGAGGCGGGGCTAGAATGCCCTTTTTCGTAGCAACCCCCCCGTGGAGTAACGAATGGCGGACGTGAAAAAGGTAGTTCTGGCCTATTCCGGTGGCCTGGACACCTCGGTGATCCTCAAGTGGCTGCAGGATACCTACAACTGCGAAGTGGTGACCTTCACCGCTGACCTGGGTCAGGGCGAGGAAGTGGAGCCGGCCCGTGCCAAGGCTCAGGCCCTGGGCGTCAAGGAAATCTTCATCGACGACCTGCGCGAAGAGTTCGTACGCGACTTCGTGTTCCCGATGTTCCGCGCCAACACCATCTACGAAGGCGAGTACCTGCTGGGCACCTCCATCGCCCGCCCGCTGATCGCCAAGCGCCTGATCGAGATCGCCAACGCCACCGGCGCCGACGCCATCTCCCACGGCGCCACCGGCAAGGGCAACGACCAGGTGCGCTTCGAGCTGGGCGCCTACGCGCTGAAGCCGGGCGTCAAGGTGATCGCCCCCTGGCGCGAGTGGGACCTGCTGTCGCGCGAGAAGCTGATGGACTACGCCGAGAAGCACGCCATCCCGATCGAGCGCCACGGCAAGAAGAAGTCGCCGTACTCCATGGACGCCAACCTGCTGCACATCTCCTACGAGGGCGGCGTGCTGGAGGACACCTGGACCGAGCACGAAGAGGACATGTGGCGCTGGACCAAGTCGCCGGAAGCCGCACCGAACACCCCGACCTACCTCGAACTGACCTATCGCAACGGTGACATCGTCGCCATCGACGGCGTCGAGCTGACCCCGGCCCAGGTGCTGACCCAGCTGAACAAGGTCGGCGGCGAGAACGGCATCGGTCGCCTGGACATCGTCGAGAACCGCTACGTCGGCATGAAGTCGCGCGGCTGCTACGAGACCCCCGGCGGCACCATCATGCTGCGCGCCCACCGCGCCATCGAGTCGATCACCCTCGACCGCGAAGTGGCTCACCTGAAAGACGAGCTGATGCCCAAGTATGCCAGCCTGATCTACAACGGCTACTGGTGGAGCCCGGAGCGTCTGATGCTGCAGCAGATGATCGACGCCTCCCAGGCCAACGTGAACGGCGTGGTGCGCCTGAAGCTGTACAAGGGCAACGTCATCGTGGTCGGCCGCAAGTCCGACGACTCGCTGTTCGACGCCAACATCGCCACCTTCGAGGACGATGCCGGCGCCTACAACCAGGCCGACGCCGCGGGCTTCATCAAGCTCAACGCGCTGCGCATGCGCATCGCCGCCGGCAAGGGTCGCAGCCCGCTCTGATCGGCTGCTTGTCCCGCGCCTGAATATGACCCCGGCCCGCGCGCCGGGGTCATGCTTTCCGCACCGTGAAAAGCCAAGGAGATTCCTGATGAGACTGCTGCACACCATGCTGCGCGTCGGCGACCTGGACAGATCGATCGCCTTCTACACCGAAGTGCTGGGCATGACCCTGCTGCGCCGCAAGGACTACCCGGACGGCCAGTTCACCCTGGCTTTCGTGGGCTACGGCGACGAGGCGCACAACAGCGTCATCGAGCTGACCTACAACTGGGGCGTGGACAGCTACGAGCTGGGCACCGGCTACGGCCACATCGCCCTCGAAGTGGAGGACGTCTACAAGGCCTGCGAGGACATCCGCGCCCGCGGCGGCAAGATCACCCGCGAGCCGGGGCCGATGAAGCACGGCACCAGCATCCTCGCCTTCGTCGAGGACCCGGACGGCTACAAGATCGAGTTGCTGTCGCCGCAGCGCCGCGACTGAAGCGTCGGAAAACAAAAAGCCCCGCCAGATGCGGGGCTTTTTCATGGACCGAGGCTTACAGGTCGAAATCGTAGTCGGACAGTTGCTTCTTCAGGCGGCGCTCTTCGAGCATGTTGTCGATCACGCGGCGCTTGGCCAGGTTGGTCTTGGCGGTGGGGGTGTCCTTGGCTTCGGCGTCTTCCGGTTCGGCGTCGACGACGAAGTCTTCTTCCAGGTCGAGGTCGGTCTTGGCTTGTGCCATGGCGTGCAGCTCCACTAAAAAATCAGAGGGCGTTTCGCGGACCTTATAGCGACAAAGCCGGGAGGGGTAAAAAAGATTTTATTTATCGCTTGAGAAAAAATTTTTTATCGACTCAATCGTCCGAGGTCTTGTGCTTGTATTCGCACAGGTCCTCGATCCGGCAGCTGCCGCAGCGCGGCTTGCGCGCCTGGCACACGTAGCGGCCATGCAGGATCAGCCAGTGGTGGGCGTCGAGCAGGTATTCCCTGGGCACGAACTTGAGCAGTTTCTTCTCCACCTCCAGCACGTTCTTGCCGGGGGCGATGCCGGTGCGGTTGCTGACCCGGAAGATGTGCGTGTCCACCGCCATGGCCGGCTGGCGGAAGGCGGTGTTGAGCACCACGTTGGCGGTCTTGCGACCGACGCCGGGCAGCGCTTCCAGCTCCTCGCGGGTGCTCGGCACCACGCTGTCGTGGCGTTCGACGAGCAGCCGGCAGGTCTCGATGACGTTCTTCGCCTTGCTGCGATACAGGCCGATGGTCTTGATGTACGCCTCGAGGCCTTCGACGCCCAAGGCGTGGATGGCCGCCGGGGTATTGGCCACCGGGAACAGCTTCGCCGTGGCCTTGTTGACCCCCACGTCGGTGGCCTGGGCGGAAAGGATCACCGCCACCAGCAGCTCGAAGACGCTCTGGTATTCCAGCTCGGTGGTCGGCTCCGGGTTGTCTTCCTTGAGACGGCGGAAGATTTCCGCGCGTTTGACGGCATTCATTCGATGACTCCGGTGACCCGCACGCGGCGGCTCGGCACGGCTTCCGGCGCCGGCGCCAGAGCTTGGGCGCGCGCCTCGGCGCGCTCGTCGAGGATGTTCTTGGCGGCGATCAGCAGGCCCAGCACCAGGAAGGCGCCGGGCGGCAGGATGGCGAGCAGGAAGCCCTTGTAGTCGCTGCCGAACACCTCGATCCGCCAGCCCTCGGCGATCGGGCCGAACAACAGGTGCATGTTGGCCAGCAGCGTGCCGCTGCCGAGCAGTTCGCGGATGGCGCCGAGGGTCACCAGCACCAGGCCGAAGCCGGCGCCCATCATCAGGCCGTCGAAGGCCGAGCGGGCGACGCCGTGCCTGGCCGCGAAGGCGTCGGCGCGGCCGAGGATGATGCAGTTGGTGGTGATCAGCGGGATGAAGATGCCGAGGATCTGGTAGAGCTCGTAGGTGAAGGCCTGCATCAGCAGCTCGATGCAGGTGGTCAGCGCGGCGATGATCATCACGAACGCCGGCAGGCGCACGGCGCTCTGGGTCACCCCGCGGATCAGCGACACCGCGGCGTTCGAGCAGGTCAGCACCAGGGCGGTGGCCAGGCCCAGGCCGAGGGCGTTGACCGTCGAGTTGCTGGTGCCGAGCAGCGGGCACAGGCCGAGCAGCTGGACCAGGCCGGGGTTGTTCTTCCACAGGCCGTTGACGGCGATCTCGCGGTAGCTCTGGCTCATTGGGCGCGCTCCTCGGCGGGCGCCGAGGCAGTCGCCGCAGCGGCCGCCCCGGCGAAGAGTTCGGTCTTGTGGGCATCGAAGTATTGCAGGGCGCGGTGCACGGCCTTGACCACCGCACGCGGCGTGACGGTCGCGCCGGCGAACTGGTCGAACACGCCCTGATCCTTCTTGACGCCCCAGTGGGCCTCGTCGGGATCCTGCAGCGATTTGCCGGCGAACGCCAGCACCCAGGGGCTCTTGGCCAATTCGATCTTGTCGCCCAGGCCCGGGGTCTCCTTGTGGGCGAGTACGCGCACCCCGGCCAGGCGGCCGTCGGTGTGGATGCCGACCAGCACGTGGATGCTGCCGCTGTAGCCGTCGGGGGCGATGGCCTGGAGGATGATCGCGCTGGGCTGGCCATCCTTGAGCGCTAGGTAGGCCGGCAACGCGCGGTCGCCGAGCAGCGGGTCGCGGAGCTGCAGCTCGTTGTCCAGCAGGTGGTTGTTGTAGCTGCCCGCCGGCAGCACCTGGGCCAGGGCGCGGATCTGCGCCTCGCGTTCGGCGACCTGGATCCGCTCGACGGTGGCCTGCCGGGTGATGGCCACCAGGCCGACCGTGACGACGGCGAACAGGCCGAGGATCAGGGCGTTGCGCAGCATCGAGCGCGACATTTCCGGCAGCATGGCCTCAGTCTCCCAGTTTGAAGCCGCGTTCCGGCTTGCTGTGGCCATAGGTGCGCGGACGGGTGTAGTAGTCGATGGTCGGCGCCGCCAGGTTCATCAGCAGCACGGCGAAGGCCACGCCGTCCGGATAGCCGCCCCAGGCGCGGATGACGTAGGCCAGCACGCCGACGCCGGCGCCGAAGATCAGCCGGCCGCGCAGGCTGGTTGCGCCGGAGACCGGGTCGGTGACGATGAAGAAGGCGCCCAGCATGGTCGCGCCGCTGAGCAGGTGGAACAGCGGCGAGCCGTTGGAGTCCGAGCCGGAGCCGTTCCAGAACAGCAGGCTCATCAGCGCCAGCGCGGCGAGCATGCCGAGCGGGGCGTGCCACGTGAATACCCGCTTGTAGAGCAGGAACAGACCCCCGGCGAGGAAGGCCAGATTGACCGCCTCGCTGCCATAGCCGCCGACGCTGCCGAAGGCCGGATTGCCGGCCCACAGCTCGGCGATGGTCAGGCTCTTGTTGACCTTGAGGACGTCCAGCGCGGTGGCTTGGGTCCAGGCATCGGGCAGGCCGGCGCTGAAGCCGAGGATGCGCTGCAGTCCCTCGACAAGGCCGAGGGTCGGGCTGACCGCCTCGAAGCCGCGCGGCGCCGGCCAGTTGGTCATTTCCACCGGGAAGGAGACCAGTACCACCACGTAGCCGATCATCGCCGGGTTGAACGGGTTCTGGCCGAGTCCGCCGAACAGTTGCTTGCCGAACACGATGGCGAAGGCGGTGGCCACCAGGGTCAGCCACCAGGGCGAGTAGGGCGGCAGGGCCAGCGCCAACAGCACGGCGGTGAGCACGGCGGTGCAGTCGCGCAGGAAGAAGCCGACCGGGCGCCGGCGCAGGCGGAGCACCGCCGCTTCGCAGCCGAGGGCGACGGCGCTGGCCCATAGAATGTTGATCAGGGTGCCGAAGCCGTACAGCCAGGTCAGGACCAGCACGCCCGGCAGGGTGGCCAGCAGCACCAGCTGCATGATCTTCCGGGTCCGGTTGCTGCCCGTGGCGTGGGGCGAGGTGATGCGCGGCAGGGCCATTGATGCTCCGTGGTGTACTTGCCGGGGAGGCTGCCCTCCGCCTGCCGGCCGCAGCCGGCGATGGTCTGGATTCCGTAGGCTGGGTTAGCCGCCTGCGGCGTAACCCACCGATACCGGCGCGAGCCGGCACATCCTGGTCGACCTTGCGGTCGGCTGGCGGGTTGCGGCCTGCGGCCTAACCCACCCTACGGTCGTTGCTGTTCCGCCAGCTTCTGCTCGGCCTCGGCCAGCCGCTCGCGGGCGGCGGCCAGCGCCGCCGGCTCGGCGTTTGCGTCGCGCTCCAGCTTGCGCAGGTCGGCGCGGGCGAAGGCGACCGTGGTCTTCAGCGTGCGGGTGGTCTCGTCGATCGGCCGCTTGTCGGTGCGCACCAGCTGCGGCGCCGGCTTGCCGGAGGCGTCCTCGGCGGCGTGCAGGGCCTGCTCGGCGCCGGCCAGCGCATCGCGCAGCCTGGTCAGCTCGGCCTCGTCGGCACCGGCTTTCTCGGCCTTCTTCAGCTCGCCGCGCTTCATCGCCAGGTCGATCTTGGCTTTTTTCAGCGCCTCCTCGCCCGCCGGCCTGGGCGCGGGGGCGGGCACGTTGCTGGGGGCGGCGGCCAGCGTCCGCTCGACTGCCGCCAGGCGCTCGCGCAGGCTGGTCAGCTCGGCCTGCTGCTCGTCGTCCGGCGCTTCGAGCTTCTCCAGCTTGCGGATCTGCACGCGGAGCATGGCGGCGTCGATCTTGGCCTTCTTCAGCGCCGCATCGTCGGCGACCGGCGGCGCGGCACTCTGCGCAGCGTCGGCCTGGGCGCCGGCCAGAGCCTGCTGCGCGGCCTCCAGCGCGGCGCGCAGTTCGGCAACCTGGGCGTGCAGCGCGGCGGTGTCGTGCTGGGCCAGCTGCTTCTCGGCCTTCTTCAGCGCCACCTGGGCCATGCTGGCCTCGATCTTCAGGCGCTTGAACTCCTCGTTGGCCGCCGGCGCGGCCGGCGTGCCGGGCCCGGCGGCGGCCTCGGTCGGCGCGGCCTTGGCGCGCGCGGCCCGCTCGGCGCGCGCCTTGCGTTCCTCTTCCTTGCGTTCCTCCTCGCGGCGCAGGCGCTCCTCGCGCAGCTCGAAGCGTTGCCGGGAGTGCTCGGCCTTCTGGTGCTTCTGTTCCAGTTCGCGGATATCCGCCTTGGCTGCGCGGTAGTACTGCACCAGCGGAATGGTCGACGGGCAGACGTAGGCACAGGCACCGCACTCGATGCAATCGAACAGGTTGTACGCCTTGAGCTGCTCGTGCTCCGCGCCGAGCGCGAAGAAGTGCAGTTGCTGCGGCAGCAGGCTGGCCGGGCAGACCAGCGCGCACTCGCCGCAACGGATGCACGGCAGCGCCGGCGGCGGCGGCGGCAGCTCGGCGCGGGTCGCGGCCAGCAGGCAGTTGGTGGTCTTGACCAGCGGGACTTCGAGCGCGGGCAGGGTGAAGCCCATCATCGGTCCGCCCATGATCAGGCGGTCCATCTTCTGCGCGTCGAGGCCGGCGAAGGCCAGCAGGTCGGCCACCGGGGTGCCGAGCAGCGCCTCGACGTTCATCGGTCGCGCCAGCGCCTCGCCGGTGAGCGTGGTGATCCGCGCGATCAGCGGCTTGCCGAGCACCACGGCATCGTGCACGGCCACCGCGGTGCCGACGTTCTGGCAGAGGATGCCGATGTCCGCCGGCAGACCGCCGGACGGCACCTCGCGGCCGGTGAGGATCTGGATCAGCTGCTTCTCGCCGCCGGAGGGGTACTTGGCGGGGAATACCCGCAGCTGATAGGTGCGCTCGCCGAGTGCCGCGCGCAGCGCGGCGATGGCTTCGGGCTTGTTGTCCTCGATGCCGATCAGCACCTCGGCGGGCTCGATCAGCTTGGCCAGGATGTCGATGCCGACCATCAGCTCGGTGGCCTTTTCGCGCATCAGCAGGTCGTCGGCGGTGATGTACGGCTCGCACTCGGTGCCGTTGATCACCAGGGTGTGGATCTTCTGCTGGGGCCGCGCGGTGAGCTTGACCGCGGTGGGGAAGCCGGCGCCGCCGAGGCCGCTGATTCCGGCGTCGCGGATCCTGTCCAGCAGGGCCAGCGGCTCCAGGCTGCGGAAGTCGGCGCAGGGCGCCAGCGCGCACCACTCGTCCAGCCCGTCGGTGTCGATGACGATGGCCGGGGAGAGCATGCCCGAGGTGTGCGGGTAGGGCTGCGGGCCGATGAAGGCGACGCTGCCCGAGGTCGGGGCATGCACCGGAACGCTGACGAAGCCGCTGCCCGCGGCGATCTTCTGGCCCTTGAGCACGCGCTCGCCGACCGTCACGCAGGGCTCGGCGGTGGCGCCGATGTGCTGGCTGAGCGGCACGGTCAAGCGCCTGGACAGCGGCGGTTGCTGGATCGGCGTGCGGTTGGACAGATCCTTGCGCTGCGGCGGGTGGATGCCGCCGGGGAAGTCCCAGATCTTGGTTTCGGCGCTCATGCGGCCTGCTCCCGGTCGGTGGCGATCAGTTGGCCGGGTGGAAGCGGCAGCTCCCATTTCCAGTTCTGCACGCTGGTGCCCACCACGAGCATGTCGATGCAGTCCACCGGGCAGGGCTCGACGCACAGGTCGCAGCCGGTGCACTCGTCCTTGATCACCGTGTGCATCTGCTTGGCCGCGCCGACGATGGCATCCACCGGGCAGGCCTGCAGGCACTTGGTGCAGCCGATGCATTCGGCCTCGCGGATATAGGCGACCATGCGCGGCTTCTCGCCCTCGGGGGCGTCCAGCGGTTCGGCCTCGACGTCCAGCAGATTGGCCAGCGCCTGCACGGTCGCCTGGCCGCCGGGCGGGCACTTGTTGATCTTGTCGCCGTTGGCGATCGCCTCGGCGTAGGGCTTGCAGCCGGGGTAGCCGCACTGGCCGCACTGGGTCTGCGGCAGCAGGTCGTTGATCTGCTCGACGATGGGGTCGCCCTCGACGCGAAAGCGCACCGCGGCATAACCGAGGATGGCGCCGGCGACCAGGCAGATCGCCGCCAGGGCGGCGACCGCGCTGAGGATCAGGCTCATAGCTTGATCAGCCCGGTGAAGCCCATGAACGCCAGCGACATCAGGCCGGCGGTGACCAGGCCAATGGCGGCGCCGCGGAACGGTTTGGGCACGTCGGCGATGGCGATGCGCTCGCGCATGGCGGCGAACAGCACCAGCACCAGGGAGAAGCCCAGGCCGGCGGCGAAGCCGTTGGCGGTGGCGGTGAGGAAGGTGAACGCGGTCTTGTGGGCGTTGATCAGGACCACGCCGAGCACGATGCAGTTGGTGGTGATCAGCGGCAGGAAGATGCCCAGCACGCGGTACAGCATCGGGCTGGTCTTGTTCACCACCATCTCGGTGAACTGCACCACCACGGCGATCACCAGGATGAAGGTGATGGTCCTGAGAAACTCGAGGTCCAGCGGCTTGAGCACGTACTGCTGGACCAGGTAGCAGCTCATGGCGGCCAGGGTCAGCACGAAGGTGGTGGCCAGCGCCAGGCCGATGGCGGTCTCGATCTTCCGGGAAACGCCCATGAACGGGCAGAGACCGAGGAACTGCACCAACACGAAGTTGTTGACCAGAATGGCGCTGACCAGGATGAGGGCGAATTCGGTCATGGGCAGGTAGGGGCCGCGCGGCGATGAATCGGAACCATCTATTATCGTGGACCCGCTGATAGCGTACAAGCCGAGGGCCGCCCGGGCCCCGCGCAGCCCCGGCAGAACGGGCTCAGTAGACCATGCAGGCGGCGTTGAGCAGGCCGATGCACAGCGCGCTGCCGCCGAGGAACAGGCCGTGGGCCAGATGGCCGGCGGCGATGCCTTCCTTGAGTTCCGGCATCAGGCGCGCAGCGCCGAGGAACACCAGCCCCTGCACCAGCATGGCGATGGCGCCCCACACCAGCATGTCGAGCAGGCCGGTGCTGTGGGCGATGCTGCTGGCCAGCGGCAGCGCGAAGCCGAGCAGCGCGCCGAGCAGGGCGACGGCGGCGGCCAGGTTGCCGGCGCGGATCAGCCGCAGTTCGGCGTAGGGCGTCAGGCGCAGGTACAGGCTGGCGAACAGGCCGAACAGGGCCAGCGCGGTGGCGAAGTAGGCGAGGAAGTTGGGCAGGGTTTGCAGCAGGTCCACGACGGGGATCTCCTTGAAGTCGCTGGCTCAGGCGTTGCGGAAGAAGTGCGGCACGAAGCGGCTGCTGTCGCGGGTGATCGGTCCGGCATCCTCGCGGATGCCGAGGCCCGCGGCGCGCTCGCCGACCATCCAGCAGCCGAGCACCGGATAGCTGCCGTCGAAGCAGGGCAGCGGCGCGCAGGCCTGCCAGATGCATGGCGCCTGCTCGTGCGGGCCGTCGCTGGCCAGGGTGCCGTCGGCGCTGACGATGCGGATGTTCTCGCCCTCGCGCGAATACAGCGGCTTGCGCACTTTGGGCAGCGGCAGGTCGTCCTCGAAGCTGGCCGGCAGCAGGTTGGGATGTTCCGGGAACAGCCGCCAGAGGATCGGCAGCAGCGCCTTGCACGACAGCAGCAGTTTCCAGGCCGGCTCGAGGAAGCGGATGCCGCTTTCCGCCACGTGGCCGGCGAAGTCGTCCGCCAGCAGCCATTCCCAGGGGTAGAGCTTGAAACAGTGGCGGATCGGCCGGCCGTCCTCGTCGACGAACGCGCGGCGCGCGGCGTCGAAACCGATCCGCTCGATCGGCAGGTAGTCGGTGGCCAGACCGGCCTGGTGGGCGGTGTCGAGCAGGTACAGGGCGTTGCCGGTGTCCTCCTCGTGGCCGGCGAGGGCGGCGAAGTGCACGGGGCCGCCGGGATCGAGCTGTCGCCAGCGCTCGATCAGTTGCTCGTGCAGCGAGTTGAACTGGTCGGCGGCCGGCAGCACGTCCTGCAGCCAGAACCACTGCGCCACGCTGGCTTCCAGCAGGCCGGTGGGCGTGTCGGCGTTGTACTCGAGCAGCCTGGGCGCGCCCGCGCCGTTCCAGGAGAAGTCGAAGCGCCCGTACAGGCTCGGCTCCTGATTCCGCCAGGAGTCGACGATCAGCTCGCGAGCGCGCGGCGGCAGGGCGAAGGGGGCGAAGTGCTCATGGGCGATCACCCAGTCCACTGCCTCCAGGCAGCGCTGGTGCAGGTCCTCGCTGGCGCTTTCCAGCGTCTCGATCTGCTCCAGCGAGAATTCGTAGGCGACCGACTCGTCCCAGTAGGTGCCGTCGATGCTGTGGAAGGTGAAGCCGAGCTGCTCGCACTGGGCGCGCCAGTGCGGGCGCGGGGTGAAGGCGCGGCGCTGCATCAGCCGCCTCCCGAGTAGCGCGCGCCGGAGTGGCCGAAACCGCCGCTCGTGACCCGCTCGCGAGCCACCACCAGGTCCGGGCGGGTGGTGCGCGGACGCGAGCCGTCCTCGTAGGTAGGGCCGCGGTGACGGCCTCTGCCGGCCGAGTAGATCGAGCTGCCGCTGCCGCCACTGCTGCTGGTTTCGCAGTGGTAGGGAGAACTGGTCCAGTCGGCCTGGCAATTCTCGCGACTGGCGTAGATGTCCCGGTAGACGGCGTCGTGGTGCAGCATGGCCATCAGCACGCCACCGGTGAGCACGCTGGTGAATACGACGTTGGATTTCTTCATGCGTCCGTGCAAGCCAAGTGTAGGGGGCGATCGTGCCCACGCTCCGGCGTAGGCACGCAGTACGGGCCGCTCCTGCGGCTGGACGCGGAGCGTCCATGGCAATGGCTCCCGCGCGGGGCGCTCGGCGTTATACATAAGTCGCGTGAACTCGAGAGGTAGTAATGAGCTGGGCGACAGAAGAG
>NZ_JAJHPU010000019.1 GCF_020831405.1 Pseudomonas oryzagri | reverse complement strand
AGCGGTAGGGGGTGTCGAGGGCTTCGTGGCCGTCGAAGGCGAGCACCTGCAGGTCGGTGTCGACGCCGTCGAGGTGCAGGCGGAAGTGCGGCTGGTTGGCTGGACTGAACATTTTGTATGCCTCCTCAAGGCCTGAACTCTTGGCTCAGGGCCAGATGGATGCCGTAGCGGTTATCTCGACGCTGCCCAGGGACGAGCACCAGCATTGGCCAGGCGGCCCAGAGCAACAGTGACCACCAGCCGCTCAGGCCCCTGTCGTGCAGCCGACGTATGGCCAGGCAGTATTGCGCCACCGTCCAGTAGGCCAGACCAAGCACGAACAGGATGTTGGTTAGGGGTTCCGGCATCGCAGCGGTCTGGATGAGCAATGCGGCCAGCCCAAGAGGCCACAGACTGAGCAGCGCCATGGTGCAGTAGTAGAGACGGCCTATTCGGCCGTTGCTCATCAACGGTTCCGTAAAGATGAACAGCGGGATGTCGAGTAATTTGCTGCTGGTGGTCGCTTCGATGGGTTTCGCCATGGTTCCGTCCTTTCTAGACATCGCTCGCGCTGATGTTCAGCTTGTCCATGCGGTACAGCAGGGTGCGGCGCGGCAGGCCCAGTTCGCGGGCGGCGTGGGTCTGGTTGCCGCGGTTGCGGCGCAGGCAGTCGAGCAGCAGGTTGCGCTCCACCCGTTCGAGACGCTCGCGCAGGTTGAGGGTGCTGTCGCTGGCGTCGCCGGCCAGGCGCAGGTTGAGGTGCTCGGGCAGCAGCTCGCCGCCCTCGCAGAGCAGCACGGCGCGTTCGACGACGCTCTTCAGCTCGCGCACGTTGCCAGGAAAGTCGTAGCTGGCGAGACTCTCGCGGGCGGCGTCGGACCAGCGACAGGCATCGCGCTGCAGAAGGGCGCAGGCGTTGTCGGCGAAGTGGCGGGCCAGCTGGAGGATGTCGTCGTCGCGCTCGCGCAGCGGCGGCAACTCGATGGGGAAGTGCGACAGACGATAGAACAGGTCCTCGCGGAAGCGGCCTTCCTCGACCATGGCGCGCAGGTCGCGATGGGTGGCAGCGATGATGCGCACGTCGACCTTGTGGGTGGCGGTCGAGCCCAGCGGGCGCACCTCGCCTTCCTGCAGCACGCGCAGCAGCTTGGCCTGCAGGGCCTGCGGCATGTCGCCGATCTCGTCGAGGAACAGGGTGCCGCCGTCGGCGGCGTCGAACAGTCCGGCGCGGTCGCGCTCGGCGCCGGTGAAGGCGCCCTTGCGGTAGCCGAACAGCTCGCTTTCCAGCAGGTTTTCCGGCAGCGAAGCGCAGTTCTGCACGAGGAACGGCCGACTGCGGCGCAGGCCGCGATCATGGATGGCGCGGGCGACCAGCTCCTTGCCGGTGCCGGTCTCGCCGTTGATCAGCACACTGACCGGGTTGTGCAGCACCTTGCCGATCAGCTGATACAGCGCGCGCATGCGCGGGCTGTCGCCGATCAGGCCGTAGCCAGTGGCGGCCGGCAGCGGCGGGCTGGCGTCGGCACGCGCGTCCTCGGCGGGGCGGGCGGCGCGCAGGCGTTGCAACAGGTGCAACTGGGCGAGGGCGAAGCCACCGAGCTGGCCGAGCGAGGCGGCGAAGCCTTGCAGGTCGCGCGGCTGCTGGTTGGCCACCAATAGCAGGCCGCCGCAGCGCTGGCGCTCGTCCAGCAGCGGCAGGCACAGCAGACTGGACCAGGGCCGGCGGCCGGGCGGCAGGAAGCTGCTGTCGTGCAGGCTGGCGTCGAGACCGTTCAGACTGAGTTCGCGGTTCTGGCACAGGCAGTACTGCAGCAGCTGCGCGTCGCGGTAGTCGCTCGGCAGGCTGGCCATCTCGCGCGGCTGCAGCAGGCCGTCGAGCCATTCGGCCGCCAGATGCAGGCGGCTATGGCTGTCGTCCAGCAGGTACAGCTGGCTCAGCTCGCAGTCGGCCAATTGGGCAGCGGCCTGGACCAGCGCGGCGCGCAGGGCCTCGCTGCCGGCGGCGCGGGCGAGGTCGGCATAGCGCTCGAGCAGGGCCTCGGCATAGCGCAGCGGCTGCGGGACCCGGGCGAGCAGCGGCGTGGGTTCAGGCGAATTCACAGACCACGGCTCCTTCGCCATCGAGGGTGGCGTGCACTTGGTGCAGGGTTTCCCCGCTGGCCATGGCGGCGAGCAGGCGGTCGACCACCAGCGGCTGCAGCTGGCGCTCGATCAGGTGGTCGATCAGCCGCGCGCCGCTGTCGGCGTGGCTGCAGCGCGCCGCGAGGAATTCGACCAGCCCGCTGCTGTGGCTGAAGCGCAGCTGACGCCGGGCCAGGCGCTCGCCGAAGCGCGCCAGCTTGAGGGCGACCAGCTCGTGCAGCACCGCGCCGTCGACCGGGTAGTAGGGCACCACGCGCATGCGGGCCAGCAGCGCGGGCTTGAAGTGCTGGCTGAGCTGCGGGCGGATGGCCTGCTCCAGTTCGTCGACGTCCGGCCGGCGGCCGCCGGCGCAGAGCGCGGCGATGCGCTCGCTGGCGAGGTTGGAGGTGAGCAGGATCAGGCAGTTGCGGAAGTCGATCTCGCGCCCCTCGCCGTCGTTGGCCACGCCCTTGTCGAAGATCTGGTAGAAGAGGTTGAGCACGTCCGGATCGGCCTTCTCCACCTCGTCGAGGAGGACCACCGACCAGGGCTTCTGGCGCACCGCCTCGGTGAGCATGCCGCCCTCGCCATAGCCGACGTAGCCGGGCGGGGCGCCGATCAGCCGGGAGATGCTGTGCTTCTCCTGGAACTCGGACATGTTGATGGCGGTGAGGAAACGTTCGCCGCCATACAGCAGGTCGGCCAGGGCCAGCGCGGTCTCGGTCTTGCCGACGCCGCTGGGACCGACCAGCAGGAATACGCCGGCCGGGGCGTCGGACCTGGCGAGGCCGGCGGCGCTGGCGCGCATGGCGCGGTCGAGAGCCGCGACGGCCTGCTCCTGGCCGCGCACCCGCAGGCCGAGGTCGGTGGCAAAATTGGCGATGCGCGCGTTGTGCTCGCGGGCCAGCTGGGCCAGCGGCACGCCGGTCCACTGGCTGATCACCTCGGCGACCAGCCGCGGGCAGACCTCGAAGCCGACCAGGCGTTCGCCGCGCTGGGCTGCGCTCAACAGGGCCTGCACCTCGTGCAGCTGCCTTTCCAGTTCGGCGAGTTGCTCGGGATCCGCCTCCGGCTCCTCGCGGGCGAGCGCGTAGCGGAGGCGCAGCTCCAGCAACTGTTCGGCCATGTCGCGTTGGGTCACCCAGCGGTTTTCCAGCAGGCTGGCCTCGCTGCCGATCTCGGCCAGACGCTCCGCCAGTTGCCGAAGCAGTTCGTCGCCCACCGGCAGTCCGGCGTCCCGATCCCGTTGCAGGGCCGCCAGCTGGCGGGACTTTTCGGCGATTTCGCCACGCAGGCGTTCCAGCGCCTCGGGAACCGCGGCGAGGCTGATGCGCACCCGGGCGCAGGCGGTGTCCAGCACGTCCACCGCCTTGTCCGGCAGCTGGCGACCGGCGAGATAGCGGGCGGACAGCTCGGCGGCCGCCACCACCGCATCGTCGCGCAGGTAGACGCCATGGCTCTTCTCATAGACCGGCGCCAGGCCGCGCAGGATGGTCACCGCTTCGCTCACCGTCGGCTCATGCAGCTGTACCGGCTGGAAGCGCCGGGTCAGCGCCGGGTCTTTCTCGAAGTACTTCTTGTATTCGCTCCAGGTGGTGGCGGCGATGGTGCGCAGCTCGCCGCGGGCCAGCGCCGGCTTGAGCAGGTTGGCGGCGTCCGAGCCGCCGGCCTGGCCGCCGGCGCCGATCAGGGTGTGGGCCTCGTCGATGAACAGGATGACCGGCCGGGGGGAGGCCTTCACCTCGTCGATCACCCCCTGCAGGCGGCGCTCGAACTCTCCCTTGACGCTGGCGCCGGCCTGCAGCAGACCGAGATCCAGGCCGCGCAGCTCGACGCCGCGCAGCGCCTCCGGCACCTCGCCGGCGGCGATGCGCAGGGCCAGTCCCTCGACCAGCGCGGTCTTGCCGACCCCGGCCTCGCCGACCACGATGGGATTGTTCTTCCGTCGCCGGGCGAGGATGTCGATCATCTGGCGAATCGCCGCGTCGCGGCACAGCACCGGGTCGAGCTTGCCGGCGCGGGCCTGGGCGGTGAAGTCGTGGGTGAAGCGCGCCAATGCCGATTCGCCGCCCGGCGCCGGCTTGCCGGCCTCGGCGGGGGCCTGCTGGCCGAGGGCGTAATCGCGCAGACGCTCGGCGTCGATCGCAGCCAGCAGCGGCTGGTAGCGGGTGCCGGCGTGGCGCAGGGGATTGCGCAGCAGGGCGAGGAGCAGGGCGGCCTGGTCGATCTGGCCCTGGCCCAGCTCCAGGCTGGCGGTGAGCAGCGCGTCCTGCAGCCACTGCACCAGTTCGGTGGAGAACACCGGATTGCGCGATTCGCTGGCCTCGCCGCGCGGCTGCAGCACCGCGGCCAGCTCGCCGGTTTCCACGCCGGCATCCTGCAGGGCGCGCAGCAGCAGGCTGTCGGGGCGTTCCAGCAGGCCGAGCAGCAGGTCTTCGATCAGCACCCGGCTGCCGCCGCGCGTGACGCAGCGCTGGGCCGCCTGCTCCAGATCGCGGCGAGTTTGTGCGTCGAGCGCCTGTACCAGTTGTTGCAGGTCGACATTGATCATTTCATCGGTCCTTGATTGATGCGGCTGCCCAGGGTGACCACGCCGTCGGCCCGTTCCTGGCCGAGCCAGCTGGTCCAGCCCAGGCGGCAGGGGTTGTCGGCGGCGAGGCGCAGTTCGCGGATCTCGCCGTGGCACAGTTCCAGGCGGATGTCGTAGTCGAGCGGGTCGCGCAGGGTGAAGCGCACCAGCGCGCAGAGCGGCTGGTAGCCCTCGCCCAGCGGCAGGAAGTCGTGGAAGCGCTGCCAGCCGAGCTGGCGGATATGGATGCGGAACTTGCCGCTGCGGTCGCGCACCTGCTCGCCGAGCACCAGGTCCTCGCCCAGCCGGCTGTTGGCGCGGCCCAGGCGATTGCGCTGCTCATCGAGGATGCTCACCTGGCGCTCCAGGCACTGCTCGATGTACAGCTCGGCGTGCTTGAAGTAGTAGCGCAGCACCGACTCGATCAGCGCCGCGGAGTGGGCGCGCAGGCTGAGCAGGCCGAGATAGGGCAGCAGGCGTTTCCAGTTGAGTTCGGAGGCGTGGCGAATCGATTCGCCGCCCAGGCCGATCAGCGCGAACAGCTGGGCGGAAAAGGGATCGCGGGCGCCGCTGGCGAAGCGCGCGTGGTAGCGGTACTTCTGCCAGATCGGCAGCAGCAGGCGTTGCAGGCGATCGTTGAACAGGTCGAGGAAGTGGCGGGTCGGGTTGCCGTCCTCGTCGTTGCCCAGCGCCTGTTCGCCGTAGAAGGCCGGCAACGGAGAGCCGGCGCCGAACAGGCCGACCAGGTTGACGCACAGGCGCGCGCGCAGCTCGCCGCGCTCCTCGAAGAACTGCACGCGCTCGATATCGCTGCCGGGAAAGCCCAGGCTCGGGTTGGCCTGGAACTCCAGGCGTTGGTAGAGCGCCTGCTCGTCCAGCTGCGGATGGGCCGCGCGCAGCCGCTCCAGCACCAGCAGCACGCCCTGGAACAGGCTGTACTCGCGGATGCTGCGGCCGAGCCGGCTCAGAGCAGGGGTTGCTGTCCCATGCGCGGTGTCCATTGGTACACCTCTCCCTGTGTGCTCTGCACGCGCAGCTCGTGGTACGAGTTGAGGCTGGCGTAGAGGGCGAAGAATTCGTTGAGCACCGAGGCGAAGAGGAACAGGTCGCCCTCGCCCAGGTAGCAGCTGGCGTCCATGACCAGTTCGGTGCGCACTCCGCGCACCGGCAGGCCGCGATGCAGGCGGTCGACGTGGTGGTGGGCGATCCCCTGGAGTCCGCCCAGCAGGCGCTGGCTGACCTTCTCGGCATGCTGGTCGTAGTGGCGCGGCAGGTCGTAGGTCTCGAGGATCACCTTGAGCGCCTCGACGTTGGCCAGCGACAGGTAGTTGAGCGACATGTTGGAAATCAGCTTCCACAGGTAGTCGCGATGCAGCGGCGGCGCATAGCTGGGCGTCACCGCGCCGATATTGCGGAACACCAGGAATTCCGGGGTGCCCTCGCAGGGCCGGCAGATGTCGCCGGGCTCCAGTTGGCGCGGCAGGTTCTGGTTGGTGCAGGTCAGCTCGATGGACAGGGTTTCCTGCCGGTCGCTCTGCCGGGAGCCGAAGCTCAGCCAGGTCTCCAGACCGTCGCCGAGCAGCGAGGGCTGCTGGCGCACGCTGTAGTGCGAGCGCGAACGCGGTACGTCGAAGCTGGCGTCATGCTCGAACGACTCGAACGGCACGTACTCCTCGTAACCCATGCCGCCGGGCTTCCAGCCGGTGACCCGGTCCACCGAGAACACTCCGCAGTGCTGCGGGTCGTATTCGGCGGGACGCAGCAGGTACTGGTCCTGGCGGCCGTCCAGGCGGATCGGCGTGGCGTCGTGGGCGAACAGGTTGACCACCGGCGTGCAGTACAGGCGCAGGTTGTCGAGGGTCGGGCGGATGCGCTGCACGCCGGCCTGGCGGATGTCGAAGCGCAATTCGAGGCCGCGCGCCCGCTTGAGCTGCTCCTCCGGCAGGCGGCGCAGGGAATCCAGACCGAGCAGGTCGACGAACAGGAACTTGTCCTGGAAGGCGAAGTACTCCTGCAGGTAGCGATAGCCGCGGAAGGTATTGAGCGGGTAGGGGATCAGCGCTTCGTCCTCGGCGAAGCCGACCGGTTGCAGCTGACCGGCATCCAGGTGCAGGGCGGTGAGCGGTTCGCCGGTGCCGTCGCGCAGCGGCTGGCCGTCGGCGTCGAGGGCGACCAGCCGGATGCCGTCGAGATGGCGCAGCAGGCCGAGGTAGAGCAACTGGCTGATATAGCGCTCGCCGCAGAGATGCAGGCGCAGGCGCTGCAGGTTCAGTTCGCCGAGATGGCCGTCGGCGCTCATGGTCAGGCGCAGGCTGAGCAATGCGCCGTCGCCCTGCGGGGCATAGTCCAGCGCGCTCAGCGCCAGCGGCAGCACCTCGGTGGCGTAGCAGGTGCGGAAACGGCAGCTCACCCCCTGCAGCGGCCTGGACTCCACCGGCGTGTGGCGCGGCACCGCCAGTCCCGGGCCGGGGCGCTTGAGCGGCTCGAACTGCAGCATGCTGAACGCCGGCAGCGGGCGCATGTAGTTCGGCCACAGCAGGTGCATCAGCGAATGGGTCAGCTCCGGCAGCTCGTCGTCGAGCTTCTGGCGCAGCCGGCCGGTGAGAAAGGCGAAGCCCTCGAGCAGCCGCTCGACATCCGGATCGCGCCCGCTCTGGCCCAAGAACGGCGCCAGCGCCGGACTGCGCTCGGCAAAGCGCTTGCCGAGCTGGCGCAGGGCGGTGAGTTCGCTCTGGTAGTAGTGGTTGAAAGACATTAGTGGGTCTGCTCCTTGGCCGATTCGATGCAGTGCCAGAGATCCTCTGCGGCGCCTTTTTCCGAGATTGCAAAGTGTTCTGGCTGCAGTGTCAGGCGTGGCAGCCTCATGGGTTCTGATGAGCACCAATATGTGCTCGTCCACATGCAACGGCGGGCGTGATAGCGGGGGGCGCTGATCGACAGCGTGGTCCAGCATTGCGGCCCATCAGCCAGCAGGGCGTACAGGTGATAGTCACGGTGTTCGGCGAAGGAGAAACGGCCCTCGGCATCGCTGCGGGTTTCGTAGCGCCAGGACTCGTCGCTGCCGATATCCAGTCCGATCCGGGCACCCGCCACTGCCTGACCCGTTTCGGCGGACAACACGCGGCCCTCGATGGCCGGGTTTCTGGTTACCGAGTGGGGGTAGGGCACGCAGGCGCTAAGGGTCAAAGCCGTCATGAGCAGATAGGTAAATTTCGTGCTTATGGACATAGTTGGTCTGAAGATATCTTCCAGATATTGACGGTATTTCCTGGTTCGCCAATCGTGGACTCTTCAAGAGCGGCAATAAATTCGGATTTGTTCAGTGTTATCTTCTTCTGGTTCGCCGATATTTCCAGTTCATAGGTGTCCGGAAATCCACTGATCAGGTCATCGTTAAAGGAGATATAAGAAAGCACCTCTGTGGATTCGCCGGGCTGCAATGTTTTGACAAGATGCAGAGGTGTCTTGGCATTCGAGTATTCGTTAACGTCAACGCTAACTGCGTAAGAGCATTCATTATAAAAATCTACGATATAAACGTATTTCTTCTGGGCTGTGCAGGCGGCCATAAGCATGGCCACGAATATACCTAGTACTCTAATCATTGAACTCTACTCGGGTTAACCAAAGCAGGCCTTTGACATCCTGCTCGGAGATGGATGACCTATCCCAGAAGTCAAGATGTGCAGCTTCTCCGACCGGATAGTCGGTGAAATAGTGCATCACATCCAACTCTCCGGTAGCTGGAATGTAGTGGTTGTCTTTTTTGTTTTGAGTCAGAACGGTGGAAGTGTCTTTATGGCTCCACGAATAGTGAGGGACCAGTCCGCCGTCACCATATTCGTTAAGAACCAAATGGCCGAATTCATGGGCCGCGGTGTGCATGAACTCTTCGTCGGCGATGACTGCAGAATATCTGCGTACTTGCCAGTATCCAGAGTTGTGGTGAATGACTCTGAAACCACTCAGGCTAGTTGATCTGCCTCCATCTACGGTTAAATTCTCGGTAAGCGGAAAATTCTTGGCAGAAGGTATTGCATTGACGTCTGCCTGTACCGTGCAGAGATAAAGCCCTTTGCGGGTATTGATACCGCCGGCGATGCCTTGCGTTCGAGTACCGTTGCGCGACCAGTAGTGCTCAATGCCTCTCTTGGCCTGAGCTTCCAATGCTGGATATGTCAACGGTGTGAGATTGCTGTTTTTACCCTTGATGCCGCCATCGGAAAAGCTCGGCCGCACAGTGACTTCGACCATGTTGGTGCTGCGATCGACTCGCGCATCCACCCAGTCCACTTCTTCGCTTTCATTAGCCAGCGGCAGTTCTACGATCTGCCGGAGACCGCCCTTGACCGCAGTCAGGCGCACCTTGAGCGCGGCACTCTTCAGCACCTTGGTATCGAGGACGCCAGCGAGGCTGTAGCCGTCCCATTGCCATGGATGTTCCCCGGTGGGCAGCAGCTTGGCGGTATCGGCTTCGGCATAGATCAGCGTGCTGCCGTCCAGCACTTCCAGGGTCAGGCTGTCGGCGGGCTGCTCGCGGTTGATGACCAGGAAATCGATGGCTTCCCGATTCTTCGTGGTGCCGCTGGCCAGCTCGTCGTAGTCGGGGATTTCCAGCGGGGTCAGGATACGATTGCCGCCGGACTTCAATTCCAGCCGGTAATCCAGAGCTTCGCTCTTCTTTTCGGCGGCTTCGGCGCCCGGAACAAGTGCGTCGACAATTGCAGCCATGGCGCTGGCGACAAAGGACACGGGTGCGACCGGGCCTATTGTTGCTCCGCCCCCACTGGTCCCAATCAAAACCGTCCCCGATCCCCCCACCACCACATTCCCATGACTGCCCACCGATCCCAGCACCGCCGCCGGCTGGCCATTGATCAGCACGTTGGCAATCAGATTGCCGCTCATGGCGCCGCCACAGGCGGAGGCATCCCCCTGGCGCGCGGCGGGCAGGCCGTCGAACAGCACGTCGGGCGAGCCGGCGGCGATCGGGTTGGTGCCGTGGCCCGGAAGGGGGCAGGCGGTGGGGTCGCCCAGGCGGGCGGCGGGTTGGCCGGACATCGTCGTTCTCCTTAACTGACCCTTACCTGGCCGCTGCCATCCAGGCGGGCGGCGAAGCTGACCTGGCGGCGCAAGCCGTCCACTTCCCGCCGCCCTTCAATGGCGAAGTTGAGGCTGAGCGAGTCGTGGTCGCGCCCCAGGGAAGCCTCTTGCAGCTGACGCTGGCGCGGCTCCAATTGCAGCATGCTGGACGCCGGCAACGGACGCATGTGGTTCGGCCACAACAGGGGCATCAGCGAATGGGCCAGCTCCGGCAGCTCGTCGTCGAGCTTCTGGCGCAGACGCCCGGTGAGAAAGGCGAAGCCCTCGAGCAGCCGCTCGACATCCGGATCGTGCCCGCTCTGGCCGAGGAACGGCGCCAGCGCCGGGCTGCGCTCGGCGAAGCGCTTGCCGAGCTGGCGCAGGGCGGTGAGTTCGCTCTGGTAGTAGTGGTTGAAGGACATGGGCCTATCCGTGGCTTGTTGATTGGATCAGGCGGGGGCCTGATTCAGGAAAAATGTCCCACCTGCATGCAGGACTGGAACGGCCATCAAGCAGACAAAGGTCAGAGCTCTGTGCGTTCTGGTGTTTCGTATCCGGCCGAAAAGACCAGAGCAGCCAGCAAGAAAGCTCAGAATGGCCAGACAGCCGAAAAGATCACTGTCGGCCAGTACGGAGAGGTAGCCTTGATTGCTCATCACCATTTGAACCTCATGGCGTTCCATCGAGAGAAGGCGCCAGCGCTGGGCAGCTTCCGGCGAAACACTTGCCGAGCTGGCGCAGGACGGAGAGTTCGTGCTGGTAGTGGTGGTTGAAGGACATCAGGCCTGTGGCTCCCTGGTGGCGCCGTTCAGCTCATCCTGTAGACGGATGTATTCGCGCCAGTCTTCACGGTGCCGAGCGGCATCGAGCCAGCTTGCACGCTGCTGCGGGGTGAGGTTCAGCCAGTACGGCCACCAGTAGTGATTCCACCAATGTTCGAGATTTCCTTGCAGGCTACCGAGACCATCGGCATCCACGTCCGGGAACACCTTCCACGGATTCGGTGGTGTCTGGTCGGGTAGGCCCTGCAAGGGCGCGATGCTGTTGCTCCGTGATAGGACCATAGAGGATTTCCTAAGGCTCATTCCTTGCCCCCCGAAATGTTTCTGGCTCTGGCATTGCACCAGCTTATGACATCTTCTTTTTTGAAGCCTGGACAGGATTGATCCTTGCTCATGACTAGGTATTCCCGGCCAGGCTCGTAGGTGAAGTGGTAGTAGTTGCTGCTGTCCTCTGCATAGATCCAGAACGAACTCGAACCTTCATTAATGACGTAGGGGTTGAGCGTGAAGATCGATGCTTCCGCAGGCAGGAAATTTTCACGATCCATCATCAGCATCAGGCTGTTGCTGACGACGTTGGAGAGTAAAAGCACACCCAGCAAGGCGAGTGCGGCAAATGTGAAGCCAGCACGTTTAGCGTTCATAGAAATACAAGCTCGCAGCACCGGACTTGGCTCGTTCCAGAAGGGCCATGGCGTCATTGGCATATTTCTCGGCCAGCGGGCCGGAACCGTTGTAGGCGCCGATCACTGATTTCAGTTGCTCTGGTGTCAGGTTTCCTTTGTGGCAAGGTGCTCCGGTCACGCGGTCGATCAGTTCACGTAGGTGGGCTGCGGCGTAGTAGAGATCTGCTTTCCAGTCGTCACCGGGAATACGGGTGTCCTGGTCATAGCCAAAGATCCGATACTGGACGTCACTCGGCATGGGTTTCTTGCAGTAGTAGTTTTCGGTGTAGGTGGCGGCGTTTCTCAGGGGCTTGCGGCTCATATTGACGAAGCCGCTAGAGCTACCGGCAACCTTGTCTGGAACGATGTCGAATGCAACCTCATCGACAATGGCGAGAAAGGTGGTCAGAGATCGCTCACCGAACTGGAGTGACTGCAGAGTCTTGCTGGCGCCCGGCCCGTTCTCCTGTTGAAGAATTATCGCAAGCAGAATGTGAGGGATGCCGTGGTAGTTGGCTGCTTCCATAATCCAGCCGCGAATTTCAGCATCTGAAAACTCGCTTCTGAGGACCTCGTTGCTCTTCGGGGCATACCAGAGGATCTGCAGTGGCGAGGGTAGTTCCCCGGTGTAGCTGGGAACGGAGGCGTAGTCGGGAAGCGTGGTCACTTCCTGGCCAGTGCAGCGGCAACAGCATAGAACTTCTGGCGCGGTATTTCGCACATCTGTCGAGGTGGCGGTGCCTGCTTTCACGTAGTTGACACCATCTTTCTGTCGCTTGGTTTGTTCGGCCATCTCGGTTCTCCTCAGAATTCAATGAAGATTTCGAGTGGCTCGGCTGCGCTATGTGGAGCCAGTCGATGCGTCAGTCCCTGCTCATTCGTTATGCCGGATTCCTCTGTGCCATCCTGTCGAACGATCAGATATCGGGTATTTGCCAAGGGGGCCCCAAGACCGTTGAGCAATTGGCACTGGGCATCGAAACCAAACGGCAAAGACAAAGGTGCAGGTGACGTGAATGGCGCGACGGCATGTGCAGTACCGATCACCACCGTCCCCGATCCCCCCACTACCACATTCCCATGACTGCCCACCGATCCCAGCACCGCCGCCGGCTGGCCATTGATCAGCACGTTGGCAATCACGTTGCCGCTCATGGCACCGCCGCAGGCGGAGGCATCGCCCATGCGTGCGGCGGGCAGGCCGTCGAACAGCACGTCGGGCGAGCCGGCGGCGATCGGGTTGGTGCCGTGGCCCGGAAGGGGGCAGGCGGTGGGGTCGCCCAGGCGGGCGGCGGGTTGGCCGGACATCGTCGTTCTCCTTAACTGACCCTGACCTGGCCTCTGCCATCCAGGCGGGCGACGAAGCTGACCTGGCGCCTGAAGCCATCCACTTCCAGCCGCCCTTCGATGGCGAGTTTGAGGCTGAGCTGGTCGTGGTCGTGCGGCAGGGAAGTCACTTGCACCTGCCGCCTGGTGAACGCCGTCAGTGCGCGCATGTAGTTCGGCCACAACAGATGCATCAGCGAATGGGTCAGCTCCGGCAGCTCGTTGTCGAGCTTCTGGCGCAGACGCCCGGTGAGCCCGGTGAGAAAGGCGAAGCCCTCGAGCAGCCGCTCGACATCCGGATCGCGGCCGCTCTGGCCGAGGAACGGCGCCAGCGCCGGGCTGCGCTCGGCGAAGCGCTTGCCGAGCTGGCGCAGGGCGGTGAGTTCGCTCTGGTAGTAGTGGTTGAAGGACATGGGCTTCAGTTCTCGCTAATCCGGTAAGGGGTATTGCTGATGAATATGTTCAACCAGCTGTCCCGCCACTCCGGTATGCCGATCTCGAATGTCTGCTCTTGCTTGTCGAAATCGATCCAGTAGGTGCCGACGACCTTGCCGTCTTCGTGGGGGCGCATGTCCGTGTACTGCTGGTCATACAGCGGCGTGCGGAATTCGGAAGCCGGTGTCAAGGTATCGATGATCCTCATGTAGGCGAGGTCGCTCCAAGGGGCGAGCGACACCTTCTCCAGAATGAATCTGTTGCTCGGGCTGGGTATTGAGACTTGCGCCTGGCGATGTAAAGCGCCTTGAATCACACCGAAGTAGGCAGCCAGCAGCAGTGCCGAGACAAAGGCGCCAAGAGTCAACGAACGTCCGTGAGATATGGCTAAGCTGATCATCTCCTTACTCCAGCTACAGCCAGAAAAATGGCTATGAGGAGCAGCGTTGCTGAAACCAAGGCCACCCATCTGTGTGTCATCAATAACCATGTCAGGGCGCCGCCAAGCAGAAAGCTGCAAGGAACGATGATCGTGAAAAGATAACGGTTGTACATGAGGGCACGGGTTTCCCCCTGATATGCCTGTCCGAGCTGACACAGGTCGGCATACAGGGTATACAGCGGCTTGGCAAAAAATAGTATATTTAAAACAAATAGAGTGAGACCTAGTGCGAGAGTGGCGACTAAATATCGAATAATTCGGTGCGTGGTCATATGCAAAGCATCTTGAATGCATTCGCTGGGGTGTAAGTATCGCATGGGCGTGATTTTTGTCATAACAGCTAGTCGACAATCGCGCACTGCCTCTGAAAACAGGTCGTGCACTAAAAAATCTCATTCATTACCCATCTGTTGAACCTGTAAAGGGCCAGCACGTTTATTGCTGAAAAAAATAACAGATTAAAAACATTTCGCTTCGTTTTGTTCTTGGCTGACGCGACTAGGTCAATGCCCATTAAGATCGTACTGGTAATCATGAGTGGGATGTAGGCTGCTGTGCTGAAAGAGAATAGCCAGTACAAAAGATTCCCTTGGAGGCGATGGTCAAAAATTCGAATATCAATAGGCCAATTGCTGCCTGGCTCGTTGAGTGTCACGATCAGCATAAGTAGTGAGGCAATGACTATTGGATAGCGAAGCATGATTATCGAAGTCCCAATGCGTAAAGGGATTTGGCTAGTTCGCGCCGGCGATTTCGTGCCTCTGTGTTGTCGGCAGAGTAATAGAAATGTCCGTCCTTGCCCCCGTCGAACATTTGCTTCCGGAGTATGGGAATACAGTCGACAATTTCCTTGTCTGTCATGCCTGCATAGATGGGGTCGCCGTGGTTCACCAGATTTACGATGTGGGTGTTGAGGATTTTGGGGTGGTTGCTGACAGCATTTTTCAAACTGATATTTATTGGTGCGCCAATTAGGATTAGGTGATCGACGATGATCCCCTTGCGGGCATGGAATATCGCGGTGCGTGCCGCAATGACCGCGCCCCATGAATAACCGATGATGTTGAACTGCCCCGCGGTGGGAATAGGTTGACCGATCCCGATCGTTGTCAGCGAAAAATCGGAGGCCTTTGTTTCTTTAAGATCCCGACTGAGTTTGATCGCGAACAGGTCGCTGGTTGGAGTGCATTCGATCTGCTCGTATGCTCGGATCGTGATCAGGCCGAACAGATATTTCTTTTCGATGTACTCGTCGCCGTAGGTGCATTTCTGCAGGTCACCGTACTCGAATGCAACTGGATCGTTTTCGTCTTGATTGTAAAGAGCCACCGCAGATGCATCGCCAAGCATGTCGACGAACGACGGCAAATATTTGTCCAAGCCTGCGAGGAGGGCGGAGTAGTTACCGAATACAGCATTCGCAATGCCAGCTTCTTTCAGAGCAGCAACCATGTCGTCGTTGTATGACCCGACCATGCCTGCCCCGCCAAGAAACACCGTTATCCCCTGGTCGAGCACCACAGCCTTCGGTGCCCTATCTGCAGTGGGGGTGCTCTGCTTGGTCGCCACCTTTTTGTAGGGCCCTGATGGAGTGTTGATCACATCCTGTGCCATGTTCTTCAACCTCCGGCGGCTATGTAGATATCGATTTTCTCGGCACTTACGTGTTCTGCCAGCCGGTGTGTCAGCCCTTGGGCATCGGTGACACCGGCTTCCTGCTGGCCGCTCTCTCGCACAAGCAAGTACTGTCGGTTGGCAATGGGGTTTCCTTGCGCATCCTTGAGCACGAACTGTTCATCGAATCCTGGAGTAGTTACCGGAACCGGTGCGGTAAACGGCGCTGGCGTATAGCGATTGCCGATGATCACCGTCCCCGATCCCCCCACCACCACATTCCCATGACTGCCCACCGATCCCAGCACCGCCGCCGGCTGGCCATTGATCAGCACGTTGGCAATCAGATTGCCGCTCATGGCGCCGCCACAGGCGGAGGCATCCCCCTGGCGCGCGGCGGGCAGGCCGTCGAACAGCACGTCGGGCGAGCCGGCGGCGATGGGGTTGGTGCCGTGGCCCGGAACGGGGCAGGCGGTGGGGTCGCCCAGGCGGGCGGCGGGTTGGCCGGACATCGTCGTTCTCCTTAACTGACCCTTACCTGGCCGCTGCCATCCAGACGGGCGGCGAAGCTGACCTGGCGCTTGAAACCATCCACTTCCAGCAGCCCTTCGATGGCGAAGTTGAGGCTGAGCGGGTCGTGGTCGCGCGGCAGGGAAACCACCCGCACCTGGCGCAGGCGCGGTTCGTAGGCCTCGATGAAGCGCTCGATGGCGCTGCGGGCCTGCTGCAGCGAGTCGTGCAGCGACAGGCGCATGTCGTTGAGATCGGGCAACCCGTAGTCGGGCAGCGTCTGCACGCTGCCCGCCCGGGTGCTGAGCATCTTGGCCAGGTGGGCAGCCACCGAGGCCATCGCGGCGACCTCGTGACTCCAGCCAGCGCGCTGGCCGGCGTCACCGCCGAGACGTTCGAACAGGCTGCCGTAGGCCATCGCCGCTTACTCCTTGTCCAGCTTGCCGACCAGCGACAGGGTGAAGTCCGCCCCCATGTACTTGAAGTGCGGGCGTACGCTCAGGCTGACGCGATACCAGCCCGGCTCGCCGTCCACCTCGCTGACGGCGATCTGCGCGGCGCGCAGCGGGCGGCGGCCGCGAACTTCGGCGCTGGGGTTGTCCTGGTCGGCGACGAACTGGCGGATCCACTTGTTCAGCTCACGCTCGAGGTCGCTGCGCTCCTTCCAGGAGCCCAGTTGCTCGCGCTGCAGCACCTTCAGGTAGTGGGCCAGGCGGTTGACGATGAACAGGTAGGGCAGCTGGGTGCCGAGCTTGTAGTTCAGCTCGGCGAGCTTGCCTTCCTCGCCGTTGCCGAAGAACTTGGGCTTTTGCACCGAGTTGGCGGAGAAGAAGGCGGCGTTGTCGCTGCCCTTGCGCATGGTCAGGGCGATAAAGCCTTCTTCCGCGAGCTCATATTCGCGGCGGTCGGAAACCAGCACCTCGGTGGGGATCTTGGTCTCGATCTCGCCCATGCTCTCGAACTGGTGCAGCGGCAGATCCTCCACCGTGCCGCCGCTCTGCGGGCCAATGATGTTCGGGCACCAGCGGAACTTGGCGAAGCTGTCGGTCAGGCGGGTGGCGAAGGTGTAGGCGGTGTTGCCCCACAGGTAGTGCTCGTGGCTGGCGCTGACGCTTTCCTTGTAGACGAAGGACTTCACCGGGTTTTCGTGCGGATCGTAGGGCGTGCGCAGCAGGAAGCGCGGCACGGTCAGGCCGACGTAGCGGGCGTCTTCCTGTTCGCGGAAGTTCTGCCACTTGGCGAACTGCGGGCCCTCGAAGTGATCCTTGAGGTCCTTGAGATCCGGCAGGCCGGTGAAGCTTTCCAGGCCGAAGAACTTCGGCCCGGCGGCGGCGATGAAGGGCGCATGGGCCATGCTGGCGACGCTGGCGACGTACTGCAGGGTCTTCACGTCCGGCGCGCTGGGGTCGAAGAAGTAGTTGGCGATCAGCGCGCCGACCGGCTGGCCGCCGAACTGGCCGTACTCGGCGGTGTAGACGTGCTTGTACAGGCCGGACTGGACCACTTCCGGGCTGTCCTCGAAGTCGTCCAGCAGGTCCTGCTTGGACGCGTTGAGGATCTCCAGCTTGATGTTCTCGCGGAAGTTGGTGCGCTCGACCAGCAGCTCGAGGCCGCGCCAGGCGGACTCCAGGGACTGGAACTGCGGGTGGTGGAGGATTTCGTCCATCTGCCGGCTGAGCTTGGCGTCGATCTCCGCGATCATGCGGTCGACCATGGCCTTCTTCACCGGCTCGTTTTCGTTCTGCGGCTTGAGCAGCTCCTCGATGAAGGCGGACACGCCGCGCTTGGCGATGGTGTAGGCCTCGTCGTCGGGTGTCAGGCGGGTTTCGGCGATGATGCGGTCGAGAATGCCGAGTTCGCTGGCGCTGCGGCTGCTTTGTACTGCTGCTTGGGTACTCATTGGGTGGCGTCCTTGTCGGTCGGGCTCAGGCGTCCAGTTTGTCCTGGGCGGCAAGGCCCAGTTCGGTGAGCACGCGCTCGCGCGAGTCGTCGTCGGCGAGCACGCTTTCGATGGCCTTGCGGAAGGCCGGGGCGTTGCCCAGCGGGCCCTTCAGGGCGACCAGGGCGTCGCGCAGCTCCATCAGCTTCTGCAGCTCCGGTACCTGCTCGACCAGGCTGGCCGGGTTGAAATCCTTCATCGACCCGATGCGCAGCTGCACGGCCAGCTCCTCGTCGCGCGGCTCGTCCTGCAGACGGTTGGGCACGCCGAGCGTCAGGTTCAGCTCCTGCTTGGCCATCACCTCGTCGAAGTTCTGCTTGTCGATGGCGATCGGCTTGCGATCCTCGAGCTTGCGATCGTCGGCGCGCTGGGTGAAATCGCCGAGCACCATCAGCTTCAATGGCAGTTCGACTTCCTCCTGGGCGCCGCCGCTGGCGGGCTTGAAGGTGACGTTGATGCGTTCCTTGGGGGCTACCGAGCCTTCTTTGGCCATGGTGTTCTCCTTTGCGTATGCGGCCCGGGGGCCTAGTCGAGTACCACTTCGAGGTCGAGGTGGCACAGCCTGCGGTAGATCTCGTCCTTGCGTTCGCGCACGGCGTGGTTCTGCGGCAGCAGCTCGCAACAGCTGTGCAGCAGGTGCAGTACCTCCAGGGCGAGGTCGGGCTCCCAACTGCCGAGCCCGGAGGTCTGCAGCAGCTGGTCGAGCGATTCGAGTTGGGTGCGGGCCAGTTCGTACTTCTTCGCCTGGAAGCACAGGCGGGCCATCGCCAGTTGCCAGAAGAAGCGTTCGCGACCGCCCTGGGCGCGGTTCAGGCCCTGCTTGAGGTGCTGCACGGCGACCTTCAGGCCGTCCGTGCGCAGCTGTCCCTGGGCGTGCTGCAGGGCCTCCTCCCAGGCGGGGAGGGCGCCGGTTTCGCCGGGGACATGGGCGGGCGCGGGTGCCGGGTCCTGCAGGTGCGGGCGCACATGGGCGTCGATCCAGGCGCGGGTCTCGGCGTCGGCGAACGGGCTGCCGTCATGGAAACGCAGCTCCTCCAGCCCGGGCAGCCCCTGGAGGAACAGGGCCAGCTGGATTTCCACTTCCAGCATCGCCTGCGCGGCGTTCAGCTCCAGCAGGCACTCCCAGACCATGCGCTGGCCGTCCAGCCAGAACGGGGAGCGGGCGATGCTGGTTTCCAGATCGTGCAGCAGGTCGGCGTACAGCCCCTGCTTGAAGCGCTCGCGATAGCTGCCCGGCTTGTCGGCCGGCAGGCCGCGCAGGGCGGTGATCTTCTCGGCGTTGCGCTCGGGCAGGGCATCGATCGGCAGCCACAGCAGGGTGCGCGCCAGACGCAGGGCGCGCTGGTCGCCGGCCTTCTGCTTGAGCCACCAGCTGCACAGCGGCCGCGCCTGCTCCTGCAGGTTGCGCAGGTTGCGGTGGGCGTCCTTGTGGTTCTCCACCACGCCGGTGGGATTGATGATCTGGGTGGCGGCCTGCTTGACCTGGGCAATGGCCGCGCCGACCGCGCCGGCCTCCGGGTGGCCCTGGCTGGCGCGCTCAACCAGTTCGTCGAGGCGCCGGCACAGCGGCAGCAGCAACGGGGCTTCCTCGCCCAGATGAGCGGTCAGGCAGTCGTCCAGCTGGCGCAGGTAGCCGGCGAGGGCGCGGAACAGCTGTAGCTGTTCGCCAACCGCCACCTGCACGGCCAGCGCCTGCTCCAGACGCGGCAGCAGCCAGCTCAGGGCCGCGGCGCGGGTGCGCGACTTGCGCGGGTGCAGCTCCGCCCAGTGTCGGCTGCATAGCGTATGGAGCAGGGCGAGACCTGCCTGCAGGCCGGCGAAGGATTCGCGCTGGTAGAGCGCCCAGCTCAGCCAGGCGGCGACGCGCAGATCCTTGGACTGGTTGGCGAGCAGGGCCTCGCTGCCCGTGAGTACCTTGCCCCAGTCGATGGCGGTCGTCTCGTGCAGCGCGGAGGATTTGCCCAGCTCGCCTTCCAGCGCCTCGAACTCCACCGAATAGCGTACATCCGTACCGGCGAAGTCGGTGGCGTCGATAGGCATCGTAGCCAGCGCAATATAGTGCTCGGCGAGCTTCTTGAAGTGCATCTATCCCTGACTCTATGAAGGCGAGAAGAGCGTCCTGCTCTCTCGGGCGAGAATTATCGCCAATCGTGGTTGCGCAAATTTTTGCGCACTTAATTTCTGTGCAACAAGTTGCGCATAGAATTAAGTAGGGCTGCATCCTAGATGTCGCCGAATTGCCGGACAAGCTGTCATGTGTGAACTGCTTGGCTTTGTCGAGAATGGCTTGTCACGTTTGCAACACCCTCTGTGACGCGGTTTTCATTCGATAGGGAAGCGCTTTGAAATCGCTGTGATATTTCTTTGATGGCATCTTTGGGGGCAACTTTTGAGTTTTGCTTAGGCTGCCCGGCGTATTTTGTGAAGTGTCTTGCAGTTGGCTCTGGAGTGGCTCTGGAGTGGCTCTGGCTATTGGCTGGACCTGCTGTTTTGGTCTGTGGATGATTCAGGTCAAATAAAGGGTTAATTGCCCGGCGGGAAACCGTGAAGTTGTCGTCAGTAATCACGCCTGTGGTTATCCGCTGACACTGGGCGGCGCGGCGCGCTACTTCGTCACGCCTCGACTTTATTACCGGCGAATGGCGGCAACGGCGGGTAAAACTCCCCCGAACGCTGCTCAGGACCTTCCGCCATTTCCCCAGTCACTCACCCAGGCTGGCGACTTCAGCTCCTGGCGCATCGTCCCCTGCGCTGTCGCGATTGGCGACGGGGGCAACGCAGGCGATCCGCCTGCGCAATCGTTAACCTGAGAGTAACGATCGACCGGCGGGCTTGATTGAACGCCCCCCGCCCCGAACCCTACCGTGACTCCACGACAGCGGAACCTCGTGGAGTAGCCATGACAACAACAATTTCCCCCCCGCCGCAGTGGTCGCGTCGGCGCAGCGAGAAGCAGCGTCGCCTCGCCCAGGTGCGCCAGCTGGCCGATGGAGTGGTCCTGCCGACCGACAGGATCGTCGCCGCGCTGGAAGCGCTGCTCGCCCCCGGCGATCGCGTGGTGCTGGAAGGCAACAACCAGAAGCAGGCCGACTTCCTGTCCCGCTCGCTGGCGAAGGTCGATCCGGGCCGTCTGCACGACCTGCACATGATCATGCCCAGCGTCAGCCGCAGCGAGCATCTGGACCTGTTCGAGCGCGGCATCGCCCGCAAGCTGGACTTCTCCTTCGCCGGTCCGCAGAGCCTGCGCATCGGCCAGCTGATGGAGGACGGCCTGCTCGAGGTCGGCGCCATCCACACTTACATCGAGCTGTATTCGCGCCTCTTGGTCGACCTGATTCCCAACGTCGCCCTGGTCGCCGGCTTCGTCGCCGACCGCGCGGGCAACATCTACACCGGACCGAGCACCGAGGACACCCCGGCGCTGGTCGAGGCGGCGGCGTTCAGCGACGGTATCGTCATCGTCCAGGTCAACGAGATCGTCGACGACGTGCGCGATCTGCCGCGCGTGGACATCCCGGCCAGCTGGGTCGACTTCGTGGTGCAGGCCGACAAGCCGTTCTACATCGAGCCGCTGTTCACCCGCGATCCGCGCCACATCAAGCCGGTGCACGTGCTGATGGCGATGATGGCGATCCGCGGCATCTACGAGAAGCACAACGTCCAGTCGCTCAACCATGGCATCGGCTTCAACACCGCGGCCATCGAGCTGATCCTGCCGACCTACGGCGAGCGCCTCGGCCTCAAGGGCAAGATCTGCCGCAACTGGACCCTCAACCCGCACCCGACCCTGATCCCGGCGATCGAGACCGGCTGGGTGGAGAGCGTGCACTGCTTCGGCACCGAACTGGGCATGGAGAACTACGTGGCGGCGCGCCCGGACGTGTTCTTCACCGGCCGCGACGGCTCGCTGCGCTCCAACCGCATGATGTGCCAGCTGGCCGGCCAGTACGCGGTCGACCTGTTTATCGGCGCGACCCTGCAGGTGGACGGGGATGGTCACTCGTCCACCGTTACGCGCGGCCGCCTGGCCGGCTTCGGCGGCGCACCGAACATGGGCCACGACCCGCGCGGCCGTCGTCACGCCACCCCGGCGTGGTTGGATATGACGGAACCGGTGACCCTGCTGGAGCGCGGCAAGAAGCTCGTCGTGCAGATGGTCGAGACCTACCAGGAGGGCGGCAAACCCACCTTCGTCGAGCAGCTCGACGCCGTCGAGGTGGCGCGCAAGGTCGGCATGCCGCTGGCGCCGGTGATGATCTACGGCGACGACGTCACCCACCTGCTCACCGAGGAAGGCATCGCCTACCTGTACAAGGCGCGCTCGCTGGAGGAGCGCCAGGCGATGATCGCCGCGGTGGCCGGCGTCACCGCCATCGGCCTGCGCCACGATCCGAAAGACACCGAGCGCATGCGCCGCGCGGGGCTGATCGCCCTGCCGGAGGATCTGGGCATCCGCCGCACCGACGCCAGCCGCGAGCTGCTCGCCGCCAAGAGCATCGCCGAGCTGGTCGACTGGTCCGGCGGCCTCTACAACCCGCCCGCCAAGTTCAGGAGCTGGTGATGAACGCCCGGATTGCGGCACGCCCGCAACTCAGTCTGGCCGAGGCGCTCGCCGACCTTGCCGTCGAGGCGCTGATCGACGAGGTCGAGCTGTCGCCCAAGCCGGCGCTGGTCGACCGCCGCGGCAGCGGCGCCCATGACGACCTGAGCCTGGAGCTGATGCACGCCTCGGCCTGGTCGCTGTGGGCCACCTTCCACGACATGGCCGCCGCCGGCGAGAAAGCCGGGCGGGTCGACGTGGCCCTGCGCGAGACCCTCGGCCACCTCGGCCGCGCCGGCGAGGCGCAGATGCTGGAGGTCACCGGCGGGGTCAACACCCATCGCGGGGCGATCTGGGCGCTGGGCCTCTTGGTCACCGCCGCCGCCCAGGAAGACCGGCCGGCGCCGCACAGCGTGACCCTGCGCGCAGCGCGCCTGGCCCGCCTGGAGGATCGCCATATCCCGCAACGTGCGCCGAGCAATGGCGAACGGGTGCGCCAGCGCTATGGCGTCGGCGGCGCGCGCGCCGAGGCGCAGGCCGGCTTCCCCGCCGCGCTGCACCACGGTCTGCCGCAGCTGCAGCGCAGCCGCGCCGCCGGTACCGGCGAAAGCCACGCGCGGCTGGACGCGCTGCTGGCGATCATGGCGCAGCTCGACGACACCTGCGTGCTGCACCGCGCCGGCGAGATCGGTCTGGCCTGTATGCAGGACGGTGCCCGCGCGGTGCTGGAGGCCGGCGGCAGCGCCGGCCTGGCCGGCCGCCGCCGCCTGAAAGAGTTGGACGTCAGTCTCTTGAGGTTGAATGCCTCGCCCGGCGGTGCAGCCGATCTGCTCGCCGTGACTTTATTCCTCGACCGCCTGGAGCCGACGCTCCGGGCGCAGATTGGGAGCCTGTGAACATGGAAACCCTGTCCTTTGCCTTCCCCGCCGGCCTGCCGGCAAGCCGGCACGCCCAGGTGGGCTGCGTCGGCTCCGGCGACCTGGAAGTGCTGCTCGAACCCGGCCAGGCCGGCAGCCTGAGCATCCAGGTGGTCACCTCGGTGAATGGCAGCGCCGAGCGCTGGCGCCACCTGTTCGAACGCATGTTCGCCGGTGGCAACCCGCTGGCCCTGAACGTCGATATCCACGATTTCGGTGCCACCCCCGGTGTGGTGCGGCTGCGTCTGGAGCAGGCGCTGGAGGAGGTGAGCGATGTCTGACCTGAATGCACTGCTGCACAGTCGCAGCTTCGTCGAACTCGGCGCCCGCCAGCGCGCTGCCGCATTGCTCGATGCCGGCAGCATGCGCGAGCTGCTCGACCCCTTCGCCCGGGTCAAGTCGCCGTGGCTGGAGGCCCAGGGCATCGTCGCGCAGGCCGACGACGGCGTGGTGGTGGCCAAGGGCACCCTCGGCGGTCGCCCGGCGGTGATCGCCGCCATCGAGGGCAACTTCCAGGGCGGCAGCCTCGGCGAGGTCGGCGGCGCCAAGCTGGCCGGCGCGCTGGAACTGGCCGCCGAGGACAACCGCAACGGCATTCCCACCTGCGCCGTGCTGCTGCTGGAAACCGGCGGCGTGCGCCTGCAGGAGGCCAACCTGGGCCTCGCGGCGATTGCCGAGGTGCAGGCCGCCATCGTCGAGCTGCGCCAGTACCAGCCGGTGATCGGCGTGGTCGCAGGTCCCGTGGGCTGCTTCGGCGGCATGTCGATCGCCGCCGCGCTGTGCAGCCACCTGCTGGTGACCCGCGAGGCGCGCCTGGGTCTCAACGGTCCGCAGGTGATCGAGCAGGAGGCCGGTCTCGACGAGTACGACTCGCGCGACCGCCCGTTCATCTGGAGCCTCACCGGCGGCGAGCAGCGCTTCGCCTGCGGCCTGGTCGATGCCTATGTCGCCGACGAGGTGGACGTCATCCGCGCGCGTCTGCTGGCCACTCTGGAGCAGCCGGGCGACGCCCTGCCGCGCAGCCGCCAGTACGCCCGCTTCCTCGACCTGCTGGCGCGCTTCGACGCCGAGCCGCAGGCCGACGCCGCCTCCGTGCGCGCCCTCTACCAAGGAGACCAGGCATGAGCACCGTCCTTTCGCAACGCGGCCTCAACTGGCTGCGCGCCCTCACCGGCAATGCCGCCGAGCAACCCGGCTACCCGGCCTCGGTGCGCGTGGTCGACGCCAGCCTCGGCGGCCAGCCGGCCCGCTACATCGCCGTGGTGGCGGATGCCGAGAACCGCTTCCCGCGCGCCCGCAGCGGCGAGGTCGGCCTGCTGGAAGGCTGGAGCCTCGGCCGCGCGCTGGACGAGGTGATCACGGCCGACCGTGACGCCGCGGTGAAGCGTGCGGTGGTCGCCGTGGTCGACGTGCCCAGCCAGGCCTACGGCCGCCGCGAGGAAGCCCTCGGCATCCACCAGGCGCTGGCCGGCGCGGTGGACGGCTACGCCCGCGCCCGCCTGGCCGGCCATCCGGTAATCGCCCTGCTGGTCGGCAAGGCCATGTCCGGCGCCTTCCTCGCCCACGGCTACCAGGCCAACCGCACCGTCGCCCTGCGCGATCCGGGGGTGATGGTCCACGCCATGGGCAAGGAATCCGCCGCGCGGGTCACCCTGCGTACGGTCGACGAACTGGAAGCCTTCGCCGCCAAGGTGCCGCCGATGGCCTACGACCTCGACAGCTACGCCTCGCTCGGCCTGCTCTGGGAAAGCCTGTCGGTGGCCGCCATCGAGACGCCGCAGGGCGACGACCTGGCGCGCGTGCAGGCCTGCCTGGAACAGGCGCAGGTCGATATCCGCAATAAAGGTAGCGACCTGCGCGGCCGCCTCGGCGCCGCCAACCGCGCCGCCTCGCAACGCGTGCGCGAACTGCTGCGCGCGCAGTGGTAAGCCGGAGGACACGCCCATGTCTGCCATCGACCACCAGCCGCTAGCCCACGACCTGCTCTGGGGCATGCACCCCGCGCAGCTCGACGCCGGCGCGCCGGACTGGGCGCGCGCCGTGCTCGCCACCGGCCAGCCGGTGGTGGTGCGCCGCGGCCCGGCGCCGCAAGGTCAGGTCGCGGTGGGCGTGCGCGGTCGCGGTCGCGAGCAGCGCTACGCCAGCTGGATGCCGCTGGCGGCGATCAGCCGCCGGGTGGCGCCGGAGCAGCTGACCGGCGGCGGGGCAGGGCAGGACGCCCCGTCGGCCCTGCGCGCGCTGGCCTGGCTGGCGCCGCAGCTGGATGCCCTGGATCTGGTCTGGGGCGTCACCGGCGGCGCCGGCTACCAACTGGCCACGGGTGCGCCGGTGCTGCACGCCAACAGCGATCTCGACCTGCTGCTGCGCGCGCCGCAGCCGCTGGCGCGCGGCGCTGCCGCCGAGTTGCTGGGCCTGCTCGACCGCGCCCTGTGCCGGGTCGACCTGCAGCTGGAGACGCCGGCCGGCGCCATCGCCCTGCGCGAATGGGCGGGGCCGGCGTCGCAGGTGCTGCTCAAGACCGAGCAGGGTCCGCGTCTGGTGCGCGACCCGTGGCAGGAGGTGGCGGCATGAGCAGCCTGTTCGCCTTCCCCGGCCAGGGCGCCCAGCAGCCGGGCATGCTCCACCAGTTGCCGGATTCGCCCGAGGTCGCCGCCTGTCTGCGCGAGGCCGGTTCGGTGCTGGACGAGGACGTGCTGGCGCTGGATAGTGAGAAAGCCCTGCGTTCCACCCGCGCCGTGCAGCTGTGCCTGCTGCTCGCCGGGGTGTCCTGCGCGCGGCTGCTGATGGCGCGCGGCGCGCGGCCCGACTACGTGGCCGGACTGTCCATCGGCGCCTGGGCCGCGGCGGTGACCGCCGGAGCGTTGCAGTTCGGCGACGCGGTGCGCCTGGTCACCCTGCGCGGCGAACTGATGGAACGCGCGTGGCCGAGCGGCTACGGCATGACCGCCATCCTCGGCCTCGAGCGGGCGGCGGTGGAAGGCCTGCTGGCCGAGGTGAACGGCGCGGACAGTCCGGTGTACCTCGCCAACGTCAACGCCGCCAACCAGTTGGTGATCGCTGGCAGCGACGCGGCCATGGCGGCGGTCGGCGAGCGGGCCCGCACCCTCGGCGCCGGCGCGGTCAAGCGCCTGGCGGTCAGCGTGCCGTCGCACTGCCCGCTGCTCGACGAGCCCGCCGCGCAACTGGCCGCCGCCTTCGCCCAGGTGGAAGTACGCCGGCCGGCGCTGCGTTATCTCAGCAGCAGCTCGGCGCGCCTGGTCATGGAGCCGGCCGCCCTGCGCGACGACCTGGCCTTCAACATGTGTCGCCTGGTCGACTGGCAGGGCACCCTGCGCAGCGCCGTCGAACGCGGCGTGCGCCTGCACATCGAATTGCCTCCGGGCACGGTCCTCAGCGGACTGGCCCGCCGGATGCTGAGACAGGGAACCGTGGCCGCCTTCCAGGGCGCCCGTCTCGACACGCTGGACGCGCTATTGCGCGAGGAGGGCTGCGCCGACCGCTGACCGCCCCTCGCGAAGTACAAGAACAACAACCCTTCGATCCATAAAAGGACAACAACAATGATTATCTACGGTGTAGCCCTGCTGGCCATCTGCACCCTGGCCGGCGTCATCCTCGGTGACTTGCTGGGTGCCCTGCTCGGCGTGCAATCCAACGTCGGCGGGGTCGGCATCGCCATGATCCTGCTGATCTGCGCCCGCCTGTGGACGCACAGGAGCGGCGGCATGAGCAAGGAATGCGAGCTCGGCGTCGGCTTCTGGGGCGCGATGTACATCCCCGTGGTGGTCGCCATGGCGGCCCAGCAGAACGTGGTCACCGCCCTGCACGGCGGGCCGGTGGCGCTGATCGCCGCGGTCGGCTCGGTGCTGCTGTGCGGCGTCACCATCGCGGCGATCAGCCGTACCAACAAGGGCGCGCCGCTGCCGGCGCTGGAATCCGAAATCGCCCCGGCCGCCGCACCGGCCGTAGCTCCGGCGGGAGGTCGCTGACATGTGGGAAATGATCGAGAAGGGCCTCGCCCATAACGGCCTGATCACCGCCTTCGCGCTGGTCGGCGTGGTCACCTGGGTTTCCGTGCTGCTGTCCCGTCACCTGACCTTCGGTCGCGTGCACAGCTCGGCCATCGCCATCGTCATCGGCCTGATCCTCGCCTGGATCGGCGGCACCATCAGCGGCGGCCAGAAGGGCCTGGCTGACCTCGCGCTGTTCTCCGGCGTCGGCCTGATGGGTGGCGCCATGCTGCGCGACTTCGCCATCGTCGCCACCGCCTTCGAGGTGCAGGCCACCGAGGCGCGCAAGGCCGGGATGATCGGCGCGGTGTCGCTGCTGCTCGGCACCGTCCTGCCGTTCATCGTCGGTGCCGCCGTGGCCTGGGCGTTCGGCTATCGCGACGCGGTGAGCATCACCACCATCGGCGCCGGCGCGGTGACCTACATCGTCGGCCCGGTCACCGGCGCGGCGATCGGCGCCAGCTCGGACGTGGTGGCGCTGTCCATCGCCACCGGCCTGATCAAGGCGATCCTGGTGATGGTCTTCACGCCGATGTCGGCGCGCTTCCTCGGCCTCGACAACCCGCGCTCGGCGATGGTGTTCGGCGGCCTGGCCGGCACCGTCTCCGGCGTCACCGCGGGCCTTGCCGCCACCGACCGCCGCCTGGTGCCCTACGGCGCGCTGACCGCGACCTTCCACACCGGCCTGGGCTGCCTGATGGGGCCGTCGATCCTCTACTTCTGCGTGCGCGGCCTGGTCGGCTGAGCCAGCGGCGCAGATAACCGGGGCCGCCGTCCGGCGGCCCCGGTTTTTCCGTTTCTTTCTATGCTTGGCTAGAGCGGCCGGCCGGTGCCGGCCGCCGGCAGTGTTGCGGCGCGCAGCACGTCGTGGCCGCGGGACGCTTGCGCGCTGGCTCCGACGCCGCCCGTGGCGGGGCCGGCATGGACAGGAGACCCAGCACGATGAAACGGATTCTGCTCCCGGCGCTCGCGCCCCTGGCCCTGGCGCCCGGCTGGGCGTGCGCGGCGGATCTCGACGGCGCCACCCTGAGCCTCGCCTGGGGCATCCCCTTCGCCGGCATCCTGCTGTCGATCGCCTTGCTGCCATTGTTCGCCGCACAGTTCTGGCACCATCACTTCGGCAAGATCACCGCGCTCTGGACCCTGCTGTTGCTGGTCCCGTTCACCGTCACCTTCGGCCCGCACGCCACCCTGGCGACCATCGTGCATGCGCTGCTGGCCGAGTACCTGCCGTTCGTCGTTCTGCTGTTCGCGCTCTACACCATCTCCGGCGGCATCCTGGTGTGGGGCAACCTGCACGGCTCGCCGCGGCTGAACACCCTGCTGCTGGCCATCGGCGTGCTGCTCGCCTCGCTGATGGGCACCACCGGCGCGGCGATGCTGCTGATCCGCCCGCTGCTGCGCGCCAACGACAACCGCCGGCACCGCGTGCACGTGGTGGTGTTCTTCATCTTCCTGGTGGCCAATATCGGCGGCGGGCTGACGCCGCTGGGCGATCCGCCGCTGTTCCTCGGCTTCCTCGCCGGGGTGGGCTTCTTCTGGACGGTCGAGCACATGTTCCTGCCGGTGCTGCTGTCCTCGCTGGTTCTGCTGGCGCTGTTCTATGCCCTCGACCGCTATTTCTTCGCCCGCGAAGACGAGCTGCTGCCGCGCGATCCGTCGGCGGACTCGCCGCTGCAGGTATACGGCAAGGTCAACTTCCTGCTGCTGGGCGGGGTGGTCGGTGCGGTGCTGCTGTCGGGCAGCTGGAAGCCGGGGGTCGCCTTCGTCCTGCTGGGCACGCCGGTCGAGCTGCAGAACCTGGTCCGCGACCTGCTGCTGCTCGGCCTGGCCGGGTTGTCGCTGCTGATCACCGCGAAGCAGGTGCGCGCCGGCAACGACTTCGACTGGGCGCCGATGCTCGAGGTCGCCAAGCTGTTCGCCGGGATCTTCCTGACCATCGCGCCGGTGCTCGCCATCCTGCGTGCCGGCAGCGCCGGACAGCTGGCCGCGCTGGTGGGGCTGGTGACGGCCGGCGACGGCACGCCGCGCGACGCCATGTACTTCTGGATGACCGGCCTGCTGTCGGGCTTTCTCGACAACGCGCCGACCTACCTGGTGTTCTTCAACCTGGCCGCCGGCGACGCCCAGGTGCTGATGCACGAGCTGCCGCGCACCCTGTTGGCGGTGTCGATGGGCTCGGTGTTCATGGGCGCGCTGACCTACGTGGGCAACGCGCCGAACTTCATGGTCAAGGCGATCGCCGAACAGCGCGGCGTGCCGATGCCGAGCTTCTTCGCCTTCCTGCTCTGGTCGCTGGCGATCCTGGTGCCGTGGTTCGTGCTGCTGACGCTGTTCTTCTTCTGACCGCCGCCCCTGCGGTCGAAAGGCTTCGCTTCGTGCGGAGCCTTGACGTTCTCAGCCCTCGTGCCGCTTGGCGTACATCCGGCACTCGGCGAGCAGCGCCAGCAGGTTGGGGTCGCGCTCGCGGCTCTTGAGGAACACCACGCCGATCTGCTGCTGCATGCGGTAGCGCGCCTGCAGCGGGATCAGCCGCACGCGGTTCTCGTACACCGCGGCGATGCGCCCGGGCAGCAGGGCGTAGCCGACCCCCGAGCTGACCATGCTGAGCAGGGTGAAGATGTCGTTGACCTGCATCGCCACCTTGGGCGCGAAGCCGGCCTGCTGGAACACGCGCTGGGCGTCCTGGTGGGTGGCGAAGCCCTGGGTGAGGGTGATGAAGGTGGCCTCGCGCAGATCGGCCAGATCCACCTCGGCCTGCCGGGCGAACGGCGAGTCGGTGGGTACGGCGAGGAAGATGTCGTCGCGAAACAGCGGCAGCGAATCGCAGTCCGGGTCGGCCACGCTGTCGTTGAGCGACACCAGAATGGCGTCCAGCTCGAGGTTCTTCAGCTTGTACAGCAGATCGACGTTGGAGCCGAGGATCAGGTCGATGTTCAGCTCGCTGCGCCTGAGCTTGAGGCCCATGATCAGCTGCGGCACCGTCTTCACCGTCAGCGAGTAGAGCGCGCCGAGCTTGAAGCGCTCGGCGCCGAAACCGGCCGCCTCGCGGGTCAGGCGCACGGTGTCGACCATGTCGGCGATCAGCTTCTGCGCGCGGTCCTCCAGCACGTGGGCGCTCTCCAGCGGGGTGAGCTTGCGCCCCTCGCGGCGGAACAGCGGGCAGCGCAGGGCGCTCTCCAGCGAATGCAGGGCGCGGTGCACGCTGACCGTGCTGGTGTCCAGCTCGGCGGCGGCGCGCGACAGGTTGCCGCTGCGCATGAAGGCCAGGAAGATTTCCAGCTTCTTGAAGGTCAGTTCTTCGTCGATCTGCATGAGGGTTTTTCGCCGGCGCCGGTTTTCGTCGATTGTGCCGCAAAGGCGCTGCGCCCGCGCGCGACAGAAAATTGTCTTTTCTGCAATTTCTCCTCGATAGCATGGTCCAACTGCCTGACTTTGCTGGAAAAAACCTTTACCTGCCGGATGGCTGCGGATACTGTGCGCCCGTACAGGTATATGGCAGAAGGATGGCAACGCCAGCCGTTGCCCGACGCCTTTTCCCCCTCATGAACACTGCTGCCGACGCCATCGCGCCGGCACCGGGTCGCCGTGCCGCGACCCGCCGGTTGGAGACCGCTGGATGTCCGAACAAGCCCAGATTCCGGAGCAGAGCCGCAGCGCCGAGCGCACCCCGCCGGAGGCGGGGCGGACGGCGGCGGATCTCGCCGGCTCCGAGCGTCATCTCTGGGCCGGCTACCGGCAGGCCGCCGAGCGCCTGGCGGCCTTCTGTCTGCCCGGTCAGCCGGTGCTGGATAAGCTGCTGGCGCTGGCCGGCGAGCTGCTCAAGCGCAACGGCCACGACGCCAGCCTGCACGGCTACGCGGCAGCCGACGCCGCGCGCCTCGGCCTGCAGACGGCGGCGCTGTGGAACGTGCTGCTCGGCCTGCGCCTCGACGGCCTGCCGCTGCCGGCGCCGCTGGCCGAGGCGCAGCGCCTGCGCAGTCCCGCGCAGATCATTCAGGGGCGCAGCGCCAGCGCCCTCGACGCCGCGCTGCTGCTCGCCGCCCTGCTCGAACGCCTCGGCCTGCACTCGCTGCTCGTGCTGGAACAGGAGCACGCCTACGTCGGCCTGTGGCTGAACGCCGAAGGCTTCTTCCCGCGCATCTGCACCACCGACGCCCTGGCCCTGCGCAAGCGCGTGCAATTGAAGGAAGTGCTGCTGTTCGACAGCGGCCTGCTCGCCCGGGGCGTGCCGTTCAAGGAAGCGATCCGCGCCGCCCAGCAGCGCCTCGGCGACGAGGCGCGCTTCGCCCTGGTGCTCGACCTCGCCCAGGCGCGCGCCGCGCAGATCCACCCGCTCGACGCGCCCGCTGTGCCGGCCGCCGACCCGCGCGTGCTGGAGGCGCCCGAGCTGGCGGCCGCCGCCGCGGCGGACGACGACGAATTGCCCGCCGGCCCCGGCGGCCGTCTGGAGCAGTGGCAGCGCCGGCTACTCGACCTGTCGCTGCGCAACCCGCTGCTCAGCCTGCGCGACAGCAAGGTGGCCATCCCGCTGCTGGCCCCCGACGCGGCCGAGCTGGAGGACCTGCTGGCCGGCGGCAAGGCGTTCGCCATCGATGCGCTGCCCAAGGCGGCCACCGTCGAGGACGCCGCCGCCCAGGCGCAGGCCGCGCTCGCCGCGCTGCCCAGGGGCCGCCTGTTCGCCCCACTGGAGGCCGACAAGCTGGACGCCACCCTGGTCGAGCTGTATCGCCGCGCGCGCAGCGACCTGGAGGAGGGCGGCGCCAACACCCTGTTCCTCGCCATCGGCTTCCTGCGCTGGCAGCGCCCGGGGGTCAAGGACCGCAGCTACCGCGCGCCGCTGATCCTGTTGCCGGTGAGCCTGACCCGCAAGTCGATCAGCTCGGGCATCCGCCTGACCCTGGGCGACGACGAGCCGCGCTTCAACACCACCCTGCTGGAAATGCTGCGCCAGGACTTCGACCTCGACATCCAGGGCTTCGACGCCCTGCTGCCCAGCGACGAGCGCGGCCTGGACATCGCCGGCATCCTCACCCGCATGCGCCGCGAGGTGCTCGAGGTGGACGGCTTCGAAATCGTCGACGAGGTCGTGCTGAGCACCTTCTCGTTCGCCAAGTACCTGATGTGGAAGGATCTGGTCGACCGCGTCGAGCAGCTCAAGGACAACCCGGTGGTGCGCCACCTGCTCGACACCCCGCGCGAGCCGTTCGAGGCCGGCGGCGAGTTCGTCGCCCCGGCCGAGCTGGACCTGCGCCTCACCCCCGAGCAGCTGTTCACCCCGCTGTCCGCCGACTCCTCGCAGCTCGCCGCCGTGGTGGCCGCCGCCGAGGGGCGCAATTTCGTGATGATCGGCCCGCCGGGCACCGGCAAGTCGCAGACCATCGCCAACATGATCGCCCACAACCTGGCGCTGGGGCGCAGCGTGCTGTTCGTCGCCGAGAAGGCCGCGGCGCTGGAGGTGGTCTACCGCCGCCTGCGCGAGCACGGCCTGGGCGAGTTCTGCCTGGAGCTGCACTCCAACAAGGCGCGCAAGCAGGACGTGATCCGCCAGCTCGGCGAGGCCTGGCAGGCGCGCGGCGTGCTGTCCGACGCCGAATGGGCGCGCGAGACCCGCCGCCTGCGCCTGCTGCGCGACGAGCTGAACCAGCTGGTCAAGGCGCTGCACGAGCGCCAGCGCAACGGCCTGAGCATTCGCCAGGCGCTGGCCACCGCGGTGGCCAATGCCCAGGTGCCGACCGTCGCCCTGCGCTGGGCGAGCGCGGACCAGCACGACGCCGGCGCGCTGGAGCAGCTGTTGGCGGTGGCCGAGCGCATCGACCTGAATGCCGCCGAACTCGGCGATCTCGCCAATCACCCGCTGGCCTTCCTGCAGGTCGAGGAGTGGAGCCTGGCCTGGCAGCAGGCGCTGCTCCAGCAGGCCGGCACCCTGGGCGCGCGCGTGCGCACCCTGCAAGGCGCGCTGGTCGAACTGGGCCAGCGCCTGGGCCTGATCCGCCCGATCAATGGCCGCGGCCAGCTCGCCGCGCTGGAGCAGCTGCTCGACCTGCTGCCGCAGACCATCGGCAAGGAACTGGGCTTCGCCTTCCAGGCCGACGTGCTGGAGCGCCTCGACGCGCTGAACAAGGCGGTCGGCCTGCTCGAACGCTTCGCCGAGGCCGAGGCCGAGCTGTCGATCGCCTGGCCGCGCGAACGCCTGCTGGCGCTCGATCTCGCCGCGCTGGAACGGCGCTGGCAGGAAGCCGCCGGCTGCTGGTGGCCGCTGAAGATCCTCAAGCTGCGCCAGTTCCACGCCTGGCTGCACGAGCACGCCGGCGTCGGCGAGGGCGCCCAGGTCGGCGTCGACCTGGCGCAGCTGCGCGGGCTGCAGGCGATCAATGCCGAGCTGCAGCCGCTGCTCGCCCGCCTCGACGGCCTGCCCGGCTGGCGCGGCCTGGATTCCGATCCGGCGCAGCTGCGCGTGCTCGCCGACACCGCCTGGCGCCTGCGCCAGCTGCTCGCCGCGCTGGCCACCGATCCCGAGCAGCTCGCCGCGCTGCGCAGCGGGTTGCGCCTGCTGGTGGTCGACGCCAACGAACTGCTCGCCGCCGACGCCCCGGTCGGCCGCCTGTGCGGCCGCTACCTGCAGCTGCAGGACGATTTCGCCGAGGCGCTCGAGGAGTTCGCCAGCCTGGCCGGCCGCCCGGTGGACGAGCTGTACAGCCCGGGCATGGCCGGGCTCGCCCAGTTGCTCGAACTGACCGAGCGCCTGGAGAGCGGCCACGGCCGCCTGCATGCCTGGTGCGCCTGGTTGCGCGTGCGCGGCGAGGCGCTGGCGCTCGGCCTGTTGCCGCTGGTCGAGGCCCTCGAACAGGGCCGCGTGCCGGCCGGCCAGGCGCAGCGCACCCTGGAGGTCAACTACGCGCGCTGGTGGCTGGCGCAGAAGATCGACGCCACCCCGGCGCTGCGCAACTTCGTGGCGGTCGAGCACGAGCGCAAGATCGCCAGCTTCCGCGCCCTCGACGACCGCGTGCGGGAAATCACCGCGCAGTGCATCCGCACGCGCATCCGCGAGGGCCTGGTGGCGCGCGAGGATGCGCAGAAATCCAGCGAATTCGGCATCATCCGCCGCGAGCTGGAGAAGAAGGTCCGCCACAAGCCGCTGCGCCAGCTGCTGCGCGAGGCGCCCAACGCCGTCGCCGCGCTGACCCCCTGCCTGCTGATGTCGCCGCTGTCGATCGCCCAGTACCTGCCGGCCGATCAGCAGCCGTTCGACCTGGTGATCTTCGACGAGGCCTCGCAGATCACCGTGTGGGACGCCATCGGCGCCATCGCCCGCGGCCGCCAGACCGTGGTGGTCGGCGATCCGAAACAGCTGCCGCCGACCAGCTTCTTCGGCACCGCGCAGGCCGGCGAGGAGGAGGGCAGCGACGACGAGGATCTGGAGAGCATCCTCGACGAGCTGCTCGGCGCCAACCTGCCGACCGTGGGCCTGTCCTGGCACTACCGCTCGCGCCACGAGAGCCTGATCACCTTCTCCAACCATCGCTACTACAAGGGCGGGCTGATCACCTTCCCGTCGCCGGCCACCGCCGACCGCGCGGTCAACCTGCAGTTCGTCGGAGGTAGTTACGACCGTGGCGGCAGCCAGACCAACCGCGCCGAGGCCGACGCCGTGGTGGCCGAGATCGAGCAGCGCCTGGAAAACGTCGAGCCGGGCGCGCTGACCCTGGGCGTAGTCACCTTCAACCAGAAGCAGCAGACCCTGATCCTCGACCTGCTCGACGCCGCGCGGCGACGCAACCCGGCGCTGGATCGCCACTTCGACGAGGCGCTGATCGAGCCGGTGTTCGTCAAGAACCTCGAATCGGTGCAGGGCGACGAGCGCGACCTGATCCTGTTCAGCACCACCTTCGGCCCGGACAGCGTGGGCACGCTTAGCATGAACTTCGGCCCGCTCAACAAGAGCGGCGGCGAGCGCCGTCTGAACGTCGCGATCACCCGCGCGCGCGCCGAACTCAAGGTGTTCTCCAGCCTGCGCCCCGAGCAGATCGACCTCTCGCGCACCGCCGCCGAAGGGGTGAAGGACCTCAAGCACTTCCTCGAATTCGCCGAGCGTGGCGTGCGCGCGCTGGACGCGGCGGTGCACGGCTCGGTGGGCGGTTTCGACTCGCCGTTCGAGGAGGCGGTGGCCCGCGCCCTGGCCGAGAAGGGCTGGACGCTGCACCCGCAGGTCGGCGTATCGCGCTTCCGCATCGACCTGGGCGTGGTCGATCCGGACGCGCCGGGCCGCTATCTCGCCGGCATCGAGTGCGACGGCGCCACCTACCACCGCTCGGCCACCGCCCGCGACCGCGACAAGGTCCGCGAAAGCGTGCTGCGCGGCCTGGGCTGGGAAATCCTGCGCCTGTGGTCGACCGATTATTGGCTCGACCCCGCCGGCACCCTCGACAAGCTCGACCAGCAGCTGCGCAAGCTGCTGGAGCGCAAGCGGGCCAAGGTGCAGGAGTAGGGCGCGAGGGGTTGTAGATCGCGCGGGCTGGCCAAGCCCCGCGCAGCGCCCGCCGGCGCGCCGTTCAGATCGACATCTCACGCGGGGCTCTTCTGTAGGAGGCGAATTCATTCGCCCGACGGAGCCGCGTCGGCGAATTCATTCGCCCCTGCAGGGGATCGCGCGGGCAGGAAAAAGTCCCGCCCATTCCGCGTCGGGCCGCGCGTCGGCTTGGCGGGCGGGCAGGGCTGCGCCGTGGCCCGCCCTGTGCCACTCTCGATCTGCTTCGACCCATGACTGTAAGGGCGAATTCACTCGCCCGACCAGGCAACGTCGGCGAATGAATTCGCCCCTACAGGCCGGGAAATCGCTCGCCTGAGCGGGGCCGTCGCGCATGAATTCGCCCCTTGCCGGCCGGGAAATTGGCTTCCTTTGATGGCCGGTCGGATTCAGGATGCGCAGTGTCGTTCGGGTGCAATGTCCGGGCGGCGGGGATGGCAAGCTTTGCCAATGTTCCGGGCCAGGGGCGCGACGACGCCTGCCTGGGGCGCAAGGATGGCGACCAACGAAGCTGCGCTGTGCGACGCGGCGGGTTCGCCGCAGCCGAAGATTTCCGGACCGCTGCCGCCATTGGCAGTCGCGTCCGTGATGCCGAGGTACGCTGTATGCCTGATGAGACGCTTCACCTGCCTCTGATTCACCGCGTGCTGGAACGCGAGAAGGACACCCCGGGTGCCCTGCTGCCGATCCTCCACGCCATCCAGGACGATGCCGGGTACATCCCCGACGTCGCCGTTCCCGAAATCGCCCACGCGCTCAACCTCAGCCAGGCTGAGGTCCGCGGGGTGATCAGCTTCTATCACGACTTCCGCACCACGCCGCCGGCGCGCCACACCCTGCGCCTGTGCCGCGCCGAGTCCTGCCAGAGCCGCGGCGCCGAAGCCCTGGCTGCCCAGCTGCGCGAGCAGCTGCAGGTGGACGACCACGGCACCAGCGCCGACGGCGCGATCCACCTGCGGCCGGTCTATTGCCTGGGCGCCTGCGCCTGTTCGCCGGCCCTGGAGCTGGACGGCCGCGTGCACGCGCGCCTTACCCCCGAGCGCCTGCGCGCGCTGGTCGAGGGCTGCCTGGAGGACGGTTCATGCTGAAGCTGTGTATCCCCTGTGATTCCGTCGCCCGCGCGGTCGGTGCCGACGACGTAGCCGACGCCCTGGCCCGCGAGGCCGAGCGGCGCAACCTGTCGCTGGACATTCAGCGCACCAGCTCCCGCGGCCTGTTCTGGCTGGAGCCGCTGGTCGAGCTGGACGGCCCCGAAGGCCGTCAGGGCTTCGGCCCGCTGACGGTCGAGGACGTACCGTCCTTGCTGGACGCCCTGGCCGGCGACGCCGGCGCCCATCCGCTGGCCCTGGGGCCGGTGGAGGAGATTCCCTATCTGAAGAGCCAGCAGCGCCTGCTGTTCGCTCGCGCCGGCATCACCCGGCCGCTGTCGCTGGAGGACTACCAGGCGCATGGCGGTTTCGAAGGGCTGACCCGCGCCATCGCCCTGGAGGGCGATGACATCGTCGCCGCGGTGCTCGACTCCGGCCTGCGCGGTCGCGGCGGCGCGGCCTTCCCGGCCGGCATCAAGTGGCGCACCGTGCGCGGCGCCAAGGCCGCCCAGAAGTACGTGGTGTGCAACGCCGACGAGGGCGACTCCGGCACCTTCGCCGACCGCATGCAGATGGAGGGCGACCCCTTCCTGCTGATCGAGGGCATGACCATCGCCGGCCTCGCCGTCGGCGCCACCCTCGGCTACATCTACGTGCGCTCCGAGTACCCGCAGGCGGTGGAGACGCTGCGCGCGGCCATCGGCATCGCCCGGCAAGCCGGCTACCTCGGTGCCGACGTGGCCGGCAGCGGCCGCGCCTTCCACCTCGAAGTGCGCGTCGGCGCCGGCGCCTACATCTGCGGCGAGGAAACCGCGCTGCTCGACTCGCTGGAGGGCAAGCGCGGCCTGGTGCGCGCCAAGCCGCCGCTGCCGGCGCTGCAGGGCCTGTTCGGCCAGCCGACCCTGGTGCACAACGTGCTCACCCTGACCTCGGTGCCGGTGATCCTCGCCCGCGGTGCGCAGTTCTACCGCGACTTCGGCATGGGTCGTTCGCTGGGCACCATGCCCTTCCAGCTGGCCGGCAATATCCGTCACGGCGGCCTGGTGGAGCGCGCCTTCGGTCTGACCCTGCGCGAGCTGGTGGAAGGCTACGGCGGCGGCACCGCCAGCGGCCGGCCGCTGAAGGCGGCGCAGGTGGGCGGCCCGCTGGGCGCCTGGGTGCCGCCGGCGCAGTTCGACACCCCGCTGGACTACGAGGCCTTCGCCGCGATGGGCGCGATGCTCGGCCACGGCGGCGTGGTGGTCGCCGACGACACCCTGAACATGGCGCAGATGGCGCGTTTCGCCATGCAGTTCTGCGCCGAGGAATCCTGCGGCAAGTGCACGCCGTGCCGGATCGGCTCGACCCGCGGCGTCGAGGTGGTGGACCGCCTGATCGCCGCCACCGACATCACCGCCCGCGAGGAGCAGGCCGAATTGCTCAAGGACCTCTGCGACACCATGACCTACGGCTCGCTCTGCGCCATGGGCGGCATGACCGCCTACCCGGTGACCAGCGCCCTCAGGCACTTCCCCGCCGACTTCGGTCTGCAGACTCCGGAGGCCGACCAATGATCAACATCTTCGACCCCGCCACCGCCGACCTGGGCACCCTCGACCTTGGCACCCCCGCGCGCGAAAGCGAGGTGCAGGTCAGCCTGAGCATCGACGGCCGCGCAATCAGCGTGCCCGCCGGCACCTCGGTGATGCGCGCCGCGGCAATGCTCGGCACCAGCATCCCCAAACTGTGCGCCACCGACAGCCTGGAAGCCTTCGGCTCCTGCCGCATGTGCGTGGTGGAAATCGAGGGCATGCGCGGCTACCCCGCCTCCTGCACCACGCCGGTGGCCGAGGGCATGGTAGTGCGCACCCAGACGCCGAAACTGGCCGACCTGCGCCGCAACGTCATGGAGCTGTACATCTCCGACCACCCGCTGGACTGCCTGACCTGTCCGGCCAACGGCAACTGCGAGCTGCAGACCGTCGCCGGCCAGGTGGGCCTGCGCGAGGTGCGCTACGGCTACGAGGGCGCCAACCACCTGGACGAGGCGAAGGACGTCTCCAACCCGTATTTCGAGTACGACCCGAGCAAGTGCATCGTCTGCAGCCGCTGCGTGCGCGCCTGCGAGGAAATCCAGGGCACCTTCGCCCTGACCATCGAGGGCCGCGGCTTCGACTCGCGGGTCGCGGCCGCCGGCGGCGACAACTTCCTCGACTCCGAGTGCGTGTCCTGCGGCGCCTGCGTGGCGGCCTGTCCGACCGCGACGCTGATGGAAAAGACCGTGGTGGCGATCGGCCAGGCCGAGCGCAGCGTGGTCACCACCTGCGCCTACTGCGGCGTGGGCTGCTCGCTGCGCGCCGAGATGAAAGGCGAGCAGCTGGTGCGCATGGTCCCGGACAAGAACGGCCAGGCCAACCACGGCCACGCCTGCGTCAAGGGCCGCTTCGCCTGGGGCTACGCCACCCACCCCGACCGCATCACCAAGCCGATGATCCGCAAGAGCATCGACGACCCCTGGCAGGAAGTCAGCTGGGAGGAGGCGGTCACTTACGCGGCCGGCGAATTCCGCCGCATCCAGCTCAAGTACGGGCGCGACTCGATCGGCGGCATCACCTCCAGCCGCTGCACCAACGAAGAAACCTACCTGGTGCAGAAGCTGGTCCGCGCCGGCTTCGGCAACAACAACGTCGACACCTGCGCGCGCGTCTGCCACTCGCCCACCGGCTACGGCTTGAAGCAGACCCTCGGCGAGTCCGCCGGCACGCAGAGCTTCGACTCGGTGCTGCAGGCCGACGTCATCCTGGTGATCGGCGCCAACCCCACCGACGCCCACCCGGTGTTCGGTTCCCTGCTCAAGAAACGTCTGCGCCAGGGCGCGCGGCTGATCGTCATCGACCCGCGGCGCATCGACCTGGTGGATTCGCCGCACGCCCGCGCCGAGCTGCACCTGCAGCTGCGTCCGGGCACCAACGTGGCCATGCTCAACGCCCTGGCCCACGTCATCGTCAGCGAGGGGCTGATCGACCAGCGCTTCGTCGAGGAGCGCTGCGAGGCGGCGGCCTTCGCCCACTGGCGCGACTTCGTCGGCCTCGCGGAGAACTCGCCGGAGGCCCTCGGCCCGGTGTGCGGCGTGCCCGCCGAGCAGATCCGCGCGGCCGCCCGGCTGTACGCCACCGGCGGCAACGCGGCGATCTACTACGGCCTGGGCGTCACCGAGCACAGCCAGGGCAGCACCGCGGTGATGGGCATCGCCAACCTCGCCATGGCGACCGGCAACATCGGCCGCGAGGGCGTCGGCGTCAACCCGCTGCGCGGCCAGAACAACGTCCAGGGTTCCTGCGACATGGGCTCCTTCCCCCACGAGCTGCCGGGCTACCGCCACGTCTCCAACGACGCGGTGCGCGACCAGTTCGAGCAGGCCTGGGGCGTGACCCTGCAGCCCGATCCGGGCCTGCGCATCCCCAACATGTTCGAGGCGGCCCTCGGCGGCACCTTCAAGGGCCTCTACTGCCACGGCGAGGACATCGCCCAGAGCGATCCCAACACCCAGCACGTCACCGCGGCGCTGGCGGCCATGGAATGCGTGGTGGTGCAGGACATCTTCCTCAACGAAACCGCCAAGTTCGCCCACGTGTTCCTGCCGGGCAGCTCGTTCCTGGAGAAGGACGGCACCTTCACCAACGCCGAGCGGCGCATCTCGCGCGTGCGCAAGGTGATGGACCCGCTCGGCGGCTTGGCCGACTGGGAGGCCACCCAGCTCTTGGCCAACGCCCTGGGCTACAAGATGGCGTACTGGCATCCGCAGGAGATCATGGACGAGATCGCCAGCCTGACGCCGACCTTCACCCGCGTCAGCTACGCCGAGCTGGATCGCCACGGCAGCCTGCAGTGGCCGTGCAACGACGCCGCGCCGGACGGCACGCCGACCATGCACATCGAGGAGTTCGTGCGCGGCAAGGGGCGCTTCATGCTCACCGGCTACGTGCCCACCGAGGAGAAGGTCAACAGCCGCTACCCGCTGCTGCTGACCACCGGGCGCATCCTCAGCCAGTACAACGTCGGCGCGCAGACCCGGCGCACCGACAACGTCGCCTGGCACGAGGAGGACCGCCTGGAGATCCACCCCAGCGACGCCGAGAGCCGCGGCATCGCCGACGGCGACTGGGTCGGCGTGGGCAGCCGCGCCGGGCAGACGGTGCTGCGCGCCAGGGTTTCCGAGCGGGTGGCGCCGGGGGTGGTGTACACCACCTTCCACTTCCCCGAATCGGGGGCCAACGTGATCACCACCGACAACTCCGACTGGGCCACCAACTGCCCGGAATACAAGGTCACGGCGGTGGAGGTCACGCGGGTCTACCAGCCTTCCGAGTGGCAGAAGCGCTACCAGGAGTTCAGTGACGAACAGCGGCGCCTGCTCGCCGAGCGCCGTCGCGCCGAGAAAGCGGAGGGACGCCGATGAGCACCGACAACCTGATCAAGATGGCCAACCAGATCGCCCAGTACTTCGCCAGCGAGCCGGACAAGGACCTGGCCGTGCAGGGCGTGCGCCAGCACCTGCAGAGCTTCTGGACCCCGGCGATGCGCCGCGAGCTGACGGTCTGGCAGGAGGAGCACTACGGCGCCGACCTGCACCCGCTGGTGCAGGCGGCGCTGACGGGGGCGGGAAGTAAGGTCTAGGGCGACTCGGGATAGCCCCGCCTGTCGCTCGGTGCAGGCGGGAGCCCGGTGGCCGCGGGCCAAGCGGATTGCCGGAGCAGAAGTAGGGCGCTCCCAGGGATGGGACAACCTGCTGGCACCTGACTGTAGGGCGGATGGCCCCCGTGGAAAACTCGCGTAGCGATTTTCTACCGTCGCCGGATGCGGATGGTGGGAAATGCCTGCGGCAGTTTCCCACCCTACGTCAGTGGCCGGACCCCGCCGATACCCTTGTCACGCGCGACAGGGAGTTCCTTGTAGGGGCGAATTCATTCGCCTGGCGAGGTCGCGTCGGCGAATGAATTCGCCCCTACAGAAGAACCGCAGGGTGGATGGCCACCCCGTGGAAAACTCGCGCAGCGATTTTCCACCACCGCCAGATGCGGATGGTGGGAAATGCCTGCGGCAGTTTCCCACCCTACGTCAGTGGCCGGACCCCGCCGATACCCTTGGCATGCGCGACAGGGAGCTCCTTGTAGGGGCGAATTCATTCGCCTGGCGAGGCCGCGTCGGCGAATGAATTCGCCCCTACAGAAGAACCGCAGGGTGGATGGCCACCCCGTGGAAAACGACCGCAGGTTTTTTACACCGTCCTGCCACACGCCGTCAGCCGACGATATCCAGCGTGCTGGCGCCGTTGCCCTGGCGTTGCACACGGATCTGTACCGGGATGCGCTCGTGCATCTCCTGCACGTGGGAAATCACCGCCACCTTGCGCCCCTGCGCCTGCAGGCTGTCCAGCGCGTCCATGGCCAGTTGCAGCGACTCGGGATCGAGGCTGCCGAAACCTTCGTCGATGAACAGCGACTCGATGCGCAGCTTGCTCGACGCCATCGACGCCAGGCCCAGCGCCAGGGCCAGGGAGACCAGGAAGGTCTCGCCGCCGGACAGCGAGTGCACCGAGCGCAGCTCGTCGCCCATCTCGGTATCCAGCACCAGCAGGCCCAGCACGCTGCCGCCGCGTTTCAGGCGGTAGCGGCGGGCCAGCTGGCGCAGCTGCGCATTGGCGTGCTGGACCAGCAGGTCGAGGTTGTAGCCCTGGGCGATGCGGCGGAACTTGTCCCCCTCCGCCGAGCCGATCAGCGCGCCGATCCGCCCCCAGCGCAGGTGTTCGGCCTGCGCCGCGGCGATGCGCGTCAGCAGCTCGCGGCTCTGGCCGTGGCGGCGGTCGTCCTCGACCAATGCGGCGCGCAGCTCGACGCTGTGCTGCTCGGCCTGATCGCACTGGTGCTGCTGCTCGCCCAGCGCCTGCTCCAGTGCAGCCGGCTCCGGCGCTTCGGTCTGTTTGGCCTGGTGGGCGGCCAGTTGCTGGCTGCGCTCCTCCAGGCGCACCTGGCACTGCGCCAGGGTCTCGCTGGCGCGCTGCAACTGCTCGCGCAGCTCGCCGGCGCGCGCCGCCGGCTGGGCCAGCAGGGCGGCGAGGGTGGCGTCGTCGAGTTGCGGATGGCCGGCGCGCCAGGCGGCGAGTTCGTGCTGCAACCCGGCCTGCTCCGCGTGCAGCTCGCTCAGGCGCTGGCGCAGGTTGTGCTCCTCGGCGACGAGCTGGACCTGGCGCGTGTGGGCGTCCTGCCGCGCCTGCTCGGCGCTGCTCGCGGCTGCGCGCGCGCGGCCCTGCGCCTGCTCCAGCGCCTGTTGCCAGGCCGCGGCGCTCGGCTGCGCGCCGAGGCACTGGCGCAGGGCGGTTTCGGCCACGCGGCGCAGCTCGTCCAGCTCGCCCAGACGGGCGCCGCAGGTGTGCAGGAGTTGCTGGCGATGGTTCTGCTGCAGGCGTTCCTGCTCCAGGGTCGCTTGCCGCTCGCGTTGTTCCTCGTCCAGTTCGCGCTGCTCGTCCAGTTGCTGCAGGCGCTCGGCGATCTGGCGATCCAGCTCCATGAAGCTGAGCGCCGGTGCGGCCTGCCAGCGCTGCAGCCAGTCGCCGGGCAGCAGTTCGGCGAAGGTTTCCAGTTCGCTGTCCAGGCGCTGCTGGTCCTCGCTCAGGCGCTGCTGCTGGTGTTCCAGATTGCGCCTGGCGGTCTGGCTGGCCTGTTCGGCCTGGCGATCCTGCTCCTGCAGGCGTTCGCTGTGCTGCTGCAGCTCCAGCAGCTCGCTCTGGCGTTGCTCGGCCGCGCGGATCGACTGGCGCAGGCCGGCCACCTGGCCGGCCAGCCACGCGCTGCGCTGTTCGCCGGGCTGCGTCGCCAGCTTGGCGTGGGCGGCGAGGTCGCGCTCCAGCGGGCCCAGTTCGCCGGCGAGCCGCTCCCGCTCCTGGTTCGCTTCGCCGAGCTGGCGCTCCAGCTCGCGATACTCGGTGCGCAGTTCGATCTGACGGTCCCTGAGCCGCTCGACCTGCTGCTGGGCGCGTGCGGCTTCGGCCTCGTCCTGGCTGGCGAGGGCGGCGAGCAGGCTGTCGCCGTGGTGATAGGGATGCTCGGCGCTGCCGCAAACCGGGCAGGGCTCGCCGTCGCGCAGCTGCGCGCGCAGTTCCTCGACGCTGGCGCTGCGCGCCAGGCGCTGGCGTTCGAGCAGCTCGAGGGTGATCTTCAGCGCCTGCTCCGCGCTTTGCAGCTCGCTGCCGGTCGCCTTGCCGCTGGTCACGCACTGCTCGCGGCGGGTCTGCAGCTCGGTCGCGCGCGCCTGGACCCTGGCCAGACCGCTGGCCAGTTCCGTGTGGCGTTGGCAGAGACGCTGCGCTTCTTCCAGGGCGCTCAGGCGCGGGCGCCACCCGCCGAGTTGCCGTTGCAGGGTGGCGATCTGTTCGGCCGGCGCGCTGCCGCCGAGTCGCTGCTGCAGGGCGTCGAGCTGCTGGCGGGCGGCTTCCAGCTGCTGCTGGGCCTGGCTGGCGGCCTGTTGCAGCGCGGGCAGCTCCTCGCGGCCCTTGCCCAGCTGGTTGGCCAGTTGCACCGCCTGCTGCAGGCGCGGACGGTGGCCATCCCAGGCGCTGCACAACCCATGCAGGTCGGCGCTGTGTTGCAGGCGTTCGGTCAGTTCGTCCTGCTGGGCGATCAGGCGGGTTTGCCGCTCCTGCAGTTGCGCCAGCGTGCGTTCCCCGGCCGCGACGGCGTCGCGCGCCTGCTGTGCGGCTTGTTGCGCCTTGGCCAGCTCCTGCTGCAGTTCGGCGAGGCGCTGTTCCTCGCCATAGGCCTGGCGCAGCGCGCCGTCGGCCGACTGGCGGGCCTGCTCGGCGGCGTCCCGTTCGGCGGCGGTCCGTTGGGCGGCGGCGTCCAGCTCGATCAGCCGCTGCTGCAGGACCTGCTGCTGCTCGCCGTGACGTTGCAGACTGGCGTGCAGCTCGGTCAGCAGCGGCCCCAGTTCGGCCTGGCGGGCGAAGCGATGTCGTTCGGGGGCGAGCTGTTCGAGCAGGGCGAGGGTCTGGCGTTCGCCGGCCAGGTTTTCCTGCGCGGTGCGGGCAGAGTCCAGCTGGATCTGGGCGGCCTGCCGTTCGCCCTGCAGACGGGCCAGCTCGGTCAGCCACTGGCGCTGGCGTTCCAGCTCCTGCAGTTGGCTCTGCGCGGTCTTGAACAGGACGACGGCCGCGGCGTGGCGCTGCTCCAGATCCGCGCGCTCCTCCGCCTCCAGCGGGCGGATGCCGCCGGCCTCGCGCTCCAGATCCTCGAGGGCTTCGCGCGCGCGCTTGGCGGCGGCGAAGGCGGCCTTGCCGAGGCTGCTGTACACGCCGGTGTCGGTGAGCTTTTCCAGCAGGGCGCCACGCTCGTTGTCGTCGGCCTTGAGAAAGGCGCTGAACTCGCTCTGCGCCAGCAGTACCGCGCGGGTGAACTGCTGCAGGGTCAGACCCAGGCGCAACTCCATCTGCTCGCGGAATTCGATCTTGTTGCCGGTCAGCAACTGGTCGCCGTCGAGGTCGCGCAGGCTCTGCTGGCTGTTCTGCAGCTTGCCGCTGGCCTTGTCGCGGGCGCGGCGCACTTCCCAGCGGGCGCGATAGCGCTTGCCGTCGACGCCGACGAAATCCACCTCGGCATGCCCGCCGCTGGTGCCGCGGCGCAGCAGGTTGCGGCCGTCGTCGCTGCCGAGGGCATCGTTGTCGCTGCCGTCGGGCACCTTGAGGGTGGACTTGGCGTGCTGCAGGCGCGGCGTCTCGCCGAACAGCGCCAGGCACAGGGCGTCGAGCAGGGTGCTCTTGCCGGCGCCGGTCGGCCCGGTGATGGCGAACAGCCCGGCGCTGGCCAAGGGTTCTGCGGTGAAGTCGACTTCCTGCTCGCCGGCCAGCGAGGCGAGGTTCTTCAGGCGGATGGCGAGGATCTTCATGCCCGGCCTCCTTGCAGTTCCACGGTCTGCAGCAGGGTCATGAAGTCCTCCAGGACCTGGGCATCGGCTTCGTTGTGGTATTCGGCCTGCCAGCTGCGGCGGAACAGTTCCTGCGGGCTCAGCTGGTCGAGGCCGACCAGCGCCGGGGCCTCCTCGCTGCGCCCGTGGTATTCGCTGGCGATGCGCACCAGGCGGCAGCTCTTGCCGTCCAGCGCGGCCTCGATCTGCTGGCGCAGGTCGGGCTGCGGCTGCTCCAGCTGCACGCGCACCTCCAGCCAGGGCCGGCGCTCGCGCGGCAGCGCGGCGTCGGGCAGGGCGGCCAGGCGCTCCAGCACCTCGGCCAGCGGCGCGGGGCCCACGCGCAGCATGGCTACCGCGCGCGGCACCGGCAGCGATTCGACCGCGCGCAGTTCGGCGCCGTCCAGTTCGATGAGCAGCACCTGGTGCGGGTAGTCGACCTCGGCGAACGACAGCGGCAGCGGCGCGCCGCTGTAGCGGATGCGGCCCTGGCCGGCGACCTGCTGCGGCTTGTGCAGGTGGCCGAGGGCGACGTAGGCGACCTGCGCGGGGAACAGGCTGGCCGGCAGCGCCTCGGCGGTGCCGATGACGATGTTGCGCTCGGAATCCTCGGACACCGCGGCGCCGGCCATGTGCGCATGGCTGACCGCGATCAGCGCCTGCTCCGGCGTGCGGCGGGCTTCGGCGGCGGCGATCAGCTCGTGGTGCACCCGGTCGATGCCGGCCAGGTAGTCGTCGCCCACCGCGCCGCCGGTGACCTCGGCCGGCCGCAGGAACGGCAGCGCCAGGCACCAGGCGCCGATCTCGCCGTCCGCGCGGTGCAGCGGCAGCAGCAGGCGGTCGCTGTCCAGCACGTCGTCCAGCCGCTCGATGCGGCCGAGGGCATGGGCGTTGAGGCGGCGCATCAAAGGCGCCGGCAGCTCGATGCGTCCGCCCGAGTCGTGGTTGCCGGCGATCATCACGATGTCCAGCCGCGGCAGGCGCTGGTGGGCCTCGACGATGAAGTCGTACAGGCGCTCCTGGGCTTTGAGCGGCGGGTTGGCGGTGTCGAAGATGTCGCCGGCGATCAGCAGGGCGTCGGCCCGCTGCGCCACCAGTTGCTCCAGCAGCCAGGCGAGGAAGGCGGCGTGTTCGTAATCGCGATCCTGGCCGTGCAGGTTCTGCCCCAGGTGCCAGTCGGAGGTGTGGATCAGACGCATGATGGGTTCCCCAAGGTCCTTCACAGGGTGCGCAGCAGTATGGCCGTCGCGGCGATGATCAGCATGTGCAATGGATAGAAGAAGTAGGCCCAGCGGCCCACCGCCGAGACGCGCAGGCCCGTCGGCAGCGGCGCGCGCAGCAGCCACAGGCCGAGCGGCAGGGCGGCCAGGCAGACGGCGGCGATCAGCGCGTCGCGCGGCTCTCCGGCGAGCAGGCCGGCGGACAGCCGCGGGGTGAAATTGGCCAGCAGTACGGTGGCGGTCGCCAGGGCCGGCCACGGGCCGCCGCGTTGCAGGGCGAACAGGCAGAAGGTCGGCAGCAGCACGCCGGGCAGGCCGTAGGTCAGGCTGGCGTGCAGCCAGGCGGCGCCGCCGGCGAGCAGCCCGGCCATCAGCAGCGGCCCGCGCTGCAGGGCGTTGCAGCCCCAGGCGATGCCCCAGCCGAGGGCCAGGGTGACCAGGATGTTGAACTTGTGGGCGTTGCCCAGCATCAGATCATGAGCGGGCTCGCTGAATACCGCGAACAGCAGCAGGGCGCCGAGATGGCGGCGCTCGCTGGCGCTGAACGCGCCGGCCGGGCGGCGCGCCAGGTTGGCGGCCAGCGCCAGGCAGAACAGCGGAAAGGCCAGCCGGCCGACCACGAAACAGCCGGCCAGCAGCGGCTGGCCGGGGCTCAGGAAGCGCAGGTGGTCGACGGCCATGCTGGCCAGCGCCAGCCACTTGACCAGGTCGAGGCCACGCTCGCGGGCGTGGCTGGGCGCCGCCGCCCCCGGCAGGGGACGCACGGCGGCCGGGGTGGATGGCTGCGGCAGTTCGATCATGAGGGTCCTGGGTCGGCCGTCGCCTGGCGACGGGCCGGGCATTATCGGCGGCGATTCCGGCTGGCGGCAAACCCGATCGTCTGCAGCCGGAGGGTCTATATTTTTTCCAGACCGCTTGGCCCGCCATCCCGGCAGGCCGCCACACCCGCCGGCAGAGCGGGCGGGAGGGGGAAGACGGATGGTCGCTTCGGCAGTCATCAACTCGTCGGCCGCCGCGCCGCTGGATCTGGGGCGCGAGCTGTTGCAGGCCGGCAAGCTGAGCGAGTCGGATTACAACCGCCTGCAGCGCATGCAGGCCGCGCAGACCGAGCCCTGCTCGCAGCAGACCCTGCTGATGCGCATGGGTCTGGTGTCCGAGCAGGACATCGCCCGCCAATTGTCCACCTCGCTGGGCCTGCCGCTGGTGCCGGCCGGCGATTTTCCCGGCGAACCGCTGCCGATCGAACGGCTTTCCTACCGTTTCCTCAAGGAATGTCGCGCCCTGCCGCTTACGCAGGAGGACGGCGTGCTGCGCGTGGCGCTGGCCGATCCGCAGGACGCCTACGTGATTTCCGCCCTGGCGTTGGCCGCCGGCTGCCGGATCGAGTCGACGGTGGCGCTGGCCAGCGAGATCGAATCGGCCATCGAGCGGCTGTACGGCGAGGGCCGCAGCCAGATGGGCGACATCCTCTCGCGGGTCAGCGCCGCCGACGAGACGGAAAGCAGCGACGACGTCGAGCAGCTGCGCGACATGGCCAGCGAGGCGCCGGTCATCCGCCTGGTCAACCTGGTCATCCAGCGCGCGGTGGACATGCGCGCCTCGGACATCCACGTCGAGCCCTTCGAGAACCGCCTCAAGGTGCGCTACCGGGTCGACGGCGTGCTGCAGGAAACCGAGTCGCCGCCGGTCAATCTGTCGGCGGCGGTGATCTCGCGGATCAAGCTGATGGCGCGCCTCAACATTGCCGAGCGGCGCCTGCCGCAGGACGGCCGCATCGAGATGCGCGTACAGGGCAACGATCTCGACATCCGCGTGTCCACCGTGCCGACCATGCACGGCGAGAGCGTGGTGATGCGCCTGCTCAACCGCGAGAGCGTGGTGCTGGACTTCGCCGCGCTGGGCTTCAGCGAGCAGCCCTACCAGCGCCTGCAGGGCATCCTGCGGATTCCCTACGGCGTGCTGCTGGTCACCGGGCCGACCGGCAGCGGCAAGACCACCACCCTGTACACCGCGCTGAACATGCTCAACACCAGCGAGAGCAAGCTGATCACCGTGGAAGACCCGGTGGAGTACCAGCTCGAGGGGGTCAACCAGATCCAGGTCAAGCCGAGCATCGGCCTGACCTTCGCCAGCGCGCTGCGCTCGATCGTGCGCCAGGACCCGGATGTCATCATGGTCGGCGAGATGCGCGACCTGGAGACCGCGCGCATCTGCATCCAGTCGGCGCTGACCGGCCACCTGGTGCTGTCCACCCTGCACACCAACGATGCACCCAGCAGTGTCACCCGCCTGATGGAGATGGGCGTGGAGGACTACCTGCTGACCTCGACCTTGAACGGCGTGCTCGCCCAGCGCCTGGTGCGCAAGCTCTGCCCGCAGTGCCGCGAGGCGTGGACGCCGCTGCCGGAGATGGTCCGCGAGATGCGCCTCGACCAGCTGTCCGGCGGCAAGCCGGTGACCCTGCACAAGGCCAGGGGCTGCCCGGAGTGCAACGGCACCGGCTACTACGGCCGTATCGCCATCATCGAGGTGCTGACCATCACCGACGGCATCCGCCGCCTGATCCTCCAGCACGCCGACGCCGGCACCCTGATGCGCGCCGCGCGCGAGGAGGGGATGCTGACCATGTACGAGGACGGCTGCCTGAAGGCGATCCACGGCGTCACCAGCATCGACGAAGTGATCCGCGTCACCCAGGAGGGCTGAGGATGGCGCGCTTTCATTATCGGGCGGTGAGCAACGACGGCGAGGTGCACAGCGGCGACCTCGAGGCCGAGGACGAGCAGGGCGTGCTGCTGCAGCTGCGCGCCAAGGGCCTGATCCCCATCGAGATCGGCACCCGGCGCGGCTGGCAGTCGTTATTGCAGGTCGACGTCGGCGAGATGCTCGGCCGCACGCGCAGCCGCAAGATGGTGCTGCACTTCACCCAGAACCTCGCCTCGCTGCTGCACTCGGGGGTGGCCCTTGACCGCTCGCTGGACATCATGCTGCGGGTCGATCCCGACCCGCAGATGCAGCAGCTGATCGCGCCGATCCAGGAAGGCGTGCGCCGCGGCATCAGCCTGTCGAGGGTGATGGGCGAGCGCCCGGAGCTGTTCTCCGGCTTCTACATCAGCATGATCCAGGCCTCCGAGGTCGCCGGTAACCTTTCCGAGGGGCTGGCCAACCTGGCCTATTACATGGAGCGCAGCAAGTCGCTGCACGACCGCCTGGTGTCGGCGCTGATCTACCCGGTGATCCTGCTCGGCGTGTCGGTGACCTCGCTGCTGATCATCCTGGTCTACGTGATCCCGCAGTTCCGCCAGTTGTTCGACGACATGGGCGCCAGCCTGCCGCTGTCCACCCAGATCGTCATCGGCGCGGCAGAGGGGATTCGCACCTTCGGCCCGTGGCTGCTGCTGGCGCTGCTCGGCGCCGCGGTGGCCGCGCGCCAGCTGCTGCAACAGCCCGAATACCGCAACCGGTGGGACCGCCTGAAGCTGCGCCTGCCGCTGATCGGCGGGCTGCTGCAGCGGGTCGAGACCGCCCGCTTCGCGCGCAGCCTGGGTTCGCTGCTGACCGGCGGCGTGGCCCTGCTGCAGGGGCTGAGCATCGCCCGCCAGACCCTCGGCAACCGGCTGCTGGCCGAGCAGGTCGGCCTCGCCGCCGAAGGCCTCAAGCAGGGGCGCCAGCTGGCGCCGCCGCTGCTCGCCAGCGGCCTGTTCCCCTCGCTGGCGATGCAGATGATCCAGGTAGGCGAGGAAACCGGGCATCTCGACGAGATGCTGATGAAGGTCGCCGATACCTACGACCGCGAGGTGGAGAACGCCATCCAGCGCCTGCTGGCGATACTCGAGCCGCTGTTGATCGTCGGCCTGGGGGTGCTGATCGCCGGGATCATCCTCTCGGTGCTGGTCGCCATCATGAGCATCACCGAACTACCCATATGAAGCAGGAGATACGGATATGCACATGGCACGCGCGCTTCGCCGCTCGACCGACCGCCGCCTGGCGCGGCGCGGCAGGGGCTTCACCTTGCTGGAAATCCTCGTGGTCCTGGTGATCCTCGGGCTGATGGCCAGCCTGGTCGGTCCCCAGGTGTTCAAGCAGTTGAGCGGCTCGAAGACCAAGGCCGCCCAGTTGCAGATCCAGGAGCTGAGCGGGGCGCTGGATCTCTACCGCCTCGAACTGGGCAGCTATCCCACCAGCGAGCAGGGCCTGGACGCGCTGATCACCAAGCCGCGCAACGTCGACAACTGGAACGGCCCGTACCTGAAGAAGAGCGTGATCCGCAAGGACCCGTGGGGCAACGACTACCAGTACCGCTCGCCCGGCCAGAACGGCGACTTCGATCTGTGGAGCCTGGGCGCGGACAACCGCGAAGGCGGCGACGGTGAAAACCGCGATGTGCGCAGCTGGGAATGAGGCGCGCGGCTTCACCCTGATGGAATTGCTGGTGGTGCTGGTGATCGCGGGGCTCGCGGTCAGCCTGGTCGGCCCGGGATTCCAGCGCCTGTTGCCGGGGCTCGGCCTCGAGGCCGAGGCCCGCAGTCTGGCGGCCATGCTGCGGCATGCGCGCAGCCAGGCGATCCTCTCCGGCGCGCCGGTGAGCATCAGCCAGGACGCGCAGAGCGACGACCTGCGCCTGAGCTACCGCGAAGCTCCCTACCGGCCGCGCAACGGGATCGAGGTGACCCTGGAGGGCGGCGAGAGCGGCGGCGGCGAGGCCGGCGGGGCGCAGATCCTCTTCTTTCCGCCCGGCGACTCTTCCGGCGGCAGCATCACCGTCAAGCTCGAGGAAGGCCAGAGCCGGGTCATCGTGGTCGACTGGCTGAGCGGTCGGGTCGAGCGCAGTACCGAGGAGGAGCAGGAACGGCTCAAGGCGGCGCGCGAAAAGGCCGAGAAGGCCCGCCTCAAGGAACTCGAGCGCAGGAGACATGGCGTCGGGGAATCGTTCGATGAAATGTAGGCAGCGCGGCTTCACCCTGCTGGAGGTGCTGGTCGCCTTCCTTATCCTCAGCCTGAGCATGGCGGTGCTGCTGCGCATCGTCTCCCAGTCGCTCGGCTCGCTGGACCGCGCCGAGCAGTACCAGGTCGCCCTGCAACTGGCCGAATCCAAGCTGGTGGAGGTCCTCGCCCAATTGCGCTGGGACAGCCGCGGCGAGCACCAGGGACGCCTCAGCGGGCGCTACCGCTGGAAGAGCGAGGTCGAGCGCTTCCAGTTCGACAACCAGGAGCCCGGCGGGCAGTACGGCGTGATGCCCTGGCGGGTGCAGGTCACGGTCAGCTGGGGGAGCCGGCCCAACGAGCAGCTCAGCCTGAGCACCATCCGGCTGATGCGGGAGCAGTGATGAAACGCGTGGCGGGGTTCACCCTGATCGAGCTGCTGGTGGCGATGAGCCTGGCGACCCTGGTGTCGCTGCTGGCCTACGGCGGCCTGCAGGTGGCGATGGGCGCCTGGAAGGCGGTCGACCAGCGCCAGCGCGAGATCGAGGACAACTACCTGGCCCAGGCGCTGCTGCGCCGCCTGCTCGAAGGCCCCGAGGTGGTCACCCTGCGCGACGAGGAGGATGTGCAGCAGCTCGCCTTCCGCGGCGACGAGGAGGGGGTGATCTTCGTCAGCCGGCTGTCGACGCTGGACGACAGCGATCAGCTCTACTGGGTGCAGCTGCTGCAGGACAAGGCGCTGTCCAGCGAGGGACAGCGCTGGCAGCTGCTGATGCGCTACATGCCGATGATGGAGATGCGCGCGATGGACTGGAAGCTGCTGGTCGACAGCCTGGAGCACGATGGCGAGCAGAAGGTGCTGCTCGACGACCAGCCGCGCTCCCTGCGCTTCGCCTATCTGGAGCAGCTGACCGAGGGCGGTAGCGAATGGCAGTCGGAGTGGCAACAGCAGCAGGCGCTGCCGGCGCTGATCCGCATCACCCCGGCGCGGCGCAAGCAGGGCGCGCTGGCGGAACTGGTGGTGGCGCCGAGGAACATGGCCTATGTCGTGCTCAGCGGCAAATGAGCGGGCGCGGCGCAGCGCCGGGGTCGCCCTGGTCAGCGTGCTCTGGCTGCTGGTGCTGCTGTCGATGCTGGTGCTCAACCTTTCCTCCGGCAGTCGCACCGAGCTGCAGCTGGCGGGCAACCTGCGCCAGGCCGCCGCCGCCCGCCACGTCGCCGAGGCGGGGATCAACTGGGGCGCGTGGAGCCTGATGCAGGCCAACACCGCCGGCTGGCTGGCCGACGGCAGCACCAAGACGCTGAAGCTGGACGGCATCAGTGTGGAGGTGGCGCTGTTCGACGAGCAGGGCAAGATCGACCTCAACGAAGCCGACCCGGTGCTGCTGCAAGGGCTGTTCGAGTCGGTGGGCCTGGACAAGAAGGTCGCCGAGGCGCTGGCCGCCGCGGTGGTCGACTGGCGCGACGAGGATGGGCTGGTCACGCCGCTGGGCGCCGAGGAGGAGGAGTACGAGGCCGCCGGCCTGACCGGGCCGGCCAACACGCCCTTCGAGGAGGTCAAGGAGCTGCGCAAGGTGCTGGGCATGAGCGAGGCGTTGTACCACCAGGTGCGCCCGGCCCTGACCATCGACTCCAACAAGGCCGAGATCAATCCGCTGGTCGCGCCGCGCGAGGTACTGCTGGCGCTGCCGGGTATCGATCCGGGGAGCATCGACAACTTCATCGAGGAGCGCCGGCGCAACTACGAGAGCGGCGAGCGGCCACCGATGCTGAACAGCGTGGATTCGCGCTTTCTGGCGCCCAACGCCCCGGGGGTGAACTACTCTATCGTTACCCGGACTGCGGTAAGTCCGAGCATACAGATCAAGCGACAGCTTCTGATTCACCTGCGCGGTGGGGGGCAGGGTCTGGAGGTTCTGGACGACACGCCGCCGGAGTGAGGGGACGGCCACGGCCGCAGTCCCGTTGGGGAAGGGGGAGGGCGATGAACGATCGCTTGCAGCTGGCGAGGCTGGGCACCCTGGCCGGGACGCTGGGCGGTCTGGTCGAGCAATTCTGGCAATGGTGGAGCGAGGAACTGATCGGCCTGCTCCCGCCGCGCTGGCAGCAACGCCTGCACCAGCGCGGCACGGTGCTGTGCATCGCCATGGACGATCAGCAGTGCCGCGTCGGCTACGGCAACTTCAACCAGATCGAAACGGTGGCCAGCGCCCCGGTGGGCGCCGAGGACGAGTGGCCTTCGTTCGTCACCGACCCCCTGCTGACCCGCGCGCCCAAGGCCGACAAGGTGGTCCTGCTGCTGCCGCCGGGCAGGACGCTGCGCAAGGTCATCGCCCTGCCGGCGGCCACCGAATCCGGCCTGGACAACGTGCTGCGTTTCGAGATGGACCGCCATACGCCGTTCTCCAGCGACCAGGTCTATTTCGGCTATCGAATCGTCCAGCGCGACCGCGCCCACCAGCGCCTGCAGGTGGAGCTGCTGGTGGTGCCGCGCGACTATCTCGACGGCCTGCTGCAGCGCCTCGACGAGCTGGGCGTGCATCCGGCCACGGTGAGCCTGGGCGGTGGCGAGGACAACTGGAGCGGCAACGGCATCAACCTGCTGCCGGGCAGCCGCAGGCGCGAGCGCCGGCGCGACTGGCGCACCGACCGCCGCCTGCAGGCCGGCCTCGGGCTGGTGGTGCTGGCGCTGCTGGTGGGGTTTCCGCTGCTCGAGCAGCGGCGCGAAATCGCCAACCTGACCGAGGCGCTGGAGAAGCCCAGGGCCGCGGCCGAGCGGGCCGCCCAGGTGCGCGCCGAGCTGCAGCGCCTGGAGGGCGGCGGTGGCTACCTGCGCGCGCAGCAGGAGAAGGCACCGGCGATCCTTCTGACCCTCAACGAGCTGACCCAGCTGTTGCCGGACACCACCTGGCTCAGCCGCTTCGAGCTCAGCGAGGATCGCGTGCGCATGGAGGGCGAGTCCGCCGAGGCCTCGGCGCTGATCGCCCTGTTCGAGAAGTCGCAGACCCTGCAGAACGTCACCTTCGCCTCGCCGATCACCAGCAATCCCAGGACCCAGAAGGACCGCTTCAGCCTGCTCGCCGAGCGCAAGGTCGCCGCCGCCGGTGAGGCGCCGCCGTCCGCCTCGCCCGAAGCGACGGAGAAAACCGGGAAAACGGAGAACGCGGAGCAGACGGAGACGACACCATGATGCCGCAGCGCCTCCGCCAGCTGCTGGCGGTCGCCATCCTGGTGGTGGTGGTGTTCCTCCTGCTGGGGCTGGTGGTCGGCCCGCTGCTCGCCCAGTTCCGCAGCGGCCAGGAGCAGATCGACGACCTGGAGCAGCGTCTGGCGGTCTATCAGCGCCTGATCGCCGAACTGCCCGCGCAGGAGCAGCGTCTGGCCGAACTCAAGCGCGACAACCCGGTCAGCCGCCTGCTGCTCGCCGAGAGTCGGCCGGCGCTGGCCGGGGCCGAGCTGCAGCAGCAGATCACCCGGCTGATCGGCGAGATGGGCGCGCAGCTGGTCAGCGTGCAGATCGTCACCACCGCCGACGGCGAGGCGCCGGTGGCCTCGGTGGGCCTCAAGGTGCACCTGCGCGGCGAAACCGAGCAACTGGTCCGCCTGCTCTACGCGCTGGCCTGGCACGAGCCGTTGCTGCTGGTGGAAAACCTGGTGGTGCTCAGCAATCCGCGGGTCGACATGCAGCGCTTCCGGCGCGCCGAGGACATCAAGGCGGTGCCTTCGCTGGACGTCACCTTCGACCTCAAGGGCTTCATCGCCAAGACGGAGGCGCCATGAGCCGCCGCCTGACGGTCTGCCTGCTGCTGCCGACCCTGCTGCCCTGGCTGGCGGTGCGGGCGCAGGAGCCGGAGGCGCCCATGGCGCGGCCGGACTTCAGCCAGTTCAACCAGATGATCGAGCGGCCGCTGTTCAGCAACACCCGTCGACCGGCGGCGGTGCTGGATGCGCCCACCGAGAGCCTGGATGCGCAGAAGCTGCGCGAGGTCTGGCGGCTGAGCGGCATCGTGCTGGAGAACGACCAGCAGATGGCCATCTTCAGCGAGCGCCAGGGCGAGCTGCGCCTGCGCCTGGAAGTGGGCATGGCCCTCGCCGACGAGTGGCGGCTGCGGCGTATCGAGCGCGACCGGGTATGGCTGGGCAACGACGGCACCGAGGTGGAGCTGTTGCTGCGCGAACCGCAGGCCCACCAGGAGCCGGACCAGGCGGACAAGGCGGAAAAGCCGCCCAAGGCGCCAGCCGGCAAGGAAAAACCGGACAAACCGGCCAACGCGCCAGCGGACAAGGACAAATCGGGCAAACCGGCCGCGCCGCCAGCCGCGGCGCCGCCGGGCGCGCCGAGCGGCACGGCACCGCCGAAAGGCCGCACGGCCCTCGTCGAGCCGGTCCGCAGAGGATGAAAGGAGAAGGCACATGATGATGCTCAGGCGTTTCGGCGGGCCCCTGCTGTTCGGTGCGTACCTGGTGCTGGCCGCCTGCGCCGCGATCCCCGGGGGCGACCGCGCGGTGCTGGACAACCCGTGGGGCAAGAAGAGCGAGGCGCTCGGGACGACTGCCCCACCCAGGGTCGCCATCGAGCATGAGGGGCCGTTGCGCCGGGATACCGCCTCGCCCGTGGAAGCGCCGGTGCGCGGCCCCAGGGCGGAGATCTACCGGGGCACCGGCGCCACGGTCAACCTCGCCGGCGGTTCGGCGGCGGCAGCGGAGGCGGAGGGCGACATCACCCTCAACTTCCAGCAGACCGAGATCGCCGAGGTGGTCAAGGTGATCATGGGCGAGATCCTCGGCCTCAACTACGTGCTGGACCAGAACGTCACCGGCACCGTCAGCCTGCAGACCAGCCGGCCGCTGACCCGCGAGGCGCTGCTGCCGACCCTGGAGACGCTGCTCGAGGTCAATGGCGCCGCCCTGATCCGTTCGCAGAACTTCTACGAGATCGTGCCGCTCGAGGCGGCGCCCTCGGCGGGCCTGGTGCCGCGCCTGGATACCAAGCAGATGCGCGGCTACCAGCTGCTGGTCGTGCCGCTGCGCTACATCTCGGCCGCCGAGCTGATGAAGATTCTCGAGCCGCTCAAGCCGAGCAAGGGCCTGATGACCGTCGACGAGCGCCGCAATCTGCTGATGGTGGCCGGCAGCCAGGAGGAGCTGAACAATATCCGCGAGACTGTGCAGCTGTTCGACGTCGACCAGTTGCGCGGCATGTCGGTCGGCCTGTTCCGCCTGCAGTCGGTGGAGGCGGGGGTGGTGCTCAAGGAGCTGGAAACCATCTTCGGCGACGCTTCGGGCGGGCCGCTGGCGGGGATGATGCGCTTTCTGCCCATCGAGCGGCTCAATGCGCTGCTGGTGATCACCCCGCAGAGCAAGTACCTGGACGACGCCCAGGCCTGGATCGAGCGTCTGGACCGCGCCGAGGGCGGCCAGGGGTCGAGCATGTTCGTGTACTACGTGCAGAACGGCAAGGCCGAGACCATGGCCGAGGTGCTCACCCAGCTGTTCGAGGGCAAGGCCAAGCCGAAGACGGAAGGGGAAAGCGGCAACGGGAACGGCAGCATGGACACCAACGCGCCGCCCCCCCTGACGCCGGCCGAGGGCGAGGCCCCGGCAGCCGAGCCGGCCCCCGCGGAGCCGGTGCTGATCGGCCCCGGCGGCGAGGGCACCAGCCTCGCGGTCGGCGAGGTCAGCATCATCGCCGACGAGGAGAACAACGCCCTGCTGATCATGGCCACCGCCACCGACTACGACAAGGTGCTCAAGGCCATCCAGAAGATCGACATCCTGCCGCTGCAGGTGCTGGTGGAGGCCACCATCGTCGAGGTGACCCTGGAGGACGAGCTGCGCTACGGCCTGCAGTGGTTCTTCAAGAACTCCATCGGCGGCATGCGGGGCCTCGCCGTGCTGGGCGCGGGCCGGCCCTTGGTCGGCCCCACCGACCTGACGCCGACCGGCTCCTACACCGTCATCGAGGACGGCGAGGCGCGGGTTCTGCTCGATCTGCTGGCCCGCGACTCCAAGCTCAACGTGGTGTCGTCGCCCACCCTGATGGTGCTGGACAACCGCACCGCGTCCATTCGCGTCGGTGACCAGGTGCCGATTCGCACCTCGGAAACCACCAACACCAGCGGCGTGGTCGCCGAGCCGGAAGACCCCTCCGCGCTGGTCACCAGCACCATCCAGTACCGTGACACCGGCGTGCTGCTGGAGGTGACGCCGCGGGTCAACGCCGGCGGCATGATCACCCTGGAGATCACCCAGGAGGTGAACGACGTCAGCGATACCCAGACTTCCGGCATCGACTCGCCGACCATCAACCAGCGGCGCATCGCCACCAACGTGGCCATCCAGAGCGGCGAAACCCTGGTGCTGGGCGGTCTGATCAAGGAGGACGAGGGCCGCGCCAGCGAGGGTCTGCCCTACCTGCGCCATATCCCGGTGCTCGGCTGGCTGTTCGGCAGCCAGGGCAAGTCGAAGAGCCGCACCGAGCTGGTGGTGATGCTCACCCCGACCGCAGTGACCAAGCTCGACGAGGCCCGCGAGGTGACCCGCGAATACCGCAACAAGCTCAAGGACGTGACCCTGCCGCAGGATGTCTGGCTGGATCGGGGGCGACAGCTCTGAGCATGCGCGGCGCGGGGTGGGTGGCGAGGCGCGGGGCGGGCTCAAGGCCAGGCGCCTGCCTCACTTTCCCCGGACGCTGTTAACGCGCCTGAACAGCTCGCCCATGCCCCCTGTTCGCCAGAGCCCCCGGAAATACTGGAGGCCAGGCTTGGCAGGCGTTTCACCTGTTTCGTGCGCTGAACAAGCGGCGCCCGACTTCGCCCGCCATGAGCGGTCATTGACGGCTTTAGAACATAAATCCTTTTAAAAACAAATACTTAAAAAATTGGCACAACTCTTGATTGAGTGCGGCCGAGGAGAGAGCGTTGTCCTCCGGAAAAATGGGCCAGACCGAGCGTGAGAGCTGCAAGAAGGTCGCGACCCGCCATAACCGCACAGATCCACAGCCGTCCCCTGGCCTTGGGGATTCCGAGGCCGGCGGAGTCACCGTTCAAGAAGAACGGGTGGCTGAGTGCACCGGTACTCCGCGGGAATCGGGACCCGGTGCGGGAGCAGTGATATGCGTAGTCCATTGTTCAAGAAACTGCCGAGCTGTCTGCTCGGCGCCGTGATCGCGGCCTCGACGGCCATGTCAGTACCGGTGCATGCCGTGGATGGCAACCCGCCGGGACTGTTCGAGCTGGATGGCAACATTCCAGAAGGCACCACGGCAGGGGATGACTGGGGCAGCCTGTACGCCAACACCGCCGCCAAGGCCAACCTGATCACCTTCACCGGCATCACCGCCGACCCGGCACCGGCCAGCATCTTCACCCAGGGCGGCTCCAAGGACGTCAACGACGTAAACCAGTGGAAACACACCAACGGCTCGGTACCGGACAAGGACGACATCACCAACGCCTACGCCGCGGCCTACAACAACCCGACCGACGTCTGCTTCAACGGCACCACGGCGGTGACCTGCGCCGCCGGACAGACCCCGGTGCACCGGGCGGGCGACATGATCGTCTACTTCGGCCTGGACCGCCTGGCCAACAACGGCGATGCCTTCGCCGGCTTCTGGTTCTTCCAGGACGACGTGGCCCCCGTGGCCGGTGGCACCTTCAGCGGCCTGCACGTGGCCAAGACCGCCACCACCCCGGGCGACGTGTTCGTGATCGTCGAGTACCCGCAGGCGTCCGGTGCGGTGCCGGTGATCAAGGTCTACGAGTGGGACCCCAACGACGTCGACGGCGACAAGAACTGGGACCCGGACGAATCGACCAAACCGCCGAGCCGGGTATCCAGCCCGCTGGACCTGCTGGTCAGGGTGGCCGACGCCGAGTGCGACCTGGCCGGCGGCAAGGTGGCCTGCGCCATCAGCAACCTGGAGCCGCAAGCCGCTCCGCCGTGGCCCTACACGCCCAAATCGGGTACCGGCCTGCCCTTCGAGAGCTTCTTCGAGGGCGGCATCAACGTGACCCGGCTGCTGGGCAGCACGCCGTGCTTCGCCAGCTTCCTGGCCGAAACCCGCTCGTCTTCCTCGCAGACCGCCCAGCTGAAGGACTTCGTGCAGGATGCCTTCCCGGTCTGCGGCGCCAGTGTCGTCAAGAATTGCTCTGCGGAAATCAGCGCGGGTGGTGACTCGGCCCAGGTGAACTTCACCGGCACCGCCACCAATACCGGTGGTCAGTCGATCTACGTCGAACTGGCGGACAACCAGACCGGCGCCGACTTCACCGCGGTGTGCTTCGATACCACCGGCGTCAGCGGCAAGTGCGACGGCACCGATGCCGCCCCGGCGGATCTCCTGCTGGGCAGCACTGCCAGCTTTACCCTGGCCGCGGGACAGACGGTGTTCTACGAGGGCAACTATCCGGTGGCGACCCCGGTCACGCAGACCTCGTTCAGCGATACGGTGACCCTGACCTTCTACGCCAACAGCAACAAGACCGCGGTGCTGGGGACCGCCACGGATGATGCGACCTGTCTGCTGGATGTCCATCCTGACCTGAGCATCACCAAGGTCTGCGATCCGGAAGGCGCCGGCGTACGGCTGGAGGTGGTAGACGGCAAGGTGGTGGTCGCGGTGGACAACAAGATCACGGTCACCAACGACGGCCAGGAGGCACTGAGCAATGTGATCATCGAGGACTCGCAGGTGCAGAGCCTGACCAAGGTGTCCGGCGGGACCAACCTGACCTGCACGGCCGCCACCAGCAGCGCGGTGGCCAGGTGTACCGGCAGCATGGCGTTCGGGGAAGTCGTGGTATTCGAGCAGGCCTACTACCCGGACACCATCACTGGTGACCCGAACGATCCGAGCACCGCCTCCTTCTCCAACACCGCCAGTGCCCAGGCTACGGGAGCCCTCAGCGGCACCGCGGTGCCCAAGGAGGAGGCCACTGCCAACTGCGTGCTCTGCCCGCCGCATACCAACTGACCACGGAGTAACGGCGGCCCGCCGGGAACGGGCCGCCCGCTTGAGTGAATGGGCGCTGCCATGCAGCGCCCATTTTCTCGATGCCCCCAGGACGAGCCACTGTTTCTACCCTGTTGCCAGTCAACGGGTTTGCTCCTTGCCCCCCTATTCGCACTCCCTCCCTGGCAAGCCCGTCCTGCCGGCGGGAGCTGTCGATCCGCAAGCGAGCTTCACCCCATCTTTCATCCTCTGCTGAGGCGGGGCGAACTCAAGTTTCAGTGCCTGTATCACTTTGCTGGGACACTGTTAACCCGGCTGAACAGTGCGCCAATGCTCTTTGTTTGCCAGAGCCCGCGGAAATGCTGGAGGCCAAGGCAGGCAGGCGTTTATCAGGCTTTTCGCCTGTTTCACCGACTGAACAGGCGGCGTCCGGCTGCTTCTGCCGTGAACGCTCGTTCGCGGCTTATAAAAATAAAAACTCTTTAAAAACAATTACTTAGTAAATTGGCACAATCCTTGATGGGGTGCTGCCGAGGAGAGAACGCTGTCCTCCGGAAAAATGGGCCAGACCGAGCGTGAGAGCTGCAACAAGGTCGCGACCCGCCATAACCGCACAGATCCACAGCCGTCCCCTGGCCTCGGGCGATGCCGAGGCCGGCGGAGTCACCGCTCAAGAAGAGCGGGTGGCTGAGTGCACCGGTACTCCGCAGGAATAGGGGCCCGGTGCGGGAGCAGTGATATGCGTAGTCCATTGTTCAAGAAGTTGCCGAGCTGTCTGCTCGGCGCCGTGATCGCGGCCTCGACGGCCACCTCGGTGCCGATCTATGCCGTGGACGGCAACCCGCCGGGACTGTTCGAGCTGGATGGCAACATTCCAGAAGGCGCCACGGCCGGGGATGACTGGGGCAGCCTGTACGCCAACACCGCCGCCAAGGCCAACCTGATCACCTTCACCGGCGTCACCGCCGACCCGGCACCGGCCAGCATCTTCACCCAGGGCGGCTCCAAGGACGTCAACGACGTCAACCAGTGGAAACACACCAACGGCTCGGTACCGGACAAGGACGACATCACCAACGCCTACGCCGCGGCCTACAACAACCCGACCGACGTCTGCTTCAACGGCACCACGGCGGTGACCTGCGCCGCCGGACAGACGCCGGTGCACCGGGCGGGCGACATGATCGTCTACTTCGGCCTGGACCGCCTGGCCAACAACGGCGATGCCTTCGCCGGCTTCTGGTTCTTCCAGGACGACGTGGCCCCGCAATCCAATGGCAACTTCAGCGGCAACCACGTGGCCAGGCGGGACGACCCCAACTCCAGCGATCCCAACGTGTTCCTGCCGGGCGATGTGTTCGTGATCGTCCAGTATCCGCAGGCCAGCGGCGCCGTGCCGGTGATCAAGGTCTACGAGTGGGACCCCAACGACGTCGACGGCGACAAGAACTGGGACCCGGACGAGTCGACCAAACCGCCGAGCCGGGTATCCAGCCCGCTGGATCTGTTGATCCGGGTGGCCGACGCCGAGTGCGACCTGGCCGGCGGCAAACTGGCCTGCGCCATCAGCAACCTGACTGCGCAAGCCGCTCCGCCGTGGCCCTACACGCCCAAATCGGGTACCGGCCTGCCCTACGAGAGCTTCTTCGAGGGCGGCATCAACGTGACCCGGCTGCTGGGCAGCACGCCGTGCTTCGCCAGCTTCCTGGCCGAAACCCGCTCGTCTTCCTCGCAGACCGCCCAGCTGAAGGACTTCGTGCAGGATGCCTTCCCGGTCTGCGGGATCAGCGTGGCCAAGGACTGCGCGGCTGAGCTCAACTCCGACGGCGACGGCGTCGTGGTGAGCTTCAACGGCACCGTGACCAACACCGGCGGCTCGACCATCATTGGCTACGTCAAGGACGACCAGAGCGGCGCCACCATCGACAGGGTCTGTGTCGATACCGGTGCCCAGGGTTGCGCGGACGATTCGGATGTCACCGGGCTGGTCAAGCAGTCCGACGGCAGCGCCTACTTCCCGCTAGGTGCAGGGGTGACGGTGCGCTACGAGGGCAGCTACAGCATCGCCGGCTTGCCCTCGGGACCGTTGACCGACGAGGTCACCGCGCTGGGCTTCCAGGACGAGGATGACGTGGATACGCCGTCCGCGGCGATCGTCTCCGCCAGCGACACGGCCGAGTGCAGCTTCGACGTCAATGCGGGGCTGGCTGTGGTCAAGGATTGCAGCGTGGCCTTCCTCAATGGCGACACGGCCGAAGTGACCATCTCCGGTACGGTGGAGAACACCGGCGATGTGCCGCTGAGCAACGTGACCGTGACCGACAGCGACTTCGGCGCGCTGACCTTCCCGACCACCCTGGCCGTCGGCGCGGCGGAGCCCTTCACCAAGACCATGACGGTAGCCTACGCCAACCTGGCGCCGAGCGTCTCGGCACCGGACGCCGACGGCAAGGTCACCGTGACCCTGAACCACAGCGATACGGTGACTGCCTCGGGTAACGTGCTGGGCAGCGATGGTTCGACCGTACTGGATACCGCGTCGAATTCCGACAGCGCCACGTGCAGCGACACCTTCACCCGCGACATCAACCTCGCCAAGGAATGCGACGAGGTCGTCCTGGTTCCGGAGAACGGCAAGCTGGTGGTGAAGGCCAAGGTCACGGTGACCGTGAGCAATACCGGCGAGGAGGATCTGACGGTGACCTCGCTCACCGACAATCCGGCGGTCACCTTCGACACGGCAACTCCGTTTGCCCTGCCGGCAGGTGGCGCTCCGGTGGTGGTCAACGGCTTCTACTTCCCGACCTCGGCCAGCGAGATCGGCGGGCCGCTCACCAACCTGAGCTTCCCGGATACCGCCAGCGTGAGCGCCACCGGCGCCTTCAGCGGCGCGAGCGCTACGGCGAGCGACAATGCCGACTGTCCGCTGTGCCCGGCGCCGACCCCGTGACGGGAGACCCTTAGGGGAAAGTCCGGATCGGTCGATCCGGCGCAAGGACCAAGGCGATGGGGAGCGATCCCCATCGCCTTTTCCGTGCCCTTTCGCCGGCCGGGTGGCGCGGCAAATGCCCTTGCAGCGGGTTCCAAATCTGATGCCGAGCCTGCCGGCAAGGCCGGCGGTGCGCCATGTCGCGGCGAAAGGCCCGTTCCAGGGCAGTTGCAAGCTGGTGGACGGTCTTTTGCCGCGCCCTGCACGGGGTCCGGGGGTGGGGTCCTATGAAACCTTTTGTTACGTCACGTGAACAAAATTTCACATGCCGCCTCTGCGCCCTCAGGCCTTGCGTGTGCTGGGCCGGGGCCGGATTACGGCCGGAAAGAGGCCGCAGTTTGTTTCAGCACTGGCACAGGAAAACCGCGATTCGGCCCGGCCCAGGCTGACGGAGCTGCCAGGGCGGACCAGCTCCCTGTGAGTTTTCTAACTGAATCAATAGGTTATGAATTTGGCTCGATAATTGAATATAGGGGTACGAGGAGGTCCGCGGGCCCCCGGTTTCGGTCGCTGTTCTGTGAATGCGAATTTTGTCAGTGCGTCATTCAGATGAGCGGAAACCGTTGAATACATGCCCCGACGCTACGGTTGTTTGGCGGGAGAGGGATGACGCGGTCAGTTGCGCGGGGTGGTTGCATCTTCTGGCGGCAGTTGGATGTAGCCAGGAGGGAGGAACGATGCAATGCAGACGCACAAATTCCTGCGCAAGCTATCTCGAAGCCTGCTCAGCGCGGCTTTGGTAGCCGGAATTGCGACGACGGCGGGAGTGTTCGCCGGCAATGATCACAACGGCCATGACAACGGCAATGGCAACGGCAACGGCATGAATGACAACCTTGCGGGGTTGTTCGAACTGGATGGCAACACGGTGGATGACACCGCTGTCCCCGGCGACGACTGGGATTCCATCTTTCTGGGCACCAACGTAGGCACTCCGGCCGCTTCGACCGGCATCCTGGCCGACCCGGCCCCGCTCTCCATCTTTACCGGCGGCGGCTCCAAGGACGTCAACGACATCACCGACTGGCGACACACCGACGGCAGCGTCCCGGACAAGGACGACATCACCAACGCCTACGCCGCCGGCTACATCAACCCTACCGACATCAGCCACAACGGCGAGGTGGTCCACCACGCCGGTGACATGATCATCTACTTCGGCCTCGACCGTTTCGCCAACAACGGCGACGCCTTCGCCGGCTTCTGGTTCTTCCAGAGCGACGTGGGACTGAACGAGGACGGCACCTTCAGCGGCGAGCACACCGCGCGCGACGGCGATCAGCGGGGCGACCTGCTGGTCCTGGTGGAATATCCCCAGGGCGCCAACGCCCAGCCGGAAATCAAGGTCTACGAGTGGGATCCCGCGGACGCCGATAACGACAACGTAGCCCCCAACCTGGACGAGATCTACAGCTCGGATGAGGGCAAGTGCGACGGCTCCGGCGACCAGCTGGCCTGCGCCATCACCAACGTCGACACCCTGACCAATGCCCCGGCCTGGGACTACACGCCCAAGCGCGGTCCGGCGTCCGATCTGCCCAGGGAGAGCTTCTTCGAGGGTGGCATCAACGTGACCCAGCTGCTCGGCGGGGTAACCCCGTGCTTCAGCAGCTTCCTGGCCGAAACCCGCTCCTCGCGTTCGGAAACCGCACAGCTGAAGGATCTCGTGCTGGGCAATTTCGACCTGTGCGCGCTGACCGTGACCAAGACCTGCGCAGCTGAAGTGAATACCGACGACGGTGGCAACAGCCTCGTGGTCAACTTCAACGGCGAAGTCACCAACAGCGGCGGTCTGGCGATGGACAACGTCACCGTGACCGACGACAACGGCACCCCGGACGACGCCACCGACGACCAGGTGGTCTTCGGCCCGGCCACCCTGCAACCGGGTGAGACCCAGCCCTACAGCGGCAGCTACGAAACCACGGCGATCCCGGCCACCGATCAGGTGACCGCAACCGGTTCGCGTGGCAGCGCCACCGTCGAGGCCAAGGCCGATGCGAGCTGTTCACCGGAGGTCACTCCGGCGATCGAGGTCGACAAGGCCTGCACCGCGACACTCAGGGAAGATGGCTCGGGCATCGACGTGGCGTTCAACGGCACCGTGACCAACACCGGCAATGTGGCTCTGGAAAACGTCACCGTGGTCGACGACAACGGCACGGCGGATACCGGGGACGATGTGACGGTACTCGGTCCGGTCAACCTGGACGCTGGGGCTTCCCTGCCCTATAGCGGTACCTCCGGGGTCACCGGCAGCAATACCGCCACCGACCATGTGGTGGCCAGTGGTAGCGATGTACTGACCGATGCCGCGGTGAGCGACACGGCCGAAGCCACTTGCCTCGCGGACACCAATCCGGTGGTCGCGGTCACCAAGCAATGCACCGCTACGGTCAACGACAGTGGCGACGGCATCGTGGTGGCCTTCAACGGCACCGTGAGGAACGACGGCAACGTGATCCTCAACGATGTCACCGTGGTCGACGACAGCGGCACCCCGGGCGACACCAGCGATGACGTGACGCTGATCGAGAACGCTACGCTGCCGGTCGGCGGTTCGCTGCCCTTCGAGGGCACGTTCCCCAGCAGCAGCCCGAACTCGACCGATATGGTGACGGCAACCGCCGCCGATTCGCTGACCGGCTCTACGGTGTCGGCCAACGGCTCGGCCACCTGCGCCGCCGACGTGGCTCCGGCCATCGAGGTGACCAAGCAGTGCACCGCTGCCGTCAATGGCGAGGGTACGGCCATCGACGTGATGTTCAACGGCACGGTGACCAACACCGGTAACGTGGACCTGGAGAACGTCGCTGTGGTGGACGACAACGGGACCCCGGCGGACACCAGTGACGACGTGACGTTGCTCAGCGGTGCCACCCTGCAGGTCGGGGAGTCGGTACCGTTCGAGGGCAGCTTCACGAGCAGCAGCGCCAACTCGACCGACGTGGTAACGGCAACCGGCCAGGATGTAGTGACCGACCAGGCCGTGTCGGACACCGAGACGGCCAGCTGCGCCGCGGACGTGGCTCCGGGCATCGCAGTGACCAAGCAGTGCACCGACGCCACGGCGTCCGATCAGCCGATCATGTTCGACGGAACGGTGACCAACACCGGCAACGTCGCCCTGCTCGGCGTAACGGTGGTGGACGACAACGGCACTCCGGCGGATACCTCGGATGACGTGACCTTCACCCTCCCTGACCTGGCTCCTGGAGCTTCCGCGGACTACAACGGCAGCTACAGCCCGGGCACCGGTACCTTCACCAACACCGTGCTGGCCAGTGGTGCCGATGCCATCCTGAGTGGCGCCTTCACCGCTACCGCCAGCGCTACCTGCGAAGTGCCGCCGCCGCCGGAAGGTTCTTGCACTCCCGGCTTCTGGAAGAACAGCACCGGTAGCTGGGTAGGCTACAGCCCGAGTCAGACCGTGGATTCGGTGTTCAGCCTGCCGAACGGGGCGATCAGTGGCCAGTTGAGTGGCGATACCTTGCTCGAGGCCCTCAACTACCGTGGCGGCCCCAATGTGGTCGGTGCTGCGCGGATCCTCCTGCGTGCCGCCGTGGCCTCGCTGCTCAACGCCGCCCACCCGGATGTGGACTTCCCGCTGACCGAGTCGCAGATCATCCTGCAGGTCAACGCCGCACTGGCCACCCGGGACCGTGGCACCATCCTGGCCCTGGCCTCGCAGCTGGATGACGACAACAACGCTGGCGATTGCCCGCTGCCGAACGACAATTCGAACGGCGGCAACGGCAACGGCAACGGCAACGGCAATGGCAATGGCAACCACGGACGGTGAGCGGTGAGCGTCTGGCGTCAGGGATGACGCCAGGCCCGATCAACAAAGCCAAAGCGCAGGGCAACGCCCTGCGCTTTTTTTTGCCGCTTCAGCTTCGGAAACCTTTTGTTACGTCGAATGAACAATCGTGGGGAATCCCTCGCGTGCCGCGAGGCCCCATGTTTTCTGGGCTCCGGCCGGATCATGGGCCGCAGCGGGCCTCAGCCTGTTTCAGGGCTGAGACAGAAAATCGCGATTTCGCCGGCCACATCCATGGAGACGGCGCTTCGAGCCCCGCTCTTTCCTGAATAGTCAAAGAAGATCAGTCGCTTAGAAAAATGGCGCGTTTATTGAATATAGGGGTGCGAGGAGGTCTGCGGATCTCCGGTTTCGGTCGCTGCTCGGCAGGTGCGTAACACAGGGGGGGTATCGGGAGAGCGGAAACCGATGGCAAATGTACCCGACGCTGCATGACGTCGGCGGGAAGGGATGACCGTGCGGGCTGCGACGGGGTTGTTGCGTCTTCTGGCGGCAGTTGGATGTAGCCAGGAGGGAGGAACGATGCGATGCACACGCACAAATTCCTGCGCAAGCTATCTCGAAGCCTGCTCAGTGCGGCTCTGGTAGCCGGAATCGCGACGACGGCGGGAGTGTTCGCCGTGGATGGCAACCCTCCGGGGTTGTTCGAACTCGATGGCAATACGGTGGATGATGGCGCCACCCCCGGCGATGACTGGGACTCCATCTTCCTGGGCACCAACGTAGGCACCCCGGCCGCCTCGACCGGCATCCTGGCCGACCCGGCGCCGCTCTCCATCTTCATCGGCGGCGGCTCCAAGGACGTCAACGACGTCAGCGAGTGGCGCCACACCGACGGCAGTGTGCCGGACAAGGACGACATCACCAACGCCTACGCCGCCGGCTACATCAACCCCACCGACGTCAGCTACAACGGCGAGGTGGTCCACCACGCCGGTGACCTCATCATCTACTTCGGTCTCGATCGTTTCGCCAACAACGGCGACGCCTTCGCCGGCTTCTGGTTCTTCCAGAGCGACGTGGGACTGAACGAGGACGGCACCTTCAGCGGCGAGCACACCGCGCGCGACGGCGATCAGCGCGGCGACCTGCTGGTTCTGGTGGAATATCCCCAGGGCGCCAATGCCCAGCCGGAGATCAAGGTCTACGAGTGGGATCCGGCGGACGCCGATAACGACAACGTGGCCGACAACCTGGACGAGATCTTCAGCTCGACCAACGCCAAGTGCGACGGCGCCGGCAACAAGCTGGCCTGCGCCATCACCAACGTCGACAACCTCACCAATGCCCCGGCCTGGGACTACACGCCCAAGCGCGGCCCGGCATCCGACCTGCCCAAGGAGAGCTTCTTCGAAGGCGGCATCAACGTGACCCAGCTGCTTGGCGGGGCCACTCCGTGCTTCAGCAGCTTCCTGGCTGAAACCCGCTCGTCGCGTTCGGAAACCGCACAGCTGAAGGACCTCGTGCTGGGCAACTTCGACCTGTGCGCCGTCGCCGTGACCAAGACCTGCAGTGCTGCAGTCAGCACCGAGGACGGCGGCAACAGCGTGGTGGTCAACTTCAGCGGCGAGGTCACCAACAGCGGCGGTCTGGCGATGGACAACGTCACCGTGACCGACGACAACGGCACCCCGGACGATGCCACCGACGACCAGGTGGTCTTCGGCCCGGTCACCCTGCAACCCGGCGAAACCCAGCCCTACAGCGGCAGCTACACCACCACGACCATCCCGGCCACCGACCAGGTAACCGCCACGGGTAGCCGCGGCAGCGCCACCGTCGAAGCCAAGGCCGATGCGAGCTGCGCACCGGAGGTCACTCCGGCGATCGCGGTCGACAAGGTCTGCACCGCGACACTCAGGCAGGACGGCTCGGGCGTCGATGTGGCGTTCAGCGGCAACGTGACCAACACCGGCAATGTGGCTCTGGAAAACGTCACCGTGGTCGACGACAACGGCACGGCGGATCCCGGGGACGATGTGACGGTGTTCGGCCCGACCACCCTCAACGTCGGAGAGGTCAAGCCCTATAGCGGTAGTTTCGGGGTTACCGGCAGTGCCAGCTCCACCGACCATGTGGTGGCCAGCGGTAGCGATGTGCTGACCGATACTCCGGTGAGCGCCAATGCCGAGGCCAGCTGCGCGGCGGACACCAATCCGGTGATCACGGTCACCAAGCAGTGCACCGCTGCGGTCAACGGTAGTGGCGATGGTATCGACGTGAGCTTCAACGGCAGCGTGAGGAACGACGGCAACGTGATCCTCAACAACGTCACCGTCATTGACGATCACGGCACCCCGGGCGACCCCAGCGATGATGTGACGCTGATCAGCAATGCGACGCTGCCGGTGGGCGGTTCGCTGCCCTTCGAGGGCACGTTCGCCAGCAGCACCCCGAGCTCGACCGATGTGGTGACGGCAACCGCCAACGATTCGCTGGCCGGTACTGCCGTGTCGGATACCGAGACGGCTACCTGCGCCGCCGACGTGGCTCCGGCCATCCTGGTCACCAAGCAGTGCACCGCTGCCGTCAATGGCGCGGGTACGGCCATCGACGTGCTGTTCAACGGTACGGTGACCAACACCGGCAACGTGGATCTGGTGAACGTCTCGGTGGTGGACGACAACGGTACGCCGGCGGACACCAGTGACGACGTCACGGTGCTCAGCGGTGCCACCCTGCAGGTCGGGGAGTCGCTGCCGTTCAACGGTAGCTTCACCAGCGGCAGTCCCAACTCGACCGACGTGGTAACGGCAACCGGCCAGGATGTGGTGACCGCCCAGCCCGTGTCGGACACCGAGACGGCCAGCTGCGCCGCTGACGTGGCTCCGGGCATCGCGGTGACCAAGCAGTGCGTCGATGCCACGGCCTTCGACCAGCCGATCCTGTTCAACGGTACGGTGACCAACACCGGCAACGTCGCCCTGCTGGGCGTGACGGTGGTGGACGACAACGGCACTCCGGGGGATACCTCGGATGACGTGACCTTCCCGATCGGCGATCTGGCTCCGCAGGCTTCGGCCAACTACAACGGCAGCTACAGCCCGGGTACCGGCACCTTCACCAACACCGTGCTGGCCAGCGGCGCCGATGCCATCGTAAGTGGCGCGTTCACGGCCACCGCCAGCGCCACCTGCGTGGTTCCGCCGCCGCCGACCGGTGCTTGCACTCCCGGCTTCTGGAAGAACAGCGTCGGTAGCTGGGTAGGCTACAGCCCGAGCCAGACCGTGGATTCGGTGTTCAGCCTGCCGAGTGGCTCGATCAGCAGCGAGCTGAGTGGCGATACCCTGCTGGAGGCCCTCGACTATCCTGGCGGCGGCGACCTGGTCGGTGCTGCGCGGATTCTCCTGCGTGCCGCCGTGGCCTCGCTGCTCAACGCCAGCCACCCGGATGTGGACTTCCCGCTGACCGAGTCGGAAATCGTCTCGCAGGTCAATGCCGCACTGGCCAGCGGGGACCGGGGCACCATCCTGACCCTGGCCTCGCAGCTGGATAACGCCAACAACGCTGGGGATTGCCCGCTGCCGAACGACAACTCGCAGCCGTAACCAGCGAAGCGCCTGGCGTCAGGGACGACGCCAGGTCCCGCAGACAAAGCAAAAGCGCAGGGCAATGCCCTGCGCTTTTTTTTGCTCCGGCGGCGACTCGCTTAGCGAGCGCTGCCCTTGCCGGCGCTGCTCAGGCTGATGCTCACCGTGGCGCTGGCGCTGTTGGTGCCGTCGCTGATGGTGTAGCTGAACTGGTCGGTGGACTTCAGCGCCTTGGACGGGGTGTAGCGCAGGGTGCCGTCGCTGTTGCGGCTGACGCTGCCCTTGCCGCCCTGGGTGAAGGACACCACGCTCAGCTTGGCGCCTTCCGGATCGCTGTCGTTGGCCAGCACCGGCACGTTGACCGCGGTGAGGCTGCTCAGCGCCGCGCTGTCGTTCACCGCCTTGGGCGGCAGGTTGGTCGCGGTAGCCGGGTTGTCCACCACGAAGCTGGCGCTGCCGCTGGCGGTCAGGGCGTTGGCCGCGGCACTGGCGCCGACGGTGTAGAAGCCGTCGACGGCGGTGCTTGGCGAGGTGACCCGCAGGGTGGTGCTGCCGCTGGCGCCGGGCGCCAGGCTCAGGCTGGTACCGCCCAGGCTCGCGGTCCAGCCGCTGGGCTTGCTGGCGGCGAGGCTGAAGGCGCTGCTGGCGCAACCGCTGCTGTCCTTGTTGGTCACCGTGACCGTGTAGGTGTAGCTGCTGCCGGCGGTCAGCCAGGTGCTCTGGCCGGGGCTGAGGCTGACCGTCGGGGCGCTGCGGGTGCAGGTCTGGCCGCTGCCGGAGGCGGCGCCGAGATCGACGGTGACCATCGCCTGGCTGGAGTCGGTCGACTGGGTGGTGATGCTGATGCCGCTGCTGGCGAAGTTGCGCCCGCCGGTCAGGGCGGCGTCCTTCATGTCGACGAAGTCGCTGCCGGCGGTCATGTCCAGCAGGTAGCCGCTGTTGCCGTTGCTCGGGCTGGCCTGGCGCACGGTGACGCCGTTGAACATGTTGGCCGGGTCGACCACGCCGCGGTCGGTGATCTTCGCATCGAAGCCGGTCGGCTGGCGGTACTCGACGTAGTAGTAGCTGGCCGCGCCGCTGGAGTCGGTGCCATTGGCGATCTTCAGCAGCTTGGCACCGGTGGTGGCGGCGCTGTTGGGCTTGAGGGAGAAGGTGCCGCTGCTGGCGACGTTGATGACGTTGCCGCTGGCCAGCCAGCCCAGGCGCTCCTTGTTGAAGCCGTTGAAGTGGCCGACGGTGCCGGTGTAACCCATGATGTCGACGGTATCGCCGTAGTCCTGGTTGGTGCAGGTGCTGCCCAGGGTGGTGCTGCCGCAGTCGCGGGAGTGGGCGTGATACAGGCCGAGGTTGTGGCCCATTTCATGGCCGATGGTGCGCAGCGTCATGCTGTTGTGGATCCAGGCGCTGGACGGGAAGGCGCCGACCTGGCCCATGCCGCTGTAACCGCAGGCGCTGTTCTGCGGGAAGATGTACAGGAAGCGGTCGTAGTTGCTGAGCACGAAGCCGCCGGCCTGGGCGGCCGACTTGGCGGCGTTCTCGATGGCGAAGCCGTCGCACGAGCTGCTGCTGACGGGGATGGTGTACCAGCCGGCGACGTTACCGGTCAGCCAGGTCTGCTGGCTGGAGTTTTCCTTGAAGAAGTCGCTGACGCTGCCGAAGACCGTGCTGTTGACTTCGCTGGCGGTCCACGGTTTGACGGTCGGCGCATCCTGGAAGTTGACCAGGATCGCCAGGGTGCGCTGGGCGCCCTTGGTGTTGGGCAGGTCGGCGAGGATGGGGGCGGCGGTGGTGGTGCCGCCATCGGCCAGCAGCAGGCCGTTGTCGTCGTCGGTGAGGGCGATGTCGCCCTGGATGCCGCTATTGTCGCCGCTGCGCTCGAGCATCCAGCCCTGGGCACGCACCTTGAGGCCGCTGCGCCATTCGCGGCGCGCTTCGGCGAAGTGCAGCTCGAAGCGTTCGCCGAAGCTGGTCTTCAGGGTGTGACGCAGCTTCTGCGTGCCGTCCTCGTAGTCCTCGTAGAACACTTCCAGCTCGCCTTCCAGATCCAGGCGCTGCTCCAGACGGGCGATCACCTCCGGGGGCATGTCGTTCTGCTTGTCTTCCGGAATGGCCACGCGCAGCACTTCGGCCGGCTTGGTGCGGATCAGCTCCTGGAGCTGGCTGCGGCGCTGCTCGACCGCGCCGCTCAGCTGCGACTGCAGCTCGGCACGCTGGTTGGCGTCGGCATTCTTCCAGCGCTTGGTCAGGCCCACCAGCGTCTCGGTACTGCTGCTGGCGGAGGCGTCGACCGCCGTCTGCGCGGCGGAGTCGGAGGGGGTGTCGTCGGCCAGCACCACACTGGGGGCGAGGCTGCCGAAGAGGGCCGCGAGGGCCAGGGACGGTACGAAACGGGGCGGGAAACTGCGCACGAATCTCTCCTGAAACACGCGCAGAAAGATTCCCGGTGCGACAGTCCCCGAGGAGTCGACTCCTTGAACATCAGCGATGCCGAGGAGGCCGGAGGGTACTGCCGGGCACGGAGGGGCGAAGGGCTTTCTGCGCGTCGGTGTCGGTAAATCGGGTCGCTGTGCTTACCCGGTTAAAGCCCTCGTGGCCGCGCGGCTGTAACGCCGGCGAGTGGCCTCGCAACCTCCCTGTTCGCTGCATGTGCAACGGGGAATTTCCTGTAACAAGCCGCATGCACTCTCTGTCCAGTTTTTGGTACATGCGTTAAGGCGGCGGAATCTAGCACGTGAGTTGTGCGTTTTTTATACAAAGCAGATATAAGTAGTAGGGTTTTTGGTTAAAAAATGATCTGAAACTTATCGAGAGGAGCGCGCAAAGCTACGGACCAGAGCGGACCTCTGACAGGCGGTCGCGCGGTGGTGAAAGCGACCACTCATCGCATTTCGGGGGAGAAAGGGGCGGGAAGAGAGGCAGGGGTCAAGACTGTGAGGAGGGTTCGTCGGCTTCGTCCCACAGACGGATCGGGGGCTGACAGGTAGGGTGAATATGGCCTTGGCGGCGCAATTTGCGATGCTGGTGGTACCAGACCACGAAGGGTGCCTCGCTGAACAACGGGAAGCCGCTCGGGGTGGGCTCGAGCCCGAAGGGAGGAGGGCGGTTTCCGCTGTCCACGGGGGACATCGGGCGAAGCAGGTCTGGCTCGAACATGGCTGCTATCTCTCCTGTTCGAATGGAATAGCAGCAAGTCTCGCGCCAACGAACTATGAACTTGATAAAGAAGGAATTTTATTCAGGGGTGAGCCGCCGAGGAGGGCCGAGTGTTCCATCACCCTTACACAATCCTCAACGGATGCCATATTTGTCCATCATGCGATACAGGGTCACCCGCGATACCCCCAGCAATTTGGCGGCGCTGGAGACGTTGTTCATGCAGTGACCGAGACAGCTGCGCACCGCCATCTCCTCGGCATGCGCGCGGGCTTCCTCCAGTGGTATCGGGGCTTCCAGCGCATCGGCGTCGGTCAGGCCGAGGTCCTTGGGGGTGATCATGCGGTTCTCGCTCATCACCAGGGCGCGGCGGATGCAGTTGATCAGTTCGCGAACATTGCCCGGCCAGTTGTAATGCAGCATGGCCGCCACCGCCTGGCGGGTGAAGCCGCGGCTGCTGTTGCCGTACTCCTTGCCGAACTTGTGCAGGAAGTAGCGGGCCAGCAGCTCGACGTCGGCGCCGCGGTCGGTCAGGCGCGGCACGCTCAGGGTGAGCACGTTGAGCCGGTAATACAGGTCCTCGCGGAAGCGTCCTTCGGTCACCGCCTGCTCGAGGTTGACGTGGGTGGCGGCGATGACCCGGGCGTTGACGGTGATGCTCTGGGTGCCGCCGAGCCGCTCGATGGTTTTCTGCTCGAGAAAGCGCAGCAGGTAGACCTGCATCTGCTGGGGCAGGTCGCCGATCTCGTCGAGGAAGATGGTGCCGTTCTGCGCCGCCTCGACACGGCCGATCTTGCGCTTGTAGGCGCCGGTGAAGGAGCCCTTTTCGTAGCCGAACAGCTCGGCGTGGATCAGGGTTTCCGGCAGCGCGCCGCAGTTCACCGCGATGAACGGGCCGTCGCTGTGTTCCGAGCGTTGGTGGATGGCACGGGCGATCAACTCCTTGCCGACGCCGGTTTCGCCGCGGATCAGCACCGGGGCCTCGACCCCCGCCACCCGACGGATCTGCTCGAAGATGGCCAGGAACTGCTTGCTGGCGCCGACCATCTGGAACTCCTCGACCGGCATCAGGCTGACGCGCTCCAGATCGCGCAGGCGCGACATGCCGTCGAGATGGCCGAGGGCGTAGCGCAGGTGGCTGATGTTGTCGCCCAGCGGCAGCGAGAAATAGTCGTAGAAATGTTCGTAGATGAGCTGGCGGAACTCCTGCCGCTCCAACTCGCCCGGCCGCACCAGGGCGACCCAGGCGAGATGCTCGCTGGCACCGAGCAGCGACTCGATGCGCTCGTAGCGCTCATCCATGCTGCCACTGAGCAGGGCGACGCCGACCCGGTACGGATGGGTCTTGAGCATCGCCTGGGCGTCGTCTACGGAAGTGGCGCGGTCGAAGGCCCAATCGTTCAGCTCCAATGCGTCGGGGAGCTGTTCGCTGGGATCGAGGTCTAATAGCAAGGCACGACGTGGGGCGTCGGCGGTAGGGCGAGTGATAGCAGACATATTAAAAACCTGAAGACATGGTTTTACTGCTTCTCCATACCGTTATTGCGCCTTATTGCGTCTTGTAAAATTTTAGAACAGCATCACAGAAATAGCTGTTCGTCCGACGAAAGGAGTGGCAAGAAGCCATTACATCCGCTGCTGGATGTATGGCGGTGGAAACTGCTGTCCCGACTTCTATAGTCATTGAAGGTTGCGAGGCTTGATGACTATGTACAAAAAATACTTTGGCCTGTCGGAACTGCCGTTCACCATCGCGCCCGATCCCCGCTATCTCTACCTGAGCGCCGAACATCGCGAGGCTCTTGCCAGCCTGCTCTACGGAATCAACTGCAATGGCGGCTTCGTACTGCTGACGGGGGACGTCGGCACGGGCAAGACCACGGTGTGCCGTTGCCTGCTGGAGCAGATTCCGGATTCCGCGGATATCGCCTTCATCCTCAACCCCAAGTACAGCATCAGCGAATTGCTGGAAGCGATCTGCGACGAGCTGAAAATCCGTTACACGCGCAGCGAAACCCGGATCAAGGGATATATCGACGCGCTGAACGATCACCTGCTCGACAGCCATGCCGATGGCATCAATACCGTGCTGATCATTGACGAGGCGCAGAACCTCAGCCTCGACGCGCTGGAGCAGATCCGCCTGCTCACCAACCTGGAAACCAGCAGCGAGAAGTTGCTGCAGATCGTCCTGATCGGCCAGCCCGAATTGCTGGAGAAACTGTCCACTCCAGAGCTGCGCCAGCTCAACCAGCGGATCACCGCCCGCTATCACCTGCACGCCCTCGACCCGGCGGAGCTGCGCGAGTACGTCAGTCACCGCCTGGCCGTCAGCGGCTGCGAAGCCCCGCTGTTCACCCCCGGCGCGCTGCGCACGCTGCATCGGCTGACCGGCGGCGTGCCGCGCATGGTCAATATCATCTGCGATCGAGCCCTGCTCGGTGCCTACGTGGAGCGCCGGCGCGTGGTGGACAGCGGCGTGCTGCGCCGCGCGGCCGCCGAGGTACTCGGTCGCGGCGGCGCGTTCGCAGGGCGGCTCGCCTGGCTGCGCCGGTGGATGCTGTGGCCGGCGGCGGCCACGCTGCTGCTGATGCTGGGCTGGTGGCTGCCGGGCATGGCCGGCGACGGCGGCTGGCTGCGCCGGCAGGGCGACCTGGCGAACACGGCCGCTGCGGCCGGCGCGTCGGCGCCGACGACTCCCGCTGGCGAGTCAGCCCCGCCTGCGGCGAGCGCGGGCGCAGCGCCGCTGCTCGGCATGCCGGCGTCCCCGGCGGTGGAGTCGGTTGCGCCGGCGCCGGGCGCGCAACCCCTGGCGCCGGAAGGCGAGGTCGAGCCGCTGGACGACGAGTCCCAGGCGAGCCGGACGGGAGGTGGGACGGCGGTCGGGGCCGCGCCTGCGGTGTCCTCGCCCGGCGAGTGGCAGTGGCCGGCCGGCACCGATCTGATGGCCACCGAGGTGCTGGCCTACCGTGCGCTGTTCCGCAGCTGGGGGCTGCAATACGACCCCAAGGTGGCGCCGCGGCCGTGCAGCTTCGCCCGCGCGCACCAGCTGTCCTGCCTGCCGCAGCCGGGTAGCCTCGACGATCTGCTGCAGTACAACCTGCCGGCGGTGGTCGACCTGTTCAATGCCCGCGGCCAGGGCTTCCAGGCCGCGCTGCTCGGCATCGACCGCGACAAGGGGCTGGCGCGCCTGGAGATCGCCGGCGAACAGCGCTGGGTGGGGCTGAACGAGCTGCGCAACTGGATGCGCGGTGCGCGCCTGCTGCTCTGGCGCATGCCGCCCGGCTACCACGCGCCATTGCGGCCGGAGGGCCACGGGCCGCTGGTGCCCTGGCTGGAGAACAACCTGGCGCGCCTGCAGGGCAAGCCGATGCCCGCCGCCACCCGCCAGCGCTACGACGAGCCCCTGCAGTTGGAGGTGCTCGCCTTCCAGCACCAGAACAGCCTGCAGACCGACGGCGTGGTCGGCCCGCAGACCATCATCCAGCTGAGCGCCCTGACCGAGTCGGGGATTCCGCTGCTGAGCAGTGCGGCCGGGGAGTGAGCCCATGTCCTACATCCTCGACGCCCTCAAGCATTCCCAGGACAGCCGCAGCCGCGGCGCGATTCCCGGCCTGGGCAGCCAGGCGGCCGCCGTCCGCCCGGGGCCGAGCCGCCGCGAGCAGATCTGGCGGCTGGTGGCGCTGGCGACCCTCGTCCTGCTGCTGGCGGTGCTGGCCGTGATGGCTTGGCAGCGCTGGCTGGGAGCGGCTCCCGCTGCCGAGCGGGCCACTCCGCCAGTTGCCGCCCAGCCGGCGGGCGCACCGGCGCGCGTCGCGCAGGCGCCTGCGGCCGGCGCCCCGGTTGCCGGCACAGCGCCGGCCGCCACGCCGGTGCCGGGCGAGCCGTCGGCAGCGCCCGGCGAGTCCCGGGCGCCCGGGCTGGAGGCGTTGAAGGAGCTGGCCGGGGTACGGGTCGACGTCGACGAGCCGCAGCCTGCGCCAGCGCCCAAGTCCGGCGCCGCGGCCGGTCCGCCGCCGATCGTGCAGAAGCTCGAACTGCCGGTGGAGCGTCCGCCGCTGGCGGCGCCGGCCGCCAAGCCGCAGCCGCTGGTGCCGGCGATGCCCCGCGGCGAGGCGTCGTCCGCGCCGGGGCCGCAGTCCGCCGAATACGGCGATGTCGAACACTGGAAGGAATTGCCGGCGCCGATCCAGCGCCAGCTGCGTGAAACACCGTTCAACGTGCACATCTACAGCAGCGATCCGAAGCTGCGCTTCGTCAAGAGCGGCGGGCGTACCTTGCGCGAGGGCGATGCGATCAACGAGGAACTGCGCGTGCTGCACATCACCCGCGATGGGGTGATCGTCGGCTACAAGGGTGGGAAGTACTGGATGCGCCTGAGCTGACCCGCTGCACGCTCCGCAGGGGCAACGCCGCGAAGCGGAGCTGCCGCAGGGCAGGGCGCGTCGAGCGGCTTCGACGCCTGCGCCGGTGCTCCCCGCGGCCGATCAGGCGGACGGTTTCACATCCATTTCCAGCATGGGCCGAATGATCTTGAGTGCCGCTGGAAAATCCAGCCCCTCCATGGCGGCGTCCAGCACGGCAAAGCCTTCGCTGCCCAGCTCGGCCTGCAAGGAAGTGCGCAGGCGGTCGTAGAGCTGGCAGGCGTCCAGGTTCTGTTGCTGGAGCAGGGTGTGAAGCTGGGCCAGGCGTTCGGCATCGCAATCCGCCGCTGGGCACTCCCGCGGCGCCGCATTCCCTTGGCTGGCGAGCCATTGCTCGGCAGCCGAGAGCATCGATTGCAGGTCCTGCTCGGCAAGCGGCAGCAAGGCAGCGACCCGGACGCCGTCGTTTTCGCCGATCGCCTGTTCGATGTGCAGAGCGGTCGCCGCAAAACGCTTCGCGCCCAATGATCCCAGGGAGCCGCGCAGGGTATGCAGCAGCGTTGCCGCCTCGCGTTGGCGCCCTTCCTGCCATGCGCGGCGCGCGTCGGACAGCGGGGAAAGGCCATTGGCCACGACCCTTCTGACGAACGCCAGCAGCGAGTCGAGATAGGCATGGTCGTCCTTGCCGAGGGCCAGCAGGGGACCGACGTCGAAGGCGGTCGCGGGCTCGGGCGAGGGCGCCGGGCCCGCCAGCGCAGGCGCGGGAGTGGCGACGGGGCTTGCCGGCACGCTCGCCGCCAGGTGCTGCTGGATGGTCGCCAGCATCCGCTCGCCGTCGATGGGTTTGGCGATGAAACCGTTCATCCCGGCCGCGACGCACTGCTCGCGCTCGTAGGTCAATACGCCTGCGGAAATGGCCAGTACCGGCACGTCCAGGTGCAGCTCCTCGCGGATGGCGCGGGTGGCGGCGAAGCCGTCCATCATCGGCATGTGCACGTCCATGAGCACCAGCTGATAGCCCCGCGGATCGGCACGCAGGCGCTCGACGGCCTGTTGGCCATTGTCGGCGACTTCGACGGTCGCGCCGGCGTGCTCCAGCATTCCCTTGGCGACGAACTGATTCAGCGGGTTGTCTTCGACCAGCAGCAGGCGCACGCCGTCCAGGGCCTTGCGTGCGACGGGACTTGCGCTGGCGATGGGCTCGGCGCTCTTCGCCGCGCTGCGGCTCGCCTGCGCCTCGTGCAGGGCATCGAACAGGCTGGAGCTGGTGACGGGCTTGACCAGTACCGCGTCGATGTCGGTTGCCGCGTTTTCCTGCATCAGCCTGCGCTGGTCGTAGGCACTGACCATGATGATGGCGGGCGCGACCCGCGTCGGCAGCAGTGCGCGAATCGCCTGCAGGGTGGCCAGGCCATTCATCCCGGGCATCTGCCAATCGGCGATCACCACGTCGTAGAACGCGTCGCCCAGGGCCAGCGTACGTACCCGCTCCAGCGCCTGCTCGCCGGAGGCCACGCCATCGACCTGCCAGGCCCAGCTGGTGATGGCCTTGCACAGGTAATCGCGGCTGGTCGGATTGTCGTCGACCACCAGGATGCGCAGATCCCCCAGACTGCTCCGCGAGCGCGGGTTCGTCTCGGTAGCGGAGCTGGCCTGCAGCGTCAGCGGCAGGACGACCCGGAACTCGCTGCCGGTGCCGACGGTGCTGTCGACGCTGATGGTGCCCCCCATCAGCGAAACCAGGCGCTTCGAGATCGCCAGCCCCAGCCCGGTCCCGCCGAAGCGACTGGCGATGGAGCTGTCGGCCTGGGTGAAGGGGGCGAACAGGCGCGCCCGTTGCTCGGCCGTCATGCCGATGCCGGTATCGCGCACCCGGAAGCAGAGACGGGCCACGCCGCCCGCGGAGCCCATTCGCTGCACCAGCACGTCGACCTCGCCGCGCTCGGTGAACTTGATGGCGTTGCCCACCAGGTTGACCAGCACCTGTTGCAGACGCTGCGCGTCACCGACGAGCGCGGGCGGCACGTCGGGCTCGACGCCGATCACCAGCTCCAGGTCCTTGTGGGCGGCGTTGACCGACATGACGGGGGCCAGGGCGCTGAGCACGTCGTCCAGGCGGAAGGGCGCGGTCATGATCGTCAATTGCCCGGCCTCGAGCTTGGAGAAGTCCAGCACGTCATTGAGGATGACCAGCAGCGACTCGCCGGCGCCGCGCAGCATCTGCAGGTACTTGCGCTGGTCCGCGCTCAGCGGCGTGCCGATCAGCAGTTGCGTGATGCCCAGCACCGCGTTCATGGGTGTGCGGATCTCGTGGCTCATGCTGGCGACGAACTCGCTCTTGGCGCGACTGGCATCCTCGGCCCGCTCCATGGCCTGGCGCAGCTTCTGCGCAGCCTCCTTCTCATGGCTGATGTCCTTGGCGATGCTCAGGAAGCCGACGATCTCGTCGACGGAATTGCGTACGGCGGTGATCGTGAGCTGCACGGGAAGTCGCGAACCGCCCTTGCGCACATAGGTCCACTCGCGCGTTTCGGCCTGGCCTTCGCGGGCCAGGGCGACCAGCGCGTCGAAGCCGCCGATCGGGGTGGCCAGCAGCCGGCTCAACTCGGCGCCGCGCGCTTGCAGTTCCTCGCGCAGGTGAATCGCCGTCGGCTGCAACGTATCGACCACGTCGCCGCTCCGATAGCCGAGCATCCGCTCCGCGCCGGTGTTGAAGATCTTGATGGTGCCGTCGATATCGGTGGCGATGATCGCGAACTCGCTGGCCGCATTCACCAGGGTGCCGAAGCGGATTTCCGATTCGGTGAACGCCACGGTCATCTGCTCGGCGAGCACCCTGGCGTCTTCGCGCAGGGTGGTCAGGTTGCGCACCACGAAGAACAACAGCAGGCTGATGAGCGAGCCGCCGACCAGCACGACGATGGCTTTCTGCCGATCTATCGACGCTTCGAAGGCCGGCAGCGTGGTGAACGTGAGTGTCCACTGGTGGCCGGCGAGCGTGATGGTGGAGCGGTGGGTGAGCGGGTTGGGATATTCGGCCTGTTGCTCGGCCGACAGCTCGCCGCGGGAGTACATCAGGGTCGCGGCGCCGGTCTCGTCGCCATCGAAGATCTGCAAGGCGATTTCCGCAGGCCGGGTGCCCAGCGTACCGGCCATGAAGTCGTTCAGGCGGATGGCGCTGAACACGAAGCCATCCAGCGCCGCGCCGCGTTCGGCCAGCGTCGAGATGGGCATGCCGGTGCGGTAGACCGGCAGGTACAGCAGCGCCCCGGCCTGCACGTCGTCGTCGGTTTCCTGCACCAGCCTGACCTTGCCGGATAGGGCGGCCCGGCCCGAGTCCCTCGCCTGGACCATCGCCGCGCGCCGCACCGGTTCGGTCAGCATGTCGTAACCGAAGGCACGCAGGTTGCGTCCGCTGAACGGCTCGATGAACAGGATCGGGGTGTATTCCTGACGCTCGCCCGCGGGCCAGACCCGGAAGTCGGCGAAGCCCTCGGCGCGTGCGCGCTCTTCCAGCGCGGCCTTGTGTTCCGGGGAAAAGTGCTTGGCGTAACCGACACCCTGAATGCCGGGGTAGGTCTGGGCGATGTCCTGGGTCAGCACGAAATGCCGCCATTCGTCGCGCTCGACCGCCTGGGAGGCGTGGAACAGCGCCAGGGCGCTGCGCAGCACCTGCTCATAGGTTTTCAGGCGCTCGTCGATGCGCTGCTGGATGTCGCGCGTCAGGAACTCGAAGCGTTCCTCGGCCTGCGCCTGGGTTCCCGAGGCCACGAAATGCCAGGCCAACACGGTCAGGCCGAGGCTGGCGAGCAGCGCTATCCACTGCGGGCACACCTGGCGAAACGGCACCGCGATGCGGGGTCCGCGCAGGGTTCGCGCGCGCTCGGCGAGGTCGGTCGCCAGCACCAGCCCCGCGATGCTGACCAGTGCGATGAAGATTTCCAGGGTCAGCAGGGACTCGTTCAGCGTGCCGGTCGCGAAGGGCCCATAACCCTGGGTGGTGCTCCAGACGGCGCTGCCGGTCACCAGCATCTGCGCCGCGGTGACGCCGCGCAGCCCGTAGCGATAGGCCGTCCAGGCGATAGCCGGCACCAGCAGAAACACCAGTGCGCGCAGGCCGTCATCGGCCAGCCGCTGACCGAACAGGGCCAGCAGCACGAGCGCGAGCAGCAGGATGGCCAGCGCGATTTCGAGCACCGAGCGCCGGGGCCGGGGATGGCCGACGGCAACCGCCCAGCTGAACAGCAGCGGCGTCAGCATCACGATGCCGGCGGTATCGCCCAGCCACCAGGTGGTGAAGACGACCGTGTACGCGGCGGGCGGCGCGATGCCGCCGAGGATCAGGCTGCTGGTGCCGATACCGGCGCTGACGGTGCACATCAGCAGGGTGACCAGGACGAAGCGGGCCGCCGCCAGGGGCGTCGAGAGGAAGTGTTCGGACTTCACCCAGCGCCGCAACAGGTAAAAGCCGACCACGGCTTCGAGCGTATTACCGATGGCGATGGCCAGCGACACCATGACCGAGGTGCTGCCGGCGGCGACATGGTTCGCGGCGAATACCGCGAAGTTGGCGGCGAAGGCGCCCAGGGCAATCCCGGGCCAGGCGCGATAACCGAGCAGGATCAGGGCGGCGAAGGCGATGCCCGACGGCGGCCAGACCGGCGATGCATTGGTATCGGCGAACGCCAGCAGGAGCCCGAGTCGGGCCGCCGCATAGTAGATGACGGCCAGGGCCAGGAGGGTGGCCACCCATTGCACGCGGGTGGTCGGACGCAGCACGCACGGGCGCATGGGAAAAACTCCTCCTGCTCGGCCACTCAGGGCCAGGTGGTGGCGAAGGCGCGGTTGCGGCCAGCGGACTTGGCCTGGTACAGCGCCTGGTCCGCCGCGGTGAGCAGCTGCTGCACGGAGCAATGGACGGACGGCACCACCGAGACCAGGCCGACGCTGATGGTCACCGTCGGCGCCGTTGCCGAAAAGTCGTGGGCGATGGTCAGATCCCTGACCAGATCGCAGAGCCAGTCGCCGTATTTGGCGGCGCTCGGCGCGTCGGTATGCGGCAGGACGACGACGAACTCCTCGCCGCCATAGCGCGCGACCAGCTCCGCCGGCCGGCGGGCGATGGTGCTGATGGCGCTGGCCACGCGCTGCAGGCAGACATCGCCCTGGGGGTGGCCGTAGTGGTCGTTGTAGGCCTTGAAGTGGTCGACGTCGATGAGGGCCAGCGTCAGCGGCAGCTGCTGCCGGCGGTGCCGCTCGAACTCCCGGGCCAGCACCTCGTCCAGATAGCGCCGGTTGAACAGCCCGGTCAGGCCGTCGCGGTTGGCGAGCTGGCGCATGATCGCCGTTTGCTGTTGCAGGCGCAGGTGGGTCTGCACGCGCGCGCGCACCACCGGGGGGTTGAACGGCTTGCTGATGAAGTCGACCGCACCGGCCTCCAGCGCCTTGATCTCGCACTCCATGCCGGTGTGCGCGGTGACGATGATGACGGCGCAGTCCTTGGTGGCGGGATCGGTCTTGAGCGCGCTACAGACCTCGTAGCCGTTCATGCCGGTCATTTCCACGTCCAGCAGGATCAGCGCCGGCTGTTGCCGCTGCGCCAGCTGGATGCCCATCTCGCCGTTGATGGCGAACAGGATCTGGCCTTGATCCTTGAGCATGCTGCTCAGCAGGCGAATGGTATCGGCGTTGTCGTCGATGATGAGGATCAGGTCGGGGGTGGCATCGGAGGCAGGCATTGAGACATCCCTATCGTAATAACATCGGCCGTTACGGCCACCGTCCAACTGTAGCGAATCGCGGCTGAGCCTAGCGTTCTGGTGACGGTCGGCTTCGATGCCGAGCCGTCGCCGCAGCGGTGTGCGTACTGCCGATACGCTGGCGCCAGGCGCGGCAGCCAACGCAAGCACCGGCAGGTGCCGAGTCCAATGTATCTGTCCGCGGCAGTGTCCGCCAGGAATACGCCCGAATCCTGGCGCCAATCGGCATGGCGAAGGGGTACTTCGGGTCCGGCGGCTTGGGTGGGTATGCCTACCGGTGTCGGGAGAGCGGCCTGCGGGCAGATCCTCTCCGGCGTGGCAGAGGACCAGCAGGTCTGGCCGGCCCAAACGCAACGCGCCGGTCGGGGCCGGCGCGTCGGGGGGAGTTGTCCGGTGGACGGGGCCGCCGGGGGAGGGTGCTCAGTCGCCGCGGTATTCGCAGCCGCTGGTGCAGGTCTCGTGCACGCGTACCCGCGACAGCTCCGGCAGCGCCGGCTTGAGCTGCTGCCAGATCCACATGGCCAGGTTCTCGCTGGTCGGGTTCTCCAGGCCGGGGATGTCGTTCAGGTAGTAGTGATCCAGACGGTCGTAGATCGGCTTGAAGATTTCCTTGATCTCGCCGAAGTCGCGGATCCAGCCGGTATAGGGATCGACTTCGCCCTCGATGTAGATCGCCACGCGGAACGAATGGCCATGCAGGCGGCCGCACTTGTGCCCCTGCGGCACATGGGGCAGGAGATGGGCGGCTTCGAAGGTGAATTCTTTAAAGAGTTCCACGGGTGACACTCACGACTCGGGCTGAAAAACCGCCATAGTCTACCAGCTTTGCCCCGCGGCCGGGCACGGCCCCCTGGCAGGCCGGGACAGGCGCATAAGGCCCAGCTCCCCCGGCCGTCCCCTCCTGCGGGGACGAATTCATTCGCTCTTGCGAGGCATTATGGCGTGTGAATTCGCCCCTGCAGCGGCTGATCCGTTCCTGCGATTGGCCTGCCTTGCCGTTTCCGGGATCAGTGATGCACATGCTCCTTGCCGTCGGCATGCACGTGGACCTTCTTCTCCCCGGTAGCAGGCGGCATTGCGCCCGCTGCCTGCTCGGGCTCATGCGCGTGGCCGCCGTCGTGGTGCGACGCCGGCGGGGCAGGCGTGGGGTCCGCGGTACCGGGGTGGTCGTGCTGCTGGCTGTGGTCGTGCATCCGGCTTTCCCCGCCGCCGTGCGAGTGACCGTCGCTGGCGGCGACCAGGGCGCGGTACTGGGCGGCGTCCAGTTTCGGCAGCTGCTGCAGGAAGGCGACCATCTCCCAGATGTGCTGGTCGCCCATGCTCTTGCCCCAGGCCGGCATGCCGGTGGCCTTGATGCCGTGCTTGATGATCCAGAACGCGGTGGACGGACTGCCGTTGGCGCCGATTTGCGCCAGATTGGGCGGCGCCGGGTAGAGGTTCTGGCTCAGCTCGGTGGGTTCGATGCCCGGCGCCAGGTGGCAGCCGATGCACATCGAGTGGTAGTTGCCGGCGCCGCGGCGGATCAACTCGGCGTCGTTGAGGTCGGGGACCGGGATGTCGCGGGCGCGCACCGCGATCGAGCGTTCGCGCGTCGCGCGCAACAGGGCGTGGACACTCTCCAGGTGCGGATCGTCGGCGCCGACGTTGATCAGGCCCGACCAGATGACGCCGGCGCCGATCACGCCTGCGACAAGGCCGGCCAGCGTCAGGGTGGTTATCGTTCTTTTCATGGCCTGTCTCAGAACCAGAAGCGGACACCGGCCACCAGCCGCGCCTCTTCGACGTCTTCGCCCTCGTCGCGCAGCAGGTCGGCGGTGTTGCCGTAGGCGCGCGTCCAGTTCACGCCGATATAGGGAGCGAATTCGCGGCGGATCTCGTAGCGCAGGCGCAGGCCCAGCTGGGCATCGCTGAACCCCGAGCCGACGCCGCGTTCCTCGTCGTTGCGACCATACAGGTTCAGCTCGGCGACGGGCTGCAGGATCAGCCGGTTGGTGAGCAGGATGTCGTACTCGGCATTGAGGCGCGCCGCGCTCTGTCCGCCTTCGCCGAGGAAGGCGGTGGCCTCGGTCTCCAGGCCGTACAGCGGCATACCCTGCACGCCGAAGGCGGCCCAGGTCTGCGGCGAACCGGGCTTGAAGTCCTGGCGCACGCCGGCCACGGTTTCCCACCAGGGGCTGATGGCGTGGCTCCACAGCAGCTGCAGTTCGGCTTCCTCGGTATGGCCGTCGAGGCGCTCGCCCTCGGAGCGGAAGGCCAGGCGGTCGATGTTGCCGCCGATCCAGCCGCTCAGGTCCCAGCTCAGCGCGCTGCCGTCGTCGGCATCCTGCCATTCCAGACGGTCGGCGAGGAACAGGTACTGGGTGCCGCCCCGGTGCATGGCGTGCGGCGGCAGGTCGGGGAAGGCGGCGGCGCGGTCGGCGTCGGTCAGCGGCGGCACCGGCGCATCCGGGGAGCCGGCGGGGTGGTGGCCCTGGTGATCCGCCGGCGGAGCCGTCTGCGGCTGGGCCTGCATGTCCATGTGCTGCCGATGCATCTGCATCATCTGCTCGTGGCTCATGCTGCCATGGTCCATCTGGCCGTCCTGCATCTGCTGCATATGCTGCTGGTGCATCTGCATCATCTGCTCGTGGCTCATGCCGCCATGGTCCATCTGGCCGTCCCGCATCTGCTGCATATGCTGCTGGTGCATCTGCATCATCCGCTCGTGGCTCATGTCGCCATGATCCATCTGGCCGTGGTCCATCATCGGCATTTCCGGGCTCGCCGCGGCCGGGGCCGGGGCGCCTGCCGCGGGTTGCCGGTGGTGCGCGCCGTGCTCGTCGGCCGCAGCCGGCTCGGGGGCCTGGGCGGCCTCCCGATGCCCGGCATGGCTCGAGTGATCCTCCGGCGTCGCCGCCTGGGCGGCGGCGATCATGCCCAGGCTCAGGGCCAGGGCGCAGAAGTGCTTAGTAGCGGTTGTCATTGTGTCCTTTGCCTTTTCCCGGGGCGGGCGGGATGCTGCCGTGGTTCATCCGGCCGCTGCCCATGTTGCCGTGGTCCATCTGGCCCTGGTTGCGATTCATCTGCTGCATGGCCCGGTCGCGATCGGAGTTGTAGTGGGCGGTGCCGCTCTCGGAGCGCTGCGCGTCGCCCCGCTGGCCGTGATTCATCATGTCGCCATGCTGCATTCTCGGTTCGGCGCGGTCGTTGCCCTTGTCCTTGGCCAGTGCTTGCGGCAGTTGCAGGGTGGCGAACAGGCCGAGGGCGAGGGTGCTGGCGATCAGGGACTTGCGCTTGAACTGGATGGTCATGGGGTCTTTCCTCATTCGTCGACGATGACCTCGCGGAACATGCCGAGGTCCATGTGGTACATCAGGTGGCAGTGGTAGGCCCAGCGGCCGAGGGCGTCGGCGGTGACGCGGTAGCTGCGGCGCGAGCCGGGCGGGATGTCGAGGGTGTGCTTGCGAACCTTGAAGTCGCCTCGCTCGTCCTCGAGGTCGCTCCACATGCCGTGAAGATGGATCGGGTGATGCATCATCGTGTCATTGACCAGCACGATGCGCAGTCGTTCACCGTACTTGAAACGCAGCGGCTCGGCGTTGGCGAACTCCACACCGTTGATCGACCAGGAGTAGCGTTCCATGTGGCCGGTCAGGTGCAGCTCGACGGTGCGGCCCGGTTCGCGGCCGTCCGGATCGGCGAAGCGGCTGCGCAGGTCGGCGTAGGTCAGCACGCGGCGCCCATTGTCGCGCAGGCCGATGCCGGGGTCGTCGAGCTTGGCGCTGGGCATCATGGTCTGCATGTCGACCAGCGGGTTGCCGGCTTCGCTGGCCGGATGACTCGGCATCGCCGTGTCGCGGCCCTGCTGCCCGGCCGAGTGATCCATGCCGGCGTGCTCCGCCGTCGCCGGCGGCACGCTGCCCGCGTGGTTCATGCCCGCCATCTGGCTGTGATCCATCGCGCTCATCTGGCCATGGTCCATGCCGGCCATGGCGGAGTGATCCATGTCCCCGTGGTTCATCGCCGAGTGATCCATGCCTGCGTGGTTCATGGCCGAATGATCCATGCCCGCCATGCCTGCCGCCGCGGCGTCCTGGCCGCCGTGCGCGCTCGCCGCGCCGTGGGCGCCATGATCGCCGTGGCCCATGTCGGCCATGTTCAGCGTCGGCCGCGGATCGGGCTGCGGCACCGGCGCGCTCAGTCCCTCGCGCACGGCCAGGGTGCCGCGGGCGTAGCCGCTGCGGTCCATGGCCTGGGCGAACAGCGTCCAGGCCTGCTGGCTGGCATCCGGGGTGACGATCACGTCGTAGGTTTCCGCCACGGCCAGGCGGATCTCGTCGACCTCCACCGGCTCGACGTACTGGCCGTCGACCGCCACCACGGTGAGCTTGAGTCCGGGGATGCGGAAGTCGAAGTAGGTCATCGCCGAGGCGTTGATCAGGCGCAGGCGCACACGCTCGCCGGGCTGGCACACGCCGGTCCAGTTGCCGTCCGGCGCCTGGCCGTTGAGCAGGTAGGTGTAGGTGGCGCCGGTCACGTCGGCCAGGTCGGTGGGGCTCATGTTCATCTTCGCCCACGCCCAGCGCTCGGCGGCGGTCTCGCTCCAGCCCCGCTCGCCGACGTCGCGGATGAAGTCGCCGACGGTGCGGCGGTGCTGGTTGTAGTAGTCGGCCTGTTTCTTCAGCTTGGCCAGTACTCGCGCCGGGTGCTCGTCGCTCCAGTCGGAGAGCATCACCACGTAGTCGCGCTCGTACTGGAAGGGCTCCGGCTCCAGCGGGTCGATCACCAGCGGGCCGTAGACGCCGAGCTGCTCCTGGTAGCCGGAGTGGCTGTGATACCAGTAGGTGCCGCTCTGCTTCACCTTGAAGCGGTATTCGTACATGCCGTCGGGGGCGATGCCGGCGAAGCTGAAGCCGGGCACGCCGTCCATGTTGGCCGGCAGGAGGATGCCGTGCCAGTGGATCGAGGTGTCCTCCTTCAGGCGGTTGCGCACCCGCAGGGTGACGGTATCGCCCTCGCGCCAGCGCAGCAGCGGCGCCGGCAGGCTGCCGTTGATGGCCATCGCGGTACGTGCGCGCCCGGTGAAGTTGACCGGCAGCTCGTCGATGCTCAGGTCGAACTGGCTGCCGGCCAGCACGGTGGGCTGGCCGGGGCTGGTCAGCGCCCACACCGGCTGGCGCCACAGGCCGAGGCCGGCGAGCACGCCGCCGGCCGCCAGGCCCTTGATGAAGGTTCGTCGTGAAGTCAGAGGTTGCATGCTGTTCCTGCCCCGTCAGTCGAAGGCGCCCCTGCGGGGCACCCAACGCGGCCCCTGGGGGCGGCGTTCCTTGGCTATGGCCGTCACCATAGCGAAAGCGAGCTGTCGGGAAGCTGAGACGCAGATTACAGTTTTGTCAGCTTGGACGGGGCAGAGGTCAGAACTGCAAGCGCACGCCGGCGACCAGGCTGGTTTCGCTGACGTCCTCGTCCTCCTCGCGCAGCAGGTCGGCGGTGTTGCCGTAGGCGCGCGTCCAGTTCACGCCGAGGTAGGGAGCGAACTGCTGGCAGACCTCGTAGCGCAGCAGCAGGGCCAGTTCGGCCTCGCCGAGGCCCGAGCCGACGCCACGCTCCTCGTCGTCCTGGCCGTACAGGTTGACCTCGGCCAGCGGCTGCAGGACCAGGCGGTCGGTCAGCTCGATGTCGTATTCGGCCGACAGGCGCGCGGCGCTCTGCCCGGCTTCGCCGAGAAAGGCGGTGAACTCGGTCTCCAGGTCGTCCAGCGGCTCGCCCTGCACGCCCAGGGCGGCCCAGGTCTGCGGCTCGCCGGGCTTGAAGTCCTGGCGCGCACCGGCCACGGTCGACCAGCGGGGCGCGATGGCATGGCTCCACAGCGCCTGCAGTTCGGCTTCCTCGGTGTGGCCGTCGACCCGCTCGCCTTCGGATCTGAGCTCGAAGCGGTCGACTTCACCGCCGATCCAGCCGTTCAGGTCCCAGTGCAGCGCGTTGCCCTCGTCGGCATCCTGCCATTCCAGGCGTTCGGCGAGGAATTCGTAATCGAGACCGTCTTGCGGGGTGGTTTGGGCGAGCGCCTGGGGCAGTTGCAGGGCGGCGAGCAGGCCGACGGCCAGGCCGGTGGCGCCCAGGGAGGGGCGCTGGAGGCGGGTGGTCATGGTGGATCTCCTTGTCATTCTTGTGCGGTCTTCCCGGAACATGGCGAGGCCCCCGCTGCAGCGGCCGGCGGCAGTGATGCGGCAGCGGCGCCCGGCATGGCGACGCTGCGCTGGCGTTGCCGGTGGGCCCGCGAGGCGGTCCGGCCTGGCAGCTGGCCGGGGCAGGGCGCACGTTCGGGCTCCATGGCCAGCGAGGGGCGATTCCGGTTAGGTGCGGGCCGGCCCGTCCGGGGGCGGCATGATCGTATGCCGGCGGGGCGGCGGCTACGCTACCTGGGAACCGGTCGGCTCGTTCTTGGGAAGCAGGCGGCGACCGGGTCGGATGGCCGAGCCGGCGGGGTCGGCCGGTTTTGCCGCAGCGCCCCTCTGCAACGGCCTTTCCAGCCTGGCGCGGGGGCAAAATGCCGAACAGATCGAGCTAACGCCCTCGACGGCTTGACCCGTCCGCGGAAAATCCACACCCTCGCAGCAGAAGGCAGTCGATTTCAAAGGACGGAAGCCCATGCTGAACATTCCCGAACACCTGCGCCAGGCCAATATCGTGCTGCTCGAGGCGCCCGGGAGCGAGCTGAACCTCCTGGTGGGGGCGCTCGATGCCGCCGGCCTGAAGAACGTCCGGGTGTTCAGCGAAACCGCCCAGGGCCTGCCGTGGCTGCTGGAGAATCCCTGGGACCTGCTGCTGCTCGACTTCGACCTGGCGCGGCCCGGCGGCTTCGAGATCCTCAGCCTGCTGCGCAAGTATCTGCCGGAGAGCCAGCCGATCATCGCGCTGTCCAGTCGTCACGATGTCGACACCCGGCGGCGCGCGCTCGACCTGGGCGTCAGCGATTACCTGTGCAAGCCGGTCGACCATCTGGAGCTGCTGCTGCGCGTGCGCAACCACCTCGGCCTGTGGCGCACCCGCATCGAGCTGGACAGGGAGCGCCGCCTGCTCGAGAAGCGCGTCGAGGAGCGCACGCGGGAAGTGCAGCGCACCACGGAAATGGTCATCCGCTGCCTGGTGCGGGTCGCCGAGTACCGCGACAACCAGAACGGCCACCACATGATCCGTATCGGCGAGACCGCCGCGCTGCTGGCCCGTGCCTACGGTTGCCCGCCGCCGTGGGTCAACCAGCTGCGCCAGGCGGCGACCATGCACGATGTCGGCATGGTCGGCATTCCCGACCGCATTCTGCTCAAGCCCGGCCCGCTGGACGATGAGGAAACCCAGGTCATGCAGCGGCATACCGAGCTGGGCTACCAGTTCCTCAGCGACGTGTCTGGCAACGCGCTGCTGCAGCTGGGCGCGGAGATCGCCCGCTACCACCACGAGCGTTGGGACGGCAGCGGCTATCCCCACGGCCTCAAGGGCGACGCCATCCCCCTCTCGGCGCGCATGGTCGCGCTCTGCGACGTCTACGATGCCCTGCGCGCCGAGCGTCCGTTCAAGCCGGCGTGGACGCCCAAGGAGGCGCAGCTGTACATCCGCGAGCAGTCCGGCCGGCAGTTCGATCCCGAGCTGGTCGCGTTGATGGACCGGCGCATGTTCGAGGGCTTCGAGAACCTGCGCATGCTGTGGGGCGACTGACCGGCAGGTCTGGCGAGTCTCAGGGCGCCTTCGGCAGCGCGCGCTTGTGCGCAGTGTTCGCCCAGGTGCGCTGGATGATCTCCGCCGCGCGCTCCGACACCGGCTGGCCGTGCAGGAAGGCGTCGATCTCGGCGTAGCTGACGCCGTGGGCCTCCTCGTCGGGACGGCCGGGGCGCAGCTCCTCGAGGTCGGCGGTCGGCACCTTGTGCACCAGCTGGTGCGGGGCGCCGAGGCGAGCGGCGAGGGCGCGCACCTGGCCCTTGACCAGCCCGGTCAGCGGCGCCAGGTCGCAGGCGCCGTCGCCGAACTTGGTGAAGAAGCCCATCACCGCCTCGGCGGCGTGGTCGGTGCCGATCACCAGGCCGAAGCGCGCGTTGGCGATGGCGTACTGGGCGACCATGCGCACCCGCGCCTTGACGTTGCCGACCACGAAGTCGCGCAGGCCGGGGGTGAGCGGGTCGAGCGCGGCGACCTGGTCGACCAGCCCGCGCACCGCGTCGCCGATGTTCACCGTCTGCTCCTCGTCGGCGGCCACGAAGCGCATGGCCGCCTGGGCGTCGGCCTCGTCGTGCTGGTTGTCGTGCGGCAGGCGCACGGCGATGAAGCGGTAGCCGGCATCGCCGGTTTCCGCGCGCAGCTCCTCGACGGCGAGCTGGGCCAGGCGCCCGGCGGTCGACGAGTCGACCCCGCCGCTGATGCCGAGCACCAGCACCTTGAGGCCGGTCTCGCGCAGGCAATTCTTGATGAAGGTCTTGCGTCGCTCGATTTCCGCCAGCTCGGCGGCGGCATCGGCGAAGGGCGGCACCACGGCGAGGTCTTCGGCGATGCGTTGCTGCAGTTGATTCATCTCAGGCTCCTTCTGGGGCGTTGGGGACGCGGAACACGTGTTTCAGGTAGGCGACGAAGTTCGGGTCGCGGCACTGGGTCTTGCCCGGCGCGTCGGAGATCTTCGCCACCGGTTGACCGTTGCAGGCGGTCATCTTGATCACCATGTTGGTCGGTGTCACCCCCGGGATGTCGCAGGTCAGGCTGGTGCCGATGCCGAAGCTGACGTTGATCCGCCCGCGCAGGCGGCGATACAGGGCCAGCGCGCGCGGGAAGTCGAGGCCGTCGGAGAACACCAGGGTCTTGCTCAGCGGGTCGATGCCGAGTTTTTCGTAGTGGGCGATGGCCTTCTCCGCCCAGGCCAGCGGGTCGCCGGAGTCGTGGCGCAGGCCGTCGAAGAGCTTGGCGAAGTACAGGTCGAAGTCGGCGAGGAAGGCGTCCATGGTGATGCAGTCGGTCAGCGCGATGCCGAGCAGGCCGCGGTACTCGCGCACCCAGCAGTCCAGCGCGGCGCGCTGGCTGTCGATCAGTCGCGGGCCGAGCTGCTGGTGGGCCATCAGCCACTCGTGGGCCATGGTGCCGATCGGCCGCAGGCCGTACTCGCGCGCCAGATGCACGTTGCTGGTGCCGACGAACTGGCCGGGGAAGTCGTGGCGCAGGATGTTCACCACCTCTTCCTGGGTGCGGTAGGAGAAGCGCCGGCGGGTGCCGAAGTCGGCCAGCTGGAAGCCGGCCAGCTCCTCGGCCGAAGCGGCCTCGCGCAGCGCGTCGAGCTTGGCGTACAGGCGCTCGGCGACCTGCTCCAGCGCGACCTGGCCATAGCGATAGCGGTTCCTGACCTCGCTGACGATGGCCAGCAGCGGCACCTCGAAGAGGATCACGTGCAGCCAGGGACCGCGCACGCGGATCGCCAGCTGGCCATCCTCGACGGCGGTGTGCACATAGCGCAGGTTGAAGCGGAACAGACCGAGAAAGCGCAGGAAGTCGGCGGTGAGGAACGGGATGCGCTCGAGGAAGGCCAGCTGGTCGGCGCTCATGGCGAGTTCTTCGAGGCGCTCGAGCTGGTGGCGGATCTCGGGCAGATAGGGGCTCAGGTCCTCGTCGCTGCGGCAGCGGAATTCCCACTCCACCTCGGCGTTGGGATAGTTGTGCAGCACCGCCTGCATCATCGACAGCTTGTAGAAGTCGGTATCGAGCAGGCTCTGCACGATGCGCTCGGCGAATACGCTCTCGGCCATTTCAGTGCTCCCGGACGGTGGCGAAGGCGGCGTCCAGCGCCTGCGCGGTGGGGTAGAGGGCGACGCCGGCGGCCTCCAGCTCGGCCAGCGCACGGCGGCCGCTGTCTTCGGCCAGCGCGCGACAGGCCGGCAGGTAGATGCCGACCGCGAACCCGGCGCGGCGCAGCTGCAGGGCGGTGGTGCGCACGCAGTAGTCCAGCGCCAGGCCGCCGACCAGCACCAGCTCGACCGCCTGCTGGCGGAGGAACTCGATGGCCCCGGTGCTGCGCCGCTCAGCGAGGTCGTGGTAGCAGGCGCCGTAGGGGTGCAGATCCGGCTCGATGCCCTTCCACACGAAGAAGTCATAGTCCATTGGCGCCGGCAACGCGTCGAGCAGCTCGAAGCCGGGCGTACCGGCGACGCAGTGGCTGACCCAGGTCAGGTCGGCGTTGGCCAGGTCCAGCGGCTGCAGCATCTGCGCATGGCTGTCGACCCGCCAGGCCGCCGCCGGGCTGTGCGCGTCCTTGCTGCCCAGGCGCAGTTGCGCCTTGCTCGCCAGATGGTTGAGCGCCGGGGCGATCTGGTCGCCGTCGGGCACCGGCAGCTCGTCGGGGCAGAGCGGGGTGAAGCCTTTCTGGGCATCGACATCGAAGCTGGCTATGCGCATGGCCGTGGTCTCGGCTGGGGTGTGGTTATATATTTCACCTTGTGAAATAAGTAGTCAAGCATTGGTTGGAGAGAGATAGCGCCCACGCCAGCTACACGGGCTGGGGGTGCCCCACCTGCAGCGGCAAATTCATTCGCCTGCGTAGCCTCGGCAGGCGAATGAATTCGCCCCTACAAAGAGGCTCCGCCGGCGACGCCCGCCAAGGGGGTTATTTCTTGTTGCGTAAAAAGTGGCAGAATACGGATGGATAACATCGACGTGCGGGAGGACGGATGAATTCGGCACAAATCCTGGCCAGCGTGGACATAGTGGCGCTGCGCCTGGGCGCGGACGGTCTGGAGGTGCTGCTCAAGCGCCGTCCGGACAGTGACGAGATCCCCTATCCCGGCAAGTGGGCGCTGCCGGGCGTGCTGATCAATGGCCTGCAGGAGGACCGCACCCTGGAGGACGCGGTGACGCGGGCGCTGACCTTCAAGGCGCATATCGAGCCGGCCTATCTGGAGCAGGTCGGCACCGAGGGCAACGACGTGCGCGACCCGCGCGGCTGGTCGATCACCACCTACTACCTGGCGCTGCTGGCGCCGCAGACCACCTGCAGCGACGCCGATCTGCGCTTCGTGCCGCTCGCCCAGGTCCGCGACGGCGGCTTCCCGCTGCCCTTCGACCATGCCCAGCTGGTGCGCCGGGTGGCCGAGCGGCTGGCCGGCAAGGCGGTGTACACCGCACTGCCGCTGTACCTGCTCGAACCGCGCTTCACCGTCGGCGAGGCGCTGGCGGCCTTCGACGCCTGCCTGGGGCAGGCGGTGCAGCACACCACCCTGCGCGGGCGGCTGGAAAAGATGAAGAGCCAGGGCTGGATCCGCGACACCGGCGAGAAGAACCAGCCGCCGATGGGCCGGCCACAGGCCGTCTACGAACACTGCCCGCCGTGCGGCGAAGCATTCGTCTTCGACCGCAGCCTGCTGGCCTGAGCGCCGCGCCGCGCGTCTTTGCATTGGCCTACTTCAGGCCACGGCCGGCCGCCGGCTGCTATACCTGCATGTCAGCCCCCCACTCATTCCGGGAGAATGCACATGCGCAAACTGAGGAGCCTGCTGCTCGTGGTGATCGCCCTCGGCCTCTCCGGCTGCGGCTACAACACCCTGCAGAGCAACGACGAGCAGGTCAAGGCGAGCTGGTCCGAGGTGATCAACCAGTACCAGCGCCGGGCCGACCTGGTGCCCAACCTGGTCAATACGGTGAAGGGCTACGCCGCCCACGAGCGGGAAGTGCTGACGCAGGTCACCGAGGCCCGCTCGCGGGTCGGCAGCATCCAGGCGACGCCCGAACTGGTCGACGATCCCGAGGCGTTCGCCCGCTTCCAGGCCGCCCAGAGCCAGCTGACCAGCGCGCTGTCGCGGCTGCTGGTAGTGGCGGAGAACTACCCGCAGCTCAAGGCCGACGCCGCCTTCCGCGACCTGCAGGCCCAGCTGGAGGGCACCGAGAATCGCATCACCGTGGCGCGCAACCGCTACATCAAGGCGGTGCAGGACTACAACGTCACGGTGCGCAGCTTCCCCACCAACCTGACGGCGATGGTGTTCGGCTTCAAGGTCAAGCCGAACTTCACCGTCGAGGACGAGCGCGCCATCTCCACCCCGCCGCGGGTGGACTTCGGCACCCCGCCGGCCCAGCCGACGCCGCCCGCCAAGCCGCAGCCGGGCTACTGATGAACCTCGTCGCTGCCGCGCGCGCCGGCCTGCTGGCGCTGCTCCTCGGCCTGGTCCTGCCGGGCTGGGCCGCGCCGGTGGCGGTGCCGCCACTGACCGCGCGGGTCACCGACCTGACCGGGACGCTGAGCAGCGACCAGGTCGCCGCCCTGGAGCGCAAGCTGGCGGCCTTCGAGGCGGAGAAGGGCAGCCAGCTCGCCGTGCTGATCGTGCCCACCACCGGCGAGGAGAGCATCGAGCAGTTTGCCCTGCGGGTAGCCGAGCAGTGGCGGCTGGGCCGCGGCAAGGTGGACGACGGTGCGCTGCTGCTGGTGGCACGCGACGACCGCACCCTGCGCATCGAGGTGGGCTATGGCCTGGAAGGGGCGCTCAACGATGCCACCGCCAAGCGCATCATCAGCGAGATCATCGTGCCGCGCTTCCAGCAGGGCGACTTCTACGCCGGCATCGACGCCGGTATCGAGCGCATGATCGCGGTGGTGCGCGGCGAGCCCTTGCCGCCACCCCGCCAGGCGGCGGACGGGCCGTCGGGTAACTTCTCCCAGTTGCTGCCGCTGATGATGCTGGTGTTCGTCTTCGGCGGCTTGCTGCGCGCGCTGTTCGGCCGCCTGCCGGCGGCCCTGCTGGGCGGCGCCGGGGTGGGCGTGCTGTCCTGGTTGCTGGCGGGAACGCTGGCGATCGCCCTGGTCGCCGGGGGAATGGCCTTCGTGTTCGTGCTCCTCGGCGGCGGCGCCGGCCCGGGCGGTGGCTGGCACAGTGGCGGTCGCTCGGGGGGCGGTTTCGGGGGCGGTTTCGGTGGGGGTGGCGGCGGATTCGGCGGCGGAGGCGCGTCGGGACGATGGTGAAGTGCGATGGCGGACGCCTGCTCCGCAACCTGTCGGTGACCCCCTGGCAACTGCGCCGGGCGTTCGCGCCGGCCGTTCTGGAGGCGATCCGCGCGGAGATCGCCGCCAGCGAGCGGCTGCACGGCGGCCAGGTCCGCTTCGCCGTGGAAGGGGCGCTACCGATGGCCGCGCTGCTGCGCGGCCAGACGCCGCGCGAGCGAGCGCTCGAGGTGTTCTCCCTGCTGCGGGTGTGGGACACCGAGCACAACAACGGCGTGCTGGTCTACCTGCTGCTCGCCGAGCGCGACGTGGAGATCGTCGCCGACCGCGGCATCGATGCGCGGGTGAGCGCGCGGGACTGGCAGGACATCTGTCACGGCATGGAGCAGGCCTTCCACGACGGCCGCTACGAGACGGGCGCGCTGGAGGGCATCCGCGCGCTGACCCGTCTGCTGGTCCTCAACTATCCGGCCGGCGCCGAGGGCGGCACCCAGCTGCCGGACAGCCCGGTGCTGCTCTGAGCGGCGCCGCGCGGTCGAGGGGCACGCGCTGCCGGCTCCGCTCAGGCGGTGGGATCACTTGGCCGGATAGTCGGCCACCACCACATCCTTGCCGGCCTTGGTCTGGCCGATCACCTGGTAGGCATCCTTGCGGTCGCCGTACTCCATGCCCGGCGAGCCGGCCGGCATGCCGGGCACGGCGAGGCCGAGCAGGTCGGGGCGGTTGCGCAGTTCGAGGATCTGCGCCGCCGGCACGTGGCCCTCGACGAACTTGCCGTCGATCACTGCGGTGTGGCACGAGGCCAGGCGCGGCGCCACGCCCAGGCGCTGCTTGACCGCGCTCATGTCCGGCTCGACGTGATCGCGCACGGCGAAGCCGTTGGCCTCCAGGTGCTTGATCCATTCCTTGCAACAGCCGCAGTTGGCGTCGCGGTGCACGTCGATGGTCAGGTCGTCGGCGGCCTGGGCCGCGCCGCCGAGCAGCAGGAAGGCGAGGGCGGCGATGCGCAGTCGGTTGTTCATCGGAGGACTCCTGGGCGAAGGGGATCAGTGGCAGCCACAACCGCCGCCACAGCCGCCGCTTTTCGCCGGGTTGGCTGCGGTGGCCGGGGTGGCCAGTTGTGCCGGGTAGCCGGCGTCGTCGAGGGCGGCGAGCAGCGCCATGCCGTCGGCGGCGCCGCTGACGCGCACGCGGCCGGCCTGCAGGTCGACCTCGACCGCCTCCACGCCGGCGAGCGGCTGCAGGGCGGCGTTGACGTGGCGCACGCAGGCACCGCAGGTCATGCCCTGGACGTTCAGTTCGATGGTGCTCATGGTGAACTCCTTGCAGGTGGCCGGTCCAGCCCGGCCTTGTGATCATCTTTGACCTTGCCCTCGTGGCAAGGTCAAGGGCTTTTCAATCGATGCGTATCTGGCGCAGGCGCAGGGCATTGCCCACCACTGACGCCGAACTGAGGCTCATCGCCAGCGCGGCGATCAGCGGCGACAGCAGGTGGCCGGTCAGCGGGTAGAGGAGGCCGGCGGCCAGCGGGATGCCCAAGGCGTTGTAGAAGAAGGCGAAGGCCAGGTTCTGGTGCATGTTGCGCACGGTGGCCACCGACAGGCTGCGCGCGCGCAGGATGCCGAGCAGGTCGCCCTTGACCAGGGTGACCTGGGCGCTGCTCATCGCCACGTCGGTGCCGGTGCCCATGGCGATGCCGACGTCGGCGCGGGCCAGCGCCGGGGCGTCGTTGATGCCGTCGCCGGCCATTGCCACGCGGCGGCCCTGCTGCTGCAGGGCGGCGGCCAGGCGTTCCTTGTCCTGCGGCTTGACCTCGCCGTGCACCTCGGCGATGCCCAGTGCGCGCGCCACCGCGCGGGCGGTGGTCAGGCCGTCGCCGGTGGCCATGATCACCGTCACGCCGTCGGCCTGCAGACGCTCGACCGCCTGCCGTGAGGTCGGCTTGAGCGGGTCGGCCACCGCCAGCAGGCCGGCCAGCGCGCCGTCCGCCGCCAGATACATGATGCTGGCGCCTTCGCCGCGCAGCGCCTCGGCCTGCGCCTGCAGGGGCTCGACGGCGACGCCGCCTTCCTGCAGCAGCGTGGTGTTGCCCAGCAGCAGGCGACGCCCCTCGACCTGGCCGCGCACGCCGATGCCGGAGGCCGACTCGAAGGCCTGCGGCGTGGCCAGCGCCAGCCCCTGGGCGCGGGCGTGTTCGACGATGGCGTGGGCCAGCGGGTGTTCGCTGCCCTGGTCGAGGCTGGCGGCCAGGCGCAGCACCTCGTCGGCGGCGAAGCCGGGCGCGGCCAGAGCGCTGTGGAAGGCCGGCCGGCCCTCGGTGAGGGTGCCGGTCTTGTCGACGATCAGGGTGTCGATCTTGCGCAGGTGCTCGATGGCGGCGGCGTCGCGGAACAACACGCCGCTGGTGGCGGCCTTGCCGGTGGCGACCATCACCGACATCGGCGTGGCCAGGCCCAGCGCGCAGGGGCAGGCGATGATCAGCACCGCCACCGCGTTGATCAGGCCGAACACCCAGCTCGGCTGCGGTCCCCACAGGCCCCAGCCCAGCAGGGTCAGCAGGGCGATGGCGATCACCGCCAGCACGAACCAGCCGGCCACCACGTCGGCCAGGCGTTGCAGCGGCGCCTTGGAGCGCTGGGCCTGGGCGACCATCTGCACGATCTGCGCGAGCATGGTGGCGCTGCCGACCTTCTGCGCCTGCATCACCAGACTGCCGTGGGTGTTGAGGGTGGCGCCGATCAGCGTATCGCCGGCGCGCTTGGTCACCGGCACGGGCTCGCCGGTGAGCATCGACTCGTCCAGCGCGCTTTCGCCCTCCAGCACCTGGCCGTCGACCGGCACCTTCTCGCCGGGGCGCACGCGCAGGCGGTCGCCGACGTGCACGTGGGCGAGCGGGATGTCCTCCTCGCTGCCGTCGGCGTTGAGCCGGCGCGCGGTCTTCGGCGCCAGGCCGAGCAACGCGCGGATTGCCGCCGAGGTCTGCGAGCGCGCCTTGAGTTCGAGGATCTGGCCGAGCAGGGTCAGCGAGATGATCACCGCCGCCGCCTCGTAGTACACGCCGATGCGCCCGTCCATCAGGAAGGTCGCCGGGAAGGCCTCGGGCACCAGGGTGGCGGCGAGGCTGTACAGGTAGGCGGCGGCGGTACCCAGGCCGATCAGCGTCCACATGTTCGGGCTGCGTTGGACGATGGAGCGCACGCCGCGCACGTAGAACGGCCAGCCCGCCCACAGCACGACCGGCGTGGCGATGACCAGCTCGACCCAGTTCTGGGTGGCGCCGTGGAACAGCATCAGCCGGTGGCCGGCCATGGCCAGCAGGGTGACGACCACGGTCAGCGGCAGGGTCCACCAGAAGCGCCGGGTGAAGTCGCGCAGTTCCGGGTTTTCCTCTTCCTCCAGCTCGGGCAGTACCGGCTCCAGCGCCATGCCGCACTTGGGGCAGGTACCCGGGCCGATCTGGCGCACTTCCGGGTGCATCGGGCAGGTGTATTCGGTGCCGGCGTTTCCGGCGGGTGTCGAGTCCGCCGGCTGAACCGGCGCGGCGGCTGCTGCGTGGGCCGTGTGCCCCGCGTGGCCGTGGTGCCCGCTGGGTGCGGCGGGCTGCGCCGGAGCCGCGGGCAGGTAGCGTTGCGGCTCGCGCTGGAATCTGTCCAGGCAGTGCTGGCTGCAGAAGTGGAAATGCTGGCCCTGGTAGGCGATGTGGTGAGGGCTGTCGGAGTCGACGGTCATGCCGCAGACCGGATCGCGCAGCGGCGTTGCGGAAGTTTGCGCGCGGGCGTGCGGGTGATGCTCGGGCGGGGAGGTGGGCATCCGCTAGTTCCTTTTCTCGTTCGAATCGCTGTCCTGCCGGGAGTGGTGGGCGTGCCCGCCGTGGTGGTGACCGAACAGGTGCATCAGCGGGCAGAGCAGCAGGATCAGGTAGGGCAGCAGCCCCACGGCATGGGCGTAATGCTCGCGCACCACGTAGAACAGCGCGATGACGGCAAGCATGCCCAGCACGATGCCGGGTTTGCCGCGCCAGAAGGAGGGGGAGGGTTCTCCGCGGGAACTGGTTTGGCGCATGGCGTGGGATCTCCTGAAAGAAACGGCGTCCGCAAGCGGCGATGCCCGGACGGAGCAACGCACCCTCCCAGCCTAGCCGGCCGCTCCTTACCGCAGGCTGAGTGGCGGATTACATTTCCGTCAGCTTGCGGCGCCTGCGCTGGGCCGGTCTAGAGTGAAGTTCTCATCCTGCCGAGAAGAGGGCTTGCAGATGAACCGATCGATCCTTTGCGCCGGCATCCTGCTGCTGGCGGCCAGCGGCGCCACCTGGGCGCAAGACCCGGCGGCGACTCCCGAGCAGCAGTGGCAACAGCACATCACCGAGATGCAAAAGCTTCACCAGGGCTGGATGGCCGGCAAGACGCCCGAGGAGCGCAAGAAGCTGATGGAACAGCACTGGCAGGCCATGGGCCGCGGCATGCAGGGCATGGGCGGCTGCATGGCTGGCGATCATGGCATGGGCATGGCCGGTGGTCAGGGAATGGGGATGGGTGGAGCAGGGATGGGCATGGGGCCGGAGACGGTGGAGCAGGTGGACCTGCGTATCCAGCACATGGAGCAGATGCTCGAGCAGTTGCGCGCGCATCGCCAGATGCTGAGCAAACCCTGAGCCGGCCGCCGGCGGCGCGGTCGCTCAGATCAGCTCGCGCCGCCGCCGTTCCCACTCCTTCAGCCAGGCGGGCAGCTGCGCGGCGGGCATGGCCTTGGCGATGAACCAGCCCTGGGCGACGTCGCACCCCGCGGCGAGCAGGTGATCCCAGTCGGCGCGGTCCTCGATGCCCTCGGCCACCGTCTTCATGCCCAGCTTGCGGGCCATCGCCAGGCTGGCGTCGAGGATGCTGCGCAGCGACACGTCGCGCCAGGCGCCATGCACGAAGCTGCGGTCGATCTTCAATTCGTTGAACGGGATGTCGCGCAGCTGCACCAGCGAGGAGTGGCCGGTGCCGAAGTCGTCGATGGACAGGCTGATCCGCTTCAGGCGCAGGCGGGTGAGGATGTCCAGGGCGGCCTGGCGATTCTTCATCAGGTGGCTCTCGGTCACTTCCAGCACCAGGCTGTGCAGCGGCACCCCGGCGGCCAGCGCCTCCTGCTCGACGAAGTCGGGGAAGTCCAGCACCTGCAGGTTGTCCATCGACACGTTCACCGCCACCTGCAGCAGGTGGCCGGCGTCGCGCCACTGGCGCGCTTCGCGCAGGGCATTGCCCAGTACCGCGCGCATCAGCGCCTCGATCAGCCCGCTGTCCTCGGCCAGTTCGATGAAGCGATCGGGGTAGACCAGGCCGTCCTGCGGATGCTGCCAGCGCACCAGCGTCTCGACGCCGATGACCCGTGCGCCGTGGAAGTCGACCTTGGGCTGGTAGTGGTTGACCAGTTCGCCCGCCGCGATACCGCGCGCCAGGTCCTCGGCACTGTAGCTGCGCGAGTCGGCCGCCCGCGGCGCGGCGCGTTCGGCGGCCGCCTGTTCCAGCAGTTTCTGCAGCCGCCCGCTGGGCACCGGCTTGAACAGCGTGCCCAGCACCCGCAGATGGTGGGCCTGGGCCAGCCGCTCGGCGCTCTGCAGGATGCGTTCGTCCTCGCCGCTGACCAGCACCAGCGCGCCGGCGAAGTCCAGGCGCACCAGGTGGCGGATGAACTCGATGCCGTCCATCTCGGGCATCTGCAGGTCGCAGAGCACCAGGTCGATGCTGTCCGGCGCCTGCTCCAGCTGCGCGACCGCGGCCAGGGCACGTTCGCAGGCGGTCACCTTGGCGAAACCCAGCGACCTGAGCTGGCGGGTCAGCAGCCGGCAGATGAAGGGGTCGTCGTCGACTATCAGGACTTGCATCGCTAAAGCCTCCTGCTCATGCCGGATTGCCTGTTTCCAGCAACTGTCCGATCCCTGCCGCCGTGGCGGTGCAGAGGGGGGCGAATTCGTCGATGCCACGCCGCAGTGCGGCGCCGTCGCCGTTCTTGACCGCCTGCTCGAGCGTAGCGCAGAGCTGGCCCAGGCGCGCCGCGCCCACCGCGCGGGACGACGACTTGAGGCGATGGGCGAGGGCGCCGACGCTCGCCAGGTCGTCGTCCGCGAAGGCCTCGAGCAGTTGTCCAGCCAGCGAGGCCAGGGCCTCGGCGTAATCGCCGAGGGTCTCGCCGATCATCTCGCGATCGTCGCCGACCAGCGCCGTCAGTGCCGCCGGATTGAACAGCGGGGCGGGTTGCCCGGGGCTTTCCTGCGCCGCAGTGGCGCGCAGCGGCACGGCGCCGGGCAGCCAGCGCTCCAGGCTGGCCTGCAGGGTGGCCAGGCGAATGGGCTTGGTCAGGTACTCGTCCATGCCGGCATCGTGGGCGCGCGCGGCTTCGCCGCGCAAGGCGTTGGCGGTCAGCGCCAGGATCGGGATGCGGCGCTGGCCGGCTTCCTCGCGACGGACCAGTTCGGCCAGCTGGTAGCCGTCCATCACCGGCATGTGCAGGTCGCTGAGGATCAGGTCGTAGTCGCCCGCGCGCCACATCGCCAGGGCTTCGGCGCCGTTGCCGGCCATCTCGAAGCGATAGCCGAGCAGGGCGAGCTGCTGCTGGATGACCTTGCGGTTGAGGGTGTCGTCCTCGACCACCAGGATGCGCCGGCGCGAGGGGGCCTGCGGCCCGGGCAGGGCGGGCGCGAGGGCCTCGCCCGCGCTCGGCGGCCGGCTGTCGTCCGCCACGGCCGGCGCGCTGGCCGGCAGCAGCGGCAGCTCGATGCTGAAGCGGGTGCCGCTGCCCGGCGTGCTGGCGACGCCGATCTCACCGCCCAGCAGGGTCACCAGGCGCCGGCAGATGGCCAGGCCCAGGCCGCTGCCGCCGAAACGCCGGGTGGTCGAGGTTTCCGCCTGGGTGAAGGGGGCGAACAGGTTGGCCAGGTGCTCGGCGGCGATACCGATGCCGTTGTCGGCCACCTCGATGATCGCCCGCAACGGCGCCTGGGCGGCCAGGCGCACCTGCACCTCCACCCGCCCGGACTGCTCGCGGCGACCGCCCGAGAACTTGATGGCATTGCCGATCAGGTTGTAGAGGATCTGCCGCAGGCGCATCGCGTCGGAGGTCACCCACAGCGGCACGTCCGCGGCGATGGCGTGGGAGAGCGCCACGCCGTGCGAGCTGGCCAGCGGCTTGAGGGTGTTGCACAGGTTGTCGACCAGCTCGGCCAGCTGCAGCGGGGCGAGTTCGATCTCCAGGCGGCCGGCCTCGATCTTGGAGAAGTCGAGGATGTCGTCGATCACCCCGAGCAGGTTGCCCGAGGCCTCGCGGATGGCCTTGACCAGGTCGACCTGGTGCGGCGTCAGGCGGTCCTGGGCCAGCACGTCGATAAGACCGACCACGCCGTTCATCGGGGTGCGGATCTCGTGGCTCATGGCGGCGAGGAACGCCGACTTGGCCCGGCTGGCCTGTTCGGCGTCCTCGCGCGCCTGGGTCAGGCTGGCGATCAGCGCGCGCTGCTCGCGGATGTCGCGCAGGGTGCCGATGAACAGCCGTTCGCCATGCGCGCTGAACTCGGACACGCTGAGCTCCACCTCGACCGGCCGGCCATCCTTGTGGCGGGCGGTCACCTCGCGGCTGGAGCCGATCACGTGCTGCTCGCCGCCGAGCAGGTAGCGGGCGAGATAGCCGTCGTGGCGTTCGCTGTGCGGCGAGCCCATCAGGCAGGACACGTTGCGGCCGAGCAGCTCCTCGGGGCGGTAGCCGAGCAATGTCTCGATGGCCGGGTTGACGCTCTGGATCGCGCCGCGGCTGTCGATGGTCACCACGCATTCGAGCAGGTGGTCGTGGACGGCGCGGATCTCCTCCTGCTTGGCGTACAGGTCGGCGAGCGCCTGCCCGCGTTCCTCGATGCGCTGCTGGAGCTCGGCGTTCAGCTGGTTGAGCTGGTGGGCGGCCGTTTGCAGCTGCTCGGTGCGCTCGGCCACATGGCGGGCCACCAGGCTGTGGCGGGCGGCGCTGCTCAGGGTGGCGAAGGCGGCCAGGAAGGCGGTGAGTATCGAGAAGCCGAGGAACAGGCGCTCCTCGGTGCTCGAGGCGGGCCGCCACAGCGGCGTGTTGGGCTGCATCTCCAGGCGCCAGGTGCGCCCGCCGATCAGGAATACATGGCTCCAGTCGGTAGGCGCCTCGGCCGCCAGCGAGTCGACCAGGATGCGCCGGGGCATGCCCGGAGTGATGTCCGAGATGCGCAGGCTGAGCTGGCGCTCCTCGGCCTGGCGCAGCAGCGGGGCGAACAGGGCCTGGATGTCGAGCACACCGACCACGTAGCCGGCCAACTGCTCGGCCTCGGCGCCCGGGGCCAGGCGGCGGACCGGCAGGTACACCAGCGAGGCGGGGCGGTCGGTGCGTACCAGGTGGATCAGGTCGGAGGCGATCGCCTGGCCGTCGCGGCGGGAAACCTCCATCGCCTGGCGGCGCAGCCCCTCGAAGGCATGGTCGAGGCCGAGCACCAGGTGGCTCGTGGACCGCGGCTCGTTGAACAGGATGGGGAAATACTCGGCACGCTCGCCGGCCGGTTGCAGGTGACCCTGGGCGTCCAGCTCACTGATGCGAAAACCGGGGAAGCCGCTGGCGGCGATGGCGGCCTCGAAGGCGTCGCGCTCGGCGTGGAGGACCCGCGGCGCCCAGTCCACCGAGAGGATCGCCGGGCGGTCGATGAAGCTCGCGCTGTACTGGCGGAACTCCTCGCGGGTGACTTCCCGGCTGGCGGCGATGAAGTGCGCCAGGCCCTCGAGGGGCGACAGGGTGGCGGCCAGCTCGCGGGTACCGCCGGCGGCGATGACCTCCATCAGCTTGCGCGCCTCGCCGCGGGCGCGCAGATCCTCCAGCTGGGCCAGCGCCAGGTGGCCGACCAACAGCAGGGTGGCGGTGATGCCCAGCGGCATGATGAAGCGGCTGCTGCCGGCCGCGGCGGCGACGCGCAGCGGATGCTCGCCCGGCCACAGCAGGCGGGTCAGCGGGGCGAACAGCAGCATGCCGAGGGTGTCGCCGGACCACCAGAGCAGCCATTCGTTGAGCAGGTTGTCGCTGTCGATCCGTCCGCCGACGGCGAGGATGGCCGTGCCGAGGGTGGCGGCGAGCAGGCAGGTCAGCGGCCCGGCGGCCAGCAGGACGATCGCCAGGCCGCGGTCGCTGGCGAACTGCCAGCCGGCGCGCTGGTAGCGGCGTCCCAGCCAGGCGGCGAGCATCGCCTGCAGGGTGGTGGCGCCGGCCAGCAGGGCGCCCAGGGCGGCGCCGCTGGGCGAGGGGGTGAGCCACAGGTGGATCAGCAGGCTGCCCAGCCAGACGCCGGGCCAGCAGCGCAGGCCCCAGGCCAGCAACGCGGCGGCGGCCACGCCGGTCGCCGGCCAGATCGGCGAGGCGTAGCCGGCGGAATGGGTGATCAGCAGGCCGGGAATGCCGGCGAGCAGATAGAGCCCGGCGATGGCCAGGATTTTCCAGGCAAGATCCAACCGGCTGGCGGGGGGGGTGTCCATACCCATTGCCTCCTTGCTGTCTGTTTCCTGCATCGATTGTCCCGGACTGCTGGGAACTCGGCCAGACGCTCTGGAGCGACCGGTAGGCGGATTTATATGAATCATATCAATCTATTGCACGATGCCAATGCGGATCGAGCCAGCGTGCGCAGATTACATTGCTGTCAGTTGCTGGCTGCGGTCGCTACGGGGCGGCACAATCGCCTTTCGCGCGATGATAGTGAGGCATTCATGAAAATCCTGGTGGCCGAGGACGACCCGAAGATCGGTGCCTACCTGCAGCAGGGCCTGAGCGAGGCGGGTTTCGCCGTGGAGCGCGCGCAGAGCGGCAGCGAAGCCCTGCAGTGCGCGCTGGGCGAGGCCTACGACCTGTTGATCCTCGACGTGATGATGCCGGGGCTGGATGGCTGGGAGGTGCTGCGCCGGGTGCGCGGCGCCGGGCAGGCGGTGCCGGTGCTGTTCCTCACCGCCCGCGACCGCGTCGAGGACCGGGTCAAGGGCCTGGAGCTGGGCGCCGACGACTACCTGGTCAAGCCGTTCGCCTTCGCCGAGCTGCTGGCGCGGGTGCGCACCCTGCTGCGCCGCGGCCAGTCCAGCACGGTGCCGACCCGCCTGCAGGTCGCCGACCTGGAGGTCGACCTGCTCAAGCGCCGGGCCAGCCGCGGCAGCCAGCGCATCGACCTGAGCGCCAAGGAGTTCGCCCTGCTCGAGCTGCTGCTGCGCCGCCAGGGCGAGGTGCTGCCCAAGTCGCTGATCGCCTCGCAGGTATGGGACATGAACTTCGACAGCGACACCAACGTGATCGAGGTGGCGATCCGCCGCCTGCGCGCCAAGATCGACGACGGCTTCGAGCCCAAGCTGATCCACACCGTACGCGGCATGGGTTACGTGCTGGACGCCCCCGAGTGATCCGCCGCCTGTCGCTCACCGCGCGCCTGGGCCTGCTGTTCATGCTGGCGCTCACCGCGGCGCTGCTGTCCGCCGGCCTGGCCTTCCAGCATCTCAGCCGCCAGCACTTCGAGAGCCTCGATCACCACGTGCTGCTGGAGAAGCTGCACGCCACCCAGGGGGTGATCGGCGCGCTGAACGACGTCGCCGAGCTGGACAGCGTGCGCCCGCAATTGCACGCCCTGCTCGGCGCCCACCAGGAGCTGCGCGCGCTGCTGATCGACGCCGACGGCCGCGTGCTGTTCGCGGTGCCGGAAGGCGCGCGCCTGCCCGAGGCGCGGCGCGTTGCGAGCGGTCGCCTGTGGCTGTGGCAGGACGGCGAGCGACTGCTGCGCGGCATGACCAGCCGGGTGCCGCTGGTCGGCCGCGCGCAGGGCCTGACCTTGCTGCTGGCGGTGGACGTCACCCACCACGAGGCGTTCTTCGCCGAGCTGGAGCGCTGGCTGTGGATCGCCCTGGCGGTCTGCGCGCTGCTCAGCGCCGGGCTCGGCTGGCTGGTGGCGCGCAGTGGCCTGCGCCCGCTGCGCGAGGTGACCCAGGTGGCCGCCACGGTGTCGGCGCGTTCGCTCAAGGAGCGCATTCCCGCGCAGGCGGTGCCGGTGGAGCTGCGCCCGCTGGTGACCTCGTTCAACGGCATGCTCGAGCGCCTCGACGAGTCCTTTGTGCGCCTGTCCAACTTCTCCGCCGACATCGCCCACGAGCTGCGCACGCCGCTGACCCAGCTGATGACCCACACCGAGGTGGTGCTCGGCCGCGCGCGCAGCCTGGAGGAGTACCAGGAGGCGCTGTACGGCAACCTCGAGGACCTCAAGCGCATGGCGCGGATGATCGACGACATGCTGTTCCTGGCCAAGGCCGACAACGGCTTGATCGTCCCTGAGCGCCAGCCGGTGGCCCTGCACCAGCTGACCGCGCAGCTGCTCGACTACTACCGTTTGCTCGGTGAGGACGCCGGGGTCGAGCTGAGCCAGGACGGCAGCGGGATGATCGACGGCGACGCCGGCATGCTGCGCCGCGCGCTGTCCAACCTGCTGAGCAATGCCTTGCGCTACACCCCGGCCGGCGGCTGTATCCGCGTCCATATCGACGGCGGCGACGGGCGGGTGCGGCTGAGTGTGGAAAATCCCGGGCCGGGCATTCCGGCCGAGCATCTGGGCCGGCTGTTCGACCGCTTCTACCGCGCCGACCCGGCGCGCCGCGAAGGCGGCGGCCATGCCGGACTGGGCCTGGCGATCACCCGCTCGATCGTCGAGGCGCACCGCGGGCACATCCGCTGCGAGTCGGCGAACGGCCTTACCCGCTTCGAGCTGGAGTTTCCCGCCGCGCAATGAAAACGCCCGCGCAAAGGCGGGCGTCGGTCAACTGCGGGGTGGGCTCAATGCGCCAGGAAACGGCGCAGGCCGCTCATTTCCACCTGGATCAGCGGCAGCTTGTGCTGCAGCACGCTGGCGCGGTCGCTCACCTGGCGGTCGTCGGCCTGGCTGACGTGCATGCCGACGAAGCTGCCGCTGGCGAACGGCAGCACCAGCTTGTACTGCTCGCCGAGGAACGCCAGGCGGTCCCAGTCGCCGGCCAGCAGCAGACGGTCGGCCTGCGCCGCGAACAGGCTGTGGCCGACGGCGTAGTCATGGCTGGGATTCTGCACGCCGAGCAGCGGCAGCAGCGTCGGCAGCAGGTCGAGATGGCTGGTGCGCAGGCTTTGCCGATGCGCCGCGCGGCCGGGAATCCACAGCACCAGCGGCACGCGCAGCTGCTCGTCGACGAAGGTGGAGTTGTGGCCCCAGCGACCCTTTTCCATGAACTCCTCGCCGTGGTCGCCGGTGATCACCACCAGGGTGTCGTCCAGCAGGCCCTTCGCCTCCAGGTGCGCGGTGATGCGCGCCAGCTGGCCGTCGAGGTGGTGCACGGCGTTCAGGTAGCGGTTGTGGATGCCCTTGATATCGCGCTCGAGGTTCATGCTGGCGTAGCTGAAATCCGGCAGGTAGTCCGGTTCGATCACCGACTCGGGCGGGAAGTTGTAGTTGGCGTGCGGCGACTCGAAGAACAGGAAGGTCATGAACGGCTTGGCCGGGTCGCGCCGGTCGACGAATTCGAGCAGCCGGTCGACGTTGCGGCGATCGCGCTGCCAGGTCTCGCCCTGGTCGTCCTCCACCAGCTGCTCGCGCGGCACCTTGACGAACAGGGTCTTGTCGAACTCCGGATAGCTGAAGCGCGCGCTGGTGAACAGCCGCATCTGGTAGTCCTGACGCTGCAGCACGTCGATCAGCGGGCTGCCGACGCGGGCGTCGAGCACCGGGAACCACAGGTTGGCCGGCAGGCCGTAGAACTGGCTGAACATGCCGATGCGCGTGCCGTTGCCGCCGGAGAAGTGGCTGACGAAGTGCTGCGCGCGCTGGGCGAAGGCGTGGGTCTGCGGCATCACCCGCGGGTTGAGGGTGTCGGCGCGCCACGATTCGGCGACCAGCCAGACGACGTTCAGCGGCTTGGCCGGCGCCTCGATGCGCAGCGGCGCCTGCGGGTAGCGCAGCCGGCCCTCGAGTTCGGCGCTGGCCACTTCCATGCGCTGCGGACGCTCCAGGCCGAACTGCTTCTCCAGCAGCCGGCGCATGGTCAGCGGCTGGTAGAAGGGCACGCGCTGGGCGCTTTCCAGCAGCGGGCTGTAGCCGTAGAAGTGGCCGACCCCGTAGCTGACGCGCTCGCCGAGGGTGGCGACCACGAACAGCGGCAGCACCCAGGCCAGCCGCGGCGCCGGCAGCGACAGGCGCGCCAGGCGCTGGGCGAGCAGGCGCAGGGCGGCTTGGCCGGCGAACACGGCGGCGCCGAGCAGGGCCACGTCGCGCCCGGTGGACGCCGAGGAGCCCAGCGCCGCGATGCCGCCCGGGGTGGTGAGGATGTTCCAGACGAAGCCGTTGAGGTGGAAGCCATACAGCTGCCAGAGCAGGTGGTCGCCGTACAGGGCGAGCTGCACGACACCGGCCAGCAGCACCGCCAGCGGCGCCTCGGCGCGCGGCGCGAAACGGCCGGCCAGGCGGCTGAGCGCCCAGGCCGGGAGGACGAACAGCAGCGCGTAGCTGCCGATCAGCAGCAGCTGGTAGGCCAGCAGCGGCGTGGCGGCAAGGTCGAAGAAGCGGCCCAGATGCAGGGCGACGGCCAGCCAGGTCAGCAGCCAGTAGAAGGCGTCCGGGCGGCGAGGAGAGGCAAGGGGCATGGCGGAGCCTGTCGTTGGAGTTGTTGTCGGTCGCCGGCGACAGACCGGGGTTGTCGCGCGAACAGGTTCACAAAACTATCACGGACGGCTTAATCGGAGCTTAAAGGTCCGCAGGTGGTTGGACGGCGCTCGTGGCGTCCGGTTCCGCGTGTACAAGTCTTGTGCAGGTCCCCGCGCGCCCGGCCGGTGCGCGTGGTAGCCATTGCGACAGCGCCTTGTCGTTGTCGCGTCCCCATCGTTGTCCATGCACCGGCTTTTATCTTCAAGCTGCTGAATTGTAAGAAGTTTTTTTTATGGCATGAATCATGGATGAGGAGAGGGGCAATCCAGCCTTGCGTGCACATTCTTAGAAAGGAGACAGCATGAAATTTCTCAGCATTGCGGCCCTTGCCCTGAGCCTCGTCGGTGCCGGTGTTGTACAGGCTGCCGAGGTGGTCGGCGAAACCAGCGACACCACCGCCGGCGGTGCGGTGGGCGTGCTGACCGGCGTGATGGTCGGCGGCGCGGCGGGTGGCCCGATCGGTGCGCTGGTCGGCGCCGGCGTCGGTCTGTTCGCCGGCAAGGGCGTGCAGGAAGGCGCCGGTCTGGAAGATCGCGCCTACCTGGTGCGCAAGGAAAACGGCGAGCAGGAAGTGGTTCGCTCGCCCAACCGTGCCTTCGACGACGGCGAAAAGGTCGTCATCCAGGGTGGTCGTCTGCATGCCCCGAGCGAAGCGGTGAGCAGCCGCTGACCAGCCGGGAGGCCGGGCTGCGGCGCCGCGCGCGCCGGCCCGGCCTCCGCGGTCGGCGGGGAAGTCGATCGTCGTCAGTCCCAAGCGAAGAGAGCGCCATGCTGATTCCCGTATTCAAGCTCGATACCCCGGCCGACCTGGGTCTCAAGGTCATCGCGTTCAGCCTGCACGGCCTCGACAACCGCACGCCCACGGCGCTCCACCAGCAGCGCCTCGACTGCCTGCGCGCCGAGTTCAACGCCGAACACAGCCTCAGCGGCCAGCAGGGCTTCCATGCCCTGCGCGAGCTGATCGGCCGCACGCCGAGCGCCTACCCGCCGCTGCCGCAGGCGCTGTTCGAGCGCTACCTGGGCAACGGTTGCCTGCCCGCCGTGTCGCCGCTGGTCGACCTCTACCAGCAGTGGTCGCTGAACAGCGGCCTGTCGATCTGGGCCCACGACCTGCAGCGGCTGCGCCTGCCGGTGACCCTGGCGCTGAGTCGCGGCGGCGAGAGCTTCCAGGTGCGCCAGGGACTGCCACCGGTGCGCCTGCCGGCCGGCGAGTACACCTACTTCGACGGCGACGGCCAGGTGCTGTGCCGCATGGAATACCTGCAGTCGGCGGCCACCGCGGTGAGCGCCGCGACCCGCTCGGCGCTGCTGGTGATCCAGGGCCACGCGCAGACCGACCCGGACGAGCTCTACGCGGTCGCCGAGGGGCTCAAGGCCGACCTCAAGGCCTGCTGCTGCGGCGAGAGCCAGGCTCGGCGCCAGTCGCGCCGCCGCGTCGCGGCCTGACTGCCGCCGTTCGCCTCCCGTGCCCAGGCCAGGCGCGGGCGACAGCCGCCCGGCCGCGCCGGCCAGTTCAGCGAGCCGGCACGGCCGGGCCGGGGGCAGGGTGTATTCAGTGCGGCGCGTCGCCGGCACCGCACAGCTGCAGCAGGCGTCGCACGCCGACCGGCTCCTCGGCGAGCAGCGGCACCAGCGCGAAGCAGCGGGCGTGCCGGTCGGCCACCGCCTCGATCTCGCGCAGTTCGCTCCAGGCGCGCTGGCGCAGCAGCGGCGAGTCGGTGCGCGCCGCGGCGACGCTGTTGTTGATCAGCCAGGCCCAGGGCTCGATGCCGGCGCGGCGCAGGTCGGCCTGCAGGTTGGCGGCCTCCAGCACCGGCGTGGTCTCCGCCAGGGTGACCAACAGCACCTTGGTCTGCCGAGGGTCCTGCAGCTGCATCATCGGCGTGGTGAAGCGCATGTTGCTGCCGCTCATCTGCCGCTCGATCTCGCGGTGGTAGGCGCCGGTGGCGTCGAGCAGCAGCAGGGTGTGCCCGGTCGGCGCGGTATCCATCACCACGAACTTGCGGCCCGCCTCGCGGATGATCCGCGAGAAGGCCTGGAACACGGCGATCTCCTCGGTGCACGGCGAGCGCAGGTCCTCGGCCAGCAGCGCCTTGCCCTGTTCGTCCAGTTTGGCGCCCTTGGTCGCCATCACGTGCTGGCGGTAGCGCTCGGTCTCGGCGTGCGGGTCGATGCGGCTCACCGTCAGATTGTCCAGCGCGCCGTCGAGGGTTTCGGCCAGGTGCGCGGCCGGATCGGAGGTGGTCAGGTGCACGGCCAGGCCGCGCCGCGCCAGCTCCACCGCCACGGCGGCCGCGAGGGTGGTCTTGCCCACCCCGCCCTTGCCCATCAGCATCACCAGACCGTGGCCGTCGGCGGCGATGGCGTCGACCAGCGCGGCCAGGCTCGGCGCCTGCGGGGCGGGGGCGGGCGGCACCGGCTCGAGGCCGGCATCCGCCTCGCCGTCGAGCAGCTGGCGCAGCGCCGCGACGCCGACCAGGTTGAATGGCTTGAGCGGGATCTGGTCGCAGGGCAGGGCGGCGAGCACCGCGGGCATGGCCGCCAGCGCCGCCTGTTCGCGAGCACATACGGCGCTGGCCAAGGCGTCCTGGGCGGCCTGGGCCGGCGGCAGCACGCCGTTGATCACCAGGTATTGCTGGCGCAGGCCGATGGCGGCCAGTTCCTCGTGGGTGCGCGCCACCTCGCGCAGGGTGGCCTGCTGGGCGCGCGCCACCAGCACCAGGCGGGTGCGCTGCGGATCGGCCAGCGCCTCGACCGCCTCGCGGTATTGCTCGCGCTGCTTGTCCAGCCCGGCCAGCGGGCCGAGGCAGGAGGCGTCGCCCAGGCCGGCGTCGAGAAAGCCGCTCCACGCCCCGGGCAGCTGCAGCAGGCGGATGGTGTGGCCGGTCGGCGCGGTGTCGAACAGGATGTGCTGGTAGCCGGCGGTCAGCTCCGAATCGATCAGCAGCGCGGTGAATTCGTCGAAGGCGGCGATCTCGGTGGTGCAGGCGCCGGACAGCTGCTCCTCCATGCCGCGCACCTCGTCCTCCGCCAGCTTGCCGCGGGCCGGGCCGACGATGCGCTCGCGGTAGGCCGCGGCGGCCGCCTGCGGGTCGATCTCCAGCGCGGCGAGGTTGGCCACCGCCGGCACCGCGGTGATCCGATTGCCGATCTCGATGCCGAACACCTGGCCGACGTTGGAGGCCGGATCGGTGCTCACCAGCAGCACCCGCCGGCCGCTTTCGGCCAGGCGGATGGCGGTGGCGCAGGCCAGCGAGGTCTTGCCCACGCCGCCCTTGCCGGTGAAGAACAGGAAGCGTGGCGCTCGTTCGAGAAACTTCATCGTGGATCCCTCCTCAGTCGCGGGCCAGGCCGCGTTCGTACCAGGCGCGGCTGTCGTTCACCGCGCGCACCAGCCACAGCATCACCGGCACCTCGATCAGCACGCCGACCACGGTAGCCAGCGCGGCGCCGGAATCGAAACCATAGAGGACGATGGCTACCGCCACCGCCAGCTCGAAGAAGTTCGACGCGCCGATCATGGTCGCCGGGCCGGCCACGTCGTGGCGGACCTTCAGGCCGCGGCACAGCCAGTAGCCGAGCGCGGCGATGAACAGCGTCTGCAGCAGGATCGGCACCGCCAGCAGGCCGATGATCAGAGGCTGCGCGACTATGGCCTCGCCCTGGAAGGAGAACAGCAGCACCAGGGTAGCGAGCAGGGCGAGGATGGAGAACGGACTGATGCGGCCCAGCGCCGCCTGGAAGGCCGCCGCGCCGCGCCGGAGCAAGCGGGCGCGCAGGAACTGGGCGATGGCCAGCGGGACGACGATGTACATGACCACCGACAGCAGCAGGGTGTCCCAGGGCACCGGAATCGACGACACGCCCAGCAGCAGCGCGACGATGGGCGCGAAGGCGAATACCATCACCAGGTCGTTGAGCGCCACCTGGGTCAGGGTGAAGTTGGCGTTGCCGTTGCACAGGTTGCTCCACACGAACACCATCGCCGTGCAGGGCGCGGCGCCGAGCAGGATCAGCCCGGCCATGTAGCTGTCCAGCTCGCCGGCCGGCAGGACGTCGGCGAACAGCACCTTGACGAACAGCCAGCCGAGCAGCGCCATGGAAAACGGCTTGACCGCCCAGTTGACGAACAGGGTGATGGCCATGCCGGCCTTCTGCTCGCGCACCTCGTGCAGCGCGCCGAAGTCGATCTTCATCAGCATGGGGATGATCATCACCCAGATCAGCAGGCCGACCGGCAGGTTGACCTGGGCGATCTCCAGCGCGCCCACGCCCTGGGCGATGGCCGGGGCGTAGAGACCGAGCAGGGTGCCGCCGCCGATGCAGAGCGATACCCAGAGGGTCAGGTAGCGCTCGAAGAAGCCGAGCGGGGCACCGGCGGCCTGCCTGGCCGCCACTTCACAGGGACTGGACATCGGGGGGTGGGTTCCTTCTCGTACGGCCTGTCATCGGACGGTCATGGCGGGCAGGGCAGAATTCGCTCAAACCATAACATATGAAAAATCGAATATTAGTTTCCGCCGATGGAAATCCCGTCCGTTCTGATCCAGGTCAGCTGCAGGGGAGGACGGCTTTACGGGATATCCGATCTGGCATATGTTCTCCGCCCCGACTGTCCGCCAGTGCATCCGATGGCCGAACACCTGACCCCGCCGCTGCTGTGCAAGAGTCTCGCCGACGACACCCGGGCGCGCATCGCCCTGCTGGTCGCCCGTGAGGGCGAGCTGTGCGTGTGCGAGCTGGTCTGCGCGCTGGGCGAGAGCCAGCCGAAGATCTCCCGCCACCTGGCGCAGCTGCGCAGCAGCGGTCTGCTCGCCGACCGCCGCCAGGGCCAGTGGGTGTTCTATCGCCTGCACCCGGACCTGCCCGACTGGGTGCACGACCTGCTCAGGCTGATGCTCGACTCCAACCGCCATTGGCTGAGCCCGGAAACCACGCGCCTGGCGGCCATGGGCGAACGGCCCGCGCGCAGCGCCGCCTGCTGCTGAGCCCGGCGCCCCCATTCATCCAAGGAACCACACCGTGTCCCATCCCTACGACCTCCTCGGCGTCCCCGGCTGCTCCGGCCGGCTGATCTTCACCCCCTGCCCGGGCAGCAAGGAAACCAGCGTGGCTGAAGCCCTGGACACCCTGCAGGCCGCCGGCGCCGAGGCGCTGATCACCCTGATGCCGGCCGCCGAGCTGGAGCTGAACCAGGCGATTGAGCTGCCGGCGCTGTGCGCCGCGCGCGAGCTGGAGTGGTTCCACCTGCCGGTGGCCGACGAAGCGGTGCCGCTGGACGATTTCGCCGGCGCCTGGGAACAGGCGCGCGAGCGCATCCAGGCGCTGCTCGGCGAAGGCCGCAGCGTAGCCATCCACTGCAAGGGCGGTTCCGGACGCACCGGGCTGATCGCCGCGCGCATCCTGATCGACCGCGGCCTGCCGCGCGCCGAGGCGGTGGCCATGGTCCAGACGCTGCGGCCCAAGGCCATCCAGCATCCGGCGCACGCGACCTGGCTGGCGCAGTTCGGCCAGTAGGCAGCCCGCATGCTGAAGACCTTCGCCCTGTTTGCCGTGACCGCGGTGGCCGAAATCGTCGGCTGCTACCTGCCGTACCTGTGGCTCAAGCAGGGCAAGAGCGTCTGGTTGCTGGTGCCGGGGGCGCTCTCCCTGGCGCTGTTCGCCTGGCTGCTGTCGCTGCACCCGACCGCCGCCGGCCGGGTCTACGCCGCCTACGGTGGCGTGTATATCGCCGTGGCGATGCTCTGGCTGTGGTGGGTGGATGGCATCCGCCCGACCGGGTGGGACCTGCTCGGCTGCGCCGTCGCCCTCACCGGCATGGCGATCATCATGCTGGCGCCGCGAACCCCCTGACTTCATCGATTTTCGGAGAGAACAAGGCCATGACCATCAAGGTAGGCATCAACGGCTTCGGCCGCATCGGACGACTGGCCCTGCGCGCCGCCTGGGGCTGGCCGGAGCTGGAGTTCGTGCAGATCAACGACCCGGCCGGCGATGCGGCGACCCACGCCCATCTGCTCAACTTCGACTCGGTGCACGGCCGCTGGCAGCATGAGGCGAGCAGCGACGGCGACTGCGTGGTGATCGACGGCAAGCGCATCCGGGTCACCGCCAACAAGGCCATCGCCGACACCGACTGGTCGGGCTGCGACCTGGTGATCGAGGCCAGCGGCAAGATGACCAAGGTAGCGCTGCTGCAGGCCTACCTCGACCAGGGCGTCAAGCGCGTGGTGGTCAGCGCGCCGGTCAAGGAGCCGGGCGCGCTCAACGTCGTCATGGGCGTCAACGACCGGTTGTTCGATCCCGAGCAGCACCGCATCGTCACCGCCGCCTCCTGCACCACCAACTGCCTGGCCCCGGTGGTCAAGGTGATCCACGAGGCCCTCGGTATCCGCCACGGATCGATCACCACCATCCACGACCTGACCAATACCCAGAGCATCCTCGACCAGCCGCACAAGGACCTGCGTCGCGCCCGCGCCTCGGGGATGAGCCTGATCCCGACCACCACCGGCTCGGCCACCGCCATCGCCGAGATCTTCCCGGAGCTGCGCGGCCGCCTGAACGGCCACGCCGTGCGTGTGCCGTTGGCCAACGCTTCGCTGACCGATTGCGTGTTCGAGGTGGAACGCGCGACCACGGCCGAGGAGGTCAACGCCCTGTTCAAGGCCGCCGCCGAGGGCGCGCTGAAAGACATCCTCGGCTACGAGGAACGTCCGCTGGTGTCCATCGACTATCGCACCGACCCGCGCTCGTCGATCGTCGACGCGCTGTCGACCATGGTGGTCGACGGCACCCAGGTGAAGGTCTACGCCTGGTACGACAACGAGTGGGGCTACGCCAACCGCACCGTCGAGCTGGCGCGCAAGGTCGGCCTGGCCGGTTAAGCGGGCGCTTTGCGTAAGGCGGGTCAGGCCGCAGGCCGTAACCCGCCAACCGGCCGTGAGGCCGGCAACGCGGATGCCTGCGGCATCCCTGGTGGGTTACGCCGCTGCGCGGCTAACCCACCCTACGGTTTCCTGTCGGGCAGGCGAGGCTGGTCGGTTGACCAGTAGGGGCGAATTCATTCGCCGGCGCGGCTCCGTCAGGCGAATGAATTCGCCCCTACACGATCTGCCACACGGGTTCCCCTATGCACGCCCTGTCCCGTCTTGCCCCCGAAGTCCGCCAGTACCTGCTGGTCACCGGCAATTACTGGGCCTTCACCCTCACCGACGGCGCCCTGCGCATGCTGGTGGTGCTGCACTTCCACGGCCTGGGCTACAGCCCGCTGTCGATCGCCGCGCTGTTCCTGTTCTACGAGTTCTTCGGCGTGGTCACCAACCTGGTCGGCGGCTGGCTGGGCGCGCGCCTGGGCCTCAACCGCACCATGAACCTCGGCCTCGGCCTGCAGGTGGCGGCGCTGCTGATGCTCACGGTGCCGGCGACGCTGCTCACCGTGCCCTGGGTGATGGCGGCGCAGGCGCTGTCCGGCATCGCCAAGGACCTCAACAAGATGAGCGCCAAGAGCTCGATCAAGCTGCTGGTGGCGGACGGTCAGCAGGGCACCCTGTTCAAGTGGGTGGCGCTTTTGACCGGTTCGAAGAACGCCCTCAAGGGCGTCGGCTTTTTCCTCGGCGGCGCGCTGCTGACCGCGCTCGGCTTCACCGGCGCGGTGCTGGCGATGGCCGTGGCGCTGGCGCTGATCTGGCTGGTCAGCCTGGCGACTCTGAAGAAGGATCTGGGCAAGGCCAAGAGCAAGCCCAAGTTCCGCGACCTGCTGTCGAAAAGCCGGGCGATCAACATCCTGTCCGCCGCGCGCCTGTTCCTGTTCGGTGCCCGCGACGTGTGGTTCGTGGTGGCCCTGCCGGTCTATCTGTCCGCCAGCTTCGGCTGGGACTTCTGGCAGGTCGGCGGCTTCCTCGCCCTGTGGGTGATCGGCTACGGCTTCGTCCAGTCGCTGGCCCCGCACCTCACCGGCAAACGCAGCGGCCGGCTGCCGGACGGCCGCGCCGTGCTCGTCTGGGCGGCGCTGCTGGCCGGGCTGCCGGCGGCCATCGCCCTGGGACTTGCCAGCGCTCTGCCGGCGCAGACGGTGCTGGTCGGCGGCTTGCTGCTGTTCGGCGCGCTGTTCGCCGTCAACTCGTCGCTGCACAGCTACCTGATCGTCAGCTACGCCAAGGAGGACGGCGTGTCGCTGGACGTCGGCTTCTACTACATGTCCAACGCCCTCGGCCGGCTGATCGGCACCCTGCTGTCGGGTTGGGTGTTCCAGGCCTGGGGCCTCGAAGCCTGCCTGTGGGTGTCCAGCGCCTTCGTGCTGCTCGCCGCGCTGATCTCCGTGGCCCTGCCGCGCCATGCGGCGGTGGCCGCGGCCTGACGCTTTCGGGCGCTGCGCGGTCGGCCGCCTGGGGGAGCGCGGGGGGATTACCGCCCGTGGCCGCATCTGCCAGACTGAAGTCGTAGCAGGCGAGAACCGTCCTGGCCCAGCCAGAACGGGTTGCGTCCCGATGCCGGAGCCGCGCTCCACGGTCATCCGGCATCCTGCCCACGTGGCCCGGGTCGAGCGGTTCGCCGCTATGCAACCTCCACGAAGAAGGGGGCACCATCATGACCATCAAGGCAGGCATCAACGGCTTCGGCCGTATCGGACGTCTGGCCCTGCGCGCCGCCTGGGGCTGGCCGGAAATCGAATTCGTCCATATCAACGACCCGGCCGCCGACGCGGCCACCCACGCCCATCTGCTCAACTTCGACTCGGTGCACGGCCGCTGGCGGCACGAGGCGACCAGCGACGGCGACTGCGTGCTGATCGAGGGCCAGCGCATCAAGGTCACCAAGCATCGCGCCATCGCCGAGACCGACTGGTCGGACTGCGACCTGGTGATCGAGGCCAGCGGCAAGATGACCAAGCTGGCGCTGCTCCAGGGCTACCTGGAGCAGGGCGTCAAGCGCGTGGTGGTCAGCGCGCCGGTCAAGGATGCGGAGGTGCTCAACGTGGTGCTGGGCGTCAACGACCAGCAGTTCGATCCGCAGCGCCACCGCATCGTCACCGCCGCCTCCTGCACCACCAACTGCCTGGCGCCGCTGGTCAAGGTGATCCACGAAAGCCTCGGCATCCGCCACGGCTCGATCACCACCATCCACGCGCTGACCAACGATCAGGTGGTCATCGACCAGCCGCACAAGGACCTGCGCCGCGCCCGCGCCTCGGGCATGAGCCTGATCCCCACCAGCACCGGCTCGGCCAGCGCCATCGCCGAGATCTTCCCCGAGCTGCGCGGCCGCCTGAACGGCCACGCGGTACGCGTGCCGCTGGCCAACGCTTCGCTGACCGACTGCGTGTTCGAAGTGGAGCGCGCGACCACGGTGGCGGAGGTCAATGGTCTGCTCAAGGCCGCCGCCGAGGGCGAGCTGAAAGGCATCCTCGGTTATGAGGAGCGCCCGCTGGTGTCCATCGACTACCGCGGCGATCCGCGCTCGTCGATCGTCGATGCGCCGTCGACCATGGTGGTCGACGGCACCCAGGTGAAGCTGTATTCCTGGTACGACAACGAGTGGGGCTACGCAAATCGCGCCGTCGAGCTGGCGCGGCTGGTCGGCATGGCCCGCTGAACCGAGGGTGCCCACGCTCCGGCGTGGGCGCCTGCTCTTGGTCGGCCTGACCGGCAAAGGGGCCGCTATGCATAGGGCGGGTTAGGCCGCAGGCCGTAACCCGCCAATCGGCCGTGAGGCCGACAACGAGGATGCCTGCGGCATCCCTGGTGGGTTACGCCGCTGCGCGGCTAACCCACCCTACGTTTCCTGTCGCGCTGGTGAGGCTGGTCGGCTGACCCGCTGTAGGGGCGAATTTATTCGCCCAAAAACCTTGTGAAGGCGAATGAATTCGCCCCTACACGGATGTGCTCGGCAGCCCCGCCCATTCCCCTGTCTGACCGCATTGCGCCGCCGCTCGGCGCGCCACTTCCCGCTGACGCCCGGATCGGATTTCCCTAAAACGGTTCGCTGATCGAACCCAATGTCGATTATCGGATTGAGCGAAGGCGCGCGGCTTCGTAGTGTCCGAGCTGCCGCGCTCGAGCCTAGCGCGGCCAACGACAACGACGAGCATCAACCCGGATTCGAGCGGGCAGGGCGCACCAGCGCCCTGCCGCGGGCTCCCTGTCGCCCGAAAGGTCGATCCTGGTCAGCGATGCTCCGTTCCGTCGGCGGGGCCGGTACACGGTCCCGTCCGGCGGAAAACGCCTCTCAAGGAAAACAACAATGACAAGTTCTGCCCAGCTACCGGTCGCCGGTACTCTCGACGTTCAGTCGTTCATCAACGCGCAGCCGCTGTCCGCCTATCAGTGGCGCATCGTCGCGCTGTGCTTTCTCATCGTCTTCCTCGACGGCCTGGATACCTCGGCCATGGGCTTCATCGCCCCGGCGCTGACCCAGGAGTGGGGCATCGAGCGGGCCAGCCTCGGCCCGGTGATGAGCGCGGCGCTGTTCGGCATGATGTTCGGCGCACTGGGCTCCGGCCCGCTGGCCGACCGCTTCGGCCGTCGCCTGGTGCTGTTCGGCGCGGTGTTCCTGTTCGGGCTGTTCAGCCTGCTCTCGGCCTTCAGCGGCAATATCGAACAGCTGGTGGCGCTGCGCTTCCTCACCGGCCTGGGCCTGGGCGCCGCCATGCCCAACGCCACCACGCTGCTCTCCGAGTACACCCCCGAGCGCCTCAAGTCGCTGCTGGTGACCAGCATGTTCTGCGGCTTCAACCTCGGGATGGCGTGCGGCGGTTTCGTCTCCGCCAAGCTGATTCCGGCCTTCGGCTGGCACAGCCTGCTGCTGCTCGGCGGCATCCTGCCGCTGATCCTGGCCGGTGCGCTGCTGCTCTGGCTGCCGGAGTCGGCGCGCTTTCTGGTGGTGCGCAACCGCGGCACCGACAAGGTCCGCCGCGTGCTGGCGCCGATCGCGCCGGCCGAGGTGGCGATGGCCAGCGGCTTCAGCGTGCCCGAGCAGAACACCGTGCAGAGCGGCAACGTGTTCAAGGTGATCTTCTCCGGCACCTACAGCGCCGGCACCCTGCTGCTCTGGCTGACCTACTTCATGGGCCTGGTGATCGTCTATCTGCTCAGCAGCTGGCTGCCGACCCTGCTGCGCGACAGCGGCGCGAGCATGGAGCAGGCCGCCTTCACCGGCGCGCTGTTCCAGTTCGGCGGTGTGCTCAGCGCGGTGGGCGTGGGCTGGGCGATGGATCGCATCAACCCGCACAAGGTGATCGGCGTGTTCTACCTGCTGGCCGGGGTGTTCGCCTACTTCGTCGGCCAGAGCCTGGGCGAGGTGACCCTGCTGGCGACCCTGGTGCTGCTGGCCGGCATGTGCATCAACGGTGCGCAGTCGGCGATGCCGTCGCTGGCCGCGCGCTTCTATCCGACCCAGGGGCGCGCCACCGGGGTGTCCTGGATGCTCGGCATCGGCCGTTGCGGCGCGATCCTCGGCGCCTGGATCGGCGCCACCCTGCTGGGCCTGGGCTGGAACTTCGAGCAGGTGCTCACCGCCCTGGTGGTGCCGGCGGGCATCGCCACCTGCGCTATCGTCATCAAGGGCCTGGTCAGCCACGCCGATGCCACCTGAGCAGCGTCGCTGACTGCCGGCAGCCCTCGTCTTGCTGGCGAGGGCGCCGGTCCGCCGCGGATCGGCGGCGGGGTGGCCGGAAAATCGCCGACCACCCTTTGGCCCGGCGCCGCGCTGTGCCACAGTCGCGGTATCGTTTCTGGATGACCTGCGCCGATGAACATCGACAACCGCATCAAGTTCCGCCACCTGGTGTGCTTCCTCGAGATCGCCCGCCTGCGCAGCTTCGCCCGCGCCGCCGACAGCCTGGCGGTGAGCCAGCCGGCGATTTCCAAGACCCTCAAGGAACTCGAGGGCATCCTCGACCACCAGCTGTTCGAGCGCGGCAAGAGCGGCGTGGTGCTGACCGCCGCCGGCGAAACCTTCCTGCGCTACGCCGGGCCCTGCGTGCAGTCGCTGCGCGACGGCGTGGGCGTGGTGCGCGGCAGCGAGCCGCAGGGCGGCGAGGTGCGCGTCGGCGCGCTATCGACGGTGGAAAGTCGCCTGCTGCCCGAGGTCATCGCCCGCCTGCATCGCCGCCACGGCGCGCTGGCGATCCAGGTGGCCGGCGGCTCCAGCGCCCAGCTGCTCGCCCAGCTCAAGGTCGGCGAGCTGGACCTGGTGGTCGGCCGGATGACCGACAGCCCGGAGATCCAGGGGCTGATCTTCGAGCACCTGTACAGCGAATCCATGACCCTGGTGGTGCGCGCGGGCCATCCGTTGCTGGGCATCGCCGAGCGGGCGGGCGGCGCCGAGGCGCTGGCGCGCCTGGCCGACTACCCGCGGGTGCTGCCGCCGGCCGGCACCACCATCCGCAAATACGCCGACAGCCTGTTCGTGCAGTGGGGCGTGCCGCCGGCCGCGCAGTGCCTGGAGACCCTGTCGATCGCCCTGGGCCGCCGCTACGTGCTGGACAGCGAGGCGATCTGGGTGGCGCCGCAGGACGCGGTGAGCCACGACCTGGCCGAGGGCCTGCTCAAGGAACTGGCCCTCGGCATCCGCGAGCCGGGCGGCTCCATCGGCATCTGCACCAGCAGCGCGCGGCCGCTGCCGGCGGCGGCGCAGTGGTTCTGCGCGGCGTTGCGCGAGGTGGCCGGTGAGCGCGGGGCGGGGACGGCGGAGGGACAGGCGCCCGCCTGAGCCGCTGGCCGGCGGCGGGCGAGCCGCCGCTTACGGACGGCCCTCGCCGCGGCGGAAGGCGCCGGGCGTGGTGTCGGTCAGGCGCTTGAAGAAGCGGGTGAAGTAGGCCGGCTCGCTGAAGCCGAGCAGTTCGGCGATCTGGTTCACCGTCAGGCTGGTGTAGATCAGGTTGCGCTTGGCCTCCAAGAGCAGCCGCTGGTGCAGCAGGCCCAGCGCGCTGTGGCCGTGCAGGCGGCGACAGATGCCGTTCAGGTGCGCGGTGGAAATGTCCAGCCGGCGCGCGTACTCCTCGACCGCCCAGTGCTCGCGAAAGTGCGCTTCGAGCAGCTGGGTGAAGTGCGCCAGGTATTCGCCGGCCCGCTCGCCGCGCGGGCCGCCGGGACGCCGGTCGCCCGTACGCGGGCCGCCCTGACGCGGGCCGCCCAGGCCGCGCTCGCTGCTCGGCGGGGCGGCCAGGCGGCGGCTCAGCCATACCGCCAGCGCGGCGATCAAGGATTGCAGCAGCAGGTCGCGCCCCGGCGCGGCGGCGCTGGCGTACTCCTCGGCGATGGCCTGGAACAGCGCGTCGACATGGCGCAGCTCGTCGTCGCCGAGCAGGTACAGGCCGGGCTGGGCGAGCACCGCCTGCTGCGTGCCCAGATGCGCCTGCAGGTTGGCCAGCAAGGGCGCCGCCAGGGTGACGATGTAGCCGTCGACGTCGGTGGAGAAACGAAAGCCGTGGATGGTCAGCGGCGGGATCACCTGCACCGCGGCCTGCTCGACCGCGATCTGCCGGCCCTCGATTTCCATCCGCGCGACGCCCCGGCGCAGGTACAGCAGCTGGGCGAGATCGCCGTGGCGATGCGGGCGGATCTCCCAGTCGTGCAGGCGGCTGCGCTCGGCAATCGACTCGCAGTGCAGCAGGTCGGGCGTCGGCCAGGACAGCTCGCCGCCATACAGGGTGAATACGGGAACGGCGGCGGCGGACGGTTTCATCGGGGCTGGCCTTGATGGTGTTCGGTAATCGGCGAGAGTTTCCAAAAGTCCTGTTTTCTTATCCTGATGTGCATTTTTTTGCCAGTGGGTCTGACCAAAAATGCAGACGTGGGCGGTAGAGAGCTGCCGCTGGACAACCCGCATCTTGCATCCATCAGGACAACAACAATGAAGACACAAGTCGCTATCGTCGGCGCCGGCCCGTCCGGCCTGCTGCTCGGCCAACTGCTGCACAATGCCGGCATCGACACCCTGATCGTCGAGCGGCAGACGCCGGATTACGTGCTCGGCCGCATCCGTGCCGGAGTGCTCGAGCAGGGCATGGTCGACCTGCTGCGCGAGGCGGGGGTAGCCGCGCGCATGGACCGCGAGGGGCTGGTGCACGAGGGCTTCGAGATCGTCTTCGACGGCCGTCGCGAGCGCATCGACCTCAAGGCGCTGACCGGCGGCAGCACCGTCATGGTCTACGGCCAGACCGAGGTCACCCGCGACCTGATGGACGCGCGCAAAGCCAGCGGCGCGCCGATCGTCTACGAGGCCGGCAACGTGCAGTTGCACGACCTCAAAGGCGACAAGCCCTGGCTGACCTTCGAGAAGCAGGGCGAGACGGTGCGCGTCGACTGCGACTACATCGCCGGCTGCGACGGCTTCCACGGCGTGTCGCGGCAGTCGATTCCCGCCGAGCTGCTGAAGAACTTCGAGCGCGTCTATCCCTTCGGCTGGCTCGGCCTGCTCGCCGATACCCCGCCGGTCGCCGAGGAGCTGATCTACGCGCAGCATCCGCGCGGTTTCGTGCTGTGCAGCCAGCGCTCGACCAGCCGCAGCCGCTACTACCTGCAGGTGCCGCTGAGCGACCAGGTCGAGGACTGGTCCGACGAGCGCTTCTGGAGCGAACTCAAGAACCGCCTGCCGGCCGACGTGGCCGAGCGGCTGGTCACCGGGCCTTCGCTGGAGAAGAGCATCGCGCCGCTGCGCAGCTTCGTGGTCGAGCCGATGCAGTACGGCAAGCTGTTTCTGGTCGGCGACGCCGCGCACATCGTGCCGCCGACCGGCGCCAAGGGGCTCAACCTTGCGGCCAGCGACGTCAGTACCCTGTATCGCATCCTGGTCAAGGTCTACCGCGAGGGGCGCACCGAGCTGCTCGAGAAGTACTCGCCGATCTGCCTGCGGCGGATCTGGAAGGCCGAGCGCTTCTCCTGGTGGATGACCCAGCTGCTGCACGAGTTCCCCGAGCAGGAGGGCTTCGACCAGCGCATCCAGCAGACCGAGCGCGAGTACTACCTGAGCACCCTGGCGGCGCGGCAGACCATCGCCGAGAACTACGTCGGCCTGCCGTACGAGCCGGTCGAATGAGTCGCCCGGCCGCGTGCGGCGGCCGTTGAGCGGGCGAGGCCCGATGGCCGGCAGGTCCCTTCGCGGGCCTGCCGGCACGATGTTCTGTAGGGGCGAATTCATTCGCCTGACCGGGGCCGCGTTGGCGAATGAATTCGCCCCTACAAAAGAGCCCGTCTCCGTCCCCGCTGCGGCGAGGCCGCCCGCTGGGGCTGGCAACGTTCGTCCCCTTGGCCGCCCGCCACCTCTCAGGTACGGGCGGTTTTTTTTGCGACCGGCGCGCTGACGACCCTCGCATCCCTGTGGGGCGAATTCATTCGCCAAGCAGGCCAATGGCCTGCCCTTGGTGGTGCGGAGGGGCGCTTCGCACCCCTTTGGCGAATGAATTCGCCCCTACAGTGGCTGCCCTGCCGGGGACACCCGGAGTGGATCAGGAACCGATCAGCCAGGCGCCTGCCGGCAGTCGGCGTTCCAGCGTGCGGCAGTCGCCGGGGGGCGGCTGTTTGCCCGGCGGGCGCCCGGGGAACCAGATGCGGCATAGCCCGCGGGGTGGCCGATGGCCGCGGGGGATGCGCTCGATGCGCGGGTCGTACTCCGGGTCGTAGGCTGCTTTCTGCAGGTCCTGACGTCGAGCGTCCTCCCCGAATTCGTCGTCGAATCGCCGCGCCTGGCGTTCGTCCCACTCCCTGGCGGCGGCCTGTTCCTGCGCCAGTTGCTCTTCGGCCATCCGCCGCGCCGCGATTTCCTCGTCGAGCTGCTGTTGTCGGGCCAGTCGTTCGTTTTGCTCGGCCATGGCAGGGGAGAGGTTCTCTGCGGCGGCCTGCCGGGCGGCGTTGCTCAGCCAGACGTTGCGTTCGTGCAGCGTGCGGTCGCCCCCGGAGAGGACGTCGGATTTGGCGGCCAGCGCCTCGGCCTGCTGGTAGTTGCCCTGGCGCAGGCGAACCTGGCCGAGGTAGTGGACGATCACCGGATTGCCCGGCTCGATGCGCTGGGCGCGCTCCAGGGTGGCCGCCGCCGCCTCCGTGCGTCCGGCGCCGAGGTCACGGGAGGCGCTTTCCACCAGGGCGCCCACCGCCGGGTTTTCCGGACGCGCCGCGCTGGCGGCGGGTGCCATGCAGGCGGCCCAGAGCAGCAGTCCTGGCCACAGGACGGCAATCCGCAGGTTTGTTTTCATCATGTTCGGGGGATCGTCGAGGCGTCGTTGGGCATGCCGCCGGTGCCTCGGTACGCGCGAGGCGATGGCGGCGATCCTCTTCGATTGCCTTTTGCGACGCTCGTTCCCGGGCGCGGCGGGTCTTTTTGTCGGACGCTTCAATACTGCGCCATCTTCTTCAGCCGGCAGTCGAGCGACGCCTGGCGGGACCTCCGCACCGTCCCGCATGTGGCGCAATGACGAACTCGAAAGTCATCTCGGCGATCAACACGGACTGGCAGAGGACGACCTACCAGCTCATCGCCTATGGCCAGGTAGCCGACCTGTTCGAGGTGCCGCCGGCGCCGGCGGGTGGGGGACGGATAACCCGTCGGCGTAGCGGTTGCCTCCGCGCCGCCCGCCCGTCGGCGCCGCCCGCGCAGCGGCTGGGATTCAAGGCCGGCGCGGCGCTGCAGGGACTTTGACAGTGCGGTGTCTGGTCGCATCCGCAGGCCGTAGCGAAGTGCTTTGTCATAACCATTAAGTTATGGAACAAGCAGTACAATTCAATTTCCTCAACGCGGGCAGCCGGGCAGACTGAACTCACTCAGATCCGCTCCGACAACTCCAACAAGAGGAACGCAGCATGCACGACGCGGAAAACAGCCGGTTCGTCACCCGTGACCGCAACTGGCAGCCCAAGGCCTACACCCCCGACTACAAGACCTCCGTGCCGCGCTCGCCGCGTCAGGCGCTGGTGAGCATCCCGCAGTCGATCTCCGAGACTACCGGTCCGGACTTCTCGCACCTGAAGCTCGGCAAGTACGACAACGACCTGCTGCTCAACTTCAACAACGGCGGTCTGCCGGTGGGCGAGCGGATCATCATGTTCGGCCGCGTGGTCGACCAGTACGGCCAGCCGATCCCGCACACCCTGGTGGAGATGTGGCAGGCCAACGCCGGCGGCCGCTACCGCCACAAGAACGACCGCTACCTGGCGCCGCTCGACCCCAACTTCGGCGGTGTCGGCCGCACCCTGACCGACGCCAACGGCAACTACTTCTTCCGCACCATCAAGCCCGGTCCCTACCCGTGGCGCAACGGCCCGAACGAGTGGCGTCCGTCGCACATCCACGTGTCGATCGCCGGCCCGTCGATCTCCACCAAGCTGATCACCCAGATGTACTTCGAGGGCGATCCGCTGATTCCGAAGTGCCCGATCGTCCGCACCCTCGCCAACCCGGACGCCGTGCAAACCCTGATCGGTCGCCTGGACATGAGCATGGGCACGCCCATGGACAGCCTGGCCTACCGCTTCGACATCGTCCTGCGCGGCCAGCGCAAGACCCACTTCGAGAACCAGTGAGAGAGGAGCCGACCATGAATTTCGACCTGCTGCCGGAAACCCCTTCGCAGACCGCCGGCCCCTACGTCCACATCGGCCTGGCGCTGGCCGCCGCCGGCAACCCGACCCGCGACCAGGAGATCTGGAACGAGATGGCCAAGCCGGACGCCGCCGGCGAGCACATCGTGCTGATCGGCCGGGTGTTCGACGGCAACGGCCACCTGGTGCGCGACTCCTTCCTCGAGCTCTGGCAGGCCAACCATGAAGGCGTCTACGACTGCGCCTACGACCTGGAAAAGCCGTTCAACGGTTTCGGCCGCACCGCCACCACCTTCGACGCCGGCGAATGGACGGTGCAGACCGTCAAGCCGGGCGCGGTGGGCAAGCAGGCGCCGCACATCAACGTGTCGCTGTTCGCCCGCGGGATCAACATCCAGCTGCAGACGCGCATCTACTTCGACGACGAAGTGGAGGCCAACGCCGCCGATCCGGTGCTGAACCTGATCGAGGCGGTGGAGCGTCGGCAGACCCTGGTGGCCAAGCGCTGCGAGGTGGACGGCAAGACCGCCTACCGCTTCGACATCCGCATCCAGGGTGAGGGCGAGACGGTATTCTTCGACTTCTGAGTGCAGCCCCAAGACTCGTCTGGCGTCGTCGTGCAGGCTGGCCGCACTAGTCGCAAGGGGACCTGCAGGGATGCGGGAAATGCCTGGCGGCGAGAGGATCGCCGACAGGTGCTGCGCCTGCACGCCTCGGCAGAACCGCTGCGCCGAGTTTTGTAGACCCCTCTCATTCTGCCGTTGACCCCAAGAACCCGCGCTGCCTGGCAGCGCGGGTTCGTCATGTCGAGAATTTCGCTCCGATGCCCGCCGCCCAACCCGTCCCCGCCAACCTCGCCGCCACCCTGCGCCAGGGCTTCGCCGCCCAGCTCGCCGAACGCGGCCTCTCCGCCGACGCCGCCCAGCAGGCCGCCTTCGCGCGCCTGGCCGACTGGGTGCAGCGCCAGCTCGGCGGCCGGCGCGGCTGGCTGCGCCGGCACAGCGGCGGGGTGTACCTGTGGGGCGGGGTAGGGCGCGGCAAGAGCCTGGTGCTCGACGCCTTCTTCGCCGCCGCCCCGCTCACCGCCAAGCGCCGCGTGCACTTCCACGCCTTCCTGCAGGACGTCCAGCAGCGTCTGCTGCGCTTCACCGGGCAGCCCGATCCGCTGGCGCTGGTCGCCCGCGAGCTGGCAGGGGAGGTGCGTCTGTTGTGCTTCGACGAGTTCCACGTCCACGACATCGGCGACGCCATCCTGCTCGGCCGCCTGCTCCAGCACCTGCTGCACGAGCAGGTCGGCGTGGTGCTCACCTCCAACTACGCGCCCGCCGCGCTATGTCCCAATCCGCTCTACCACGAGCGTTTCAAGCCGTTCATCCGCCTCCTGCAGCAGCGCCTGACGGTCATCGAGCTGGACGGCGGCCGCGACTATCGACCGCTCAGCGCGCGCGACTGGGGCCGCTACTGCTGGCCGGCGGCCGCCGCCGAGGCGCACCTGGCCGAGGCCTTGGGACTGGCGCCGGACGGGGCAGGGGAGCCGCTTGCCGTCAACCGCCTGCGCCTCAAGCCGCTGGCGCGCAGCCAGGACCGCCTGTGGCTGAGGTTCGCCGACCTGTTCGAGGCGCCCAGCGCCACCGCCGACTACCTATGGCTGTGCCGGCACTTCGCCTGCCTGGCGATCAGCGAGATTCCGCCGCTGGACCAGCGCTCCGTAGACGTCCAGCAGCGCTTTCTCAACTTCGTCGACATCGCCTACGACAGCGGCGTGCAGCTGCTGCTCGGCAGCGCGGTGGCCCTCGACGAGCTGTGCGTGAAGCGCGCCCAGGCCGACTTCGCGCGCACCCGCAGCCGCCTGGCGCAGCTGCGCGCGGTGGATTGCGATAATCGAACTGTGGTTCGATAATCGGATCGCCGCTCCGTCCGGGGGCGGTCCATCGCCGCCAGGAACGCCCCCATGACCGACGCCCGCCCGACGCCTTCGCCCCTCGCTCCGCCGCCCTACATCTCGCCGGCCCAGCGCATCGAGGAGCTGAGCGGCGATCCGAACTTCATGACCTCGCTGGCCCGCGGCCTGGCGGTGATCAACGCCTTCCAGGAGCGCAAGCGCCACCTGACCATCGCCCAGATCAGCCACCGCACCGGCATCCCGCGCGCCGCCGTGCGCCGCTGCCTGCACACCCTGATGAAGCTCGGCTACGCCACCACCGACGGGCGCACCTACTCGCTGCTGCCCAAGGTGCTGACCCTTGGCCACGCCTACCTGTCGTCCACGCCGCTGGCGGTGTCGGCGCAGCCGTTCCTCGACCGCATCAGCGAGCAGCTCCACGAGGCCTGCAACCTGGCCACCCTGGAAGGGGAGGAAGTGCTCTACATCGCCCGTTCCGCCATCCCGCAGCGGCTCATTTCGGTGGATCTGAGCGTCGGCAGCCGCCTGCCGGCCTACTGCACCTCGATGGGCCGCATCATGCTCGCCGCCCTCGACGACGCCAGCCTGCAGGACTACCTGGCCCACGCCGAGCTGCTGCCCAAGACCAGCCGCACCCTGCACACCCCCGAGGCGCTGTGGGAGTGCCTGCAGCAGGTGCGCACGCAGGGCTGGTGCATCGTCGACCAGGAGCTGGAGCAGGGTCTGCGCTCGGTGGCCGTGCCGGTGCGCGACGCCGCCGGCCACGTGCTGGCGGCGATGAACGTCAGCACCCACGCCGGCCGGGTCAGCCGCCAGGAGCTGGAGAGCCGCTACCTGCCGGCGCTGCTCGCCGCCAGCCGCGAACTGAGCCTGCAATTGTTCCACTGAGGCCTGTTCGCCGCACGTTGCTGGCAAATGGCCTGCAAGGCGCGGCGCAGAGCGGCGGCTGACCATTTTTGCGGAGCCGTTTGGCAAGCGGGATATGGAAAATGTGTGCGTTTATCGCACGCAGCCGTGTCCGGCCTTGGTCGAATCCCCTATTCTGGAAAGGGTAAATATCCTAGTCACCCACTCGGCTTTGCCGCGCACGGTCGTCCTCCATTGCCAGGAGGGTGCGCGCAGCGGGGAGGGGACACTTGATCGGTAGCCAGTTGCCGCAGAGCAACGGTTGTGGATCAATGGGGAAAACGGACGGTGGATGCCTTGCGTGCGCTCCACCGCCAGTGCCGAAAACAATTACAAGAGCACCCAGAGTCATGGACTGTCGTCTGCTGAACGAGAAGAGTCTTATCTTCGCGAACGCCGATCCCTACGCGGTATCGGAGTACGTCAACCAGCACGTCGGCTCCCACTGCATCCGCCTGCCGAAGACCGGCACCCCGGCGGCCAGCCTCAGCCATCGCACCTTCGCCAGCCTCGATCTGTGCCGCATCAGCTACGGCGGCTCCGTGCGGGTCACCTCGCCGGCGCTGGAAACCCTCTACCACCTGCAGATCCTGCTCAGGGGCCATTGCCTGTGGCGCGGCCACGGCGAGGAGCACCACTTCACCCCCGGCGAGCTGCTGCTGATCAACCCGGACGACCCGGTCGACCTGACCTACTCGGACGACTGCGAGAAGTTCATCGTCAAGCTGCCGGCGGCGTTCCTCGACAAGGCCTGCAGCGACAATCAATGGCGCCGGCCCGGCGAGGGCATCCGCTTCACTCCGCGTCACCAGTTGAACGAGCTGGAGGGCTTCACCGGCCTGCTCGGCCTGGTCTGCGACGAGGCGGAAAGCGCGCACGCGATCCCGCAGATCCAGGAGCAGTACGCGCGGATCATCGCCAGCAAGCTGCTCGCCCTGCTCAAGAACAACATCAGCTTCGACCCGCTCTCCGGCAACCCGTCGTTCGAGCGCATCGCCCAGTTCATCGAGGAAAACCTCAAGCAGGACATCAGCCTCGAGCAACTGGCCCAGCTGGCGCGCATGAGCCCGCGCTCGCTGTACGCGCTGTTCGAGAAGAGCACCGGCACCACGCCGAAGAACTACATCCGCCAGCGCAAGCTGGAATCCATCCGCCAGCGCCTGAGCGACCCGCACACCACGGTGCGCAACGTCACCGAGATCGCCCTCGACTACGGCTTCCTGCACCTCGGCCGCTTCTCGGAAACCTACAAGAACGCCTTCGGCGAACTGCCCTCCGATACCCTGCGCCGGCGCGGCTGATCCGCGCCCCTCACGGCCGCCATCCCGCGCGGCCGCCCGTTCCCGCCCGCCCTTGACCTGCCCGCGCGTCCGCCACGCGCGGGCTGCATTCGTCTGTCCATGCGTTTTTGTCCCGTTGCAAAAAACGGATAAAGCTCGCGCGCAAAGTGGATATTGCCGCCGCCGCCCGAGCCTTAGCCTTCATCTCACTGCAACGAACAATAACAACGGAGGCCAAGGCGATGACCCTGGAATTCGAATACCTCGAAAGCCTGCTGGAAGAAGACAAGGAAAAGGGCGTCTACCGCTGCAAGCGGGAAATGTTCACCGATCCGCGTCTGTTCGACCTGGAGATGAAACACATCTTCGAGGGCAACTGGATCTACCTGGCGCACGAAAGCCAGATCCCCAACAAGAACGACTACTACACCACCTACATGGGGCGCCAGCCGATCTTCATCGCGCGCAACAAGGATGGTGAGTTGAATGCGTTCATCAACGCCTGCAGCCACCGCGGCGCCACCCTGTGCCGCTTCAAGAGCGGCAACAAGGCCACCTACACCTGCCCGTTCCACGGCTGGACCTTCAACAACTCGGGCAAGCTGCTCAAGGTCAAGGACCCGGCCGAAGCCGGCTATCCGGACAGCTTCAACTGCGACGGCTCCCACGACCTGAAGAAGGTCGCCCGCTTCGAGTCCTACCGCGGCTTCCTGTTCGGCAGCCTGAACGCCGACGTGGCCCCGCTGGAAGAATTCCTCGGCGAGTCGAAGAAGATCATCGACATGGTCTGCGACCAGTCGGCCGAAGGCCTGGAAGTGCTGCGCGGTTCCTCCACCTACGTGTACGAGGGCAACTGGAAGCTGCAGGCCGAGAACGGCGCCGACGGCTACCACGTGACCGCCGTGCACTGGAACTACGCCGCCACCCAGCAGCAGCGCAAGCTCAAGGAGGCCGGCGACGACATCCGCGCCATGAGCGCCGGCGGCTGGGGCAAGAAGGGCGGTGGTTTCTACTCCTTCGAGAACGGCCACCTGCTGCTGTGGACCCGCTGGGACAACCCGGAAGACCGCCCGCTGTTCGCCCAGCGCGAGCGCCTGGTCAGCGAGTTCGGCGAAGCCCGCGCCGACTGGATGATCGGCCATTCGCGCAACCTGTGCCTGTACCCGAACCTGTACCTGATGGACCAGTTCGGCTCGCAGCTGCGCATCGCCCGTCCGCTGTCGGTCGACAAGACCGAAGTGACCATCTACTGCATCGCGCCCAAGGGCGAGAACGCCGAAGCGCGTGCCCGCCGCATCCGCCAGTACGAAGACTTCTTCAACGTCTCCGGCATGGCCACCCCGGACGACCTGGAAGAGTTCCGCGCCTGCCAGGAAGGCTTCCAGGGCCGTGCCATGCCGTGGAACGACATGTCGCGCGGTGCCAAGCACTGGGTCGACGGCGCCGACGAGGCCGCCAGGGAAATCGACCTGCAACCGCAGCTCAGCGGCGTGCGCACCGAGGACGAGGGCCTGTTCGTGCTGCAGCACAACTACTGGCAGCAGGAAATGATCAAGGCGCTGAAGAAGGAAAAGGACCAGCTGATCCACGTGGAGGGCGCGTAAATGAGCATGACCTACGAGCAGGTTCGCGACTTCCTCTACCGCGAAGCGCGCTTCCTGGACGAGAAGCAGTGGGACGAGTGGCTGGAGCTGTACGCCCCGGACGCCAGCTTCTGGATGCCGGCCTGGGATGACCAGGACGAGCTGACCCAGGACCCGCAGCGCGAAATCTCGCTGATCTGGTACGGCAACCGCAGCGGCCTGGAAGACCGCGTGTTCCGCATCAAGACCGAGCGTTCGAGTGCCACCATCCCGGATACCCGCACCTCGCACAACATCAGCAACCTGGAGATCGTCGAGCAGGGCGAGGGCTTCGTGAAGGTGCGCTTCAACTGGCACACCATGAGCTTCCGCTACAAGACCGTCGACCACTTCTACGGCACCAGCTTCTACACCCTCGACACCCGCGGCTCCAACCCGGTGATCAAGGAGAAGAAGGTGGTCCTGAAGAACGACTACGTCCGCCAGGTCATCGACGTTTACCACATCTAAATGATCCGGCCGGGGCGCCGTTGGCGCCCCAGGCTGGACCGGAAGGGCGCCGCCGGCGCCACTTCCTCCCTGCGTGCGCGTGTGGCCCGGGCCATGCGCTGATAATTGCTCCAAGCGAGGTGCAGCATGTCGCACAAGATCGCACTGAATTTCGAAGACGGGGTCACCCGCTTCATCGACGCCAAGGTCGGCGAGACCGTGGCCGATGCCGCCTACCGCCAGGGCGTCAACATTCCGCTGGACTGCCGCGACGGCGCCTGCGGCGCCTGCAAGTGCTTCGCCGAAGCCGGCAGCTACGACATGGGCGACAACTTCATCGAGGACGCGCTGAGCGACGACGAGTTGCAGCAGGGCTATGTGCTGACCTGCCAGATGCGCGCCCAGAGCGATTGCGTGGTGCGCGTGCCGGCGTCCTCCGCCGTGTGCAAGACCCAGCAGGCCAGCTTCAAGGCCGAGATCCGCGAAGTGCGCGCGCTGTCGGCCAGCAGCATCGGCCTTACCATCGCCGGCGCCGAGCTGGAAAGCCTGGCCTTCCTGCCGGGCCAGTACGTCAACCTGCAGGTGCCGGGCACCGGCGAGACCCGTGCCTACTCGTTCAGCTCGCTGCAGAGCGGCGGCGCGGTCAGCTTCCTGATCCGCAACGTGCCGGGCGGCCTGATGAGCAGCTTCCTCGGCAACCAGGCCAAGGCCGGCGACGCCATGACCCTGACCGGCCCGCTGGGCAGCTTCTACCTGCGCGACATCAAGCGCCCGCTGCTGCTGCTCGCCGGCGGCACCGGTCTGGCGCCGTTCCTCGCCATGCTCGAGAAGATCGCCGCCGAGGGCAGCGCCCATCCGGTGCACCTGATCTACGGCGTGACCAACGACTTCGACCTGGTCGAGATGGACAAGCTCGCAGCCTTCGCCGCGCGCATCCCCAACTTCACCTTCGCCGCCTGCGTGGCCAACCCCGAGAGCGCCTATCCGAACAAGGGCTACGTCACCCAGCACATCGCCCCCGGCCAGCTCAACGACGGCGACGTCGACATCTACCTGTGCGGCCCGCCGCCGATGGTCGAGGCGGTCAGCCAGGACCTGCGCCAGCGCGGCATCCAGCCCGCCAACTTCTACTACGAGAAGTTCGCCGCCAGCGCCTGACTTCCGGCTCCCGGCTGCGGGTCCCCGATTACAGCTTGAGAGGCCTTGGGCCTGCTAACCACAGGCCCTTTTTTAAGGATTCATCGCCATGAACAAGCGTTTCCAAGACAAGGTCGCGGTGATCACCGGCGCGGCCCAGGGCATTGGCCGCGGCGTCGCCCTGCGCATGGCCGCCGAGGGTGGCCGCCTGGTTCTGGTCGACCGCTCCGAACTGGTCCACGAACTGCAGGGCGAACTGGCCGGCGTCGAGGTGCTGACCCTCACCGCCGACCTCGAGCAGAGCGCCGACTGCGCGCGGGTCATGACCGCCGCCGTGGAACGCTTCGGCCGCCTCGACATCCTGGTCAACAACGTCGGCGGCACCATCTGGGCCAAGCCCTTCGAACACTACAAGGAGAGCGAGATCGAGGCCGAGGTGCGTCGCTCGCTGTTCCCCACCCTGTGGTGCTGCCACGCCGCGCTGCCGTACATGCTCGCGCAGGGCGCCGGCGCCATCGTCAACGTTTCCTCCATCGCCACCCGCGGCGTCAACCGTGTGCCCTACGGCGCGGCCAAGGGCGGCGTCAACGCGCTGACCGCGTGCCTGGCGCTGGAAACTGCCGAGCGCGGCATCCGCGTCAACGCCACCGCGCCGGGCGGCACCGAAGCCCCGCCGCGGCGCATCCCGCGTAACAGTGCCGAGCAGAGCGCGCAGGAGAAGGTCTGGTACCAGCAGATCGTCGACCAGACCATCCAGTCGAGCCTGATGAAGCGCTACGGGACCATCGACGAACAGGTCGGCGCGATCCTGTTCCTCGCCTCGGACGAGGCCTCCTACATCACCGGCGTGACCCTGCCGGTAGGCGGCGGCGACCTGGGCTGACACCCGCATCCGCGGGGGCCGGCCCACCGGCCCCCGCGGACCACCAGCAATGCGTACGAATCTTCACAACAACAACAAAAGAGAAACGCCATGCGAAAAATCGACGTCCACCACATCATCGACGACGCGCGCTTCACGAACTTCCACTGGATGGTAATGAGCCTGTGCGCGCTGCTGCTGATCTTCGACGGCTACGACCTGTTCATCTACGGCGTGGTCCTGCCGGTGCTGATGAAGGAGTGGGGCCTGACCCCGCTGCAGGCCGGCGCCCTCGGTAGCTACGCGCTGTTCGGCATGATGTTCGGCGCCCTGGCCTTCGGCACCCTGGCCGACAAGATCGGCCGCAAGAAGGGCATCGCCATCTGCTTCGTGCTGTTCAGCGGCTCCACCGTGCTCAACGGCTTCGCCAGCGGGCCGACCGAGTTCGGCATCCTGCGCTTCGTCGCCGGCCTGGGCTGCGGCGGGCTGATGCCCAACGCCGTGGCGCTGATGAACGAGTACGCGCCCAAGCGTCTGCGCAGCACCCTGGTCGCCATCATGTTCAGCGGCTACGCGGTGGGCGGCATGCTGTCCGCCGGCATCGGCATCTACATGCTGCCGGCCTTCGGCTGGAAGGCGATGTTCTTCGCCGCCGCCGTGCCGCTGCTGCTGCTGCCGGTGATCATGCTCTACCTGCCCGAGTCGATCGGCTTCCTGGTCCGCCAGGGTCGCAGCGACGAGGCCCGCGCGCTGCTCAAGCGCGTCGACCCGAGCCGCGCCCTGCAGGACGACGCCGTACTGGAAATGGCCGACGTGAAGGGCAAGGGCGTCGCCGCCCTGGAGCTGTTCCGCGAGGGCCGCGCGGTGCGCACCCTGTCGATCTGGGTGGCGTTCTTCTGCTGCCTCTTGATGGTCTACGCGCTGAGCTCCTGGCTGCCGAAGCTGATGGCCAACGCCGGCTACAGCCTGGGCTCCAGCCTGTCGTTCCTGGTCGCGCTCAACTGCGGCTCGGTGGTCGGCGCGATCTTCGGCGGCTGGCTGGGCGATCGCATGAACCTGCCGCGCGTGCTGGTGGCCTTCTTCGTGGTCGCCGCCGTGTCGATCAGCCTGCTCGGCTTCAAGAGCCCGACCCCGGTGCTCTACCTGCTGATCGCCATCGCCGGCGCCACCACCATCGGCACGCAGATCCTGCTGTACGCCTGCGCCGCGCAGTTCTACAGCCTGGCGATCCGCTCCACCGGTCTCGGCTGGGCCTCCGGCGTCGGCCGCAACGGCGCCATCGTCGGCCCGCTGCTCGGCGGTGTGCTGCTGGGCATGGAGCTGCCGCTGCAACTCAACTTCATGGCCTTCGCCATCCCCGGTGCGATTGCCGCCCTCGCCATGACCGTGTTCGCCGTCAGCAGCCAGCGCGCCAGCGCCCCGGCTGTCGCCATGGCGCCGGCCAAGGCCTGAGCGCATCGGCCCGCAACCTTTGGAAATTGATATGAGCCACGCCCTGATCGAACGCATCGAGACGGTCATCGTCGACCTGCCGACCATCCGCCCGCACAAGCTGGCCATGCACACCATGCAGCACCAGACCCTGGTGCTCATCCGCCTGCACTGCAGCGACGGCGTGCAGGGCATCGGCGAGGCGACCACCATCGGCGGGCTCTCCTACGGCAACGAAAGCCCGGAGAGCATCAAGCAGAACATCGACAGCCACCTCGCCCCGGTGCTGGTCGGTCAGGACGCGGCCAACATCAACGCCGCCATGCTGCGCCTGGACAGGATCGCCAAGGGCAACACCTTCGCCAAGTCCGGTATCGAGAGCGCGCTGCTCGACGCCCAGGGCAAGCGCCTGGGCCTGCCGGTCAGCGAGCTGCTGGGCGGCCGGGTGCGCGACAGCCTGGAAGTGGCCTGGACCCTGGCCAGCGGCGACACCGCCAAGGACATCGCCGAGGCCGAGCGCATGCTCGATCTGCGTCGCCACCGCATCTTCAAGCTGAAGATCGGCGCCAATGCGCTGGAGCAGGACCTCAGGCACGTGGTGGCGATCAAGCAGGCGCTCGGCGAGCGCGCCAGCGTGCGCGTCGACGTCAACCAGGGCTGGGACGAGTCGCAGGCGATCCGCGGCTGCCGGGTACTCGGCGACAACGGCATCGATCTGATCGAGCAGCCGATCGCGCGCATCAACCGCGGCGGCCAGGTGCGCCTCAACCAGCGCAGTCCGGCGCCGATCATGGCCGACGAGTCGATCGAGAGCGTCGAGGACGCCTTCAGCCTGGCCGCCGACGGCGCTGCCAGCGTGTTCGCCCTGAAGATCGCCAAGAACGGCGGCCCGCGCGCCGTGCTGCGCACCGCGCAGATCGCCGAGGCGGCCGGCATCGCCCTGTACGGCGGCACCATGCTGGAAGGCTCGGTCGGCACCCTGGCCTCCGCGCACGCCTTCGTCACCCTCAACAAGCTCACCTGGGCCACCGAGCTGTTCGGCCCGCTGCTGCTCACCGAAGAAATCGTCACCGAGGCGCCGGTGTACCGCGACTTCCACCTGGAAGTGCCGCGTACCCCGGGCCTGGGCCTGACCCTGGACGAAGAACGCGTCAAGCGCTTCGCCCGCCAGTGATACCGAGGAGGAAGTTCCGATGCTGTTCCACGTGAAGATGACGGTGAAGCTGCCGGTCGACATGGACCCGAACCAGGCCGCCCGTCTCAAGGCTGACGAGAAGGAGCTGGCCCAGCGCCTGCAGCGCGAGGGCAAGTGGCGCCACCTGTGGCGGATCGCCGGGCATTACGCCAACTACAGCGTGTTCGACGTGGCCAGCGTCGAGGAGCTGCACGACACCCTGATGCAGCTGCCGCTGTTCCCCTACATGGACATCGAGGTCGACGGCCTGTGCCGCCATCCCTCGTCCATCCACGCCGACGATCGCTGATCGCCAGCCGCTTCATTCGATAACAACAATCCCGATCCGAGGTTGACCACCATGACCGTGAAAGTCTCCCAAACCGCCGAAGTCCAGCAGTTCTTCCAGGAAGTCAGCGGCTTCAACAACGACCAGGGCAGCCCGCGCCTGAAGCAGCTGATGCTGCGCATCGTCAACGACGTGGCGAAGATCGTCGAAGACCTGGAAGTGACCCAGGACGAGTTCTGGCTGGCGGTGGACTACCTCAACCGCCTGGGCGGCCGCCACGAGTTCGGCCTGCTGATCGCGGGCCTGGGTCTCGAGCACTTCCTCGACCTGCTGCAGGACGCCAAGGACGAGCAGGTCGGCCTGACCGGCGGCACCCCGCGCACCATCGAAGGCCCGCTGTACGTGGCCGGCGCACCGATCTGCCAGGGCGAGACCCGCATGGACGACGGCAGCGAGCTGGACGTCGCCACCGTGATGTTCCTGCAGGGCCGCGTGCTGGACGCCGACGGCAAGCCGGTGGCCGGCGCCACCGTCGACCTGTGGCACGCCAACACCAAGGGCAACTACTCGTACTTCGACAAGAGCCAGTCCGAGTACAACCTGCGCCGCCGCATCGTCACCGACGCCGAAGGCCGCTACCGCGCGCGCAGCATCGTGCCGTCCGGCTACGGCTGCGACCCCAAGGGCCCGACCCAGGAGTGCCTGGACCTGCTCGGCCGCCACGGCCAGCGCCCGGCGCACATCCACTTCTTCATCTCCGCGCCGGGTTATCGCCTGCTGACCACCCAGATCAACCTGGCCGGCGAGAAGTACCTGTGGGACGACTTCGCCTACGCCACCCGCGATGGCCTGGTCGGCGACATCCGCTTCGTCGAGGACGCCGCCGCCGCCCGCGACCGTGGCGTGGAAGGCAACCGCTTCGCCGAGCTGGACTTCGACTTCCAGCTGCAGAACGCCGTGAGCCCCGAGGCCGAGCTGCGCAGCCTGCGTCCGCGCGCCCTGCAGGTGCAAGGCGCCTAAGCGGGCAGGGCGGGCTTGCCGGGAGGGCAGGCCCGCCGCCGCGTCACCGCCGGATCGCGCACGACCGCCCCCGTGCGCGCCCCGGCGGCGAGGCGGCGAGCTGTAACCGCGCGGGCGGTCGGCGCCCCGCGGTCACCCACAACAAGAGCGTCCCTCGACGGGCGCCATCGATACCTTGCGAGGCACCATGAAAGACCTGTTCAGGGACCTCTCGCTGTCGGCCATCGTCGCCGGCTGCATCGCCACCATCATTTCCTTCGCCGGCCCGCTGGTGATCATCTTCCAGGCCGCGGAAAGCGCGGATCTGCCCCGCGAGATGCTGTCCTCCTGGGTGTGGGCCATCGCCATCGGCAGCGGCGTGCTCGGCATCCTGCTCAGCCTGCGCTACCGGGTTCCGGTGGTGATCGCCTGGTCGATTCCCGGCTCCGCGCTGCTGGTTTCCCAGCTCCCTGAGATCGGCCTGAACCAGGCGGTCGGCGCCTATCTGGTGGCCAGCCTGATCCTCCTGCTGATCGGCTTGAGCGGTGCCTTCGACCGCATCATCGCCCGCCTGCCGGGCTCCATCGCCGCCGGCATGCAGGCCGGCATCCTGTTTTCCTTCGGCGCCGCGCTGTTCCGCTCGCTGCCGGCCAAGCCGCTGCTGGTGCTGGCGATGTTCGCCACCTACGTGGTCTTCCGCCGCCTGCTGCCGCGCTACGCGGTGATGATGGTGCTGCTGGTCGGCACCGCGCTGACCGTCGCCGGCGGCGACTTCCGCGCCGATGCGCTGGTGCTCGGCCTCGCCACCCCGCAGTGGATCGTCCCCGAATTCAGCCTTGCCGCGACCCTCAACCTGGCCCTGCCGCTGGTGCTGGTGGCGCTCACCGGTCAGTTCATGCCGGGCATGGCGGTGCTGCGCACCGCCGGCTACCAGACCCCGGCCAGCCCCATCGTCAGCGCCAGCGCGGTGGGCAGCGCGCTGCTCGCGCCCTTCGGTTGCCACGGCCTCAACCTCGCCGCGGTCACCGCCACCCTGTGCACCGGCCGCGAGGCGCACGAGGAGCCGGACCGCCGCTACGTCGCCGCGCTGTCCGGCAGCGTGCTGTACCTCGTGCTCGGCGTCGGCGGCGCCACCCTGGTGTCGCTGTTCGCCGCCTTCCCGGCCGAGCTGGTCGCCGCGCTGGCCGGGCTCGCCCTGTTCGGCGCGATCAGCGAGGCGCTGGCGCGCAGCGCGGCGCAACCGAGCGAGCGCGACGCCGGGCTGTTCACCTTCCTGGTCACCGCCTCGGGGGTGTCCTTCCTCGGCCTGTCGGCAGCCTTCTGGGGGTTGCTGTTCGGCCTGGCCTGCCACTGGGCGATGAGCGCCCGCAGGTCGGCGACCGCCCCGGCGGCGCAACCGGCGTCGCGCTGACGCCACCGTTATTGCCGTTCTGCCGGGCCTGGTCCGGGCAGGGCGGCGGTAAGCCACACCCTGCCTGCGTGCCCGCCGGAGTAGCGAGGCGGCGAGGGTGCTCTCAGCAACGATAAGAACAAGAGAACGACATGAACCAGTATCCGAAAACCCAACGCCTGGCCCTCGCCACCGCCATCACCCTGGCCATTCCGCTGACCACCCTGGCCGGCGAGGGGGGCTTCTTCGAGGACTCCACCGCCACCCTGACGGCGCGCAACTACTACTTCAGCCGCGACTTCTCCGACATCGTCGGCTCGCCCGCCGCGCAGCGCAAATCCAAGGCCGAGGAGTGGGCGCAGGGCTTCATCCTCAACTTCAAGTCCGGCTACACCCCGGGGCCGGTCGGCTTCGGCGTCGACGCCATAGGCCTGCTCGGCATCAAGCTCGACTCCAGCCCGGACCGCAGCGGCACCGGCCTGCTGCCGGTGCAGCAGGATGGCGAGGCCGCCGACGAGTACAGCCGCCTGGGCGCCGCCGCCAAGGTGCGGGTGTCGAAGACCGAGCTGAAGGTCGGCGAACTGCAGCCCAACCTGCCGGTGCTGACCTTCTCCGACATCCGCCTGCTGCCGCCGAGCTACCAGGGCGCGAGCATCGTTTCCCAGGAAATCGCCGGGCTGACCCTGCAGGGCGGCCAACTGCGCTCCAGCCACCTGCGCAACGAAGCGGGCGACGGCGAGATGTCGGCCATGCTCGGCCACGTGCCGCAGCTCGCGGTCAGCTCGGATCGCTTCAACTACGCCGGCGCCGACTACGCGTTCAACCAGAACCGCACCACGGTCAGCGCCTGGTACGGCCAGCTGGAGGACATCTACGACCAGCGCTTCTTCGGCCTCAAGCACAGCCAGCCGCTGGGCGCCTGGACCCTGGGCGCCAACCTCGGCTACTACGACTCCGCCGAGGACGGCAAGCAGCTGCTCGGCGACATCGACAACCAGGCGTTTTTCTCCCTGCTGTCGGTCAAGCGCGGCGGCCACACCGTCTACGTCGGCTACCAGGGCATCTACGGCGACGACGCCTTCCCGCGCGTGTTCGCCAACGTCTCGCCGCTGGGCAACGAGGTGCCGACCTACGAGTTCGCCTACGCCGACGAGCGCTCCTGGCAGCTGCGCTACGACTACGACTTCGCCTCCCTCGGCGTACCGGGCCTGACCGCCACCGTGCGCTACATCGAGGGCGACAACGTCGACACCGGCCGCGGCTTCGAGGGCGAGGAGTTCGAGCGCGATCTGGACCTCGCCTACGTGGTGCAGAGCGGCCCGCTGAAGAACTTCGGCGTGCGCGTGCGCAACGTCACCGCGCGTTCCAACTACCGCACCGACATCGACGAGAACCGCCTGATCCTGACCTACACCGTCACGCTGTTCTGAGTCGTCTGTGCGCCGCTGGCGTGGCCGTGGCGGACGAATTCATTCGCCCGGTTCGGCCGCGTCGGCGAATTGCACCACCGCCGCATCTCTGTAGGGGCGAATTCATTCGCCAGCGCAGCCCCGTCAGGCGAATAAATTCGCCCCTACAAAAGGGCCCGTCCCCGCTGCGGCGAGGCCGCCGGTTGGGGCTCACAACGTTCCTCCCCTTGGCCGCCCGTCACCGCTAGGTACGGGCGGCGTTTTTTTGCGGCGCCCGGCGCGGGGCCCGCTCTGCGGCGGCCATGCGTCGGCATTTTGGCTGGCGGTGACATGTCTGCGTTATTGTTCGATTATCGAACCAAGATTCGATTATCGGATTGTTTCGCTTCGGCCCGCGTCCTAATGTTGACGCACTGGCCGGCGCCACAGCGTCGGGCACCGTCAACGAGCTAGAGCAGAAACAATGGCCGAAATCCTCACCCTGCGCGAAGCCGTCCAGCGCTTCGTCAACGATGGCGACACCGTCGCCCTCGAAGGCTTCACCCACCTGATTCCGACCGCCGCCGGTCACGAGATCATCCGCCAGGGCAAGAAAGAGCTGACCCTGGTGCGCATGACCCCCGACCTGATCTACGACCAGCTGATCGGCTCCGGCTGCGCGAAGAAGCTGATCTTCTCCTGGGGCGGCAACCCCGGCGTCGGTTCGCTGCACCGCCTGCGCGATGCGGTGGAGAAGCAGTGGCCGCACGCCCTGGAGATCGAGGAGCACAGCCACGCCGACCTGGCCAACGCCTACGTCGCCGGCGCCTCCGGCCTGCCGTTCGCCGTGCTGCGCGCCTACGCCGGCTCCGACCTGCCCAAGGTCAACCCGCTGATCAAGTTCATCAACTGCCCGTTCACCGGCGAGCAGCTGGCCGCCGTGCCGAGCGTGCGCCCGGACGTCACCGTGATCCACGCGCAGAAGGCCGACCGCAAGGGCAACGTGCTGGTGCAGGGCATCCTCGGCGTGCAGAAGGAAGCCGTGCTGGCCGCCAAGCGCGCCATCGTCACCGTCGAGGAGATCGTCGACGACCTCAACGCGCCGATGAACGCCTGCGTGCTGCCGACCTGGGCGCTGTCCGCGGTCTGCGTGGTGCCGGGTGGCGCCCATCCGTCCTACGCCCACGGCTACTACGAGCGCGACAACCGCTTCTACCAGGCCTGGGATCCGATCGCGCGCAACCGCGACACCTTCACCGCCTGGATCGACACCTACATCCGCGGCACCGCCGATTTTTCCGAGTTCAAGGCCAAGCTGGCCGCGCAGCAGGAGGCCAAGTAATGAGTTACACCACCAACGAAATGATGACCGTGGCCGCCGCCCGCCGCCTGAAGAACGGCGCCGTGTGCTTCGTCGGCATCGGCCTGCCGTCCAAGGCCGCCAACCTGGCACGCCTGACCTCGTCCCCGGACGTGGTGCTGATCTACGAATCGGGGCCCATCGGCGCCAAGCCGAGCGTGCTGCCGCTGTCCATCGGTGACGGCGAGCTGGCCGAGACCGCCGACACCGTGGTGCCCACCGGCGAGATCTTCCGCTACTGGCTGCAGGGCGGGCGCATCGACGTCGGCTTCCTCGGCGCGGCGCAGGTCGACAAGTACGGCAACATCAACACCACCGTGGTCGGCGACTACTTCTCGCCGAAGGTGCGCCTGCCCGGCGCCGGCGGCGCCCCGGAAATCGCCGGCTCGGCGAAAGAGGTGCTGATCATCCTCAAGCAGGGTCATCGCAGCTTCGTCGACAAGCTCGACTTCATCACCTCGGTCGGCTTCGGCGAGGGCGGCGACCATCGCCAGCAGCTCGGCCTGCCGGGCAAGGGCCCGGTCGGCATCATCACCGACCTGTGCATCATGGAGCCGGAGGCCGGCACCAACGAATTCATCGTCACCGCGCTGCACCCGGGCGTGACCCGCGAGCAGGTGATCGAGAACACCGGCTGGGCGATCCGCTTCGCCGCCGACGTGAAAGTCACCCCGGAGCCGACCGCCGTCGAACTGGACGCCCTGCGCGCCCTGGAAGCCCGCACCGCCGCCGCCCACGGTGGCCAGGTCGGAGGTGACGCATGAGCCGCGACGTCTTCATCTGCGACGCCGTCCGTACGCCCATCGGCCGCTTCGGCGGCGGGCTGGCGGCGGTGCGCGCCGACGATCTGGGTGCGATTCCGCTGAAAGCCCTGCTCGAGCGCAATCCGCAGCTCGATCCGACGGCCATCGACGACGTGTTCTACGGCTGCGCCAACCAGGCCGGCGAGGACAACCGCAACGTCGCGCGCATGTCGCTGCTGCTCGCCGGCCTGCCGGCCAGCGTGCCGGGCGTGACCCTCAACCGTCTGTGCGCCTCGGGCCTCGACGCGGTGGGCAGCGCCTTCCGCGCCATCGCCCTGGGCGAGATCGAGGTGGCCATCGCCGGTGGCGTCGAGTCGATGAGCCGCGCGCCCTATGTGATGGGCAAGGCCGACAGCGCCTTCGGTCGCAGCCAGAAGATCGAAGACACCACCATGGGCTGGCGCTTCGTCAACCCGCTGCTGAAAGCCCAGTACGGCGTCGAGGCCATGCCGCAGACCGCCGACAACGTGGCCGAGGACTTCGGCATCTCGCGCGCCGACCAGGACGCCTTCGCCCTGCGCAGCCAGCAGCGCGCCGGCCGCGCCCAGGCCGAGGGCTACTACGCCGAGGAAATCGTCCCGGTGGTGATCATGGGCAGGAAGGGCGACACCGTCGTCGATACCGACGAGCATCCGCGCCCGGACACCACGCCCGAAGCGCTGGCCAAGCTCAAGCCGGTCAACGGCGAGGGCAAGACCGTCACCGCCGGCAACGCCTCGGGCATCAACGACGGCGCCGCGGCGATGATCCTGGCTTCGGCCGAAGCGGTGGCCAAGTACGGCCTGAAGCCGCGCGCCAGGGTGCTCGGCATGGCCGCCGCGGGCGTCGAGCCGCGCATCATGGGCATCGGCCCGGTGCCGGCGGTGCAGAAGCTCTGCGAGCGTCTGAACCTGGCGGTCGCCGACTTCGACGTGATCGAGCTCAACGAAGCCTTCGCCGCCCAGGGTCTGGCCTGCATGCGCGAGCTGGGCATCAGTGATGACGACGCGCGGGTCAACCCGAACGGCGGCGCCATCGCCCTCGGCCACCCGCTGGGTATGAGCGGCGCGCGTCTGGTGCTGACCGCCCTGCACCAGCTGGAGAAATCCGGCGGCAAGCTGGGCCTGGCCACCATGTGCATCGGCGTCGGGCAGGGCCTGGCGCTGGCCATCGAGCGCGTGTGAAGCGGAGTAGGGGCATGGCGTAGGGTGGACAACTCGCGCAGCGATTGTCCACCACGTGCCACCTGGTCTGGTGGACAAGGCTGCGTCGTTGTCCACCCTACGGTTGCGTGCGGCACCGCCGCCTCCGCGCTGGACCCCGTCGCGCCGCGCTGCCAACCTTGGTCCTATCCCATCGCTCACAGGATGACACCGTCTTGAGCAACCAACTGTTCGATGCCTACTTCACCAGCGCGCCGATGCGCGCGGTGTTCTGCGACCAGGGCCGGTTGCAGGGCATGCTCGACTTCGAGGTCGCGCTGGCGCGCGCCGAGGCGACGGTCGGGCTGATTCCGGCCGCCGCCGTGGCGCCCATCGCCGGCGCCTGCCGCGCCGAGCTCTACGATATTCCCGCGCTGGCCACTGCCATCGCCTCCGCCGGCAACTCGGCGATTCCGCTGGTCAAGGCCCTCGGCCGGCAGATCGCCGCCGTCGACGCCGAGGCCGAGCGCTACGTGCACCTCGGCGCCACCAGCCAGGACGCCATGGACAGCGGCCTGGTGCTGCAACTGCGCGCCGCCATCGCCCTCTTCGAAACCGAGCTGGCGCAACTGGCCGACGACCTCGCCGCCCAGGCCGAGCGCCATGCCGCCACGCCGCTGGCCGGGCGCACCTGGCTGCAGCACGCCACCCCGGTGACCCTCGGCATGAAGCTCGCCGGCCTGCTCGGCGCGCTCACCCGCCAGCGTCAGCGCCTGGCCGAATTGAAACCGCGCCTTTTGGTGCTGCAGTTTGGCGGCGCCGCCGGCACCCTCGCCGCGCTGGGCGAGCACGCCCTGCCGGTGTCCGAGGCGCTGGCCCGCGAACTGGACCTGACCCTGCCCGAGCAGCCCTGGCACACCCAGCGCGACCGTCTGGTCGAGTTCGCCGGCTGGCTCGGCCTGCTCGCCGGCACCCTCGGCAAGCTCGGCCGCGACCTGTCCCTGCTGATGCAGACCGACGTCGGCGAGGCGTTCGAGCCGTCCGCGCCCGGCAAGGGCGGTTCCTCGACCATGCCGCACAAGCGCAACCCGGTCGGCGCCGCCGTGCTGATCGGCGCCGCTACTCGCGCGCCGGGGCTGGTCGCCACCATGCTGTCGGCCATGCCGCAGGAGCACGAGCGCAGCCTCGGCCTCTGGCATGCCGAGTGGGAAACCCTGCCCGAGCTGTGCTGCCTGCTGTCCGGCGCCCTCCAGCAGGCGCGCCTGCTGCTGCCCGGTCTGGAAGTGGACGCCGCGCGCATGCGCGAGAACCTCGACCTGACCCGCGGCCTGGTGCTGGCCGAGGCGGTGAGCATCGCCCTGGCCCAGCGCATCGGTCGCGAGCGCGCCCACCACCTGGTCGAGCAGTGCTGCCGCCAGGCGGTCAACGACGGTCGCCACCTGCGCGCCGTGCTCGGCGGCAACGCCGAAGTCGCCGCCGAGCTGTCCGCCGCCGAACTGGATCGCCTGCTCGATCCGTCCCATTACCTTGGCCTGGCGCAGAGCTGGGTCGCCCGTGCCGTGGCCGAACACCGCGCCACCCACCGCTAAGGAGTCTTCCATGCCGACCGTGCAACTCGCCGATGGCGCCCTCAACTACCAGCTCGACGGCCCGGCCGGCGCGCCGGTGCTGGTGCTGTCCAACTCGCTGGGCACCGACCTGCACATGTGGGACGCGCAGATCCCGGCGTTCGCCAAGGAGTTTCGCGTGCTGCGCTTCGACACCCGCGGCCACGGTGCCTCGCTGGTGACCGAGGGTCCGTACAACATCGAACAGCTCGGCCGCGACGTGCTGGCGCTGCTCGATGCCCTGGACATCCAGAAGTTTTCCTTCTGCGGCCTGTCGATGGGCGGCCTGATCGGCCAGTGGCTGGGCATCAACGCCGGCGCGCGCCTGGAAAAGCTGGTGCTGTGCAACACCGGCGCGAAGATCGGCACTGACGAGGTCTGGAACACCCGCATCGACACCGTGCTGGCCGGCGGTCAGCAGGCCATGCGCGATCTGCGCGACGCCTCTATCGGTCGCTGGTTCACCGCCGAATTCGCCGCCGCCCAGCCGGGCAAGGTCGAGCCCATCGTCGGCATGCTGGCGCAGACCTCGCCGCAGGGCTACGCCGCCAACTGCGCCGCGGTGCGCGACGCCGACTACCGCGAGCAGATCGCTGCGATCACCGCGCCGACCCTGATCGTCTGCGGCAGCTTCGATGCCGTCACTACGCCGGAGCATGGCCGCTTTATGCAGGAGCGCATCAAGGGCGCGGAGCTGGTCGAGTTCCACGCCGCGCACCTGTCCAACGTCGAGGCCGGCGACGCCTTCAGCCAGGCGGTGCTGGCGTTCCTCAGGAAGTAAGTACGGGCGTAGGGTGGACAACGCGCGCAGCGCTTGTCCACCAACAGCCACGGTGGGCAAGGCTGCGCCGTTGCCCACCCTACGAGAATCCAGCCCGCCTGCACTGGCGGAGCAGGGCGCCTCACCAGCGCGCCCGTCACCATAATCATCAGGCCAGCCGCCACGAGCGAGCCGGCCGAGCCTCTCACGGAGCCAGCAATGGACGAGAAACAACGCTACGAAGCCGGCATGCAGGTGCGCCGCGCGGTGCTGGGCGACGCCCATGTCGACCGCAGCCTGAAGAACATCACCGAGTTCAACGGCGAGTTCCAGGAAATGATCACCCGCCATGCCTGGGGCGACATCTGGACCCGCCCGGGCCTGCCGCGCCACACCCGCAGCCTGATCACCATCGCCATGCTGATCGGCATGAACCGCGAGGGCGAGCTGAAGCTGCACCTGCGTGCCGCGCGCAACAATGGCGTGAGCCGCGACGAGATCAAGGAAGTGCTGCTGCAGAGCGCGATCTACTGCGGCATCCCGGCGGCCAACGCCACCTTCCACCTGGCCGAGGAAGTGTGGAACGAGCTGGGCGTCGAATCGCTGGAGTGATGGATGCGCCGGGCGGGCCTGTAGGGGCGAATTTATTCGCCTGCCCAAGCCACGTAGGCGAATAAATTCGCCCCTGCAGGGGAACGTGGTCGGGCGGACCGTGTGCGGAATTAACTAACAAGTTAATATAGTCCGCTCCGCCACGGCCCCGTCCGCCCGCTTGCCAGCCGCAGGCCAGCAAGCCCGGGCCCCTTTCACCCCCTCACCAGGAACCCCGTTTCCGGATGACCATGTCCCGCCCGCTCAAGGGCATCCTGCTGACCTGCGCCGCGGTATTCGCCTTCGCGTCGCTGGACAGTGTGTCGAAGTACCTCACCAGCTTCACCAGCGTGCTGATGATCCTCTGGGTGCGCTACCTGGCGCAGAGCCTGCTGCTCGTCGCCTGGCAACTGCCGCGCCATGGCCTGCGCATCTTCAAGGTCAACTGCCCGGGCCTGCAGGTGGCCCGCGGCCTGTCGCTGCTCGCCATCGGCATGTTCTTCCTGTTCGCCCTCCGCTATCTGCCGATCGGCGAGGCCACCGCCGTGCACTTCCTGACCCCGCTGCTGGTGGTCCTGCTGGCCATCCCCATGCTCGGCGAGCGCGCCAGTCTGGCCGAGTGGCTGCTGGTGGCGGTCGGTTTCGCCGGCGTGCTGATCATCGTGCGCCCCGGCGGCGGCCTGCTGACCCCGGCCATGCTGCTGCCGGTGTGCTCGGCCAGCTGCTACGCGATCTTCCAGCTGCTCACCCGGCGCATCGGTACGCGCGACAGTGCGGCCACCACCAACCTGGTCACCGGGCTGGTCGGTGCCGCCATCATGACCCTGCTGCTGCCGTTCTACTGGAACGGCCTGCCGGCGTGGCCGCCGCTGCTGGGGATGATCTCCCTCGGGGTGATCGCCGTCAGTGGCCACATGCTGCTGACCGTGGCTTTCCAGCACTGCTCGCCGGTACTGCTGGCGCCGTTCAGCTACCTGCAGATCTTCTTCGCCGTGCTCTACGGCTTTCTGATATTCGACCACGCGCCGGATGGCGGCGCGCTGCTGGGCATGGGCGTGATCGCCCTGAGCGGGCTGGGCAGCGCCTGGCTGCAGGCGCGCCGGCATGCCTGATCCGGGGACTGCCATGCACGACCAGCCGATCCGTATCCTGCTCGCCGGCGAGGGCGCCATCGCCGGTATCCATATGACCGCCTTGCAGGAAATATCCGGCGCCGAGGTGGTCTGCGTCGCCGGCGGCGTGGCCGCCGACACCGCGGCCTTCGCCGCGCAGTGGGGCATCCCGGAGCATTCGCTCGACTATGCCACCTGTCTCGCGCGCGACGATATCGACGCGGTGATCCTCGCCAGCCCGAGCGCGCTGCACGCCGCACAGGCCAGCGCGGCCATCGTCGCCGGCAAGCACGTGCTGGCCGAGATCCCGATGAGCCTGAATCTGGCCGACGCCGAGCGCCTCGGCGCCGAGGCCGCGGCCAGCGACCGCGTGTGCATGGTCGCCCATACCCGCCGCTTCAGCGCGCCGCACCTGGAGCTGAAGCGGCGCATCGCCGCTGGCGAATTCCACCTGCAGCACCTGGTGGCCGAGACCTGGTTCCTGCGCCGCGACAACCGCAACATGTTCGGCCAGCCGCGCAGCTGGACCGACTGCCTGCTCTGGCACCACGCCTGCCACAGCGTCGACCTGTTCGCCTGGCTGCTCGACGACTTCGAACTGGACGTGTGGGGCAGCGCCGGCCCGCGCCATCCCGAGCTGGGCATCCCGATGGACATGAACATCGGCCTGCGCGCGCGCAACGGGGCGATGGCCACGCTGGTGCTGTCGTTCAACAACCGCGGCCCGTTCGGCGGCCACTACCGCTACATCGGCGAGGAGGCGACCCTGCACGCCTACCGCGACGAGCTGAAGGACCACGACGGCCTGCTGCAGAGCGTGCCCGCGGGCAGCGGCTTCGCCCGCCAGGACGGCGAATTTCTCGCCGCCATCCGCGAAGGGCGCACGCCCGAATCCTCCTTCGCCGCCTGTCTGCCGAGCATGCGCCTGCTCGAGCGGATCGACCGGGCGATGGGCCTCACTCGGCGCTGAGCGGGGAATCGCCCGGGGCTGCGTCGGGTGAGTCGATCCGTGGCGGCGCGGCCTGGACGGCAGGGCGACTGGCCCCAGGCATGGACTTCCCCGCCGTAGACGCCGTGGCTTTCGTGCCTTGGCTGGCGCCTCTATGGCCGATGCCTTCACGACTGTGGGGCAGCGGTGCGGCTTACGGTCTGGGTGGGCAAGGATAAGTCGCCGGCTCTTCGAAAAGGGGCCTTGGCCACACGATGGCGTGCAGGGATCTAGACTCAGACAATCATTTCCCGAGGCCAAGGATCATGTTCCTAGCATGCCACTGGCTCCGCCTGATCCGTCTTTTTCTGCTCATGCTGGTTGGCGTGATTGGCATGAATGGCTGCTCCACCGGGCAAGGGTTTCTTTCGCAGTCCCCGGAACCGGCCCGCGCCCCGGAGCCGGCGCGGGTCCAGGCCCGGCCTTCCGCTGAGCTTCCCTACTATGCGGGTCGGCGGAATCTCAAGGTTTACAGTGCTCCCAGGCGTGGCGCACGAGTGCTGGGCACTTTGGCGCTCCATCAAAAGGTGCTCCGCAGCGAAGTTCAGGATGGCTACGCGCGAATCCGCACCCCGGACGGGCGGAAACAGGGGTGGGTCAACAATGGCCTGCTCATCTGGCGCCTGCCGGCGGCCAAGCGCTCCGCCACTGCCGCGGCTGCGGTCAAGTGCCCCCCTCAGACTGCTCCACTCGCAAGTCCGGCTGAGCCGGCCGCCCCGGTGGAGCAGACCGCTTCGGTCGAGCCGCCAGCCCCAGCCGAGCAAACAGCTTCAGCCGATCCGGCCGATCCAGGCGAGCTGGTAGCCCCGGCGGAAGTCGCCCCGCCCGCCGAGAATGCCGATGGCTTGCAGGCCAGGCCGGGTGCCGAGGTATTCGATAGATTCTGAGCCGTTGGCGTCCGAGGTTTGCGATGAGCGAGAAACAGGCGGGGTTGTTTTCGGGCTGGTGGACCGCCCTGCTTCAATTGCGTCAGGTATCGGGTGAGCGGCGCGAGCAGGTTCTCGGCGACATCCACCAGGGGTCGATACCCGGCGGCACCTACTATGGTTTGCTGGGCATTGCCACGGTGGTCGCCGGCATTGCCTTGCTCATCGACAGCGCGGCCACCCTGATCGGCGCGAGCGTCGTGGCGCCGTTCATGACCCCGATCATCGGTATGTCGCTCGCGCTTTTGCGGGGCGAGGTCGAATCGCTGTCCAAGGCGATGCTCGCCCTGTTGATCGGTGCGCTGCTGGGCGTGATCCTCTGTTTTGCCCTTGGCCGCCTGTCGCCCATGGACGAGTTCACCGCGCTGCTGCTCGCTCAGACCCAACCCACTCTCATCGGTCTGTGCGTGGCGTCGCTGGCGGGCTTTGCCGGTGCCCTGGCGATGATCGACGAGCGTGTCTCGCCGATACTGCCGGCTGTGGCTATCGCCATCGCGTTGAATCCGCCCATCGCCGCCATTGGGCTGTGCCTGGCCGCCGAGGCTTACCAGGGGGCATTGGCGGCACTGCTGCTGTTCTTTGCCAACGTGCTGGTGACACTAGCCGTGAGTGTCGTGGTGTTTTTCGTCGCCGGTTTTGCAAGTCATGGCGAGACGGGTAGTCGGCGGGGAGGCGCCGGGCAATTCGCCCTGACACTGATAAGCCTGACGTTGCTCGCTACCGCGCTGACCGGCCACCTTTTCACCCTGATCGATGACTTGCGCGCGAATCGGCTGGTCGACCGCGTGCCTGACGAGCAATTCGCCCAGTTGACCGATACCGCCCTGACCCGCGTGGAGGTCGACTCCACGGCGCAGGGGGGAAGCGTCAGCGCCGTCTTGGATACCCCGCAGGAGCTCGAGCCGAAACCGGCAAAGGTCCAGGCGTCTCCTTCCATGACCCTGCTCCAGCAGGCAGAGCCGATCGCCCGCGAGGCTTTTGCCGACCGGGAGCACATCCACATCGACGATATCAGTCTGGTTGAACTCGATTCCGGGCCGGTTCTGGTGATAGCCATCCAGAGTCCGCGTCAGCCGGGTCCGGAGAGGGTCGAGAAATTCCAGAAGTTCCTGCGGGAGCGCCTGCAAAACAACAATATTCGCGTGGATATCCGGCGCATCTCGACCAGTGAGGTGAGCGCCAAGGGACCGGTGATCCTGGGTGCGGCGCACTACGGTGCGCTCGACGACCGGCAGCGGCGGATACAGGCGCAGATCGAAAGCCTGCTGACTCGCCTGATCACGAACAAGCCGCACTTTTATGTGCAGGCCATCGATGCGGCGCCTGCCGGAGAGTCCTGGACCGTACGTGGATGGGTTGCGGGGCCCAATGTTCTGAGTCCTGCCGACATCCAGTCTCTGCAAGGCGCCGTCAAGCGCGACCTGAACCAGCAGATCGATTTGAAGATTCTCAGCCGTGTGGAACTCGAGGTGGGGGAAGAGGGGTATCAGCCGCCACCGATACGCTGAGTCGAGAGGCCAATGGCCCAGCCGATCCGGGGACTGTCCATCGGCAGCGAGATCAGGATCGACCTCGTCTGCGCGGAAATGCCGGCACGGGGATGCCGGAGCGGTTGGAGCAGCCGATGTGGCTGACGTCGCACTGGCCGGGCGTTCAGCCGGCCTTGCGCAGGGTGAAATTGATCCGCTGCGCGCCGAGCAGCGGATGCACCGCCTCCTTGACCGGTAGGATGCCGTGAAAGCGCAGCCGATCCTCGCCGCCCCACACCACCACGTCGCCGTGCAGCAGCGCCACCCGCTGCGCCGGATCGCGCCGCGCGTGACCGCCGAACAGGAACACCGCCGGGATGCCCAGCGACACCGAGACGATGGGGTGCGCGAAGCTGCGCTCGTCGCGGTCCTGGTGCAGGCTCATACGCGTACCGGGCAGGTAGCGGTTGACCAGGCAGGCGTCCGGCGCGAAATCGGCGAAGCCCGCGGCGGCGGCTGCCTCCCGCGCCAGCCGGCGGAACGCCTCCGGCAGCGCCGGCCACGGCAGCCCGCTCAGCGGATCGGCCGGACTGTAGCGATAGCCGCGGCGGTCGCTAATCCAGCCCAATTCACCGCAGTTGGTCAGCGCCACCGACATCGACTGCCCGCCGGGCGTGACCATGATGCGAAACGGCGCCATCGCCTCGACCGCCGCCAGCGCGGGCAACAGCTCATCGACCCAGGGCAGGGCGAAACCGCGCAGCAGCAACGCCTGAGCGCCGAGGCGCTCCTCGCGCGGCAACTCGCTGGGCGTTTCGCCGAACAGGTCGGGAGTGAAGGGGGGAGGGGATCGATACGGCATGGCGGTGGACCCGCAGGCGGCGGCTGGGGATGGGCGTTTTCAATCTAACACCCGCGGTCGACGAGGACAGCGGCTGACTGCGAAACCCCAGCTTCCATGGCGCGGACAAAATGGCTGTCCCTCGGTCAGCGTCCGCTATCCGCTCACGCAAGTGAACGGCCCCTCTGTAGCGCCTGCGGCAGCGACCGGCCCTATACGAAGCCTCCGGCCGATGGATTGCCATCCGCTGCATTCGTCCGAGCAGCAGGCAAACCGCAAGGGATTGACTATTCTGGAGATTTATATCCTGCAGGCTGACAGCCAGGGGCTGTAAGTCGCAACCGGGAGGCGCGCGGGGTTTGGCGAGGGAGTTTCATACGGCAAATGGCGCCTGGATTTTTCATCGCTTGGCGCCGGATGATGGTTGGCTCTCGCGGAGAAAGATTATGACGACTCCAAGCAAGAAAGACATGGCAGCCGAGTTTCTGACCATGTGTGCGTCCGGAGAGGTTCGGGAAGCTTACAAACGCTACGTTCGTGAAAACTTCAAGCACCACAATCCCTACTGCCCCTGTGATCGGCGTTCTCTGATGGAGGCGATGGAAAAGAGTTCGGCCGAGGATCCAAACAAATCGTTTCAGATCCGCAAGGTCATTGAATCTGCGGACACGGTGGCGGTGTTTTCCCGCCTGCAACCTTCGAAAGTAGATCTTGGCTACGCCGTCGTGCATATCCTGAAGTTCGATGGCGAAAAGATCGCTGAGATGTGGGATGTTTCCCAGGAAATTCCCAAGGAATCGCCCAATGAGCTTGGGATGTTCTAATCGGTACCACCCGCTTGCCGCTGTCGCCCGGCCCTTTTCGCGGCGAGCATGGGATTTCACGAGGAACGGTCGTGACTCCGAATGAGGTCAGGGACCTTCTGCTCTGGTGCGCCGGCACCAACTACGCGGTTCTCCTCTTCTGGTTTCTGATCTTCGTCTTTGCCCGTGACTGGATGTATGCAGTGCATACCCGCTGGTTCAAGTTGTCGGCTGAGGTGTTCGATGGCATTCATTACACGGCGATGGCCGTCTACAAGATTGGCATCCTCCTGTTCAATCTGGTGCCATTGATCGCTTTATCCCTGCTTTCCTGAGGCCGCGCGGCTGGCCGCTTTTTATACGCAGGCGGTCGCCGCAGGTGGGGTGTGACTCTTTCCCTCAGCCGTCGGCCGAAGCCGCACGCCTGCTGAGCTGAACGGTTGGCCGCGACCTGCTTCGCTTCGTTGCCAGCGTGGCGTGCTGACTCATAATTGGGAGTGCAGCCGGACCGGGCGGACGACCACGACGATGGACCTCTGGCACTGCGAGGCATGGCAATCCGGCACGCCGGCTGCGTTACCGTTGCTCCGTGCCGCGGGTACACGAGGAGGAAGCCTTCATGGCCGCAGACGAGCGCAAGGTGCAAGGCATACGCCCCGATAGCGCGGTGATGACCCGCCAGCGGCTGCCCTATTTCGTCGGCATCTCGGGGCAGACGGTCGGGGCGCAGGGGTTGTCCATGCATCTGGTGGTCATCCCGCCCGGTGGGCGAGCCGAACCGCACCTGCACGTGGGTTACGAGACGGGCATCTACGTGCTGGAGGGCCGCGTGCTCACCCGCTGGGGCGCGGCGCTGGAGAACGAGGTCGTCAGCGAGGCCGGCGAGTTCCTGTTCGTTCCCCCCGGTGTGCCGCACGAGGCGATCAATCTCAGTGACAGCGAGCCGGCTCGCGCGGTGGTGGCGCGCAACGATCCGGCCGAGCAGGACAAGGTCGAGCCCTACGTCGCCGTGCCGCCATCGCAGCCCGCCAGCTAGGCCGCGCGCCATGCCCAGCCCCTTTCGCGCGCTCTGCGCCGAGCTGAACGCCTCGCTGCCCTCCGCGCTGGCGGCCGCGGGCTATCGGCCTCCCGGCATTCCTTTCGATCGCCATAATCTGCGCTACGAGTTCACCCGCGAGGGCGCGGCCGGGCGGGAGACCATCGCGATCCTCTTCAATCGCCGGCGCAGCCCGCAGTTCGGCGTCCAGCTGTTCATCGAGCCGCCCGAGGGATTGGCCGAACTCGAAGCCCGCGGTGGCGCGCTGATCCTCGGCACGCTGTCGCCCAGTCGAATCATGTGGCCGTTTCCGGTCCGCGCCTTCGGCCAGGGGCGGTCGCTGCTTTCGCGCTGGTGGGCCAGGGCCGAGACGACGCCCGTCGAGGCGGTTCGGGCCTTTCTGGCGTTGCTTCCGGAGGTGGAGGCTTGGTGGCGTCAGCCGCGCAGCCGCCCGCACATCGTCACCGGCACCCTCCGCTATCCCGGCAGGCAGGGGCGTTCTTGACCGCTTGGGCGAATAAAACCGCCGGCGAAAAAAAGCCCGTCGCGAGGACGGGCTAAAGGTCATACCCCAGGATCAGGCCGGCGTTGCCTCCGGCCGGTATTGCACGGTCAGAGCAGGTTGAGCGGATAGTTGACGATCAGGCGGTTCTCGTCGAAGTCGGTGCCGTTGTTGGCCCAGCTCTTGCGGATGTTGGAGTTGCGCCACTTCACGTTGAGGCTCTTCAGCGGGCCGGACTGCACCACGTAGGCCAGCTCGGTCTCGCGCACCCATTCCTTGCCGTCATCGGTGACCGCGTTGTGCACGTTGTCGCCGCTGATGTAGCGGGTGGTGAAGGTCAGGCCCGGCACGCCCCAGCCGACCAGGTTGTAGTCGTAGCGCAGCTGCCAGGAGCGCTCCTCGGCGTTGTCGAAGCTGGAGTTGTAGCTGTCGTTGGCCAGGGTGCCGCCGCTGGTGCCGTTGACGCGCAGCCAGGCGTCGTCGCCGCTGAGCTTCTGCAGTCCGACGTAGAAGCCGTGGTTGCCGGTCTTGGCCGAGAACATCCCGGAGGCGGCCTTGTTGTCCAGATCGCCGGCCAGCGCGTCACCGTTCTCCTGGCCGATGAAGTAGCCGAGGTTCGCGCCCAGGGTCCAGGCGCCGACCGGCTGGTTGTGCACCAGGTTGTAGTACTGCTGCTGGTAGAGGTCTTCCAGCTCGGCGTACCAGGCGCCGAGCATCGTGCGCTTGTCGTTGAAGGTGTATTCGCCGGCGGCAAAGTTGAAGCGGTCGGAGGTGAAGGCCGGGCGGCCGAAGATCGTCATGTCCTCCATGCTGGCGTCGTTGCGCGGGCTGTTCTGGCGGAACTGGCCGGCGTAGAGGGTCAGGCCGTCGATTTCCTTCGAGGTGAGCTGGCCGCCCTGGAAGGTTTGCGGCAGCGAGCGGCCGTCGTCGGAGCGCAGGATCGGCAGCACCGGCATCCATTCGCCGACCTTCAGTTCGGTGTTGGAGAACTTGGCCTTGCCGGCCACCGCCAGGCGGCCGTAGTCGTCGGCCGGGCTGCCGTCGTCGTGCACCGGCAGCAGCTGGGTGTTGGTGGTGCCCTTGCCGCCGTCGAGCTTGACCGAATACAGGCCCAGCACATCGGCGCCGAAGCCCACCGGGCCTTCGGTGTAGCCCGAGCGGGCGTCGAGGATGAAGCTCTGCGTCCACTCCTCGGCGCGGCTCTGCGCGGTGCTGGCGGAGTTGCGGAAGTCGCGGTGCAGGTAGTAGTTGCGCAGGTTCAGCGTGGCGGTGGCGTCGTCGACGAAGCCGGCGGCCAGCGCCGGCGTCGCCAGGGCAGAGGTGCCGAGGGCGCTGGCGGCGGCGATGGCGAGCGAGAGAGAGGTGCGAGACGTCATTATTGTTGTACTCCCGATTTCGAGCAAAAAAGCCCCGGCCGTGGCATTGGCGACGGATCGACGGGGCGGGGTGGTCCGGCCTTGGGCCGGAAAGTCACGCGCGTGTCTGGGCGGTCACGCCGCGTGGCGAAAGAGGGGGGAGGGCGTGTGGCCTGATCCGCGCACGGACCGGCAGGAACGATGGAGGCACGAGCATTTGGGCGATTCCGTTTTGTTGCTGTTGTTATCGGATCAGAAGCTGGCGAGCGACAGGGGGCGTTGGCCAGCTCATGGGCCGATGGTGGCGGCCGGACGAATGACGGTCAATCGGGTCAAACCTGAATTGTTCGATTATCGAACACAATACTAACCGGTTAGTACATTTCGATTGCCGCTCCCGAAGGCCTGGTCGATACTCGATTCACCCCCTCAGTCGTCGCTCCATCCGCCTGCCGGAGAGACGGATTGCCTGCCCCAGGAGGCCCCATGCATCGCTCCATCGCCACCGTCTCGCTCAGCGGAACCCTGCCGGAAAAGCTGGAGGCCATAGCCGCCGCCGGGTTCGACGGCGTCGAGATTTTCGAGAACGACCTGCTCTACTACGGCGGCAGTCCGCGCGAAGTGAGCAAGCTGGCGGCCGACCTGGGCCTGGAGATCACCCTGTTCCAGCCGTTCCGCGACTTCGAGGGCTGCCGCCGCGAGCGCCTGCAGCGCAACCTCGACCGCGCCGAGCGCAAGTTCGACCTGATGCAGGAGCTGGGCACCGACCTGGTGCTGGTGTGCAGCAACGTCGCCGCCGACTCGCTGGGCGAGCGGCAGATCCTGGTCGACGACCTGCGTCTGCTCGCCGAACGCGCCGGCGCGCGCGGCCTGCGCATCGGCTACGAGGCGCTGGCCTGGGGCCGCCACGTCAACACCTGGCAGCAGGTCTGGGACATCGTGCGCGCTGCCGACCACCCGAGCCTCGGTGTGCTGCTCGACAGCTTCCACACCCTGTCGCTCAAGGGCGACCCGAGTGCCATCGCCGAGATTCCCGGCGAGAAGATCTTCTTCGTGCAGATGGCCGACGCGCCCATTCTCAACATGGACGTGCTGGAGTGGAGCCGCCACTTCCGCTGCTTCCCGGGGCAGGGCGACTTCGACCTACCGGGCTTCCTCGCGCCGATCCTGAAAAGCGGCTACCGCGGCCCGTTGTCCCTGGAGATCTTCAACGACGGCTTCCGCGCCGCGCCGCCGCGTGCCACCGCGGTGGACGGCCACCGCTCGCTGCTCTACCTGGAGGAGAAGACCCGCCTGCTGCTGGAAGAGCAGCGCCAGCCGGTCGAGGAGGGCGTGCTGTTCGCCCCGCCGCCGGCCAGTCGCTACGACGGCATCGAGTTCCTCGAATTCGCCGTCGACGGCGAGCACGGCGCCCAGCTGGCGCAGTGGCTGACCCGCCTGGGCTTCGCCGAGGCCGGCACCCACCGCTCGAAGAACGTCAGCCTGCTGCGCCAGGGCGACATCAACCTGGTGCTCAACGCCGAGCCGTATTCCTTCGCCCACAGCTACTTCGAAGCCCACGGCCCTTCGCTGTGCGCCACCGCGCTGCGCGTGCGCGACAGCCACCAGGCGCTGGAGCGCGCCAGCCAGTTCGGCGGCCAGCCGTACCGCAGCCTGATCGGCCCCAACGAGCGCGAGATCCCCGCGGTGCGCGCCCCGGACGGCAGCCTGATCTACCTGGCCGACCTCGACGCCGAAGGCCACAGCATCTACGAGACCGACTTCGCCCTGAAGGGCAGCAACGACGCCGGCATGCTCAAGCGCATCGACCACGTCGCCATGGCCCTGCCGGCCGAGGGCATGGACTCCTGGGTGCTGTTCTACAAGAGCCTGTTCGACTTCGAGGCCGACGACGAGGTGGTGCTGCCCGACCCCTACGGCCTGGTGAAGAGCCGCGCCATCCGCAGCCGCTGCGGCACCGTGCGCCTGCCGCTGAACATCTCGGAGAACCGCAACACGGCGATCTCCCGCTCGCTGTCCACCTATCGCGGCTCGGGCGTGCACCACATCGCCTTCGAATGCGACGACATCTTCGTCGCCGTCGAGCGCGCCAAGGAGGCCGGGGTGCCGCTCCTGGACATCCCCATGAACTACTACGACGACCTGGCCGCGCGCTTCGACTTCGACGACGACTTCCTCAGCAAGCTGGCCTACTTCAACGTCCTCTACGACCGCGACGCCCAGGGCGGCGAGCTGTTCCACGTCTACACCGAGCCGTTCGCCGAGCGCTTCTTCTTCGAGATCCTGCAGCGCAAGGACTACGCGGCCTACGGCGCGGCCAACGTCGCCGTGCGCCTCGCCGCCATGGCCCAGGCCCGCTCCGGGCGGCGCAGTCCCAAGCTGTGACGGGCCGAAGCCACGCCGCGGAGGGCGGCGTGGCTTCCCTCCCGCTGGGCGGCAACCGATAATCGCCTGAAACCTTCGTTGCCGAGTCCGCGAGCCATGTCGCTAGTCATCCCCCAGCCCAAAGCCGAGCCGATCGAAGCGCGCCAGCCGCGCAAGAACAACCCGGAGAAGACGCGCCAGGACATCCTCGATGCGGCCGTCGCCGAGTTCTCCGCGCACGGCCTGAGCGGCGCCCGGGTGGATGCCATCGCCGAGCGCACCAATGTCTCCAAGCGGATGATCTACTACTACTTCAACAGCAAGGAGCAGCTCTACCTGGCGGTGCTGGAGAAGCTCTACGGCGACATCCGCACCACCGAGGCCGCGCTCAAGCTCGACGAGCTGGACCCGGAGGCGGCGATCCGCCGGCTGGTCGAGTTCACCTTCGAGCACCACGACAGCAACGTCGACTTCATCCGCCTGGTCAGCATCGAGAACATCCACCACGGCGCGCACCTGGCCGAGTCGCAGGTGATCCGCTCGATGAACCGCTCGATCCTCGCCGAGATCGCCGCCATCCTCGAGCGCGGCGTGGCCGCCGCGGTATTCCGCCCGGGCATCGAGCCGCAGGACCTGCACCTGATGATCAGCTCGTTCTGCTTCTTCCGCGTCTCCAACCGCCACACCTTCGCCACCATCCACCAGGTCGACTTCACCGACCCGACGACCCGCGCGCGGCACAAGGAGATGATCTGCGAGGCGGTGTTGAGGTATGTGAGGGCGTGAGGCGTTGCTTGCGAGCTGCCTCGGCTGTCCTTCAATCGGGGGCGGCTGCGCCCTGCCGATTCAGTTCGCGCTCGATACTCTGCCATTCGTCCTTGAGTCGATAACGGAGGTAGGCGACGAAGACCTGGTCGCGCAGGCGACGAAGGGCCGAGGCGCGGCGGGCTTCTTGGGTGCTGTAGATGGTTTCGGCGAGCCAGGTGCTGTCGAATGCCGTCCAGATCGGCGGGATGGGTGCCTGCAGGTTCGAGTAGCAAGCAGAAGCTACGTCCTCGAAGAACGCAGCCTCCACCGTGGCGCGCTCAAAGCCGGCCACCTGACGAGCGATGGCGGCGTAGTCGACTTCGTTGTCGACGAAGGCATCCGATAGCGCCGACCACAACCGGATGCGCTCATCGTGCGTCAAAATACTTCCCACTTGGAGAATTCCTCGAGCTCGTCACCCAGGGAGTCTGCTGCCATGCTGCCTGCAACCCCGCCAACCGCGCTACCCGCCAGCACTACGGCGATGGCGCAGACCGGCGCGCCCGGGCCACAGATCAGCGAGACGCCGAGACCGGCGAGAAAGCCCCCGGCGGCGCCTCCGCCGATGATCATGCCTTGGCGCGCAGTCTCTTTGACCTTGTTGTCGGCATTGAGAATTTCGTAGGTAGCGAATGCTGCAGTCACCAGAATGCCTACCTTGCCCATGATACGTAAGCGGTCTGTGCCTTTGGTGAACTTGGCGTTGTCCCGACCGGAGGATTCGATGACTTCGTAATGAATCTGCTTCTTCTGTTCAGCGGTAAGTGCCTCGTAGGACTTGCCGAATTTGCTGGTTGCATACTTCTCGAACAGTTGCGGTAGAGGCGGGGGCGTTTTCTTGTACTGCTCCGCCTTGGCGAGTCCGGTAACGGACGTGACCTTGCGGTGCTCTGCCATGATCTTGTTGCGCATCTCATAGCAGAACTCGACGCCTGCCTGGCTGCTGATCCTGCCGGCCGCAACGTCTGCCCGCACTTGAGCGGACATGCGTTTGATGTTGGCGGCATAGCTGGTGCGAGTCTGGGCGTCATTGATGGCGTCGAGGGAGAACCTCGTCGCTGCGCCTTCCATGCCGGCGATGGCCTCTTCGAGTGGGGAGCGTGGCAGGGAATGCCCGCGCTGTGTCTGGTATTGGCCCTGGACCTCGAGATTTTCGGTCATCCTTGACTATTCCCGGTGATGATAGAAAGAAGTTTGTCGGTCACGGAGGGCTGCTCGTTCACGCTGGGCACGGGGATTTCGATCCGTGTGCAGGTCGATCCCGAGGGGTTGGTGAAAGTCACCAGGTTGTCGCTGTTAAAGGTGCCGGTAAGTATCGAGCCATCATCGAAATGGGCGATGCATTGCCAATCGGTGTAACGCTCAGTGGTGGGGATCTGGAAGCTGATCCAATTGCCGACCTCCAGAGGCGTTGGAGTGATGAAGGGCGCCGCGACGAACATATCGCCGATCAGTACATCACCCGAGCCTCCGATGATCACACCGCCATGGCTTAGGGTGCTGCCGACCGTGGCGGCGTTCTTGCCGTTGATGAATACAGTGGCGGAGTAAACGCCGGAGATAGCCTGACCGCAGCTGGCGAGGTCTCCCAGACGCGCCGCGGGTAGGCCGTTGATCTGCACATCGGGGGAGCCGGACTGGATAGGCGGAGTGCCGTGTCCGGGTACGGGGCAGGTAGTGGGATCGCTCAAGCGAGCGGCAGGTTTGCCTGACATGGAGAGTCCTTCTCTTGTTTCTTCCAAAGTGGCAGGAGGATTATTGGTTCACTGAGTACATTGCAATGACGGGGTTCAAACTTTGTGGAGAGTGTTCATCCACTGACCATGGCTTCGTGATCGCGCTGGCACCACACATCCTCCGTCGCTGGGTGGTTTTGCAAGGTGGAAAAGGGAGCGAATTTAAATTCGACTCCTCATTTGCTAATCAGGCCCGCCAGGAACACAGTTTCCCCGAGGCTCTCTGGAGCCTGCGATGCCGAGACTAAAGAAGCTCAGTCCCATCTCACAGCGCACGAGGCCACTTGGGCGGGCTCAGGCCCGCAAGCCCGTTAGCCCCACCACCCCCAAGCACGTAGAATTCCCCTATCGAAGTTTTCTCGGGATCATCGGCGTGGAAGGGCAAACGGGTTTCGTGCTGACGCGGCACTGGCGCGATACGCCGGCGGGCACCGAAGTCGAGTTCTGGCTGGCGACCGATGCCGGCCCGCGTTGCGTGCGGGTGCCCGTGCAGCCGTCGGTGGCCTTCCTGCCCGCCGCACAGCGCCGGCGCGCCGAGCAGCTGCTGCGTGGCGAGCGCGACGCGCAGCTGCGCGAACTCGGCCTGCGCGACTTCCATCATCGTCCAGTCCTCGGCCTCTACTGTCGGCAGTACGCCCAGCTGCTGCGTCTGGAAAAGGCCCTGCGCGCCGGCGGCGTGGACGTCTACGAGGCCGACATCCGTCCGCCGGAGCGCTTCCTGATGGAGCGCTTCATCACCGCGCCGGTGTCCTTCAGCGGCACGCTGGCGGGTGACGGTCTGCTGCTGGATGCCCAGCTGCGCCCCGCATCCGACTATCGTCCGCGCCTGCGACTGGTATCCCTCGACATCGAGACCAACTTCCGCGGCGATCTCTACTCCATCGCCCTGGAGGGCTGCGGGCAGCGCCAGGTGTACATGCTCGGCCCGGCCAATGGCGAGGCGACGGCGCTGGACTTCGACCTGGAGTACTGCGCCAGCCGTGCCGAGCTGCTGGAGCGGCTCAACGACTGGCTGGCGCGGCACGACCCCGATGCGATCATCGGCTGGAACCTGGTGCAGTTCGACGTGCGCGTGCTGCGCGATCACGCTCTGCGCCTGCAGGTGCCGCTGCGTCTGGGACGCGGCGGCGAAGAGCTGGGCTGGCGCGAACATGGCAGCGGCAACGGCCACTTCTTCGCCGAAGCGGCCGGGCGGCTGATCATCGACGGCATCGAGGCGCTGCGTTCGGCGACCTGGAGCTTTTCCTCGTTCAGCCTGGAAAACGTGGCGCAGACGCTGCTGGGGGAGGGCAAGGCGATCGACAACCCCTACCAGCGGATGGCCGAGATCGACCGCCGCTTCGCCGAGGACAAGCCGGCGCTGGCGCGCTACAACCTCAAGGACTGCGAGCTGGTGACGCGCATCTTCGAGAAGACCGAGCTGCTGCCGTTCCTCCTCGAACGGGCCACAGTCACCGGACTGCCGGCCGACCGCAGCGGCGGCTCGGTGGCGGCCTTCACCCACCTGTATCTGCCGCCGATGCACCGCCTGGGCTTCGTCGCGCCCAACCTCGGCGAGCGCCTGCCGGAGGCCAGCCCCGGCGGTTTCGTCATGGACTCGCGCCCGGGCCTTTACGAGTCGGTGCTGGTGCTGGACTACAAGAGCCTGTATCCGTCTATCATCCGTACCTTCCTGATCGACCCGGTCGGCCTGATCGAAGGGCTGCGCCAGTCCGATGACCAGGACTGGGTGCCGGGCTTTCGCGGCGGGCGCTTCTCGCGCAGTCGACACTGCCTGCCGGCGATAGTCGCGCGGGTTTGGGAGGGGCGCGACGTGGCCAAGCGCGAGGGCAACAAGCCGCTGGCGCAGGCGCTGAAGATCATCATGAACGCCTTCTACGGCGTGCTCGGTGCGAGCGGCTGCCGTTTCTACGATCCGCGCCTGGCATCCTCGATCACCCTGCGCGGGCATGAGATCATGCGCCGCACCCGCGAGCTGATCGAGGCGCGCGGCTACCAGGTGATCTACGGCGACACCGACTCCACCTTCGTCTGGCTGGGCAGCGCGCACGAGGAGGAAGAGGCGAGCCGCATCGGCCGCGAGCTGGTGCAACAGGTCAACCAGTGGTGGCACGACTTCCTGAGGGCCGAATTCGGCCTCGACTGTGCCCTCGAGCTGCAGTACGAGACCCATTACCGCCACTTCCTCATGCCCACCATCCGCGGCGCGGAGGAGGGCAGCAAGAAGCGCTACGCCGGCCTGGTGCGGCGCGCCGACGGCAGCGAGGAGATGGTCTTCAGAGGCCTGGAAACCGTGCGCACCGACTGGTCGCCGCTGGCCCGGCAGTTCCAGCAGGAGCTCTACCGCCGCATCTTCAGCCGGGAGCCCTTTGAGGACTATGTCGGCGACTACGTGCGCCGCACCCTCGCCGGTGAATTGGACGAGCTGCTGATCTACCGCAAGCGCCTGCGGCGGCGTCTGGACGACTACGACCGCAACGTACCGCCCCACGTGAAGGCGGCGCGCCTCGCCGACGAGTTCAACGCCCGCCACGGGCGCCCGCTGCAGTACCAGAGAGGTGGCTGGATCAGCTACGTGATCACCCTGGCCGGCCCCGAGCCCCTCGAGGCCCGCCATTCCCCCATCGACTACGACCACTACGTGACGCGCCAGCTGCAGCCGGTGGCGGACGCCATCCTGCCCTTCGTGGACAGCGATTTCCGGCGTCTGCTGGATGGCCAGATGGAGTTGTTCTGATCAGGGCGCAGCCGCGCAGGCCTGGTCGACGACTTTACGCTTGGGGCGCAGCTTGGCCCGGCGGCGCCGAGCCGATGCCGGCCGCGCAGCGCGGACACAGACAGGCCTTGCCGACCAGCTCCTCGGGCACTTGCGCCAGGGCTTCCGGGCTGATCGACGCCGTTTTGCACCAGCAATCGACAGCGAAGGTGCCGGCCCGGGCCGGTGCGCACTGATTGGCGCCCCCGCAAAGCGGGCAGATGTGGTTGGCGAGTGGTTGCATGGCGGGCTCCGATGGCGTTGATTCAAAGAGTTGGCAAGGATCTACTCGCCACGTGTGGGGAGGGTCCATATACGCCATGTTAGGTCTGGGCGGCCTGCGTCTTTAGAGCGTTGTACTGCTCATTCCACCACGCGACAAGCTCTGAATGTTGGTCAAGACTGACCCAAGAAAGATTGTTCATGTCTTGTGGGTCGCCGCCAAAAAACAATGGCGTCAAGTACCACTTGATCTTGCCCGCGAAGCGATCATCAGGCTCAAGGAAAAGGTTCTCAGGCAAAGAAAATGGTGTCGCCATCGTTGGCTCAAGAGGCACAGTGGGTACGGAGCACAGGGCCCCCCTTGGATCGATAAAGATGAAGTCATCCCATCCTCGTAGGCCGACAAGGGTATAGTTCGGCAGGAATTTAGACAGTTTGTATTTGGACGAAGCCGATATGCTCTCCGCTTCTGAGAATAAAATAAGATACTCGTCGTTGAGCCAGCCTTCATTCATCGAGAGTTCCTAACGTAGAGCAGCTACCCGGGGCTGTGCGGCTTTGTCGTGCAGCGTCCAGCGATCGAAGTTGTTTATTGAAGTGCATGGTTACCCACGCTGTACAATGTGCTGAAAGCTAAGAGACGGTTTGGATAGGCACTCGCGCAAAAATGCAGGATGAAGATCTAAGTCTGGAAGTGATTCTCTAGGGAACCAGCGAAACTCTAAGCGCTCTCCGCCTTCAACGCCAATATGACTCCGCGATTTTTCGAGAAGCGGTGACTTCGGGTGAAATTGAGCCTGGAAATATAATCCGATTTCGTGGTTTGGTTTGTTTGAGTAGGTGAAAAAGTTTTCAACGGTATAGAGTAGTCCAGTGCATTCAACGGACTCGTTAAGCTCTTCTTTCATCTCGCGAATAATAGTGGCTTGTGCGTCCTCGCCTGGCTCGACGCGCCCACCGGGAAGAGCCCAGAATGTGTCGCTTTCGATTTTATGGAGCAGAACGTGTTCGTCGTGGACAAAGATTGCCGCTGCGCGAACTTGAAAGCGAAGGCCTACGATATCGATGGAGATCATCTATGTGCCCTGGGGATTAAGATGGCGGGTTGAGGAATGCGTAGCACTTGACGTTCAGGTTGGTCGGCCGATCAAGAGGCGTGCTAATGGCTGCATATCTCTGGGTTTTCTTTGCAAGACGCCGCATTGTTCAAGTCCACTATGCGGGCTTTCCCTTCAATGTATTTGTTGCCGTTGTACTGCCATAGGTTATCTATGTATATCGCAGCTGTGGACGATGAGATTGTCAGGTTGGGCAGTCCGTGGTTTTGGTTGCGATCAACTTTCAGCGAGTATCCGCCAGTTTCAAGGATAATCCTTGTCTGGCCGCTTTCCTGAAGGGTTATCCATATGGGGCCGGCAGCATTGCCGACTGGGCAACCGGTAACGGTGATGAACCAAAGGTTAGGCTGGATGATAGGTTTGCCCACCAGTGTGCATTTTTTGAACTCCTCTTTCTCGTAAACAGTTTGAGATTTAGATACTAGGCTTGCCGCTGCCTCTGTAGTCGGAGTCAAATCTTTTGATTCTATGGTGAACTCCTGGGCCGATACCGCCAATGGGAATGTAAAGAATAAAGCTAGAGCTACCCTGCGCAAGGCGAGCCTCCTGACTTTCGATTTTATGGGGCTTGCGCGGCCTTATGCGCAGGTCCCATGCAAGGAAGGGTTAGGGTTAGGGCGCAAGGCGAATAACCTCAACTATGCGCCACGCGACAAACGACACCCGCTGATGACGAAAAACCTGAAATGCCGTTCGTTGAGCTGAACTGTATGGTTTATGTTTTGCTCGATTGGCGGGCAGAAGCGCAGCTTTTGACTGTCCAGCGAACGGAGTGAGCGAAGTTGACTGCTGTAACGAGCTCTCCCTGCACCATATTTTCCCGCACCAGCGGTGTGGTGAATGGCGCTCGGAGGGTGTCAGCGATGCACAAGCAGATTGCAGTGGATTTGGCCAAGTCCGTTTACCAGGTTGCCGAGAGCGTCCGTGCTGGGCAGGTGAGTCAGCGCAAGTGGCTGAATCGCGGGGCGTTTTGTCGATATATACAGGAGCAGGCCGAAGCGGTCGAGTGGTTGATGGAAGCCTGCGGTACGGGGGATTACCGGGGGGCATTTCGCCCAGGTGCTGGGGCATCGGTGATCCCGGTGAGTGTCCCCCACGTGCGCCGCTATGGGCGGCGTAACAAGACCGACCGCAACGAATGCGAGGCGATCCTCGAAGCCGCGCGCTGCGCGGGCATTCATCCGGCGGGCAGCAACAGCTCCAGCAGTTGCATGGCCTGCGCGAGACCTGGAAGAAGAGCCGCACCCAGCATATCAACCTGCTGCGCGGCATCTTTCGCGAATAGGGAGATCGAGACACTGGCTTCGACGGGCCACGTCATTCGCGTCGCTCAGCCAAGGCCGGGTATACGCATGCCACCGCCCCGACGACAGGATTGGAATGACTTTACCCACCCTGTGCGGGGCCCGTATCCGCAGAACAGGCCTCGTCGCCGCCGCTCAAGCCTCCGGAGTTCCCGTGTCCTTCAAGCCATTGTCCACCTGGACCCGGGCGGCAGCCGCAAGCGCCTCATAACGTTGTCGAACGGACTCGAGGGTCTCTTCCTCGTGCTCCTCCAGATCCATAAGGGTGTTGTGCGCGCCCTTCGTGACCCGAATCAGTTCGTCGAGCTTGATATGCAGGGCTTCCGTGTCGCGGTTCTGCGTGTTCTGAATCAGGAAGACCATCAGGAAGGTGACAATGGTGGTCCCGGTATTGATGACCAGTTGCCACGTGTCGCTGTACTGGAAGATCGGTCCGGTAACCACCCAGACGACGATGATCAGGAAGGCAAAAACAAAGACGGGCGGCTTGCCGCAGAAGCGTGCTGCTGTCTTCGCGAAGTTGGAGTACCAGGCAGTAACACGCATGTGGCTTCTCCTACGCTGGCTGAAAAATCTGCGGAAAGCCCCAAAAAAACAATCGCTCTGCTGCAATGCCGCGATTTTTGCCTGCGACCGGATGGCGTGTTCGGCGGGGCCTTCCAAGATGTTTTGATCGGCGGCCCGCCCACTTGGTTCCAATGTCGGGCTGGCAGGCACTGACGAAATGGCCGATAGGGGCGATTGCAAGGCGCGGTAATCGGGCCGAACCCGTGGGTTGCAACCTGGCGCGTGGCATCTTTCGCGAGAGGGAGATCCGAGGTGCCGGCTTCGACGCCCGCCTTCCTAGATGCCGCCCTGGAATGGGTGGGGCGGCTCGTAGTGGCGGTCCTGCGCGGTATCACTACGCAGCCTCGGGGAGAGTACCTGCGTCGCTTTCACTTGCGCTTGCGCGAGAGTCGTCTCGAGTTGCTGAGGGCCGTGGCATGCACCGGCTTGAGCCCGGCGCTGAGTATCTTTGCGACGGCTTCCGTGTTGCGGGAGACGGCTTGGTTCCAGGTCCTTTTGGCACTGCGCGTAGTCATTGGGAACGGCTGCCACATGGACATCATGAGGTTGGCCTGGAGCTGGCAGGCCTGAAGCCACATGGCGCCCCATGACTGATAGAACGCAATGATCTTTTCGGATCCCATAAGCATGCATTCATTCAAGTCGCGGGCGGACATATGGGGGCCGGCAGCGAGGATGCGGTTGAGTCTGTGGGCGACCACGAGCGGTGCGGCGGCCGAGAGTTCGAGTGCCGTCTTCGCCAAGGTAGTGCTCGTGGATGATCTGCGTGTGGCCATGGTCGGATGCACCGAAGCGGTATTGGGGGTACCTAACGGTGAAGTTTAGCGGCCGACGCGCGAGAAGCGGCACAGGGCGACCAAACGCGGTGTTTCGGCGGTCGGCTGGAACGGATTTTTAGAACCTGGCGTCAGCTGGGCCAAGTCCAGGGGACAGCATCCTTGGGCCGAGCGAATTCCCGCGGCCCAAAAAATGCCCGCTGTCCCCAGCGGGTGTTGCGGTTTCGGCAGGCGAGGTAACGGCCTACTGCCCGGCGCGGGCTTTGTCAATGGCGCCGTACATGTCCCTCACCACCTCCTGGTCGAGCTCCCTGGCGAACTGTTCGACCACCGGCCTGACCTTTTCGCGAAAGCGCGCGATCTCCGCAGGGGCGATCACGTTGGTCTGCATCGAGGCCTTGAGCGTCTCGTACGCCTTGGCCTGGCTCTGGGCGGTGAGCTGGCGCTGGTAGGCTTGGGCTTCGCTGGCCGCGGCGCGGATCAGTGCCTGTTCGTCGGCGTTGAGCTTCTGCCAGCTCTTCTGGCCGAACACCAGCGACTGCGGGTTGTAGACGTGGTTGGTCACCGACAGGTACTTCTGCACCTGGTCGAAGCGCTTGCCCTGGATCACCGTGAAGGCGTTGTCGCCGCCGTCCACCGTGCCCTGGGCGAAGGCGGTACGCACTTCGGGGAAGGGCATCGGCACGGGCCTGGCGCCCAGGGGCGTTGAAGGTTTCCAGGTAACTAAGGCAGGAATGAATTTGTTTTCAAACTCATATTTCTCACATTTTTTGGCTCTGTGACTAATTGTGTATGCCCGCCAGGGGCTGTATATCTAGGTGGCAGTTTTTTCAAAGAGTCGTCCATCTTTCAGTATGATATTGATTTTTATTTTCTTTGATGGGAAGTTCAATGCGTCCTCTCCTGTGACTTCCAGGGCGGAAATTTTGAAGACTACCTCTCCTGAAGTATCGTCCCTCCGGAACTTCGCATTGAGATTTTCTATGCCTCGCCACCCTTTGCCGCCGACAGGAATGACGTCGATCATCGAGTAATGGTCTGTGCCTTGTTCGTTGCTCTGGATGTTAAATGCCGCGAGATACTGAGTGTGGTTGTTTCCGCCTCCGAAGCCCTCAATGGTGAAAATAACCAGAGCGATTTTCTGGGTGGGGTCGAGGTCAATAGTCTGAAAGATTGTCGCTTCGGGATAGCCCATGGCATAGGGGTCGCGAAGCAATTCGACCAGTCGCTGTACTTGAGCTTGCAGGGGAGGGGGAGTGGGGCTTTTCGGGGTCGCGACCGCCAGGGTGGTTGCCAGAGAGAGGCAGATGATAAGAAGTTTTGGTGTCATGGCGTTCATAGTTTGGAGTCTAATGCTAGGTTAAGGGGCGCCGCGAGCGTAGCTAGCGGACGTCCCGAGTGCGCGCGGCGAACGACTTCAAGGCTGTAATGAACTCTCCCTGCACTACACTTGTCCGCACCTATGATGCGGTGAGTGGCGTTCGCAGGGTATCTGTTGGAAAAGGCGAGCCCTGCGGCGACGCCCCCACAAGGTCAGATATACGAAGACAATCGCACTGTGGCCATGCTTGGGAAGACCTTGTTCGTTACTTGTGGGGAACGGCTATATACGAATTGTTAGGGCTAAGGGGAGCTGAGCATGCCACCCGGATGAGGTGCAAGGCCCCCGCTTAGTACATCTTCTGTGCCAAGCCCCAATCTATGCGCATGCGTTTGATTTCCCAGACTCGTTTTGCGGTCAAGGGCAACAAACAGTTGGCATGGGATTCAGGGTCGGTCATGGAGTCGCATTGCGCGTTGGCGTTCTTGAGCCATTGCCGTTGCGATGCGCGTAAGTTTTTGGCGTACTCTGGCTTCGTAGCGTCTAGCGCATTCATGGTCTTGCGGTACAACAGATTCAGTTGGTCGTCGTAGCGTTCGTGGATAAACTGGAGCGGCGCATCCGGGGTCATGACGCCGGGCAGGCGACTCATATCGCGTTGTGCGTCACCGTTGCCGTTGTACACGCCGTTGAAGCCGGTTCTGATAAATATGAAAGAAGAGGTGAGCTTGCCCTGCGTTTTCCACCGTAGCAACACGTAGTCGGTATTGCCCAGTCGTGCGAGCACGTTGGACTGAATGTCCGAAATTTGCAAATGACTGTCGGTCAAATCGAAGGCGTAGCAGGGACCGTTGCGATTCATGTCCTCGGTGTTGGGCAGGGGGCACTGGCCCATTTGAATGGCATTGTGTAGGTTGTCTGATTCGTTTAAGTCCGTTTCCATGATCGCTAGCATGGCCGCCGCCTGACCTTCGGCGCGCCACATATCGAGCAGTTCAACGTCTAGGAATCCTTCGGCTCGGACCGGGGTAACGCAAGAGAAAACGAAAGTGAGCGCGAAGATGGCGCAAGCTGTAACTCGGCGCGAAAAATAGAGAGTGATCATGGTGTTTTGGCGAATGTTCGTTTTGGCCTAAGGGGGGGATATGAGTAGCTTGGCGCTGGAGTTAGGGCGCGGAGCATATCGCCGTCGACTTTAACGAATTGTTATATGTTCTCTGCTTGTGACAGAAATATGCTTGAGAAATCTGAAATGCGGCCTTGGGGAAGGCTCTGGGGGGCGATGGCAGCTTATATACCATGACAGCAATTCCCTTTGCGGTTGTATACGGTGGCTGTCGAGCGTAGCGCGAGGGGTAGGAGAAAAACAACGGAATGGCAGGCACGGTTGCCGCGCTAGCAGTGAAAAACGTGCACCCGTTCTCTTCTGATGATCACTACGGATAGATTATTCAAGTTCAATACAAACGGTGTCCATCCGCGATGCAGCGGACCGGTCAGCGACCATGCAATCAGTTGATCGATTGCCAGGCTCAAGCGCTAATGAGCGGGCACCTACATCCCGGGTCCTGGATAGCCTGCCGTTGCTCTGCACTCCCCCTGGCTTTGCAGGCCGTCCCATCTTTCCGCCACAAAAAAACGCCCACTGTCTCCAGCGGGCGTTGCGGTTTGGGCAGGCAGGTAACGGTCTACCGCCCGGCGCGCGCCTTGTCGATGGCGCCGTACATGTCCCTCACCACCTCCTGGTCGAGTTCCCTGGCGAACTGTTCGACCACCGGCCTGACCTTTTCGCGAAAGCGCGCGATCTCCGCAGGGGCGATCACGTTGGTCTGCATCGAGGCCTTGAGCGTTTCGTACGCCTGGGCCTGGCTCTGGGCGGTGATCTGCCGCTGGTAGGCCTGGGCTTCCCTGGCCGCGGCGCGGATCAGCGCCTGCTCGTCGGCGTTGAGCTTCTGCCAGCTCTTCTGGCCGAACACCAGCGACTGGGGGTTGTAGACGTGGTTGGTCACCGACAGGTACTTCTGCACCTGGTCGAAGCGCTTGCCCTGGATCACCGTGAAGGCGTTGTCGCCGCCGTCCACCGTGCCCTGGGCGAAGGCGGTGCGCACCTCGGGGAAGGGCATCGGCACCGGCCGGGCGCCGAGGGCGTTGAAGGTCTCCAGGTAGATCGGCGACTGGGTCACCCGCATCTTCAGGCCCTGCAGGTCCTCCCAGCGGGTGATCGGGCGCTGGTTGTTGGTCAGGCTGCGGAAGCCCAGGTCCCAGTAGCCCAGGCCGATCAGGCCCTTGGCCTCCAGTCGCGAGGTCAGCTGCTGGCCGACCGGGCCGTCGACCACGGCGTGCACCTCGCGGATGTCGTCGAACAGGTAGGGGAAGTCGAACAGGGCGAATTCGGGCACCTGGGCGGCGAGGATGCCCGAGTTGAGCACGGTCATGTCGAGGGCGCCGGTCTGCAGGGCGGAGATGCTCTGCAGGTCGCCACCGAGGGCGCCGCCGGGGTACAGGCGCACCTTGAGCTTGCCGCCGCTCTTTGCGCTGAGCAGGTCGGCGAACTTCTGCGCGCCCTGGCCTTGCGGGTGTTCCTTGGCGTTCTGGAAGGCGAAGCGCAGGGTGCGTTCGCGGATCGGCTCGGCGCAGGCGTTGCCGGCGAGCAGCAGGCCGGCGGCGCAGGCGCTGGCAATGACGGTTTGCAGCAGTTTCTTCATGGGCTTCCCTTTGTTGTTTTTGGCGGGGGCAGGTGGAGGCCGGCCGGAGTCGACCGGCGAAGAATCTGGGCGTTGGGTAGCGGTGGGAGACTCGCCCTGCGCAAAGCGCAGGGGAGAACGCAGCGCCCGGACCGGTTGGATAGGGCTCAGTCCGGGGCTGCCTATGGGAAGGGCGTCAGCCCATGCTGGCGAAGTGCGCCATCATCCGATTGGCGTCGGCGGTACGGCCGCTGAACAGTTCGAAGGCCTTGACCGCCTGGAACACCGCCATGTTGCTGCCGTCGAGGGTCTGGCAGCCCAGCGCGCGGGCGGTGCGCAGCAGTTCGGTTTCCAGCGGGAAGTAGATGATCTCCGCCACCCACAGGTCGGCGCGCAGCAGTTCGGCCGGCAGCGGCATGCCCGGCAGCTTGGCCATGCCGACCGGCGTGGTGTTGACCAGGCCCTGGGCCTCGGCCATGGCCGCCGGCAGGTCGCCGCCGCCCTGGGCGCGACCGGCGCCGAAGGTGGCGTTGAGGTTGGCGGCCAGCTCGGCGGCGCGCGCCGGCTCGACGTCGAAGATGGTCAGCTGGCGCACCCCTTCCTGCAGCAGGGCGTGGGCCACGGCGGCACCGGCGCCGCCGGCGCCCATCTGCACCACGCGCTCGCGCGCCACGCCGGACAGGCCGCGGCGGAAGCCTTCGGCGAAGCCCAAGCAGTCGGTGTTGTGGCCGATGCGCTTGCCGTCCTGGAACACCACCGTGTTCACCGCGCCGATGCCGCGCGCTTCCGGCGACAGGTCGTCGAGCAGCGGGATGATCGCCTGCTTGCACGGGAAGGTGATGTTCAGGCCGGTGAAGCCCATGCGCTGGGCGGCGGTGAGCAGTTCCGGCAGGTCCGCGCTGGTCAGGCCGAGCTTGTCCAGGTCGATCAGTCGGTAGAGGGTGCGGATGCCCTGGGCGTCGCCCTCGTGCTCGTGCATGGCGGGGGTGCGCGAGGCCTGGATGCCGGCGCCGATCAGGCCGGCGAGAATGCTGGAGGTCTGGGTCATGGTGGCTCTCAACCGTTGAGCAGGTGGGCGAAGTGGGTCAGGCCCAGGCGATAGCCGTGGGTGCCGAAACCGCACAGCACGGCGACGGCGACGCCGGAGACGAAGGAGTGGTGACGGAATTCCTCGCGCTTGTGCACGTTGGAGATGTGCACCTCGATCACCGGCAGCTCGGCGGCGACCAGCGCGTCGCGGATGGCCACCGAGGTGTGCGTCCAGGCGCCCGGATTGATCAGGATGCCGGCGCAGCGACCGCGCGCCTGGTGGATCCAGTCGATCAGCTGGCCTTCGTGGTTGGTCTGGCGGAATTCGGCCTCCAGCCCCTGCTCGGCGGCGGTGCGCTGGCAGAGGGCCTCGACGTCGGCGAGGGTTTCGTGGCCGTAGGTGGCCGGTTCGCGGGTGCCCAGCATGTTCAGGTTGGGACCGTTGAGGACGAGGATGAGGTGCGACATGGGCACGCGCGCTCCGTTGTTGTTTTTGTCGCCGGGCGGATGCCGGCCTTGAAATAAAAATGTACTAACCAGTTAATTCAGTCAATCGCGCCAATATCCCCCGCAAAGGGCGCAAGGAGGGCGGTGCGGCGCGCGGCAAGCGGGGGCGAAACCCGTCAAGGCCGCGGTTTTCAAGGGGTTGAGGGGTTTGCGGGTGGGGACGTGGCGCGGCGCTGGGGCGCGCCGGCGGGGCGAACAAAGCGTGCGATTATCGAGCCAAATGACGGGCGGCGAGGCGGCCAGCGGCCCGGCTCAGCCGGCGCCCTGGTCGACCGCCAGCAGATGGCGGACCAGCGGGGGCCGCTCGCCGCGGTGATAGCGCAGAACCTCCTGCTGGAGATCGGCGTCGGCCCGGGAGACCCGCCGGTGCTGGCGCAGGTGCTCGGCCCAGGATTCGACCTGGAACCACTCGAGCATCACGCCCGGATCGGCCGCGTCCTCGGTGAGTCCCCAGGCATAGGCGCCGTCGCGCCGGCGTTCGGCGGACAGCTTGGTGAGCGCCGCGGCGAAGGCGGCCCGCTCGGTGGGATCGATGCGGTACTCGATGAGGATCAGCACCGGGCCGCGGTCATGCTCGACCGGTTCGGCGGTTAGCGGCTCGGGCCAGTGGTTGGACGGCACCAGGTCGGCCTCGCCGCGCGGCAGCTTGACCCGATGGGCGAGCAGGCCGACCAGCACCAGCCCGCCGGCACCGGCCAGCAGCGCGAACGGCACGCCGCTCCACTGGGCGATGGCGCCCCAGGCCAGGCTGCCGGCGGTCATCGCGCCGTTGAACACCGTCAGGTACACCGCCAGCGAACGGCCGCGCACCCAGTTGGGCAGGATCGACTGCGCCACGCCGCTGAGCGTGGTCAGCGCGCTGATCCAGGCCGCGCCCAGCACCAGCAGCGCCGCTAGCGCCGCCCACCGCGGCGGCGCGCAGGCCAGCAGGACCATGACCAGCGCCGCCAGCAGCGCTGAGAGCAGCAGCAGGCCGTCGGCGCTCAGCCGGGCGCGCAGCCTGGGCAGGACCAGCGCGCCGCCGATCGCTCCCAGGCCGACCGCGCCGAGCAGCAAGCCGTAGAAACCGGCGCCGCCGCCGAGCAACTGGCGCGCCACCAGCGGCAGCAGCGCCCACACCGAGCTGGCCAAGGAGAAGAACAGGAAGGCGCGCAGCAGCACCACATGCAGCTCGCGACTGGCGCGGGCGTAGCGCAGGCCGGCGCGGAAGGCGCCAGGGAAGCGCTCGGCCAGCTCGTCGCGGGCGGCGACCGGGCGCCGCCACCAGAGCAGCGCGGCGATGACGAACGCGTAGCTGACCACGTCCACGCCGTAGGTGAACGCCGCCCCCAGGCTGGCCAGGATCAGGCCGCCTAGCGCCGGGCCGATCGCCCGCGCGATGTTGATGCCCAGCGAATTGAGCGCGACGGCGCTCTTGAGGTCTTTCCTGTCCACCAGTTCGGGCACGATGGCCTGCCAGGTCGGCGCCATCAGCGCCGCCCCCATGCCGCCGAGGAAGGTCAGCGCCACCAGCGAGGCGACCGACTGCAGCCCCGTCGCCGACAGCAGCATCAGACAAACACTGACGCCGGCGAGCAGGAACTGGATGGCGATGAGCAGCTTGCGGCGGTCGAGGATGTCGGCCAGCACGCCCGCCGGGATCGCCAGCAGGAAGATCGGTAGGGTCGCCGCCGCCTGCACCAGGGCCACGGCGGCCGGGGAGGGCGACAAGTCGGTCATCAGCCAGGCGCTGGCGACGTCGCGGACGAAGCTGCCGGTGTTGCCGATGACAGTCGCCGCCCAAAGGACGGCGAACAGCGTCTGCCGCAGGGGCGCAAGGCCACCCGCCGAGGTCTCGCCCGCGCGGCTCATGGCTGCACCTGCCGGACATCCGGCCGGGCGGCCGGGTGAGCGAGCGAACGGGACTTCGACATGGCGGCTTCCTCCTACACGGCCCAGCAGGAGCAGCCGAGGGCGCCGAAGAAGCCCTTGAGGTCGGCCACCGGAGCGCTGGAGGCCCAGGCCCTGGCGTGGTCATGGCCGTGCAGGCCGCAGGAGCTGGCGCATCCGCAGCCGGCGACGGCCTGCTGACGCAGCGGCTGCAGGGAGTTCCTGCCGGCGCCTTCGGGCTCGCCCCAGGCGCCGTAGCCCTTGAAGGTGCGGGTCGGCGACCAGTCGGGCATCGCGGGCGGCAGCGGGTTGTCGTCCAGCGGCGCGAAGTCGCCCGCGCCGTACACCACGCGACCGCCCACCACCGTCAGGTCCGAGGTCAGGAAGGAGATCTCGTCCTCGGCGACGGCGAAGTAGTCCTTGCTCGGCACGATCAGGTCGGCGAACTGCCCGGCCTGGATGCGGCCGCGCTTGCCTTCCTCGTTGGAGAACCAGGCGACGTGCTCGGTCCACATGCGCAGCGCCGTCTCGCGGTCCAGGCAGTTGCGCTGCGGATACAGGCGCAGGCCGCCGACGGTCTTGCCGGTGACCATCCACGCCAGCGACACCCAGGGGTTGTAGGAGGCCACGCGGGTGGCGTCGGTGCCGGCCGAGACCTTGACGCCCTTGTCCAGCATGCGGGCGATGGGCGGGGTCGCCTCGGCGGCCGCGGCGCCGTAGCGCTCGACGAAGTACTCGCCCTGGTAGGCCATGCGGTGCTGCACCGCGATGCCGCCGCCGAGCGCGGCGATACGGTCGATGGAGCGGTCGGAGATGGTTTCGGCGTGGTCGAAGAACCAGTTCAGGCCGGCCAGCGGCACGTCGCGGTCGACCTTCTCGAACACGTCCAGCGCGCGCGCGATGGTCTCGTCGTAGGTGGCGTGCAGGCGCCAGGGCCAGCGGTTCTGCGCGAGGATGCGCACCACTTCCTCCAGCTCGCCCTCCATTTCTGCCGGCATGTCCGGCCGCGGCTGGCGGAAGTCCTCGAAATCGGCCGCCGAGAACACCAGCATCTCGCCGGCGCCGTTGTGGCGGAAATAGTCGCTGCCCTGCTTGTACTGGACGCTGGAGGTCCACTTGAGGAAGTCTTCCTTCTCCTCCTTGGGCTTCTGGGTGAACAGGTTGTAGGCCAGGCGCACGGTCATCTGGCCGTCGTCGGCCAGCTTCTGGATCACCGCGTAGTCGTCCGGGTAGTTCTGGAAGCCGCCGCCGGCGTCGATCACTCCGGTCACGCCCAGGCGGTTGAGCTCGCGCATGAAGTGGCGGGTGGAATTGAGCTGGTAGTCGAACGGCAGCTTGGGTCCCTTGGCCAGCGTCGCGTAGAGGATCAGCGCGTTGGGCTTGGCCAGCAGCAGGCCGGTCGGGTTGCCGTTGGCATCGCGGGTGATCTCGCCGCCCGGCGGCTCGGGGGTGTCCTTGCCGTAGCCCACGGCGCGCAGCGCGGCGCCGTTGAGCAGGGCGCGGTCGTACAGGTGCAGCAGGAACACCGGGGTGTCCGGGGCGATGGCGTTGATCTCGGCGATGGTGGGCAGGTGTTTCTCGACGAACTGGTGTTCGCTGAAGCCGCCGACCACGCGAACCCATTGCGGCGCGGGGGTGATGGCGACCTGGCGCCTGAGCATGTCCATCGCATCGGCCAGCGAACGCACGCCGTCCCAGCGCAGCTCCAGGTTGTAGTTCAGGCCGCCGCGCACCACGTGGGTGTGGTTGTCGAACAAGCCGGGCAGCACGCTGCGGCCCTTGAGGTCGATGACTTTGGTCGCGGGACCCGCCAGGGCCGTGATCTCGGCGTCGTCGCCCACGGCGAGGAACCGGCCATCCTTGATGGCGACCGCGCTGGCCAGCGGCTTGCCGCGGTCCAGCGTGGTGATGCGGCCGTTTCGCAGGATCACCTCGGCAATGTCTGGCGTGCTCATGACTGCTTCTCCTCCGCGGATTGCGGCTGTTGCCCGGCCTGCTGGCGGCCGGGCAGTTGCCCGCATACGTGGTCGACGGCCTGCGCCTTGTCGCAGGCGGCGGAGAATGCCGCGCCGCCGAGCCATTGCTTGCCGACCGGGATGACCTGCTCGCCGATCAGGATGCCGAGCAGGCCGACCAGCGCGACCAGGGGCGGCGCCGGCGAGCGCACGTTGAGCAGACTGTAGATGATGCCGACCAGCAGGCCGGCCCCGGCGGACAGGACGTAGAGTTTCATGATTCACCTCGCTTCTATGGCCGCTGCGCTTCGGTGAGCGCACGGCGGGCGCTTGGGGCTCCGATCCGTACCAAGGCTAGACGTTGCGCCCGCCGCTGCTCCGAATCGCAGAGGCCGAGCGGGACCGGCGCAGTGGCCGCCGGTCCGACGCGGCCCCGGCGGCGCGCTCGGCGCGGCTTATTTGGCCGGGTTGGGGCCGATGCGCTCGCCGTGCAGCACGCGCTCCGGGCCCTTGTGGACCATGGTGTAGGCGTAGTCGACGCCCATGCCGTAGGCGCCGGAGTGCTCCTGGACGATGCCGATGACCGCGTCGTAGGTTTCCTTGCGCGCCCAGTCGCGCTGCCATTCCAGCAGCACCTGCTGCCAGGTCACCGGCACGATGCCGGCCTGGATCATGCGATCCATCGCGTACTTGTGCGCATCGACCGAGGTGCCGCCGGAGGCATCGGCCACCATGTAGATTTCATAGCCGCCTTCCAGCGCCGCGCACAGCGCGAAGGTGGTGTTGCAGACCTCGGTCCACAGCCCCGAGACGATGACCTTCTTGCGCCCGGCGGCGGCCAGCGAGTCGCGCACGTTCTGGTCGTCCCAGGAGTTCATCGAGGTGCGTTCGAGGATCCGGTGATCGGGGTACACGGCGAGCAGCTCGGGATAGGTATTGCCGGAGAAGCCATCGGTCTCGACGGTGGTGATGGTCGTCGGCACGTTGAACACCTTGGCGGCCTTGGCCAGCGCCACGACGTTGTTCTTCAGCACCTGGCGGTCGATCGACTGCACGCCGAAGGCCATCTGCGGCTGCTGGTCGATGAAGATCAGCTGGCTGTTCTGCGGGGTGAGCACTTCGAGGTACTTGGACATGGTGTCTCTCCTTAACGGGACGAACATCGAGGGAGCGGCGGGTAGGACTGGGGGCATGCCGGCGACGCCCGACGTATCGACGCCTGTCTCGTCGGCATGCGGCAGGCACCGGGGATGCCGCGAGAATCCCCGGTACCGCTGTTGCCGATGGTTCAGCCGGCCGCGTCCACCAGGACCAGCTCGCTGTCCTCGCGGGCGGTGACCCGGATGACTTCCTCGCCGCTGATGGCCGCGCCATCGCGGGCCTGCAGCTCAACGCCGTTGACCTCCACCTGGCCGCTGGCCGGCACCAGGTAGCCGTAGCGGTCCTCGCCGGCGAAGCGGTACTCGGCGGTTTCCCCGGCCTTGAGCGTCGCGCCCAGCACCCGGGCGGCGCTGCGGATCGGCAGGGCGTCCTCGTCCCCCTCGATGCCGCTGGCCAGGGCCACGAAGCGGCCGGAGCGGTCGGTCTTCGGGAACGGCTTGGCGCCCCAGGCAGGCTGCCCGCCCCGCTGGTCCGGGAAGATCCAGATCTGGAAGATGCGCGTGACGCCCGCCTCCAGGTTGTACTCGGAGTGGCGGACACCGGCCCCCGCGCTCATCACCTGCACATCGCCGGCGTTGGTGCGCCCCTTGTTGCCCAGGTTGTCCTGGTGGGTGATCGCGCCTTCGCGAACGTAGGTGATGATCTCCATGTCGGCGTGCGGATGTGCTGGGAAGCCGGTGCCCGGTTGGATCGCGTCGTCGTTCCAGACCCGCAGCGCGCCCCAGTGCACACGCGCCGGATCGTGATATTCGGCAAAGGAAAAGTGGTGTTTGGCATTGAGCCAGCCGTGATCGGCGCCACCGAGGGTGGCGAAGGGACGACGTTCGATCATGGTGATTCTCCCGCTGGTGAAACATCGATGGGAATCACTATAGGCGCTGCATACTGTCGCCAGAATGGAAGGTATGGAATACCATTCTTTCCATTATTGATGTGATCGCGCCGCGCAGCGGGGAGCTTCAGCATGAACAGATTGCCGGACCTGGAAGCCTGGGCGATCTTCGCCAAGGTCGCGGAAGCCGGTTCCTTCGCCAGGGCTGCCGAGGAACTGGCGCTGTCCCAGGCCACGGTATCCAAGGCCATCACGCGGCTGGAGAAGCGCATGCAGGTCATGCTGTTTCACCGCACGTCGCGGCGCATGTCGCTGACCGATAGCGGCCTGCTGGCGCTGGAGAACGCCGCGCGCATCCTCGAGGCGGGGGAGGCCGTCGAGGCCGAAGTGGTCGAACGCTCGGCCGGCCTGCGCGGGCCGATCCGCATCGCGGCGCCGATGTCCTTCGGGCTCTCGCGCCTGGCCCCCGCGCTGCCGCAGTTCATGGCCCGCCACCCGGAGGTCGCGCTCGATATCGAGTTCGACGACGAACTGGTCGACCTGGTGGCGAAGCGCTTCGACCTGGCCTTGCGCATTTCCACCCTGGCCGATTCCAGCCTGCTCGCCAGGCGCCTGTGCACCGTGCGCATCCATCTGGTCGGTGCTCCGGCCTACTTCGCGCAGCATGGCCGGCCTCGGCATCCGCGCGAGCTGGCCAACCATCGCGCCCTGCAGTATGCCTACGCGCGCAGCGGCCCGAGCTGGCGCTTCCGCCACCCGCGCCACGGCGAATTCACCCAGGCGATGAGCACGCCGCTGCGGGTGAACAACGCCGAGGCGCTGGCGCCGGCGCTGCACGCCGGGCTGGGACTGGCCCTGCAGCCCGAGTTCCTGGTCTGGCAGGACCTGCAGTCGGGCGCGCTGGAAACCGTGATGGACGACTGGCAGGTGGAGCCGATCGCCCTGCACCTGGTCACGCCACCCGGGCGCCGGCGCCCGGTACGTGTGCAGGCGCTGATGGATTACCTGGTCGAATACTTCGCCGCCGCGCCCTGGGCGCAGCACGTCGACTAGCTGTGTAAACCCAGTACGTTGTTCAGCGAAAGTGCAACGCGGCTGATCGGCGGGTAGTAGCCGAGACTGGCATGCGGTCTGTGCCAGTTGTAGTGATGCAACCACGCAGGCAGGTGGGCCGCTCGCTGCTCGGAACTTTCATAACTGCGGGCGTAGGCCCACTCACGCAAGCTCGTCTGGATAAAGCGCTCGGCCTTACCGTTGGTGCGGGGCGTATAGGGCTTCGTGCGGACATGCCGCAGCCCCAGGCGGCGGCACAAGCGCCGGAATGCTCGGGACCGATAGCAGGAGCCATTGTCGGTCATGACCCGCCGGAAGCGGATGCCCAGCCGGCGGTAGTAGCGCAAGGCCTGCAGCAGGGCCCGACAAGCGCTGCTGCCACGCTCATTCGGATGCAGGGTGGTGAAGGCCAGCCGGGATGCATCGTCGATGGCGACGTGGACAAACTCCCAGCCGGCACCGCCGGAGTTTTGCTGCCGGTCGCCGGTGACCCGATGTCCGGGCCTCCAGAAGCGGCCGAGCTTCTTGATGTCCAGATGCAGAAGGTCGCCGGGGTTGGCGTACTCGTAGCGCTCCACCGCAGGTGCCGGCTCCAGCTCGGCCAACCGATGAAAACCTGCGCGCTTGAGGTGGCGGGCGACCGTGCTGACGGCTAGTCCGAGCATCTGGGCGATCTGCCGGTAGGTCTTGCGCGACCGGCGCAGCTCGATCAATTGCTCGATCAGGCTGCCCTGCGTGGCATGCGGACAGGCGTGCGGACGAGACGAGCGATCCATCAGGCCCGCTTCGCCCTCCTCACGAAAGCGCCGGAGCCACTTGTAGGCCGTGCGGACACTCACTCCTGCGGCTTGCGCCGCGTCCTCGACACGCAGGCCGTTGAGCATGCGTTGAACCAGAAGGGCTCGACCGCGCGGGGTAAGACGGGCATGTTTATGCAGGTTCATCCGGGGCTCCTGGAAGGCTGTGTGGGTCGCGCTTCCAGAATTCCGGGAATGCCCCGGATGAACAACCTACTGAGAGATCACAACTAGCGCCGTTCTCTGGGCGATGCGCCGCGACAGCGGCTAGGGTGGGCAGCTGTCCGACGATTCGCGCCAGCATGCAGTCTCCTGCGAGGAGGAGGGCAGGCACCGCGTGCCGGCCTGCGCGGCGCTGAAGCCTTCGCTGCATCCGCGCGGGATGCTTCAGCGCAACCCCAACCGCTTCGCCAGGCGGTGCAGGTTGGCGCGGTCCAGACCCAGCTCGCGGGCGGCGGCGGCCCAGTTGTGCTGGTGGTGTTCCAGCGCGGCGTTTATCTGCTGGCGCTGGAACTGGTCGGTGCTCTCGCGCAGGTTGCCGCCGACGAAGTTCGGCGCGGCGTCGGTTACGGCGCTGGCCGTGGCGGTCGGCGTCGCCGAGGGCAGGCCGAGCAGCTCGGCGCCGATGCTGAGGATGCGCTTGCGCTCGCTCCGCTCGCCGGCGGCCATCGCCTTGAGGGCGGCGCGGCCGATCAGGTGTTCCAGTTCGCGCACGTTGCCCGGCCAGTCGTAGGCGAGCAGGGCGGCCTGCGCCTCGCCGGTCAGGCGCAGGCTGCGCAGGCCGAGGCGGGCGCGGTTCTGCTCGAGGAAGAAGCCGGCCAGCAGCAGGACGTCGCGGCCGCGCTCGCGCAGCGGCGGCACCGGCAGCGGGTAGACGCTCAGGCGGTGGTAGAGGTCGGCGCGGAAACGCCCGGCGCGCACTTCCTCGGCCAGGTCGCGGTTGGTGGCGGCGATCACCCGCACGTCGACGCGGTGCTCGCGGTCGGAGCCGACCCGCTGCAGCTGGCCGCTCTGCAGCACGCGCAGCAGCTTGGCCTGGGCGGCCAGCGGCAACTCGCCGACCTCGTCGAGGAACAGGCTGCCGCCGTCGGCCAGCTCGAACTTGCCGTGGCGCTCGCTGACCGCGCCGGAGAAGGCGCCGCGCGCGTGGCCGAACAGCTCGCTCTCCACCAGGGTGTCGGGCAGCGCCGCGCAGTTGAGGCTGATCAGCGGCTTTTCGGCGCGCGGCGAGGCGGCGTGGATGGCCTGGGCGACCAGCTCCTTGCCCACCCCGGTCTCGCCGCTGATCAGCACGCTGAGGTCGCTGCCGGCGACCAGGGCGATCTCCTCCAGCAGACGCTGGTGCTCGCGGCTCTGGCCGATCAGCTCGCGGCGGGCCTGCTGGCCGGCCGCCTCGCGGTAGACCTCGACCAGCTGCTCGTCGTGCTCGACGCGACGGGTCAGCGCGTCGATGCGCTCGGCGGCGCGCACCGTGGCGGCGGCCAGGCTGGCGAAGGCCTCAAGGTTGTCGAGGTTGAGGTTGTCGAAGCTCGCCGGATCGAGGGAGTCGAGGGTCAAGAGGCCCCAGGGCTGCTCGTCGACGTACAGCGGGCAGCCCAGGCAGTCGTGCACTTCCAGATGGCCGTCGAGCCCTTCGACCAGGCCGTCGTAGGGGTCGGGCAGGGCGCAGTCGGCGGCGAAACGGGTCAGGCCGCGGTGGGCCAGCAGGCTCTCGAAGCGCGGGTGCTCGCTGACCCGGAAGCGCCGGCCGAGGGTGTCGGGACTGAGGCCGTCCACCGCCAGCGGCACCAGGGTATCGCCGTCCAGGCGCAGCAGCGCGGCGGCGTCGGCCGGCAACAGCGCGCGCAGGGCGCCGAGCAGGCGGCGGTAGCGCTCCTCTTCGGGCAGGTCGCGGGAAAGGTCGGCGACCAGCGGGATCAGGGCGCGTAGCAGGGGGTGCGTTGTCATTTCGATACTCTGTTGTCTGAATGACAGCAGGCAGCCGTTGTCATCAAGACACTGCAGCAAGGTAAGTTATTGTTTTATAAGAATAAAAAAATTGGCACGGAAACTGATATGTCCATTGTGCTTGCGTGTGTGCGGCCTGTCGATGGCCGCCTGTCCCAGTTGGTCCCCATCAGGAGTTGTCCATGCTGTCTGCTCAACAAACCGCCATCATCAAAGCCACCGTCCCGCTGTTGGAAACCGGCGGCGAAACCCTGACCAAGCATTTCTACAAGATCATGCTCGGCGAATATCCGCAGGTGAAGGTGCTGTTCAACCAGGCCCACCAGGCCAGCGGCGACCAGCCGCGCGCGCTGGCCAACAGCGTGCTGATGTACGCCCGTCACATCGACCGCCTGCAGGAGCTGGGCCCGCTGGTCGGCCAGATCGTCCACAAGCACGTGTCGCTGCAGATCCTCCCCGAGCACTACCCGATCGTCGGTTCCTGCCTGCTGCGCGCCATCCGCGAAGTGCTGGGCGAAGAGATCGCCACCGACGAGGTCATCGCTGCCTGGGCCGCCGCCTACGGCCAGCTGGCCGACATCCTGATCGGCGCCGAGGAAGCGGTATACGCCGCCAACGAGGCCAAGGAAGGTGGCTGGCGCGGCTCGCGTCAATTCCGCGTGGCGCGCAAGGAAGCCGAGAGTGAGGAGATCACCTCCTTCTACCTGCAGCCGGTCGACGGCGGCGCGGTGCCGGAGTTCGTGCCGGGCCAGTACCTGGGCCTGCGCTTCGTCATCGACGGCCAGGAAACCCGCCGCAACTACTCGCTGTCCGCCGCGCCGAACGGCCGCGAGCTGCGCATCAGCGTCAAGCGCGAGGAGGGCGGCCTGATCTCCAACTACCTGCACGATCAGGTGCAGGTCGGCGACGAGCTGGAAGTCTTCCCGCCGGCCGGCGACTTCGTTCTCGAGGCCAGCGACAAGCCGCTGGCGCTGATCACCGCCGGTGTCGGCATCACCCCGGCCGTGGCCATGCTCGAGCAGGCGCTGGAGAGCGGTCGTGAAGTGCGCTTCATCCACTTCGCCCGCCACGGCGGCGTGCATGCCTTCCGCGAGTGGCTGGACGAGAAGAGCGCCCAGCATCCGCAGCTCAAGCGCTTCTACTGCTACAGCGAGCCGCGCGAGGGCGATGCCGCCGACGCCGAAGGCTTCACCAGCGCCGCGCTGCTGGGCGACTGGCTACCGGAGCAGCGTGATCTGGACGCCTACTTCCTCGGTCCGAAGCCGTTCATGGCCCAGGTGAAGAAGCAGCTGGCCGAGCTGGGCATCCCGGCCGCGCAGTGCCGCTACGAGTTCTTCGGCCCGGCGGCGGCGCTGGAGGCTTGAGCTAGCTGAGGTGAGTCGTAGGGTGGGAAACGGCCGCAGGCCATTCCCACCGTCTGGCACGAAGGTCGGTGGAAAAACGCTGCGCGTGTTTTCCACGGGGTGGCCCTCCACCCTACGGCGGCCTAGGCTGCGTTAAGCAGGTGATCGCTCCCACGCTTCAGCGTGGGAGCGCCCGCAGATCGGTACCCACGCTGGAGCGTGGCCACCATCGGTAAGGCTACGTTGGTGATCGTTCCCACGCTCCGGCGTGGGAATGCCGCAGGGACGCTCAGCGTCCCGGTGTCGCTGAGGACAGGGCGCGGAGCGCCCACTCCGGTACCCACGCTGGAGCGTGGGTACCATCGGTAACAGTTCAGGAACTTCCCATGCAGTTGGTCGACCGCAAGGCCCTGTTGCAGATCGCGCCGCTGTGGCGCCTCGGATTTCGTCCCTTCTTCCTCGCCGGTGCGGTCTTCGCCGCGCTGGCCATTCCCCTCTGGCTCGGCGTGCTGGCCGGCCTGTGGCCCGCCTGGTCGCCGGCCGGCGGCGCGCTTGCCTGGCATCGCCACGAGATGGTGTTCGGCTTCGGTGCGGCGATCGTCGCCGGCTTCCTGCTCACCGCTGCGCAGAACTGGACCGGCCGTCCCGGCCTCTCCGGCTCGCCGCTCGCCGCGCTGGCGACAGTTTGGCTGGCCGCCCGCCTGGCCTGGCTGTTCGGTGCGCCGCTGTGGCTGCTGATTCCCCTGGAGCTGGCCTTCCTGCCGGCAGTGGCGGTGACCGTCGGGCGCATGCTCTGGGCGGTGCGCCAGGTGCGCAACTACCCCATCGTCGGTGTGCTCACGTTGCTGACCCTCGCCGACCTGCTGGTAATTGCCGGCCTCGTCCAGGGCAACGACGCTTGGCAGCGCCAAGGCGTGATCGCCGCGCTGTGGCTGGTGGCGGTGATGATGGGCCTGATCGGCGGGCGAGTGATCCCGTTCTTCACCCAGCGCGGCCTCGGCCGCCCGGCGCAGGTGCCGGCGCTGCCCTGGCTGGAATGGAGCGCTCAGGGCGGCCTGGTGCTGGTGGCCGTGCTTACCGCGACTGGCCCGGCCCTGCAGCCGCAGGTCTGGCTGGGCGCGCTGTTCGCCCTGGTCGCGCTGGCCCATGGCGTGCGTCTGGCGCGCTGGCACGACGCCGGCCTGTGGCGGGTGCCACTGCTGTGGTCGCTGCACTTGGCCTACGCCTGGCTGGTGATCGCCCTGGCCGGCCAGGCGCTCTGGCACTTCGGCCTGCTGGCCAGCTCCAGCCTGGCCCTGCACGCCCTGGGCGTCGGCGGCATGGGCGGGCTGATCCTCGCCATGGTCGCGCGGGTCAGCCTCGGTCATACCGGCCGTCCTCTGCAGCCGCCCGCGGCGATGGCCTGGGCCTTCGCCCTGGTCAACCTCGGCGCCGCGGCGCGCGTGCTGCTGCCGCCGTTCCTGCCGCTCGGCGGTCTGCTGCTCGCCGGCGCCGCCTGGACCGCCGCCTTCGCGCTGTTCGTCTGGCACTACGGGCCGATGCTGTGCCGGCCGCGCCTGGACGGTCAGCCGGGGTAGGGTGGACAACGGCGAAGCCTTGTCCACCTCCATGCAGCGCTCCGGTGGACAAACGCTGCGCGTGTTGTCCACCCTACATGTGTAGCCGTTCTGGCGCAGCAGGTCCGCCTTGCCCTATGGTGTTCGCCCATTCTTCAGGGAAGCGGACCCCGTGATTCAGCGCGCAGCACCGGTACTCAAGGACAGCATCTCCATCCGTCTGGTCGAGGAGGCCCTGCGCGGTTTCGCCGAGCGCGGCGAGCCGGTCGCCGAGCTGCTGCGCGAGGTGGGGCTGGAGCCGGCGCTGCTCGCCGATCCCGCCGCGCGGGTCGAGGTGCGCGACTACAGCCGCCTGTGGCTGCATCTGGCGCGCCGCTATGACGACGAATTCTTCGCCATGGACCCGCGGCGCATGCGCTGGGGCAGCTTCGCCTTCCTGTGCCGCACCTGCCGCAACCAGGCGACCCTGGAGGAGGCGCTGCATACCGCGCTGGACTTCTTCGCCCTGACCTTCGAGAGCTTCCGCCCGCGTCTGGCCCGCAGCCAGAGCCTCGCCGAGGTGGTGCTCCAGGAGCGCACCGGCGAGCCGCTGCGGCCCTTCACCTGCTTCACCTTCTGGCTGCTGCTGCACGGCCTCGCCTGCTGGCTGGTCGGCCGGCGCTTTCCGCTGCTGGCGGTCGAGCTGCGCGGCGCGGAGCCCGAGTACATCGGCGACTATCGGGTGATGTTCTCCGCCAACCTGCGTTTCGCCCGGCCCTCGAACCGCATCATCTTCGCCGCCGAGGTGCTCGACCTGCCGGTGCGGCGCAGCGAGGCGGAACTGAAGGAGTTCCTCGCCCGCGCGCCGTCGAACATCCTGGTCAAATACCGCGACACCGGCAGCCTGGCCCGGCGCATCAAGGCCCACCTGCGTAGCCTGCCGGGCGAGGGTTGGCCGACCGGCGACGAGCTGGCCCAGGTGCTGTGCATGTCGCCCTCGACCCTGCGCCGCCGCCTGGCCGAGGTCGGCCAGTCCTACCAGGCGATCAAGGACGCGGTGCGCCAGGAGCGCGCCACCGCCTGGCTGGCCGACCCGCAGGTCAGCTTCGGCGCCATCGCCGAGCGCCTGGGCTTCGCCGACGTCAGCGCCTTCTACAAGGCCTTCCGCAAGTGGACCGGCACCAACCCCGGCCATTACCGCACTCTCATCCTCTCTCCCGGCATTGGCCAAAACGGTCACGCAGATTGACAGGAACGGCCATTGCCGGTCCGCGGGCGGCTGACCAATATGAAGCCATCACGCCTGTCGTGCTTCCCAACTAGAACAATAAAGGAATCCGCCATGCCGTCCTGCTTCCCCCTCGTGCATCCTCCCGCGGGCTGATCGCCCGACCTCCCCCGAACAGCCAGATTCAGACGTTGCGCCGCCCGTGCGCCGGCCCCCGGCTGCCCGCGTGTCGCCAGAACAAGAGAGACAAGTCATGCGTATCCCCAACAAGGTTTTCCTGGTCACCGGCGCCGCCTCGGGCCTCGGTGCGGCCACCGCCAAGGCACTGATCGAGGCCGGCGCCAAGGTGCTGCTGGTCGACATCGCCGCCGCCGTCGAGACGCGCGCCGCCGAGCTGGGCGCCAACGCCCGTGGTGTGGTCGCCGACATCACCGACGAAACCGCCGCTCGCCGCGCCGTGACCGCCGCCCGCGATGCCTTCGGCGCCCTGCACGGGCTGGTCAACTGCGCCGGCGTGGTCGGCGGCGAGAAGGTGCTCGGCCGCAACGGCCCGCACGCGCTGGCGAGCTTCGCCCGCATCGTCGGCATCAACCTGATCGGCACCTTCAACATGCTGCGCCTGGCCGCCGAGGTCATGGCCGAGGGCGAGGCGGACGAGGGCGGCGAGCGCGGGGTGATCGTCAATACCGCCTCCATCGCCGCCTTCGACGGGCAGATCGGCCAGGCCGCCTACGCTGCCTCCAAGGGCGGGGTGGCCAGCCTGACCCTGCCGGCGGCGCGTGAGTTGGCCCGCCACGGCATCCGCGTGATGACCATCGCCCCCGGCATCTTCGAGACGCCGATGATGGCCGGCATGAGCGAGGAGGTGCGCGACTCGCTGGCCGCGGGCGTGCCGTTCCCGCCGCGTCTCGGCAAGCCCGAGGAGTACGCCGCGCTGGTCCGCCACATCGTCGAGAACAGCATGCTCAACGGCGAGGTGATCCGCCTCGACGGCGCCCTGCGCATGGCCGCCAAGTGACAGGAGAACAGGACATGAACCACGAAGATCCGATCGTTATCGTCAGCAGCGCGCGCACCCCGATGGGAGGCTTTCAGGGCGACCTCAAGGGCCTCAGCGCGCCCGAGCTGGGCGCCGCCGCCATCCGCGCGGCGGTCGAGCGCAGCGGCCTGCCGTTTGATGCCGTGCAGGAGGTGCTGATGGGCTGCGTGCTGCCTGCCGGCCTCGGCCAGGCGCCGGCCCGTCAGGCGGCCCTCGGCGCCGGGCTGTCCCGGGCCGCGGTGTGCACCACCCTAAACAAGATGTGCGGCTCGGGCATGCAGGCGGCCATCCTCGGCCACGACCTGCTGCGCGCCGGCAGCGTCGACATCGTGGTGGCCGGCGGCATGGAGAGCATGTCCAACGCCCCCTACCTGCTCGACAAGGCGCGCGGCGGCTACCGCATGGGCCACGGCAAGGTGCTCGACCACATGTTCCTCGACGGCCTGGAGGACGCCTACGACAAGGGCCGCCTGATGGGCACCTTCGCCGAGGACTGCGCCCAGGCCCACGGCTTCGGCCGCGAGGAGCAGGACGCCTACGCGCTGGCCTCGCTGCAGCGCGCCCGCGATGCCATGGCGGGCGGCCGATTCGAGGCGGAGATCGTCCCGCTGAGCGTCGCAGTCGGCCGCGAGCAACGCCAGATCACCGAGGACGAACAGCCGCCCAAGGCCAGCCCGGAGAAGATCCCCGGCCTGCGTCCGGCGTTCCGCGAGGGCGGCACGGTGACCGCGGCCAACTCCAGCTCGATTTCCGACGGCGCCGCCGCGCTGCTGTTGATGCGCCGCTCCGAAGCCGAGCGCCGCGGTCTGCGCCCTCAGGCGGTGATCCGCGGCCACGCCGCCTTCGCCGATGCGCCCAACCTGTTCCCCACCGCGCCCATCGGCGCGATCCGCAACCTGCTGCAGCGCACCGGCTGGCGCCTCGATCAGGTCGACCTGTTCGAGATCAACGAGGCCTTCGCGGTGGTGGCCATGGTCGCCATGCGCGAGCTGGGCCTCGATCACGCCAGGGTCAACGTGCACGGCGGCGCCTGCGCCCTCGGCCATCCGATCGGCGCCTCGGGTGCGCGCATCCTGGTCACCCTGCTGGCGGCGCTGCGCAGCCACGGCCTGCGCCGCGGCGTGGCGGCCATCTGCATCGGCGGCGGCGAGGCCACGGCAATGGCCGTCGAGCTGCTGGACTGAGTACGAGGAGAGAGCCATGAACTACCAAACCCTGCTGGTGGAGATCAGCGAGCGCGTCGCGCTGATCACCCTCAACCGCCCCCAGGCGCTCAATGCGCTGAATTCCCAGCTGATCGGCGAACTCAACCAGGCGCTCGACCGCCTGGAGGCCGACCCGCAGATCGGCTGCATCGTGCTCACCGGCTCGGCCAAGGCCTTCGCCGCCGGTGCGGACATCAAGGAACTGGCGGATATGACCTATCCGCAGATCTACCACGACGACCACTTCGCCCAGGCCGACCGGATCGCCGCGCGGCGCAAGCCGGTCATCGCCGCGGTCGCCGGCTACGCGCTGGGCGGCGGCTGCGAGCTGGCGCTGATGTGCGACTTCATCTATGCCGCCGACAACGCCCGCTTCGGCCTGCCGGAGATCACCCTCGGCGTGCTGCCGGGCATCGGCGGCACCCAGCGCCTGACCCGCGCCATCGGCCGGGCCAAGGCGATGGAGATGTGCCTGACCGGACGCATGATGGACGCCGCCGAGGCCGAGGTCGCCGGGCTGGTGGCGCGGGTGTTCCCGGTCGACAGCCTGCTCGAGAAGACCCTCGAGGCGGCCCACGCCATCGCCGGCAAGTCGCTGACCGCGGCGATGATGATCAAGGAGTGCATCAACCGCGTCGACGAGACCAACCTCAGCGAGGGCGTGCGCTTCGAGCGGCGGGTGTTCCACTCGGTGTTCGCCACCGCCGACCAGAAGGAGGGCATGGCCGCGTTCGTCGAGAAGCGTGCCCCGCGCTTCACCCACAGCTGAGCCGCGCTGCGCAGCGTTATACGGCCATGCAAGCGGCCGCCGAGATCCATTGAAAACAACAACAAGAAAGTAGAGGAAATCGACATGCTCGAAGGTCTGATGCAGAAGGCGCCGCTGCTGATCAGCGGCATCCTCAGCCACGCCGCCGCGGCCCACGGCGATACCGAGATCGTCTCGCGGCTGGTCGACGAGCCGTTGTGGCGCTACGACTACCGCGGTCTGGCGCGCCGCGCCGCGCAGGCCGCCTCCCTGCTGCAGCGTCTGGGCGTCTCGGCCGGCGACCGGGTGTCGTCGCTGGCCTGGAACACCCATCGCCACTACGAGCTGTTCTTCGCCGTGCCGGGCATCGGCGCGGTGCTGCACACCGCCAACCCGCGGCTGTCCGACGAGCAGATCGCCTTCACCCTCAACCATGCCGAAAGCAGCGTGCTGCTGTTCGACCGCAGCTTCGCGCCGCTGGTCGCCCGTCTGCGCCCGCAGTTGCCGCATATCCGCCACTTCATCGTGCTATCCGACCGCGACTGCCCGGAAAACCAGGCGCCCAGCTACGAGGCGCTGATCGGCGCGGAACAACCCATCGACTGGCCGAGCTTCGACGAGAACGCCGGCGCGGTGCTCTGCTACACCTCGGGCACCACCGGCGATCCCAAGGGCGTGCTGTACAGCCATCGTTCGGTGGTGCTGCACGCCTTGGCCGCAGGCCTCAGCGGCGCCTTCGGCCTGTCGGCCTTCGACTGCGTGATGCCGTGCTCCTCGCTGTACCACGGCACCGCCTGGGGCCTGCCGTTCGCCGCGGCGATCAACGGCTGCAAGTTCGTCCTGCCCTGCGACAAGATGGACGGCCGCAGCCTGCAGGAGCTGATCAGGAACGAAGGCGTGACCTTCTCCGGCGGCGTGCCGACCATCTGGACCATGTACCTCGATCATCTGGAGCGCAGCGGCGAGGACGCCGGCACGCTCGAGCGCCTGGTGATCGGCGGCTCGGCGGTGCCGCGGGCGATGGCCGAGAAATTCCAGGGCAAGTACGGGGTGACCATCCGCCAGCTGTGGGGGATGACCGAGACCAGCCCGCTCGGGGTGATTTCGACGCCGACGCCGAAACTGACCGCGCGCGGCCAGCAGGCCACCGACGAGGTGATCTGGACCCGCCAGGGCCGTCTGCAGTTCGGCATCGAGCTGAAGATCGTCTGCGAGGATGGCTTCGAGCTGCCGCGCGACGGGGTGACGCCGGGCAAGCTGCTGGTGCGCGGGCCGTGGACGGTCGAGCGCTACTTCCGCAGCGAGAAGAGCGCGCTGGACGCTGACGGCTGGTTCGACACCGGCGATATCGCCACTCTGGACGCCGACGGTTTCATGCGCATCACCGACCGCAGCAAGGACGTGATCAAGTCCGGCGGCGAGTGGGTCAGCTCGATCGACATCGAGAACGTCGCGGTGGCCTGCCCGGGGGTGAAGATCGCCGCGGTGGTCGGCGTGTTCCATCCCAAGTGGGAGGAGCGCCCGCTGCTGGTGATCGAGCCGCACGACGATGCCGAGGTGTGCGTGAAGCGCGTGCTGGCCCATCTGGAGCCGCATATCGTCAAGTGGTGGATGCCCGACGCGGTGGTCATTGACCGCGTGCCGCTGACCGCCACCGGCAAGATCGACAAGAAGGTGCTGCGCGAGCGTTACCGCGATCATCTGCTCGCCGGGCTGCACGCGGAGGGCCGCGGATGAGTGGCGACGGCCCCCGCCAGGGGCCGCTGGCCGGCCTGCGCGTGCTGGAGTTCGCCGGCATCGGTCCCGGTCCGCACTGCGCCATGCTGCTCGCCGACATGGGCGCCGACGTGGTGCGCATCGAGCGCGCGGGCGGCAACGGCTGGTCCAACCCGGTGGCCGACCGCGGCCGCCAGGTGCTGGAGCTGGACATCCGCAGCGCGGCCGGGCGCGCGCGCTGCCTGGAGCTGGCCGAAAAAGCCGACGTACTGATCGAAGGCTTTCGCCCCGGGGTGATGGAACGCCTGGGCCTGGGGCCGGACGAGCTGCGCGAACTCAATCCGCGGCTGGTCTACGGGCGGATGACCGGCTGGGGCCAGGACGGCCCGCTGGCCCGCGCCGCCGGCCACGACATCAACTACATCGCCCTGACCGGCGCGCTGGCCGCCATCGGCGGGCGCTCGGGTACGGCGATCCCGCCGCTCAACCTGGTCGGCGACTTCGGCGGCGGTTCGCTGTTCCTGGCCTTCGGCATCCTCGCCGCGCTGCTCGAGCGCGAGCGTTCGGGGCAGGGCCAGGTGGTCGACGCCGCCATCGTCGACGGGGTGTCCTCGCTGATGAGCTTCTTCGCTGGCGGCAGCCTGTCGATGCAGCGCGAGCGCAACCTGCTCGGCGGCGCGGCGCCGCACTACCGCTGCTACACCTGCGCCGACGGCCGCGAGATCGCCATCGGCCCGCTGGAGCCGCAGTTCTACCGCGAACTGCTGGAACGCATCGAGGCTCCCGCTCATCTGTATGCCGGCTGCGCCGACCCGGCCGACTGGGCGGCGCAGGTCGAGTGCCTGGCCGAACTGTTCGCCCGCCGCACGCGGGACCAGTGGTGCGCGCTGCTGGAAGGAACCGACGCCTGCTTTGCGCCGGTGCTCACGCTCGACGAGGCGCCGCAGCACCCACACCTGCAGGCGCGTGGCGTGTACCGGGAGGTCAACGGGCAGTTGCAGGTGGCGCCGGCGCCGCGTCTGTCGCGCACGCCCGGACAGGCGCGACCCTCGGTCAGGCTGGCGGCGGATGCGTTGCTGTGGGACGAGCGCAGCGGGGAGGGCAGGGCGGTAACGCGGTAACCGCGACGGGTTACACGGCCAAATCCACAGGTGTTACCGGGACATTACAGCGTAACGGCGCCTGGGGCGCCCGGTAACGGAAAAGCCGCTTTTTTGCCGTTGTGCAGCTTGGAAATTTTTCTAAGCCATTGATTTTAAAGGATTTTAAAAAGATGGCACGCAGCCTGCATTATTTTTCGCATAACAAAAACAAGAACACTGCATCACAAAATAAAAACAACACGTAGCGACTCCAACACAACAAAAACAACAGGGTGGAGGCGAAGCAAACCGATTCTTTTGGAGAGGAGTTGCCCGCGAGGGTTCTCCATCGACCGGACCGAGAACGATAAAACTGCCCCGAGGCAGCGGCCAATACCGGTTGAACCCGCAAGCGTGCGGCAATGTCAGCGTCCAAAAGAATATGCTTGCTGTTCAGGTCCCGTCCTGGGACTACCAACCGGACCCCTGGTCCGGGCGGGCTGCCAACAAAAACAACAAGCCTGTCAGCACAACAAAAACAAAGCACGACCTACTGAAGGGGGAGCCAATGGCTCCCCCTTTTGCTTTTCGGCTTCTCGTCTGGCACGGGGCGGCGTTGCGGCCGATGCTCGTGGCCGGCGGGGGCCGCTGCCGACCTCCCGCCGCTGTTTCGGAGTGCCGCGCCGACTGGCGCAGCAGCTATTTCGCCGCCTTCACCTCCACCGCCAGTTGCGAGTCCTCGCGAATCACCACCTGTTGGTTGAGATATTCGGGCTTGATCTCGACATCCGGGCGCACCTGGAAGGTATGACTGCTGCCGTCGGGAAAACGCAGGGTGGCGGTGTGGGCGGCCTTGTCGATGGCCTCGACCACGGCGACTATCTCCTGGGTGCTGGCGGCCAGCAGGCCCGGTTTGCTGCCGGCCGGTGGGGTCACCATCATGGATGAGCCTTCCTGCGTGGCCTTACCCTTCTCGCGCAGGTAGATGGCCCTTTCCACCCTGAGGGTGGCCGTCACCTTGTCGCCGACCTCCAGTTCCGAGTAGTTGCGCATCTCTGGCGGCGCCTCCACGGTGCGTCGGTTGCCATCCCGATCCTGCAGGGTGAAGGTACGCGCGGCGGGATCGAGGGCGACCACCCTCGCCTCGACTCTGTCCTCGTCGATGATGATCCCGCCCGGAACGCCCGGGACGACGCCGGAGGCGTGACTGACCGTGCCGGTCAGGGGTTCGTCTTCGGGCTGGCTGGCGCAGGCACTGAGCAGGACGATGCCGATCAGCAGGGGAAGTTTGCGAATCACGGACATTGGGCTCTCCTTGAGACTCCTGTGCGCGCGTTCTTGCGCACTCCTTCTGCAGCTTAGTTGCTGTTTTGCAAGGCAACATGGGGAAAGCAGGGGCCAATTGCATCGGCATGGGCGCCGTCCAGCGGGCCCGCCGAGTCCCCCCGAATCCGGCGACAGCCCGCTCGGCGTGCCGTCGTCCTGCCTTCGCCCGGCGTTGTGCGGCAGACCTCCGGGCCGCGCTGCTGCGCAGGTCCCGCAGCCGCACGCGCCCAGCGCAGCTTCAGCCATAGGCGATCACGGCGGCCGGCCGCTTCCTGCCCTTGCGCGCGTTGATCAGCGGTACGCACTGCCGGTCGTCCCGGTAGATCACCTCGCACTCGTAGCACTGGATGCACTCGCGGTAGTTGATCCGCCCGTCCGGCTCGATCGCGCCGATGCCGCAGCGGCGCGTACAGAGCTGGCACGGGCTGCCGCATTCGCTGCGCCGTGGCAGCCAGCGCAGCAGGTGGAAGTGGCCCAGCACCGCGAAACAGGCGCCGAGCGGGCAGAGGTAGCGGCAGAAGAACTTGTGCACGAACAATCCGGCGAGCAGCAGGGCCGAGGCATACAGCACGAACGGCCACTCGCGCACGAAGCCGAGGGTGATCGCGGTCTTGAACGGTTCCACCTCGGCGGCGCGCTCGGCGCTACCGATCGACCAGAAGCTGACCGCCACCAGCCCGGCCAGGATCAGGTACTTGAGCGCCCACAGCCGGCGGTGCAGGCGGAACGGGATGCGCCGCTGGCGAATCTTCAGTACCCGGGCCAGATCCGCCGCCATCTCTTGCAGCACGCCGAACGGACACAACCAGCCGCAGAAGTAGCCGCGTCCCCAGAGCACCAGCGTCAGCAGTACGTAGCACCAGAGGATGAAGATCACCGGATCGAGCAACAGCACGGAGGCGCTGGCATCGCCACCGACCACCTGCAGGATGGTGAAGACATTGGTGATCGACAGCTGCCCCTGGGTGATGTAGCCGATGAAGATCAGCGTGTAGAGCAGGTATCCCCAGCGGATCAGCCGGAAGCGGCGGGCGTCCTGGGTGACCCAGCGGTGTCCGAAGATGATGGCCGTCAGAATCCCCAGGCCCAGTAGCAGCACCGCGATGCGGCCGAGATGCTGCTGCCAGATCTTCAACCACAGCGGGGCCTCCGGCTCGGCGTGGTCCACCTCGATGCTGAACAGGCGTTCGGGCAGGCGGTAATCCTGACCGAAGCGGCGGATCTCGTCGGCCCGCAGATACCCTTGCGGGCGGTTGACCACCAGCGACAGCTTCCAGCTCGACGCCGGATCGAAGCCGGCGCCGGCCTTGACGCGGAACAGCACGAACTCCTCGAAACGCGGCATGCCGGCCTGCTGCAGCGCATCGAGTTGCTCCGGCTCCAGCGCATTGAAGAAGTCCATGTCGCGCAGCTCGATCTGCACGCCGTTCTGATCCAGCGCAAGCCGGTCGGAGGGCGTGCCGCGGGTGAAGTCCTCGCCGAGGATCGAATAGGGGCCCTGGTTCATCACCGCGATCACATGATCGCCCGGCTCCAGGCTCTCCTCCATCAGGCGCTTGTAGAGCGTCTCGCCCAGCAGGTAGCGGCCGATGGTCGGCACATTCAGATAGGCGAACTGCAGGTTGGCGAACAGCGGGCCCGCCTCGTAGCGAAACGGCAGGGGCGTGTCCGTGTTCGTGCCGTCGAAAGCCGTTTCCGCGACCGATTCCGGCACTTGCAGGGAGCCGATCCAGCGCTGTCCGAGCAGTTGCTGCCAGTCGGTCGTCTCGACCAGATCCTCGCGCACGCGCGCCGCCGGTTTGCGTTTGGCGATGATTCCGGTCTCCTGCGCCACCTGCAGGGCGGACTGGATGACCGTTTCGTTCAGCACCACCGCCGATATCGTGGCCTTGCTGATGCCGTCGATGTAGACGTTGCTGCCGCTGTGCTTGTCGCGCACGGTGGCGCTGGTGAGCTTGATCGGATGGCGCAGGTCCAGCCCCATGTACTGACGCGTGAACTCATGCATCGGCTCGGGCCCCAGGCCATGCAGGAAGATCGGCTCATGCTGTTCGAGTACCTGCACCCCGCGATAACGACCGTCGCGGTCGATGCCGACCAGCAGCTGGAACGGGGCGCCGGAAAAGCCGGGGAGTTGCGCATAGTCGCCGGACAGGAAGGCATAGCCGATCAGCTCGGTGACCTGATACACCGGCCACACGCGCGGATGTTCGAGCTGCGGCATGATCTCGGTCGCTTCCGGGAAGATCGCCTGAATCAGTTTCGGCAGATCCTGTTCGCCACCCTCGCTTTCGCTGGCTCCGGCGTGAGTGATGGCCAGGACCATCAGCAACAATGCCAGTAATGGCGTCCTGAGAAAGATGAGCATTCCTTTGGCCTCGTCTTGTTGTTCTGATTCGATCAATCCTGACACCACAGCGAAGTTGTGACCAAGGGTCGATAGGCCTGATCGGTCTGCTACTTTCGAGCTATTTATTTAGGGGTGGGATATTTCCGTCGTCTATCCAGAGGTGAATCCCGTGTTCGGTAGTAGGCAGTTCTAATGGCTGTAGCGGTTAATTCCGAACAGAGGCAGCGGCTGGCAGGATATGCCTGCTCATTCGGGAGGGGGGTAACTGTGGGTGCTGCGAGTTATCCATTCGATTTGACGATCGGAGGTGGTGCCGAGCACGGGTCGAGCATCGCGCCTGGGCTGGCGGGCTGGAGGCCAGGGAATGCGGGGGCGACGGCGGAGGAAGGGTGGACGTAAGTGCCGCGGAGCCCATGGGGATTTATCGGAAAAACGGAGCGTCGGAAGGTCTGGGCAGGCGCGCAGTCGCGAGCGGCCGCGGCTCGCTCCTGTATTGCATTAACGCAATGCGACGAGAAATTGAATTTGCTGAAAATGCCAATAAGCTGATTGCGATTGATGCGATCAGTCCGCGCGTTGCGATAGGCGAATAAAGGTTTTTTTAGTTGCTGGGCGTTGTTTGTTCGGATGCGGTTGATCGGGGTTTTGGGGGGCTGCCAAAAAGTAAGTTGCGGAGTTGAGTATGGCGACCAATCAATGACGGGCGAGCATGCCGAGATTGGTGTGGGCAGACAAGAAAGATTTTCTTTCGTCGCGAAAAAGAAAAACTCCTTCGCCAGTTGAATAACCTATCTGAATAGCGTCGTGCATGGTCTGTTGGCGCTGAAACGTGCTTTGGCATTCCGTCGCAAAGGCGAGTGTCAATGGCGCGGGCGATTCCGGGGGCGAGAGGACGCTCACGGACCGTCCGAGGCGGCTGCCGAGAGGGGGTGACGGTAGATCGCGAACGCCGTCCAGAACCATTGCGAGAAATGATTGCTCGCCACGATCGCAGCGACGAAAGCCAGCAGGCTACCGGTCCGGAGAGTGATCTCGGTGCCGCTGCAGCCCCTGGGCTGATGCGCCTGCCGCCCAGTACGCCTGCTGGCGGACCTTCGCGGGTTAGCGCGCCGCTTCTTCCAGCAGCCAGTCGCGGAATGCCTTCACCCTGGCCAGCTCGCCGCATTCCGGGCGGTAGACGACGTAGTAGGCCTGGGTCAGCGGGCAGTCCAGCCTGGGCTCGCCGAAGGGGCGGATCAGGCGTCCGGCCGCGAGGTCGTCCTGCACCATCACGCTGCGCGCCAGGGCCAGGCCGCGGCCATCGATGGCGGCCTGCAGCACCGCCGCGGAATTGGTGATGCTCAGCCCGCGCTGCGCGTTGATATCCGGAAACTCGGCGGCATCCAGCCAGCGCCGCCAGGTGGGGTAGTCCGGATCGCTGGCCATCGACATGTCGTGGATCAGCGTGCAGCGGCTCAACACCTCGGGCGGCAGCAGGCCGTCCACCAGCAGGGGAAAGTCCGGCGCGCACACCGGGAACATGCGTTCGTCCATCAGGTGCACGGCACTCAGCCCGGGCCACTGGCCGGCGCCATAGCGCACGCCGATGTCGATGCGTTCGACGAGGAAGTCCACCGTGCGGGCATTGGTGTCCAGCAGCACGTCCATCTGTGGGTGGGCCTGCTGGAAGCGCTCGAGGCGCGGCAGCAGCCACTTGGCCGCGAAGGCCGGACAGACGGTGATGGTCAGCCCGGCATGCACGCTGGCGTCCTTCAGCCGCGCCAGGCCGACGCTCAGCCGGTCGAAGCCCTCGCGGATGTCCGCCAGTGCCGCGCGCGCCGCCTCGGTCGGCATCAGGCGCGCTGCGCCGCTGCCGGTGCGGGTGAACAGGGCGATGCCCAGCCAGGACTCCAGGTTGCGCACCTGCTGTCCCACCGCGGCGGGGGTGACGTTCAGTTCGGCTGCCGCAGCGGAAAAGCTCTGGTGCCGGGCGGCGGCCTCGAAAGCACGCAGCGCATTGAGATAGGCGGGCGTCGTCATGGAAAGAAATTCTTTGTCGTCAGGCAAGAACATATGCATTGCGAGGGGAAGCCTGCAAACCAAGAATCGCCCCGAGGCAAGCGCGCACTCTCCCGAAGATACAGGGGCGGGGACCGGCGCAAAAGCCTTGCCGGCAAGGCTCCCTTATGGAAAGCCTCGCTGTGGCCGCTGTTGCACGCATAGTTTTTCTAACAAGGTGAGCGCCGGCGCCGGTAATGCGGCATGGCTGGCCGGCGCGATGCTGTCGGTCGCTAGCGGCGTCACCGCGGACGAATCTGCCAGGAGAAAGAACCAATGATGGACTGGAACCAATACTTCTCGAGCCTGATGGACCGTGTCGGCGAGTTCGCCAGGCTCGCCCCGGAAACCATGCAGGGCCTGAACACGATCGGCAGCGCGCCGGCCCGGCACCTGGACCCGAAAACCCATGAGCTGATCGCCTTGTCGGTAGCCGTCACCACCCGTTGCGATGGCTGCATCGCCGCCCACGTCCAGGCCGCCCTGAAACACGGTGCCACCCGCGAGGAGATCGCCGAAGCCCTGGGCGTGGCCATCGCGCTGAACGCCGGGGCGGCCCTGATCTACAGCTCCCGCGTTTTCGATGCCGTTTCGGCCTTCGACCACGCTTGAGGCATGCCGGGCGCCCTTGTCGGCGCCCGCTGCATCGCCGCCAGGCGGATGTGGGGGCAGGGAGCGCGGCGGGGCGGGCAAGGGAGCGGGGAGGAGCCATGCGGGCGAGGTAGCGGGTGTTACCGTGCCACTACGAAGTAACCCCACCTGGGGTGGGCGGTAACGAAAAAGCCGCGGTTTGGACCCGGGCAGGCAGCACGGACTCTGCTCAAGTCATTGATTTTAAAGGATTTTAAAAAGTTGGCACGGCGAATGCTTTATCTGCGGCACAACAAAAACAAGAACACTGCACCACAGAATAAAAACAAGACGTAACGACTCCAACACAACAAAAACAACAGGGTGGAGGCGCAGCAAACCGATTCTTTTGGAGAGGAGTTGCCCGACTGCGGCATCCCCGACCGGACCGAGAACCATAAAACTGCCTCGAGGCAGCGGCCAGCACCGGTTGAACCCGTCAGGGTAGCGGCAATATCAGCGTCCAAAGGAATCCGTTTGTTCTTGATGTCCCGGCTTGGGACTGCCCCGGACCAGCGGTCCGGCTGGGCTGCCAACAAGAACAACAGGCCCGCACGTACAACAAGAACAAAGCACGACCGATTTGAAGGGGGAGCCAATGGCTCCCCCTTGTGCTTTCAGCGGGAGCGTTTTCGCCCCTCCCAAAACCTCCGCCCCGCGCCATGCCTGCCATCCCGGCGCAGGCGGTCGAGCATCCGCTCACAGCCATTCCCGCTCCGTCTCTTCCTGGTCACCCCACGGATGGTAACGCCAAGCCGTATCGACGACCGCTCAGCTCGGTTTGGGACCCAAGATCACCTGAGGATGAGGCTCGTCCATGGGTGCCGACGGTTCCGCCGGCTCGGTGATGACACTGAAGTCGGTCACCTCGATGGCACCGCGCCCGTAGCCCAGCAGGTGGAAGGAGAAGGCCTTGCGCGGCTCGAGGTTGTAGAAGCTGAAGTCCATTTCCAGCGGTCGTTCGGGGGTCACCAGCATCCTTTCCGGGATGTCCAGCGGGACATCCTGCTCGAACTCCTTGGCCTTGAGCAGGATGTAGGCATTCTGTCTGGGGTCCACCGAGCGCACGGTCAGGCGCACGCGGGTCAGGGTGCCCTTGGGCAGCTCCAGGTACTGGGCGCCGATCAGGTTGTCCGTCCAGTCGTTCTTGGCCTTCCTGTTGAGCCGGATGACGGTCGGGCTGCCGAACTGATAGAGCTGGTTCAGCGAGGTACGCAGCAACGAGTGATCGAGTTCGCCGGCCCTTGCCGTCATCTGGCGTGCGCGCCGGCCGCCATACTGGCCGAGGAAGGCCGCCCGCTCGGCGATGAAGCCCTCGCTGGCGTAATAGCGGCAGCGCTGCTGGACGTCGCATTCGGTCAGGGTGCCCCGGCCATCGTGGTAGCGCAGCTTGCCGTTGGTGTACGACATGATTTCCCGGCCCTGCGCGTAGTCGCGAAACAGCGAGCGACCGCTGAGGGTCCTGGGCACCGGAAAGCCGAAGTAGTCGAGTACCGAAGCGCTCAGGTCCAGGTGCCCGTAGACCCCGGACTTCAGCCTGGGCAACTGCGCCTGCTCGGGGACCAGCACCAGGTTGAAGCCCCATGCCGAGGCCAGGCGCACGCCGTCGATGCCATGGGACTCGTCGGAGGTGATGATGACCAGGGTGTCCTTCAATACGCCCGAGCGCTCCAGTTCGGCCAGAAAATCCCCCAGGGCATCGTCCAGATAGGCCACCGCCGCCTGCTTGAGGCTGTCATGGCGCTGCAGGTATTCGTCCGGCGCGGAATAGGGCTGGTGGGTGCCGACCGTCAGCAGGGTGAGCATCCAGGGCTGCTTCTTCTGGCGCAGCTGGGCGATGTAGTCCAGCGCACCTTCGAAGAAGGACTTGTCATCCTTGCCCCACTGAAAATCCAGGTAGGAAGGCTTCTTGAACCACTCCAGGCCGCGGGTGGTCTGGAAACCGATGTGCGGCATGATCCGGTCCTTGGCCATGAACCTCAGATCGGCGCCTTGCAGGTAGTGGGTGGAGAAGCCCCGGCTGCGCAACTGGGCGGGCAGGCAGGCCCGGTTGCGCTGCTTCTGGGTGAGCATCTCGATGCCCTTGGGCGTGCCGTTGTCGAGCTTGTCGTAGTCGCCGCACAGCATCGTGTACAGGCCGCGAATGGTCTGGTGGTTATGCAGCACATAGTCGGGCGTGTTCATCCCCCGCTCGGCCCAGGCGCTGAGGTTAGGCATCAGGTTTTCGCGGTAGCTGCTGTTGAAGGCCGCACGGCTGACGCCGACATAGGCGCCGGGAATGCCCTCGAGGGTGACGATCAGCACGTTGCGCGCACGCCCCGGGGCTTTCAGCAGCTTGCGTCCGTTCAGGTCGAGACGGGTGAGGCCGGCCATCTGCGGGGGTGGTTCGACGACATCGCCTTCCAGCCATTCCTCCAGGCGCATCTGGGCGTTACCGATACCGGCCACCAGCCATTGGTGCGGCAGGTTGAACAGCCGCCACTGGTCGGCATCGCTGGGTCGCAGGTACTGGATGGCGCCATGCGCCACCAGCAGCGCCAGCGGGATCAACCAGGCAGCGCGAGGCAGGCGCGGAGCGGATTGCGAACGGCCGGCCCGGCGGCTGGCCAACCAGATCGCCAGGCCGGTCACCAGCGTCGCGGGAACCCACGGGTGGCTGAGGCCGCCGGCGGTGGAGTTTTCCATGAACCGTGGATCGGCCAGGTAGTGCAGATCTCCCACGTCCGGCAACCGGCTGACCGCGCTGACCAGCTCGACCGCCACCGCGGTCAGCAGGCTCCAGGTCAGCAGCACGGGCAGCGCCAGCCACCAGGGGCGGCGGTACAACAGGAGGATCAGCAGACTGGCGAGGGCCAGGTCGGAGAGATAGCCGAGGGGGTCGGACCAGCCGAGGGCAAGTCGCAGGCCCAAGGGAACCACCAGCACCAGACCGGCCAGACTGACCAGGGGCGCGAGAGGGTGCTGCAGGCAGCGATGGATGAAGTCCACGAGGAAACGTCCAACCATTGAATCGTCATACCGCTGTGCTAGATGCTAGCACCTTGCGGTCTGGTCAAATATTCATCAGCTGGCCTGCGACGGAGAAGCTGATGAGCGGCGCTCCGGAGGTTCGGCGCTCCGGCTCTGCGGGGCGGACTGGCGATGGCTGGACGCCGCTAGAGAAGCGGACAACGCAACCGACCGGGGGCAGGCTTGGCCGGGTCCGCCTAGTCCGGGCGGGGCCTGGGCGAGGCGGCTGCCTTGCCGCGGGGCTTGCGCGGCGCGTCCTTGCGGGGGGCGTTCTTGCGCGCAGCGCCCGTGCGTTTGGCCTTCCAGGCCGGCTTGCCGCGCGGCGTACCGGCCGGTGGACCGCTGATGGAGAGGCGCAGGCCGGCACAGCGCTCCACCAGCTTGCTCATCCAGCCCGACTGCTTGGCGACGAACTCCGCCAGCGGCATCTCGCCGCTCTGCACCATGTCCAGCGCCTGCTCCCAGATCGCCGTGGTGCCGGGGTCGGCGATCGGCCTGGGCACCGCGTCGATCAGGCTGAACGCCGCCGGTGTGGCGGCCAGCGCCTTGCCCTGCTTGGTCAGGTAACCGCGATCGAGCAGGCCCTGGATGATGCCCGCACGGGTCGCCTCGGTGCCGATGCCGGTGGTGTCCTTGAGCTTCTGCTTGAGACGCGGATCGTCGACCAGCTTGGCGACGTTCTTCATCGCCTTGATCAGGTCGCCCTCGGTGTAGGGTTTGGGCGGCTGGGTCTGCAGATCCTTGAGTGTCACCTCCGTCACCGCGCACTCCTGACCTTCGCGCAGGGCCGGCAGCGCCTGCGGCTCGGGCGCCTCGCGACCCTTGGTCGGGGTGAGCGCCTCGGGCAGCGCGCGGCGCCAGCCCGGCTCGACGATCACCTTGCCCACCGCGCGCAGCGCGTGGCCGGCGCAGTCGAAGTCGGCCTGGGTGCGGTCGTACTCGTGATTGGGCAGGAACTGCGCGAGATAGCGGGCGCGGATCAGGGTGAACACCGCGCGCTGCTTGCCGACCAGATTGTCCAGGCTCTTGGCGGCGGCGGTGGGGATGATGCCGTGGTGGGCGCCGACCTTGGCGTCGTTCCAGGCCCGCGAGCGGCGCTGCGCGTCGATGTATGGCTGCAATGCGCCCAGCGTGGGATCGGCCTTGGCCAGCGCGGCGAGGATCAAGGGCGCCTCGGCGTGCTGGCTGAGCGGCAGGTAGCCGCAGTCGCTGCGCGGGTAGGTGATGACCTTGTGGGTTTCGTAGAGCGCCTGGGCGATGTCGAGGGTTTCCTGGGCGCCGAGGCCGAGCTTCTTCGAGCACAGCTCCTGCAGGGTGCCGAGGTCGAACGGCAGCGGCGCCGCTTCGCGCATGCGTTCGGTCTTCAATTCCACGAGCCGCGCACTGCCGGCGCGGCGCATGGCCTCGGCGGCTTCGCGGGCCAGCTCGGGCTTGAGGCAGCGACCCTGGTCGTCGCAGGCGTCCTCGGGCGCGCGCCACTGGGCGGTGAACGGGGTGCCATCGGCCAGCAGCTGCACGTCGATGGCCCAGAACGGCATCGGCACGAACTCCGCGATGCTGCGGTCGCGGTCGACCACCAGGCGCAGGGTGGGCGTCTGCACGCGGCCCACCGACAGCACGCCCTGATAGCCGGACTGGCGGCCGAGCAGGGTGAACAGCCGGCTCATGTTCATGCCGATCAGCCAGTCGGCGCGCGAGCGGCCCAGCGCGGCGTGGTAGAGGTTGAAGGTTTCGCTGCCCGGCTTGAGCGCTTTCAGCGCCTTGCGGATCGACGCATCGTCCAGCGCGGACAGCCACAGGCGCTGGATCGGCCCGCGATAGCGGCAGTGCTCGACCAGCTCGCGGGCGATCATCTCGCCCTCGCGGTCGGCGTCGGTGGCGATCACCAGCTCGCGGCACTCGCCGAGCAGGCGCTTGACCGCCTTGAACTGGCTGGCGGTCTTCGGCTTGACCAGCATCTTCCACTGTTCGGGGACGATGGGCAGGTCGTCCAGCACCCAGCGCTTGTAGCGTGCGTCGTAGGCGTCCGGCGGTGCGGTTTCCAAGAGGTGGCCGATGCACCAGGTCACCGTCACCTCGCTGCCCAGCCAGCAGCCGTCGCCGCGCCGGCTGGCGCCGAGCACCTTGGCGATGTCCTTGGCCTGGGAGGGTTTTTCGCAGAGGAAGAGCCGCATGCTTGCCGTGATCCCGCGTGTCGATGGCGCAAGGATGCGGGCAATGCGGCGGGGCGGCAAGTTTTATCTGTATGGATGTACAGATGGTGGGCGGCGCGTCCAAGCAGGCCCGGGCCACGCGCAGTGCCGGAGTCCCGGGCCGGTCTGCGCGTGGCGGGGGCGGAGGGGGAGGGCGGCCTAGGCGACCAGTTGCGTGCTTTTCAGCAGGTCCTGGTACCAGAGGCCGGCGTCGTAGGCGAGCGTGACGATGCTCCAGTCGCGGTAGGCGGGGTCCTGGTGCAGGGCGCGCGCCACGGCCAGGGTGGCAGCGGCGGTATTGCCCATATACAGGCCGGTCTGCAGATAGAGCCAGCGCTGGGTGTCGAGCAGGTCGTCGAGGGCGACCCGGCGTATCTCGCCGACCAGCGACCAGTCGAGGAACGGCGGCGACACGCCGACCGCCATGCCTTCGCAGCGGTGATCGACGAACAGGCCGGCGCGGGCGTCGCAGCCTTGCGGCTCGACCAGCACGGTGTACAGCTCCAGGCCGCTGTCGCGCAGCGCCTGCGCCACGCCGGTGAAGCTCGCCCCGGTGCCGGCGCAGCCCACGAACAGGATGCGCTCGCCGGCGCCCTGCACGCGCAGCTGCACGGCCAGCTCCTTGCCGGTGGTGGCGCGGTGCGCCGCGATGCCCAGGGGGTTCTGGAACTGGTCGGTATAGAAGTACTGCCTGCCCAGCGCCTGCTGATGCTCCAGGTGGTAGTGCACCACCTCCTTGGGCGTGGCGCCTTCGCGCAGCATCTCCTTGCCGATCAGCCGGGCGCCGAAGCACTCCAGCAGGTCGCGCTTGGTCTGGCTGAAGCCCAGGCCCACGGCCAGCTCCACCGCCACGTCGTAGCGGTGGCAGGCGGCGAGCAGGCCGAAGCCGAAATTGCCGCCGGTCTTCTCGATGACGGTGGTGACGCCCGGCACGATCTCGCCGGCGGCGACCGCCTGGTCGACGATATGGCTGGCGGCGCGGAACTTGTGGCTGCCGCCGGGGTTGTTCATTTCCAGCTTGGTGTACAGGCGTTCGTCGCAGCGAATCAGGCGGCTCATGGGTTTCATTGCCGGGTTCCCTCCACGGCCAGGCGGGCCCGCGGCGCCTCCTGGAGAATGATGACGGTGCCGGCCAGCACGGCGCTGGCGAGCAGGGCGCAGAGCAGGTTGGTGCCGCTCCAGCCGATCCATGACAGGAGCATGGCCGGCGTCAGGGCGCCCACGGTGGCCAGCACCGAGATGCCCAGGTCGTTGACGCCCTGCAGCTGCATGGCGTTCGGATAGCCCTCCAGGCTGCGCGCCAGCAGGGCGCCGCCGCCGACGTAGGTGAAGTTCCAGCCCAGGCCCAGGACGATCAGCGCCAGGGTCATCGACTGATAGCTGTTGGAACCCAGGTTGATCAGGCTGCTCGCCAAAAGCAGCAGGAGACCCGCGCAGATCACCGTTTTCAGCCCGAGCCGGCCGATCAGCACGCCGGTGAAGAACGACGGGGCGAACATCGCCAGCACATGCCACTGGATCGCCAGGCTGACCTCGGAGAAGTGGGTGTGCAGGTGCTTCATGTGCATGGAGGCCTGGATCATCAGCAGGTTCATCAGGCAATAGCCGACCGAGGCCACCACGATCGCCAGCAGGACGACCGGACTGCGCAAGGCCTCGCCGAGCCGCCGCTTCACCGGGGCGCCGGCGTGGGCGGGCGCCGCGGCGGGTTTGCCCGCCGGCATCAAGGCACTGGTCAGCGCGGCGATTGCGGCCAGCGGCACGAAGGCGCCGTAGCAGAGGGCGAATTCCCGGAAGCCGCCGACCTCGCGCAGTGCGCTGGTGAACGCCGGGCCCAGCACGGCCGCCAGCACGCCGCCGGCCACCACCAGGGAGATCGCCTTGGGTTTCAGGACGGCCTCGAGCCCGTCGGTCGCGGCGAAACGGTTGAAGTTGGCGAAGGCGATGTAGCTGCCCAGCGCCGCATGGCTGAGGGTCAACAGCACGAAGCTGTGCCACTCGATGGCCAGGTAGCCCAGTAGCCCGGAAGCTGCGAGCGGAATGCAGCCCAGCAGGAAACCGCTGCGCCGGCCGACCACGCTCATCAGCCTGGAGGCGGGGTAGGTGACCAGCATGACGAACAGGAACTGCACGCCGTAGGGAAGGGTCGAGAGTTCCAGGCTGGGCGCCAGCGACGCGCCGACGATGGCGGCCATGGTCACCGACATGACCGCAGTGACCAGGTTGATGGACTGGGCCGTGAAGTACAGGTAGGTCCGGCCGGGCAAGCGACTGTTCATGCGTCCACCTGCTCGCGGTAGCGGGAGGTGTCGATGCGTGCCGCGACGAACTCGCAGGTCAGGCGCTCCTTGTTCTTGCCCAGCTTCTTGCGCCGCACCTGCAGCGGGCCGATGGCCTGCGGGTTCTGCACATGGGTGCCGCCGCAGGGGATGGCGATGCTGCCGTACTTCCAGATTCGCGCGTCGTAGTAGCCGGCGACTTCCTCGTTCTCGATGGCCAGCCCGCGGTCGATCAGGCGATTGGCTTCCGCCTCGATGGCCGCCACGTCCTCGGGGGTGAAGATGTCCTCGACGATGAAGTCGAAGCGCGCCGCGTCTTCCTTGATATGGCAGCCGATGGTCCACTTCTCCAGGTCCGGGCGTTGCTTGAGCACTGCGGCGTAGAGGAAGTGGCTGGCGCTGTGCGCCACGGTCAGCCGCTCGCGGCGCTGCACGTCGATGGTCACCGTGACCGGCATGCCCTCGGCCAGGGCGTCCAGCAGGGGCAGATCGTCGACATGCACCATGTGCAGGATGATGCCGCCCGACTTGCCGCCCTTGAATCCCTCGATGTTCAGTGGCGTACCGTAGAGGCGCTTGGCCCAGACGAAGCGGATGCACCCGACCGGGGTATCCAGCCAGCCCATGTCGGCCTCCTGGCCGCCGCCCTCGGGAAAGGCCACCGTGCGATCGAGTTCGATGGCTTCCGGGTGCAGGCGGACGATGCTGGCGGAGGTGCTCTTCAGGTACTGGTCAAGGTAGTAGAGCTTCTCGGTACTGCGCAGGACGTCAAGCATGGAGGTCTCCTTGGGCGAGGCGGGGGCGGGTGACTTGCAGCGCGGTCTTGACCTTGACGCGGGCACCGGCCGGGACGTCGCTGGTGATGATGCAGCCGGGGCCGATGAAGGCGTCGTCGCCGACGTGCACCTGGCCGAGCACGCTGGCGAAGGCGCCGATCTGCACGCGGTTGCCGATGCGCGGGTGGCGGCGTTCCGCCGGGTTGTTGTCGATGCCGCGCGCGCCGAGGGTGACGCCGCCGAGGATGTAGCAGTCGTCGCCGATCACGGAGGTTTCGCCGATCACGGTGCCGATACCGTGGTCGATGATGAAGCGTTCGCCGATCTCGCTCCTGAAGTGGATTTCGGCGCCGGAAACCAGTTTGCCGCGACGGCTGAGGGTGGCGGGCAGCGAGCGCTCCAGGGGCTGAGATTGCGGGTGGGGGCGATGCCGGTACAGCCAGTGGGCGATGCGGTAGTGGAGGACCGCCGCGTAGGAGGTGTAGCTGTGGGCGATGAGCGCCGGATCGCGTCCGGAGGCCGGGTCCTTGAGGGCGAAGGCGCTCAGGTCGTCGCAGGCCTGGGCGGTGACCGTGGCGAGCAGCTCGGTCTTGCCGAGCCGGGCGAACTCCTGCACCGGGCAACATTCCAGCAGGGCCGCTACGATCAGGTTCTCGACGAGCTGCCGGGTGTCCCGATCCAGCAGGAACACGGGCGGCGGTGCTTTTTGTGCGCAGTTATCCATATTCCAAACGATTCCGTAGGTGGCCAGTTGTCTGGTGTCACGTTGCTCCCGCGCCACCAGGGCCGGCGGGTGGGGTGCTGGAATCCTTGCACCGGTCGTGGAATTTATCTCGCACAGTCGACAAGGTTTTTCGCCAACTGTTAGCCTGAATTTCCTAACGGATTAGGGGCGCTTATGACTTCGGCCAGCTTCTACGAGCACTTCAAGGCCCGCCTGCTGAGCGGCGAGTGGATCGCCGGGCAGCGTCTGCCGTCGATCCGCAAGCTGGTCGCCAGCGAGCAGACCAGCTACCACGGCGTGGTCAGCGCCTACGCCCGTCTCGCCAGCGAGGGGTTGATCGAGTCGCAGCAGGGGCGCGGCTATTTCGTCAGCCAGCAGGGCCTGGCGCAGGCGCGCCGGCTGGACGGCGAGTGCCAGGTCGGCGACCCGCTGTTCCGGCTGCTGCAGGCGCGGCCGGAGGCGATCAAGCTGGGCTGCGGCTGGCTGCCGCCGGCCTGGCGCGACACCGAGCTGCTGGCGCGCGCGATCCGCCGCACCGCGCGCCTGGAGCAGCGCGCGCTGGTCGAGTACGGGGATATCCAGGGCTACCTGCCGCTGCGTCGCCAGCTGAGCATGCACGTCAAGCGGCAGACGCGGATCGACGTGCCGCCCGGGCAGATCCTCACCACCCTCGGCGCCACCCAGGCGCTGGACCTGGTGGTCAGGACCATCATCCGTCCCGGCGACCGGGTGTTCGTCGACGAGCCGGGCAACGGCAACCTGATCCGCCTGATTCGCTTGGCCGGCGGCCTGGTGGTCGGCGTACCGCGTACCGTGGAGGGGCCGGACGTGGCGTTCATGACCGGCTATCTGCGCGAGCACCGCGTGCGCGCGTTCTTCTGCAACAGCACCTGGCACAACCCCACCGGCGGCAACCTGAGTCCGCGCAATGCCTTCAGCGTGCTGCGCCTGGGCATCGAGCACGGCTTCCTGATCGTCGAGGACGACGTCTACGGCGACTTCAGCCCGAGCAGCCGGGCGACCTTCGCCGAGCTCGACAACCTCGACCACGTCATCTACATCGGCAGCTTCTCGAAGTCGCTCTCGGCGTCGCTGCGCGTCGGCTACATCGCCTGCGCGGCCGAGCTGATCGAGCCGCTGACCCGCCTCAAGCTGCTCACCACGGTCGCGGTGCCCGGCTTCTGCGAGCGCTTCGTCCACACCATCCTGGCCGACGGCACCTACCTGCGGCACATGAAGAGCGTCCAGCAGCAGCTGCTGACCCACCAGAAGCAGGCCCAGCTGGCGCTCGCCCGCTACGGCTGGGAGTTCGAGATCGCGCCGGACGGCGGCATGTTCCTCTGGGTCCGCCATCCCGAGCTGGCCGACCTCGCGCCCCTGATCGCCAGCCTGGAAAAGCGCAGCATCCTGCTGATGCCCGGCTCGGCGTTCGCCGTCGAGAACGAATTCGCCGATCGCACGCGGATCAATGTCGCGCACTTCTCCCGCGAGGTGGCGGGGCTGTTTTCCCTGGCGCGCTGAGTCTTGCGGTCGGCCGTCCCAGGTGAAGCCTGCCGCCAGCGCGCGGCGCTGCTCGCCGCCCCCCGTCGCCTCCACGCGCATCGCCGGCCCTCCAGGCGGGGATGCGCGTGGCGCTCAGCGAAACGCGCAGGATGTGCGCTGCGGAGGTCTGCGGACCGGTGGTTGCATGCGGGGCTCGTCGTCCTTCAGATGCCGTAGGCCTGGCGCAGCAGGCTCAGGGGGTGCGCCGCGGCGGCTCTGTCGTCCACGCGGTGGGCGATGTGTTCGGCGGCCCGCGGGCAGTCGCTGGTCAGGTAGGCCGGATCGACTTCGGCGACGCGGCGCTCCACCGGCCTGCCCAGCGCGCGCGCCTGCGCGTAGGTATCGCGCTTGGGTCCGTGAGTGCCGTCGTGGACGGCGCAGCGCTCGATGGCGACCACTTCGGTGCCCGGCACCAGCTCGAGGATCTCGCGGGTCTTCTGGCCGATCTTCTGCACCCGCTGGTGGCAGGCGGCATGCCAGACCACCTTGCCCAGCGGGTTGCGGAACTGGGTGTTCAGCAGACCGGCACGCCGGCGCTCCACCAGATACTCGAACGGATCGAAAAAGGCGTCGCGCACCAGCGCCACCTCGGCGTCGTCGGGGAACATCAGCGGCAGTCGCTGCTTGAACATCAGCACGCAGGAGGGCACCGCGGCGGTGAGGTCCCAGCCGTCGCGAACCATCTGGGCGAGCTGCGGGATGTTGGTCTCCTTGTACTCGCGCACGGTGTCGAGGTCGCCCAGCTCCAGGCGCGGCATGCCGCAGCAGCTTGCCCGCTCGACCAGACGGGTGGGAATGGCGTTGTGGGTGAGGATCGCCATCAGGTCGTCGACCACCGTGGGGGCGGAGTGATCGCAGGAGCAGGGGGCGAAGATGGCCAGCCGGCCGCGCGTGCGCCCGGCTGCCCAGGACAGGCCGCCGCTGCGCAGGTGCTTGAGGCGCGGGCGTGCGGTGGGCGCGTGGCAGGTTGGCAGGCGTGCTTCGGCATGCACCGCCAGGGTCCGCTCCAGCAGCTTGCGGGCGCCGGAATTGCGGCTGGCGGCGTTGACCACCGGGGCCACGCCGGGGGTGGAAGCCAGCCGGCCGACCTCGCGGGACCTGGCGAGGATCCGCGCCGCCTGCGGCGCGCCCCGCTCGCGAAAGCGCAGCGCCTTGGCGCGCAGCATCAGGTGCGGGAAGTCGAGGCTCCCCGGATGCGACGAGGTGCGCGTGCACTGGGTCTGGTGGCACAGGTCGCACAGGCGGCACTGCTCGGTAACCCTGGCGTAGTCGGCCTTGGCCACGCCGTCGACCGCCCGGGTCGGCGAGGCGTCGATCAGGTCGAACAGGGTCGAGAAGGCGTGGCACAGGCTGACGCAGCGGCGGCAGCCGTGGCAGATCTGGAACACGCGCTCCTGTTCGGCTAGCAGCGCTGCGCCGTCCCAGAACTCGGCCTGATTCTGGCCGAGCGGATGGCGAGTGGACGCTATGAGATTGCCTTTGCAATTGCTTTCGATGGGATCGGTCATGCACCCCTCCCGGGCTGTGCTGCGCGGATAGATGGCCGGGATGGCCCGTGATTGGCCGCCTGGCGGGAAGGACGTCAGGCCAGTTCGTCGAGGGCCTTCTGGAAGCGGGTGGTGTGCGAGCGCCCGGCCTTGGCCGGCGTCTCGAACCAGTCGGCGGTTTCGTCGAAGCCTTCCTTGCGGGCCATCCTCGCCATGTCCGGGTACCTTCCGGTGTACTCGTGGACTTCGCCGGCGAAGGCGGTCATCAGGTTTTGTGCGGTCTTCGATCCGTTCAACGTACTCATTACATCGCCTCGTGGCTGGGGCTGAGAGGGGAAGTGCTGGGGACGGCCTTGCGGTCGTGGCATTTCAGTGTAGTCGGCGATGACGATTTGTCGTCGCGCGATACGCAATTGACGATTCTCCGCCGGGCAGGATCGAAAATTCGTACCACACTGAGAGGGGTTCGCAACGGGCTGCCCGGGACTTGCCCGGCGTAGCCACCTCACCCTGCGCCCGCCGGGCACGACGTCCACCTCAAGCAAGGAGATCCACCATGGCTACCCCCTACATGCGACTGGACAAGAATCAGGCTGCCGTTCTGCTGGTCGACCACCAGGCCGGGTTGCTGTCGCTGGTGCGCGACATCGACCCGGACCGCTTCAAGAACAACGTGCTGGCGCTCGGCGACCTGGCCAAGTACTTCGAGTTGCCGACCATCCTCACCACCAGCTTCGAGAACGGCCCCAACGGCCCGCTGGTGCCCGAGCTCAAGGCGCAGTTCCCCGACGCGCCCTACATCGCCCGGCCGGGGCAGATCAACGCCTGGGACAACGAGGACTTCGTCAAGGCGGTCAAGGCGACCGGCCGCAAGCAATTGCTCATCGCCGGGGTGGTCACCGAGGTGTGCGTGGCCTTCCCGGCGCTGTCGGCGCTCGAGGAGGGCTTCGAGGTGTTCGTGGTCACCGACGCCTCCGGCACCTTCAACGAACTCACCCGCGACTCCGCCTGGCAGCGCATGACCGCCGCCGGCGCCCAGCTGATGACCTGGTTCGGCGTGGCCTGCGAACTGCACCGCGACTGGCGCAACGACATCGAGGGGCTGGGCACGCTGTTCTCCAACCACATTCCCGACTACCGCAACCTGATCACCAGCTACACCACGCTGACTTCAGCCAAGTGAGCCGGGTGCCCGGAGTTCGGCAAGTCCGCCGGATTCCGGGCGCCGAATATTCCTGCCGGTGCTGGCCCCCAAGTGTGGGAGATCGTGAACAGGCTCTGCACATTTCTTGCATATTTCGGATAATGTGGCGGGACTCTTACCACTGTTCATGGATGATCAAATGGCTCGTTATATACGTCATGCACTGCTTGTTGCTTTTTGTATTTGGAGTGCAACTGTTCGGGCTTTCGATATAGATATCGACTGGATGCGTCTAACTAATTCTATAGTGTTGGACGCCCCCGAGCAGGTGGTTGCTGCCATGGGTAGCAGGATCCTGCTGAAGGAAAAGGATGGCGATCCTGAGCTACCACACTATATTGCCGTGTCTGAGTATGATGGTCTTTTTTATTTGAATGTATTTCGAGATTCGCGCTACCAGCAAAGGGTGCACAAGATTGGGCCCTTGCCATTTTTTACTCGGAAAGACCTTGTCGCCTGCAATGGCGAGCGAAACTATAGCGATGCATCAAGTTGGGTGAGGGAGTTTTCAGCTGGACCGGACCTGATTGGTATCGTATTGGAATTCGATTGCAAGAGTCTGGCTGCTTGGCAGAGCAATCGGTATGTGCTGATTGATAAGCAAAATGCTGGCGAGCCTTTTCTTGCGGTTGGTCGCAGTGATAAGCCAGAGGTCATCCAGTTGCAAACCCTCAAATCGCTACCCGAGGGGCATGCCGAGCGATGGCTGAGCTTGTTGAATGAAAACCCCCAGCTTCGTCAAGAAATGCGGTGGCTGAACGGGGGCGCTCGGTTCGAGCTGATGGTGGCAGCAGAGAAGTCTGAGGAGTCGCCACTGACCCAATTGCGCCGTCTGCATACGGACGCCTTTCGGCGCAAGGGTGATGCCGCAGCTCTGGAGCCATTGAGGGAATTTCTTGTTACTCATGATTATCGTCAGATCGGCCTCGATCAGAGTGACATCCCGCGACTGCTCAACGATATCGCATATTGGCTCACTGAACTCGGCGAGCTTGCTAGGGCCAGACCACTACTGGTCGAAGTCCTGCGACGGGAGCCGCAGCGCATGCCGGCTCGGCTGAATCTGGCCGATCTGGACTGGCGCCTCCATCAGGCTGATCCGAGAGTCGCCCTTCATCTTATCCGTGCCAAGGAGCGTTACCGTGAGTATTGCTCGATGCGTTTGGCGCGTGGCTTTCAGGTCCCGGATCGCGTGGCGCAGCGTCTGCAATTGGCTACCTTGAGTAGGGAGGCGTGCGGTCCGCACTGGCCCCTGATCGATGCCGTTGAAGCAGGCGACGCGAGCCAGGTTGAAGCCCTTCTGGCACAGGGAGTGCCTGGCGAGGTGGTTGGCGATGACGGATATAGCGCCTTGCTTCTGGCCTTGAAGAAGCCTGATCTGACAATAGCGGAACTCTTGATTGCACATGGGGCCCATCTGCATGGGTTGTATCGATATCGAACGATTATCGACCATTCCCTATATCTGGACCTTGCTGATGATCCCGAGCTGAAGTCGCCTATCCGTTTGCGATTCATATTGAATGCGGGTGCATCTGTTGATGAGGTTGACTTTTATGGGAAAACCCTGCTCATGTATCACAGCGGGAAAAGGGCTGATCGTCACATCGTCACTGAACTTCTGCGCTATCCTCAAAATCTCGATTTTACAAACGACGAAGGAGAGTCGGCGCTCGAGCAGGCCATTTCTGCCGGAAATTTTCAAGTCATTGACCAGCTTGTCTCCAAAGGCGCCAATCCGAACGTGCTCTACGATGGCCGGCTGCACTGTGAAGGTCGTCTAGCTCAGTACAATGCCGTGCAGTATCTTGCTTACGCGCTCCGTCCTTGGCAAGCCAAGGACCTGGAGTATCATCGTGAAAGCTTGGAGAGCTTCGCTACATTACTTGCGCAGGTTGCCAATTTGTCACAGGGACAACGTTGCAAGATGCAAGGCCACAGCCTGCTGGTGGAATTTCTCATCCGGGCTCAGCGTGCCGACCTTATCGTCTTGCTCCGCGATTCCAAAACCCTGATGCCGGCCCTTGATCCTGCGCTAGGCGAACTTGCTCAGAAGTATCTGCTGCAGGGCTCTGAGTTGGAGCGAGACAATGCCCGAAAGGTCCTGGAGGCAGTGCAGAGTCTAGGCGTCCAGATTGGCAATGGTAACCAGTCGAATCTGAAAAAAGAGGCCTGAAAATCTGCTCAAGGATAAGCGAAATATCTGATGTCACGTAGGCAAGGAATTTTCCTTGGAGCATCAGTTTCGAGTTCGGTCTACGCAGATCCGTCCCCTGCTGGAAAGTGCACGCAAGAGGACCGGCTGTTATACGCTGCCTCTTTCATTCTCACGCGAGGAGCATCCATGGGCCAGGTCGTTGCCGCCGCCGTCTACCACAAGGGGCGGAAAGTCGCCGATATCAGCCTCGAGGAGTGCAAACGGTGGGCCGTACAGCCCGGGTACATGGTCTGGATCGGCCTGCGCGACCCCGATCGCGAGCAGCTGCAGTGCCTGCAGCAGCAGTTCAATCTGCACGAGCTGGCCATGGAGGACGCCCTCGCCCGGCATACCCGCCCCAAGCTGGAGACCTTCGGCGACGCGCTGTTCATGGTGGTCTACTCGCCGATCCGCGAGAACGGCCGGCTGACCTTCGTCGAGACCCAGCTGTTCGCCGGCAGGGGCTACGTGATCAGCGCCCGCTACGGCGAATCGGCGCCCTACTCGATGGTGCGCCAGCGCTGCGAGGCGCGGCCGCTGCTGCTCGAGCAGGGCGAGGACTTCGTGCTCTACGCGCTGCTCGCCTTCGTCATCGAGAACTACCGGCCGCTGCTGGACAGCATCTTCGAGGAACTGGAAGAGCTCGAGCAGACGGTGCTCAGCCGGCCGCTCACGCCGGACGACATCGAGTGCATCGCCAACCTGCGCCGCGACCTGGTGCGCCTGCGCAGGCAGGTCGCGCCGCTGGCGGAGATCTGCCGCGAGCTGCAGCAGCTCGACTTTCCCTTCATCGACAAGCCGATGCGCCCGTACTTCCGCGACATCGCCATCCACGTCGCCCGCCTGCAGGAGGACCTCGCCGGCCAGCGCGAGATGGCCGACCACGCCATCGAACTCGGCCTGCTGCTGGAAGCCTCGCGGCAGAGCGTGGTGCAGCGCAAGTTCGCCGCCTGGGCGGCGATCCTCGCCCTGCCCACCGCGGTGGCCGGGGTCTACGGGATGAACTTCGAGCACATGCCGGAGCTGAGCTGGCAATACGGCTACTTCGGCGTGCTCGGCCTGATCGTCCTCGGCTGCGGCGGGCTGTACGTCAACTTCAAGCGGCTGGGCTGGCTGTAGGACCGTCGGCGGCGGGCCGCTCACGAATTTTTCACCTTCGTTTGATGTCGGTTTGATGGCGCCTTGGCTAGGGTGGCTTATTTGCTCGAGCAGCCCACCCCATGCCCTCCGCATTCGCCGTTTCCTCCCCTGCGCGCCTGTGGGCGTCGTTCGCCGGCCGGTTTGCGCATGGCGGCGCCCGGGCTCGCGGCCGACAACTGCTCGGCGCCGCGGTTCTGCTGCTGGTGGTGGGCGTGGCCCAGGCCGGCTGGCGGCATTTCCATCCTGTGCAGGCTGAGGAAGGCTGGAGCACCGGCGTCTACCTCGACGGCATCGAGCGGGTCAGCGCGCTGGCCCGCGACGCCGAGGGCGGCCTGCTGGTCAGCCGGGAATTGCTCGACAGTAAGGGCGTGCTGCTGCGCCTGGCCCCGGACGGCCAGCTGAGCGAGGTGCAGGGCGGACTGTCCAAGCCCGACGGCATGGTCGCCTTCCGCGGCGGCGTGGCGTTCAGCCAGGAGCAGGGCGACCAGCCGGTGCTCTGGCGCACAGCCGCGGGCACCCGCGAGCTGTTCGAGGGGCGCAGCGTCGAAGGCCTGGCCAGCGATGGCCGCTACCTCTACGCCATCGAGGATCGCCACGACGACGGCAACCTGCTGCGCTTCGATCCCGAGCGCGATGTCGTCGAGGTGTTGCGACGCAACCTGGACGAGGGCGAGGGGGTGACCGTCTGTCCCGACGGCCGGCTGTTCTACGCCGAAAAGGGCAGGGGCTGGGTGCGCCAGCTGAGCGCCGACGGCAACGATCCCAAGGTGCTCACCGACCTCAAGCAGCCCGGCTTCCTGCTCTGCGATGGCGAGGGCCTGTGGGTCACCGAGGATGCCACCCACCAGGCCCGCGTGCTGCTGCTCGACCGGCGTGGCCAGCTGCATACCGTGCTGTCCCACCTGCGCTCGGCGCAGACCCTGCTGGAAACCACCCCTGGCCACTACCTGCTCGCCGAGCAGGGCCGCAACCGCGTGCTGCAACTGCAACGCATCGCCACTGGAAGCTGATTCATGCGTCGTCCGTCGTCCTCAACCGCCACGGGGCGTCCCGGCCTGGGCGAACACCTGGCCTTCGCCGCCCTGAGCGGCGTGCTGCTGCTCGTTCTCTACGCCCTGCTGCGCGCGGCCCTGCTGGTCTACAACCGCGACCTGATCGGCGCCACGCCGGCCAGCGCCTTCGTCGAGGCGTTTGGCAACGGCCTGCGCTTCGACCTGCGCCTGGTGGTGTTCGCCCTGGCGCCGTTGCTGCTGGCGATTCCCAGCCGCACGCTGATGGCCGCGCGGCGCTGGCAGCTGGCCTGGCTGAGCCTGTTCGCCAGCCTGACCCTGTTCCTCGGCGTGCTGGAGCTGGATTTCTATCGCGAGTTCCATCAGCGCCTCAACGCCCTGGTGTTCCAGTACCTGAGCGAGGACCCGAAGACCGTGCTGAGCATGCTCTGGTACGGCTTCCCGGTAGGCCGCTACCTGCTCGCCTGGGCGGCCGCCAGCTGGCTGCTGTTCAAGGCGTTCCAGCGCCTGCACCGCTGGACGCTGCCGCGCCAGTCAGTGGGACGGCAAGCTGGCGGCGTACGCTGGTACTGGCGCGGCACCGCGTTCGTGGTCTGCCTGCTGGTCGCGGTGGTCGCCGCCCGCGGCACCCTGCGCCAGGGCCCGCCGCTGCGCTGGGGCGACGCCAGCACCACCGAGTCGGTGTTCGCCAACCAGCTCGGCCTCAACGCCAGCCTGTCGCTGGCCGCCGCCGCCAAGGTGCGCTGGTCGGATCATCGCGACAACGTGTGGAAGGCCAGCCTGCCCGCCGCCGAGGCCGAGCAGCGGGTGCGCGACATGCTGCTGACGCCCCGCGACCGCCTGGTCGACGCCGACCGCGCGGCGGTGCGCCGGGTGATGTCGCCCGATGCCCAGCGCACCCTGCCCATCCGCAACGTGGTGGTGATCCTCATGGAAAGCTTCGCCGGCCACTACGTCGGCGCGCTGGGCGGGCAGGGCGACATCACCCCCAACTTCGACCGCCTGAGCAAGGAGGGGCTGCTGTTTACCCGCTACTTCTCCAACGGCACCCACACCCACCAGGGCATGTTCGCCACCATGGCCTGCTTTCCCAACCTGCCGGGCTTCGAGTACCTGATGCAGCAGCCCGAGGGCTCGCACCGCTTCTCCGGCCTGCCGCAGCTGCTCAGCAAGCGTGGCTTCGACAACGTCTACGTCTACAACGGCGATTTCGCCTGGGACAACCAGAACGGCTTCTTCGGCAACCAGGGCATGACCCGCTTCGTCGGCCGCAACGACTTCGTCGATCCGGTGTTCTCCGACCCGACCTGGGGCGTGTCCGACCAGGACATGTTCGACCGCGCCGACCAGGAGCTGCGCAAGCTGGCGGATGGCCAGCGGCCGTTCTACGCGCTGCTGCAGACCCTCTCCAATCACACGCCCTACGCGCTGCCGGACAAGCTGCCGGTGGACAAGGTGAGCGGCTTCGGCGGGCTCGACGAGCACCTGACCGCCATGCGTTATTCCGACTGGGCGCTGGGGCGCTTCTTCGACAAGGCGCGCCAGGCTCCCTACTTCAAGGACACCCTGTTCGTGGTGGTCGGCGACCACGGCTTCGGCAGTCCCGAGCAGCTCAGCGACATGGACCTGTACCGCTTCCACGTGCCGCTGCTGCTGATCGGCCCGGGCGTGCAGGACAAGTTCGGCGCGCGCAACGACATCGCCGGCACCCAGCTGGACATCGTGCCGACCATCATGGGCCGTCTTGGCGGCGAGGTGCAGCACCAGTGCTGGGGCCGCGACCTGCTCGGGCTGGACGCATCAGACCAGGGCTTCGGGGTGATCAAGCCATCCGGCAGCGACCAGACCGTGGCGCTGGTGTCGGGCAGTCGCCTGCTGGTGCTGCCGCAGGGCGGAGAGGCCAAGCTCTACGACTATCGCCTGCACGAGCAGGCCGGCGTCGAGCACGTGCAGGACGCGCAGGCAGTTGGGGAGTTGCTGCCGCGCCTGCAGGCCTTCCTGCAGGTGGCGACCCGCAGCCTGCTGGAAAACACCGCCGGCGTGGTCGGCGGCCAGGAGGCCGGCTCGCTCGCGCAGCGCGAGGAGCCGGCGCAGCGGCCGGGCGACTGAGCCGGCCGATGGCCTTCAGGCCGCGCGGCTGAAGGCCTTCCCGCCGGTCGGGGCCGCCCCGCGAGCGCGCCCCCGCATCCTCAGAGCATCTGCTCGATGGTGATGTAGTCGCCCACGGTGCGCAGGGTGAGCTGAACGGTCTGCTCGCTGCGGTTGCGCCAGTACCAGCCGTGCTTGCCGTCGAAGGCCGCGACCAGCACGCCCTGCAGCTCCGGCGTCTGCTGGCCCTTGCCGTAGCCGTGGTAGAAGTCCTTGGGGGCGTTGTAGGGATCGCCGTGGGCGTCGTAGTAGAGCTCCCCGCCATTGGCGCTCCACAGGTAGTTCACCTGCGCGCCTTTCTTCATCTCCAGCTTGATCTCGGCCGCTTCGTTGGGCTTCAGGGTGAGATTGACCTCGTGATGCTGCGTGCTGGACGCCGGCGTCTGCGCCTGCGTCGCCTGGGCTACGGCAGCGGCGGCCACCGCGGGCTGCGCCCGTTCGGCGTCGGCCTCCGCGGCCAGCGCCGCCTTCAGCTCGCCCATCGGCGTCAGCTCCAGCAGACGACCGGCGCCGGTCGGGTCGATGGCGTACTCAGCCGGCATCACCACGGTGACCAGCAGGACGCCGGCGGTGATCAGGGCGATGACGGTGGAGCGCAGCAGCTGGGCGCTGCTGGGCAATTCGTCGAGGCTGGGGCGTTGGCTATTGAACATGGCAGGCATTCCTCACGGGGACACGATCAGGCCGGTGAGCTGGTAACCCATCAGCAGGAAACCGGCGCTCATCATGGCGACGTTGGCGGTGTAGGCGTGGCGCCCGAAGCGGGCGCTGCGTCGCCAGTAGCCCATGGCGATCAGGATGGCGGCGAGGGCGAGCAGCTGGCCGATCTCGACGCCGACATTGAAGGCGATCAGGTTGGGAATCAGGCCATCGGCGGCGATCCGGTAGTCGAGGATCTTGGTGGCCAGGCCAAAGCCATGGATCAGGCCGAACACCAGGGTGGCCACGCGGGTATCCGGCTGGCAGCCGAACCAGCGCTGGAAGGCGCCCAGGTTGTCGAGGGCCTTGTAGACCACCGAGAAGCCGATGATGGCGTCGATCAGATAGCTGCTGACGCTGATCTCCAGCAGCACGCCGAGCAGCAGGGTGACCGAGTGGCCGACCGCGAACAGGGTGACGTACAGGCCGACGTCCTTGAGCCGGTAGAGGAAGAAGATCACCCCGAACAGGAACAGCAGGTGGTCGTAGCCGGTGATCATGTGCTTGGCGCCCAGGTAGGCGAAGGGCAGCAGCATCACCCCCGAACTTTCCTGGATGAAGCCCTTGTCGCCGGCGGCCACGCCGTGGGCCAGGGCCTCGGGAATGAGCAGGCAGAGCAGGGCGCCGAGCACGGTCGGTGGTAGCCAGCGGCGCAGGCGCGCGCGGGGCGCACCGGCGTGGCTTGGGGATGGGCAGGGCATGGGACGGTCCTGTTGTAGTTATCTTGAGGTCGCCGCGCAGGCGACCGCCGTCGGAGCACGGGCCGGCAGAGAGGCCATCCGCACGGGAAAGCCCGGGCATCGGGCAGCGAACGGATGGAGTGACCCAGGGGCCTGCGCTTGTCGCTCGATCGTGGCGCTCGGCCGGGTGGCCGGCAATCGGGCGAGAGGGGGGAATGCCTGCTGCCTTGGTATTGCCCCCTCGGTCGGTGCGGGGGCGTCGACGCAGGTGGTTGCACGCCGGCCTGCTCGCCTTTTGTGGCGTGCGACGGTTATCCGCCTGGCGCCAGCAGGGCACGCAGCGGCGCGAAGCCCGCGCGATAACGCCCGGCCAATTCTTCGGCGAGCGCGCGCAGCTGAGTGGGGCGGGCGGCGAAGGCGGCATCTAGGCCGGTAGAGATCTCGCCGACCGTGACGCTGCCGGGCAGGCCGGCGGCCTCCCAGGAGGCGGCGTAGGCGGCCGCCTTGCCGGGACCGCTGCGCTGCAGGCTTAGACGCGGCAGGGCGTAGGCCATGGCGACGATCCGCCCGTGCAGGCTGCTGCCGAGAAAGCCTTGGCTGGCGGCGACCAGCGCGCAGATATCCCAGAGGTTCAGCGATTCGACGACGCGCGTCGGCGCGTGCAGCCGCGCGGCCGTGCGCCGGTAGCTGTCCAGCTCGTCGTGCCAGGGCGCGGCGCCGGCGCGGAACAGGGCCACGCCCAGCCCGTGGGCCTGCGCGACCCGGTCGAGTTGGGCGGCGATCTCCGCCAGCGTGGCGTCGTCGGCGAAGTCGGTGCTGAACTGCACGGCCAGATAGCCGTGCGGGAAGGCGCGGCGCACCTCGGCGATCTCGCCCTGCGCGGCGCGACGGCCGATCCGCGCGCCGAACAGCTCCTTGACCAGCACCGCCGGGTCGGGCACCAGCCGCGCGCCGATGCCGGCGGCCTGCAGCAGCGCCTGGGTTTGGCGGTCGCGCACGCTCAGCTTGCTCGCCAGGCGAAGCTTGCCCACCACCTCGGCGCGCAAGGCCGCATCGCGTTCGTCCAGGTCCATGCCGCCCACCGCGGTGAACAGCAGCCGCGCCTGCGGGAATAGCTCGCGGCCGACCACGTAGGGCGCCCGGTCGGGAATGCCGAGTACGCCCTGCGCCCAGGCCAGCCACCCCTGCGGCTGGCGGTCGAGCTGCGCCACAGTGGTTTGCACCTCGTCCGCCGGCAGCAGCATCACCGCCGCTTCCCAGGCATCGCAGGTCAGCAGCTCGCCGCCGACGTGGAGTATGTCGACCGGCTGGCCGGCGAACTCCCTGGCCAGCTCGGAAAGCGCCTCGACCCGGTGGCCGCCCCACGGGCGCAGGTCGCGCTCGGCCAGTCCGGCGAAACGCAGTTCCCGCCCCGGCAGCAGCGCGGCGGCGATATGCGGGAACAACAGATCGCCGAAGTTGTGCCGGTCGAAGGCGCCGAACAGCAGGGTAGGGGCTGCGCCCGGCGTCGTCTTGCCTGTCGAGCCGCCTCCGCCGATGGCTGGGAACATGCCGCCGCGCCTACAGGTGAGAAACGTAGGCGGGGGGTGCGAACCGGTCGTGCAGGCCGTCGACGTAGGTGATGTGCAGTTGGGACAGCTGCTGCTCGGTGAGGGCGTCGAGGCAGCCGAGATTGACGCCATACATCTTGCCCATGGGCGTGTCGTTGCCCACCCCGAACGGCCTGACCCCGCAGTGCTTGCAAAAGTAGTGATGGTTCAGATGGGTATTGAAGGTGTAGCGGGTCAGCTGGTCTTCGCCGGCAAGCAGGCGAAAGCCATCCTCGCTGGCCACCGCGGGCCAGAAATGCGTCCGCCGGCAGATCGAGCAGTTGCAGCGATAGGTGGTCTGGGCGAGGTCGAGGTCCGCCTCGAAGCGCACCGCGCCGCAATGGCAGCTGCCGGTGTAGGTCTTCAGCATGGTCCGATCCTCCTCGTTGCGGCGCGATATGCGATCAGCGAGCGGCTGGGCCGTCGCTTACCGGGTGCCGTGCCCAGCGCGACTGCTGGTGGGCTCGAGGGCCGGGGGGAGCCGAAAGGCGCGCCGGCAGTCGTGCGCCCGGTCGGCAGCCTTCGCTGCGTGCGCTATTCAGCGTAGTCCGTACTCGGCGGGCGGCCTCCGAGCCGCATGCGCCACGCGGGACTAACCCGCCAGCCGCTCGGCGAGAAAGTCGATCAGCACCCGCAGCTTGGGCGGCAGGTGGCGGTTGGGCGGGTAGAGCACCCAGGCGGTGCCCTGGTAGGAGCCGGTGTAGCGCCAGTCCGCCAGCACCTGCTGCAGGCGCCCGTCGGCCAGCGCCTGGGCGGCGGTGAACTGCGGCAGGCAGGCGATGCCGAGGTGGTTGAGCGCGCCGTTGAGGCGCACTTCGCTGTGGTTGCTGGCCAGCCGGCCGCGCACCGCAACCACGCACTGTTCGCCGTCGCGGGCGAAATGCCAGCGATGGTCTTCCGGGCGTTCGTCCAGGTACAGGCACTGGTGGCGCACCAGCTCGTCCGGATGCTGCGGTACGCCATGTTCGGCCAGGTACTGCGGGCTGGCGCAGAGCAGCTGGCGCACCTGACACAGCGGTCGCCCGGCGAGGTTCTGCGGCGGCTGGTCGGTGATGCAGACGATCAGGTCGAAGCCCTCGGCGATCAGGTCCGGTGTGCGGTCGCTGAGGTTGAGGCTGACGTCCACCTCCGGATGGCGGGCAAGAAAATCGGCCAGCAGCGGCGCCACCAGATACTTGCCGAAAGCCTTGGGCACCGACAGGCGCACCTGGCCGCGCGGATGGCTCATCAGCCGCTCGCCGACCGCCACCGCGGCCTCGGCGGCGACCAGCATCTCCCGGCAGCGCTCGAACACCTCGGCCCCGGCCGCGCTCAGGCGCAGGCGGCGAGTGGTGCGCTCCAGCAGGCGCAGACCGAGCGCCTGCTCCAGCTGGGCGATCTGCCGGCTCAGCGCCGACGGGCTGCCGCCCTGCAGGCGGGCCGCCGCGGAGAAGCTGCCGCTTTCCACCACGCGGACGAAGCTGGCCATCAGCGGCAGCAGCTGGTTGTTCTGATTCGTGTTCATGGCGAACAAGTGTTGTGTGTTTGCGCCGGATTATCGCGGCAGGCGCGGCAATGAACAATGCGCTCACATGGCCTGTGCGGTCGGTCGATGGATTCCGAGGCGCGTCATTGAGATTTCGAGCCAGGTTCCGCGACGCGGCATGGCCGGGCGATGGCGAGGAGCGGCAACCCGCTACGGGGACCTCGGGCGCCGCAATCGACCACGCGAATCCACCGAGCAGGCACCACCCCCAGAAAGCCGGAGTCCACCATGCATACCCTCAGTCGCCCCTTGCCCGTACGCCTGCTGCACAGCAGCGACCTGCTCCTGCTGCTGGTGGCCATGGTCTGGGGCACCAGCTACGGCATCGCCAAGCAGGCGCTGGTCTTCTACCCGGTGCTGGGCTTTCTCGCCGCGCGCTTCTGCATCACCTTCCTGCTGCTGGCCCCGCAGCTGCGCGGCGCCGGCCGTGCCGCCCTGGGGCCCGGCCTGCCGCTGGGGCTGGTGCTGCTGGCCATCTTCCTCTGCGAAACCTATGGTGTGGCGCACACCAGTGCCAGCAACGCGGCCTTCCTGATCAGCCTGTGCGTGGTACTGACGCCCTGCGTCGAGTGGCTGCTGCTCGGCCAGCGCCCGGATGCCCGCCTGTGGCCGGCGGTGGCCCTGTCGCTGCTCGGTACCTGGCTGCTCAGTGGCGGCGTCGAAGCGAACTTCAACCTGGGCGACGGCCTGCTACTGGCGGCGGCGCTGCTGCGCGCCGTGCAGGCCTGCCTGACCCGAAGGCTCAGCATCGGCCGCGAGGTCCCCGTGCTGGCGCTGACCGCCGTGCAAACCGGGGTGGTCGGCTTCGGCTGCCTGCTGCTCGGCCTGCTGCTCCCCGGCGGCCTGCCCGCGCTGCCGACCGCGCCGGCTTTCTGGGCCGGAACCCTCTACCTGGTGCTGTTCGCCACCCTGTTCGCCTTCTTCGTGCAGAACCGCGCCCTCGGTAGCAGCAGTCCGACCCGCGTCAGCCTGCTGATGGGCAGCGAACCGCTGTTCGGCGCGCTGTTCGCCGTGTTCTGGCTGGGCGAGGCGCTGAGCTTCGCGGCCTGGGCCGGCGGGCTGCTGATCGTCGCCGCGACGCTATGGGCCAGCCTGGCGCGGCATCTGCGGTGATCAGGCCGGGTAACTCCCGCCGCGCCGCTGTAGCAAGGGATTAGTAGGCGAGCTGCCCGTCGATGCAGGTCACCGCCATACCGCCAACCTGGATGCGTTCGTCCTCGATGGCGACGCGCACCCGCCCGGCGCGGCCGAGGGCGGCGCCCTGCGAGGCAAGGTAATGGCTGCCGAAGTGCGCGGTCTGCCCGCTGTCACGGATGAAGACGGCGACGCAGCCGTTACCGCTGCCGCACGCCGGGTCCTCGTCGATGCCACAGGCCGGGGCAAAGGAGCGCACCTCGATGCCCGCCGGCTGGCCGGCGGGGTAGGCGCCGAAGATGGTCACCCCGGTTTCCTGCGGCTCCTGCTCGATCAGCTTCATGCGTGCCATGTCCGGCTTGCAGGCCAGCACCGCCGCGGCGCTGTCCAGCTGGGCGACTATCCAGCGCGCACCGACGTCGATCAGCCGCGGCGGAGCCTCGCGGGACACGGCGCAGCCGAGGATGGCCTCCAGCTCGTCGATCTCGGCATCGCTCAGCGGGGTGATCGCCGGTTGCGGCAGATCGAAGGTGATCCACCGCTCGCCATCGCCCGCCTCACTCACCTCCAACTGCACCAGCCCGGCCGCGCATTCCTGCACCAGCAACCCGTCGTGCGGCTTGATCACCCCGGCCTCCAGCAGCGCGTGGGCGGTACCGATGGTCGGGTGGCCGGCGAACGGCAATTCGGACGCGGGCGTGAAGATCCGCACCCGGTAATCCGCCTCTGCGCTGCTCGCCGGCAGCACGAAGGTGGTTTCGGACAGATTCGTCCAGTGGGCGATCTGCTGCATCTGCTCGGTGGAGAGGCCCTCGGCCTGCAGCACCACGGCAACCGGATTGCCCTTGAACGGGACCTTGGTGAAAACGTCAACTTGCTTGAAGGAGGCGTTGGGCATGGCGGGTTCTCGGTTGGGGAGGGGGATGGCGACATCCTAGGCACGGTGGGGAAGACGGGTACAGGTGCAAATAATGAAAAAATTAAAGAGTACAGTTTGAGGCGGGGTAAGAGATGGCAAAAGGCGTTCCCACGCGGGAGCATGGGAAAGAACCAGCAGGGGTTTCTAGCGGCTGCAGATGGGCGCTCAGATGTAGGGTGGGTAACTCGCGTAGCGATTACCCACCGTGGGCATCGGTAGACAAGGCTGCGCCGTTGTCATCCTATATCTTCAAATTTGCAATTAGATGGGGTAATAGCCCCTGCGGTTCAATCACGTTGCAGCTCGCTGGTTATTGCTTTGATGGTGCGACTTCTCGCGATACCAGCAAAAAAACCGAACGCCAGACCAAATGGAACACCAATGTAAAGGAATCCTTGAGCAAAGAGCGCTAGAGCGATACCTTGAAACACGATAAGGTGCTCTCGGGTATGCCAGGGGCGAAAGGCGAGCCATCCGGCGGCGATGACCACAGCGGAAACTTGATATATAACGGTGAGTCCTTCGGATTCTGCAAGTTGTCGAAAGCCAGGCAAGGGGAAGGGCGCGGTCGACAATCGGGACCAGGCCGCAGCTGCGGCGAATGCGATGGCCCATGCGAAAACTAAGAGAAGTTCGAAGGGGCGCGCCATTTCCTCTCCTGTGGTCTGACGATTAAGCTAACGGGCAGGCAAAAGCGTAGATTTTGACTGCCCAGTGAACGAGTTGAGCTGAATTTGAACGAGTTGTTAAGAATCTGCAGCGCCGCCCTTGTGTGCGGCGACGATTTCTTGCATTACCTTGTCAAAATCCATTAATCCATCAATGGCTTCATCAAGGGGCATACCAGCGCCGCGACTCACGACGAAGGCTGCTGCTAGGCGGTCACCAGCTAAAGCCAGTTCCAACGCCTCTCGTAAAATGGCATCTGGCGGGAGAGTTTTGAAGAACCCCTCTACTCGACCACGTAGGTACCGGTACCTCGGTTCTGTAAGCGGATGCCGAGCTGTTGAGTTTTTTGCAATTTGAGCAAAGACCGCTGCTGAGGCGGCTGACTCACGGGCACCGGTAAGGCTAATGAGATCCTGAGCAACCTTTGCAGCTAGCTCCTGGTGGGATGAGAAGTAGTTGACGACATGCCGGGAGCGTAGCAAGCCCTTAAGGGCTGAAAGTTTTACCGCGGATTCGCCAACTTCAACATGTCGTGGATATACAGGGTGGTTATCTTCGTCCATTAAGTAGATGAGGCAGGGCAGCTTGAGTGCGGTTGCTTCTTCATACTCGAGGTGCGTAAGCGACTTCCCGGTTTCATGGTCAATTGAGCCGTACCGCATTCCAAAGATACCTACATATATATCTGACTCACGAACCAATCTTAGGCATTCTTCTTTGGGGGATTCGGGAAGTGCTCCAAAGTATTCCATTGCTTTGGCTCCGTGTTGAAGGCGAGCCAGAGCCTCTCGAACCAGGGTCCGATGATTTTCAAGGTCGACAAAGGTTGAACTCACGAAAACGATTTCAGTCATGACTCAGATGCCTAATGATTGTGGTGGCCGGCGAGCAAAGCCTAGCTTTTGCGGGTCCGGTGAGCGAGGCGAACGGGGGTTAGGCACTAGTTATGTCTGCTACTATTTGTCTGTGCTGTGGAGCATGAAGTGCTCAATTTCGTCTTTAGTTAGCCCATGTTCTTTTGGGATGTAGTCGTAACAGGTAAATGGAACCTCTGAGCCATTTTGGCGTTTGTTTATAGCCATTGTTGCCATTCTGATGGCATCAGCGATTTTTTCTTTATTTTCAAGGGAGGCTAGCAGGAGCTCTAAGGACTTTTGTGCTGCCATGCCAGCTTGGTGACCAAGAAAGCTTGAGCTTCTATTGTAGAAGTGGTTCATGCACACAATGGCTCTAGTAATTTTTTGATACTCAGGGTCAAGCTCGTTCGTGTAGATGGTTGCGTGAGCTGGAAGGAAAAACAGTGCAGATAGAAACAGGGTAAATTTCCACATTCTTAGCCGCCTTGGCACTTAACTATAAATAGACGCCAATTGATGTATAACTCTCCGGGCGGGACTGGCGCATAAGATCCCGGGCTGCTCGATTGCCGCCGCTCTGGCCTGCGGCTTTCGCGCTGGAGATGGGGTTGAAAGGCGGTGATGTACCATGCCGGCAAGTCCCTCTGCGTTCGGCTTTTGCGTACCCGAGATTAACGCGCCACCCAGACAAAAAACAACCGGGGATGGCACTGCCATCCCCGGTCATCCAAACAAACTTCAGCCATTACCTACAGCAAGTAATTCCCCAACTCCCTCGCAATCAACATCCGCTGAATCTCGCTGGTCCCCTCATAAATCTGCGTGATCCTTGCATCGCGGTAGTAGCGCTCCACCGGATAGTCCTCCAGGTAGCCGTAGCCGCCGTGGATCTGGATGGCGTTGGAGCAGACCTGTTCGGCCATTTCCGAGGCGAACAGTTTGGCCTGGGAGGCTTCGGTCAGGCAGGGCAGGCCGGCGCTGCGCAGGCGGGCGGCGTGCAGGGTGAGCAGGCGGGCGGCGTTGATGCGGGTGTGCATGTCGGCCAGCAGGTTGGCGATGCTCTGGTGCTCGACGATCGGCTTGCCGAACTGTACGCGGTCGCGGGCGTAGCGCAGGGCGGCTTCGAAGGCGGCGCGGGCGATGCCGATGGACTGCGCGGCGATGCCGATGCGCCCGCCTTCCAGGTTGGAGAGGGCGATGGCCAGGCCCTTGCCGCGCTCGCCGAGCAGATTTGCCTGCGGGATGCGGCAGTCGTCGAGGGCGATGGCGCAGGTGTCGGAGCCGCGCAGGCCCATCTTGTGCTCGGCGCGCTCGACCACGAAGCCGGGGGAGGCGGTCGGCACCAGGAAGGCCGAAAGGCCCTTCTTGCCCAGCTCCGGGTCGGTGACGGCGAAGACGATGGCCAGCTTGGCGCGCCGGCCGTTGGTGACGAACTGCTTGGCGCCGTTGAGCACCCACTCGCCGTCGCGCAGCTCGGCGCGGGTGCGCAGGTTGTTGGCTTCGGAGCCGGCCTGCGGTTCGGTCAGGCAGAAGCAGCCGATGGCCTGGCCGCTGGCCAGGTGGGACAGCCAGGCTTCCTTCTGCTCCTGGTTGCCGTAGTTGAGCAGCGGGGCGCAGCCCACCGAGTTGTGCACGCTCATCAGCGCGCCGAGGGCGCCGTCGCCGGCGGAGATTTCCTCGACGGCCAGGGCGTAGGCCACGTAGTCGACGTAGCTGCCGCCCCATTCCTCGGGCACCACCATGCCGAGCAGGCCCAGTTCGCCCATCTGCGCGACCAGCGCGTCGTCGATCCAGCCGGCCTTCTCCCAGGCGGCGGCACGCGGGGCGATTTCGCGCTGGGCGAACTCGCGGGCCATGTCGCGGATCATGCGTTGTTCTTCGGTCAGTTCCAGGTCGTTCATCGCCATACTCTCTTGTTCTTGTCGGTGCCTGCTCGCGCTCTGCTGCACGGCGGCCCGGCGCCTCGCAATCGATTGCGCCTTGCCTGGCGTTGGCCCGCGAGCGTGAGCAGGCTCAGGTGGCTGAGCGCTCAACCCGCGTGGCGGGTCGTTCCGGCAGTCTGACTGCCCGGGAAGAAGCTGGCTACCCGCTCGGTGTCCACGGCGTCGAGACTGGGCGGGTTCCAGTGTGGGTTCTTGTCCTTGTCGACGATCAGCGCGCGCACGCCTTCCATGATGTCGCCGCGCGCGAACCACTGGCGATCCAGGTGCAGCTCGAGGGCGAAGCACTCGGCGAGATTCAGCTCGCGGCCGCGGCGCAGCAGTTCGCGGGTGACGCACAGGGCCAGCGGCGAACGGCCGTCCAGCAGCTTGACGGTTTCCTCGGCCCAGTGCTGGAACTCGGCGCGCGTCTCGCTCTGCAGCGAGGCGCGGATCGCCGCGACGCTGTCCAGGGCGAAGTGCTGCTCGATGGCCGGGTGCAGGGCCTTGAGTTCGGCGCCCGGCAGCTTGCGCGAGGCGAGGGTGGCGAGCAGGGTGCGCAGGGCTTCCTGCGGGTGCACCGTCCAGCTCAGGTTGTCGAGGCAGCGGTCCAGCTCGGCGAGCTGCTCGCTGGGCAGGCACCAGTCGGCGAGGCCCGCGTAGAGGGCGTCGGCGGCGCGGATCTGCACGCCGGTCAGGCCCAGGTAGGTGCCCAGCTCGCCGGGCAGGCGCGGCAGGAAGTAGCTGGCGCCCACGTCGGGGAAGTAGCCGATGGCGGTTTCCGGCATGCCCATCTTCGCGCGCTCGGTGACCACGCGCAGGGCGGCGCCCTGCACCAGTCCCATGCCGCCGCCGAGCACGAAGCCGTCCATCAGGGCGAGGATCGGCTTGCGGTAGGCGTGGATGTACTGGTCGAGGGCGTATTCCTCCTCGAAGAACTGCTCGTGCAGGGTCGAACCGCGCTGGTAGCTGTCGTACAGCGCGCGGATATCGCCGCCGGCGCAGAAGGCCTTCTCGCCGTTGGCGCGCAGCACCACGGCGAGGATCTCGGCATCCTCCGCCCAGGCCTGCAGCTGGCGGTGCAGCAGCTGCACCATCTCCAGGTTGAGGGCGTTGAGGCCGGCCGGGCGGTTGAGGGTCAGGTGGCCGATGCGGTTGCGCACCGCGGCCAGTACGGGGGCTTCGCTCATGCCTCAGGCATCCTTGCGGTACAGGTTGATGATCGCCGAGAAGTCCAGCTCGCCGTGACCCTGGGCGCTGAAGGTCTGGTAGAGCTGCTGGGCGAGGGCGCCGAGCAGCACCGGCTGGCGCACCTGCTTGGCCGCCTCGCTGGCCAGGCCGAGGTCCTTGAGCATCAGGTCGGTGCCGAAGCCGCCGCTGTAGCCGCGCGACGACGGCACGTTGTCCATCACGCCGGGGAAGGGGTTGTAGGTGTCCGAGCTCCAGCAGCGGCCGCTGGAGGTGTTGATGATGCCGGCCAGCACCTTGGGATCGACGCCGAGCGCCACGCCCAGGCTCATCGCCTCGGCGGTGCCGATCATCGAGATGCCCAGCAGCAGGTTGTTGGCCACCTTGGCGGCCTGGCCGTTGCCGTGGCCGCCGCAGTGGACGATGTTCTTGCCCATGGCGGCGAGCACCGGCCGGGCGCGGTCGAAGTCGGCGTCTGAGCCTCCGACCATGAAGGTCAGGGTGCCGGCCGCGGCGCCGCCGGTGCCGCCGGAGACCGGCGCGTCGAGCATCGGGTTGCCGTGCTTCTCCGCCGCGGCGGCCACTTCGCGGGCGCTGTGCGGGTCGATGGTCGAGGAGTCGATCAGCAGCACGCCGGGACGCACGTTGGCGAGCAGGCCGTCATTGCCGAGGTAGACCGCCTTCACGTGGGCCGCCGCCGGCAGCATGGTGATGATCAGTTCGACGTCCGCGCGGGCCACGCCGCCCGCCGAGTCGGCAGCCTGGGCGCCGGCCTCGACCAGGGATGCGGCCGCCGCCGGCACCGGGTCGAAGACGGTCAGCCGGTGGCCGGCCTTGAGCAGGTTGTGGGCCATGGGCGCGCCCATGTGGCCGAGTCCGAGAAAGCCGATATGCATGGTGAGTCCTCTTCTTGTTCTCTCTGGCATGGCGGCCGGCGCGCGCGGCGCCGACCGTCCCGGCTCACTTCAGGGTGATGGTGGTATTGACGTGGCCGACCTCGTCCTCGTCGAACCAGCGTGCGGTGACCGTCTTGGTCTGGGTGTAGAACTGCACCACCTGCTTGCCGTACGGGCCGAGGTCGCCGAGCTTGGAGCCGCGGGAGCCGGTGAAGGAGAACAGCGGCACCGGCACCGGAATCGGCACGTTGATGCCGACCTGGCCGACGTCGATCTCTTCCTGGAAGTGGCGGGCCGCCGCGCCGGAGCGGGTGAAGATGGCGGTGCCGTTGCCGTTGGGGTTGGCGTTGATGATGGCGATGGCCTCGTCCATGGTCGCCGCCTGCATCACGCAGAGCACCGGGCCGAAGATCTCTTCCTTGTAGATGGTCATGTCGGCGCGCACGCCGGAGAACACGGTCGGGGCGACGAAGTTGCCGTCGGCGTAGCCCGGCACCTGCGGGTTGCGGCCGTCGAGCAGCAGCTCGGCGCCTTCCGCGACGCCGCGCGCGATCAGGCCGTTGACCCGCTCCAGCGCCGCGCGCGAAACCAGCGGGCCGACGTCGGTGCCCACCTCATGGCCGGCGTTGACCTTGAGGGTGCGGGCCTTCTCGACTAGCTCGGGCAGCCATTTCTGCGCCTCGCCCACCAGGATCACCACCGACAGCGCCATGCAGCGCTGGCCGGCGGCGCCGAAGCAGGAGCCGACCAGGTTGGCCAGGGTCTGCTGCTTGTGGGCGTCGGGCAGGACGATGGCGTGGTTCTTGGCGCCCATCATGCACTGGGCGCGCTTGCCGTTCAGGGATGCGCGGTTGTAGACGTGGGTGCCCACCTTGGTGGAACCGACGAAGGACACCGCCTTGATGTCCGGGTGGTCGCACAGCAGGTTCACCGCGTCGGCGCCGCCGTGGATGACGTTGAGCACGCCCGCCGGGATGCCGGCCTGCAGCGCCAACTCGGCCAGGCGCATGGTGACCATCGGGTCCTGCTCGGAGGGCTTGAGGACGAAGGTGTTGCCGGTGGCGATGGCCATCGGGAACATCCACAGCGGGATCATCGCCGGGAAGTTGAACGGGGTGATGCCGGCGCACACGCCCAGCGGCTGGTTGAGGGTGTAGGTGTCGACGCCGCCGGCGACGTTGTTGGCCAGCTCGCCGAGCTGCAGGCTGCCGATGTTGGCGGCGTGCTCGACCACCTCCAGGCCGCGGAACACGTCGCCCTCGGCGTCGGGCAGGGTCTTGCCCTGCTCGGCGGTGAGGATCGCCGCCAGCTCCTTCATGTTCTCGCGGATCAGCTGCTGGAACTTGAGGAAGATGCGCGCGCGGGCGCCGATCGGGGTCTTGCGCCAGGTCTTGAAGGCGACCTTGGCGCTGGCCACGGCGGCGTTCATTTCCTCAGCGGTGGCGAAGGGCACGCGGGCCAGCACTTCCTGGGTGGCCGGGTTGACGACGTCGCGCCACTCGGTGGTCTTCGATTCGACGAACTGGCCGTCGATCAGCAGCTTGACGGTGGGGATGGAGCGGGTAGCGGTCATGTTCACCTCGCCTCGGGGGCTTTCCTTGTAGTTGTTCTGGCCGGTGGAGCCGGTTCTGGAATCTAAGCTAGCAGTGGAAAATTGCCGGGAATAGCCGGGCGATTTGCACAGCCGATCTGCAAATCTGCACAATGAGGCGGAGTGCCCTTGCCGTAAACGTCAGGAGCGGTTTGCTGGCGATTTTCGGTGCAGCCAAACGCTCGCCAACAAGCCGGTTGCTACGCGGGAAGGGCGACGATCACCAAGACCGGGAGCCGACGATGGACTGGGACAACCTGCGCTATTTCCTCGAACTGTCGCGCGCCGGCACGCTGACCGCGGCGGCGCGGCGCCTAGGCGTCGATCACACCACGGTGGCGCGGCGCGTGCAGGCGCTGGAGAAGCAGCTCGGCCAGCCGCTGTTCATCCGCGGCGGCGCCGGCTATACGCTGGCCGAGGCCGGGCGCCGCCTGCTGGCGCAGGCCGAGGCGATGGAGAGCGCGTTCCTCGCCATCGAGCAGCCGGGGGAGGGCGGCCCGGATACCCTGTCCGGCTCGGTGCGCATCGGCGCCACCGAGGGTTACGGCGTCGCCCTGCTGGCCGGGCAACTGGCGGATCTCGGCGAGCGCTATCCGCACTTGGGCATCGACCTCCTGGCGGTGCCCCGCACCGTGCACCTGGCGCGCCACGAGGCGGACATCGTCGTCACCCTGGAGCGCCCGGAGCGCGGTCCGTACATCATCACCCGGCTGACCGACTACGTGCTGCGCCTGTACGGCTCGCGCGACTACCTGGCGCGGCATGCGCCGATCCGCCGCCGTGAGGACCTGCGCAAGCACCGCTTCGTCAGCTACATCGAGGATCTGCTGTACAGCAAGGAGCTGTACTACCTGGACGAGATCGGTCGCCCCGGCCAGGTCGCTTTGCGCAGCACCAGCATCCTCGCCCAGCAGAACGCCGTGCTGGCCGACGCCGGGCTGGCCATCCTGCCGAGCTTCACCGCGCGCCGCGAGCCGAAGCTGGTCGAGGTGCTGGCCGGGGAGATCGAGTTCGTGCGCACGTTCTGGATGCTGATGCCGGCGGAGAACAAGGACCTGGCGCGCATGCGCGTGTGCTGGGACTTCCTGCGCGAGATGGCGGCCCAGCAGCAGGAGCTGATGATGGGGCGCGGATCTCCAGCGCTGTAGGGGCGAATTCATTCGCCTGACGGGGCCGCGCTGGCGAATGAATTCGCCCCTACAGATCGTGATCGGCCCGATATCGGTGCCCATTCAGCCTACCCACGGCCGTCACCGTGGGCTAAAGCCCCCCTACAATGTTCCCGGACCTGACGACGGGCTGCGGTTAAGCGCGGACCTGTAGGGGCGAATTCATTCGCCTGACGAGGCCGAGCGGGCGCATGAATTCGTCCCCGCGGATCGTGCTGCCTCTGCTGCCAGCGATTATTCAGTTTCGTTTAAGTGGGGCTGGCTAGAGTGACCCCATCGAAAGCCACTCACTCCCCAGGAGACTTAAAATGAAAAAACTGACTGCCCTGCTTGCCACCGCCCTGATCGCCGCCACCGCCGGTGTCGCCCAGGCCCGCGATCTCGGCCCGGACGAGGCGCTGAAACTGCGCGATGCGGGTACCATTCAATCCTTCGAGAAGCTCAACGCCGCGGCCATCGCCAAGCACCCGGGTTCCACCGTCGAGGAAACCGAGCTGGAGGAGGAATACGGCCGCTACGTCTACCAGATCGAGCTGCGCGACACCCAGGGCGTGCAGTGGGATCTGGAGCTGGATGCCAGCAATGGCCAGATCCTCAAGGACCACCAGGACGACTGATGACCAAGACCACGCCCTTCCTCGCCGCGCTGGCCTTGCTGCTAATCGCCTCGGCGCAGGCCCGCGATCTGGACCAGGACGAGGCCCTGCGCCTGCGCCAGGAGGGCGTGATCCAGCCGCTGCAGCAGTTGCTGCAGCAGGCGCTGACGCGCTACCCCGGCGCGCGCCTGCTGGAGGCCGAGCTGGAGGAGGAGAGCGACCACTATGTGTACGAGGTGGAGCTGCTCACCGATGGCGGGCAGGTGCGCGAACTGGAGCTGGATGCGGTCAGCGGCCGCATCCTCAAGGACGAGGAGGACGACTGATGCGCCTTTTGCTGGTAGAGGACAACGTCGCCCTCGCCGACGAGCTGCTAGCCGACCTGGACCGCCAGGGCTACGCCGTGGACTGGCTGGCCGACGGCCGCGACGCCCTGGTGCAGGGCGCCACCGAACCCTACGACCTGGTCGTCCTCGACCTCGGCCTGCCCGGCATGCCGGGGCTCGACGTGTTGCGCCGCTGGCGCGCCGACGGCCTGGCCACGCCGGTGCTGATCCTCACCGCGCGCGACAGCTGGGCCGAGCGCATCGACGGCCTCAAGGCCGGCGCCGACGACTACCTGAGCAAGCCCTTCCATCCCGAGGAGCTGGCCCTGCGCATCCAGGCGCTGCTGCGCCGCGCCCACGGCGTGGCCAACCAGAGCGAGCTGAAGGCTGCCGGCCTCGCCCTCGACGAGGCGCGCCAGTGCGTGCGCCGCGGCGACGAGGAGATCGGCCTCAGTGGCGCCGAGTTCCGCCTGCTGCGCTACTTCATGCTGCATCCGGGGCAGATCCTCTCCAAGACCCAGCTCACCGAGCACCTCTACGACGGCGAGAGCGAGCGCGAGTCGAACGTCATCGAGGTGCACGTCAACCACTTGCGCCGCAAGCTCGGCCGCGCGGTGATCGAGACCCGCCGCGGCCAGGGCTACCGCTACGCCGGCGACGCGGAGCAGGGCGGGTGAGGTCGATCCAGAGCCGCCTCGGCCTCGGTCTGGCGGCGACGCTGGTGATCGTCATGCTGGCCCTGCTGCAGGGCAGCCTGTGGCTGCTCGACAGCGGCCTACGCCGCTACCACGAGAGCAACCTGCAGGACGAGGCGGAAACCCTGCTGATCGCCCTGGTGCGCGGCGAGGATGGCGTGCAGCTGGACGAGCGGCGCCTGCATCCGGCCTACCAGCGCACCTTCTCGGGGCGCTACTTCCGCATCGACTTCGCCGAGGATGTCTGGCGCTCGCGTTCGCTGTGGGACAGCGAGTTGCCGCGCCCGACCGACGAGGGCCTGGCCCCCGGTCTGGAAGACGGCATCGAGGGGCAGCGTCTGCTGGTCTACCGCGGCGACTACCGCCGTTTCGGGCAGAACTTCAGCATCAGCGTGGCGCAGGACTACACGCCGGTATTGGCGAGCCTTTCGCGCATCCGCTGGCTGGGCCTGGGCCTGGGCGCCGGCGGCCTGCTGCTGGCGCTGCTGCTGCAGTGGCTGACCATGCGTCGCGCGCTGGCGCCGCTGGAGCGGGTGCGCGCGCAGATCGCCGAATTGCAGGCCGGCCGCCTCGGCGCGCTGGACAACCGGGTGCCGGCCGAGCTGGAGCCCCTGGTCGGACAGATCAACCACCTGCTGCGCCACACCGAGGAAACCCTCAAGCGCTCGCGCCACGCCCTCGGCAACCTCGGCCATGCGCTGAAGACGCCGCTGGCGGTGCTGGTCAGCCTGGCCGGCCGCGAGGAGCTGCGTGGCCAGCCGGAACTGCGCGCCATCCTGCGCGAGCAGCTGGAGCAGATCCAGCAGCGCCTGGCCCGTGAGCTGGGCCGGGCGCGGTTGGCCGGCGAGGCGCTGCCCGGCGCGCACTTCGACTGCGCCGCCGAGCTGCCGGCACTGTGCGCGACCCTCAGGCAGATCCACCCGCACGTCGACATCGACTGGCGGGCACCGTCCGGCCTGCGCCTGCGGTGGGACCGCGAGGACCTGCTCGAGGCGCTCGGCAACCTGCTGGACAACGCCTGCAAGTGGGCGGACAGCGCCGTGCAGGTCAGCGCCGGCGAGGATGGCGAAGGCTACTGGCTGTGCGTCGAGGATGACGGTCCGGGCATCGCCGCGGAGCAGCGCGAGGCGGTCATCGCCCGCGGCAACCGCCTTGATGAGCAGGTGGCCGGCCACGGTCTGGGCCTGGCCATCGTCCGCGACATCGCCCAGGCCTGCGGCGGTTCGCTGAGCCTGGAGGACAGCGCCGAACTCGGCGGGCTGTGCGCGCGCCTGCGCCTGCCGCGGCGCGGATAGCGGCGCGCCGCAAGCCGCTGTAGGGGCGAATTCATTCGCCCACGCCGCTCCGGTCAGGCGAATGAATTCGCCCCTGCACCATGCCCTGGGCGTCAGGCGATGGCCTTGCGGCCCGTCTGCCAATCCACGGCGCGGTGAAATGGAGCTAGAGTGAGTGATTGAGTCGGTCTATGTGATGACCGGCAAGCAGGTCCTCCTTAGTGATCCCCCAAATATCCTGGATAGCGAGTGAGTGAGGCACATCGATTTATAAGGATGTTCTCTTGGGCATATTTTAGGGGCGCTGTTCACGGCAACTCCTAAATTTTTGGCCTCATGTTGGCCTGCCAGGACCACCTCCATCGCCATCTGCTGGCTGCCTGCCTTAGCCAAATACCCTTGGGGATGAGCCTTGCTGGAGCAGCTACCGCAGCTTTATTGCCATTGCTCCTGTGAACTTGAGCCTGGAGGCGCTCCACGACGCTGGTTGACAGGGCAGGCACGCCCAGCGACGACCTTTTGCGCCGAGAGCACTACGCTTTCAGTGCCGCAGGTCCCTTGCTGCGAAGCCAGTTTCAGTGCGGCGACTCGGCTGAACGGTCGTCTGCGACCTGCTCCTTACCCGCTGGAAGCCGCGCCACTACTGGCGCAAATGAGAAGCAGACCTCGGGCGCTTGTGGACCGTCCTTCCCAAGATAGGTAGGTCTAACCATGATCGGTTTCACTGCTCTTGAGCTCGCCCGCGTCCAGTTCGGATTCACGATGTCGTTTCACATCATATTTCCTGCCATCACGATCGGCCTGGCAGCGTACCTTGCCGTCCTGGAGGGGCTGTGGCTGTGGAAGAGGGACGATACCTACCTGGATCTCTACCACTTCTGGTCCAAGATATTTGCCGTCAACTTCGCCATGGGCGTGGTGTCAGGTCTGGTCATGGCCTACCAATTCGGCACCAACTGGAGCTTCTATTCCCAGTTTGCCGGCAGCATCACCGGCCCGCTGCTCGCCTATGAAGTTCTCACGGCGTTCTTCCTCGAAGCTGGTTTCCTCGGGGTCATGCTCTTCGGCTGGAGCAAAGTTGGCCGAGGCTTGCACTTTTTCGCAACGGTGATGGTCGCCTTGGGCACGATGATCTCGGCCACCTGGATCCTGGCCTCGAATAGTTGGATGCAGACGCCACAGGGGCACGAGGTCATCAACGGCGTGGTGGTTCCGGTCGATTGGTTGGCGATCATCCTCAATCCGTCCTTCCCCTACCGTCTGGCCCACATGGTGACGGCCGCCATGTTGTCTACTGCGCTGTTCGTGGGCGCCTCTGGCGCATGGCACCTGCTGCGCGGCAATAGCCGACCCGCGGTCAAGCGCATGTTCTCGATGGCGCTGTGGATGGTGCTGTTCACCGCGCCGCTGCAAGTCGTGATCGGCGACATGCACGGGCTGAACACGCTCAAGCACCAGCCGGCCAAGATTGCCGCCGTCGAGGGCCATTGGAGCAATACGCCTGGCGAAGGCGTTCCGCTGATTCTGTTCGGCATCCCGGATATGGACGCCGAGACGACCCGCTACAAAGTGGAGATTCCCCGTCTGGCCAGCTTCATTCTGACGCACAGTTGGGACGGACAGATTCCCGGTCTCAAGGAGTTTGCACCGGAAGACCGGCCGAACTCGACCATCCTTTTCTGGGCCTTCCGCGTCATGGTGGGGCTGGGCTCGCTGATGGTGCTACTGGGCCTTTACGGGGCCTGGGCCCGGTGGCGCCGGCGGCTTTTCGACTCCCCCGTGCTGACCCGCTTCGCGCTGTGGATGGGCCCCAGCGGGGTGATCGCTCTCCTGGCCGGCTGGTATGTCACCGAGATCGGACGCCAGCCTTGGGTGGTCTACGGCCTGATGAGGACCAAGGATGCCGTATCCACTCACTCGGCCATGACCTTGTCGCTCGGCTTGGTGATTCTTGTCGCCATGTATTTCGCGGTCTTCGGTATCGGAATCGCCTACCTGCTCCGGTTGGTCAAGCACGGCCCCTTGGCACATGGGGAGGACGTACTAGAAGAAGCTCCGTCCATCAACCAGAGACCCGCGCGCCCGTTGTCGGCGGTCGACGAACCCCTGACCCCAAAATCCACAGAATCGTAACGGAGGTGTGCCATGGGAATTGACCTCCCTCTGATCTGGTTTCTGATCATCGGCTTCGGCGTCATGATGTACGTGATCATGGATGGCTTCGACCTGGGAATCGGCATCCTGTTTCCCTTCATCCGCTCGCGCGAGGACCGCGACACCATGGTCAACACCGTGGCCCCCGTTTGGGACGGCAACGAGACGTGGCTGGTGCTGGGCGGTGCGGGCCTGATGGCGGCTTTTCCCAAGGCCTACGCGGTATTGCTGAGTGCGCTTTATATCCCGGCGCTGGGCCTGCTGATGGGCCTCATCTGGCGCGGCGTGTCCTTCGAGTTCCGCTTCAAGGCAAACGACGCCCACAAGCCGTTCTGGGACGGAGCCTTCATGACGGGCTCCTTCGTGGCAGCCTTTTTCCAGGGAGTCATGCTCGGCGCCTTCATCAACGGCCATCATGTCGTCGATGGGGTTGCCACGGGGGGAGTGCTGGCCTGGCTGACGCCGTTCAATGTCTTCACCGGGCTCGGGGTCGTCGTGGGCTACGCCTTGCTGGGGGCGACGTGGCTGATCCTCAAGACCGAAGGGCAGCTTCAGCGCCTGGTGATCCGCGCGACGACACCCATCCTGTTGGCTACATTGGCCTCGCTCCTGATCGTGAGCGTGTGGACGCCGCTGAACCACCCGGCCATCGCTCAGCGCTGGTTCTCCTTGCCAAACTTCCTGTTCTTCGTGCCGGTCCCCATCCTGGTGCTGCTCTCGACCTGGGCGACTCTGCGATCCCTGCGTGCGGAGCCGCATGCCGGTCCGTTCATTTGGTCGCTGATTCTGGTATTCCTGGGCTATTCGGGTCTGGTGATCAGCATCTGGCCGAATATCTTGCCGCCCGACATTTCCATCTGGGAGGCCGCCGCGCCGCCGCAGAGCTTGGGCTTCGCCCTGGTCGGCGCGTTGCTGATCATCCCCATGATCCTCGTTTACACCGCTTGGTCGTACTACGTGTTTCGCGGCAAGGTCAAGGCGGGCGAGGGGTACCACTGATCATGGGCAAGCCTGTTACTCCTCGCTATGGTTGGGCCAGGCGACTGCTGTGGATGATCGGAATATGGCTGGTCAGCGTGGCCGTGCTGGGGGTGGTCGCGTTTGCGATACGCCTGTTGATGAATGCCGCAGGAATGTCCTCATAACGGGACAGCTGCTGGGAGCAACGGCAATCGGAATCGACAGTCCGTGCGTGCGTATGGAGCGATTGATGATGGCCGAAATGGGGACGCGTGACGGCATTAAATATGTCGTCGCCGGGTAAGGACTGTTACTCCTTCGCACCTCGAAGGAGATACACCGTCACGCCAAAATCCATTGTCGCGGCGTTGCAGCTCGGATCCCTGCCGGGCGGCAAGACCGAAAAACTGGAGCAGACGCTGTCCTACGAAGCAGCCATAGCGGAGGCCGGCGCCAAGCGGGTGGTGATGTCGGAGGCGTTACTGGGCGGCTATCTCAAGGGGGAATGCCCCGGATGAACAACCTACTGAGAGATCGCAGTTAGGCGGCTGGCTGCTGATGGGGCTGGGCTACCTGATCCTCGCGCAGGCCCTGCTTCAATAGGCAAATTCAATCGCGAGGCTTGAATCAATCAAATGGGATCGGTTGTCTATCGGGCGTAGGATTTCTCTCAAGCAGTCAGCCGACTGACGCCGGACAAGTGCTCCGTGCCGGTCGATGCATAAGCTGAAACTTGTACCAAGTTCGCTATCCGAGATTTGCAGAGGAATCGTCACCATGCTGGACGCCAACCTGAAAACCCAGTTGCAGGCCTACCTCGAGAAAGTCACCCAGCCGTTCGAGATCGTCGCCTCCCTGGACGACAGCGCCAAGGCCGCCGAGATGCTCGCCCTGCTCCAGGACATCGTCGGCCTGAGCGACAAGATCGCCCTGGCCACCGACGGCAGCGACCGCCGCAAGCCCTCGTTCAGCTTCCGTCGCGACGGCCGGGAACTGGGCATCCGCTTCGCCGGCCTGCCGATGGGCCACGAGTTCACCTCGCTGGTGCTCGCCCTGCTGCAGGTCGGCGGCTACCCGCCCAAGGTCTCCGACGAGGTGATCGCCCAGATCCAGGCGCTGCCCGGCGAGTTCCGCTTCGAAACCTACTTTTCGCTGTCCTGCCAGAACTGCCCGGACGTGGTGCAGGCACTGAACCTGATGGCGGTGCTCAACCCCAATATCCAGCATGTGGCCATCGACGGCGCGCTGTTCCAGGCCGAGGTCGAGGCCCGGCAGATCATGGCGGTGCCGAGCATCTACCTCAACGGCGAGCCGTTCGGTAGCGGCCGCATGGGCGTCGAGGAGATCCTCGCCAAGCTGGACACCAGCAGCGGCGCGCGCGAGGCCGAGAAGCTCAACGGCAAGACCGCCTTCGACGTGCTGGTGGTCGGCGGCGGCCCGGCCGGCGCCGCGGCGGCCATCTACGCCGCGCGCAAGGGCATCCGCACCGGCGTCGCCGCCGAGCGCTTCGGCGGCCAGGTGCTCGACACCCTGGCGATCGAGAACTTCATCTCGGTGCAGGAGACCGAAGGGCCGAAGCTGGCCCGCGCCCTGGAAGAGCACGTGCGCCAGTACGAGGTCGACATCCTCAACCTGCAGCGCGCCAGCGCGCTGATCCCGGCCGAGACCGGCGACGGCCTGCACACCGTGCAGTTCGCCAACGGCGGCGAGCTCAAGGCCAGGACGGTGATCCTCGCCACCGGCGCGCGCTGGCGCGAGATGAACGTGCCGGGCGAGCAGGAGTACCGCGGCCGCGGCGTGGCCTACTGCCCGCACTGCGACGGCCCGCTGTTCAAGGGCAAGCGCGTGGCGGTGATCGGCGGCGGCAACTCCGGGGTCGAGGCGGCCATCGACCTGGCCGGCATCGTCGAGCACGTCACCCTGCTGGAGTTCGGCGAGCAGCTGCGTGCCGACGCGGTGCTGCAGAACAAGCTGCGCAGCCTGGCCAACGTGACCATCATCACCCTGGCGCAGACCACCGAGGTGACCGGCGACGGCCAGAAGGTCACCGGCCTGGTCTACCAGGACCGCCACAACGACGAGGTGCACCGCATCGAGCTGGAGGGGATCTTCGTGCAGATCGGCCTGCTGCCCAACAGCGACTGGCTCAAGGGCACCGTGGAGCTGACCCGCTTCGGCGAGATCGTGGTCGACGCCAGGGGCCAGACCAGCGTGCCGGGGGTGTTCGCCGCGGGCGACGTGACCACCGTGCCGTACAAGCAGATCGTCATCGCCGTCGGCGAGGGGGCCAAGGCGTCGCTGAGCGCCTTCGACCACCTGATCCGCCAGGGCTGATCGCCTCGCAAAAACGAACGCCCGTCCGGCCTGGCCGCGACGGGCGTTTTTTTTGTGAAAAAGAGCCGGGCAAGGGTATTGGCTATCGCTCAAATAGGAATTAATCTCAAATAAGATTTCCTAGCAGGAGTGCTGCCATGACCTTTCTGATCGATGCCTGGCTGGATCGCCCGCAACCCTACCTGCGCATCCTCGACCGCGACAGCGGCCGGGTCTGCGCCCAACTCGACCGCGACGCGCTCGCCGAGCTGCAGGAGCAGGGCGACTTCGACCTCGCCAGCCTCAGCAGCAGCGAGCCTTCGGTGCTCAAGGAGCTGCTGCAGACCCTCTTCCTGTTCTACTACGCCCGCGCGCTGCGCCCGCAGGGCTGAGTCGTTCGCATCTCCAGAAGCCGGCGTGCTGGCGCGCAGTGCCAGCGCGCCGGCTCTGCGGGCCTTATTCCTCGAGCAGGCTGCGCAGCATCCAGGCGGTCTTCTCGTGTACTTCCAGGCGCTGGGTGAGCAGGTCGGCGGTCGGCTGGTCGTTGGCCGCGTCGACCAGCGGGAACAGCGTGCGCGCGGTGCGTGCGGTGGTCTCCTGGGCCGCGAGCAGGTGGCGGATCATCTCGCTCGCCTTCGGCACCCCGGCCACTTCCTTGACCGACGCCAGCTTGCCGAATTCCTTGCAGGTGCCCGGCGCCGGATGACCGAGGGCGCGGATGCGTTCGGCGATCAGGTCCAGCGCGTTCCACTGTTCGGTGTACTGGACCATGAACATCTGGTGCAGGGTGTTGAACTGCGGGCCGGTGACGTTCCAGTGGAAGTTGTGGGTCATCAGGTACAGGGTGTAGCTGTCGGCCAGCAGGGCGGACAGCCCCTTGGCGATCTTCTCGCGGTCGCCGGCGTCGATGCCGATATCGATGGCGGGAGTAGGGGTCTTGGTCTTGCTGGTTGCCATGGCGTTGCTCTCCTGGTGGGAATTCGTCTGCGCGAGGCGATCCGGCCTGCTGCCCGCAGTCTGGCGGCGCTGCCGAAAGACTCGTGCCTCGGGTTTTAGCACAGATGCGGACCGTGATGACGACCGGCGTCAACGCCCGGCTCGCGGCGCCTCCCGGACGGGCGAGAGGCGCCGACGGCCCGCCACTGTGCCATGCTTGCTGGGAGTTCTTTGCGGCCAGCGGTGCAACGCCCTGGCCGGCGACAGGTAACGTCATCCCGAGAGCCAGAAGGAGAGTCCGCATGAAGAACCATCTGTTCTGCGTCGGTACCGAGGTCGGGCCGTCGCCCTCCGGGGAGTTCCTCGAAGCCCATGTCAACGTCTATGTCGGCGCCAACGATCTGCGCGAGGCGCTGGCGCGGGCCGAGGCCGCGTTGCAGCGCGACGGCTACCAGGTGATCTTCGTCCGCGGCTGCTGGGTGGTGGACGCCGCCTGCAACGACGGCTTCTGCCCGGTGGACGAGGTGCCCGGCGAGGTGAGCGGCGAACTGCTGTTCAGCGATGCGGTGCACTACGGCGAGTTCCGCGAGCGCACCACCGAGAACGACTACCTCTACTGAGCACCCAGCGTTGCCGCCCGCCGTGGACGCGGCTGGCGGCATGCCGGCAGGCCGGACGGATAGTGCAGCGCTTCAGCCGTCCTCGCCGTCGCCGAAGGCGGTCAGGCGGCTCTCGTAGGCGGGCGCCGCGTAGATGCCGAGCTCCATCGCCAGGCCCAGCACCCGGGGTTGGTCGCGGGTGTAGATCAGCACCATCTGCAGCGCACACTCCAGCGGTTCGCTGAAATCGATCAGCTCGTAGCCCTCGGCCTCCGGATAGAGCTCGCTCAGCGCCATCTGGATGCGCCGCAGGGCGCTCAACTGATCGGCACCGGCCAGCTCGCTGGCGTCGAGCGTGAGCGGCGACTGCTCGCCGAACGAGGCGGTGATCTGCTGGAGCAGCTCGTCGGCCTGCTTGGCCTGGAACAGCACGCTATCGGGCAGGCTGCCGACCAGCACCCACTCGCCGAGCGGGATGGGGCAGCCGTCCTCGTAGTCGATGCCTGGATTGGCGGCGAGGAAGGCTTGCGGATTGGCATAGGCCTTGGCCGCCTCGTCGGCGATGCGCTGGATGTCCTCCTCGCGCATGGACCCGGAGCTGATCAGGGTGACCAGTTCCACCAATAGCTCTTTCATGGCAGGGCTCCTCGAGGGATCTGTCGCCTGTGTTCCAGTGCAACCATAGCCCATCCTTGCCCGGCGCACCCTGGCGGTGGCGATCGCGCTGCCGGGACCGCGCGCCGCCGGACACCATGCGCTGTCGGCGACCGCTGCCTCGCCCTCCTGGCCCCCGCAGGCTGGCCGGCCGAAGCGCTGGGTCAGGGGAGCTTTTCGCCGTCCCGAGGGTGGTCGTGCGGCGGGCAGCTTCCGCTACGGCGCAGGTCGCGGGCGCGCCGGGTGGTCTGCGGATCGAGCTCGGCCAGTGCCTCGAACTGGCTGATGAACACCCGGCCGCCGAAGTGCGCGAGGAAGTCGGATTGGCGGAGGCGGTCCATCACCGGACCCTTGACCTCGGAGAGATGCAGCTGGATGCCGGCGGTGCGCAGGCGCGCGCCGATCGCCTCGAGGCTTTCCAGGGCGCTGGCGTCGATCAGGTTGACCCCCGGGCACATCAGCACCAGGTGCTCGACATCCGGGTGCTGGCCGACCAGCTCGGCGATGCGGTCCTCCAGGTAGCGGGCGTTGGGGAAGTACAGGCTCTCGTCGACGCGCACCGACAGCACCCGCGGGCTTTCCACCACGGCGAAGCGTTCGACGTTGCGAAAGTGCTCGGTGCCCGGCAGCTGACCGACCACGGCGATGTGCGGCTGGCTGGTGCGCCACAGGAACAGCAGCAGCGACAGGCCGACGCCGAGCAGGATGCCGGCTTCCACGCCGATCGCCAGCACGCCGGCCATGGTCGCCAGCATCGCCGCGGCGTCCTGCCGGGAGTAGCGCCAGGTGCGCCGCAGCGCGCCGAGATCGACCAGGGTGAGTACGGCGACGATGATGGTGGCGGCCAGCACGGCGTGCGGCAGATTGTGGAACAGCGGGGTGAAGAACAGCAGGGTGACGGCGATCCCCAGCGCGGTCAGGCTGCCCGCCATCGGCGTCTGCGCGCCGGCATCGAAGTTGACTACCGAGCGCGACAGGCCGCCGGTGACCGGCAAGCCGCCGCTCAGCGCGGCGGCCAGGTTGGCGGCGCCGAGGCCGACCAGCTCCTGGTTCGGTTCGATGCGCTGGCGTCGCCTGGCGGCCAGGGTCTGCGCCACCGACACCGACTCGACGAAGCCGATCAGACCGAGCAGCAGCGCTGCCGGCAGCAATTTCACCGCCAGCGCCGGATCCAGGGTCGGCAGGCTGAACGCGGGCAGGCCCTGGGGAATCGGGCCGACCACGCGCACCCCGGCCTCGCTCAAGTCCAACAACCAGACCACCAGCACCGCGAGCAGCAGGGCCACCACCGGGCCGGTCCTGGCCAGGGTGGCGGCGACCTGCGCGGTGCAGCCGAGGGCCCGCAGCCACCCCGCGAGGCGGGTGCGCGCCAGCTGCAGGAACACCAGACTGGCCACGCCGATGGCCAGGGTCGGCAGGTGGGTTTGCGGCAGGCCGCGGGCCAGGGCGCCGAGCAGCTCAAGGGCGTTGTCGCCGTCGGCCTTGATGCCGAGGATGTGCTTGAGCTGGCCCAGGGTGATGAGGATGGCCGAGGCGCTCATGAAGCCGGAGATCACCGGGTGGCTGAGGAAATTGGCGAGAAAGCCCAGGCGCAGCACCGCCATGGCCAGCAGCACCAGGCCGGAGAGCAGGGCGAGCAACAGGGCAGCGCCGAAGTATTCGCCGCTGCCGGCGGTGAACAGCGGGCCGAGCACGCTGGCGGTGACCAGCGACAGCACCGCCGCCGGGCCGACCGCCAGGCTGCGGCTGGTGCCGAACAGGGTGTAGGCCACCAGCGGCAGGATACTGGCGTACAGGCCGGTGACCGGCGGCAGACCGGCGAGCATGGCGTAGGCCAGGCTCTGCGGGATCAGCATCAGGGTCACCAGCAGCGCGGCCAGGGCGTCGCTGGCCGCCGTCTCGCGGTCGTAGTGCCGGGCCCATTCCAGGCACGGCAGGAAGCGGGCGAGCCGCTCGATCATCGTTGGTTCTCCTGGCGGAAGTCACCGGCAGCTGGCGATTCGGGCCGGGTTGTCCGGCTGGTGGTCGGTCGTGCGGCGGCCGCTGGCGGCGAGCCGGCCCTTGTCCGCCGCTTCGTGCTGGCCGGCCACGGCGATGAGCGGGGGAGGGTGCGAAGGGTGCCATCCTGTTTGCGCCTGAATCGCTTCACAGCTGGTCGAGCGGAATCTTCAGGTAGCGCGTGCCGTTGGCTTCGGCCGGCGGCAATGCGCCGGCACGCATGTTGACCTGCACGGCGGGCAGGATCAGCGCCGGCATGCCGAGGGTGGCGTCGCGGGCCTGGCGCATGGCGACGAAGTCCTCCTCGCCGATGCCCTCGTGGATATGCACGTTGTGCGCGCGTTCGGCGCCGATGCTCGTCTCGCACTGGTACTGCTCGCGGCCCGCCGCCTTGTAGTCGTGGCACATGAACACACGGGTCGCGTCCGGCAGGCTGAACAGCTTGGTGTGGATCGAGCGGTACAGGGCCCGCGCGTCGCCGCCGGGGAAGTCGCAGCGGGCGGTGCCGTAGTCGGGCATGAACAGGGTGTCGCCGACGAAGGCGGCGTCGCCGACCAGATAGGTCATGCACGCCGGGGTGTGGCCGGGCGTGTGAATGGCGCGCGCCTGGACGGCGCCGACCTGGAACTCCTCGCCGTCGTGGAAGCGGTGGTCGAACTGGCGGCCGTCAGTGGCGAAGTCGGGGCCGGCGTTGAACAGCTTGCCGAAGGTGGCCTGGATCGCCGTGATGCGCTCGCCGATGCCCAGTCGCCCGCCGAGCTGCTGCTTGAGGTAATGGCCGGCGCTCAGGTGATCGGCGTGCACGTGGGTCTCGAGGATCCACTGCACATCGACGCCCTGCTCGCGCACGTAGGCGATCAGGCGGTCGGCGTTGCGGTGCGAGGTGCGTCCGGCGGCGGGGTCGTAGTCCAGCACGGGATCGATCAGCGCGCACTGGCGGCTCTGCGGGTCGCTCACCACGTAGCTGTAGGTGAAGGTGACGGGATCGAAGAAGGCTTCGACGCTGGCGTTCATGGGCTTCCTCCGGGGCTGCTCATTTACCCGTGGGAGTATCTGGAGGCGCTAGCCTAATGTGATTTTTGTTCTATACATAGAATATTTTAGTATAAGTGTGGCGCGCGCCGCGCCTTGCTTCCTAGTGTGGACCCGGGATGCGCCAGGCGGCGAACGCCCCGTCCATCCGGGTGACCATGTGTGGAGAGGGCGGTGAGGGTCTTGCCGCAGGAGGGCGCGGCTGGCGTTGGCCCGGCTGGCCGTGGGCCGGGCCCGAAACGAAAAAGCCGGAGCTGAGGCTCCGGCCTTTTTCTGTGCGGGCGGGAATCAGGAGGGGAACAGTTCGCCCAGCTTGAGGGCCAGCATCATGTCGCCCTCGGTGCGCAGCTTGCCGCCGAGGAAGGCCTCCATGCCGCTGATCTCGCCCTTGAGGATGCCCTTGAGGGTGGCGCTGTTCATGATCAGGGTCACGTTGGGTTCGGCCGCATCGCCCGCGTGCAGCTCGCAGGTACCGTTCTTGATCGCCAGGTAGTAGTTCTCGGCGTCCTCGACCCGGAACTGGAACACCAGGTCCAGGCCGGCGGCGGCGCTGGCATTGAAGCGGCTCTGCATGGTTTCGATGACTTGGGCGACGGTGCTCATGTACGGATCCTTTTCTTATCGGAACGGCGCGGTCTGGCAACGGACCGGCCCTCGTCGAGGGTAGGGGCCGCAGGTGCGCCCTGTCAACGGCGCTGCATCGGCGCCCGGAGCAGCGGTGGATTCGACCCTCGACTCATCGCCAGGCCGGCGGCGGGTGGTCGCCACGGGGCGGCGCCGGTATGCTTTGGCATTGTCCTCGCCACAGAGCGACCCTGTCTCTAAGGAGTGAATGTGGAATTTCTTGCCGACTACGCCGGCTTCCTTGCCAGGACGGCGACCGTGCTGGTGGCCATCCTCGTCGTGTTGGTCGTCTTCGCGCAGCTGCGCTCACGCGAGCGCCGCGCCGGCGGGCACCTCGAGGTGCACAAGCTCAACGACTTCTACAAGGCCCTGCGCGAGCGCCTGCAGAGCAGCGTGCTGGACAAGGACCAGCTCAAGGCGCTGCACAAGGAGGAGGCCAAGGCCGAGAAGGCCGAGAGGAAGGCCGGTGTGCACAAGCCGCGCGTCTACGTGCTGGACTTCGACGGCGACATCAAGGCCTCGGCCGGCGAGCACCTGCGCCACGAGGTCACCGCGCTGCTCAGCCTGGCCACCCCGCAGGACGAGGTGGTGGTACGCCTGGAAAGCGGCGGCGGCATGGTGCACAGCTACGGTCTGGCTTCCTCGCAGCTGGCGCGCGTCCGCCAGGCCGGGGTGCCGCTGACCGTGTGCGTGGACAAGGTGGCGGCCAGTGGCGGCTACATGATGGCCTGCATCGGCGAGAAGATTCTCGCCGCGCCCTTCGCCATCCTCGGCTCCATCGGCGTGGTGGCGCAGCTGCCCAACTTCCATCGCCTGCTCAAGAAGCACTCCATCGACTTCGAGGTGCTCACCGCCGGCGAGTTCAAGCGCACCCTCACCGTGTTCGGCGAGAACACCGAGAAGGGGCGCGAGAAGTTCCAGGAGGACCTGGAAATCACCCACGAGCTGTTCAAGAACTTCGTCGCCCGCTATCGCCCGCAGCTGGCCATCGACGAGATCGCCACCGGCGAGGTCTGGCTCGGCCAGGCGGCGCTGGGCAAGCAGCTGGTCGACGAGCTGAAGACCAGCGACGAATACCTGGCCGAGCGTGCCCAGCACGCCGAGCTGTTCCAGCTGCGCTACCACGAGAAGAAGAGCCTGCAGGAGCGCGTGGGCCTGGCCACCGCCCAGGTGCTCGACGGCGTGCTGCTGCGCTGGTGGAGCCGCCTGTCGCAACCCCGTTTCTGGCAATGACCGGTCCTCGCCGCCACGGCGGCAGCCGCTCATTCAAAGGACTGCCAAGGAGAGCAGGATGACAAGTTTCAAGGCCCTGTGGGTCACCGAGAGCCGCCCCGGCATCTTCGACCAGGCGGTGGTGCAGCGCGAGCTGGCCGACCTGCCGGCGGGCGAGGTGCTGATCCGCGTGCGCTATTCCTCGCTCAACTACCGGGATGCGCTGTCCGCCAGCGGCAACCCGGTGCTGAACCTGCAGTATCCCCACACGCCCGGCATCGATGCGGCCGGCGAGGTGGTGGAGTCGGCGGTGGCCGACTTCCGCCCGGGCGATGCGGTGATCGTCACCGGCTACGACCTGGGCGCCAGCACGCCGGGCGGTTTCGGCCAGTACATCCGCGTGCCGGCCGCCTGGGTGGTGCGCTGCCCGGCAGGGCTCTCCCTGCGCGAGGCGATGCTGCTCGGCACCGCGGGCCTCACCGCCGGGCTGTGCATCGAGAAGCTGCAGCACGTCGGCCTGGATGCCGAGGCCGGACCGGTGCTGGTCACCGGGGCCAGCGGCGGGGTGGGCAGCATCGCGGTGATGCTGCTGACCAAGCTGGGCTACAAGGTGGCGGCCTCCACCGGCAAGCTGGAGCAGGCCGAGTTCCTCCAGCAACTGGGCGCCCAGCAGATCATCGACCGCACCCTGCTGCGCGACGGCACGGAAAAGTCGCTGCTCAAGATGCGCTGGGCCGGCGCGGTGGATACCGTGGGCGGCGACATCCTGTTCAATGTGGTCAAGTCCCTGCAGTACGGCGCCAGCGTGACCTGCTGCGGGCTGACCGCCAGCGCCGCGATGAGCCGCGCCTCGGTGCTGCCGTTCATCCTGCGCGGGGTCAACCTGCTCGGCGTCGACTCGGTGGAGTTGCCGCTGGCGATGAAGGCGGCGATGTGGGAAAAGCTCGCCGGGCCGTGGAAGCTCGACGGCCTGGAGCGGATGGCCCACGAGATCGGCCTGGACGACGTGCCCGAGGCGATCGGGCGGATGCTGGCCGGACGCATGGTGGGCCGCATGCTGGTGCGTGTCGATTGAGGGGAGGGGGAGCGTGTCTTTCCACCGCCCCCTACCGAGGTGGAGGGAAAGCGCCCACGAGGTAGCCCTCCGCCTTACAGGTTGCCCCCAATGAAAAAGCCCCGCCATGGCGGGGCTTTTCATTTGCAGCGCGCTGGACTCAGCGGCGACGGAACAGCGGCAGCGGCTGGTCGACGCCGGTCTGGTAGGTCACCGAGAAGTCCTGCAGGCCCTTGAGGGCGTCGTACGGGTCGCGATCCGGGCGCACGGCGAAGGCGTCGAAGCCGCAGCGGTGCATGAAGAAGATCTGGTCGCGCAGCACGTCGCCGATCGCGCGGATCTCGCCCTGATAGCCGTAGCGCTCGCGCAGCAGGCGCGCGCTGGAGAAGTGACGGCCGTCGGTGAACGCCGGGAAGTCGAGGGCGACGACCTTGAAGTATTTGAGGTCGTCGACGATGTCCTCGATCTGCTCGTGGCTCTGCAGCCACACGCCCAGGCCGCCGTCGCGCACCTTGAGGGCATGGCTGGATTGCAGCCACAGGCCCAGCGGCACGATCAGGTCGTCGCTGTTGGAGATGCCGTCGAGGGTGGCGTCGACCGGCAGCAGGTGCCAGCGCTCGTCGATGACTTCGCCGTTCTTAATGATTCTTTGCATAGACGCGTTCCTTGAAGGGATCGATGCCGATACGGCGGAAGGTATCGAGGAAGCGCTCTTCTTCGCTGCGCTGCTCGACGTACACCTCAATGACCTTGGCGATCACGTCGGCCATGTCGTCCTGGGCGAAGGACGGGCCGAGGATCTGGCCGAGGCTGGCGTTGCGACCGGCTTCGCCGCCGAGGGATACCTGGTAGAACTCCTCGCCCTTCTTGTCGACGCCGAGGATGCCGATGTTGCCGATGTGGTGGTGACCGCAGGCGTTCATGCAGCCGGAGATGTTCAGGTCGATCTCGCCGAGGTCGAACACGTAGTCGAGGTCGTCGAAGCGGCGCTGGATGGCCTCGGCGATCGGGATCGACTTGGCGTTGGCCAGGGCGCAGAAGTCGCCGCCCGGGCAGCAGATGATGTCGGTCAAGAGGCCGATGTTCGGCGTGGCCAGGCCCAGCTCGCGCAGCTCGCCCCACAGCTCGAACAGTTGGGACTGCTCGACGTCGGCGAGGATGATGTTCTGCTCGTGGCTGCTGCGCGCCTCGCCGAAGCTGTAGCGTTCGGCCAGGTCGGCGATGGCGTCGAACTGCTTGTCGGTGACGTCGCCCGGGGCGATGCCGGTGGGCTTGAGCGACAGGGTGACGGCGGCGTAGCCCGGCTTCTTGTGGCCGGCCACGTTGCGCGAGCGCCAGCGGGCGAAGCCCGGGTGCTCGGCGTCCAGCGCGGCGAGGGCGGCGCTCTGGTCGTCCAGGGCCTTGTAGGCCGGATCGACGAAGTGCTTGGCGACGCGCTCGAGCTCGGCCTCGGTGAGAGTGGCCGGGCCGTCCTTGAGGTGGGCCCACTCGGCGGCGACGCGCTCGGCGAACACTTCCGGGGTCAGTGCCTTGACCAGGATCTTGATCCGCGCCTTGTACTTGTTGTCACGGCGACCGTAACGGTTGTACACGCGCAGGATGGCTTCCAGGTAGCTCAGCAGGTGCTGCCAGGGCAGGAATTCGTTGATGAAGCTGCCGACGATCGGGGTGCGGCCCAGGCCGCCGCCGACCAGCACGCGGAAGCCCAGCTCGCCGGCCTCGTTGCGCACCGGCTCGAGGCCGATGTCGTGCACTTCGATGGCGGCGCGGTCGGCGGCCGAGCCGTTGACCGCGATCTTGAACTTGCGCGGCAGGTGGGCGAATTCCGGATGGAAGGTGGCCCACTGGCGGATGATCTCGCACCACGGACGCGGGTCGATCACCTCGTCGGGAGCGACGCCGGCGAACTGGTCGGTGGTGACGTTGCGGATGCAGTTGCCGCTGGTCTGGATCGCGTGCATCTGCACGCTGGCCAGTTCGGCGAGCATGTCCGGCACGTCTTCCAGCTTCGGCCAGTTGTACTGGACGTTCTGGCGGGTGCTGATGTGCGCGTAGCCCTTGTCGTAGTCGCGGGCCAGCTTGGCCAGCATGCGCAGCTGCGGCGCGGACAGCAGGCCGTAGGGCACGCAGACGCGCAGCATGGGCGCGTAGCGCTGGACGTAGAGGCCGTTCTGCAGGCGCAGCGGGCGGAATTCGTCTTCCGCCAGTTCGCCGGCCAGGAAGCGGGCGGTCTGATCGCGGAACTGCGCGACGCGCTCCTCGATGATCCGTTGATCGTACTCGTCGTATACGTACATGTAGTTTTCTGCTCTCAGGCTGTCGCGAACCCCGGGGCGGTCCGCGGGGTGCATCTGCGGCGCACGGCTGCGCCCTCCGGGGGAGTGGCGGGAACGATAGCAGCTCGCATTTATGCAAGAAAGTGAAGAATAACTATAAGTACATAACTGAAATAGATACTTCTCGGCCGGCGCGAGGCGGGAAGCGCCGGGCGCAGACGAATCAAGTGCTCTCCAGCCTGGCGGTCACCACCCGGTTGCGGCCGCCATGCTTGGCGTCGTAGAGGGCGCGGTCGGCCATCGTCAGCACCTGGTCGATATCTGTGCTGCTGCTCGGCCAGTGGGCCACGCCGAGGGACAGGGTGATCGGCTGACCGATCAGCGCCGTGCAAGCGGCCATGCACTGGCGCAGACGCTCGGCCACCTGGATGCCGGCATCGAGGCTGGTGTCGGGCAGCAGCATGACGAATTCCTCGCCGCCGAGGCGGCACAAAACGTCGAGGTCGCGCGAGTTGTCGCGCATCAGCCGCGCCAGGTGCTGCAGGGCCTGGTCGCCGATGGCGTGGCCGTGCTGGTCGTTGACCCGCTTGAAGTGATCGATGTCCAGCGCGATGGCGGTGAATGGCCGCTCGGCGTTCTGCCACTGCTCGAGGGTCAACTGCAGGCCGCGCCGGTTGTACAGGCCGGTGAGCGGGTCGGTGAGACGATCGAGGTTGAGCTTGCCGATCTTGCGGTCGAACAGCGCCAGGCCGGCGAGCAGGGCGCGCTTCAGTTCGGCGGCTTCGAAGTACCAGGCGCGCACCTCGCGGATCTGCGGAGAAGCCGCCTGCGAGTCCATAGCGCGCGCCGTGCTGGCCATCTGCCAGAGCGGCTGGGAAATCAACCGCGACAGCCACCAGATGGCCAGCAGGGTGATCATCGACAGCGGCAGCGCGTAGCGCAGGATGGCCATCATCAGCACATCGAGCTTGTCCAGGGTGTTGGCCGTGGGGCTCTGGGCTACCAGCCCCCAGCCGGTGCTGGCGACCGGCGCGTAGCCGGCGAGCATGTCGATGCCGCGCGAATTGGTGGTCCGCTGGCTGCCGCCCTGTCCGGCGATCAGTGCCTCGATCACCGGCCGGCCACGCACCACCTCGCCGACCCGCTCGGCATCGCGGTGGTAGATGATCTGCCCCTCGCGGTCGACGACATAGATGTAGGAGCCGTCGCGGTAGTAGTGCTCGCCGAGCAGGCTGTTGAGGATGCTCTTTTCGCGCAGGAAGATGCTGCCGCCGATATAGCCCAGGTACTGGCCGTCGGCGGCGAAGATCGGCTGGGACAGCATCACCACCAGGCGGCCGGTCGAGGAGATGTACGGCCGGCTGACCAAGGGCTTGCGCTTCTCCAGAGCCTCGCGGGCGCCGTCGGAGTCGACGATGGTGCCGGTGACGGCCAGGTTGGGCGGCGAGATGGCGAGGAGCTTGCGATCGGCGCTGAGGATGTACACCGAATTGAAGATGTCGCTCTGCAGCCGCAGGCGCTGGGTTTCCTCCGCCAGCCGCGAGGTCTGGTCGAAGGTCGTGGTCAGTTGGCCGGCGCTGTAGGCCAGCTGCTGACGGGCGGCGGCCAGCAGCACCTCGGTGCTGTCGGCCAGCTTGGTGGCGTAGACCCGGTTGGCCTCCAGGGTCTGGCCGATCAGCAGGTCGCGCTGCACCCGGTAGCTGGCGTGGAAGGTGTTGCCCAGGGTGAGCAGGGCCGCGGCCAGGGTCACCAGGAGGATGAGGCGCCGCAGGTCGATCTTGAGCACGGGTAACGAACGCATGTGGAGGAGTACCGCCGGTCGGTTCATGCGAAACGGGGGCGGAAGCTTAACACCTTAATCGCTGCCGACAGCAGCCGAGCGTCACACTCGGATTTGGACTTTGCCGGAGCCATGGACTTGACTGAAGGTAGGTACAACCGGAGGGAGGGTTATGGAGCACGATGAAAAGACACGCGGTAACGCCGCGGACAGGCGGGCGGATGCCTGTGCCGCGCTTTGTCTGATCGCCATAGTGGTGACGACGACACTCATCTGGGTGAGCCACCGATAGGAAGTAGGCTCAACCGACGCCGCTCAGGCTCAGCACCAGGCGCACCACGGCGATCAACACCAGCACGAACAGGCCGGTGAATAGAAGGCCGAGGATGATGAAGTGACTGGGCTTGCCGCGGCTGAAGTCGCGGGTTCGGTTCTTGTTGCTCTGCACGCCGAAGGCGGCAGCCAGCACGCTCTGCAGCATCTCGCGCAGGGTCAGGGGCTGGTCGCCCGGCTCTTCGCTGGGTTTGCGCTCGTCGTTCATGGCCGGCTCCGCTGCGGTTCCTTCGCCAAGCTTTGTCGGCCTCCGGCTCCGGCGCAAGTCACAACTCGATGCGCGCCCAGTCGCGACGCTGCCACATCAGCGCGAACAGCAGCGAGGCGAAGCCGCGCTGCAGCATGTACAGCGCCCAGATCGCCAGCAGGCCGCAGCCCAGCACCGGGCCGAGCAGATAGGCCAGCGGCAGGAACAGCAGCCACTGGTTGCCCAGACTCACCGCCATCACCGTGCGGGCGGCGCCGGCGCCGAGCAGCGCCTGGGTCAGCACCAGCGAGGCGGCGTCCAGCACCATGCCCAGGCCGGTGAGGCGCAGGGGCCAGGTGCCCAGCTCGATCAGCGCCGGATCGTTGACGAACAAACCGAGGATCGCCTGCGGGAACAGCCAGAACGGGATGCCCAGCAGCGCCAGGCCGACGGCGGCGATGCGCACCACTTCCCAGCCCCAGCGGTGCGCGGCGTCGACATCGCCCTTGCCGAGGCTGTGGCTGACCAGGGTGGTGGCCGCCATGCCCAGACCGATGGCCGGCAGGATCAACAGCAGAGTCAGGTTGATCAGCACGTGGGCCACCGCCAGTTCGGCACTGCCGAGCTGGGCGATGATCCAGAACAGCAGGGTGATGCCGGTGGCGAACAGGAACTGCTGCAGCGAGTTGGGCAGCGCCAGGCGCAGCAGCACGCGGAACTCGATGGCCCGCGGCCGGCCGCGCAGGAAGCCGCCGTGACGCGCCACCCGCCAGGTCTGCGCCAGGTAGACCAGCGAGCCGAGGTACAGGGCGATGCAGGTGCCCAGGCCAGAGCCTTCCGCGCCCATGCGCGGGAGGCCGAGCAGGCCGTGGATCAGGCAGTAGCTCAGTGCGGCGTTGAAAAGGTGCATGCCGAGCAGGATGCGCAGGTACATGCCGGAGCGGTGGCTGCCGTTCCAGAAACCGCGGAACGAGAAGTTCAGGCCGACCGCGGCGACCGCCAGCACCCGCCACTGGAAATAATCGCGGGCGATGCCGGCCACCTCCGGGTCTTGGGTGAGCAGGCCGATGATCGGCGTTGCGGCCAGCCAGCAGAGGAGGCCCAGTGGCAGGCCGACCAGCAGCGCCAGCGCCAGGCCGGCATTGAGCGGCGTGGCTTCCTGGCCCGGGCGGCCCTCGCCGCGGCGCCGCGCCACCAGCGCCTGCACCGCCGACCCGAGGCCCATGATCAGCGATACCGCGACGAAGTTGGCGTAGCTGCCGAGGCCCACGCCGGCCAGCGCCTTTTCTCCCAGGTGGCCGACCATGGCCGCATCGACCAGGTTGATCAGGCTCTGGCTGAGCATGCCGCCAATGATCGGCAGGCCGAGGAAGAGGACCTGAGACAGGCGCTGGCGATCAGGCATGAACGAGTCGATCCGGAACGAGGACGCCGGCAGTGTAACGCAGAAAACCGGGCAGTCAGGCCGAAGCGGCACTACCGTTGTACAATCCGCGGCCCTCGCCGGGCCCGACCGGTCCGGCTGCCTCCCCCCACACCGCTGCGCCACGAACGCGCGGTGCCACTCCGGTCAGAAGGTGATCGATGAGCCACGAAATACCGCCGCAGGGCGAGCTGCACCGCAGTCTGAAAAACCGCCATATCCAGCTGATCGCCCTCGGCGGCGCCATTGGCACCGGCCTGTTCCTGGGCTCGGCCGGGGTGCTGCAGAAGGCCGGGCCGTCGATGATCCTCGGCTACGCCATCGCCGGCTTCATCGCCTTCCTGATCATGCGCCAGCTCGGCGAGATGATCGTCGAGGAGCCGGTGGCCGGCTCGTTCAGCCATTTCGCCCACAACTACTGGAGCAGCTTCGCCGGCTTCCTGTCCGGCTGGAACTACTGGGTGCTGTACATCCTGGTCGGCATGTCCGAGCTGACCGCGGTGGGCAAGTACATCCAGTTCTGGTGGCCGGAGATACCCACCTGGGCCTCGGCGGCGGTGTTCTTCGTGCTGATCAACGCCATCAACCTGACCAACGTGAAGATGTTCGGCGAAGCCGAGTTCTGGTTCGCCATCGTCAAGGTGCTGGCCATCGTCGGCATGATCGTCATCGGCATCTACCTGCTGGCCACCGACAGCGGCGGCGAGCAGGCGGCGGTGAGCAACCTGTGGGCCCACGGCGGTTTCTTCCCCAACGGCTTCGAGGGGCTGGTGATGTCGCTGGCCTTCATCATGTTCGCCTTCGGCGGCCTGGAGCTGGTCGGCATCACCGCCGCCGAGGCGGCCGAGCCGAAGAAGGTGATTCCCAAGGCGATCAACCAGGTGGTCTACCGCATCCTGATCTTCTACGTCGGCGCGCTGGCCGTGCTGCTCAGCCTGTACCCCTGGGACGCGCTGCTGGAGAGCATCAACAGCGCCGGCGATCCCTACAGCGGCAGCCCGTTCGTGAAGATCTTCGCGCTGATCGGCAGCGACGCCGCGGCGCACGTGCTCAACTTCGTGGTCCTGACCGCCGCGCTGTCGGTCTACAACAGCGGCGTCTACTGCAACAGCCGGATGCTCTACGGCCTGGCCGAGCAGGGCGATGCGCCGCGTCTGTTCATGCGCCTGAATCGCCGCGGCGTGCCGGTGCTGGCCATCGGCCTGTCGGCGCTGATCACCCTGCTGTGCGTGCTGGTCAACTACCTGCTGCCGACCGGGGCGCTGGAGCTGTTGATGTCGCTGACGGTGGCGGCGCTGGTGATCAACTGGGCGATGATCAGCCTGACCCATCTGCGGTTCCGCGCCGCCAAGCGGCGCGAGGGCGTGCAGCCGGCGTTCCGGGCGCTGTGGCACCCGCTGGGCAACTACCTGTGCGTGGCCTTCATGGGCCTGATCCTGGTGGTGATGTGGCAGATCGAGGGCATTCGCCTGTCGGTGTACGCGATCCCGGTATGGCTGGTGCTGATCGGCCTGTGCTACCGCTGCAAGCTGGCGCTGGGCCGTACGCCGAGTCTTGCCTGAAGCACGGCCGGAACGGGAAGCCTTGCCGGTCGGAGCACGCTGATAGCGGGCACCTGGCAAACGGGATATCGGGCAGACGGCGGATCGCATCGCCCCGGCGCGCCATGGCGCCGGGGTGAGCGCGAGGGCAGAGCCTTCGCGGTGAGGGGCGTCGCCGCCCATGGTTTTTCCAGAAGGATGCGCCGGATGAACGTCCTGCTGTCCCGTGCCGGCCTGGCGCTGATCTGGGCCTCGCTCACCCTGGTGGCCCTGTGGGCGCGGCCGCTGACGCCCATCGACGAGACCCGCTATGCCGGGGTGGCCTGGGAAATGTGGCTGCGCGGCGACTGGCTGGTGCCCTTCATCAATGGCGCGCCCTACAGCCACAAGCCACCGCTGCTGTTCTGGCTGATCAACCTCGGCTGGGGGCTGTTCGGCGTGCACGACTGGGTGCCGCGGCTGGTGACGGCCCTGGTGACCCTCGCCGACGCTGTGCTGGTCGGCGCGCTGGCGCGCCGCCTGTGGCCGGACGAGCCGCGCACGGCGCAGTGGGCCCCCTGGGCGTTCTATGGCTGCATGTCGGTCGTGCTGTTCGGCACGACCCTGATGTTCGACCTGCTGATGACCTTCACCGTGCTGCTCGGCCTGTTCGGCCTGCTCGGCGCCTGGCGTCGCGACGGCGTGGGCAACTGGCTGCTGTACGGCCTGGGCATCGGGCTTGGCCTGCTCGGCAAGGGCCCGGCGATCCTGATCTACCTGCTGCCGGCGGCGCTGCTCGCGCCCTGGTGGATGGGTGAGCGCTATCGCGGCGGCTGGAGGCGCTGGTACCGGCAGGTCGGCCTGGCCCTGCTGGGCGGCTTCGGCCTCGCCCTGTGCTGGGCGATTCCCGCCGCGATCCATGGCGGCGCCGAGTATCGAGGGATGATCCTTTGGGGGCAGACCGCCGGTCGCGTGGTCAAGTCGTTCGCCCATGCGCATCCGCTGTGGTGGTATCTGCCGGTCGTGCCGCTGATCCTGTTGCCGTGGAGCCTGTGGCTGCCGGCGTGGCGTGCCGTGCCGGCGCTGCGCGACGAGTTCGGTGCGCCGGGCCGCTTCTGCCTGAGCTGGTTCCTGGCCGGCCTGCTGGCCTTTTCGCTGATCAGCGGCAAGCAGGTGCACTACCTGCTGCCGCTGCTGCCAGCGCTGACCCTGCTGGTGGCCCGGCTGCTGACGCTGCGGCCGGCGGCCGGGCCGGCCGACCGGCTCGCCGTCGCCCTGGTGCTCAGCCCCTTCGTCCTGCTCGGCGGCGTGGTGCTGGTCGCCGCCTTGTGGCCGCCGCGGAGCAGCTGGCCGCAGTGGATCGGCGCGCTGTCGCCGCTGGCCGGGCTCGCGCTGATCGCCCTGGCGCTGGCCTGGGGCCTGCTGCTGCGCCGCGGCGATGCGGGGCGCTGGCTCGCCGTATTGCCGGCGGCATTTTCGGCGCTGCTCTATGTGGGGGTGTTCCGCGTCATCGTGCCTTTCTATCAGCTGGAGCAGGTGAGCGACGCGATGTGGGCGCAGCAGGCGCAGGGGCATCGGGTGGCGGTGACCACGCAGTTCGAGGATCAGTATCCGTTCGCCCGGCACATGAGCCGTCCGCTCGAACTGGTGGCCGATGACCGGCTGCAGGCCTGGGCCCGGGCCAATCCGCGGGCGGTGCTGGTGGCGCGGCACAAGAGGTTGAGCGAGGAGCAGCGGGCCGCGGCGCTGGTCGTCGAGCCTTTTCGCCGCGGCTACGCCGTGCTCTGGCAGGCCGCGACTCTGGCGGCGCATCCCGATTACCTGGACGAGCTGGCCTCCGGCCTGCCCGTGGCGGCTGGCGATGAATAGGCGGCGGTAGGAAGGGCGGGGCGGGGGTGGCCCGTCCGGTCACTCGTGGCGGGCGATCTGGTCGGTGCGCGCGGCCATGATGAAGTCGTTGCGGTGCAGGCCGCGGATCTTGTGGGTCCACCAGGTCACCGTCACCTTGCCCCATTCGGTGAGCAGCGCCGGGTGGTGGCCCTCCATCTCGGCGATGGCGGCCACCGCATTGGTGAAGTTCAGGGCGCGCTGGAAGTCGGGGAAGGTGAACACCTTCTCCAGTTGCATCACGCCGTCGCGCACCTCGACGCTCCAGGCCGGGATCTCGTGGATCAACTCGGCCAGTTCGGTCTCCGAGACCTGCGGCGCGTCGGCGCGGCAGGCTTCGCAATGGGCATGGGAGAGAGTGCTCATGGGGGTCTCCTCGCGGCCTGCTCCGTTATTCGAGCAGTATAGTCAGCCGTGCGGTGCGCTCCCGGGCTGTCCGTCGCCCGCCGCGGGCTCCATCGGCGGCAGGAAGTCGCGGTCCGGGTCGTAGTCGGGTTTGAGCCAGGGCGACAGTTCCTGCAGGTCGTCCGGACTGAGGATGCCGGCCGCCTGCTTGAGGCGCAGCTGCTCGAGGATGTAGCCGTAGCGCGCCTCGTTGTACAGGCGCACCGCGCTGTACAGCTGGCGCTGGGCGTCCAGCACGTCGACGATGTTGCGCGTGCCCACCTCGTAGCCGAGCTGGGTCGCTTCCAGCGCACTGTTGCTGGAGACGATCGCCTGCTTGCGCGCCTCCACCTGGGAGACCGCGCTGTTCACCGCGCGGTGCGAGTCGCGGGTGTTCTGCACCACCTGGCGGCGCAGGCTCTCGCGCTGCTGCTCGCTCTGGCCGAGGCGCTGGTAGGCCTCGCGCACCTGCGAACTGGTCAGCCCGCCGCTGTAGAGGGGGATGTTCAGTTCCAGGCCGATGCTCTGCTGCTCGATGCCGCTGATGGTGGGGCCGATGCGCCCGGACAGCGCGGTATTGCTGTAGCCCAGGCGGTCGTTGTCGCCCTCCTGGTACTGCGCCACCAGGTCGAGGGTTGGCGCGTGGCCGGCCTTGCGCTGGCGCAGGGTCTGCTCGGCGCCGGTCACCGCGTACTGGCTGGCCTGCAGGAGGATGTTGCGCTGCATGGCGGTGTCGACCCAGGAATCCGGCTCGTTGGGCGCCGGCGGGTTGACCGGCAGCTCGTGGCGGATGCCCTCGACGAAGCGGTACTGGTGGTCGGTGAGGGTGGTCAGCGCCTGGAAGGCGTCCTCAACGCGGCGCTCGGCGATCAGCCGGTTGGCGCGCGCGGTGTCGCGGCCGGCCTGGGTCTCGAGCACCTCGGTGCGGTCCGACAGGCCGACCTCGAAGCGCGCGCTGGCCTGCTCGAACTGGCGCTGGAAGGCCGCTTCCTCGGCCTTGGTGGCCGCCAGGGTGTCCTGGGCGCGCAGCACGCCGAAGTAGGCGTCGGCGCTCTGCAGGATCAGGTCCTGCTCGACCGCCGACAGCTCCAGCGCCGCCTGCTCGCTGGTCGCCTTGGCCGCCTTGAGCTGGAACCAGCGGTCGGCGCGCACCAGCGCCTGGCTCAGGCTGGCCTGATACAGCGGGCCGCTGCGCGAGAAGCTGGTCGACGGCTGGTCCAGCTCGGTGCGGATGTCGCGCAGGCTGGCGCCGCCATTGAGCTGCGGCAGCAAACCGGAGCGCGCCTGCGGCACCACCTCCTTGCGCGCCAGATAGTCGGCGCGCGCGGCGGCCAGGTCGGCATTGTTGCGCATGGCCTCCAGGTACACGCCGAACAGGTCGACGCGGGTCGATGGCGCCGGCTCCTCGGCGTGCAGGAAACCGTGGCTGCCGCCCAGGGCGATGGCCAGCGCCAGCAGGCGCGCGAGGCCGGGGGTCCTTTTCAAGATAATGCTTCCTTTTGTTCCTGATTTGCGGATTATCCATTACTGCAGCGACTTGCGCAGGCGGCCGAGGGCGGCGGCGAAGAAGGCCGCGCCGATCGCCGCCACGGCCAGAAACTGCGGCCAGACGATATCCAGGCCGGCGCTGCGGAACAGGATGGCCTGGGACAACTGGACGAAATGGGTGGTGGGCGCGACCAGCATCACCTGCTGGACCAGCTCGGGCATGCTCTCGCGCGGGGTGACGCCGCCGGAGAGGATGTGCAGCGGGATCATCACCAGGATGGTCAGCAGGCCCAGCTGCGGCATCGAGCGCGCCACCGTGCCGAAGAAGATGCCCATCGAGGTGGTGGCGAACAGGTGCAGGGCGCAAGCGCCGATGAACAGCGCCAGCGAGCCCTGCAGCGGGATGTCCAGCCAGCCGCGCACCACCACGGCCAGCGAGAAGGATGCCGCGGCCAGCACCACCAGGCCCATCGCCCAGACCTTGCCGAGCATGATCTCGATGGGGGTGACCGGCATCACCAGCAGGTGCTCGATGGTGCCGTGCTCGCGCTCGCGGATCAGCGCCGCGCCGGTGAGGATCATCGCCAGCATGGTGATCTGGTTGACCACCTCGTTGACCGCGCCGAACCAGGCGCGGGTCAGGTTGGGGTTGAAGGCCGTGCGCACCACCGTCTCCACCGGCAGGGCCGCGACGCTGCGGTAGCGCTGGGCGAACTCGGCGACCTCGCTGGCGATGATCTGCTGGATGTGACCGGCGCCGGTGAACGCCTGGCTGACCTGGGTGGCGTCGACGTTGAGCTGGATGGCCGGACGGCGCCCGGCGAGCAGGTCTTCCTGGAAGCCCGGCGGGATGTTCAGGGTGAAGGTGTAGCGGCCGTCGTCCATGCCGCTGTCCATCTGCGCGTGGTCGATGTACACCGGCGGCACGAAGTAGGGCAGCTGGAAGGCGTTGAGCAGGCGCTGCGAGACCGGCGAGCGGTCCTCGTCGACCACGGCGATGGTGGCGCGGTGCGGCGCCTCGGGGATGGCGGTGGCGCTGGAGTAGATCGCCAAGGTGAAGGAGTAGACGATCAGCACCACCAGCGCCGGATCGCGGTACAGGCTGCGCAGTTCCTTGAGGCCGAGCTGGAGGATGTTGCCGAGGGCGCGCATGTCATTTCTCCTGCTTGCGCAGGCCGGCGACGCTGGCCAGGGTCAGCAGGGGGATGGCCACCAGCAGGGGCACGAAGGAGGGCAGCAGATCGCCCGCGCCGAGCGCCTTGGAAAACACCCCGCGGCTGATGGTCAGGAAGTGGCTGGTCGGGTACAGCCCGCCGATGAAGGCGCTGGCGCCCTCCAGCGCCGACACCGGGTGGGTCAGCCCGGAGAACTGGATGGCCGGCAGCAGGGTGGCGATGGCGGTGCCGAAGATTGCCGCGATTTGGCTGCTCAGGATCGACGACATCAGCAGGCCCAGGCCGGTGGAGCAGGTGACGTAGAGCAGGGCGCCGAGGCTCAGGGTGAGCAGGCTGCCGCTGAGCGGAATGCCCATCAGGAACACCGCGAGCAACACCATGGTGAAGAAGTTGACCATGGCCAGGGCGATGTAGGGCAGCTGCTTGCCGAGCAGGAACTCCAGGCGGGTGGTCGGCGTGACGTAGAAGTTGGTGATCGAGCCCAGCTCCTTCTCGCGCACCACGCCCAGGGCGGTGAGCATCGCCGGGATCATCATCAGCAGGATCGGGATCATCGCCGGCACCATCGCCGGCAGGCTCTGCACGTCCGGGTTGTAGCGGTAGCGGATGGCCACCTCGGCCGGCTGCGCGCTGTCGACCCCCGCCTCGCGGGCCAGCTCCTGCAGGTAGCTGGCGTGCAGGCCCTGCACGTAGCCCTGGATGGTGTCGGCGCGCACCGGCATGGCGCCGTCGATCCAGAAGGCGATCTGCGGGTGGTCGCCACGCTTGAGGTCGCGGCCGAAGCCGGGCGGAATCTCGATGGCCAGGCTGATCTCGCCGCTGCGCAGGCGCCGGTCCAGCTCGGCATGGCTGGTCAGCGGCGCCTTCTCGGTGAAATAGCGCGAGCCGGCGATGTTCAGCAGGTAGCTCTGACTGGTGGTGGTCTGGTCGCGGTCGAGCACGGCGTAGCTCAGGTTCTCCACGTCGAAGCTGACCCCGTAGCCCATGATGAACATCAGCAGCACGGTGCCGAGCATCGCCAGCAGCGCGCGCACCGGGTCGCGGCGCAGCTCCATGGATTCGCGGCGGCTGTAGCTGAGCAGACGGCGCAGGCTGAAGCGGGCGTGTTGCTCTCGGCTGGCGGCGACCCGGGCCGGCGGCGTCGCGGCCGTCGCGCCCGGCTGCTCCTCTCCGGCCTCGGCCAGGGCATCCTCCAGATAGGCGATGAAGGTCGCTTCCAGGGTCGGCAGGCCGCGCTTGTCCATCAGCGCCTGCGGGGTGTCGCTGTCCAGCACCTTGCCTGCGTGCATCAGCGAGATGCGGTCGCAGCGCAGCGCCTCGTTCATGAAGTGGGTGGAGATGAAGATGGTCACCCCTTCCTCGCGCGACAGCTGCACCAGCAGCTCCCAGAAGCCGTCGCGGGCGATGGGATCGACCCCCGAGGTGGGTTCGTCGAGGATGAGGATTTCCGGCTGGTGGATCACCGCCACCGCCAGCGACAGGCGCTGGCGCACGCCCAGGGGCAGGCGGTCGGGCAGGCTGTCCACCTCGTCCTCGAGTTCGAAACGCTCGAGCATCTCGCGGATGCGCATCTCGCGCCGCTGCGCGGGCAGGTGGAACAGCCGGGCGTGCATCTCGAGGTTCTGCAGCACGCTCAGCTCGCTGTACAGCGAGAAGGCCTGCGACATGTAGCCGACCCGCTGGCGGGTCAGCAGGTCGTGCGGATCCACCGGCTTACCGAACAGCAGCGCCTCGCCCGCGCTGGCCGGCAGGAGGCCGGTGAGCATCTTCATGGTGGTGGTCTTGCCGCAGCCGTTGGAGCCGAGGAAGCCGAAGATCTCCCCGCGTTCGATGCGAAAGTTCACCCGGTCGACCGCCACGAAGTCGCCGAATCGCATGGTCAGGCCGTGCGCCTCGATGGCGACCTCCTCGCTGGCGCGGCGCGGCGGGATCTCCAGGGCCTTGTGGTGGCTGCGCTTGGCCTCCGGCAGCAGACGGATAAAGGCCTCTTCCAGATTGCTGCTTGCGGTGCGCGCCAGCAGCTCGTCCGGCGTGCCGGTGGCCAATATGTGCCCGGCATCCATCGCCACCAGATGGTCGAAGCGCTGCGCCTCGTCCATGTAGGCGGTGGCCACCAGCACGCTCATCTGCGGGCGGTCCGCGCGGATGCGCTCGATCAGCTCCCAGAACTGGTTGCGCGACAGCGGGTCGACGCCGGTGGTCGGCTCGTCGAGGATCAAGAGGTCGGGGTCGTGGATCAGCGCGCAGCACAGGCCGAGCTTCTGCTTCATGCCGCCGGAGAGCTTGCCGGCCGGGCGGTCGAGGAAGGGATGCAGGCCGGTGCTGCGGGTCAGCTCGTCGATCCGCCAGCGCCGCTCGGCGCGCGCCTGGCCGAACAGGCGGGCGAAGAACTCGAGGTTCTCCAGAACCGTAAGGGTGGGGTAGAGGTTCCTGCCCAGGCCCTGCGGCATGTAGGCGATACGCGGGCAGACCGCGCGGCGGTGGTGCTGGTCGGCCATGTCGCCGCCGAGCACCTGCACGCTGCCCTGCTGGATCTGCCGGGCGCCGGCGACCAGCGCCAGCAGGCTGGACTTGCCGACGCCGTCCGGACCGATCAGGCCGACCATGCGCCGGGCGGGAACTTCCAGGCCGACGCCATCGAGGGCATGGGTCTTGCCGTAGACGAGGCTGACGTTGTCGAGCCGGGCGACGCTTGCCTCGGTCATTGGCCGGCGTTCGCGTTCAGCTGTAGATGGGCGGGCCACGAGGCGTCAGGGGCGAGCTTGAGGTAGGCCATGCCGGGCAGGCCGGTCTTCACCTGGTCCTGGTACTTGCGCAGCAGTTCGGGGTCGATGCGCGCCTTGACGCGGAACATCATCTTCTCCCGCTCGCTGGCGGTCTCCACCGTCTTGGGGGTGAACTGGGCGACGCTGGCGACGTAGCTGACCTTGGCCGGGATCACGAAATCTGGCGCCGCATCCAGCACCACGCGCACCTCGCTGCCGAGGGCGACCACACCGGCCTGGCGTTCGGGGAGGAAGAAGGTCATGTAGACGTCGGCCAGATCGACCAGGTTGAGCACCTTGCCGCCGGCGCCCAGCACCTCGCCGGGCTGCGCCACGCGGTACTGCACGCGGGCCACGCGGTCGGTCTTCAGCGCGCTGTCGTCGATGTCGGCCTGCAGGCGCGTCACCGTGGCCTTGGCCGCCTCGACGGCGGATTCGGCCTCGATCACCTGCGAGCGCGCCGCCTCGATGGCGGCCTGGTCGGAGAGCACCTGGGCACGCGCCGCGGCCAGCGCGGCCTGGGCGCTCTGCAGCGCGGCGAGGTCGTCGTCGAGTTGCTGGAGGGCCATGGCGCTGCGCTTGACCAGCGCCTCGGTGCGCTGGTGACGCTTCTGCGCGGCGGTCAGCTCGGCCTGGCGCTGCAGCACCACCGCCTCGGCCGTGGCCTTCTCGCTCTCGCGCTGGGCGACCAGGGCGTGGGCGGTGTGGATGGCGTTCTGCGCCTGGCGCACCTGCGCCTCGGCCTGGCTGAGCTGAGCCTGCAGCACCGCGGTGTCCATGCGCGCCAGCACCTGGCCGGGCTGCACGAAGGCGCCCTCGTCGACCTCGATGGCGGCGATGCGTCCGGCCAGCTTGGTCGCCACGTCGATCTCGGTGGCCTCGATGCGCCCGTTGCCGCTGACGAAGCCCTCGCCCAGGCCCTTGGGCTGCAGTCCCTGCCAGACCAGCCAGCCGCCTGCTGCGAGTGCGGCGAGGAGGAGGCCGCGGCCGATCCATTTGCGTTGCTTCATCTCGTGCTTCCGTTTGCGAGGGCGCCGCCTTCTATCTACCAGAGCCGCCGTGGCTTGCCCATCGCTCAAGCAGACTATCCGCCGCGTCTCGGCGTGGCTGTCGCGTCGTTGGCGGCGGCCCTATCAGTGCCGGCGCCGCCACAGTTGCCAGCCCAGGCGCAGGTCGTCGTACACCGGCACCAGCGCCAGGGTCATCAGCAGCGCCGCCAGCGGCACGGTGGAGAAAAAGCCGAAGTGCTGGAAGCCGAAGGCGCCGCTAACCCCGCCGGCGAAGAAGCAGCCGACCAGCAGGGCGTTGATACGCAGGCGCTCGCGATTGGCGCGCACCGGCAGCTGATCCGCGCGCTCGTGGCGGTTGACGTAGAGCGCCTTGCCCAGCTCGATGCCGATGTCGGTGATCATCCCGGTGACATGGGTGGTGCGGATCTCCGCGTTGGAGAGCTTGGTGATGATGGCGTTCTGCAAACCCATGATGAAGCACAGCAGCATCACGGTGAGCGGCACGAAGAAGCCGGGAATCTCCATCAGCCGCGCGCCCAGCACGCCGAAACAGAGCAGCAGGCCGGCCTCCAGCAGCAGCGGCAGGGCGAACTGGCCATGCAGGCGGCGCCGGCGCGAGAAGTTGATCAGCAGGGTGGAGGTGATGGCGCCGGAGACGAAGGACAGCAGCCCGCCGATGCCGCCGAGGGCCAGTTCGCTCTGGCCCAGCACCAGATGGTCGGCCACCGAGGAGAGGATGCCGGTCATGTGCGAGGTGTACTGCTGCACGGCGAGAAAACCGCCGGCGTTCGCCGCACCGGCGATGAACGCCAGGCACAGGCCGAGCTGGCGGTTGCTCTGCCGGGAGCGGCGACGGTCGGTGAGGCGACGGGCGTACTTGATCGGCATGGCTCCGGGGATTCCCTCCGTCCGGGCTGCGAGATAGACGGGCGGATTATACGGCCGAGCCGCGGCAGGGGGCGAATCACCAGGAGGTGAGGTCCCCGCTTATCGAGCGATAAATTTTTGTTTCGTAAATTAACATAATCAATTTGAGAGTATCAGTCGCCCCGACTTCCGCGTACGCGCCGGTAATCAAGGGGAAGGGGCGACAGACGCTGGTGCTCCCCCGGCAGACAGGGTGTCGCTGGCGAACCGCAGGTTACGAACTAGATTCTGGAGAGTTGCCTGATGGCGTACCCACGGAGGAGATCCTCATGGCCGTATTCAAGCTTGCTTGCCCGCCGTCGCTGTTCGACAGCTTCATCCTCGACTACGAGATGATCGATCTGGCCACTACCGACTTCACCAACGTGGGGGCCGTGGTGGCGATGGCGGACGAAGCGCGCGACGTGCTGGTGCGCATCGGCCACACCGGCTTTCCGATCCCGCTGTTCGTCGCCCTGCGGCCGGGCGAGGCGGTGCCGGAGGATATTCTTTCCCGCATCGCCGGCACGCTGCAGGTGGGCAAGGGCGAGCGCCACTTCAACGGCCAGCGCATCGCCCGGGCGGGTGAGAACTACGCGCAGAAGCTCTATCCGCCGTTCTTCCGTGCGCTCAAGGAGTACGTCAAGGTCGGTAACGTGGCCTTCGATTGCCCCGGTCACCAGGGCGGGCAATTCTTCCGCAGCCATCCGCTGGGACGGGCATTCTTCGAGTTCTTCGGCGAGAACGTGTTCCGCGCCGACCTGTGCAATGCCGACGTCAAGCTCGGCGACCTCTTGATCCACGAGGGACCGGCGCGGGATGCGCAGATGAACGCCGCGCGCATCTACAACGCCGACAAGACCTACTTCGTGCTCAACGGCACCTCCACCTCGAACAAGGTGGTGACCAGCGCGCTGCTGGCCAAGGACGACCTGGTGCTGTTCGATCGCAACAACCACAAGTCCATCCACCTCGGCGCCTTGGTCCTCGGCGGCGCCCGGCCGGTGTACCTGGAGACGGCGCGCAACGCCTACGGCTTCATCGGGGGCATCGACTCGCACTGCTTCGACGAGCCGTACATCCGCGCGGCGATCGCCGAGGTCGATCCGGCCCGGGCGCAGCTGGAGCGGCCGTTCCGTCTCGCGGTGATCCAGCTCGGCACCTACGACGGCACCATCTACGACGCCCGCCAGGTGGTGGATCGCATCGGCCACCTGTGCGACTACATCCTGTTCGACTCGGCCTGGGTCGGCTACGAGCAGTTCATCCCGATGATGCACGACAGCTCGCCGCTGCTGCTCGAGCTGGGGCCGAACGATCCGGGGCTGTTCGTCACCCAGTCGGTGCACAAGCAGCAGGCGGGCTTCTCGCAGACCTCGCAGATCCACAAGAAGGACCGCCATATCAAGGGCCAGCAGCGCTATTGCACCCATAAGCGGTTCAACAACGCCTACATGATGCATGCCTCCACCAGCCCGTTCTATCCGCTGTTCGCCGCGCTGGATGTCAACGCGCAGATGCACGATGGATTGCCGGGGCGCAACCTGTGGCGCGAGTGCATCAAGAACGGCGTGGAGGCGCGCAAGCTGATGCTGCGCACCTGCAAGTACATCAGGCCGTTCATTCCGGCGATGGTCGACGGCCACGCGTGGGCCGAGCACGAGACCGAGATGATCATCGACGACCTGCGCTTCTTCAAATTCAGGCCGGAGGACAGCTGGCACCACTTCGCCGACTACGCCAGGGACCAGTACTACATCGACCCGTGCAAGATGCTGCTGACCACCCCCGGCATCAACCCGGACAACGGCGACTACGCCAGCTTCGGCGTGCCGGCCGCGGTACTCGCCCACTACCTGCGCAGCAACGGCATCGTGCCGGAGAAGGCCGACCTGAACTCGATCCTGTTCCTGCTCACCCCTTCGGATCATTTCGCCAAGCTGCAGCACCTGGTTTCCCATCTCGCCCAGTTCGAGCGCCACCTGGACCACGACAGTCCGCTGGCCGAGGTGCTGCCGGCGATCCATGCCGCCCACGACAAGTACGCCGGCTACACGCTGCGGCGGCTGTGCCAGGAGATGCACGACTTCTACAAGCACCACGGCATGAACCGGCTGCAGAAGCAGATGTTCCGCAAGGAGCACTTCCCGGTGCAGGCCATGACGCCCTGGGAGGCCAACCAGCATCTGGTGCGCAACAACGTGGAGCTGGTGCCGCTGGCCGAGATCGACGGGCGCGTCGCCGCCGAGGGCGCCTTGCCCTATCCGCCGGGCGTACTCTGCGTGGTGCCCGGCGAGGTATGGGGCGGCGCGGCGCTCAAGTACTTCCTGGCCCTGGAGGAGGGGATCAACCAGCTGCCCGGCTTCGAGCCGGAAATCCAGGGTGTCTACCTGCGGCGCGAGGACGACGGCAGCAAGCGCGCCTACGGCTACGTGATCAAGGTGTAGCGAGGCGCTTTGCGGCGGCTGGAGCTAGCCGCGCAGGATCAGTCGCCGCTCGCTGCGCAGTGGCCCGCACAGCTCGGTTGCGGCGTAGGTGACGTAGTGCAGTTCGTTCACGCGCAGTGGCAAGGGTTCGTCCTCGCCGAATTCGATCAGGCGCCGCTGCAGCTCGGCGCGCGCTACCGCGCGGGCGTACAGGCCGACGGTGAGATGGGCGTGGTAGGGCGCCTGGCGCACTTCCGCGCCATGCGCAGCCAGCGCCTGGCGCAGCGCGGGCAAGCGGCCATGGGGATCGCCGACTTCGAGGAAGGGCGCGCTGGCAAAGCTGGCCAGCCCGCCGATCTGCAGCTCGAAGGGGCCCCCTGCGAGGGCGCGCAGGGTGGTGCACTGGGCAGCGAGGCGTTGCGCGGGGAAGTCGTCGTCGAAGCGCCGCGATTCGCCGGGGAAACCGCAGACGAACAGGGTGATGTGCGCCTGGCGCCGGTAGTCGTCGTGCAGCCAGGCGCCGAGGTGCGTCCGGGCGCGCTCGAGGCGCGCTTGGATGCGCGGGCAGTCCACCGTCAGGGCCCACACCGCGTAGCGCAGGCGGCCGCGATGCCATTCCGGGTAGTCGCGCCATTCGCAGGGAACGCTATGCGACTCCGGGAAGGGCATGGCGGGCCTCAGGCCAGCGGCGCCAGCAGGGCGTCGAGATCCGCCTCGCTCAACGTCCAGTCGCCCTGGCCGCCGCCCTCCAGCACGCTGCGCGCCAGATTCGCCTTGCTTTCCTGCAGCTGCTGGATCTTCTCCTCGACGCTGCCGCGGGCGATCAGGCGGTAGACGAACACCGGCTTGTCCTGGCCGATGCGATAGGCGCGGTCGCTGGCCTGGGCCTCGGCGGCCGGGTTCCACCAGGGGTCGAAGTGGATCACGGTGTCGGCGGCGGTCAGGTTGAGGCCGGCGCCGCCGGCCTTGAGGCTGATCAGGAACACCGGCACCTTGCCGCCCTGGAAAGCCTCGACCGGCGCACGGCGGTCCTGAGTGGCGCCGGTGAGCTTGGCGTAGGCGATCTTGCGCGCCTTCAGCTCGGCCTCGATCAGGCCGAGCATGCTGGTGAACTGGGAGAACAGCAGCACGCGACGGCCTTCGCTGATCAGCTCCTCGAGCATCTCCAGCAACGCGCTGAGCTTGCCGGAGTCGGCGCTGGTCAGGTCGGCGCCTTCTTCACCGAGCAGGCGCAGGTCGCAGCAGGCCTGGCGCAGGCGCAGCAACGCCTCGAGGATCACCAGCTGGCTGCGGCCCATCCCCAGACGCTGGATCTCGGCGCGCACCTTCTTGTCCATGGCCAGGCGCAACGTCTCGTAGCGGTCGCGCTGGGTATCGCTCAGTTCGATGCGCTGGGTGATCTCGGTCTTCGGCGGCAGCTCGCGGGCCACCTGTTCCTTGGTGCGGCGCAGCAGGAATGGCTTGACCCGCGCCACCAGGTGGGCGAGTCGCTGGGCATCGCCGTGCTTCTCGATCGGGGTGCGGTAGACGCGGGTGAACGTCTTGCTGTCGCCCAGCCAGCCGGGCATCAGGAAGTCGAACAGCGACCACAGCTCGCCCAGGTGGTTTTCCAGCGGCGTGCCGGTCAGGCACAGGCGCTGCCCGGCGTCGAGCTGGCCGGCGGCCTGGGCGGCGCGGCTGCGCGGGTTCTTGATGTTCTGCGCCTCGTCGAGGATCACCAGGTGCCAGTGGCGGCCGTGGAACTGCTTGAGGTCGCGCGGCAGCAGGGCGTAGGTGGTCAGCACCAGGTCGTGGGCGTCGATCTGCTCGAACAGCCCCTTGCGCTTGGCGCCGTGCAGGGCCAGCACGCGCAGGTCGGGGGCGAAGCGCGCCGCCTCGTCCTGCCAGTTGGGAATCAGGCTGGTGGGCATGACGATCAGCGCCGGGCGAGTCAGGCGCCCGGCCTGCTTCTCGGCGAGGATGTGCGCCAGGGTCTGCAGCGTCTTGCCCAGGCCCATGTCGTCGGCGAGGATGCCGCCGACCTGCAGCTCGCGCAGCGCCTGCAGCCAGGCCAGGCTCTGCTGCTGATAGTCGCGCAGTTCGGCGCGCAGACCGGCCGGGGCGGCCACCGGCTGCTGCGGCAGTTCCTGCAGGCGACGGGCGAACTCGCGCAGGCGCTCGCCGCCCAGCCAGTGCAGGGCGGGCAGGGCGTCCAGGGCGACCAGCCGCGCGGCATCGGCGCGGCCCAGGCGCAGGCGCTCGCCGGCGCCGGCCAACTCGCTCTCGTCCTCGCGAAAGTACAGCTCGCCGAGGCTGGCCAGCAGCGGCTTGAGGCGGCCGAACGGCAGCGCGACGCGGCGGCCGCCGTGGCTGCGCGGCAGCGGCACCAGCAGTTCCTCGTCGTCGCCGCGCTGGGCCAGCGCGGCCCCGGTCAGCAGCCAGGGCGAGTGGCGGATGGCATGCAGGAGGATCGGCAGCAGGCTGACCCGCTCGCCATCCACTTCGATGCCCATCTCCAGGTCGAACCAGTCGCCTTCCTCGGACTCGCTGATGCCGACGTGCCACTCGCCGAGGCTCGCTAGGTTGAACTGGAAGTCCGGCTGCATGCGGATCTGCCAACCCTGTTCGCGCAGCTTCGGTAGTTGTTCGCGGACGAAATGCAGCCAGGCGGCGTCGTCGGTCAGCTCGAAGAGTTCGCCGGCGCTTTCCGACAGCGCCTCGCTGCGGCGCAGGGCGATGACGAAGCCGAGTTCGGCCAGGCGCTGGCGCAGCGCTGCCTCGGCCTCGTGATGGCGGGCGATGCGCAGCAGGTGCTGGTCGTCGAGGCGCACCAGCCACTCCTTGGCCGGCACGCGGCCGAAGGTGACGTGGCCGCGGTAGTCGAAGGACAGCGCGGCGCGGTGCTGGGTCTGCTCGATCATCCGGCCCTTGCGCGCGTCGTAGTGCACGCGCATGTGGCTGCCGAGGATCAGCCGGGGCTGCGGCGCCTGGACGGGTAGGTCGATGACCTGCGGCGGCGGCAGCGGGCTGCTGCCGGGCACGTTCACGCCCTGAGCCTGCTGACGTTCGAGGGTGAGCAGGGCGGCGACCACATGCTTGCAGTTGTAGCCGACCGGGCAGCTGCAACGGCCATCGATGTCCCAGTGGCTGCCGCGGTCGATCAGGCGGATACGCTGCCGATAGCGCTGGCGGCCGGAACCGCGGCACTCGGCGAGCAGCACCTGCTCGTCGAGGCTCTCGATCTGGGCGCGGTTGTCGATGAAGTAGTCGCGGCCGCGGCTGTAGTCGCCAGGGCCGATGGCCTGGCGCCAGTCCTGGACGTGCAACGTATGGATGGACAGGGTCATGCAGGTCGATCGCAGCGGAGGCGGGGCGGGCGTGGCAGTCCGCCGGCCGCTTATCCCAGTCGGCGCTCCCAGAGTTGGGCGGCGCGGGCGAAGGCGGCCTCGCGGTCGAGACCGAGGCCGCGCAGGGCCAAGGCCATGGTAGCGAGCACCGCCAGGCGGCCATACGCATCCTCGCTTTCGCCGTGCCAGAAGGCCTGCAATTGGGCCGGATCGAGGCTGGCCGGCTTGACGTGGCGCTGCGCGGACAGCGCGGGCCATTCCTCGTCCCATGCCTGGCCGGCGGTGGCGCCGAACAGCTGGGTATCGACGTCGGGATTGACCTCGATTTCGCCGCCATCGCCCTTGATGACGATGGCGTGGTCGCCGAGCAGCACGCTGGCGTCGCGGTGGATCGCCTGGTAGCCGGGGTGGAAGATGCTCTGCAGCACGCAGCGTGCGCCCAGCGGGTTGAGGATGCGCGCCAGCGAGTGGATCGGCGAGCGCAGGCCGAGGGTGTTGCGCAGGTCGATCATGTGCTGCAGGCGCGGCATCCAGGCGCCCAGCGGAATGAAGGCGATGTGGCGGTCGTCCAGCGCCTTGACCACTTCGTTCCAGCTGGCGCAGCAGGGAATCTCCAGCTTCTCCAGCAACTGTTCGGCGTACAGGCGCCCGGCGGTGTGCGCGCCGCCGCCATGCAGCACGATGCGCACGCCGCTGGCGGCCAGCGCCTTGGCGGCCAGCAGGTACCAGGGCAGGTGGCGCTTCTTGCCGGCGTAGGTCGGCCAGTCGAGGTCGACCACGGTGGGCGGTGCGTTGAGACGCTCGCGCACCGCTTCGGTGAAGCCGGCCAGCTCCTCGGCGCTTTCCTCCTTATGGCGCAGCAGCATCAGGAAGGCGCCGAGCTGGACCTCCTCGACCTTGCCGTCGAGCAGCATGCCCATGGCCTCGCGGGCCTCCTCGCGGGTCAGGCTGCGCGCGCCGCGCTTGCCCTTGCCGAGGATGCGCACGAACTGGGCGAAGGGGTGTTCTGCGGGAGTCACCAGGGTCGGGGTCGTCATATGCAATTGGTCGGTTTGGGCAATCCGGCCAGCTTGGCGGCCAGTTTGGCAGGGGTGCCGTGGAACAGTTGGTTGAGGTGCAGGCTGTTGCCCTTCTCGGGGCCGAGCTGCTGCGCGGTGTAGCGGATCAGCGGGCGGGTGGCCGGCGACAGCTGGAACTCGGCGTAGAAGCGCCGCAGCAGTTCGAGGATCTCCCAGTGCGCCTCGCCCAGCGCGATCTGTTCGCGGGCGGCCAGCGCCTCGGCGACCGCCGGGCTCCAGTCGTCCAGTTCGAGCAGGTAGCCGTCCTTGTCGAGGGCGATCTCCTTGCCCATCACGTTGAGGGTGCTCATAGCCAGCTGTTCACCCGCTCGAAGCGCAAGGTCAATTCGACGAACTCCGCGTAGTCGATGGCCTGCACGAAGTCCGGGGCGGCGATGCCGCGCGCCTCGAGGTCCTCGGCGAGAGCGAACAGCGGGCGGTCGGCCGGCAGCGCGCTCAACACCGCGAAGGGGCGCGAATCGGCTTGCAGGGCGTAGACGGCGTCGCCGGTCAGCAGCAGGCCGTCGCCCGCGCCGAGCAGGCGCAGGCAGCTGGCGCCGCTGAGGTCGACGAACGGCGAGCGGGAAAGCAGGTGCAGGGTGGCCATCAGAGGGTGATCACCAGGTCGTGTTGATCGAGCAGGGCGGCGAGGTGGGCATCCTCCACCGGGGTCGCCGGCAGGCTGAGGTGTTCGGCGCTCAGGCCGCGGCTGTCCAGGTCGGCGCGGGCGACGTACAGCGCCTCGACGCCGAACAGCGGCAGCGCCTGCAGGTTGGCGGTCAGGTCCTTCTGCTGCACGGCGGCCGGCTGCTGGGCGGGCTTGAGCTGGAACACGCCGTCATCGAGAAACAGCAGGCTGATCGGCAGATCGAAGGCGCCGCCGGCCAGGGCGACGTCCAACGCCTCGCGGGCTCCCGGGCCGCTCCACGGCGAACGGCGGCAGATCAGCAGCAGCGATTTGGCCATCTCAGTCGCCTCCGAAGCAGATCAGGCGGTCGGCTTCCTGGGCCGCCTCGTGCAACTGGCCGAGGCCGGACAGCTCCCAGGGCGCGTCGAGGTTATGCCCGGCGCGGCCGTAGCGCTGCGCTTCCTCGCCGTTCAGCACCCCACGGCGCAGGGCGGCGGCGATGCACACCACGCCATCCAGCCGATGTTCCTGCACGAAGGTGCGCCAGGCGGCCGGCAGGTCCAGCTCGTCCTGTGCGCTGACCGTCAGCGAGGAAGCCAGCTGCACGCTGTCCTGATAGAAAAACACACGGACGATCTCATGGCCGCCGGCCAGCGCCGCCTCGGCGAAACGCAGCGCGCGGCGACTGGAGGGGGCATGGGGCGGGGCGAACAGGGCGAGGGCGAATTTCATCTGGAGCGGCCTGGCAACAATGCCGCCCATGATAAACGCAAACGAAAGAGCCCGCCAAAGTTGGCGGGCTCCGGGGACTGCGCGGCGGTCGGGATCAGTCGTCGCTGCCCATGATGCCGAAGATCTGCAGCAGGCTGATGAACAGGTTGTAGATCGACACGTACAGGCTGATGGTCGCCATGATGTAGTTGTTCTCGCCGCCGTGGATGATCTCGCTGGTCTGGTAGAGGATCGCCGCCGAGGAGAACAGCACGAAACCGGCGCTGATCGCCAGTTGCAGGCCGCTGATTTCGAACAGCCAGGCGGCCAGTACGGCGCCGAGCAGGACGAAGAAGCCGACGGTGAGGAAGCCGGACAGGAAGCTCATGTCCTTGCGGGTGGTCAGCACGTAGGCGGACAGACCGCCGAAGACGATGGCGGTCATGGTGAAGGCGCTGACGATCACGTCGGCACCGTTGGCCATGCCCAGGTAGCGGTCGAGGATCGGGCCGAGGGTGTAACCCATGAAGCCGGTCAGGGCGAAGGTGCTGACCAGGCCCCAGCCGGAGTTGCGCAGTTTGACGGTGAGGAAGAACAGGCCGTAGAAACCGACCAGGGTGATCAGCATGCCCGGGTGCGGCACGTGCGCCTGCTGCGCGGCGAAGGCCACCAGGCCGCTGAAGCCAAGGGTCATCGCCAGCAGGGCGTAGGTGTTGCGCAGGACCTTGCTGGTCTCGAGCTGGGCGACCTGCGTGCTCTGCAGGGCATAGGGTTGTTCGCGCATGTGCGGATTCCTCCTGGAAAATCGTGTGCTTGGCGGACAGGCGCCAGCATAGCAAAGCGGCGATGACGGCCAGGCAACTAGAGTTTGACAGTCTGTTTCTATCCGGTAGTATTGCCGCCCGTTGTGGAAGTGTGGCCGAGTGGTTTAAGGCAGCGGTCTTGAAAACCGCCGACGGGCAACTGTCCCAGAGTTCGAATCTCTGCGCTTCCGCCATCTATTCAACGCAAAGCCCCGGTTTCCGGGGCTTTGTCGTTTCTGGAGTTCGCCCTCTTCATGGCGAACTTCGCGCGCTTACGGCCGGCATGTATATAGATGAAGAGCCCCGCCTTACCAGGGCAGGAGAAACTGGCGCGGCGGGAGGGGCGGGATCTCAGCGTGGTTCATTGCGTTCCGCCACCTTCTGAGCGGCGACGATGAGACGACTCCGGGCCGTTTCGGACAATTCTTGCAGGTACTTGAGTTCGCGCTGCAGCGTCTCGATATGGTCGAGCCAGGCGGAAAACGGTTCGGCGCCGATCGCCTCGATCGTGGCGGCCAGCTCTTCCTTGCTCTTGCCCAGCACCAGCAGCATCACCCGGCGGCTGAAATTGAAGCGCTCGTTGTAGTCGAGCGCCTGGAGCTGCTCGAGGTTCATCGCGGCGTCGAAGTCGATGTCGGTCAGCTGTGGTGCGTCCATGCGGCTATCTCCCTGCCGTGCTTGATTCAGATCCTTGGAAAGCAAGTCGTGTGCCCAAGTCTTGTGCGCCGGCATAATTGCGATTGATCGAAAATATAGCAGCGCGCAGGCATGATGCACTGCACCAGTCGTCGGGCGCTCTCGATGCTGGCTGCCCATCCTTCTGGCGTTCCTTCTCCGGCCTGCCCAGCGGCCTATCTGGCCAAGGCTGGGCGCCAGCGGCATGCCGCGCCTTGGCCGACTCTCGCCGGGGTCGATCAAGTGACGTGCCGGAAGGCTGATTTTAGATTTCTGGCGCCAGTATTTTGGGTGTATTGTGTGTTGTGCATCGCAAAATCGAGGAATTCTGCCCGCTTCGCCTTGGCCTTCGATGGTGTTTGAACTGGGCTGAATTCATGTGTCCGCGCCCTGGCGGGATTCGTGCCCGCGGACGCCGTGAGCACGGGTTGCGACAGGACTGCGACTGTCCTTTGACAGGCGCATTTGTTAAGGTCGCACCCAATATTGTGGGCCGTTTCAGTGGGCCGATCTGGCGTTATCGAGGTATTGCGTGATCAACGTGCTCGTGGTGGATGATCATGATCTGGTGCGCACCGGCATTCGCCGCATGCTGGCCGATGTTCCCGGGCTGAGTGTTGTGGGTGAAGCGGGCTCGGGCGAGGAAGCCCTGCTGCGCGTGCGCGAGCTGAAGCCCGATCTGGTGCTGATGGACGTGAAGATGCCGGGCATCGGCGGTCTGGAGGCCACGCGGAAGATCAACCGCAGCCATCCGAATATCAAGGTGATCGCCGTCACCGCCTGTGACGAGGAGCCGTTTCCTTCCCGTCTGCTGCAGGCGGGTGCATCCGGCTACCTCACCAAGGGCGCGGCGCTCGAGGAGATGATCAAGGCGATTCGCCAGGTGTTCGGCGGCCATCGCTACATCAGCGCCGACATCGCCCAGCAACTGGCGCTCAAACCGTTCCAGCCGCAGGGCGAGGTCTCGCCCTTCGAGCAGCTGTCCGAGCGCGAGATGCAGATCGCCCTGATGATCGCCGAATGCCAGAAGGTACAGGCCATTTCCGACAAGCTGTGCCTGTCGCCGAAGACGGTGAACACCTACCGCTACCGCATCTTCGAGAAGCTCGATATCACCAGCGATGTCGAGCTGGCCATGCTGGCGGTGCGCCACGGCATGGTTGACGTCGACAGCTGAGATGGCCGTGGAGTTCGACAGCAGCGGCTTCCTGGCCGGCTGCAGCAGCCATCCCGGCGTCTATCGGATGTCCGATGGCGACGGCCGGCTGCTCTATGTCGGCAAGGCCAACAACCTCAAGAAGCGCCTCTCCAGCTACTTCCGCAAGTCGGGGCTGGCGCCGAAGACCGCCGCGCTGGTGGCGCGCATCGCGCAGATCGAGACCACCATCACCGCCAACGAAACCGAGGCGCTGCTGCTGGAGCAGACGCTGATCAAGGAATGGCGGCCGCCGTACAACATCCTGCTGCGCGACGACAAATCCTATCCCTACGTGTTCCTCTCCAGCGAAGACGAGTATCCGCGCCTGGGCATCCACCGGGGCGCGAAGAAGCAGAAGGGCCGCTATTTCGGCCCCTATCCCAGCGCCTTGGCGATCCGCGAGAGCCTCAACCTGCTGCAGAAGACCTTCCTGGTCCGCCAGTGCGAGGACAGCTACTTCAAGAACCGTACGCGGCCTTGCCTGCAGTACCAGATCAAGCGCTGCAAGGGGCCCTGCGTCGGCCTGGTCAGTCCCGAGGAGTACGCCGAGGACGTGCGCCACTCCGCCATGTTTCTCGAGGGACGCAGCAACCAGCTCGCCATCGAGCTGACCGCGGCCATGGAGAAGGCCGCCGGCGACCTGGACTTCGAGCGCGCCGCCGAGCTGCGCGACCAGATCGCCCTGCTGCGCCGGGTGCAGGACCAGCAGAGCATGGAGGGCGGCAACGGCGACGTGGACGTGGTGGCCGCGGTGGTCAGCCCCGGCGGCGCCTGCGTCAACCTGATCAGCGTGCGCGGCGGGCGGGTGCTGGGCAGCAAGAGCTTCTTCCCCCAGGTGGCCATCGAGGAGGAGGCGGCCGACGTGCTGGCCGCGTTCCTCGCCCAGTATTACCTGGGCACCGGCGAGCGCGACCTGCCCGCCGAGCTGATCGTCAACTGCGTGCACGACGATTTCCCCGCCCTGGCGGAGGCCATCGCCGCGGTACGCGGTCGCGCGCCGGCGATCAGCCACCGCGTGCGCGGTACCCGCGCGCGCTGGCAGCAGCTCGCGCTGACCAACGCCGAGCAGGCGTTGGCCGCGCGGCTGGCCAACCGTCAGCACGTCGCCGCCCGTCTGGAGGCGCTTGGCGAGGCACTGGGCATGGACGAGGCGCCGCAGCGCCTGGAGTGTTTCGACATCAGCCATTCCAGTGGCGAAGCGACCGTTGCCTCCTGCGTGGTGTTCGGTCCCGAGGGGCCGCTCAAGTCCGACTACCGGCGCTTCAATATCGAGGGTGTGAGCCCCGGCGACGACTACGCCGCCATGCACCAGGCGCTCACCCGGCGTTTTCGTCGGCTCAAGGACGGGGAGGGCAAGATGCCCGACATCCTCCTGGTCGACGGCGGCAAGGGCCAGCTCAACATGGCCCGCGAAGTGCTGCAGGAGCTGGCGGTGGTCGATCTGATCCTGCTCGGCGTGGCCAAGGGCGTGACCCGCAAGCCGGGCTTGGAGACCCTCTATCTCAATGATGCCGAGCACGAGTTCACCTTGCCCGGTAACTCGCCGGCGCTGCACCTCATCCAGCAGATCCGCGACGAGGCGCATCGCTTTGCCATCACCGGGCACCGCGCGCGGCGCGGCAAGGCACGCACCACCTCGAGCCTCGAGGAGGTGCCCGGCGTCGGACCCAAGCGCCGGCGCGAACTGCTCAAGCACTTTGGCGGCCTGCAGGAGCTGGGCCGCGCCAGCGCCGAGGAAATCGCCAAGGCACCGGGAATCAGCAAAAAGCTCGCCGAGTCGATTTATGCCGTACTGCACAGTGAGTAGAATGGCGCAACTCTTTGAATCTCAAGGGTCCTGATGAATATCCCGAATTTGCTGACCATCCTGCGCGTGCTGCTTATCCCGGTATTCATCGCGCTGTTCTACCTGCCGTTCAGCTGGAGCTACTGGGCCGCCAGCGGCGTGTTCGCCCTCGCCAGTCTGACCGACTGGCTGGACGGCTATCTGGCGCGGCGTCTCGGGCAAAGCACCCCCTTCGGCGCCTTCCTCGACCCGGTGGCCGACAAGTTGATGGTGGCCGTCGCGCTGGTATTGCTGGTGGAGGAACATGCCAACCTGTGGCTGACCCTGCCGGCGGCCATCATCATCGGCCGCGAGATCGTGGTTTCCGCCCTGCGCGAGTGGATGGCCGAACTGGGCGCCCGCGCTCAGGTCGCGGTATCCAATCTGGGCAAGTGGAAAACCACGGCACAGATGGCGTCCCTGATCATTCTGCTCGGCAATCCGCCGCGCATGGATTTCTGGGTGGGCCTCGGATATGGTCTGTTGATCATTGCCGCGGTACTTACCCTGTGGTCCATGGTGCAATATCTGCGCGCCGCCTGGCCGCATCTCAGCAGCGGTGCCCACGAGAAATAACTTTTTTGAATCAAAGGGTTGACAGCGGTTCGGGTTCATATAGAATGGCGCCCGTCACCAAGACGCGGGAATAGCTCAGTTGGTAGAGCACGACCTTGCCAAGGTCGGGGTCGCGAGTTCGAGTCTCGTTTCCCGCTCCAATTTTTCTGATGAATGTCGAAGTTTGATGTTCATTTGAGGCCGGGTGGCAGAGTGGTCATGCAGCGGATTGCAAATCCGTGTACGCCGGTTCGATTCCGACCTCGGCCTCCACTATATAAAAAGCCCTGTAGATCCTTGATCTACAGGGCTTTTTATTTGCAATAAGAATTTCTGCAAACTTGCAGGATTGGCGATCGACTGTATATAGTCCGCCCGTGCCGAAAACGGCACGTCACAGCGCTACCGCCCGAATGGCGAAATCGGTAGACGCAGGAGACTTAAAATCTCTCGGCCGTAAGGTCATGCCGGTTCGAGTCCGGCTTCGGGCACCATTGACATACTTCCGCCTTGATCCGGGTTCACCCGAATCAGACGGAACCCCCAGAGAAACCGGCCATTGCGCCGGTTTTTTTGTATCCGGGTTCGCCCGCCTTGCGTTGATCGCCCGCTGGGTGGGGGATATTTCGGGTGTATTGGTTCGATAAGAAATAGATCGCCAGTTCTTCGCTCAATTGGATAGGTCGCAGATTTTTCAATGCGACTTTCTGGGAGAGCACTTCCTCTCGCCGCCCGCACTCCCAAACATCCCCCGCCTGCTATAGATCACGCCCGCCCATTGCCGTAGCGGCCTCCACGATGAGTCGGCGAAGCCAGGTCAGCCCCGGGTCGTGCTGCTGGTATTTGTTCCACTGCATGGCGATGGTGAGGCGCGGCGCACCCCAGGGCAGCGGCAGGATCTTCAGCGGCAGATAGCTGGTCCAGCGCTCCGCCAAGCGGCGGTGCATGGTGGCCAGCCGCTGGGTGCCGATGAGGAAGGACGGCACGCTGTTGAAAGTATTGGTGACCACGTCGAAGCGGCGCTCGACGTCGAACTTGTGCAGGAACCATTCGTCCACGGTGGGTACCCGCCGCTCGCCCCAGCGCACCACCACATGCGGCATCAGCTTGTACTGCTCGAAGGTCAGGCTCTGCGCGTCGAGCGGATGGTCCTGCCACATGACGCAGACGAACTCATCGTCGAACAGCGCCTGGGTGGGGTGGTCGGGGCGGATCTGCATGTCCGGCAGCAGCAGCAGGTCGATCTCGCCGCGTTCGATCTGCTCGGCCGGGGTGTTGTGCGGCGGGAACATTTCGATCGAGCACTGCGGCGCTTCCTGATTGATCCGCCGGCTGACCTCGGGCATCAGCACGGTGCCGACATAGTCGGAGACGATGAACGTGAATTTGCGGCTGGATTCCGCCGGTTTGAACAGCGCGCGGTTTTCCAGGGTGGCGCGCATCTGGATCAGGAGGTCGCGGATCGGCTGGCTGAGGCCGTCACCCACCGGGGTGCGCACCATCTTGCGGCCGATCTGCACCAGCAGGTCGTCCTCGAAATAGTCACGCAGGCGGGCGAGGGCGGCGCTGGTCGCCGGCTGGCTGAGGTGCAGGCGCTCACCGGCACGGGTGATGTTCTGTTCGCTAAGGAGAACGTCGAGGACGACCAGCAGGTTGAGGTCAAGACCGTAGAAACGCATGGGATTTCCCGCTCGTTGGCCTTTGCGGCAGTGCCGGGCGGCGCTGCTCGAAGCCTTCTTGTTGTGGGGCACGTCCGGGCTTGGCAAGCGTGCAGTCTTTTTACAATCCACCGCATTTATGGGTTGTATGTCAATTAAAAATTTCCCGAATAGCTCGGGGTTGCGTACTGTCGACTCTGCCTTGCCGCTGCCCGTTTGCAGTCATGCCGGCGCGGCAACACCCATCGTCCCCCGGGGCGAGGGGAACAGAACAAGAACAATGAATCGGAGAACACCATGCGCTGCGAAGCCCCTGGTATGTCCATGCAGGACGGCACCCGTTGCCGCCTGTCGCTCTCCCGGCGATGCCGCCCCGGCATGGCCCGCGTCCGCGCAGCCAACGCCGCCGGCCTGTCGATCCCGCCCCTGGCCACCGCGCTCGCCGCTAGCCCGGGCATGAATCCTGTTCCCCGCGTTTCCAGCGGTCCTGCCGACCAGTAGGGCCCGCACGCCCGGCCCCCGGGGCTGAGGCACAAAACGGCAGGGGTACGCACTCGATAGCGTGAACAAAGGTGCCGGTTACCGAAGGGCTGTTTCCAGTCGCCCCGCGGAAGCCGTCCGGGCCCGCTGCTGCCCAAAAAACCATCGCCTGCAAACAAACAGGCAGAACGACACCGGAGGAGAGGCATGACGGACAAGCGCAATCCCCTCAAGGGCTGGCAAGTGGATCCGGCGACGATCCAGTTCGTCGGTCACGACCTGCAACGGCCGGAATGCATCATCGCCCAGCCCGACGGCACGCTGTGGGCGGCCGATGCCCGCGGCGGCGTGATGCGTATCGCGCCGGACGGCAGCCAGCAGTTGCTGGCCCCGCAGCAGGAGAGCCGTGGCGAGGTTTCTTTCGAGCAGCGCTACGTGCAGTCGCAGGGCGCCTCGTTGCCCAACGGCCTGGCGCTGAGCGCCGAAGGCGACTTCATCATCTGCAACTGGGGGCTGGATCGCATCGAGCGTCTGGATCGCCAGGGCCGCCTGCAGGTGCTGCACGACAATCTGGACGGCCATCCGCTGGGCAAGACCAACTTCCCGCTGCGCGACTCGAAAGGGCGCATCTGGTTCACCGTGACCACGACCATGCAGCCGTGGACCGACTCGATCAACTCCGGCGTGCTCGACGGCTACATCGGCGTGATCGACGAGAAGGGCATCCGCATCGTCGCCGAGGGTTTCGGCGGCACCAACGAGATCCGCTTCGACGACAACGAGGAGTGGCTCTACGTGGTGGAAAGCAACGTGCGGCGGATTTCGCGCCTGCGCCTGCGTCCCGACGGCTCGCTCGGCGAGCGCGAGACCTATGGGCCGAGCGAGCTGGAAGGTTTTCCCGACGGCTTCGCCTTCGACAGTTTCGGCAACCTCTGGGTGACCCTGGTGATGAGCGACAAGCTGATCGCCATCGCTCCCGACGGCGAGGTGCTGACCCTGCTCGACGACGGCAACCCCGCAGCCACCGCCCGTCTCAACCAGCACTACGCCGCCAGGACCCTGACCCCCGAGATCATGGCCGCCGCCCGCGGCAGCCTGGCGCCCTGGATGGCCAGCCTGACCTTCGGCGGCCCCGACCTCAAGACGGTGTACCTGGGCAGCCTGCAGGGCACCCGCATTCCCTGGTTCCGCGCCCCGGTGGCCGGTCAGGCGCTGATCCACTGGCGCTAGCCGAGCCCGACCGCGAGCGATGTCAAAAACAATAATAAGGATAAGACGATGCAATCGACGATAAGCGCAATAAGGAAGGTTCAACGTCACCCGGGCGTGCGCCAACGGGCACTGGCGATAGCGGTGGCGGCCGCCATCGGCAGCCCGGCCTGCCAGGCCTTCATGATCGAAACCGACAACCCGGATGTGAAGGTCCTCTGGGACACCACGGCCAAGTACTCGTCCGCGTTCCGCGTCGAGGACCAGTCCGCGCGGCTGACCCGCGAGCCGCAGGCGAACTGGCCGAACACCGACGACGGCGACCGCAACTTCGACAAGGGGCTGATCTCCAACCGCCTGGACGTGCTCACCGAGCTCGATTTTTCCTACCGCCAGCGCTACGGCTTCCGGGTGAGCGCGGCGGCCTGGTACGACAGCGAGTACCACGGCAGCAACGACAACGACTCGCCGGCCACCGCCAACCCGCTGTCGGTGGACTACAACGAATTTCCCCAGGATACCCGCGAGCTGCACGGCGGCGACGCCGAAGTGCTCGACGCCTTCGTCTTCGGCCGCTTCGATCTGGGCTCCATGCCGCTGACCGCGCGGCTCGGCAAGCACACCATGCTGTGGGGCGAAAGCCTGTTCTACGGCGCCAACGGCATCGCCAACGCCCAGGCGCCGATCGACGTGGTCAAGGCGCAGTCGGTGCCCAACACCCAGTTCAAGGAGCTGATGCGCCCGGTCAACCAGGTGTCCGGCCAGCTGCAGCTCACCCCCGACGTGGCGCTCGGCGCCTACTACCAGCTCGAGTGGGAAAATACCCTGCTGCCGGGGGCCGGCAGCTACTTCTCGGGGGTCGACTTCCTCAGCGAGGGGGGCGAGCGCATGCTGCTGGCCAGCGACGGCAGCGTGTACTTCCAGCGTGCCGGCGACCTCGCGGCCGACGACTCGGGGCAGGGCGGCGTGCAGTTGCGCTTCCGGGTCGGCGAGGTGGACTACGGTCTCTACGCCGTGCGCTATCACGACAAGACGCCGCAGATCTACCTGCTGCCGGGCGTGGACGCCGGGCCTACCGCCAGCGGCGTGCGCGCCGGCTACTACCGCTGGGTCTATCCGGAAAACATCCGCGCCTTCGGCTTCAGCGCCTCGCGCACCTTCGGCATGGTCAACCTGGCCGGCGAGGTGTCGATCCGCCGCGACACGCCGCTCAACAGCGACGCCCAGGTGGATGCCACCGGCAGCGGCGATGGCGACGACAACGCCCTCTACGCCGTGGGCAACTCGGTGCACGCGCAGATCAACTGGCTGGCCAGCCTCGGCCCGAGCTTCATCGCCCGGGAGGCCGACTTCCTCGGCGAGATCGCCTGGAACCGCCGCACCAGCGTCACCCAGAACGAGAGTGCGCTCAACCCCAACGCCTCGCGCGATGCCAGCAACATCCGCATGGTCTACGAGCCGAAATACCGCCAGGTCTATCCGGGCCTCGACCTCTCGGTGCCCGTCGGGGTCGGCTACGGCCTGGACGGCAACTCCTCGGTGGTCGGCGCCTTCCTCGGCGAACACGTCGGCGACTTCAACATCGGCCTCAACGGCACCTACCTCGATGTCTGGCGCTTCGGCGTCTCCTACACCCACTACTTCGGGCCGGTCGACAACGCCATCGACTCGGAGGGGCATGGCTCCTACAAGCAAAACCTCGCCGACCGCGATTTCGTTGCGGTAACCCTGCGCCGCACCTTCTGAACTGCCTTGGAGTGCTGATATGAAAGCCAAACACCTGCCGCTGCGCAGCGCCATCCTCGGCGCGCTGCTGACCTTCGGTTCGCTGGCCGTGGCCGCCGTGAGCCCCGACCAGGCCGCCCGCCTGAAGAGCGAACTCACCCCCTTCGGCGCCGAGAAGGCGGGCAACGCCGATGGCAGCATCCCGGCCTGGAACGGCGGCTACACCCAGCCGATTCCCGGCTTCGAGAACGGCGGCCGGCGCGCCGATCCCTTCGCCAACGAGCAGCCGCTGCTGAGCATCACCGCCGCCAATATGGAGCAGCACGCCGACCAGCTCTCCGAAGGGCTGAAGGCGATGCTCAAGAAGTACCCGGATACCTTCAAGGTCAACGTCTATCCGACCCACCGCACCGCGGCCGCGCCGCAGTGGGTGTACGACAACACCTTCAAGAACGCGACCACCGCGAAGATCGACGGCATCAAGCTCGAAGGCGCCTATGGCGGCATTCCCTTCCCGATTCCGCAGAGCGGCGCCGAGATCATGTGGAACCACCTGCTGCGCTGGCGCGGTGCGTCCTGGCACGTGGACGTGCGCGGCGTGCAGACCACGGCCACCGGCGCCCACGTGCCGACCGTGCTGTCCTCGGTCGATTTCCAGATGCCCTACTACCTGAAGGACGGTTCGCGGGAGGAGCTGAAGAGCAAGCACCACGACAATTTCTGGCTGATCCGCATGCTCAACTACGGACCGCCGATCCGCGCCGGCGAGGCGATCACCGGGCATGAAAACCTCGACCCGGACAATACCCAGACCTGGGTGTACTTCACCGGCCAGCGCCGCGTGCGCAAGTTGCCCAACGCCTGCTGCGACACGCCGACCCCGGCCAGCGCGGGCATCTCGATGTTCGACCAGACCGACGTGTTCAACGGCCGCCTGGACCGCTTCGACTGGAAGATCGTCGGCAAGAAGGAGATGTACATCCCCTACAACACCAACCGCCTGTTCCAGCGGCCATCCAAGGACGTGCTGCTGGACCACCACATCAACCCGCAGGACATGCGCTTCGAGCGCCACCGGGTTTGGGTGGTCGAGGCCACGGTGGCCGCCGGCCAGCGCCACCTGGCGTCCAAGCGCCGCTACTACGTGGATGAGGACACCTGGATCGCCGTGCTCGCCGACCACTGGGACGCCAATGGCCAGCTGTGGCAGATGGGCTTCGCCAACCCGATCGTGATGCCCGACATCCCGGCCACCGCTTCGCCGCAGAGCTTCGGTTTCTACGACCTGCTATCCGGCGCCTGGTACTTCGACGGCATGCTCAACGACTCCAAGGAGCAGTACAAGATCATGCCGCCCTACGCCGACACCACCTTCACGCCGGAGGCCATGGCGGGCGAGGGCATCCGCTGACGGCTCGCGGCCCTGCCGCACCCTGTTTCACAAGACCGCGCGCCAGCCGGGTCGCCACAGCGCCCACGGCCGCCATCCGGCCGGCAGCCGGTCTTCATCGAGTTTGCAAGGAGTCGAACATGAGCAACACCCCCTACGACATCGTCGCCATGGGCGCCGGCCACAACGGCCTGGTCGCGGCGGCCTACCTGGCCAAGGCCGGCAAGAAGGTGCTGGTGCTGGAGCGCAAGGGCTATCCCGGCGGCGGCGTGACCACCCGCCAGCTCAACACCCCCGGCTACTGGCATGACGAGCACTCCAGCGTGCACATCATGATCCAGGGCAACCCGATGCTGCGCCAGGACGAACTGGGCCTGCTCAGCCAGCACGGGCTGAAGTACCACTACTCGCCGGTGCCGCACGCCACCATCTTCCCCGACCAGTCGGTGCTCTACACCTACAAGGACATCGACAAGACCTGCGAGTGCTTCGCCAAGGTGTCGCCCAAGGACGCCGAGACCTACCGCAAGTTCGTCAAGATGAGCCAGCAGGTCCTGCAGATGTTCATGCCGGGGCTGTATTCGCCGCCGCCGCCGCTGGGCGAGCTGGTGGCGATGCTCGATCGCAGCGACGAAGGCCGGCTGATGCTGGACTACATGAACCGCGACTGCCTGGACCTGGTCAACCAGCTCTACGAGAGCGACAAGATCAAGATCCACCTGCTGCGCCTGGTCAGCGAGAACCTGCAGGCGCCCAACGAGCTGGGCACCGGCATGGGCGTGCTGCTGATGCCGGGCATCATCCACACCTACGGCGTGTCGCAGCCGATCGGCGGCAGCGGCAAGCTGACCGAGGCGCTGGTGCGCTGCATCGAGTCCCATGGCGGCGAAGTGCGCTGCAATGCCGAGGTCGCGCAGATCCTCACCTCGGGCGGGCGCGCCACCGGCGTGCGGATGAGCGATGGCGAAACCATTTTCGCCAGGGATGCGGTGATCGGCGCGATCCACCCGCACGTGGTGCGCAAGTTCGTCGACGGCGTGCCCGAGCCGGTCCTGCAGCGCGCCGAACGCGCCAGTCTGGCGCCGTTCTCGATCATGGTCAGCCACTACGACCTCAAGGAAAACGCCAAGTACTACGCCGGCGAGGACGTCGGCTACGCCACCATGCTGGAGTTCATGGCCACCGACTCGCTCGACGAGATGCTGGCGGACTTCGACGAGCTCAAGCGCGGGCGGATCAGCGAGCGGCGCCTGTGCGCCGGCGGCGACGAGAGCATCGGCGACAAGACCCGCGTGCCGGCCGGCAGAGGGATGTTCCACGGCATCACCTTCGCCCCCTACAAGGTCACCGACCCGCGCTGGAAGGATCGCCACTGGGACGAGTTCAAGGAGGAGATCGGCGATCTGTCGCTGGCCCACTACCGCAAGTTCGTCTCCAACCTGACCGCCGACAACATCATCGCCCGCAGCATCGTCAGCCCGGTGGACCTGGAACGCTCCAGCCCCAACAGCATGATGCGCGGCGACCTGCACGGCGTGGCGCCGTACTTCTACCAGAGCGCCGGCCACCGGCCGACCCCTGACCTCGGCCAGTACACCGTGCCGGGCGTCGAGCGCCTGTTCCTGGCCGGACCGTCCCAGCACCCGGGCGGCGGCGTCTACGGCGCCGGCCGCGCTACCGCGATCAAGATGTTCGAACAACTGGGCATGGACTTCGGCGCGGTCTCCAAAGGCGTGCGCAACGACCTGCCGCCGCCGGTCGCCAGCGCCAGTCCGTCCCGCGACGGCATGGTGCTGCGCGGCCCGGCGGACGAGGAGCTGATGCACGTCGCCTCGATCAAGCGGGTCGGCGACGAGCTGGTCATCAAGGGCAAGAGCTTCGGCACCATGCCGATGGAAGCGCGCCTGGACGGCGCCGCGACCCGCGCCGGCCTGAAGATGCTGACCCTCAAGGACATGGCCTTCCTCGCCACCCTGCCGTTCCGCAAGAGCAAGCAGTCATGAGTGCCGCATTTCACAAGGAGATAACCCATGAACATCGTCGGCCTTGAATACCTGGTCTTCGGCGTCGAAGACCTGTCGGGCGCCCACCAGTACCTGCTCGACTACGGCCTGGACGTGCAGGACCACGACCCGGCCAACGGCGGCACCTATGTCGCCCTCGACGGCACCGGCCTGATCGTGCGGCGCAGCGATGCCGCCGGCCTGCCGCCGCTGCCGCCGGGCGCCGCCTCGCCCTGCCTGCGCGAAACCGTCTACGGGGTGGCCGACGCGGAAACCCTCGCCGCCATCCGCGACCGCCTGGAGGGCGAGCGCGAGGTGACGGTCGATACCGAGGGCACGCTGCACTGCATCGACGACGGCGGCTTCGGCATCGCCTTCATGGTCACCCGCCGGCGCCGGATCGAGGCCCGCTACCTGGGCTTCAACGTGCCGGGCCAGGCGCCGGGCCGCGCGCCCAACGACTGCGCGGCCAATCCGGACGAGGCGATCAAGCCGCGCTCGCTGTCGCACGTGGTCTACTTCGTGCCCGACGTGGCCAAGGCCGAAGCCTTCTACGCGCGCCTGGGCTTCGTGGTCACCGACCGCTTCAATCACCTCGGTCCGTTCATGCGCCCGGCCGGCACCCTCGATCACCACACGCTGTTCATGATCGAGAGCCAGAACGAGCACATGGTCGGCTGCAACCACTTCACCTTCCACCTGGGCTCGGCCAACGAGGTGCTGCAGCACGGCTGGAACTTCGTGAAGAAGGGCTATCGCAGCTTCTGGGGCCCCGGCCGCCACATCATGGGCAGCAACTTCTTCTGGTACTTCAACAGCCCGTTCGGCGCGGTGATGGAAATCGACGCCGACATGGACCTGCACGACGACCAGTGGGTGGCCCGCTCGATGGACCCCGGCTCCGACAATTCGCAGATCTTCCTGTTCGACGCCATCGACAAATGGGCGCCGGGTGAGTGAGGAGCGACGCCATGGCCGATGAACAGCTGCTGTGCCACCTCGACGAGATTCCCGATGGCGGCGCGCGCGGCCTGCTGCGCCAGGGCCGCGACGACCGGGTGTTCGCCGTGCGCCAGGGCGCGCAGGTGTCCGTCTGGCTCAACGACTGCCCGCACAACCACCGGCCGCTGGACTATCGGCAGGACCAGTTCTTGTCCGGCGACGGTCGGCACATCGTCTGTTACGCCCATTCGGCGCACTTCGCCATCGCCGACGGCCACTGCTTCGCCGGGCCCTGCGCCGGCCAGTACCTGACCCGGGTGCCGGCGCGGCTGGGCGCCGACGGCAGCGTGTGGATCGCCGTGCCACTGCCTGCCGCGCCCGCGCCGTTCCGGGCGGCGGGGCGCAGCGAGTCGCGCCATTCCTGAATTCCAAGCTAAAGGTCGAAATCATGTTCCAGTACTTCCCAACCAACTACGTCTGGAGCCTCTCGACGATGATCGCCCTGACCCACGGCGGCAACATCGGCGAGGTGGATGCGATGTGCGCCCCGCTCCTCGAGGCGGCCCGCGCCGGCGACGATCCGGGCACCCTGGCGTTCTACGAAGCCTGGAAGGGCGGCGGCGACAAGCTGGTCGCGCTGGCCGACGAGGATCTGGCGCGTGGCCGCCAGCTCTCCGCCGGCGAGAAGCTCGGCCGCGCGGCGCTGTACTACGGCATCGCCGAGCGCATGCAGGCGCACGGCTTCGAGCACCGCCTGGCAATGTACCGGCGCTCGCTGGAGCTGTTCGAGCGCAGCCGCACGCTGGGCCGCGAGAACTGCCAGCGCGTCGAGATCCCCTACGGCCAGGCGCACCTGAGCGGCCTGTACGTGCGCGCCGAAGGGCTGGCCGCCGGGGCGCGGGCGCCCATCGTGGTGGTGATGAACGGCCTGGATAGCACCAAGGAAATGCTGCAGAAGAGCGTGATGGGCACGATGTTCGCCCGCCGCGGCCTGTCGACGCTGTTCGTCGACCAGCCGGGCACCGGCGAGGCGTTGCGCCTGCACGGCATGCCGGCGGTGCACGACACCGAGGTGTGGGCGGCGAAGATTGTCGACTGGCTGGAGCAGCACCCCGAGGTCGATGGGCAGCGCATCGGCGCGCTGGGCGTCTCACTGGGCGGCTACTACTGCCCGCGTGCGGTGGCCTTCGAGCCGCGCTTCGCCTGCGGCGCGGTGTGGGGCGCCAACCACGACTGGCGCGAGGTGCAGCAGGCGCGCCTCAAGCGCGAGGGCGAGAACCCGGTGCCGCACTACTGGAAGCACGTGCAGTGGGTGTTCGGCGCCAAGGACATGAACGACTTCCTCGCCAAGGCCGAGCACATGCACCTCAACGGCGTGCTGGAGCGTATCCGCGTGCCGTTCCTGGTCACCCACGGTGACAACGACCGGCAGATCCCCCTCAAGTACGCCCACCAGACCTTCGAGCAACTGGTCAACAGCCCGGACAAGGAACTGATCGTGTTTACCGCCCGCGAGGGCGGCGTCGAGCACAGCTCGTTGGACAACCCCAGCAACGCCGGAAACCTGATCGCCGACTGGCTGGCCGAGAAGCTCGGCGGCAGCACCGTCTGAGCGGCCTCATCACGCTAATAACAAGGAGAAGGACCATGGCACTGATCCACAACGTGCTCATCGTCGGCGGTGGCATCGGCGGCATGTGCGCCGCCATCCAGTTGGCCAAGCAGGGCATCGCCGTCGACCTGGTGGAAATCAATCCGCACTGGGCGCCCGACGGCGCCGGCATCACCATCAGCGGCCCGACGCTGCGCGGCCTGCGCAAGATCGGCGTGGTCGACGAGGTGCTTCGCGAGGGCGGCTCGTGGCGCGCCATCGACGTCTGCGACGCCAACGGCAAGCTGACCCGCACCGTGCCGGTGGCCCCGGCCACCGGCGCCGAAGACCTGCCGAGCGCCGCGGGCATCCTGCGCCCGGTGCTGGCCGACATCCTCGCCAAAGCCACCCAGAACGCCGGCGCCAAGGTACGCCTGGGCGTCAGCTTCCAGAGCATGGAGCAGGACGAGGAGGGCGTGGACGTCGTCTTCACCGACGGCAGCCGCGGGCGCTACGACCTGGTGGTCGGCGCCGACGGGGTCAACTCGGCGGTGCGCAAGCTGGTGCTGCCCGACTTCCCCGGCCCGCAGTTCAGCGGCCAGGGCTCGTGGCGCGCGGTGGTGCCGCGCCTGCGGGAGAACTCCACGGTGTACATGGGCAAGACCACCAAGGCCGGCATGAACCCGATCAGCGCCAGCGAGTGCTATCTGTTCGTGCTCGACAAGCGCGCGGGCATGGACTTCATCCCGGCGGAGCAGTGGCCGCAGAAGCTCGCCGAACTGCTCGAGGAGTTCGGCGGCCAGGTCGGCGACATCCGCCGCGGCCTGCTCGACGGCTCGCTGGGCGACCACCGCCTGCTCTACCGCCCGCTGGCCGGCCACATGATCAAGGCGCCGTGGCACAAGGGACGCATCGTCCTGCTCGGCGACACCGTGCACGCCACCACGCCGCACCTGGCCTCCGGCGCCGGCATCGCCGTCGAGGGGGCCATCGTGCTGGCCGAGGAGCTCAAACGCCGCTATTCGCTGGAAGGCGCGCTGATCGCCTACGCCGGCCGCCACTACGACCGCGCGCGCCTGGTGGTCAGCGCCTCGGGGCGCATGGGGCAGATCGAGCAGGCCGGCGGCTCGCTGGAGGAACATACCCGGGTGATGGTCGACGCCCAGGAGGCCCTGCGCGCGCCACTCTGAAGGCCGACGGCCAATCCGCGCCACACCGTGGTAACCCGGCACCGGTCATGGTGCCGGTGTCCCCGGGCAAATCCCTGTAGGGGCGAATCTATTCGCCCAAATGTCCGGTAAAAGGCGAGTGAATTCGCCCCCACAGCACGCCTTCAGGCGCGTCTCCCACATCCCTCCTAACCACGCAACCGCCCGCCATTCCCGCCGCCCCGGGAATGGCGGGCGGTTGCGTTTGTGTTCCCGCAATCCGGCCTTTCGACCAATTCGTTGCATGGATACCTCGGATACCAACAAACGATTTCTCGAATGGTTGGCCGGGCGCTAAGGTCTTCCCCATCGGACGGATCGCCGCGGCGACCGCTCCAGCCTCGCCCGCCAAGGCGGCGGGTATAACAAGAACAAGCAGGAGATTTGCCGTGCGCAACAGTCATCAGGACCGTGTCGCAGTCATCACCGGCGCTGCCGGCGCCCTGGGCCAGCACTTCGCCGTGCGCCTGGCCGAGGCGGGTTGCCATCTGGCGCTGGCCGATCTGGCTATGCCCGAGGAGACCATCGCCGCCGTGCGTGCCCTGGGCCGCGAGGTGTACGCCGAGGCCTTCGACCTCGCCGATGCCCAGGCGGTGCGCGGGTTCGCCGCCAACGTGCTGAAGCACTTCGGCCGCTGCGACATCCTGGTCAACAACGCCGCCTACATGCCGCTGGTGCCCTTCGCCGAGCTGACCCTGGAAACCTTCCGCCGCTTCGAGGCGGTCAACGTCGAGGCGTCCCTGCTGCTGGCGCAGAGCTTCGCGCCAGACATGGCCAGCCGCGGCTACGGGCGCATCGTGCAGATCGCCTCCAGCACCGTGGGCAATCCGATGCCCAACTTCACCGCCTACATCACCACCAAGATGGCCGGCATCGGCCTGGTTCGCGCCCTGGCGGCGGAACTCGGCCCGCAGGGCATCACCGTCAACGCCATCTCCCCGGGCCTGACCCGCACCGCCGCCTCCGAAAAGAACCTCCCCGCCGCGCTGTTCGAGGCGGTGTGCCAGCAGCAACTGATCAAGCGCAACGGCGTGCCGGAGGATCTCTGCGGCCTGCTGGCCTTCGTCACCTCCGAGGACGCCGCCTTCATCACCGGGCAGGTCCTCAACGCCGATGGCGGCACGGTGTTCTGACCCCGCGCCACCCGCTTCACCCGTCATAACAATTACAAGAGACAGCGCTATGAAGATTGCCTTGTTCGGCGGCCCCGGCCGCCAGGCCGCGTGCCGTCCGTGGTGTGCCCCCGTCGTCGCGCTGGCGCTGCTGGCCGGCGCGCTGGGTGTCCCCCCGCTGCGTGCGGCGCCGCTGGCCGAAGCCGATGCGCGTCCGGCGCTGGCCGTGGCGGCCTTCCAGCACTCGGTGATCCAGGCCGTGCACAACACCGGCAAGCGTCTGGTGGCGGTGGGCGAACGCGGCCTGATCCTGCTTTCCGACGACGACGGGGCGAGCTGGCGCCAGGCCAGGGTGCCGGTCAGCGTCGGCCTCACCGCCGTTCGGTTCCCGACCCCCAGCCAGGGCTGGGCGGTGGGCCACTTCGGCACCGTGCTGCACAGCGCCGATGGCGGCGAGAGCTGGCAGGTGCAGCTGCGCGGCGGCCAGGCCGCCGAGCTGATGCTGGCCGATGCGCGGCTGCGCGCCAGGGACGACGTGGAGCAGTCCGCCGCGGTCGCCAGCGCCCAACGCATGGTGGACGACGGCCCGGACAAGCCCCTGCTCGACCTGTACTTCGCCGACGAACAGCACGGCATCGTGGTCGGCGCCTACAACCTGATCCTCGCTACCCGCGACGGCGGCCAGACCTGGCAGTCGCTGTCCGCCCGCCTGGACAACCCCGGCGCCCGCCACCTGTACGCCATCGCCGGCGGCGGCAGCAGCCTCTACATCGCCGGCGAGGAGGGCCGGGTGTTCCGCTCGGACGACCTCGGCGCGAGCTTCACCCGCCTGGCTACCCCCTACCAAGGCAGCTACTTCACCGTCGCCGCCGACGCCGCCAGCGTGGTGGTGGCCGGCCTGCGCGGCAACGCCTTCCGCTCCAGCGACCGTGGCCAGACCTGGAGCCAGCTGCAGTCGCCGGCGCCGGTGTCGGTGGTCGCCAGCCTGTTGGGCCGCGACGGTCGGCTGATCCTCGCCAACCAGGCCGGGCAGTTGCTGGAAAGCCGCGACCAGGACGCGCGCCTGCAGCCGCTCGCCGCGGCGCCGCTGCCGCCGCCCACCGGCCTGGCCCTGCAGGCCTCGGGCGAGCTGCTGGTCAGCAGCCTGCAAGGCCTGGTCCGCCCGGCCGTCCGTCCGGCCCAGCATTGAGAGAGTCGAGATAAGCCATGCATACGCCGGATTCGAATAGTTTTTCCGTCATCCCCAACCTGTCGGCCTTCGATCGCCAGTCCGGCAACGTCGTCGAGCGCCTGCTGTTCAACAACCGCCTGGCGGTGGTCGTGCTGTGCCTGCTGACCACCCTGCTGCTCGGCTGGCAGGCGCTGGGTCTGCAGCTCAACGCCAGCTTCGAGAAAACCATCCCGGCCGGGCATCCCTATATCGCCAGCTACCTCAGCCACAAGGACGACCTGCGCGGTCTCGGCAACGCCGTGCGCATCGGCGTGGTGAGCCGCTCCGGGAACATCTACAACGCCGAGTACGTTGAAACGCTGCGCAAGCTCAACGACGAAGTGTTCCTGATCCCGGGCGTGGACCGCGCCGGCATGAAGTCGCTGTGGACGCCAAACACCCGTTGGATCGGCGTGACCGAGGAAGGCATGGAAGGCGGCCCGGTGATCCCGGACGGCTACGATGGCTCGGCCGCCAGCCTGCAGCAGCTGCGCGCTAACATCGACCGCTCCGGCGAGATCGGCCAGCTGGTGGCCCTCGACGGCAGCGCCAGCGTGCTCTACGTGCCGCTGCTCAGCCAGCTGCCGGACGGTAGTGCCATCGACTACGCGCAGCTGTCCGCCCGCCTGGAAGACCTGCGCGGCCGCTACCAGCAGGGCGACATCCAGCTGCACATCACCGGCTTCGCCAAGATCGTCGGCGATCTGATCGACGGCCTGCGCGAGGTGCTGACCTTCTTCGCCCTGGCGGTCGGCATCGTCACCGCCATGGTGTTCTGGTACACCCGCTGCGTGCGCAGCACCGCGCTGGTGGTGGCCAGCTCGCTGGTGGCGGTGATCTGGCAGCTGGGGCTGATCGCCGCGCTGGGTTACCAGCTCGATCCCTACTCGATGCTGGTGCCGTTCCTGGTGTTCGCCATCGGCATGAGCCACGGCGCGCAGAAGATGAACGGCATCATGCAGGACATCGGCCGCGGCACCCACAAGTACGTCGCCGCGCGCTTCACCTTCCGCCGCCTGTTCCTCGCCGGGCTGACCGCGCTCTTGGCCGACGCGGTGGGCTTCGCGGTGCTGCTGGTGATCGACATCCGGGTGATCCAGGAACTGGCGATCGCCGCCAGCCTGGGCGTGGCGGTGCTGATCTTCACCAACTTAATTCTGCTGCCGATCATGCTGTCCTACAGCGGCGTCAGCCCCGCCGCCGCTGCGCGCAGCCTGAAGGCCGAGCAGGTCGACGTGCGCCATCCCTTGTGGGCCTTGCTCGACCGCTTCACCCGTCGTCCGGGCGCCGTGGTGGCGCTGCTCGGCGCGCTGCTGCTGACCGGCGCCGGGCTGCTCGGCAGCCACCAGCTGAAGATCGGCGACCTCGATCCGGGTGCGCCGGAACTGCGCGCCGACTCGCGCTACAACCGCGACGTGGCGGTGATGAACGGCCGCTTCGGCGCCAGCAGCGACGTGTTCGCGGTGATGGTCGAGACCCCCGGCAACGGCGGCTGCGCCAGCTACGAGGTGCTCAAGCGGGTCGATGCGCTGGAGTGGCAGCTGCGCCAGCTGCCGGGGGTGGAGTCGACCAGCTCGCTGGCGCTGCTCAACCGCCAGGTGCTCACCGGCCTCAACGAGGGCAATCCGAAGTGGTTCGAGCTGATCAAGAACCAGTCGATGCTCAACTTCATCACCGCCGGGGCGCCGCGCGGCCTGTACAACGACGCCTGCGACCTGCTGACCCTCTACGTCTACCTCAAGGACCACAAGGCCGACACCCTGACCCGCGTGGTCGAGCACGTCGAAGCCTTCGCCGCCGCCAACGACACCGACGCCATCCACTTCCGGCTGGCCGCCGGCAGCGCCGGCATCGACGCGGCCACCAACATCGTGGTCAAGCAGGCCTGGCGGCAGATGCTGTTCCTGGTCTACGGCGCGGTGACCCTGCTGTGCTTCGTCACCTTCCGTTCCTGGCGCGCGGTGGTGGTGGCGATCCTGCCGCTGATGCTGACCTCGCTGCTCGCCGAGGCGCTGATGGTGGCCCTGGGCATGGGCGTGAAGGTCGCCACCCTGCCGGTGATCGCCCTCGGCGTGGGCATCGGCGTGGACTACGCGCTGTACATCCTGTCGGTGACCCTGGCGCGCATGCGTGCCGGAGACAGCCTCTCCGACGCCTACTACGCGGCGCTGACCTTCACCGGCAAGGTGGTGCTGCTGACCGGCCTGACCCTGGCCGTCGGCGTCGCCACCTGGACCCTCTCGGCGATCAAGTTCCAGGCCGACATGGGCATCCTGCTGGCCTTCATGTTCCTGTGGAACATGGTCGGCGCCCTGGTCCTGCTGCCGGCGCTGGCGCACTTCCTCCTGCCCCAGGGGCGGCAGCTCGAGCGGCGCGCCGAGTCGAGCGACCTCGAATCGAGGGCGGCCTGAGATGGACGCACATATCGATTGCCCGCGCCGCCCGGCCGTGTCGAACACAGGAACCTGAGCATGCCCGCGATTCCCTACAAGCCGCTGGAGGCGGCCGGCCCCGAAGAGCTGGTGGCGCCGATCCGCGAGCGCCGCGGCGGCACGCTGCTCAACCTCGACCGCATGCTGCTGCACAGCGTGCCGTTCACCCAGGGCTGGGGCGCGCTGCTGGGCAAGGTGCGCAACGAGCTGGAGCTGCCGGCCAAGCTGCGCGAGCTGGCGCTGTGCGCGGTGGCCGCGCTGTGCGGCGCCGAATACGAAATGCACCACCACGGCCCGCTGTTTCTCAAGGCCGGCGGCACCCCGGCGCAGTTCAACGCCCTGCGCGATCTGAAGAGCGCCGTCGGCAACCAGCAGTTGTTCACCCCGCTGGAGCGCGCCGTGCTGCGCCTGGCGCTGGAGATGACCCGCCAGGTCCGGGTGTCCGCCGCACTGCTGGACGAGTTGCGCGGCGAACTGGGCGACACCCGGCTGGTCGAGCTGGTCGGGGTCGTCGCCACCTACAACATGGTCGCGCGCTTCGTCGTCGCTCTCGGCGTCGAGGTGGAGCGCGCGGCCGGCACGGTTTGACCAAGCGAGCGGCCCCGCACCAGCGGCGCGGGGCAATCAATAACAAGAGGAGCAAGCAATGATCCAGTACCTGAAGAAAGGCAAGCCGGCCGAAGTGAAGGCCGAACTCAACAGCCAGGTCCGCAACACCGTCGAGCAGATCATCCGCGACATCGAGCAGCGCGGCGAAGCGGCGGTGCGCGAGTATTCGGAGAAGTTCGACCGCTGGAACCCGCCGTCGCTGCGCCTGAGCGAGGAGGAGATCCAGGCCTGCATCGACTCGCTGAGCCCGCAGGCCATCGAGGACATCAAGTTCGCCCAGGCGCAGATCCGTCGCTTCGCCCAGGTGCAGTTGCTGTCGCTGCGCGATGTCGAGGTGGAGACCCTGCCCGGCGTGGTGCTTGGCCACAAGAACATCCCGGTCAACTCGGTGGGCTGCTACATCCCCGGCGGCAAGTACCCGCTGCTGGCCTCCGCGCACATGAGCGTGCTGACCGCCAAGGTCGCCGGGGTCAAGCGCGTGATCGCCTGCGCGCCGCCCTTCGACGGCAAGCCGTCGGCCGAGATCATCGCCGCCATGGCGCTGGCCGGCGCCGACGAGATCTACGTGATGGGCGGGGTGCAGGGCGTCGCGGCGATGGCCCTGGGCACCGAGAACATCGCCCCGGTGGACATGATCGTCGGTCCGGGCAACGCCTTTGTGGCCGAGGCCAAGCGCCAGCTGTACGGGCGGGTCGGCATCGACCTGTTCGCCGGGCCGACCGAGACCATGGTGATCTGCGACGACAGCGTCGACGCCGAACTGGTGGCGGTCGACCTGCTCGGCCAGGCCGAGCACGGCCCGACCTCGCCGGCCTTCTGCGTCACCACCAGCCGCAAGATCGCCGAGGAACTGCCGGCGGCCATCGACAAGGTGCTGGCACGCCTGGATACCGCGGCGGTGGCCAGCGTCGCCTGGCGCGACTACGGCGAGATCATCCTCTGCGACAGCGACGAGGAGATGCTCCAGGAGTCCGAACGCATCTGCTCCGAACACGTGCAGGTGATGACCCGCGACCCGGACTGGTTCCTCGAACGCATGACCAACTACGGCGGCCTGTTCCTCGGCCACCGCACCAACGTCTCCTACGGCGACAAGGTGATCGGCACCAACCACACCCTGCCGACCATGGGCGCGGGGCGCTACACCGGCGGGCTGTGGGTCGGCAAGTTCATCAAGACCCACACCTACCAGCGCGTGCTGACCGACGAGGCCGCGGTGCTGATCGGTGAGTACTGCTCGCGGCTGTGCGCCCTCGAGCACTTCGCCGGGCACAAGGAGCAGGCGGACATCCGCGTGCGCCGCCTGAAGAAGACGGCCTGAGCCATGGCCGTTTCTCTGCAGAACCGCGTAGCCCTGGTCACCGGAGGCGCCGGCGGCATCGGCGCCGCCATCTGCCAGGGGTTGGCCGCCGCCGGCGTGACGGTCGTGGTCGGCTACCACAGTTCCCGTGAGCCCGCAGAGAGACTGGCGGCGGGCCTGCCCCTGGCGGGCAGGCCGCACGCCGCGTTGGCGGCCCCGGTCACCGACAGCGCGGCGCTGGCCGCGCTGGCCGAGGAGATCGAGGGCCGCTACGGTCGCTGCGACATCCTGGTCAACTGCGCCGGCACCACCCGTTTCGTGCCCCACGAGGATCTCGACGGCCTGGACGACGGACTTTTCGAGCAGATTCTCGCCACCAACGTGCGCGGTCCCTTCGCCACCCTGCGTGCGCTGCGACAGCTGCTGGAAAGAAGCGGCGCCGGCCTGGTGGTCAACATCTCCTCGATCGCCGCGGTCAGCGCCATGGGCAGCAACGTCGCCTACTGCGCCTCCAAGGCGGCGCTGGACAACATGACCAAATCGCTGGCTCGTGCTCTGGCGCCGGCCATCCGGGTGGTGTCGGTATCGCCGGGCCTGGCCGATACCGACTTCGTCAAGAAGATGGACCGCTCATGGCGCGACGAGCAGGCCGGGCGCACGCCGCTCCAGCGCCTGGCCGAGCCCCATGAAGTGGCCGATGCGGTGGTGGCGCTGGCCAGTCACCTGACCTTCACCACCGGCGCGGTCATCCCCGTGGATGGCGGCCGCCCGCTCAGCTGATCCGTAAGGAAGCAAGTCGATGACCCAGAACTGCCCCGAATTCAAACCGCACCACGTCGGCGTCAGCGTGCCGGACATGGACGCCGCCATCGACTGGTATGGCCGCATGCTCGGCTTCGCCGTGGAGATGCGCACCTTCATCGAGATCATCCCGGCCGAGGTGGCGTTCATCCGCCGCGGCGACTTTCGCATCGAGCTGTTCCAGGTGGCCGGCGCCGCGCCGCTGCCGGCCGAGCGGCGCGAGCCCAACCTGGACGTGCGCACCCACGGCAACAAGCACCTGTGCCTGGCCGTGCAGGACGTCTCGGCCGCGGTACAGGGGCTGCGTGAGAAGGGCGCCGACATCGTGTTCGAGAAGGTGGTGCAGGGCACGCCGATGGCCTTCATCCGCGACAACGCCGGCAACCTGATCGAGCTGATCCAGTTCCCCGAGTTGTGGAATCAACCCGCCAGCGCTTCGAAGGAGAACCGCACATGAAACTGGCAACCCTCAAGGACGGCAGCCGCGACGGCCGGCTGCTGGTGGTTTCCCGCGACCTGGCCCGCGCGGTGCCGGCGCGCGGTGCGCCGACCCTGCAGGCCGCCATCGAGCGCTGGGCCGAGGTCGAGCCCGCGCTGCAGGCCGAGTATGCGGCCCTGAATGCCGGCGAGGCGGCGGGCGCCTTCGCCTTCGACCCGGCCGGGGTCGGCGCGCCGCTGCCGCGCGCCTACCAGTTCGTCGATGCCTCGGCGTTCCTCAACCACGGCAAGATCATGGAGCAGGCCTACAACCTCAACGTGAAGAAGCAGGCCGGCATCCCGATCCTGGTGCAGCGCCAGGGCGACGATTTCCGCGGCCCCTGCGACGACTACCCGTTCCCGACCGAGGCCGACAACTGCGACTTCGAAGGCGAGGTCGCCGTGGTGCTCGACGACGTGCCGATGGGCGTGGACGCGCAGGCCGCCGAGGGGCACATCAAGCTGTTCCTGCTGCTCAACGACGTGTCGATGCGCGCCCACCTGTTCCGTGAGCTGTCGATGGGCTTCGGCCTGATCAACGCCAAGCCGGCCACGGTGTTTGGTCCGGTGGCGGTGACTCCGGACGAACTCGGCGCGGCCTGGCGCGACGGCCGGGTGCATCTGGACATGCGCGTCAGCCGCAACGGCGAGTGGTTCGGCAACCCCAACGGCGGCGCGATGGACTTCAGCTTCGGCGAGCTGATCAGCCACCTGGCCTACAACCGCAGCCTGCGCGCCGGCACCGTGCTGGCTTCGGGCACCTTCTCCAGTCCGGACTACCGTGAGGTCGGCTCCGCCTGCCTGGCCGAGCGCCGGGCGGTCGAGATGATCGACCACGGCGAGTCGAGCACGCCGTTCATGCGCTTCGGCGAGGTGCTGCGCTTCGAGATGCACGGCAGCGACGGCCAGTCGCTGTTCGGCGCCATCGAGCATCGCCTGGTGAGCGCGGAGGGCCGGTCATGAACGTGCTGGTGACGGGCGGCAACGGCTTCGTCGGCCGCGAACTGGTCAGGCGGTTGCTGGCCGCCGGAGAGGTCCTGCCGGGGCAGGGGCCGCTGACCCGGCTGACGGTGGTCGACATGAGCGGCGAGGGGCTGCCCGCCGACCCGCGGCTGCACGTGGTGTGCGGCAGCATCGCCGAGCCGGCGGTGCTGGGCGAGGCACTGGTTGCGCCGCCGCAGCTGGTGTTCCACCTGGCGAGCATTCCCGGCGGGGCGGCCGAGCGCAATTACGCGCTGGGGCTGCAGGTCAACCTGCTCGCCACCCTCGAGCTGTTCGAGCGCCTGCGCGCCCAGGGCCTTTGCCCGCGGGTGGTGTTCACCAGCACCATCGCGGTGTACGGCTCGCCGCTGCCGGCGTTGGTCGACGATGCCTCGCCGATGAAGCCGGGGCTGTCCTACGGCGCGCACAAGCTGGTCGGCGAGATCCTGCTCGAGGACTACAGCCGGCGCGGCTGGCTGGACGGGCGCACCCTGCGCCTGCCCGGCATCGTCGCCCGGCCGCCGCAGCCCTCGGGCCTGCTGTCGGCCTTCATGAGCGACGTGTTCTGGAAGCTGGCCGCCGGCGAGCCCTTCACCTGTCCGGTGTCGGCCGACGCGGTGGCCTGGTGGATGTCGGTCGGTTGCTGCGCCGACAACCTGCTGCATGCCGCGCGCCTGTCGGCCGAGCAGGTGCGGGAGCGCCGCGACTACACCCTGCCGGTGCTGCGCCTGTCGATGGCGGAGTTGGTGGAAGGGCTGGTGCAGCGCTTCGGCGAGGACCGTCGGGCGCTGGTACGTTACCAGGCCGACGAAGGACTGGAGGCCGCCTTCGGCCGCTTGCCGCCGCTGGACGCCGGCGCCGCCGAGGCCCTCGGCTTCCGGCACGACGGCAGCATTGCAGCGTTGATCCGCCATGCCTTGGGCGGGCGCGACTAGCGGGTGGGTGACCTGTCCGGGCCTGCGCCAGCCTCGGCTGGCCGGGCCGTCGCACCGATATTTCTGTTCGTCGAATAACAACAAAGAGAGCGAAAAATGAAATTGATCAAACACTGTTGCGCCCTGGCGCTGCTGGCTTCGATGGTGGGACCGGCGCTGACCCTGGCGCCCCAGGCCCTGGCCGCTACCCCGGTGGTGCAGGCGGCGGACGCCGGCCGCGTCGTCGACCGCGCGAGCTTCGAGCGCTACCTGGGCATGTTCAACCGTAAGGATCCCGCCGCCTTCGAGACCTACTATGCCCCCGAGGTGCGCATGAGCAACGGCGGGCTGGTCTTCGAGGGGATTCCGGCGGTCAAGGAGCACTACCGCAAGATCTGGGGCGCGATGGACGAAAAGGTGATCGTCGAAGAATTCCTGTTCGACGGCAAGACACTCGCCGTCCAGCTCCACGCGATCTTCAACGTGCCCCGTGACGCCCAGGACACGCCCTTCGGGCCGATCCGCCAGGGCGAGCGCTTCGATTACCGCGGTGCGGTCGTCTACAAGCTGAACGAGGCGGGCAAGTTCACCGACATCAAGGTCGCCTACTACGGCTTCAGCCGGACCACCGATGGCGTCACCCGTGCCATGGGCATGCCGCACTAGGCAGCGCCAGTCCTTCGCCACGCACGCACGTGGCGAAGGTCGCCGGCCTGAGGCGACGCAACCCGACATAACAATAATCCGGAGAGTCCGATGAACTCACCCAGCCTTGCCCGTTCGCCCAACGCGACGGTCGCCACCTACCTGTTGTTGCTGATCAATTGCCTGTCGCCCATGGCGGCGATCGTCGTCGCGCCCAGCCTGCCGCAGATGCAGTCGCACTTCGCCGCGGTGCCCAACGTCGAGTTCCTGGTGCCCATCGCGCTGACCATTCCCGGTCTGCTGGTGGCGTTGCTCAGCCCGCTGGTGGGGATGCTCGCCGACCGCTTCGGGCGCAAGCGCCTGCTGGTCTGGGCCATCGTCGGCTACGGCGTGCTCGGCACGCTGCCGCTGATCCTCGAGTCGCTGTACACCCTCATCGCCAGCCGCGTCGCGCTGGGCTGCGTCGAGGCGGTGATCGTCACCATCAGCACCATGCTGATCGGCGACTATTACAGCGGCGCCCAGCGGCAGAAGTACCTGGCCCTGCAGACCACCTTCGCGTCCGCCTCGGCGATCCTGTTCTTCATGATCGGCGGCGCGCTGGGCGAGATGGGCTGGCGGGTGCCCTACGTGGTGTACGCCGTGCCGCTGCTGCTGGCGGTGTTCAGCCAGGCGCTGCTCTGGGAGCCGCGTGCTGCCGAGCTGGCGCGCGACCAGGAGGAGGGCGGCGAGGGCGCGCAGGTGTTCCGCCCCTGGCTGTTGCTGGGCATCTGCCTGATCACCTTCGTCGGCGCCGTGGCCTTCATGGTCCTGCAGATCCAGATGGCCTACCTGCTGGGCGGCATCGGCGAAAGCTCGCCGAGGACCGCCGGGATGATCGCCTCCGCCTGCAGCGTGATGATCGTGCTGGGCACCCTGGCCGTGCATCTGCTGACGCGCCTGGGGCTGCGCACCCCGCATTGCCTGACCTTCGCCTTCGGCCTGATCGCCCTCAGCTTCCTGCTGATCCCCGGGGCGCGCGACAGCCAGACCATGCTCGCCGTCGCGCTGGTCAACGGTCTGGGCTGTGGCCTGCTGCTGCCGACTTTGGCGATCTGGAACATGCGCGAACTGCCCTGGTTCCGCCGCGGCATGGGCACCGGCATGTGGTACGGCAGCTACTGCCTGGGCATGTTCTTGAGCCCCATCCTGGTGGTGGCCGCGAGCAAGGTCAGCGGCAGCCTGCCCCTGACCATCGGCTGGCTGGGCTGGTGCCTGCTGCCCATCGCGCTGGCGGCGCTGTTCGCCAGCCTGTGGCGCCGCCCGCGCAAGCCGTGCACCGTGCGCGTGGTGGCGGCGAACCTGGAGGATGCCTGAATGCACCATGGACATCGTCTGGCCGGCAAGGTCGCCATCGTCACCGGGATCGGCAGCGGCATCGGCCAGGGCTGCGCCCTGATGTTCGCCCGCGAGGGCGCCCGGGTGATCGGCTGCGACATCGATGCCGCCGCTGCTCGGCGCACCGTCGAGATGGCCTGGGCCGACGGCCTGGCCGTGGACAGCCTGCATCCCTGCGACCTGACGGTCCCCGGCGAAGCCCAGCGCCTGGTGGAGTTCGCCGTGGCGCGTTACGACGGCCTGGATATCCTGGTCAATGCCGCGGCGTTCGGCGCCTTCGCCTGGATCGAGGAGATGGACTACCAGAGCCAGTGGCGCAGGACGCTGACCGGCGAGCTGGATCTGGTCTTCCTGCTCTGCCAGGCGGCCTGGCCGCACCTCAAGCAGCGCGGCGGTTCGATCATCAACTTCGCCTCGGCCAATGCCTGGATGGCCTTGGAGGGCTCGCCGGCCCTGGCGCACTGCGCGGGCAAGGGCGGCGTGCTGGCGATGACCCGCCAGCTGGCGCTGGAAGGCGGGCCGCACCGCATCCGCGCCAACAGCATTTCCCCGGGGCTGATCGAAACCGGCGCCACCCGCGAGCATCTGGCGCGCGATCCGGCCTTCCGCAAGGCCGCCCTGGACAAGCAGATGCTGCGCCAGCGCATCGGCGCGCCGGAGGACATCGGCTGGGCGGCCATCTACCTGGCCTCCGACGAGTCGAGCTGGGTGACCGGCAGCGATCTGAAAGTCGACGGCGGGGCGACCGCCGGATGAGCCCGCTCGCCCGCTGGCGGGCTGCTTCCCGTCATCGCACGGCGCCGCCGACATGCTGTCTGGTGTGCCACGACTTCGAATAACAAAAAGCAAGGGATCGACGCTATGTTTCTACGCCTGCAAATCTTTTTGCTGACGGCTTGGCTTTCCTCGTTCGCCCTGGCGAGCCCCTCCGCGGAGCGGGTGCAGGAGATCCGCCATCTGGCCTTCAGCGCCGCGAGCAACCTGCTGGTCTACTACAGCCCCAAGCAGGATGGCGGCGATCCGCGTTACCTCGAGCGCTACCAGCAGGACCTGCGCCAACTGAAGGAGTTGGTCGCCCTCGAACAAGATGGCGCCTTGAGCACAGCGGTGCGCAATATGGAACAGCGCATCGCCGAGCTGCAGCGCCAGCCGGCCAGCAATGCGCAACTCTTTCCGACCTGGATCAACCCCTTGCTGGAGGAGCAGGCGCGCCTGGATCAGCAGCTCGCCAGCCGCTATGCGGCCGTGCAGCCTGCCGATCCCGTCCGCCTCGAACTGCATCGGCTCAATCTGAACGTCCAGCGCCTGCAGCTGCTCTATCAGACTCGCGTGTTCGGTACGCTCTCGGTGTACCTGATGCCGGTGGATAGCAGCACCTTTGCCGATCTTGACCAGCAGATCCTCCAGGGCTTCGCCGAGAGCGAGCGGCTCAAACCCGTGCAGGGGGCTGAACTGGGCAAGCTCAAGGGCAAGTACGAATTCATCCGTCCGCGGCTGTTGCAGCATGACCAGAAATGGGTTTCCGGAGGCGCTGCGTTCTACCTGGGACAGGTCGGCGATGGCCTGGCACGCCTCAGCACGGCCCAGGCGCTGTCCGGACAGTAGCCCCGCGAGCGGTCGGCAAGGATGCTGGCGCGGAATTCGCAAAGCGCCTGCGCATGACGGAGCGCGCACGGCCAGGAACCCGTTCTGCCGACAGCGGCGCGGGGCCGGCGGCTGGAAAGGCCGAGCGATAACCGTATAGGCTGGCTCGAGAGCTGTTCCGGCTTGCGAGCCATTTTTCCCAGTCGATACCTGCGAGTTTTAAATTGTCCGACCCGTTAGCATCCGCGCCACGGCAGAGCATCTACCGCCAGCCCGGGCTCCTGCCTTTCCTGATCGGCCGCTTGGCGGCGGTAGGTGCGATTCAGATCCAGGCCGTCGTGGTGGCCTGGCAGGTCTACGAGATGACCCGCGATCCGCTGTCGCTGGCGTATGTCGGCCTCGCCCAGTTCGTTCCCATGCTGTTGCTGCTGATCCCGGCAGGCGATCTGATCGATCGATACGATCGCAAGCTGATCCTCGCCCTGAGCTGGGCGGTGGAGGCGCTGTGCAGCGGGCTGCTGGCCTGGCTGGCGCTGAGCGGCTCGCAGAGCGCGCACGCCATCTACGCCGTGCTGGCGCTGTTCGGTTGCGCGCGGGCCTTCTCGGGGCCGGCGCTGCAGAGCCTGTTGCCGCAGATCGTGCCACGCGAGCAACTGGCCGCCGCGATTGCCGCCAACAGCATGATCATGCGCGGCGCCACCATCGTCGGACCGCTGGTGGGCGGCGGCCTGTATGCCTGGGGCGGCGCCGGCGCGACCTACGGCGTGTGCCTGGCCTGTTTGCTGGTCGGCTTGGCGATGCTGTCGCAGGTAGCGGTGCTCTACGCCGACAAGTCCACCAGCCTGGAAACCACGTCGTGGAAGCGCTTCGTGGCCGGCATCGCCTTCATTCGCTTCCGGCCCGTCATCCTCGGCACCATATCCCTCGACCTGTTCGCCGTACTGCTGGGCGGCGTGGTCGCCCTGCTGCCGGTCTATGCCAGCGATGTCCTGCAGGTCGGCCCGGAGGGCCTCGGTGCCCTGCGCAGCGCCATCGCCATCGGTGAGGTGGGGGTCGGCCTCTATCTCAGCGTTCGGCCGTTCGATCGGCGGGTGGGCCTGACCATGTTCATCGCCGTCGGGGTGTTCGGCGTCGCCAACCTGGTGTTCTCCCTCTCCAGTCTGTACTGGCTGTCGTTCGCGGCCCTCATGGTGGCAGGCGGTGCCGACATGGTCAGCGTGTACATTCGCTCGACGCTGGTGCAGTTCTCGACGCCCGACGCCATGCGCGGGCGGGTCAACGCGGTGAACATGCTGTTCATCAGCTCGTCCAACGAACTCGGCGAGTTCCGCGCCGGCAGCTTCGCCGCCTGGTTCGGGGTGGTCGCTGCGGCTGTCGGCGGCAGTCTGTGTACCCTGGCGGTAGTCGGTGCCTGGATGTGGGGCTTCAAGCAATTGCGCACGCTAGACCGTTTCGCCGAAGCGTCGTCGCTCCCGGCAGGGGACGCCGGCGGCCATGGCGATGACTCAGCGGAAGAACACCGCGCGTTATCGAGTCGGCCGAGCTGACGAATCGAGTCGTCCCTACCGCACCGTACGGATTACCGTTTCAGCTCCGCTTGCGCGGCGTGGGGCAGGGGGCCGATTGGCGTCACCGCGGATAGCTGGGTTACAGTCCCGCCCCCGGATTGCAACGTGATGCGCAGGAGTAGGCATGCTGGACGAGCATGACGCAGACGGCTACGAGCCCGAGCATGATCAGTATCTGGATAACGGCGACGACCTTTCCCGCCTGTTTGCCGGGGAAGAGGACGATTTCGACACCGAGCCGGGCTCAGTCGAGGCCCGGGAAGAGCTGGACCCCGAGGAGCCGGAGGAGTGGCAGGACGGCCTCGACAACTGGGATGACGACCTCTAGTCCGTCCCGTCGACGAAAGCCCGCCGCGTGCGGGCTTTTGTTTTTTCGCGCGTCGCAGCCGGCGGTCACCGTTCGATGATCGACTTGACGCTATCCCGGGGGATGCTTTGCTCGCGTCCTTCCTCATCTTCGAACTGCATCATCCCGCTTTCCTCGTCGAACTTCGGCTTTTCCTCGGTGGCGATCACGCTGCCGTCGTTGGTGACGATCAGGTATTCGCTGGCGCAGCCGGTCAAGGCGAGGGCGCTGAGTATGGCGAGCAGCAGTTCTTTCATCTTGAGTTCTTTCATCTTGAAGCTCCTTGATGACGAGGACGCCGGGCAGATCTGCAGATCCTGGCTATCAGTAATGGGCGCAAAGCCCGGGGCGTCAAGTGAGTTGATCCGCTGTCGATCGAGGTTGGCGGGAATGGCGCCGAGCCTTTCCTATTGGCGGCCGGAAAATTGACAGGTCGGCAAGTCCGAACTAAACAACTTTCTGGATATGCCAATTCATCGAGATGGGCGATGGCTGTTCGTACCCCGTGCAAGGGGCTGTGAAGCGGCCTGTTTCCCGCTCGTTCGAGGCTGTGTGTCGCACTGCTGTCTCGTCCAGGGAAGTCGATATGCGCATTGCGGGCTCCTTTCTTCGCGCACTCTCTGACGCTTCGGGCCTCGTCGGACCGGCGACTGCATGCGCCGGTTGCATCCTGCCATGCGAGCACGCCGCCGATAGCGCCAACCTGGCCGCTGCCGGCGCTGCCGGCGCTGCCGGCGCTGCAGCGCCTGCCGGGCGGCCATCTACCAGTGTCGCCAAGCCGGCGTCGCTGGCCTGCGACAGCTCGCTCGCTTCCGATCATGAATGCACCTTCGATGCGCCGCTGGCGAAAACCTGGCGACCGGCCGCCAGCACCACCGGCGCCGGGGATGAAAACGTCGAGTCGAACCTCGGCTATACCTTCGTCTGGATGGGCGACGTGCGCGTCGCGCAGAGCAATGGAGTGGATGGGTGCGTCTCGCCCAAGGCGCCGTCCACGTGCTGAGCAGTTCCATCACCTGGCGAAATTGATTCGCCAACAGGAGCAAGAAGATGAAACGTTCGAGTCTCGCTGTCACCGGGTTGCTGACGGCCGCTCTGGCGCTCGGCGGCTGCGCGTCGAAGGTCGCCGAGCCGGAGCAATACTCCGGGTTCCTCTCCAGCTATTCGCAGTTGCAGGAGACCAAGTCGGCCACCGGCCAGCCGGTGCTGCGCTGGATGGCGCCGGGCTTCAAGTTGGAAAACTACCCGCACCTGGTGGTGCAGTCGATCGACTTCTACCCGACGCCGCAACCGTCCGAACAGATCGGCGACACGGCGCTCCAGCAACTGCGGGCCTATACCGTCCAGCAGGTTCGCGGTGCGCTGGGCAAGCGCTTCCAGCTCCATGAGCCGGCCGAGCTGTCCTCCCTGCCGCCTGAACAGACCCTGATCCTGCGCTCGGCCATCACCGGTGTGGATTCCAAGGCCGAAGGGCTCAAACCCTACGAAGTCATCCCGCTCGCCCTGATCGCCGCTGCCGCCTCCACCGCCAGTGGCACCCGCGACCGCACCACCGAGCTGTTCATCGAGGCCGAACTGGTCGATGCCAGCACCGGCAGGCCGGTAATGCAGGTGGTGCGCAAGGGCTACGGCAAGGAGCTGGAGAACAGGGAGGAGAAGATCACCCTGAATACCCTCAAGGGTGTGATCGACGGCATCGTGCGCGATATCGAGAAGTTCCAGTGAACTCCCGGCTGTCTGGCCTGCAGTGCTCTGGCCATACCGCCATGATGCCGTCGATAGGCTACGGCCGGCGCAGCGGGACGACTCGGGCATGGCGTGTCAAGGCTCGAAGAGCGGTCAGCTGCCGGAACGCCGAATGGCCAACTGGCGGAGCTTGGCCATACTGATTCTGGAAACGGCCAAGGGAATTTCGGCTGTAGCACGTAAGGGCCGGTAAGGCCGACCAGTGGATGCCGGTAGTGCGCAGTTTTCTTCGCTCGGGGGATTCTTTCAGGTCCGGGACGTGGCGTGGGCGCCGATACCCCCTCCGACTGCGCTTGCATGTCGGCGGGAGTGTCGCGCCAGCCCAGGCGAGGCCTGGCGGGGCGGAGAAAGGTTGATGGAGTTGTCTTGAACCCGACTTGCACTCATTGCGTGGCTGGCCAGGCCTCGCGATGTGTGTCGGCGCCGATCGTTAACGGAAGACACCATGGCACAGACAAAACACCCCCTCGCGTTTCTCGGCATCATTCTCGCCCTGGCGCAGACGCTGCTCGGTGGCTGTGACAGCAAGGCGCCGCCGGCGGCCACGCTGATGGAGGTGCCGATCGTCACCGCCGTCGCCAAGGATGTGAGTGTTCCCCTGGACCTGATAGGCGAGACTATTGGCTCCACCGACGTGACCATCCGCGCGCGGGTCGACGGCTTCCTCGACGGCATCCACTTCAAGGAAGGCACCTTCGTCGACAAGGGCGCGCTGCTCTACACCATCGATCCGCAGCCGTTCCAGGCCAAGGTCGCCCAGGCCCAGGCGGGGCTGGCGCAGGCGCGCACCAGCCTGGTGAAGACCAAGTCGGACCTCGATCGCATCCGTCCTCTGGCCGCGATCAATGCGGTCAGCAAGCTGGACCTGGACGCGGCGGTAGCCAACCACGAAGCGGCGCAAAGCTACGTCGAGGCGGCCAAGGCGCAGGTCGAGCTGGCGCAGATCGAACTGGGCTACACCAAGATCCACGCCCCCGAGCGCGGCCTGATCGGTCTGTCCGAGGCCGAGGTGGGCGATTTCGTCAGCCAGCGTACCAACGGCGGACTGCTCAACGTGATCTCGCGCACCGATCCCATCGCCGTGCGGGTCTCCATTACCGAGCGCGGTTATCTGAATGCGGCGCGGCGGCTGGCCGACCAGCAGCAGGGCAAGTCCGCCAATGGCAGCCTCGCCAGCGCAAACCAGCGGCCGCTGTCACTGATCCTTGCCGACGGCACACTCTACGATCAGCGCGGCGTGCCGACCAAGGTCGACCGCAATATCGATCCCACCACCGGCGCGCTGACCATCGAGGCGGAGTTCCCCAACCCGCAAGGCCTGTTGCGCCCGGGCATGTTCGCGCGCATCCGCTTCGACGCCGATCAGATCAAGGGCGCCATCCTGCTGCCGCAGCGCGCGGTCAGCGAACTGCAGTCTGTGCACCGGGTATTCGTCATCAAGCCCGACGACACCGTGGAGGTGCGCCAGGTGCAGGTGGGCCAGCGGCTGGGCAGCGACTGGGTGATCGAGTCCGGCCTGCAGCCGGGCGAGCGGGTCGCGGTGGCCAGTCTGTTGCGCTTGCGTCCGGGCATGAAGGTGAAGCCGCGAGATGCCGACGCCAGCGAGCTGCCGCCGGTGGCCGGGGAGGGCAAAAATGGGTGAGTTCTTCGTTCGCCGCCCCATCTTCGCGATGGTGATCTCGATCATCATCGTCATTGTCGGCCTGGTGGCGATGGGCAGCCTGCCGATCGCCCAGTACCCCGACATCACGCCGCCCGAGATCAAGGTGGAGGCCACCTACGACGGCGCCAACGCGGTGAACGTCGAACAGTCGGTGGCCACGCCGCTGGAGCAGAAGGTCAACGGCGTCGAGAACATGCTGTACATGAAGTCGACCAACGCCGGTAACGGGCAGATGACCCTGTCGGTGGCCTTCGAGGTCGGTTCGGATCTCGACATCTCCAACGTGCTGGTGCAGAACCGCGTGTCCGAGGGTTCCGCGCAGCTGCCCGAGGACGTCAAGCGCAAGGGCGTGAAGGTCAAGAAGGCGCTGGCCTTCCCGCTGATGCTGGTGACCCTGCGCTCGCCCAAGGAGAGCTACGACGCCGACTTCCTCACCAACTACATGTCGATTAACGTCCTCGACGAGATCGCCCGCATCCAGGGGGTCGGCCAGGTCACCATCTTCGGGGGCTCCGACTACGCCATGCGCATCTGGATCAAGCCGGATCAGCTCAGCCGCCTGGCGCTCACCGTCCCGGACATCGTCAACGCCGTGCAGCAGCAGAACGTGCTGACTCCGGCCGGCAAGCTCGGCGGCCCGCCGGCCGCGCCCGGCACCGAGTTCGCCTACGCGGTGCAGACCCGCGGGCGCCTGGAAACGCCGGAGCAGTTCGGCCAGGTGGTGGTGCGCTCCAACCCGGACGGCTCGCAGGTGCTGCTGCGCGACGTCGCGCGCATCGAACTGGGCGCCGAAACCTACAACCAGATCGGCGCCTTCGGCTCCAAGCCGGCCGCCGTGCTGGCGGTTTACCAGTTGCCCGACGCCAACGGCCTGGAGGTGGCCGAGAAGATCCGCGCGGCGATGGAGCAGATGAAACAGCGCTTCCCGCAGGACATCGAGTACGTGATTTCCCTGGACACCACCAAGCCGGTGTCGGCGGGCATCGAGGAGATCGTCCATACCCTGATCGAGGCGACGGTCATCGTCACCATCGTGGTGTTCATCTTCCTGCAGAACTTCCGCGCCACCCTGATCCCGACCCTGGCGGTGCCGGTGGCGCTGGTCGGTACCTTCGCAGTGTTTCCGCTGCTCGGCTTCTCCATCAATACGTTCTCGCTGCTCGGCCTCGTGCTGGCCATCGGTATCGTGGTGGACGACGCCATCGTGGTGGTGGAGGGCGTGTCGGAGAAGATGGAGCACGGTATGCCGCGCCGCGAGGCGACCATCGAGACGATGAAGGAGGTCAGCGGTCCGGTGATCGCCACGGCGTTGTCGTTGACCGCGGTGTTCGTACCAGTGGCCGCCATGTCGGGGATCACTGGCCGGCTCTACCAGCAGTTCGCCATCACCATCGCCATCTCGGTGTGCATCTCGGCGATTGTCGCCCTGTCGCTGAGTCCGGCGTTGTCGAGCACCCTGCTGCAGCCGCACGGCCATGGCAAGCAGGGCCGGCTGGGGCGGTTCTTCGCCGGTTTCAACCGCGTCCTGGACCGGGTGACGGACAAGTACATCGGCCTGACCAGCCGCTTCACCCACCGCCCGCTGCGCGCCCTGGCGGTACTCGGTGTGCTGGTGGTGGCGCTGGTGCTGCTGTTCCGCACTGTCCCCGGCGGCTTCGTGCCCGAGGAGGACCAGGCTTACCTGATGGCCAACCTGCAGCTGCCGGATGCCTCCTCGCTGGAGCGCACCCATGCCGCCGCCGCCAAGGTCGAGGCGATCCTCGCCGCCGATTCGGCCATCGAGTCCTACACCACGGTGACCGGCTACAGCTTCCTGTCCGGCGCCTCGTCCACCAACAACGCCTTCTTCTTCATCCAGCTCAAGGAGTGGGGGGAGCGCCCGGGGGCCGAGGACGTGGCCACCCGCGTTGCCCAGCGCCTCAACGGCAAGCTGGCGGCGATCAACGAGGGTATCGCCATCGCCTTCGGTCCGCCGGCCATTCCGGGCCTGGGGACCGGCTCCGGCTTCTCGATCATGCTGCAGGACCGCGTCGGCAACAGCCCCGACTACCTGGCCGAGCAAACCCAGGCGTTCATGGAGGCGGCCGGCAAGCGTCCGGAAATCGCCGGCCTCTACACCACCTACCGCGCCACGGTGCCGCAGATCTACCTGGACGTGGACACCCAGAAGACCATGAAGCTCGGCGTCGCCCCGGCGGACGTCAACCAGACCCTGGGTTCCTTCCTCGGCGGCGCCTACGTCAACGACTTCAACCGCTTCGGTCGGCTGTACAAGGTGTACGTGCAGGCGGAGACCGAATACCGCAAGGACCTCGCCGACGCATCGCTGTTCTACGTGCGCAACAGCGCCGGCGCGATGGTGCCGATGAACACCCTGCTGACCGACGAATCCACCAACGGCCCCGAGTTCACCTACCGCTTCAACATGTTCCGCGCCGCCGAGGTCACCGGCCGCCCGGCGCCGGGCTACAGCTCGGCGCAGGCGTTGAAGGCGCTGGAGGAGGTGGCGGCCGAGGTATTGCCCAGCGACATGTCCTACGCCTGGAACGCCATGTCCTACCAGGAGAAGGCCGCGGAGGGCTCCGGCAGCATGGTGTTCGTCATGGCGCTGGTGTTCGTATTCCTGATCCTCGCCGCACAGTACGAGAGCTGGTCGCTGCCGTTCGGCGTGTTGTTCGGCACGCCCATCGCCATCTGCGGCGCCATGTTCGGCCTGTGGCTGGCGCGCTTCTTCAGCCCCAGCTACGAGAACAACGTGTTCGCGCAGATCGGCCTGGTGATGCTCATCGGCCTGGCGGCGAAGAACGCGATCTTGATCGTCGAGTTCGCCCGTACCGAAATCGAGAAAGGCAAGGGACCGGTGGAGGCGGCGCTGGCGGCCGCGCGACTGCGCTTCCGGCCGATCCTGATGACCTCCTTCGCCTTCATCCTCGGAGTGATCCCGCTGATTCTCGCCAGCGGCGCCGGCGCCGAGGCGCGCAAGATCATGGGCATGACCTCCTTCGCCGGCATGCTGACCGCCACCGTGGTCGGCGTCGTGCTGGTGCCGGGGTTGTTCGTGATCGTCGAGCGCTATATGACCGGCAAGAAGAAAAAACCGCCGCAAGCCGAGCACGCGAGCGAGGAGGCCAAGCCATGAAGGGATTCACCCGGCGGCCACCGCTGCTGACCGCCACCCTGCTCTCCGGGATGTTGCTTACCGGCGGCTGCATGGTCGGCCCCGACTACAAGCGCCCCTCGCTCGACATGCCGGCCGCCTACCAGGAGGCCGCCACCACCGATGCGTCCTTCGCCAACCTCGACTGGTGGGAATTGTTCGCCGACGACCGGCTCGATGCGCTGATCCGGGAGGCGCTGGCCAACAACCGCGATCTCGGCGTGGCAGTGGCGCGCATCGAGGAGGCGGCGGCGCTGCTGCGCATCGAGAGGGCCAACCAGTACCCGTTCCTCGACGCCGAGGCCGGTGCCGGACGCTCCTCGCCGAGTCGCAACGTCCTGCCGACGGCCGAAACCGAGAGCAGCTACTTCTTCAATGGCGCGGCCTCCTTCGAGATCGACCTGTGGGGCAAGCTGCGCCGCGCCACCGAGGCGGCACGCGCCGACCTGCTGACCAGCGAGAACAGCGCGCGCAACGTGACCATTTCGCTGATTTCCGCGGTGGCCACCACCTACTTCCAATTGCTCGACCTCGACGACCGCCTGCGCATTTCCATTCGCACGCAAAAGTCGCGCGAGGACGCCCTGGGCATCATCAAGGAGCGCTTCGCCAAGGGCACCGTACCGGAGCTGGACGTCAACCAGGCCGAGATCGAAGCCGCCGATGCGCAAGCCTCGGTGGCGGCCTTCGACCGCGCCGTGCGGCAGACCGAGAATGCGCTGAGCGTGTTGGTCGGCTCGCGGCCACGGGCCATCGAGCGTGGCAACGAACTCACGCGGCAGCGCTTGCCGGTCGAGGTGCCGGCCGGGTTGCCGCTGAATCTCTTGGAGCGTCGTCCGGACATCCTCGCCGCCGAGCAGCAACTGGCTGCCGAGACCGCGCGCATCGGCGTCGCGCGCGCCCAGCGCCTGCCCTCGCTGTCGCTGACCGCCAGCTTCGGCTACGCCAGCCGCGATCTCAGCGATCTGATCGAGGGCGACAGCGAAAGCTGGAGTGTCCTCGGCAATCTCTTCGCGCCCATTTTCAACGCCGGGCAGCTCAAGTCGATCGAGGAGGCCCAGCGCCAGCGGGCCGAGCAGGCACGGTTGAACTATGAACAGGCGGTGATCAATGGCCTGCGCGACGTGGACGACTCGCTGACCGGCCTGCGTACCTCGGGCAACGAGCACCTCGCCCGCCAACGCCAGCTCGCCGCGGCGCGCACCGCAGCGCGCCTGTCACGGGCGCGCTACGACGGCGGTCTGGTCAGCTACCTGGAAGTGCTGGATTCCGAGCGCAGCCTGTTCCAGGCCGAGCTGCTGGAGTCGCAGACCCGCCAGCAGCAGTTGAGCGCGGCCGTGAGCCTGTACCGCGCGCTGGGTGGAGGCTGGTCGCCGGTCGACGATCAGCGCTGAGCGGCGCCGACCGGCATGCGATGGTGGACGCCGGGGCGCGGGCCCGGCGCTCACTCGTCGTTGTCGCGATGCATATGGAGCGCTGGGGCAGAGTGACGCGGCCGGCGCTGCATGCCGGCCGTTCGGCCTCTACTCCTCCTCGACGAGTACCTGCAGCCGTCCGGCGTTGACGGCTTCCACCAGGGCCGCGTGGTCCTGCTCGGTCTGGTCCGCGTAGGCGACCGCAAAGTCGCCCAGCGCCTCGTCGAAGGCATCGTTCTTGCCCAGATAGCCGCTGATGCTCGCGGCATCACCCGACTTGGCATGGGCGCGGGCGAGGACCTGGCCGCACAGCCCGGCGTAGCGCTTGAGCTGTGTGCCTGAGACGCCCTCGAGCGGCACGGACATCTTCATGTCGCGCAACTGGCGCACGAAGAAGTCGCGCCCGGCCCGGCCGCGCATCCAGCCGAGGAATATGTCGCTGGAGGACTGCATCAGTCGCTGGCCCATGACGACCCGCTGGCCCTGGTTCTCGTACCGGCTTTTCCCCGCATAGGGCTCGAGGACCGAGCGACAGGCTTCCTTGAACTGGAGAATCAGCGGGTGATTCTCCTCGGAGAACATCAGGGCGATGAAGCAACGGGTACCGACGCTGCCGATGCCCACCACCTTCATCGCAGCGTCCACCAGGCGATAACGATCCAGCAGTACGCGGCGCTCGTCGGAGAGCGTCGCCCGGTAGTCCGCCAGTCCCTCACGTACCCTGTCGAGGAAATCGGGATCGCCAACGTGATAGATGATCGGTGGCTGGTCGACCAGGCGGGGGCTGCCGGCGACCTGCTCGGCAAGCTTGGGGAACACGTTCTCTACCACTCGTTCGCGGGCCTTGTCGGTGATCTGCTGGCGCAGCCTGCGCACCTTTTCATCTGGAGCCGTCTCGAGCAGGGCTTCCTGGTCCAGGCACGAATACCAGACCTCCAGAGGGTTCATCCTCGAGTATTCGCGCAGGCCTTCCCGATAGGCACGTACGCAGGCGACCGCGCTGTCTCGCGAGTCGCCGTTGGCCAGTCGGTTGTCGCGCCCGGCGACCGTGAAACTGGTGGCCAGCCGCTTGATGTCCCACTCCCAGGGGGCGGGCAGGGTTTCGTCGAAGTCGTTGAGGTCGAAGACCAGATTGCGCTCCGGAGTGGCGAACAGGCCGAAATTCAGCAGGTGGCAATCGCCACAGGCCTGCACGCGAATGCCAGTGCTGGGTATGGTCGCGAGGTCGTGGGCCATCAACGCCGCGGAGCCGCGCAGGAAGGTGAAGGGACTGCGCAGCATGCGACCGTAGCGGATCGGCACCAGGTCCTGGAGGCGATCCTCGTTGGATTTCTCGAGGATGGCGATGGGGTCGCGACCCTTGGCCGGTGGCGTCCAGGCGGCATGCTCGCTGCGCGGCAGCTTCTCGCGCAGTGCCCGACCGGCGGCGATACGCTCGTCCCGGGAGCGAAATACCGCAATTGGCGCTGCCGGCATGCTGGGCTCCTTCTTCGCCTTGGCGCTCTTCTTCGCTACGGTTGTCATGCTTTTCCCCTTGGATGGCGGCGAGGGCGCTGCTTGCGGGGCAATGGCCCTAGAACGGTCGACCCAGATAGAAATAGAAGCTCTTGTTGCCATCCTCGGCATGCCCGTAGCCCAGATAGACTGGGCCGAGCGGGCTGTCGGCGGCGATGAACACGGCAGCGGACTTCAGCCAGTCTTCCGAATTGCCAGGCACCAGCGGATCGCCGATGCGGGTGAACTCCAGGGAGAAGCCACTGTAGGCGCCCTCGAAGATGCTGCCTTCGAGTATCCGGTGGTAATACATCGCCCGGCCGAATTGCAGTTCCTCGCCAGCCAGCTGCCCACTGGAGTAGCCCGAACCGGTCAGGAAGCCCCCCCACTGGAACTGGTCGTAGCGCGGCAACGGATCGTTGCCGAGGCTTTCGCCGGACTTCACCGCGAAATTCAGGGTGTGATTGCCGAACGAGTACACCGCATGGGCGTCGGCGTCCCACTTGGTGTACTCGTCGTCGGCGCCGAGCGCGCTGGTCGAGTCGAACACGTTCGCGCCGAAGCGCCAGCCCGAGCGCGGGAAGTGCACGCTGTCCAGTTGGTCGAGCTTGAGGATGGCGCGGTAGGCGCCTTGCTGGACGCGCGATTCGCCCGGCGACAGGAACTCCGGACCGGTATCGAGTCGCGGCTTGAGCCGGCCCCCCAGCATGCCGAGGCGCAATTCGCCGTAGCGGCTGAACTGGCTGCCCAGGTCGACGCCGCCCAGCATGGAGGTCATCTCGTAGCTGGCCACGCGGTCGTCGTCGCGGTAGAGGTCGGAGGTGCTCCGTTCGAGGAACGCATGGGGGGCGACGAAGAAGCGGCTGGTGGCGCTGAAGGGCTGGTAGAACTCGGTATACAGGCCGCTGGTACGGCCGAACTGCACGTCGGTGCGCCATTCCGCGCCGCGCGAGTTGAGCCAGGTCTTGCGGTAGCTGCCGAGGATGTTGAAGAACGCATCGCCGCTGAAGTCGCTGGACAGCCCCAGGCCGAAGCGCAGGTAGTTCGGCCCCCAGGATTTCTCCACGGCTTCCACGGCGAGAATGCGCTTGCCCGGCTCCTCGAGATAGCGGTAGTTGACGTGCTCGAAGTCGCCGGTGCCGTAGATGCGCCGCATGTCCTTGTCGAGGGTGGGCTGGTCGATGGGCTCGCCGACTTGGGTGTCCATCGCCAGTCGCGCGGTTTTCGGATTGACGCGTTTGAGGTTCTCGAAGCGAATCTCGTCGACCGGCCGCAGGTCCGCCACCACTTCGATGGTCTGGCGCTTGCGCAGCGCGGCGTATTCGGCCGGCGGCAGGGATAGCTGGGCGAGCCGGTCGGCGACCTTGCGTGCCGCCACTTCGCCGAGGGGGGCGATCTGCTGCAGGTGGTCGAAATCGCCGGTCGAGAAGTTGCCCAGCTCCGGCGAGATGAGGATGTCGGTCGGTCGCATAGTGGCCAGCGAAGCCTGCACATTCTGCTCGGTGAGGATGCTGAGCATCTGCCCGGACACGCCGAAGATCCCGCCGAGTTGCTCGCGGGTGAGCAGGGGTGTCCCGACGTTCACGGCGATGACGATGTCCGCACCCATCTCATCCCGAGCGGTCTGGATCGGCAGGTTGCTGGTGAGCATGCCGTCGACCAGGATCATGTTGTCGAACTCGGCCGGCGCCACCGCGCCGGGCACCGACATGCTGGCGCGCATGACATTGGCCAGTTCGCCCTCGTGGAACACGACGGCCTTGCCGGTCACCAGATCGGTGGCTACCGCGCGGTAGGGGATCGGCAGTTCGTCGAAGCGATAGTGGCCCTTGGCCTTGCTCAGCTGGCGCAGCACGGTTTCCAGCTGCACGCCGGTGACGATGCCCTTGCCGAACTTGACCTGGCCGTCCTCCAGGCCGACCTCCGGGGTGACCAGATTGGTGTAGTCGTCCTGCTTGCGGCGCATGGCGCGTTCCTGGCGCGGCGGCTCCTCCTTGAACAGCAGTTCCGTGGTGATGGTCTTCAGGATGGTGTCCATTTCCGGCGTGGAGGTGCCGGTGGCGTAGGCGGCGCCCACCAGGGCGCCCATGCTGGTGCCGGCGATGCAGTCGATCGGCACGCGGTACTCCTCGAGTACCTTGATCACGCCGACGTGGGCCGCACCGCGTGCGCCGCCGCCGGAGAGAACCAGGCAGATCCGCGGACGCTTGACCCCGCCCGGCTGGGCAAGATCGCCGGGCTTGGTCGCTGCGGCCAGGGCAGGGGGAGCCACGGCCATTGCCAGGCTCAGGGCGAGAAGGGTGATCCGCTCACGCAATGGCATCCGTATTTCTCCCTTTCGATGCGTCGGGCTCCGCAGGCCTGCCCCTCAGGGCGCACTGTCCTGGCCATCGGCGGAGGTTTCCACCGGCCATGGGAGCGGCTGCTCCCGAATCCGCCTGGAAAAGTCCGCTGCCTGGTCCGCTGCCTGGGCACGGGCGTTGACGTGCACGCGCTGCTGCAACTCGGCGAATGGCAGGCCATGATCGGCCAGGCGCTCCTGCTCGTAGAGGTACTCCGGCAGGAAACCACTGGCCAGGATCTTCCAGTTGAAGGGCAGGTGGTTGGGGTTGACCTGGGCATTCATCCAGATGGTGGTGGTGCAGTTGGTGGTCAGGGTGTTGTAGAACTCGGCGCGCTCGCGCAGCGCGTTGATGTTGTGCAGGTACTCGAGGAACAGGCGCCGGCCGTTCTCGATATCCCCCTGGAGGCGGTAGACATAGACGTCCTCCGGCGGGTCGCGGCGATAGTTGGTGCGCAGGCGGATCACGTCGCGCTCGTCGGCCACCACGTAGTAGAGCTCGTACTCGCGGAAGAAGCCCTTGAGGGTGGAGTAGGCCTCGCCCTTTTCCTTGCGCGTCTCGATGGACACGGCCAGGTGGTCGCCGCCACCGAAGTCGAAGCTCAGGAAGATGTGGGCGATGGCCGGGCCCATCCAGTACACGGCGATCAGGTCGACGCCCTGCAGCTTGCGCAGGTCGAAGGTCTTGTCGTACCAAGCCGGGGTGTAGTCGGTTTCGCTGCGGTACTCGAAGTTGCGGATGTTGTGCAGCGTGACCATGTCGCCTTCGATGGTCGCGTAGGGCAGCACCGCCACATCCTCTTGCCAGACGCGGTCGTTGGACGGCGTGATGCCACTCCACCAGACCAGCATGACGACGAACAGGGCGAGGTAGCCGCCCAGCACCCGCCAGCGCCAAGCCGGCAGGGCGAGGGCGATCAGGGTGATCAGCGAGGCGAGGACAAAGCCGATGGCCAAGGCATTGCGCAGCGTCGCGTCCTGTGGTCCCCGATAGAGGAGGACCAGCCCTCCCCAGCCGCCGGCGACGACTATCGCGATGCCCAGCAGCACGAGTAAGGCGAGAGCTGCGCAGCCGAGAGCCCTGTTCCTCATCTGTCCTCCGCCGGGATGCTGGTCCTTTTATCCGCACTCTAGGCTCTGCGGCGTTGCAGTCTGGTTATCCAAGGCGTTCCTCGCACGGCACATGCGGCCCCCTCGACCACAACCCGATGGGAGCCGCGCGTTCGTACAATGCCGGTTGGAAACAAGCAGATAACTGCTTATGAGTTTGGTCGCTTTGCGCGAACTGTCCAATTTCTGCTGCGCCAGCCGTTGAGTCCGTCCGGACGCGGATGGGTGGCTTGCCGCCTGATTGAGCCGGCCCTGTCGGGGGCACGCACGGGGCCAGTGTCGCTGCGATTGCCCCGCTCGTGCCCTGCGGACCAAACTTGGCACATATCTCCTCGCGGCCCTGCCGCTCCCCAGCCTGGAATACCCATGCCCCTGATCGCCACCCTGACCCTGAATCCGGCCATGGACCTCTCGACCAGCACCGCGCGGGTCGCGCCGACCAGCAAGCTGCGCTGCGACCTGCCGCGCTACGATCCCGGTGGCGGCGGCATCAACGTGGCGCGGGTGGTCGCCAGCCTCGGCGGCCAGGCGGTCGCGGTGTACCCGGCCGGCGGGCCGTTCGGCGACATGCTGGAGCGCATGCTGGATGAGCTGGATCTGCCGCAGCGGCGGGTGCCGATCGCGGGCGAGACCCGCGAGAGCTTTACCGTCGACGAGGGCGACAGCGGTTTGCAGTACCGCTTCGTGCTCCCCGGTCCGACCCTGTCGGCAGCCGAGCAGCGCGCCTGTCTGGAGGCCATCGCCAGCCTGCAGCCACTGCCTGGCTATCTGGTGCTGAGCGGCAGCTTTCCGCCCGGAGTGGAGCTGGGCTTCTACGACGAGGTGGTCGCGCTGGCGCGGCGCATCGACGCCCGCCTGGTGCTGGACTGCTCGGGCGAGGCTTTGCGCTATGCGGTGGCCGGGGGCGGCATCCACCTGCTCAAGCCGAGCCTCAGCGAGCTGGCCAGTATCGCCGGGCACGCCCTCGACAGCGAGGCGGAGCAGGAGGCGGCGGTGCGGGAGCTGGTTGGCCGGGGGGCGGCCGAGATCGTCGTGCTGTCCCTGGGAGGCCGAGGCGCGTTGCTCGCCAGCCAGGACGATGTGGAGCGCTTCGGCGCCTGCGAGGTGCCGGTGCGCAGCGCGGTGGGCGCCGGCGACAGCATGGTCGGCGCCATCGTGCTCGCCCTGGCCAATGGCCGCGACCTGCGCAGCGCGGTGCGCTATGGCATCGCCGCCGGTTGCGCGACCATCATGCGCCCGGGCACCGAGCTGTGCCGCCGCGAGGACGTGGAGCGGTTGTTCGGCGAGTCCTGAGCGAGCGGCGTGCTCCGGCAGTCGACTACAGGTTGCCGAACGGCGCCAGCCGGGACAGCCATTTCTCGTAGCGGGCGAAGGCGGCGTGTCCGCAGCACAGCGATGGCACGACCAGCAGCGCGGCGAACGCCAGGCCGACGATGGCGCCGATGACCGATCCGAACCAGGCCATGGCCAGGCCGAAAATGGCGAACAGGCTGCCGACCAGCGTGTAGCCCTTGCGGGCGGCGGCCTGGTCGGGATGGCGGTCGAACATGGGAATCCTTCCCCTGCGTTTGGGCGCCGCTCGGCGCCGTTTTCAGATATTGGCCAAGCCGGCTTCCAGGCTGGCGAAGTCGGGTCGTTCCAGCACGTTGTCGCCCAGGCACCGGTCGCGCCACTGGGCCAGGCGTTGCTGGCGCTGCGGCTGGTCGTCCGCCGCACAGCGCTCCAGCAGCTCCTCCAGCAGGTAGCCGAAGGCGCGTGCCTCGATGCGCTGCAGGGCTCCGGCTTCCCGCGGCAGGAAGGAGGCGGCGCCGAAGTCGCCGAGCAGGCAGTCGCCGTGGCCGTTCGCCAGCAGGTTGTGGGCGTACAGATCGCCATGCAGGATGCCGCGCCCGTGCAGGTGCGCCACCGCCGAAGCCACGCCGCGGGACATGCGCAGTGCCTCATCGAAGGCGAAACGGTGCTCCGGCGCGTAGCAGTCGCGGGTGCAGCTGGCCAGCGACGGCGGGCCGGCCAGCGGGCGAAAGCTCGGATCGATCAGCTCCATCAGCAGGCCGGGCGCGCCGTCGGCCCGTTCGGCCAACTGGCCGGCGACGCGGATCAGGTTGGGATGGTCGCCGGCGGCGATGCAGGCGGCCATCTCGCTGCGCGGCAGGCCGTCGCTGGTCACCTCGCCCTTGAACAGCTTGGCGGCCATCGCCTGGGCGGGTTGCCCGGCCCGCTGCCAGTCGGCACGGTGGATGACGCCGGAGGCGCCCTGGCCCAGGACTGTGCCGAGTTGAATCTGCTCGCGGGGAATCGGCGGCAGCGGATTGTGGCGCAGCGCCTGCGCCTCGCCGGCGTCGCTGCACGGATTGCCGGCGAAGGCCAGCCAGGCCAGGCGCGGCAGTTCCAGCAGCCAGCCGGGCAGGGCGTCCAGCCGGTTGGCGGCGATGCGCAACAGCTCCAGCCGGCCAAGGTCGGCCATGCTCGCCGGCAGCGCGCGCAGCTGGTTGCCGGCCAGCGCCAGCTTCTGCAGGCCGGCACAGCCGCCCAGCTCGTCGGGCAGGCTATCCAGCTGGTTGCCGGTGAGGATCAGCCAGCGCAGCCGTGGCGGCAGGGCGCTGGCCGGCAGCTGGCGGATCCGGCAGGACTTGAAGCCGATCATCTCCAGCTGCGGACATTCGCCGAGCATTTCCGGCAGGACTGTGAAGTCGTTGTCCGAGCAGAACAGGATGCGCAGCTTGTGCAGCCGCGACAGGTCCGCCGGCAGCGCCTTCAGGCGATTGCCGGTGAGGTTGAGCACTTCCAGGCTATCGGCGAGGGCGAAGATCTCGCGCGGGAATTCCGTCAGGCCGGCGCTCAGGTCGAGGCGGCTGACGCCGGCCAGCTCGCCGCGGCGCAGTTGTTCGAGGGTATGCATGGATCAGAAGGTCTTCGGACGGGGCGGATCAGTCGGCATCGCCCGCCTTGAGGCCCTGCCGGCGCGCGGCGAGGCGAACGAGCAGGCCCTGGGTGATCGGGATGATGACGAACACCATGCCGACGATCATCTGCGGCACGATGATCGCCGCCACCTGCCATTCCGGCCGGCCGGTGATGACCGGATGCCAGAGGTGCAGGAGCAGGGTGATCAGCGCCCAGGCGGGGATCAGGATGGCGGCGGCCAGTTTGGCGCGGGCGAGGAAGATGCGCATGCTCAGATCGCCCGGTCGAAGTAGGTGGCGGTCGCGGTCAGGCGGGAGACTGCCTCGATATAGGCGCGCACGGCCGGCGGGAAGGCCAGGTCCTTGACCATGCTCAGGTTGCGTAGACCTGGATAGAGCAGCACGTCGTCCCAGCCCAGGGTGTCGCCGTGGGCGCTCGGCGGGTCGAGCGGCGGCAGGCTGGCCAGCATCGCCTCGACCGTCGCCTTGTGTTCGGCGGTTTCCGCCAGGGCCTGGGCGAACGGGCGCTGGATGATCTGTTCCTTCTTTACCTGGAAGTAGTCGCGCGCCGCCTGGGTGGCGAACTCGGGCAGATCGAGGGCGATGTCGCGGGGGAACAGCAGGCACCAGATCGCCAGGCGCACCTGGTTGATGTGCTCCTGGATCGGCAGGTAGTCGCCGTGTGGGCGGATCGGCCGCGCCGCGTCGCCCAGCTCGTCCAGCTTGCGGGCGATGTCCAGGCTTTCGCCCATCGCGCGACCGTCGTCGAACTGCAGGATCGGCACCTGCTTGGCACCGATCAGCGCGAAGCAGCTCGCCTCGTCGTCGTTGAGCAGGTAGACCTGCTCGACCGGCACCCGCTTGTAGTGGGCGACCATCTCGGCGCGCACGCAGAACGGACAGTGATCGTACAGATAGAGCTTCATGGCGTCTCCGCGAGCCGGGGCAGGCCGTCGAGTGTAGCGGGGCGGGCCCGGGCGGTCACCCGGGCCGCTCTGCAGCGGGGTTATGGGCGAATCACGGGCGTTCGGCGTACTGCGGCAGGTCGTCGTGGATTTCGCACCACTCGGCCTTGGAGCCGACGAAGATGTGCGCGGTCGGCTTGCCCTCGATCGGCGTGTCCAGCGTGCCGATGCGCAGGCGCAGCAGCTCCGGCATGGCCGGACGGCGACTGTACAACGGCGAGCCGCACTTGCCGCAGAACACCCGGAACACGTTCGGCGAGGACTCGTGCTCGGCGAGCGCCTCCTGGCCCGTGACGAGGTGGAATTCGCTGGTGTTCACCGAGGCGTTGGTGGCGAACGCCGAGCCGTTGGCCTTGCGGCAGCGCGAGCAGTGGCACATGACGATGGGGCCGAGTTCGCCGTGGATTTCGTACTGAACCGCATTGCACAGGCAACTGCCTTTGAGCATGACGCTCTCCTTGTGTCTTGGGATGGGCTGCGCGGCATCGCCGCGGTGCGCAGCTTAACGCGCGAGATGCTGGCGGGGGAAACGCCGAGGGGCGATCAGCCCGGGCTGAGCTGGACCAGGCTGTCGCCCAGGCAGTGGCGGTTGCTGCCGCCGCGCTTGGCCGCGTACATGGCCAGGTCGGCGATGTGGATGAGCCTGTCCATGCTCTGTGCGTGGTCCGGGTAGATGGCGATGCCCAGGCTGGCGCCGATCGAATGCGCCATGCCGTCGATCACCATGGGCGGCGCCAGCGCGGCGAGCAGCTTGTCGGCGAGGCGCTGGGCCTCGTCGGCGAGGTTGGCGCGTGGCGACAGTTCTTCGAGTATCACCACGAATTCGTCGCCACCGATGCGCGCCACGGTGTCGGTGAGGCGCAGGGCATCCTGCAAACGCGAGCCGACGGTGACCAGCAGGCTGTCGCCGGCGGCATGGCCGTGCTGGTCGTTGATCGCCTTGAAGCCGTCGAGGTCGATGAATGCCAGCATCAGGCGCTGGTCGTGGCGGCGTGCGCGTTCGATGGCCGCCGCCAGGCGGTCCTCGAACAGCAGGCGGTTGGGCAGCCCGGTCAGCGGGTCGTGGTGGGCGCGCTGGCTCAGCTCGCTGGCCCAGGCCTTTTCCTCGGTGATGTCGCGGACGATGCCCATCATGCGCAGCGGTGCGCCCTGCGCGTCGGTGACCACGTTGCCGGTCTCGCGCAGCCAGCGCACGGTGCCGTCGGCCCACACCACCCGGTACTCCTCGTCGTGATTCTGCCCGGTGGCGATGCAGCGCAGCTCGCCGGCGCGCACCCGCGCCTGGTCGTCCGGATGCACGTGCTCGCAGAAGCGCTGGTAGCTGGGCGTCACCTCGCCGACCTGATAGCCGAACATGCCGTAGATGGCGTCCGACCAGTACAGCTCCTCGGTGTCGATGTGCCAGTCCCAGGTGCCGATCCTGGCGAAGTACTGGCTGCGCATGAAACGTTCGGCGTCGTCGCTCTGCGCCGCGAGGCTGGCGCGGATAAGGAGCAGGCTCTCGCCGCCGGTGCGGGACGCCAGGTGGGTCACCTCGACGGCGTGCTCGCTGCCGTCACGGCGGCGCAGTACGGTGAATTGCCGTTCGCGATGCTGCGCCTGCGGCAGCCAGTCGGCGAGCGGGGAGCCGACCGCATCGCCGCCGCACAGCCGCGTGGCGGCGGCGTTGTGCTGGACGATGGTGCCCCCGGCGTCGGCCACGAAGACGGCGTCGCTCAGCGTCTCCAACAGCCGCAGGTGCAGTTCGAGACGGGCCCGTTCCGCGCGCCGGCGGCAGAGCAGCACGGCCAGCGCCGCGAGCAGGCCCGCGAGGATGGCGGTGGTCAGAAGCACCATGGGCGTCGAAAACGGCACGGGCATGAGCGGCAGACTCGCGTGGCGCAGTGGCTCGGTCAGGTTGGCGGGGGCTGCATAGCGTTGCAGCAGTCGCCTGCGGATGACAAGGGTAGCGCCGGCTCAGCCCGCCGCGCGTCGTGCTGGATCGCGGGGCGATGCGTTGGCGGACCGCCTCACGAAATCTTCACGTGCTGCCGCGTAACCTGCACGAACTGAGAGTTTCCCCCCTTTGCCCCGCCGAGTGCGGGGCTTTTTGTTTGCGCGCAACGGAGACGGCAGGCCTTGGGGGTGCCCATTGTTACCCATCGCGTAACAAACCATCTCCGTAATCGGCATTTTTCGCAGGCCGTCCCGCCGGTAACTTATCCATCAAGGCCAGCGAGGCCTGCTGAGAGACTTACAGACCATTACCGGGCCGCCCTTAGGCTGGTAATGGTCTTTTTTTTGCGCGCGTTTCGGGGCAATGCGTGAGGAAGGCGTTGCGGGCAGGAATTCCGTATTTGCGGCGGTTGTGGCAGCCATTGTGGTGGCCGCAAGGCGTCGCGGCCGCTGTGGGCGGACAAGCCGCCAGGTCCGCGCAGATTACCGGGATGGCGAAGAGGGCGCTTCTACCAGGTCGAGATCCTTGCCCATCCGCGCATTGGCCAGCACGACCCCGCGCACCATCGGCAGTTGCCGCTGTAGCACCCGAAAGCCGTGGTGCAGGAAGAAGGTCTCCGCGCACAGGCTGACGTCGGCGCTCAGTCGGGCGATGCCGAGGCGGCGTGCGCGCCGCTCCAGGTAGGCCAGCATGGCCCGGCCGACGCCGCGCCGGGCAGCGTGGCTGGCAACGAAGAACTGGTCGATATGACCATCGGGCTGCAGGTCGGCGTAGCCGAGCAGGACGCCTGCCTCATCCTCGGCGACGAAAGGCCGATTGCCACGGATGCGCGCGCACCAGGCCTGCGGGTCGAAGTCCGCCGGGGCCCAGGCCTCCAGCTGGTTCGCCGTGTAATGGGCATTGGCCAGCCGATGCACCGAATCATGGAACAGGGCGCGCAGTTGCAGTTCTTCGCCGGGACGGTAGAGGCGGATCAGCACGGTAAGCTCCACAACGCTTCGATCAAGATCGTCCGCCGCCCGGGTTCGCTGCCGCGCGGCCGAGGGGGCTGGCAGCGTGCGGCGTTCAGCGCCTGCCCACCGTCATGGCGATCAGGCGCGATACCACCAGGGCGAGGTACATCACCCCGGCGAACTCCTCGAGCATCACCAACGCGCGGGCCATCGGCGTCAACGGCACGATGTCGCCCAGTCCCACCCCGGAGAGGATGGTGAAGCTCAGGAACAGCAACTCCATCCAGGTCCGCGCAGCCTGCGGTTCGATCTGCGCGCCGAAGCTGCCGGGAATCAGCAGCTGGCAGACCGTGTACAGGTAGGCGAAGGCCCAGGCCAGCAGGGTGAAGGTCGCGCCGACCGCATAGATCTCGTCGGTGGTGGCGCGCTCGTCGGCGTTCATGTAGCTGATGAGACTGGCCGCTGCGTACAGGTAGAAGGCGGCCTCCAGCGTGGCGGTCAGCCATTTCAGCAGCGTGCCGGGCAGCAGCGCATCGACCAACGTGAGCACCAGCACCAGGAAGGCCAGCAACCCGGCAATCCAGGTGTGCGCCGGACTGCGCTTGACCACGTGCAACGCCAGCACCAGCACCAGCAAGCCGAAGGCGCCGAACAGCGCCCGGCCGGTCTGGGTGTCCTCCATCCACGGATACAGCAACAGCCCCAACAACTGGACCAGCAACAGTCCGGCCGAGGGATAGCGAATGAGGTAGACGATGGGGGACATGTTTTCCTCTCTCGGCTGGCTGGTCGAGCCAGCCGGCCTCTTCGTCGAAATGGTCGCTATCCAGTTTGGTAGCCGATCAGGCGCGAAGTCACGCCAAGCGCAGGAGCGCTTCGATGAATCGTTCAGAGGGAGGAAGGGACATCCATGTCTCCCAATGCGCAGTGGGCAAGATCGCTCTTGCCCACCTTTCACTCATCGGTTGCCGATCAGGCGTCGTAACCCAGGTTCGGCGCCAGCCAGCGTTCGGTCACGGCCAGCTCCTGATTCTTGCGCTGGTTGTAGCTTTCCACCTGATCCTTGTCGACCTTGCCGACGGCGAAGTACTGCGCCTGCGGGTGGGCGAAGTACCAGCCGCTGACGGCGGCGGCGGGGAACATGGCGTAGTGCTCGGTGAGAAACACGCCGCTGCGGCCCGGCTTGCCGCTCTGGGACTCGGGGTCGAGCAGGGCGAACAGGGTGCCCTTCTCGGTGTGGTCCGGGCAGGCCGGGTAGCCGGGCGCCGGGCGGATGCCCTTGTACTGCTCCTTGATCAGTTCCTCGTTGGAAAGCTGCTCGTCCTTGGCGTAGCCCCAATAGTCCTTACGCACGCGCTCGTGCAGCCACTCGGCGCAGGCCTCGGCGAGGCGGTCGGCCAGCGCCTTGACCATGATTGAGTTGTAGTCGTCGCCCTTGGCCTCGTAGGCCTTGGCCAGCTCCTCGGCGCCGATGCCGGCGGTGACGATAAAGCCGCCCACGTAGTCGGTCACGCCCGAGTCCTTCGGCGCGACGAAGTCGGCCAGCGACAGGTTGGGCTTGCCGTCCGGCTTGACGGTCTGCTGACGGAGGTGGTGCAGGGTGGCCAGCGTCTCGCCGTTCGCGCCGTAGACTTCCAGATCGTCGTCCTGCACCTGGTTGGCCGGCCAGAAGCCGAACACGGCCTTGGCCTTGATCAGCTTCTCGTCGATCAGTTTCTTCAGCATCGCCTGGGCGTCGTTGTACAGGCTGGTGGCCGCTTCGCCGACCACCTCGTCGCTGAGGATGCGCGGGAACTTGCCGGCCAGGTCCCAGGAGATGAAGAACGGCGTCCAGTCGATGTACTCGGCCAGGGTGGCCAGGTCGATGTCGTCCAGCTCCTTGACGCCGGTGAAGGAGGGCACCGGGGCCTGGTAGCCGGCCCAGTCGAATTGCGGCTTGTTGGCCAGCGCCTGCTCGTAGCTCAGGCGTTCGGTACGCGAGCTGCGCGCGGCGGTGCGCTCGCGCACTTCAGCGTACTCGGTCTTCAGCTTGGCCACGTAGTCGGGCTTGAGCTCCTTCGACAGCAGGGTGGTGGCCACGCCGACGGCGCGCGAGGCATCGGTGACGTAGACCACCGCGTCGTTGCTGTACTGCGGTTCGATCTTCACCGCGGTGTGCGCCTTGGAGGTGGTGGCGCCGCCGATCAGCAGCGGCAGCGAGAAGCCCTGGCGCTGCATTTCCTTGGCGACGTGGACCATCTCGTCCAGCGACGGGGTGATCAGCCCGGACAGGCCGATGATGTCGCACTTCTCCTCGCGGGCGACCTGGAGGATCTTCTCCGCCGGCACCATCACGCCGAGATCGACGATGTCGTAGCCGTTGCAGCCGAGCACCACGCCGACGATGTTCTTGCCGATGTCGTGGACGTCGCCCTTGACTGTGGCCATGAGGATCTTGCCCTTGGCTTCCGGCTTGTCGCCCTTTTCCGCCTCGATGAAGGGGATCAGGTGGGCCACCGCCTGCTTCATCACGCGGGCGGATTTCACCACCTGGGGCAGGAACATCTTGCCGGCGCCGAACAGGTCGCCGACCACGTTCATGCCGGCCATCAGCGGGCCTTCGATGACCTCGATGGGCCGCGCGCACTGCTGGCGGCACTCCTCGGTGTCCTCGACGATGAAGGCGGTGATGCCCTTGACCAGCGCGTGCTCGAGGCGCTTGGCGACTGGCAGGCTGCGCCATTCCTCGGTTTCGGCTTCCTTGACGCTGCCGTCGCCCTTGTACTGATCGGCGATGGCCAGCAGCGCCTCGGTGCTGCCTTCGTGGCGGTTGAGCACCACGTCCTCGACCTTCTCGCGCAGCTCCTTGGGGATCTCGTCGTAGATCTCCAGCTGGCCGGCGTTGACGATGCCCATGGTCAGGCCGTTCTGGATGGCGTGGTAGAGGAATACCGAGTGGATCGCCTCGCGCACCGGGTTGTTGCCGCGGAACGAGAAGGACACGTTGGACACGCCGCCGCTCGACAGCGCGTAGGGCAGCTGGTCGCGGATATAGGCGCAGGCCTCGATGAAGTCGACCGCGTAGTTGTTGTGCTCCTCGATGCCGGTGGCCACGGCGAAGATGTTCGGGTCGAAGATGATGTCTTCCGGCGGGAAGCCCACTTCGTTGACCAGGATGTCGTAGCTGCGCTGGCAGATTTCCTTCTTGCGCGCGGCGGTGTCGGCCTGGCCGGCTTCGTCGAAGGCCATCACCACCACGGCGGCGCCGTAGCGCTTGCACAGGCGGGCGTGGTGCTTGAAGGCCTCGACGCCTTCCTTCATGGAGATCGAGTTGACGATGCCCTTGCCCTGGATGCACTTGAGGCCGGCCTCGATCACGTCCCACTTGGATGAGTCGATCATGATCGGCACGCGCGAGATGTCCGGCTCGCCGGCGATCAGATTGAGGAAGGTGACCATGGCCGCCTTCGAATCCAGCATGCCCTCGTCCATGTTGATGTCGATCACCTGGGCGCCGGCTTCCACCTGCTGCAGGGCGACTTCGAGGGCCTCGGTGTAGTTCTCCTCGCGGATCAGGCGGGCGAACTTGGCGCTGCCGGTGATGTTGGTGCGCTCGCCGACGTTCACGAACAGCGAGTTGCGGTCGATGGTGAACGGTTCGAGGCCGGACAGGCGGCAGGCCTTGGGGATGTCCGGGATGACGCGCGGCGGGTACTTGGCCACCGCCTCGGCGATGGCCTGGATGTGCGGCGGGGTGGTGCCGCAGCAGCCGCCGATGATGTTCAGGAAGCCCGACGCGGCGAACTCCTCGACCACCGCGGCCATCTGCGCCGGGGTTTCGTCGTATTCGCCGAAGGCGTTGGGCAGGCCGGCGTTGGGGTGGGCGGACACATGGGTGTCGGCCTTGTTGGCCAGCTCTTCCAGGTACGGGCGCAAGTCCTTGGCGCCGAGGGCGCAGTTGAGGCCCACGGAAATGGGGTTGGCGTGGCGCACCGAGTTCCAGAACGCCTCGGTGGTCTGCCCCGACAGGGTGCGGCCGGAGGCGTCGGTGATGGTGCCGGAGATCATGATCGGAAGCGTTACGCCGTCCTCCTCGAACACCTGCTGCACGGCGAAGATCGCCGCCTTGGCGTTCAGGGTGTCGAAGATGGTCTCGATCAGGATCAGGTCCGCGCCGCCCTCGATCAGGCCGCGGGTGGCTTCGGTGTAGTTCTCCACCAGTTCGTCGAAGGTGACGTTGCGGTAGCCGGGGTTGTTGACGTCCGGGGAGATCGAGCAGGTGCGGCTGGTCGGGCCGACCACGCCGGCGACGAAGCGCGGCTTGGCCGGGTTCTCGGCGGTCTTGGCGTCGGCCACCTGGCGGGCCAGGCGCGCGCCGGCCACGTTGATCTCGTAGACCAGCTTCTCCATGCCGTAGTCGGCCATCGAGATGCGCGTGGCGTTGAAGGTGTTGGTCTCCAGGATGTCGGCGCCGGCGTCCAGGTAGGCGCGCTCGATCTCGGCGATGACCTGCGGCTGGGTCAGCAGCAGCAGGTCATTGTTGCCCTTGACGTCCTGCGGCCAGTCGGCGAAGCGCTCGCCGCGGTAGTCGGACTCCTCCAGCTTGTAGCTCTGGATCATGGTGCCCATGCCGCCGTCGAGGATCAGGATGCGTTCCTTGAGGGCTTGCTGGAGGGCCTGGAGGCGGGCGGCGCGGTCGGTCATGGGGACTACCTGGGAAGGCTGGATCGTAAAGACGGGAATGATAACAAAGCTGCATGGTTCTGGAGCGGGGAGGGGATGGGCATGAATTCCGCTCATGTTGATGGGGCGCTAGCTCCACGCTTTTGATGGCTCCCACGCTCCGCGCTCGGCGTTATACATAAGTCGCGTGAACTCGAGAGGTAGTAATGAGCTGGGCGACAGAAGAG